>CAVRIB010000015.1:0-475770 GCA_963721135.1 uncultured Alphaproteobacteria bacterium
TAATCGTCCTCGATACGGATGATGTCATCTTCGCCGAGATAGCTGCCGGTCTGAACCTCGATCAGTTCCAGCGCGATCTTGCCGGGATTCTCCATCCGGTGGGTCGCGCCGATCGGGATATAGATCGATTCGTTCTCGTGCACTGTCTTGACGAGGTCGTTGACGGTCACGAGCGCCGCACCGCGTACCACGATCCAGTGTTCGGAACGATGGTGATGTTTCTGCAGTGACAGCCGGCCGCCCGGCTTCACCACGATGCGCTTGACCTGATGCCGCTCGCCCATGTCGATCGATTGATACGAGCCCCAGGGCCGATGGACCTTGCGATGTTCTTCGGTGATCTGAGGCGCGACAGTCTTCAGCTTTGCCACCAACCGCTTCAATCCGTCGGCATCCTTCTGCCGCGACACCAGCACCGCGTCCTCCGTCGCCACCACCACCAGGTCGTCGACACCCTCCAGCGCCACCAGCGCCCCATCGCTCGAAACGTTGCAGTTGCGGGAATCCTCGAACACCGCGGTGCCCTGCGCGGCATTGCCGAGCGCATCCTTGTCCGAAAGCTCCCACACCGCATGCCAGGAGCCGACGTCGGACCAACCGCATTTGACCGGCACCACGGCGGCGCGCGAAGTCTTTTCCATCACGGCATAATCGATCGAGATCGCCTTCGCCTTTGCGAACGCACTCGCGTCCAGCGTGACAAAGCCGAGATCACGCCCGGCTTCGACCACGGCGTCGGTAACCGCCTTGACGCTTTCGGCATCGACCTTGCCGTATTCGTCGAGCAGGACGGAAGCGCGGAACATGAAGTTGCCGCTGTTCCAGAGATAGCCGGCCTTGATGTACTTGGCCGCGGTTGCCGGATCCGGCTTCTCGACGAATTTCGCGACGCTGCGGACCTCGCCGGAAATAGCCTCGCCGGGGCTAATATAGCCGTATTCGGTGGCCGCCCGCTCGGGTTCGACGCCGAAGGTCACGATGCGTCCCGCTTGCGCCGCGGCAAGACCCTGACGGCAGGCCGCGACGAAGGCAGCGGTATCGCGCACGACGTGATCGGCGGCGAGCGCCAGCACCACCGCGTCCTTGTCGCGGATTTGGGCAAACGCAGCCCCTGCCGCGATCGCCGGGCCGGAATCCCGCCGCATCGGCTCCAGCAGCACATCGGCCTCGAGCCCGATCTCGGCCAATTGCTCGAGCACCATGAAGCGGTACGCCGTGTTGGTGATGACGATCGGACGCTCGAACAGCGCCGCATCCGACACCCGCACAAGCGTATTCTGAAACGTCGAGCGGGCCCCGAACAGCGGCAGGAATTGCTTGGGGCGGACTTCGCGCGAAGCCGGCCACAGCCGCGTTCCGGCGCCGCCGCACATGATCAGTGGAATGATACGTCTGTCCATCGGCGCCTCAAACCTTGTAGTAGTCGCGATACCACGCGACAAAATCGCGAATGCCGTCCTCGACCGAGGTCTGCGGCCTGAAGCCGGTGTCACGCATCAGATCGCCGACATCGGCGAAGGTTTCCATCACATCTCCGGGCTGCATCGGCAGCATATCCTTTAGCGCCTTGCGGCCCAACTCCTTCTCGAGCAGCGCCACCACGTGCATCAGCTCTTCCGGGCGGTGATTGCCGACATTATAGATCTTTGCCGGCGGCCGCCCAGCGCCGTCACTTTCGGGAAGGCGATCGACAAGGCGCAATACGACGCGGGTGACGTCGTCGATATGGGTGAAGTCGCGCCGCATCCTGCCATGGTTAAAGAGCTTGATCGGCGTGCCTTCCATGATTGCCTTCGTAAACGCGAAGATCGCCATGTCGGGCCGTCCCCACGGTCCGTAGATGGTGAAAAATCGCAAGCCGGTGACCGGAAGCCGGTAAAGATGGCTGTAGGAATAGGCCATCAGCTCGTTGGCCTTCTTGGTCGCCGCGTAAAGACTGACGGGATGATCGGTCCTGTCGTCGACCGAAAACGGCAGCTTGGTGTTGGCGCCGTACACCGAGGATGAGGAGGCATAGACCAGGTGACGGCACTGGTTGTGCCGGCATCCTTCCAGCACATTGACAAAGCCTTCGAGATTGGCGTCGACATAGGCATGCGGATGATCGATCGAATGACGCACGCCGGCCTGGGCCGCAAGATGGATCACCACCGGAAACCGGTATCTCGCAAACAGCGGCGCGACCGACGGGCGGTCCGCAAGATCGGTCTGCACGAAATCGAATCGCGGATTTTCGCGCAGGATGTCCAGCCGCGAGTGCTTCAGCGCCGGGTCATAGTGGCTGTTGAGATTGTCCAGACCGACGACATCACGGCCCTCGGCGAGCAGCTGGCGGGCGACATGAAAGCCGATGAAACCCGCCGCACCCGTGACCAAAATTGCCTGATCCGACATCATATCCCCAAGGCCGCCGACCGGGTTGCGCCGCCGGTCGAAGCCTCTTTACCCGCCGTATCGCCTGTGCCGCAATACCCGGCTGCGGGGCTATTGCCAGATCGGCCCCAACACCATACCAAGGCGGCGAAGTTTCGGCGCGCGGCATCGGATCGCGCTGTTTTTGACGTCCTCTCAAACCTTACGAAGCGCGGGCGAGATGCGCCGGATCCTGCTTTCGACGATAAAAATACTGATCTCGGCGGCGCTGCTCTACCTTGCGCTGCGCAAGGTCAACCTCATCGAGCTTGCATCGCGCATCAATAATCTTGCGAGTCTCGGCTGGATCTGCGTTGCCATCGCCGTGACCTTCCTGCAAATCTTCGTCGGCGTGTTGCGGTGGCGCGAGATCAGCGCCGAATGCGGCGCGCCGCTGCGGACGGGCCAGGCGATGCGCTTCAACCTGATTGGAACCTTCTTCAACCAGACGCTGCCCTCCTCGATCGGCGGCGATGCGGTGCGGCTCTGGCTGGTCGCGCGCAACGGCGCCGGATGGCGCGCGGCGACCTATTCCATCTTTGTCGACCGCGCCGTCGGCCTGATCGCGCTTGCGATCATCATCGTTGCGAGCCTGCCCTGGAGCTTGCAGCTGATCGGCAATCCTGCTGGCCGCTCGGCGCTGCTGTTCGTCGATTTCGCCGCACTTGCCGGCGGCCTCGGATTTCTCGTGCTCGGCAGGTTGCCCTGGCCCTGGCTGAAGCGCTGGTGGGGGACCCACCACTTTCACGCCTGCTCCGTGATCGCGAACCGGGTGATCTTCTCCAGGAAGCACGGACCCGTGATCGCGGCGCTGCTCGACGCTGGTCCACGTTCTCGCGGTCGTCATCGCCTGGTGCGTGGTGCAATCGATCGCAGCCCCGGTGGTGTTCGGCCAGATCTTTCAGCTGGTACCGCCGGTGATGCTGATCACCATGCTGCCGATCTCGATTGCGGGCTGGGGCGTGCGCGAAGCCACCATGGGGCTGGCGTTCGGCTATGCAGGGCTAATGGCGAACGAAGGCGTCAACGTATCGCTGTTGTTCGGCGCGGTATCCTTCATCGTCGGCGCCTTCGGCGGCCTGGTCTGGATTTTCAGCGCCGAGAAGGCCGCGCAGGGTTCGGCGCCGATCGAAGTTCCGGAATAACGGCGGCGTTGGATCGAATGACGAACTCCGGATTGCTGCTGTCGATTTTTTCCGTCGTGACCGCAAGCCTGGTTTCGGCAGCCATCACCTGTGCGATTCGGCCGGTGCTGCTGCGGCACGCGCTTGCCAGGCCGAACGCGCGGTCGTCGCATCGCGTTCCCACCCCTCAAGGCGCCGGCATCGCGGTGATCACGGCCACGCTGTTGGTCGCGGCGATAGCCGCGCTTTATGCCGATCCGGCGCGGGGGCATATTCCTCTCGCGGTATTCGCGGCGACCCTGTTCATCGCGATCGTGGGATTTGCCGATGATCTCAAATCGATCCCGGTATTGCCGCGATTAATGCTGCAGGGGGCGGCCGTCGCCGCGATCCTGTTTGCGACGCCCGGCGATGTCAGGATCGCTCCCGCCTGCCCGTTCTGGATCGAACGCGGCCTGATTCTGCTGGCGGGGCTGTGGTTCGTGAACCTCGTGAACTTCATGGACGGGCTGGACTGGATGACGGTTGCCGAAGTCGTGCCGGTCACCGGTGCGATGATCGCGCTCGGGTCGATCGGTGAGTTTCCGCTTCCGGCAACCATCGTCGCGGCTGCGCTCTGCGGCGCGATGCTCGGTTTTGCGCCGTTCAACCGCCCGGTGGCGAAAATCTTTCTCGGCGACGTCGGCAGCCTGCCGATCGGGTTGTTGCTTGGCTGGTGCCTGCTGCAACTGGCCTATCATCATCAATTTGCTGCCGCCCTGCTGCTGCCGCTGTATTATCTGGCGGACGCGACGGTGACGCTGCTGCGCCGGATGATCGGGCGAGAGCCGTTCTGGGCGGCGCATCGCTCGCATTTCTATCAACGCGCGACCGACAACGGCTTCACCGTGATGCAGGTGGTCGAGCATGTATTCGCGCTCAATATCGCGCTCGCGCTGCTGGCGATCGCCTCGGCCAAGACGCAGTCAACCGCAATCGCCGTCCTCTGCATCGTCATCGGCGGCTGCGGCGTGGCATTCGCAATGTACCGGTTTTCACGGCCGCGCACCGGGAAAGCCTGATTTATCTGGCTTCCTGCTGCAATTCTCGTATCAGGGCGGCGTAGCTCGCCATCGCTGCGGCCGCGCTAAATCCCCTTGCGATCCGCGCCGCGCGTTCGGCCCGCGACGGATCTTCCGACGAAAGCGCCAGGCGTATCGTTCTCGCAAGCTCACCGGCATCACCGGGCGGGACCACCCAGCCGACATCGTGCTCGGTCACTGTCAACGCGGCCTCCGCGTCGGGTTCGGAAACGAGGATGACCGGCCGGCCGACCGCCAGCAGGTTGTAGAACCGGCTCGGGACCGAGACCCCGGCAACATTTTTGCGATAGGGAATGATCCAGACGTTGGCCGCGGAAAGAAACGCTTCGAGGTTCTCGTCCTCGACGCGGTCGACCAGGGTGACATTGGGCAGATTTGCCTCCGCCTGCATCCCCTTCAGCCGTTCGAAGCCGATCCCCCAGCCTGAGAGCAGGAAATGAATATCCGCTTCGCCCCGCAGCAAACGCGCGGCCTCGAATACGATCAGGGGATCATGGGTAAAGCCGAGATTGCCCGATAGCCCCACTACGAAGCGCGCGGCGTGGAGAGCGCGATAGCGGTTATCGGGCCGGATCGGCCGCACGCCGGACGCCAATGTCGCCCAGTTCGGAATGAACCGGATCTTGCCCGGCGTGATGCCGCCGTAGCGCGAAAGCAACCGCCCGGTGTCGCGCCCGATGACGACGACGGCATCGAGCGCGCGAAACATCAGCGCATTGGCGGCCCGCATCGCCCTGGCCGCAATCGAGCCGGGCTTCTGCAGGCCGGCCATCACCAGCACGTCGGGATAGAGGTCATGCATGATCAGTACGGCGCGTGCGCCCTTCAGTCTCGCGGCAGCGGCGACCGCGTAAGGCAGCATGAAGGGAGCGGTGACGGTGACCACCACGTCGCCGCGCCGCAATCGCCGCAGCAGCGCCAGGAACGCGCGTGTCGTGAAAGATGCTTCGGCCAGCGCGCGCTTGATGAGGGCGGCCTTGCCCGGTATCCGATTCCGGATCTCGACGACGTCCGGCCCCTTCGAAGGCGCGGCATCGTTTGTCGCCGAACCCGGCATCCCCGAAAGCACCAGAACCGGCCGCTCCACCGCCAGATGCCCGGCGATGTCAGACATGATCGCCGCGGTGGTCGAGGAATCCGGCGGATAGTGCTGGCTGACGATGACGACTTTTGCAGGCTCCGGCATCAATTGCTTTCGAGATGGTCTCGCACAGGCAATGCAGCCATCCCGTCAGGCAGCCGTCGAGCCGAATTCAGGGACCGCATCCTTGAGCACCGCACTGATGGTCGCCCGATCGTCCCTGGCGATCGCCTGCTCGAGGGCGGCGATCCACTTGCGCAGCGTCTGCATCGGCGGTTCGTTGGGCTTGGCCGCCATGATGCCGGCGACCCCGATCTCGATGGTCGGCTCCTCGCTGGCGAACAGTATCTCGTTGAGCCGCTCGCCCGGCCGCATGCCGGTGAAGACGATCTCGATATCGTGGCCCGGCTGCAGGCCGGAGAGCCGGATCATGCGCTCGGCGAGGTCGACGATCTTCACCGGCTGTCCCATGTTGAGGACGTAGACCGAAACATCGGGGCGCACCGGCGCCAGCGCGTGGGTCGCCGCCGTTATCACGAGATCGCAGGCCTCGCGGATGGTCATGAAATACCTGACCATGTCGGGATGGGTGACCGTTACCGGGCCGCCTGCCTCGATCTGCGCCTTGAATTTCGGTACTACCGAACCGTTCGATGCCAGCACGTTGCCGAATCTCACGGAGATCAGGCGCATCGGCCGCCTGGCGCCGGGCTGGGAAGCGAGGTCGTGATCCAGCGCCTGGCAATACATCTCGGCAAACCGCTTGGTCAGGCCGAGCATCGAGACCGGCTCGATCGCCTTGTCGGTCGAGATCATCACCATGGCCTCAGCACCCGCGGCGAGCGCCGCATCGGCGACATTGATCGATCCGAAGATGTTGGTCTTGACCCCTTCGCTCCAGTCGCGCTCGAGGATCGGCACGTGCTTCAGCGCCGCGGCATGAAACACGATGTCGGGCTTGAACTCGGCCATCAGCCGCATGATGCGCTCGCGGTCGCGAATGTCCGCGATCCGCCCTTCGATGGTGGCGCCCGTGCGGTGCGCGGCGAGCGCCTCGGTGACCGCATAGAGCGCCGGCTCGGAATTCTCCAATACCAGCAGGCGCGCTGCGCCGAAGGTCGCGACGCGCTCGCAAATCTCCGAGCCAATCGAACCGCCGCCGCCGGTGACGATGACCGCCTTGTCCCTCACCAGCGCTTCGAGACGCGCATAGTCGATATTTTCGCTGGGGCGCAGCAACAGGTCTTCGACCGCGACATTCGTCAGCCGCGGCGTCTCCCCGCTTTCGAGCGACGGCAGGCGGCTCACGATCAGCCCCAGCCGGCGCGCCCGCATCAGCACGGATTCAGGCCGCGCTTCCGGCTCGAAGGCCGAAGGCGTCATGACGATGCGGGCGATCGGCTTGTTGCGCCCGGCGAAATCGCCGATCACTTGCTCGATATCGTCGATCCCGCCCAGCACGGGTATGTTGCGGATCGACTGCCCGCGATCGGCCGGCGATTGCGACAGCACGCCGACCGGCCACAGGTGCTTGACGGCGCCGCTCTCGATACCGCGCAGCAGAATTTCGGCATCCGCCGCGCGCCCGATCAGCAGCGCCGGCGAAGCGCCCTCGGCGCGCGCATGATAGCGCGTGCGCGAATACCGGAAATAGCGATAGCCGAAGCGCAGCGCGCTCAGGAAGGTGATCTCGAGAAACCAGTAGAGGACGATGGTGATCTTGCCGAGGAAGAACGGCGTTTGCAGGTTCTGCGCCACCAGCTTGCCATGAACGTCGGGCGTGACGAAGATATAGTCCATCACCAGGAGCGCGAGCGTCAGCACGGTGGCCACGCGAAGAATATTCAGCGCGTCCGGCAACGAAATGAAACGCCACTTCGTGGTGGTAAGATTGAAGACGTAACAGACCAGGACGCTGAACGCGACGAAGTAGGGCAGGATGCGCAGCAGCAACGGCAGACGATCGTAGAAGGCATCGCCCTCGAAGCGCAGATAGAAGCTCGCAAAGAGCGCAAGTGCCGTCGCCAGCGCGTCGTGCACCGCGATCAGCAAATTGCGCAGGGTCAGATTGGACAGACGCATCATCTCGCTGACCAGTAACAAACCATCCCTGGGCCAAGCCGTTGCGAGGCCGCTGATAGCTCATCTCGCGCGCGCATGCCAGCCATCATGGCTCGGCAGAACCCGGCGTCGCCATCGCCGCCTTGCGCAAGCTTTTCTCCCTCAGCACCATGCCGCCGGCGATCCCCACGCCCAGGACATATATCCATCCCTCGCTGAAATCGAACAGATGAGAATTGAACAGCGAAGTAAAGATGTTCTGCACCACCACCATCAGTCCGGTCCAGCTCGCAAGACCCTCGCCGCGGAACAGCATCAAGTGCGCCAGCCACATCGCGTATAGCACGGCAATCCCGACCGCGCCCCATTGAATGCCGACGTTCAGTGTCTGGTTGTGCGGATTTGCGACCACCTCGGCGGCGGCGCCGAACTGCCCCACGGCGGCTTCCTCGAAAAGCGCGTGGATCGTTCCGGTGCCATGGCCGATCAGCGGGGCCTCGGAGATGAACCGCAGCGATCTTTGCCAGAACACCAGCCTGAGGCCGAGCGACGTCGGGACGTTTCGCTCCTGGTAGAGTTGATAATCCCGCACGAAGGTCTCGCCGGTCCCGCGCAGCTGCGGCGATGCCGCCCATGCCAACCCCGCCAACATCACCGCCGCGCAGCCGACGATGACGAGGCTTCGTTGTTTCAGGTGAAGCAGCGCGAACACCGCCAGCATGATCGGCATGGTCACCAATACCGTCCGCGACACGCTGATGAATACCATGTTGACGACGAAGCTCAGCGATATCGCGGCCAGCAACGCCGCCAGCCGGATTCGTTGCGCGCGCAACAGGGTGATGACGGGATAGGCGAGCACCATGGCGCACAAGGCGAATTCCTGGCTCTGGTCGATATAACTCCTGACGGGGACGCCGTATTCGGCATCCGGCTTGAGCGCGAGCTTCGGGTCGAACGCGACGATCCAGGACATCGCCATCAGGAGCGCGCAGGAAAGGAGAAAAGCAATCAACACATGAATGCCGCGGGCGGAGCGTTCGAAGTGATAGAGCAGCACCGGCAGCATCAGGAATTTCGTCGTCGGTCCGACCGCGTACAGCCGCTCGCCCCACGTGACGTTCGACCACAGCATTCCGACAGCGGCCAGCGCAAACAGCGCGATCGGCAGCGCACCTATCGGACGCTTCAACGATTGCAGGAAGGCCCTGACGTCAAGCAGCGGCGCCATCGAGGCCAGGAATGCAGCGGCGAAGATGGAGGTGAGCGACGTCGACCAGGGCAGCGAGGCCGCAATCAGGATGGCGAGGATATCGGCGGTGGTCGAACACGCGGCCTGATCGCGCCAGCGCTGCGACAGCCACGCCGGGAGGGATGCCCTGGCGAGCGCCGTCACGCCTTGCCCCCGCGCGCGCGATCGACCAGCGACGTCGTGCTGAAACCGGGCAGGACGTCGACCAGCAGCACCTCGCCGCCCCCGGCTTCGACGATCTCGTGCCCGACGACCTCGTCGCGGGTGTAGTCGCCGCCCTTCACCAGCACGCTCGGTCTGATCGCCGCGATCAATTTGATCGGCGTGTCCTCTTCGAAGATCACCACGAGATCGACCGCCTCCAGCGCGGCCAGCACTTCCGCCCTCGCTCGCTCGTCCTGGACCGGACGGCCCTCGCCCTTCAGCCGCCTTGTCGAGGCGTCGCCGTTGAGGCCGACAATCAGGCGGTCGCAGGCCGCACGCGCCGCCGTCAGTACCTTGACGTGGCCGGGATGCAGGATGTCGAAGCAGCCGTTGGTGAATCCGATGCGCAAATCCTGTTCGCGCCAATCGGCCAGATGCGTGTCGAGATCGCCGCCCGCCGCGATGATCTTCTCCTCCGCTGCGAGGAACGCGTGCGGCAGGATACGTCGGCGCAATTCGGCAGTCGTCACGCTCGCGGTGCCCTTCTTGCCGACCGCGACGGCGGCCGCCGCGTTCGCCATTCGCAGCGCCGTCTCCCAGTCGGCGCCCGCCGCAAGACTGACCGCGAGCGCCGCGGCGACGGTATCGCCCGCCCCCGAGACGTCGCGGACCCTGACCGGATGGGCCGGCACATGGATCGCCTCGCCCTTGCGCGTCACCAGTGTCATGCCGTGCTCGCTTTGCGTCACCAGCATGGCCTCGCAATCGGCAAGCTGCATCGCGTCGCGCGCCGCCTCCGCAATGCCTTGTTCGCTGTCGGCGCGGCTGCGGGTCGCTTCGGCGAATTCCTTGCGGTTGGGAGTCAGCAGCGTGGCACCGCGATAAATCGCGAAATTGGCGCTCTTGGGATCGACGATCACGCGCGTGCCGAGTTTTCGCGCGGCGTCGATGACGTTTCGGATCACCCGCGCCGTCAGCACGCCCTTGGCATAGTCGGACAGCAGCACGACGTTGGCGCGGACGAGCTGCGTGAGGATCGCGTCGATCAACTGCTGCTCGATCTCGGCGGCCGCAGGCTGCGCCAGTTCCCAGTCCGCGCGCAGCATGTGGGTCGAAAAATGCTCGGAGACGAAGCGTACCTTGCGCGTGGTCGGGCGCCTGGAATCGCAGACCAGAATGCTTTCGATCAAGCCCTGCTGTGAAAGCAGGCTTTTCAGTTTCGCACCCGCGTCGTCCTCGCCGATCAGGCCGACGAGAATGCATCGTGCTCCGAGGGAAGCGATATTGCGCGCGACATTGCCGGCGCCGCCGACGTTGATCTCGCTGCGCTGCACGGCAATCACCGGCGCGGGCGCTTCCGGCGAAATCCGCGACACCTCGCCATAGACGAATTCGTCGAGCATGAGGTCGCCGACGCAGAGCACGGTCTGGCCGGCGATCGCATGCGACAGGGCGTCAAAATCGAACATCGGAACCCGTTTCCTGTTGCGCATGTCAGCGGAAGCGATCGGCGCGGTTGAGAAAACCGTTGACGTAAAGGCCTACCGCCTCCTCCAGCGCGGTGAAGCCGCCGTTGTAGCCCGCACGCTGGAGCCGATCGCCATTGCTTTGCGTAAAGTACTGGTAGCTGTCGCGGATTTGCTCGGGCATGTCGATATACTGGATGTTCGGCGCCGCGCCGAGCGCGGCATAGGCCGAAAGCATCAGGTCCCTGAAGCTGCGCGCCTTGCCGGTGCCGACGTTGAAGATGCCGCTGACCGAGGGCGTGGCGAGCAGCCACATCACTATTCGCACCGCATCGTCGACATAGATGAAATCGCGCTGCTGATCGCCGTCGGCGACGCCATCGCGATGGGACTTGAACAGCTGCACGGGGCGGCCCGCCTTGATGTCGTCGAAGCGCCGCGCCAGCACGCTCATCATGTTGCCCTTGTGATATTCATTGGGACCGAACACGTTGAAGAATTTCAGGCCGGCCCATTGCGGCGGCAGTTTCTCGCCCTTCGCCGCGCGCTCGGTGATGGCAAGGTCAAACAGATGCTTGCTCCAGCCGTAGAGATTCATCGGCCGGAGCGCCTTCAGTGCCGGTAGCGAGGGGTCATCGCGAAATCCCAGCGCGCCGTCCCCGTAGGTTGCCGCCGACGAAGCGTAGATGAAGGGGATCACGTGCGCGGTGCACCAGTCGAGTAGCCGCATCGAGAGGCGAAAATTGGTTTCGATCACGAGATCGCCGTCGGTCGCGGTGGTCTCGGAAATGGCGCCGAGATGGACGACGGCATCGAGCCGGCGGCCGCTCAGCCAGTCCGGCAACTGCGTCGGCGGCACGATGTCTGCGAGTTGCCGCTTGGCGAGGTTGCGCCACTTGCCGCTATCGCCGAGCAGGTCGCAGACCGCGACGTCGGCGCGGCCGGCGTCATTCAACGCGGCCACGACATTCGATCCGATAAAACCGGCGCCCCCGGTCACCAGCAACATTCGCTGCCCTGCCCTTGCTGTAGGATGCCAGCTTTGCCCCACTACCGCCCGGCCTGCAACTTGGGTTGGCCGGCGTGGTGAAGATGAGCGCCCCCACTTTGCTGCCTTTACCGCGCGGCAGGGAGCGGTTACCGACAGCTTCGAGGTAAACCGATCCAAGATATGAATATAGATTCAAAAGAACATTCGACAAGCGAAGATCTGGCAGACACCCGCCCGATCCTGATCGTTCCTTACATGTGGATCGGCGATTTCATGCGCGGGCACACGGTCGTGCGCGTGCTGAAGCAGCGGTGGCCCAATCGGCCCATTGACCTCCTCGCTACTTCCCTGTGCGCCCCGCTGGTCGATTATATGCCGGGCGTGCGCGCCGGCATCGTCTGGGACCTGCCCCGCAGCCGGCTGGCGGTATCCAGGCAGTTCGGGCTGGCGGCCGAACTGCGGAAGCGGAACTACGGCACGGCGCTGGTGCTGCCTCGCACCTGGAAGTCGGCCATCGCCCCGGCGTTGGCCGGTATCCCTGAACGGGTCGGTTTTGTCGGCGAGGCGCGGTTCGGACTGGTCAACCGATGGCGCTGGCGCGAGAAGGCGCTGCCCCGTTTCATCGACAAGAACGCCGCATTGGCGCTGCCGGAGGGGGCGGCGTTGCCGCCAGAATGGCCGGTGCCCCAGTTGAATGTCCCCGCCGAGGAAGTCCGCCGCTGGCGTGACGCCGGCGGACTGGGCACGGGAACCGCCGTGGCGCTGGCGCCGGGCTCCGTGGGAGCCTCAAAGCGCTGGACCTACTATCCGCAAGCCGCGCAGCTCCTGGCCGCGCGTGGGCTCGATGTCTGGGTGGTCGGGGGCCCCGGCGAAAAGGCGATGGCCGCGGAAATCATGGCCCAAGGCGGACCCAAAGTCCGCGACTTGACCGGGACCGACCTGCGCAACGGCATTTTGGCCATGGCAGCGGCCAATGTAGCGATCTCGAACAATTCCGGCCTGATGCATATCGCCGCCGCGCTGGGGACGCCGACCATGGGCATTTTCGGCCCGACCAGCCCCTATCACTGGGCGCCGCTGAACGGCCTCGCAGCCACGGTGCAGACCAAAACCGTGGTGCCGTGCCAGCCCTGCCACCGCCCGGTCTGCACCATGAATGACCATCGCTGCATGCGCGACATTCCCGCCTCCGACGTCGTCGAGATTGCCGGCCGCGTGCTTGCCGGAGCCGGGGCCGCCTGACGCATTGACCGCCCGCGCTTGCGCTGGCGCGGCGCGGTCATTACCAAACGATGCGAACCCGCAAAACCTGACGGTGTGTCTTGAGCCAGGACCTGATCGGAGCCCATCTGAAGCTTTCGCTCGCCGCCCTCGAGCGTACGACCCACGACGCGGCACTATCGGCCGCCGCGCGCAGGATCGCGGAAGTCATCATTGCTGCGCTGCGCGCGGACCGAAAACTCCTGATCATCGGCAATGGCGGCAGCGCCGCCGATGCCCAGCATATCGCCGCCGAGATCGTCGGCCGCTACAAGCAGGACCGGCGGGCCTATGCGGCGATCGCGCTGACCACCGATACTTCGGCGCTGACGGCGATATCGAATGACTACGGCTTCGAGCAGGTGTTCGCGCGACAGGTCGAGGGTCTCGGCCGTAGCGGCGACGTGCTGCTGGCGCTGTCCACCTCGGGCCGCTCGCCGAACATTCTGGCCGCGCTGCACAGCGCGCGTAAGCGCGGGCTTTCCACCATCGGCTTCACCGGCCTGAAGGGTGAAGCGCTGGGCGCGCATTGCGATCACCTCCTGATCGCGCCCAGCGACGACACCCCGATCGTCCAGCAGATCCACCTCGCGGTGGCGCACGGCATCTGCGACGAGATCGAGCAGACCCTGATGCGTGAGGCCGCGGAGAAATGAGCGGGGTCGATTCCCGCTCCACACCGCGACCCGCCGCCTTTCTCGACCGCGACGGCGTCGTCAATCACGATGACGGCTACATGGGCACGCAGGATCGCATCCGCTGGATGCCGAACGCCGCGAAGGCGATCCGCCGGCTCAACAAGGCCGGATATCTCGTATTCTTCTTCACCAATCAATCCGGCGTGGCGCGCGGCTACTTCACCGAGGACCAACTCACCGCGCTGCACGACTGGATGCTGGCCGAACTCGCAAGCCAGGGCGCGCGCATCGACGATGTCAGGTATTGCCCGCATCATCCCGACGGATCGGTCGCCGGCTATCTCGAGGACCATCACTGGCGCAAGCCGAGCCCCGGCATGATCCTCGATCTGATCGACCACTGGCCGGTGCGCCGCGAAGGCAGTTTTGTCATCGGCGACCGTCCGACCGACATTGAGGCCGCGGAAGCGGCCGGGCTACCCGGCTTTCTGTTCGAAGGCGGCGATCTCGATGCATTCATCGCGGATATCCTGGCGCAAATCTAAATCGATTCAGAACAGTTTTGATCGGTCAGAACCGTTGGCCAACATCCGTCGCGCAGGGATTTGCGGCGCTGTCGCCCGGCCGATTTCTTTCGGAAATTTAATGCTTTAGGCATAGGCCGCGCCCGAACCCGGGAGAATTCAGCCGCCACCAACGGGCAAGACAAACCAAAGCCTCGAAAAGGTCGGCCCGTCATGACAAACTACAGCTTCACAAAAATCGACGTTCCCGCGGCTGCCGGCACCTATACCTATATCGGTGTGTCGGGTCTCGACGCCTCCGGCGATGCTGTTGGGTATTACGGCAATGTTGACGGCGATGGCGACGGGACCTTCCACGGCTTCATTGCGTTGGTAAATAGCAATGGCAATGGCATCACGTTGGACCCGCCCGGCTCAACCAACACCAGCGTTGGCATTACCGCAAGCGGGATCATCTTCGGAGACTATACCTATCTCAACCATCAATATGGCTTTGTCGACAACGGCGGCGTCTTTACGACGTTCGACTACGGCCTCGCAGAGGCTGCCCCCCGACCGTTCCGCTTGCTGTCAGCACCGCGTGGACGGCATTACCAGCGCCGGCGTGGTTTACGGCGACTATGCCGACTACGTGATCAACAACGGCAACCAACCCGGGTGGCAGGGATTCCTCAACAACAATGGCGTCGTTACACCGATCGCCTTCCCCGGAGCCAATATCACCACTCTTGCCGGCATTAATACAGCCGGCACGATCGTCGGAAACTATGAAATCGGAGGCAATACCAACGCGGGGTGGATCGGCCATGGATTCGTCGACAGCAATGGCAGCTTCACGGCAATCGATGTACCCGGAGCTTACGCCACCGGTGTGGTCGGCATCAGCGATGGCGGCGAGATCGTCGGAAACTATCAGGATTTCTCCAACAACACCTGGGGGTTTGTCGACAACAACGGCGTCATCACCACGATCAACATTGCGGGCGCCACCAGCACGGGCGCTTCAGCCGTAAACGCCGCCGGCGAAATCGTCGGATATTATGCCGACGGCAGCGGCAACATTCACGGCTTCGTCGACAATGGCGGCGTCATCACGACGGTCAACGTCCCCGGAGCCACTGAAACCGACATCCTGGGCATCAACGCGACCCGCGCGATCTCCGGATATTACAACGACAGCAGCGGCAACCAGCATGGCTTCGTCGGCACCCTTCCGACCACCGTGATTGAGAGCGATGGATCGACCAATCTAGTCCAGGTTGGGAGTAACTATTTCCTCGACAGCAAAAGCACCGGGATTGGCCCCGAAGTGATGTTTGGCGGCGCGCCGCTGGCGGCGGGCGAGTTTGCCTGGACGCCGATCGGCGCAGAGCAGACCTCATCCGGGTATGAGATTGCTTTGAAGTACGCGGGTCAGTACACGGTGTGGAACACCGACGCCAATGGCAACGTCACCTACGACTCGGAAACGTGTCCGGAACCAGCCCGGCGCTGGAAGCCACCGAACTAAGTTTCCATCAGGATCTGAATGGCGATGGCGTGATCGGCGTTCCCGGCACCATCGAGTCGTTTGGCGCGACCAGTCTGGTCCAGGCTGGAAATCATTATTTCCTTGACAGCAACAGCACCGGGATCGGTCACGAGGTGATGTTTGGCGGCGCGCCTCTTACGGCGGGCGAGTTTGCCTGGACGCCGATCGCCGCCGAGAAGACCTCGACCGGCTATGAGATAGCCTTGACGTACGCGGCAGTCAGTACACGGTGTGGAACACCGACGCCAATGGCAATGTTACCTACGACCCGATCGGCAACGTATCGGGCTCGACCAGCCGCACTTGAATCGCTGGAGACGAGCTTCCATCAGGATCTCAACGGCGATGGCGTGATCGGCGTCCTGATCGGGTCGTCCGCATCGACCAATCTGGTCCAGGTTGGGAGTAACTATTTCCTCGACAGCAAAAGCACCGGGATTGGCCCCGAAGTGATGTTTGGCGGCGCGCCGCTGGCGGCGGGCGAGTTTGCCTGGACGCCGATCGGCGCAGAGCAGACCTCATCCGGGTATGAGATTGCTTTGAAGTACGCGGGTCAGTACACGGTGTGGAACACCGACGCCAATGGCAACGTTACCTACGACTCGCTCGGCAACGTGTCCGGAAACAGCCCGGCACTGGAAGCCACCGAATTAAGTTTCCATCAGGATCTGAATGCGATGGCGTGATCGGCATTCCCGGCACCATCGAGTCGTCTGGCGCGACCAGTCTGGTCCAGGCTGGAAATCATTATTTCCTTGACAGCAACAGCACCGGGACCGGTCCCGAGGTGATGTTTGGCGGCGCGCCTCTTGCGGCGGGCGAGTTTGTCTGGACGCCGATCGGCGCAGAGCAGACCTCAACCGGCTATGAGATCGCCTTGACCCACGCGGGCCAGTACACGGTGTGGAACGTCGACACCAATGGCAATGTTACCTACGACCCGATCGGCAACGTGTCGGGCACGAGCGTTGCACTGGAATCGCTGGAGACGAGCTTCCATCAGGACTTGAACGGCGACGGGGTGATCGGACAGGCGGTCGCGGCGGGCGGAACGCTCGAAGTGCCCGGCTACGATTCCGGGTCGATCCAGTTCCTGGGCTCGACAGGAACTCTGACACTCGACATTTCTTCCGTGTTCGGCGGGCAGTTGGTGAATTTCACCGGCAACGGCAACTTGGCCAGCTCGGATCATATCGACCTCAGAGATGTCGTATTCGGGCCAGGAACCACGGTCGGGTATGTCGGCACTTCTTCCGGAGGCACTCTCACCGTCAGCGATGACCAGTTCGACACCGCGCACATCACGCTTGCCGGCAACTATACCAGCTCGACCTTCACCCTCTCCAGCGACGGCCAAGGCGGCACCACCGTCATCGATCCCGTGGTCACGCAGGATACCGCCGACGGCACGCTGTCCTTCAGCGACCCGGATCCGACGGACACCCACAGCGTCAGCGTCTCGCCGCAAAATGGCGGCGCCGGCTATCTCGGGAGCTTCGTCGCCGATGCCGTCAATGCGGCCAACGGGCAGGATGCGGTCGGATGGCACTTCAATTTCGCCTCCAGCCCGGTCACCCAAACCGTGACCCAATCCTACGATGTCAGTGTTGCCGACCATCACGCCGATGGCACCACCAGCACGACCAGCCAGTCGGTGACGGTCGCCATCGCAGGCCCCGGCAATGACGCATTCGTCTTCCATCCGGGCGTCGGCGCGGAGACGATCGTCAACGCGGCAAGCTCCGACACGTTCGAGCTGGACGGCTTCTCGTCGGTCACCAGCAACAACCAGCTGGCAGCCCTCCTGCACGATGCGCAGACCGGCCAGGCGCAGTCCCTGTTCCAGTCCGTCAATGGCGGTCAGGACACCCTGATCAACCTCGGCAATCACGACAGCGTCACCCTGACGGGGGTTCATCTTGCTGACTTGCATGCAAACGACTTCATCATCCACTAGGCGGATGGTGTCGGCCGCAAGAGATGGCGATAGACTTCGGCTATCGCTCTTGCTTCCGCATCGAGGCTGAATTTCTCGAGCACCCGCGCGCGTCCCCGCTTGCCCATGGCTTCGGCTGAGGCCGGGTCGCGCATCAACGGCTCCAGCGCCGCGACCAGCGCGTCGGCATCGCCGGGCGGCGTCAGGGTGCCGGTCACGCTATCCTCGACCACGAGTTCGGCCGCGCCGGCGCGCGAGGCCACCAGCGCCGCGCCCGCCGCCATTGCCTCGATCAGCGTCAGGCCGAAACCTTCGTTGCGCGAGGTGAAGGCATAGATCGTCAGCCGCCGGTACCAGCGCTGGACGTCCGCGATTTCGAGCTCGCCGGCAATGACGATGCGCGACCCCAGGCCCGCGGACTCGATCCGCTTCTTCAGATCGTTCGCAAACGCAGCCTGCTCAGGCATGATCGCGCCGACCATGACCGCCGCGAAATCGGGATAGCGCGGCAACAGCCGGCACATCGCCTCCACGAACACGTCGCTGCCCTTCTGCGCGCGCACCCGGCCGAAACAGCCGACGGCGTAGCGGCCGGGTAGTCCAGCTTCCGCAAACGCCGCGGCGCGATCGGCGGGCGGCGCATAGACATCGGTGTCGACGCCGTGCGGAATGACCGTTGCCGGGCGTTTGAGATACGACGCCGAGATGTCGCTGGTGGCGATGATCGCATCCATCCGATTGATCAGCCAGCGCGTGATCCAGGTATGGTGCCGCTGCGCCGCCGAGGTGAATACCAGCTTCAGCGGCCAGCCGAAGGCACGCAGCAGCACGCCTGCGATCATCTCGTTGTTGCGCCGGGCGTGCCAGATCAACGGCGCCCGACGCCGCCATAATCTCAGGAGATCCACGACAGCCATTTGCGCGATGCCGTCGGGCGCGGCGGGGCCGAGCCATGCAGCGTTGAGCATTTTGGCGAGCTTCGGCGCCACCATGCGATTGGTCGCGGTGACGCCGGAATAGCGCCTGTGCAGATTCGGCACGATCAGCTGCAGGTCTTTTGCCGAAAAGGTCTTCCTTGGCACGCCAGGCTCCGTCTTCGCGGGAACTCCTATACGTAACATTAAGCATAGTAGCCAGTTCGGCCGCCCCGAAACCCCCTCTTCACCGCGCCGCCGATAGCATCGCCCCCATATCGAGGGACGGGTGAGCCCATGACCATGCTTGTCACCGGCGGTGCCGGCTATATCGGAAGTCACACGGTCCGCGCGCTGGTGGAAGCCGGCGAAAGCGTCGTCGTGATCGACAACCTGTCGGCCGGCTTTTCTGCCTTCCTGCCCGAGGGCGTGCCGCTGTTCATCGGCGACGCCGGCGACGAGAACCTCGTCGAGGGCGTGATCGCCTCGCACGGCGTGGAAGGCATCATCCATTTTGCCGGCTCCGTGGTGGTGCCGGACTCGATGCGCGATCCGCTTGCCTATTACCGCAACAACACCATGACCACCCGCAGCCTGCTCAACGCGGCGCTGAAAGGCGGCGTCAACCGCTTCATCTTTTCTTCCACCGCCGCGGTCTACGGCAACCCGGACCAGGTGCCGGTTCCAGAACATGCCCCGACGCGGCCGCTGTCGCCCTACGGCTCCTCGAAGCTGATGACCGAAATCATGCTGCACGATGTCGCCTCGGCGCATGGCATGAACTATGTGGCGCTGCGCTACTTCAATGTCGCCGGCGCCGATCCGCAAGGACGGATGGGCCTCGCCACGGTCGGCGCGACCCATCTGTTGAAGATCGCGGTCGAGGCGGCGACCGGGCAACGCGCCAAGATCGACGTGTACGGCACCGACTATCCGACGCCGGACGGAAGCTGCGTCCGCGACTTCGTCCACGTCAGCGACCTGGCAGAAGCCCATCGCGCGGCGCTGGGCTACCTGCGCGACGGCGGCCAGTCGGTGACGCTGAACTGTGGCTATGGCCGCGGCTACTCGGTGCTGGAGACCATCGAGGCGGTGCGGCGCGTCTCCGGGCGCAATTTTGCGGTCCAATACGCCCCGCGGCGACCCGGCGATATCGTGACCATGATCGCGGACACCGCGCGCATCCGCTCGACGCTGGACTGGACGCCGCAATATGGCGACCTCGAAACCATCGCCGCGCACGCGCTGCGGTGGGAGGAGAAGCTGTGCCGCGAGCGCCATGGCGACGTGCGAGAGGCGGCATCGGCCTAAAATCTCATCCCGCGCAAGTCCTCATTTTGGCTTGAAAAAACCCGCCATAGCGGGCAAGGAGGCATTCGCCTGATCTGACGCGCCGGCATGCGGCCGGCGCCGTCGATGGAACGCGGATGACCGACCTTCCGAAGAAAATCACCGACGATCCCTACGGCGCCGCGATCCTGATTCGCCGCCTGGTCATGGAGCAGGGCGCCGCCTACTGGCGCCGCTATCTGGCCGCTTTCGTGCTGATGGGGGTGTCGGCGGCTGCCACCGCGGGTTCCGCCTGGATCATCGGCCAGGTCATCAACAAGGCCTATGTCGACAAGGACGTGCGCGGAATTGCGCTGTTGTCCGGCGCGACAATCGTGATCTTCATCCTCAAGGGCGCCGCGACCTACGGCCACCAGGTGATTCTGTCGAAGATTTCCAACGCCATCCTCGCCAACAACCAGCGAAGGCTGTTCGCCAAGCTGATGAACGAGAACGTCGCCTTCTTCTCGGAACGGCATTCGTCGGAGTTCCTGGCGCGCCTGACCTCGGGCGCCTATTCGGTCACGCAGGTGCTCAACCTGCTGATCAATGCGCTCGGGCGCGACCTGTTGCTGCTGATCGGGCTGGTCACGGTGATGCTGATGCAGGACCCCTATATGGCGCTGCTCGGCTTCCTGGTCGCGCCGCCGGCGATGCTGGTGCTGCGCAAGCTCGTGAAGCGGATCAAGGGTCTTGCGCACAACCAGTTCGCGGGCACCGCCGAGATTCTCGAAACCATGCAGGAATCGCTGCAGGGTATTCGCACGGTGAAGGCCTTCACGCTGGAACAGGCGATGGGCGAGCGGATCGACGCCAGCATCGCCGCGGTCGAGAAGAACGCCAACAAGATGTCGAGGGTCTCCAATCGCGCCAGTCCGCTGATGGAAACGCTCGGCGGCTTCGCGGTCGCGGGCGGCTTGATGTATGGCGGCTACAGCGTGGTCAAGATGGGCGCGACCCCGGGCCAGTTCTTCTCGTTCCTGACCGCGTTCCTGATGGCCTATGAGCCGGCCAAGCGGCTGGCGCGGCTCAACATCGAGCTCAACAGCAATTTGATCGGCGCCCGTAAATTGATCGAGATCGTCGACAGCCCCTCCAGCGAGCCGCTGCAGGACGACAAGCCGGAGCTGAAACTCACCGACGCGCGCGTGGAATTGCGCGAGGTGTCCTTTGCCTACCGTCCGAACGAGCCGGTCATCAACCGCATGAGCTTCGTTGCCGAGCCCGGCAAGGTCACCGCGCTGGTCGGGCCTTCCGGCGGCGGCAAATCGACCGTGCTGGCGCTGTTGCTGCGGTTCTATGACGTCACTGGCGGTGACATCCTGATCGACGGGCAGCCGATTTCGTCGGTGTCGCGGCGATCGCTGCGCGGCCAGACCGCCTATGTCGGGCAGGACGTCTACCTGTTCCGCGACAGCATCGCCGCCAACATCGCGTTCGGCAAGGTCCGCGCCACCAAGGAGGAGATCGTGGCCGCCGCCAAAGCCGCCTGCGCGCACGATTTCATCACGGCCTTTCCGCTCGGCTACGACACCCCGGTCGGCGAGCACGGCACCCAGCTGTCGGGCGGGCAACGCCAGCGCGTAGCGGTAGCGCGCGCGCTGATCAAGAACGCGCCGATCATCCTGCTCGACGAGGCGACCGCGGCGCTCGATTCGGAATCCGAGCAGCAGGTGCAGGAAGCCATCGAGCATCTGTGCCAGAACCGCACCACCATCGTCATTGCCCATCGCCTGCACACCATCATGCACGCCGACGCCATCCTGGTGGTCGAGGGCGGCGAGGTCGTCGAGCGCGGGCGGCACGACGACCTGTTGCGCCGCGGCGGCCGCTACGCCTCGTTCTTCCGTATCCAGCATCGCGACGCCGGTCCGCTGACGCTGGCGCCGATCAGCGCAACCGCGTAAACACCATTCGGTTTTTTCGCCCCCAACCCCGCCGAGACCCCTTTCATGAACGCCACATCCTTTGTCATTCCCGCTCCCCCGCAGGCCTCGCTTCCCGTCGTCGGCGAGACCAAATCGTTTCCGGTTCGCCGCATCTGGTGCGTCGGGCGCAATTATCTCGAGCACATCCGCGAGATGGGCAATGACGAGCGCGCGCCGCCGTTCTTCTTCGCCAAGCACGCCGACATGCTCGTGCCTGACGGCGCCACCATTCCATATCCGCCGCTGACCAAGGATCTGCATCACGAGGTCGAATTGATCGTGGCGATGAAGAGCGGCGGCCTCAACATCCCCGCCGACAAGGCGCTCGACCATGTCTATGGCTATGCGGTCGGCATCGACCTCACCCGCCGCGACCTCCAGATCGCCTCGCGCAAGAAGGAGCGGCCGTGGGAGATCGGCAAATCCTTCGACTATTCCGCGCCCTGCTCCGCGCTGCAGCCGGCTTCGAAGATCGGCCATCCTTCCAAGGGCCGGATCTGGCTCACGGTCAACGGCACCGAACAGCAGAAGGGCGACCTCACCGAACTGATCTGGAACGTGCCGGAAATCATCTGGCAACTCTCCCAGCAGGTCGCGCTCGCCGCCGGCGACATCATCATGACGGGAACGCCGGCCGGCGTTTCCCAGCTCCATCCCGGCGACAAGATCGAATGCGGCGTCGACGGCGTCGGCACGCTGAAGGTTGCGATCGGCAAGCCGGCCGCATAACCGGCGCTCGGCGCAAGAAACGCGAAAAACGGGGCTCCGGACCGCGTTCGGGGCCCTTTTTGTGTCCAAAGTTGCGCGCTTCTCCGTAGAACTACGCAGAAATTCGCAATCCGTTAACCATGCGCTCATTAGATGGACTCCTCGCCACGGGACGGCGCGATGCAGGAAGCCGTTCGCATGCAGCTCGCGCACCGGGATCTGATCGGGGCTTGCGAGTTCGGCGCCGCCTACACCGCTTCGATCGCGCGGTTTTACGAGTTCAACCAGCACGCCGCCGTCGCGCCGCAATGGCATGTCGGCTGCCGTCTGATGTAGATCGCCGAACGGCTGATGAGGGCGCAATCCATCGTAAGGGAAGAAGAATGGATTGTTTCGTCCCTTTCCGCCTTCGCTCGTTGAGCTACGGCGGACAAGTCGCTCCTCGCAATGCCGTTGAGGCATACCTTCGCGATCTCGCCGCATGCTTTTCGCGCGAGGCTTGCGTTTTGGTCCGGCTCCCTCGTGAGTAGAGGGCGCAGGGAATGCCGGGCGCTCGATGCGCCCGCAGCCTCGCGTACGATAAAAAACAAAGTACACGAGCGTAGTCACCACGAGTACACCGGTTTCACCCGGCATTCCCCGCGCAATGGTTTACGGCTTACTTCGTGCTCGCCCCGGTGCACCGGGCTTGTTTGCCACCGTCGCCCGCGCTCCTTAGCGCCGACTTGACACCAGCGTCGGGGTGCCAGGCCCACACGACTTCGCCGTCCGCATCACGCGCCATTCGTCAAAGGCGCCTCCGCGTCCACCGCATCCCGTCCCGCGTCCGTGACGATCGCGAAACGCCCCTTGGTGGGACAGGACGGGAATGAACATAGGGTTGATTTTTGTTTCTGTAAAGCAGAAATATTTTTCGAAATGGGGCTTGACAGGGGTTTGCGAAAACAGCCCGTCGGGCAAATCGGCAAACTCTTTCTTACCAAGATCGGGGCGAGGGACGCAGGTTAGCGGGGACCACACGAGCCCGGTGATGACCAGCAGTTCAGCCCCGCGCCATCGCCTGCAGGCCCTTGAAGGTCAGGCGCTTGGGGTCCTTGACGCCGGCGAGATAGAGCCTGCGGATGAAGGCTGCGACCTGTTCGCGGTCGCATCGGTCAGCGCGACCACGGCGTCGACGGCGATTTTCTGGGCGTCCATGGGCTTCCTCATGCGGTCAGCAACCCGGCCGATCAAGCCTAGGACCCGGCGATTAACACGGCGTTAACCGTCTGCCCATCATGAGCGGTTCGCCTGAACGGGCGAATACGCGAATACGCATGGCGGCGCCTGTCCCGCGCCGCCACCCCGCCGGGGCCCGTCACTTGCCGAAAAACACCGGCGGGCCGAATTGCGCAAGGGCGAGAAGCGCGACAATTGCAAGCACGATCAAGGCCAGAACCACGCGGATGTTCATCGCCCAGACGCTTTCATCTCGGTAACGACGCGGCCAAAGCCGATCTCAAGGGATGGAAAGATGATGCGCGACATGCGCGGGACCTCAAGCCGCCTTGTGCGCTACCTTGCCCTCGGCGAATGCGAGCAGATCGGCGTTCACCTCGTCCTTGAGCGTCGTGCACAGGCCGTGCGGGGCACCCTTGTAGACCTTCAGGGTCGCGCCCTTGATGAGCCTCGACTGAAGCTGGCCGGCGTTGGCGAACGGCACGATCTGGTCGTCGTCGCCCTGAATGATGAGGGTCGGAATGTCGAACTTCTTCAGGTCCTCGGTTTGATCCGTCTCCGAGAACGCCTTGATGCAGAAGTAGGCGGCGGGGAAGCCCGCCATCATTCCCTGCAGCCAGAAGGACTCGCGCACGCCTTCGGAGACCTTCGCGCCCGCGCGATTGTAGCCGTAGAAGGCCATGCTGAGATCTCTCCAGAACTGCGAACGGTCGGCGATGAGGCCGGAGCGAAGTTCGTCGAAGACCGTCATCGGCAGGCCGCCCGGGTTGGCCGGCGTCTTCAGCATCAGCGGCGGTATCGCCGAGATCAGCACTGCCTTCGCCACGCGTTTGGTGCCGTGCCGGGCGATGTAGCGGGCAACTTCGCCGCCGCCGGTGGAGTGACCGACATGAATGGCGTTCTTGAGATCGAGCCTTTGCACGAGCTCCGCCAGGTCGTCGGCGTAAGTGTCCAAGTCGTTGCCGGTCCATGGCTGGCTCGAGCGCCCGTGGCCGCGGCGATCATGCGCGATGCACCGATAGCCGCGTGAAGCGAGATGGAACATCTGGTCTTCAAACGCATCCGCCGAGAGCGGCCAGCCGTGGCTGAAGACGACGGGTTGCCCGGAACCCCAGTCGTTGTAATAGATCTGCGTGCCGTCCTTCGTGGTGAATGTCGTCATGGTACGGTCTCCTTCGGTTGGGCAGTTGAAGCGTTGGCTTGCGTTGGAATGGCTGGCTACGGCGCGCTTGCCATGGTTCACTCCTCGATGTTCGTGAGAGCTGGCGCGCAACAGCGCGCGCCGAATTCCTCAGATCAACTTGCGCAGCGGCTGGAAGCCTGCGCGAACCTCTTCCGCGAAAAGTCGCGGCTGTTCCCACGCGGCGAAGTGGCCGCCCTTGTCGGCGTTGTGGAAGTAGATAAGCTTGTGATAGGCCCGCTCCGTCCAGCTCCGCGGCGCCTGATAGCTCTCGCCGGGGAACACGGTGACGGCCGCCGGGATGGAAACGTCGGCGGGCAAATAGAGGTTTATCTTGTTTTCCCAATAAAGCCGCGCCGCCGAAATCGCGGTGTTGGTCAGCCAGTAGAGCGTGATGTTGTCGAGCACGTCGTCGCGCGAAAGTTCGCCCGCGGAATGTCCATCGACCGTGCGCCCGAGCAGCGCCGAGGTTATCGACGCCGCCGGCTGTGCATAGCCGTCGCCGTGGTCGAGCAGCCATGCCGCGAGGCCAGCGGGCAAATCCGTCAGTCCCGAGAGCGTTTGCGGCCGCGTCCCCATGATAACCGCGTAGGCGCGCCGCTTCGTAAACGAGAGCTTGATTTGCTCGAACGCGCGTTGTTCGTCGGCGGAAAGACCTGACGGCAGCGGGTCGCCGGCCTGGATCGCCTTGAACACCTCGGGCGGAACCGTCCCGGGCAAATTGACGTGAATGCCCAGCAGTTCGGGAGGCGCGAGCTTGCCCATCTCGTTGGAGACCGGCGAACCCCAGTCGCCGCCTTGTGCCACATAGTGCGTGTATCCGAGGCGCTCCATCAGCGCGATCCAGGCGCGAGCGATGCGCGGGGGATCCCAGCCGGTCGCGGCCGGCTTGCCGGAGAAGCCGTAACCAGGCATCGACGGAATCACCAGATGGAAAGCGTCCGATGCGCTCGCCCCATATGTCGTGGGATTGGTCAGGGGATCGATGATCTTCAGCTGCTCGATGACCGAGCCGGGCCAGCCATGCGTCACGATGAGCGGCAACGCATTTTCATGCTTCGAACGAACGTGAATGAAATGAATGTCGAGCCCGTCGATCTCGGTGATGAACTGCGGCAGCGCGTTGAGCCGTGCCTCGACCTTGCGCCAGTCATAGTCCGTCTGCCAGTACCGCACGAGCTGCTGCAGGGTCGCCAACGGCACGCCCTGGGAGTCGTCGGCGACGGTCTCTTGCTCCGGCCATCGGGTTGCGGCCAGGCGGCGGCGAAGGTCGACGAGGTCCTCTTCGGCAACATTGATGCGGAACGGGCGGATTGCACCACCCGTGACCGCCGGCGCCGGATGCATGGGAAAGAGGGCGGCAGCGCCAGCGGCGGCCATTCCCATCGCGGCGGTGCTCAGGAGATGACGCCGGTCCTGGTCGATGACTTCGGCAGCTGATCGCGCGCGCATCGCAAGTCTCCTCAATCGTCGGATTGGTTCACCGCGCCGGCGCTTGGCCCCGACGCGCCGTGTTTCTCAGATCGACTGGCGCTGTGGCGTCTTATGTCCGCCCTCGCGCGGATCGTCGGCGTGATCGTGATATTCGAGGCCGAGCGGGCCGATCGCCGTCACTTGCGTCACGTACTCGCCGGATTTCGCCCAGTGGAAATGCCAGGTATCGCCGGGCAGAACGACGACGCTGCCCGGTGGATAGGCCTCCACCTTGCTGCCGTCGAAACGCTCGCCGAGGCCGATGTAGAACACGCTCGACATCACGGTGTAGATGCGATCCTCCGGATGCCGGTGTGGCATCAGCTTTGTGCCGCCGGGCGCCTTCACCCTGATGACGTAAGGGCCGGGCTCGGAGGGATGGCCGACCATGACGGCCAGACGCACCGCAGGCGGAAACGCCGGAAAAGGTTGCCAGTCGATGTCTTCAGGCAGGATCGATCGGAACACCGCCTGGCCTGGCTGATGCGCGTGCGTCATGTCGGTCTCTCTGTTCGTCATCTCAAGCGTTGCGGGCATCGATCAACTCACGCCGGCCGTTTCAGGACACTGGCATCGACCGGCATCTTGCGCAGGCGCTTTCCGGTCGCGGCAAAGACCGCGTTGGCGATGGCGGGCACGATCGCCGATGTCCCGGTCTCGCCCATTCCGCCCGGCGGCTCCGAGCTCTTGACGATGTGAACCTCGACTGCCGGCGCCTCGTTCATGCGAAGCATTTGATAGCTGTCGAAGTTCGTCTGCTCGACCCGCCCGTTCTTGAGCGTGATCTCGCCGTAGAGCGCGGCAGTGGCGCCAAACATGATGCCGCTCTGGATCTGCGCCTGCACCGTGTCCGGGTTGACGACGGTGCCGCAGTCGACCGCGCAGACCACACGTCGGACACGCACGGCGCCGTCTTTCGAGACCTCGACCTCCGCCACCTGCGCCAGGTAGCTGCCGAACACGAACTGCAGCGCGACACCGCGACCGGTTCCCCCAGGCAAGGCCTGTCCCCACCCGGCCTTTTCCGCGGCAAGGTCGAGGACGGCTTTGGCGCGCGGCGACTTGCCGAGCAGCGCCCGCCGATAGGCAACCGCGTCCTGCTTTGCCGCGGCCGCCATTTCGTCGATGAAGCTTTCGGTGACGAAGACATTGTGCGACGGCCCGACGCTGCGCCAGAACGCGGTCGGAATGGCGGGGGGCTCGACCCGGACATATTCGACGTGGAAATTGGGCAGGTCGTAGACGAGATCGATCGCGCCTTCCGTCGAGTTGGGATCAAGACCGTCCTTGAAGCCCGGCGGCAGCCACCGCGCGATCACCGAAGAGCCGGCGAAGCGGTTGTTCCAGGCCAGCGGCCGGCCCCGCTCGTCGAGCGCCGCGGAGATACGGTCGAACCAATACGGCCGGTACATGTCGTGCTGAATGTCTTCCTCCCGCGTCCACACCACCTTGACGGGCCCGTCGACCTGCTGCGCGATCTGGACGGCGCGAACCGCCCCGTCCGCCTCCAGTCGTCGGCCAAAGCCGCCGCCGATCAGATGATTGTGGACGATGACTTTCTCCACCGGCAGGCCGGCCGCCTTCGCGGCCATCGCCTGGATACGCGCAATCGCCTGGGTGCCGATCCAGATTTCGCACTCATCCTTGCGCAAGTGCACCGTGCAGTTCATCGGCTCCATGGTGGCGTGCGCGAGAAATGGGACCTGGTAGGTTGCCTCGATTTTCGTTGCGGCGCTCGCGATGGCTATGCCGGCCTCGCCGATATTCTGCGCCACCACGCCCGGATCGAGCGTCGCCTTTTCGAGTTCGCGCGCAATGTCTTCGGTGGTGAGCCCCGCGTGCGGGCCGTCGTCCCACTCGATCTTGAGTGCGGCCAGGCCTTTCTTC
The DNA here is from genome assembly GCA_963721135.1 of uncultured Alphaproteobacteria bacterium. Taxonomy (GTDB): domain Bacteria; phylum Pseudomonadota; class Alphaproteobacteria; order Rhizobiales; family Xanthobacteraceae; genus Bradyrhizobium. Next base: position 28,140 of record CAVRIB010000015.1, read on the forward strand.
GCGGCGCCCATGTGATCGGCGACGACCGCGACGGCATCGTCGAGCCGCACGATCTGGCGCACGCCCTTGACGGCCCTGGCCGCCGCATCGTCGACGCTCTTCACCCGGCCGCCGAACGCCGGCGACTGCGCAAGCGTTGCGATCTTCACGCCGGGCGGCCGCACGTCGATACCGTAGACCGCGGTTCCGTTGACCTTCGGCGGCGCATCGAGCCGCTTGGCTGGCGTGCCGATCAGCTTGAAATCGTCCGGTGATTTCAACGTGACATTTCCGGGGACGGGCATCTTCGCCGCCGCGGCGGCAAGCTCGCCATATTTCAGTCGCCGCCCGGTCGAGACATGGATGACCTCGCCATCCTGCACCCGGCAGGATTTGGGATCGACGGCCCAACGGCTGGCTGCAGCTTCCACCAGCATGGTCCTTGCGGCCGCGCCGGCCTCACGCAACGGCTTCCACGCGCCTCGCATCGCGTTTGAATTTCCGGTCGCCTGCACGCCCAGCAACGGGTTGGCGTAAAGCTTCTCGTTCGGCGGTGCGTGGACAAGACGGACCTGCTTCAGGCCCACGCCGAGCTCTTCGGCGATCAGCATCGGGACGGAGGTGTAGGTGCCCTGCCCCATCTCGACATAGGGCATCGTCAGCGCGATCTCCCCGTCGCTGCCGATACTGATGAAGGCGTTCGGCGCAAAGCTGCCGGAGCCCTCGGCCAGGCTTCGGCCGAGAGGCAGGCTGAGGCTCAGCACGAGGCCACCGCCGGCGGCCGCGCTGTTCGCGAGGAAACTGCGCCGCGACAGGCTGGTATCAGGCGCGCGCGAGGCGATGCGATCAAGGATCACGACTAGCCTCCTTTTACGCTGGTCAGCGCGGCGAGCTTGATCGCCTCGCGGATGCGGACATAGGTCCCGCAGCGGCAGATGTTGCCGCTCATGGCTTCGTCGATGTCGGAATCCTTGGGATGCGGATTGGTCGCCAGCAGCGCCGAAGCCGACATGATCTGGCCCGACTGGCAGTAGCCGCATTGCACGACTTCGCGGTCGAGCCACGCCTTCTGGATCTTCGCGCCCGCTTCGGTCGCGCCGATGGCTTCGATGGTCGTCACCTCTGACGTGCCGATGCTGTCGACCGAGGTGATGCAGGAGCGGGTGGCGACGCCGTCGATATGCACGGTGCAGGCGCCGCACAGCGCCATACCGCAGCCGAACTTGGTCCCGGTCATGCCCAGCACGTCGCGCAACACCCAGAGCAGCGGCGTGTCGCCGTCGACGTCGACATTGTGGGTGTTTCCGTTCACTTTGACGTCAATGGCCATGACTGCCTCCTCCTTGCGAGAGTTCAGTCACCGATCCGCCGTCGATCAGCTTTCGGCGACGTCGATGACGGCTTCGGCGAAAGCCTGCGGCGCTTCCTGGGGCAGGTTGTGCCCGATGCCGCCCTTGATGGTCCGGTGCTCGTATTTGCCCGAGAACTTTTTGGCATAGGCACCCGGCTCCGGATGCGGCGCACCGTTGGCATCACCTTCCATGGTGATGGTAGGCACGCCGATGACCGGACTGTCGGCCAGCCGCTTCTCGAGGTCGTCGTATTTCGCCTCGCCCTCCGCCAGCCCGAGCCGCCAGCGGTAATTGTGGATCACGATGGCGACGTGATCCGGATTGTCGAAGGCGGCGGCAGAGCGATCGAAGGTGGCGTCGTCAAAATTCCACTTTGGCGAAGCGAGCTGCCAGATCAGCTTCGCGAAATCGTGCCGGTATTTGTCGTAGCCGGCGCGGCCGCGCTCGGTGGCGAAATAGAACTGGTACCACCATTGCAGCTCGGCCTTTGGCGGCAGCGGAATCTTGCCGGATTCGGGGCTGCCGATCAGATAGCCGCTGACGGAGACGAGCGCCTTGCAGCGCTCCGGCCAGAGCGCCGCGATGATGTCGGCCGTCCGCGCGCCCCAATCGAAGCCGGCAAGCGTCGCCTTCTGGATCTTGAGCGCGTCCATCAAGGCGATGGTGTCGACGGCGACCGCCGACGGCTGGCCGTTGCGGAACGTGTCGTTGGAAAGAAAATCGCGTCGTGCCATAGCCGCGCAGATAGGGAACGATCACGCGGTGGCCGGCCGACGCCAGCAGAGGCGCGACATCGACAAAGCTGTGAATGTCATAGGGCCAGCCGTGCAGCAGCAGGACAGGCGGGCCGTCGGCGGGACCTGCCTCGGCGTATCCGACATTGAGCAGGCCGGCATCGATCTGCTTCAGCGCACCGAACGAGGTATGCGTCCCCGGGCTGGTTGCCGGCATTGCCGAGGACTTGGCCTTGCCGGACTGTGCTGCGACGGAACCGATCACACCGAGTTCGGTGGCGGCAATCGCCAGTGTTGCAACGCCAACCAGACGGCGGCGCTTGTGGTCGATGGCTTCTCGTGCCCTGATTTCATCCATGGCTCGTCTCCGTCGTTCGATTGGGATGGCGGGTGATGGAGAGGCTCGCGCGCGCATCGGCCGCGCGCGAGCCGCTTGTCTCAGATCGACTGGCGCAGCGGCCGGAACGCCGTCCGCACCTCGGAGGTAAACAGCGCCGGCTGTTCCCAGGCGGCGAAGTGACCGCCCTTGTCGAGCTTGTTGTAGTGGATGAGCTTGGGATAGGCGCGTTCTGCCCAGCTTCTCGGGGCCGCATAGATTTCGTCGGGGAAGACGCTGACGGCGACCGGGATCTTGACGCCCCTGACGTCGAAGAAGCCTGCTCCGTACGAAACCTGCGTGGTGTCCCAATAGAGCCGCGCCGAGGAGATCGCGGTTTTCGTCAACCAGTAGAGCGTGACGTTGTCGAGGACGTCGTCCCTGCTCAGCCCCTCCGGCTTGCCTTCGAAGACGCGTGAGATCATGCCGTAACTGCGGATGTCGTGATCCAGGATCCATGCGGCGAGGCCGACCGGCGAATCCGCGATTCCGTAGAGCGTCTGCGGCCGGTTCGACATTTCCTGGGCGTAGCCCAGGCCGTGCTTGTAGAAATCGTCGAGCTGGTCCCACGCGTGTTTTTCATCGGCCGAGAGGCCGGCGGGCGGCGGGCCGCCGACCGAAAGGGCCTTCGAGACGTCGGCTGGAACCGTGGCCGCCATGTTGGTGTGGATGCCGAGCAATCCCGGCGGCTGCTGCAGCGCCATCACCTCCGAGATGGCATTGCCCCAATCGCCGCCCTGCGCCACATAGCGGGTGTAGCCGAGCCGTTGCATCAACGTCGCCCACGCGCGCGCGATGCTGACGGGATTCCACCCGGGCGCGGTCGGCTTGCCCGAAAAGCCGTAGCCCGGCAGCGACGGAATCACGAGATCGAACGCGTCCGATTCGCTTCCGCCATGCGCGGTGGGGTTGGTCAGCGGATCGATGATCTTCAGCTGCTCGATGACCGAGCCCGGCCAGCCGTGCGTGACGATCATCGGCAATGCGTTCTCGTGCTTCGAGCGAACGTGGATGAAATGAATGTCGAGGCCGTCGATCTCGGTGACGAACTGCGGCAGGGCGTTCAGTCTCTTCTCGACCTTGCGCCAATCGTGATCGGTCGCCCAATAGCGCGCGAGCGCCCGCATCGTCGCGAGCTGCACGCCCTGCGACGGATCCTTGACCGTTTCCCGGTCAGGCCATTCTGTCGCGTTGACGCGTCGGCGCAGATCGACAAGCGCGTGTTCCGGAAAGTTGACGTGGAAGGGACGAATCGCGGGGTCGACGCTGGCGTCTGCGCGACCGGAGAGAAGGCTGTAGGCGCCGGCGGCGGCCGAGAGAGCAAGAACACTGCGCCGGTCTGGTGACGATATCGCGGACATGATCATTCTCCCAGATGCAGATGAGCCGTGGTATGGCCCTTGACTGTGCGCGGGAGGATGCTCGACACGGCGCGCTGGACCAATCGTCCATGCGGTTGTCGGGCCGAAACGTTGGTATGATCGGTTCCGCGCCGGATTCCGCGCTTGCGCGGTCAGCGGTTCCCTTCGCCGGGCCGTGGCTTCACGGCCGCGTGGAGACATTTGACCAGAATGTCCTCGTCGAATGGTTTGGTCAGGAAGCAAACCGCTCCATCCTCGAGCGCGCGGGCGCGAACCCCCTCTTCGGGAGCCGCGGAGACGAAAACCAGCGGCACCGGGTTTCCCTCCGCCCGCAAGCGGGCTTGCAGCTCGATCCCGCTCATCCCGGGCATGCGGACATCGACGATGATGCAGCGGGAATTGTGCAGTTGCGCCGATTGCAGAAACGCTTCGGCCGAGGGAAATACATGGACGATGTATCCCAGCGCCAACAGAAGATTGCTAATCGCGGTGCGGACGGATTCATCATCGTCAATGACGGAGATTACCGGCTCATCAGTCAAATCGATCAATCCATGGACCGAGACCGGGGCACCTGCCCCGGATCTCATCCCGAAAGTACAATGCGCGCGGGGGCGTCAACCCGCCAATCATACTTAGGTTTGTCCCCTAGGAACTGCCGCGATTGATTCCGAGCAACTCCGCCATCTTCACAAGCTCGGCGAGCGACCGCGCTCCCATTTTCTTCATCATATGGCCCCGGTGAATCTTGACGGTGATTTCGCTGAGCTGCAGCAAACCGGCAATCTGCTTGTTCATCAGACCCGACGTCACGTGGATCAACACCTCGCGTTCGCGCTGGGTCAGCGTCTCAAATTGCGCGCGCAGGCTCGATACCGCCGTGTCGCCCTGCCGTCGCTTGCGGTCCTGATCGAGCGCGCGCGTCACGGCGTCCAGCATGTCCTGGTCGCGGAACGGCTTGGTGAGGAAATCGATGGCGCCTGCCTTCATGGCCTTCACCGACATCGGAATATCGCCATACCCGGTCATGAAGATGATCGGGATACGGATCCCGGCCTTGGCCAGAACGTCCTGAAACTCGAGGCCGCTGACGCCGGGCAGCCTGATGTCCAGCACCAGGCAACTGGCAATTTCCGGAAGCTTGCTCTTGAGCAGCTCGGCGGCCGAACTGAACACCTTGACCGGCAGACTCATCGACCTGAAAAGATTGGTCAGCGCAACCTGCAAGGATTCGTCATCGTCGACGACGAAGACCATGTGCTGCGGTTCGTTCTTCTCGCTCATGATTGCGTCACGCGGCAAGATGGGATGGCAGCGCGAACTGGAACGTGGCGCCCGGCCCGGAATTGGCGGATGACCACAGCCGCCCGCCATGCGCCTCGATGATCGAGCGGCAAATCGACAGGCCCATTCCCAGCCCCCCGGGCTTGGTGCTGAAGAAGGCGTCGAATACCCGGTCCGCGTGCTCGCCCGCAATTCCCACGCCACTGTCTTTCACGGCAACCACCACATAATTCTCTTGATCCTCATAGGAACGGATCACCAGGCCATGCGGCCGGTCCGCGATCGTCTGCATCGCTTCCGCGCCGTTGATGACGAGATTGATGAGCACCTGCTGAAGCTGGATTCGATCTGCGACGGCCAACGGCAATTCCGGGGTCAGTTCGAGCTGCATGACCACCCGCTGATCGGCGAGCTCTCGCCGCAGCAGCGCCGCGACCTCGTGAATGAGGTCGTTGACGTCGAGCGGCGTCTTCTGGATGTCCGACTTCTGCAAGAGGCCGCGAACACGCTGGATCACGTCGCTCGCCCGATTGGCGTCCTTGACGATCCATTCGACGATGCCGCGCACGTCGTCCAGATCGGGCGCCTCGCGGCGAAGAAAGCGCAGACAGGCCTGGCCATTGGCCACGATCGCCGCAAGCGGCTGATTGACCTCGTGCGCGATCGTTGCGCTTATTTCTCCGAGCGTCGCCGCACGGCTGGCGTGAGCGAGGGCGCCTTGGGCTGCCCGCAACGCCTCCTGCGACTTCCTGGCCTCGGTGACGTCCATCAGCGCGCCGACGATTTCCTCCTTGCCCGATTCGTACTTCACGCGGTGGGCGCGCAGATGAACCTGCTTGATTTGTCCGTCGGGCATCAGCAAGCGTTGCTCATAGTCGAATTGCTGCGCACCCTGCCGCGCGCGATTGGCCTCGCTGCGCAGATGCGCGCGATCGTCGGGATGCACGCGCTGCATGATCAGATCGATCGAGGGCCTGAGGCCGCGGTCGAAACCCATGATCTGATAGGTTTCGTCGGACCAGAAGTGGGTGTCATTGTCCAGGTCCCAGGCAAGACTGCCCGTCCGGCTGAGTTTTTGCGCCTCCGCCGAATAGGCCTCGCTCCGTTGCAGCGCTGTTTCGACCCGCTTGCGGTCCTCGATATCGGTACTGGTGCCATACCAGCCGACCACGGCGCCGGTCTCGTCCCGCAACGCCTCCGCGCGAAACAGGAACCAGCGGTAAGCTCCGTCGAATCGACGCATACGCGCCTCGAATTCGTCGGGCTTGGCGGACGCCTGCATTAGCCGCCAGGCATCAAACAACTTCGGATGATCGTCGGGGTGAATCGCGGCGCGCCATTCCCAGCCCGCTGCCTGCTCGAGCGTGATGCCCGTGTAATCGAGCCACCGCCTGTTGAGATAATCCGCAAAGCCGTTGACCCGGGCCCGCCACGCGAGGGTGGGAATCAAATCGAGGGTCTGCCGAAGCTCGCGTTCGGCCTCGGCAAGCCGTGTCTCGCTCTCCCGCAGGGCGGTCTCCGCGCGTTTCCTGTCCTCGATGTCGTAGGTCGCCGCGTACCAGGCCGTCACTACTCCGTCGTCATTGCGCAGCGGCATACGCCGGGTGGCGAACCAGCGGTACTCGCCGTCGGCCCTTCGAAGCCGCGCCTCCGTCTCGAACGGCTCGCCTGTCGCCAATGCGACATCCCAGGCCGCTTCGATCGCCTTGACATCGTCGGGATGGGTTATGACGCTGGTGCGCCGCGTCCAGTTCGTCGTTGCCAGTCCGCTGTAACTGCGTCCGACCTGGTTGACGAAGTCGATGATGCCATCGGCGCGATGCCGAAGGATCAGGATGGGCACCGTGTCGATGATCAGCTGAAACTCATGCCTGGCCTTGGTCAACTCGGCCTCGCTCCGCCGCAGCGCATCCTCGGCGCGCCTGCGGTCGACGTTCTCGGCGCGCAGTGCCTCATTGAGTTCCCGCAATTCCCGCACCGTCGCCTGCTGCTCGTCGCGCGCGCGAGATAGCGAGGCCGCCGCCCGCCGCTGCGCTTCGCTCAATGCCACCACAAAGAGTGCCGCGACGGCAAAGAGCACGAGGCGCGGGATCTCCTTGAACTCGACGATGAGCGAATAGAACGGCCGCAGAAAGAAATAGTCGAAGGCCAGGACCGACAGCGCGGTTGCAAGCAGGGCGGGGCCGGAGCCCGCGGTCCATGCGACGAGCACGATCGCGCACAGAAACAACGAGACCGCCGGATCGACTCCGAAGAGGCGGTTCAACCCGAGGTCAATCGCAATGGCGGCAGCCGTCGACACAACTGCGATCAGGTAACCTGAAACCCAATGCAGCTTGAGCCGCCACGAACCACCTGGCGTTGGCATGTCGCGCACCCCGACATTTTTGCCAGCATTAGCAATTTTGGCCGGCGGACGCCACGCCGCGCCGCTAGTAGCGGCGAGACCGATTTGTAACAATTTCATGAACATTCACGCGGGGAAGGCCCACCGGCCGGTTTTGAACGAACCTCCGGCAAGTCCACTTCCAGGGCGAAGCCGACTTGTGCTCGGAGCGAGTTTTTCGCCTTGAAATGAACGGCTTGACCGTCAAGACCCAGGCCGATGTCCACACCAAATTCGTACGGGGAAAACCAACCTCCCCGCGCTACTAACCGTGAGGAGGTTTTGGTTGATGTTGCTTTCGGTTGCACGCGAGCAAATCGCTCGTTTCGTCACTCCACCTGGACCTGAACGACGGAATCATGCTGACTGGCGTTGCCACCCGTTATGATGAGGTAACGCCGAGGAGCGTTTGCCGTTTGCTGCACGACCTGACGAATGGGACCAACCGCGTTGACGATCGCCGCACCCGCCGGATTAGTCATGAAACTTGCCACCGGCTCGACAGACCCGGAACCGTCAGCGCGATCCGCGAGCGCCAGCACGTAGGGTTGCTTCGGCTTTAAGCCAGTGACCGCAGCTTGCAACACTTGAACAAGCCCTTGTTCGAACAACGAGACGCTGGTGGGTGTGTTTGCCACAGCTGTCCCACGGCCGCCTAACGGTGCCATCGTGAAATGTGCCACTTCACTGGCAATGCCGAGGGGCATTAACCCCTGTGTTCCGGCTCCTTCGGGCACGGCGTCCGGCACGTAAGCTACGGCCTGTGCGGCCTGGCCTGCCGGCACCGTCGCAATCACCGTATTCGATAGCGTGTCGATGGCTGCGAGTTCGTCGCTATTTTCCAAGCCAAAATAGACGCGCGTGCCGTCACCCGATGGCCAGATGCCGTGTGGCAGTTTGCCAACCGGAATCGTTGCGACCTGGCTAAAGTCGTCGGTGCGCAACACCTTTATCTCGTTCAGACCACCGATCGTTACATAGGCAAACTGGCCGTGCGCATTGCGCACAATGTTGACGTGATTGCTGATGGGGCCTGTGTCGATCGTCTTCAAGACCGTAAAGGGTGGTTTCGCATCGAACACCTCGGTCTTGCCGGTATCCTTGAGAGTAAACCAGACCTGCGAACCGTCCGGAGTGGCGGCGATGTCGGGACAAAACGGACTGGCCTGTTTCACTTTGCCGACAACCTGATGATCGGCAACGGACACCACATCGGTTTCGGGATTGAACGACGAGCACACATACCCATACTTCCCATCAGGCGAGAAGATCGTCATGCCCGGTCCGCTGGGCAAAGTAATCCGCATCTTCTCTTCGTATGTCGCACCATCGAGAACCGAGACGTAGTTTTCGCCACGGACAGTGACCCAGACCTCTTTACCGTCCCTTGTAAAGAAAGCCTCGTGCGGCGAGCGGCCGACGTAGGTGACGTGCTTGACGGTATTGGTCGCCGTGTCGATGAAGGATACAGAATTCGATCCGATCGAAACGACGGCGAGCGTATGATGATCGGGCGAAAAGCCCATGCCGTGCACCAACAATTGCCCGGTGTACCGAGGACTGAGGTTCGCCGGCAGCGGTTGCCCGAGTCGAATGACGCCAAGCAGCTTGTTGTCGGCGGGATCGATGACCGAGACGGTGTTGGAGAATTGCTCCGCCGCATAAACGCGATCACGATGACTGATCGGGATATCCGGATCGCTGGCAGCACCAGGAGCTTGGCCGGCGAGCACCGGTGGTGCGAGGGCAAGGACCGACGAGGTCAACAGGCTCAAGGTCAAACTGCGCGCCACGACACACCTCCCTTGGTTTCGGTTGGCTATTGGAATGATTTTGCGTTGTCGCCCACTGCCAAAGATTCCTGATCGGGTGCCGGCGCGGATGGGGGTAGCGGGTCGCCTATAGCAAGCCGCATCGAGCCGATCTCTTGCTGCTGCGTGACGATAATCTCCTGCGCTATCCGCCTAAGCTGCGCGTTTTGACCGTACCGCAATTCGGCTTGCGCCATCTCGATGGCGCCCTGATGATGTGGCACCATCATTGCCACGAAATCCCGGTCTATGTCGCCGGACGGTGTAATTCCCATGTCGACCATCATTTTTGACATGGCGCTGACGTTGTCAGCCAGGAACGGAGCCTCCTGACCTGACGCCTGACCGAAATGTGCCGCACATATCGAGGAAATATAGTCGGCCAGCGACGGTGACCTCTTCGAACACGCCGCGATCAGCGCGACCATGGCGAGGGCAACGCCGGCACCGGATGCTGATTTCCAGAGACCCGCTAAAGACAACGACCGACGCCTCGGATAACTCGTCTCCACCCGCACCCTCCATGATGCCCGGCAGGTAAACCAGGAGCCGCATGACGCGGCTATAGCAATGGCCCTGACGATATTGGACAGCTACGTTTTCGCGGCCAATCGTTCGAACGACTACTCGGGCCATACCTTGGTATAGGCTAGACGCGGAGAAGTGACCTATCCGTCATTAAGGTCTGGAGATCGATTGAATGGGAGAATCCCGTCGGTGTTGCCGGCAAGGATGTTCGGCGGCTAGCCGCCGAGACACGTCACTGCTCACGAATACCGCATCACCCCGTCATCGACCTTGCCGAAGCGCAAGGAGACGATGTCGAGCGCGTAGTTCTGATAGAGCCGCCACGGCCGCTTCGAGCCTTGTTTCGGCATCTTTGCGACCGAGCGCTGCACGTAGCCTGAGGAGAAATCCAGCGACGCCAGTTCGGTGATGGTGGGGTCGACATTGTGCGGCATGCACTGCTTGTAGCCGTGCCGGTCCATGTAGTTGAGCAGGCGGCAGACATATTCGCAGGTGAGGTCGCATTTCAGCGTCCAGGACGCGTTGGTGTAGCCGAACGCAGCGGCAAGATTGGGCACGTCGGAATACATCATGCCCTTGTAGTTCAGCGTTTTCGAAAAATCGACCGTGCGGCCGTCGACGGCAACTTCCATGCCCCCGAGCACCTGCAGCACGAGTCCCGTGGCGGTGACGATGATATCGGCCGGAAGCTCGCTGCCGTCCTTCAGCTTGATGCCGCTTTTCGTAAAACTGTCGATTTCCTTGGTCACCACGGAGGCGCGGTTTTCCCGGATCGCGTTGAACAGATCGCCGTCGGGCACGAGGCACAGCCGCTGGTCCCAGGGATTGTAGCGCGGCGTGAAGTGGGTCGCGACGTCGTAGTTGGGGCCGAGCGCCATCCTGACGCCGCCAAGGATGAGTTGCTTGACCCGCGCCGGCTTGCGCCTGGAGAGCTGGAAGAAATACATCCCCAACAGGACGTTGCGCCAGCGGATCAGATGATAGGCGATCGTTGCCGGCAGATTGCGCCGCAGCTTGTTGGCGAGCGGATCCTGCGCCGGGCGCGACACCACATAGGTCGGCGAACGCTGCAGCATGGTGACGTGGCCGGCGGCCTTCGCCATCTCCGGCACCAGCGTCACCGCGGTCGCGCCGGAGCCGATCACTACCACGCGCTTGCCCGCATAGTCGAGGTTTTCAGGCCATTTCTGCGGATGCACGATGAGGCCGGCAAAGTTTTCGCGGCCGGCGAATTCCGGCGTGTAGCCTTCCTTGTATTTGTAGTAGCCCGAGCACATGAACAGGAAATTGCAGGTGAAGCGCACGATCTCGGGTGCGCCCTCGCCCATTGTGCGCTCGGCCTCTACCGTCCAGCGCGCATCCGGCGTCGACCAGGACGCGCGCTTGACCCGGTGATGGAAGCGGATGTTCTTGTCGATCCCGTTCTCGCTCGCGGTCTCGCGGACGTAGTTCAAAATCCGCGGCCCGTCGGCGATCGCCTTGGCCTCGGTCCACGGCTTGAACGAATAGCCGAGCGTGAACATGTCCGAGTCGGAGCGGATGCCGGGATAGCGAAACAAATCCCAGGTGCCGCCGATGCAGTCGCGGCCCTCGAGAATGACGTAGCTCTTGCCGGGACATTTTTGCTGCAGGTGATACCCAGCGCCGATTCCGGACAGGCCGGCGCCGACGATCAGCACGTCGAAATGTTCAGTTTGCATCTTTGCGTCCATAAACCACCCAAATTTGCCGGCGTCATGGCCGGGCCAGTCCCCGCCATCTAAGCTCTCGCTTCCCATAGCAACTGTAGAGACGTAGATGCCCGGCACAAGGCCGGGCATGACGAAAATCCAGCCGATCGCATTATTCGAGATCGATCCTCAATACCTGTAATGATCGCTCTTGTACGGGCCTTCCGGCTTGACGCCGATATACTCCGCCTGGTCCTTGCGCAGCGTCGTCAGCTTCACGCCCATCTTGGCGAGATGCAGCCGCGCCACCTTCTCGTCGAGCGATTTCGGCAGCACATAGACCTTCTTCCCATACTTGCCGTCCCTGTTGTTGGCGTAGAGCTCGATCTGCGCCAGCGTCTGGTTGGTGAAGGACGACGACATCACGAAGCTCGGATGGCCCATGGCGTTGCCGAGGTTGACCAGCCGTCCTTCGGACAGAAGGATAATGCGGTGCTTGTCGGGAAACTCGATCTCGTCGACCTGCGGCTTGATGTTGGTCCATTTCAGGTTGCGCAGCGACGCGATCTGGATCTCGTTGTCGAAGTGGCCGATGTTGCAGACGATGGCGCGGTCCTTCATCGCGCGCATGTGCTCGATGGTGATGATGTCCTTGTTGCCGGTGGCGGTGACGAAGATGTCGGCGCGCGGGGCGGCTTCCTCCATGGTGACGACCTCGTAGCCTTCCATCGCCGCCTGCCAGGCGCAGATCGGATCGATCTCGGAGACCATGACGCGGCAGCCGGCCTGGCGCAGCGAGGCGGCCGAGCCCTTGCCAACGTCGCCGAAGCCCGCGACCATCGCGAGCTTGCCCGACATCATCACGTCGGTGCCGCGGCGGATGCCGTCGACCAGCGATTCGCGGCAGCCATAGAGATTGTCGAATTTCGACTTGGTGACGCTGTCATTGACGTTGATCGCGGGGAACAGCAGCGTGCCCGCCTTTTCCATGTCGTAGAGCCGGTGCACGCCGGTGGTGGTCTCTTCCGAGACGCCCTTGATATTTTTGGCGATCTCCGCGAACCAGCCCTTCGGCTTCTCCTTCAGCATCCGCTTGATCAGCGCGAAGAAGACTTCCTCCTCCTCGCTGTTGTGCTGATCGAGGAAGGCGGTCTCGCCGCGCTCGGCGCGCAAGCCTTGATGCACGAACATGGTGGCGTCGCCGCCGTCGTCGAGAATCATGTTGGGCGTGCCGCCGCCATGCCAGTCGAACAATTTTGCGGTGTAGTCCCAGTATTCCTTCAAGCTTTCGCCCTTCACCGCGAACACCGGAATGCCCGCCGCCGCGACCGCGGCGGCGGCATGATCCTGCGTCGAATAGATGTTGCAGGAGACCCAGCGGATATCGGCCCCGAGCGCCGCCAGCGTCTCGATCAGGACCGCGGTCTGGATCGTCATGTGCAGGGAGCCCGCGATGCGCGCGCCCTTCAGCGGCTGTCCCGGTCCAAATTCCTCGCGCGTCGCCATCAGGCCGGGCATCTCGGTCTCGGCCAGCGAGATCTCCTTGCGGCCGAACTCGGCGAGCGAGAGGTCCTTGACGATGTAATCGGTGAAGGCGGGCTTCTTGGCGGTGGCGGTCATGTCATTTCCCTCTGCCTGGTTTCTCGCGAAACCGGACTGCAATTTATTTCTCGTCATGCCCGGGGCAAAAGCGCGAAGCGCGTCTTTGCACCAATTGTCCCGGGTATCCACATCTTGGCTACAGCAAAGAAAGAACGTGGATGGCCGGGACAAGCCCGGCCATGACGGCCTAACTATGGCGCGGCAATTTACTCAACTACGAAACTCACACCGCCCGCCGCAGCGCGTCGGCGAGGTCGGTTTTTTCCCAAGAGAAGCCGCCGTCCTTTTCCGCCGGCCGGCCGAAATGGCCGTAGGCCGCGGTGCGGCGATAGATCGGCCGGTTCAGTTTCAGCGAGCGGCGGATGTTGGTCGGCGTCAGGCGGAAGATCTCCGGCAACACTTTTTCGAGCTTCTTCTCGTCGACCTTGCCGGTGCCGTGGGTATCGACCAGGATCGACATCGGGTCGGCAACGCCGATCGCATACGCAACCTGAATGGTGCAGCGCTCGGCAAAGCCCGCCGCCACCACGTTCTTGGCGAGATAGCGCGCCGCGTAGGCGGCCGAACGGTCGACCTTGGTCGGGTCCTTGCCCGAGAACGCGCCGCCGCCGTGCGGCGCGTAGCCGCCATAGGTATCGACGATGATCTTGCGCCCGGTGAGGCCGCAATCGCCGTCGGGTCCGCCGACCACGAAATTGCCGGTCGGGTTGACCAGGAAGTCACCGGATTTCTGCGGCATCCAGCCCTTCGGCAGCGCCGATTCGACCGCGTTGGAGATCATCTCCTTGATCAGGCCGGGCGAATATTTCTTGCCGTTGCGGCTCTTCTCGTTGTGCTGGGTCGAGACCACGACCTTGGTGCAGCCGACCGGCTTGCCCTCGACATATTTCACGGTCACCTGGCTCTTGGCGTCGGGCTGCAGGTCGAACAATTGCCCGTTGCGGCGCTTCTCCGACAAGACCTTGAGGATCTTGTGGGCGAAGTAGATCGGCGCCGGCATGTAGGAGCCCTTCTCGTAGACCTCGCTTTCGGTGCAGGCGAAGCCGAACATCATGCCCTGGTCGCCGGCGCCCTCTTCCTCGCCACCCTTCTTTTTCTTGGCGTCGACGCCCATCGCGATGTCGGGTGACTGGCCGTGCAGCAAGACCTCGATGTCGGCGCCATGATAGGAGAAACCGTTCTGGTCGTAGCCGATATCCTTGACCACGCCGCGCGCGATTTCGGAGATCAGCTCGCGGTCGACCACCGAGACGCCGTGGATCCTGCGGAACAGCTGGCCGCGGCCCTCGCCCGCGATCACGATCTTGTTCGTGGTGCAGAGCGTCTCGCAGCCGAGCCGGGTATTGACGAGGCTGTCGTCGGCAATGCCGAGCTCGACGTCCTTGGCGATGAAGGCATCGAGGATCGCGTCGGAGATTTGATCCGAAACCTTGTCCGGATGGCCCTCGGAAACCGACTCTGAGGTGAAGAGAGAAGACGCGCGCATCAACCAACCCCTTTTCCGCCTGATCCCCGGCGGTCTCTTGTGATGTTGTCCCGGAATGTCAGTCCCGACGGCGCGAGATGACGTAGGATTCGTCGTAGAACCAGAGCCCGTTGTGCTTGCGCAAAACCTCTCTGGCGGCATCGAGAGTACGGCCGCTCTGGGTCATTTCCGTCAACCGGTCTTCCTCGATCTGGGCGACATACACCGCCGCGTTCCATGCTGCAAAGGCCGTCGAGGTCCCGATCGATCCCGTGACCTCGTTGGGCAGCGCTTCCATATCATAGCGGAAGATCGAACGGTTATCGGCATAGGCGTTAAAATTTAGGTCCCGCCCGGCCGATCCCAGCTCGTATTTCACCGCGCGCAATAGCTCATGCCGGCTCACCGAGAAAGGATTTTCTCCGGGCCATATCGCCTGGATGATCTCCATGCCGGGATCCTGCCCGTGGGAGTGGATTCCGATCAGGCGTCCCCCGGCTCGCAGCGCCCGGGCGAGCGGCGCAATGATGCGTTTGGCCCGGAAATTGACCGAGGATTTGGCCCGGTAGGGCTGGGAAGCGATAATCAGGTCGAAATTGGCCTCGGTCCGCCCCGCCCGCGGGATGATCTGGTCGAGCAGGAAGCGATGGTCTTCCCGATACAACACCAGCGCGACCGGCCGCTCATAGACCGGCATGCCCGAGCGCGGGCTGACCGCAGCGCGCCAGTTCTGCTCCAGAAGCGGCCCTAATTCGGCGATCTGGGCCTCGAATTCGCCTGAAGACGCCCCCGTCAACGCCACCTCATGCCAGATCATGCTGGCCGCCGCGGTTGGCGAGGCCGGGGTCAGCCAGGGCGCTTCGGCGTAGTACATGTTGGTGAGGACAAAAACGGTCGCCGGATGCTCGAACAGCCGGTCCGGCACCTTCTCCAGGGTGAGGCGGACGTCCTCCAGGCTCAGCTCCTTGCCCGCGATATAGAAGGGCATGTGGGGGAAGCGGCCATGCATCGCGCGCAGCACCCGCGCCAGCACGGTGCCGTCGCCGACCCCGGCATCGAATACCCGCAGCGCCGGCGGCCGGGGGTGGATGCTGGACAGCTCCAGCGCCACGCGATCGGCGATCACCCGCTTTTCGCTGCAGGTATGGACGAACAGCAGGTACTTTTGCCGGTTCTCGAAGAAGCGGAAATTGCCTCGGGGATCGCGCTTTTCCGGCGGGACTTCGAGGCCGCGGGGCGGCGGTATGCCGTTGGGCGAGGACGCCGCGATATAGGCCTGGATGCGGTCGAGCGTATCGATGGTGATGCGCTTGCCCTCGCGGAGCCGGTGTACCAGCTTGCCGTCGTTGACGGCGCGGCGTCCGAAGGTCGATTCCGCCATGTCCGCCTGACGGCAGAATTGCGTGATCTGGCTCAGAATCTCGTCGTTTTTCATCGGCGGGGGGCTTGGGCCATCCGGGTGGGCAGCGGCTGACAGCGCCGGTGTCCTACCATCATCTGCCCACCGGTGGAATGCATTTCATCGTTGAGGCCCATCTGCCCTGCGGTCGAGCTTGTGGTCGGGATCGGAGACGTGGATGGCCGGGACAAGCCAGGACAAGCCCTGCCATGACGAAAACCCGAATCGTTGTCGGCTTGTCAGGGAGGGCTTGAGAATGCTCGCCGCATTTTCGGTCCGGCTAGGCGAGTGTCGTGATGGCGTGATGCGATCGTTCTAGAGATCGAGCACCAGGACGGGGGTCTTTGATCCCGAGCAGCAGATCATGATCACGTCGTTCTGCGCCTTTTCCTCATCGCTGAGATAGTTGTCGCGATGGTCGGGGATGCCTTCCACAATTCTCGTCTCGCAGGTGCCGCAGCCACCCATCGCGCATGAAAAATCAACGTCGACGCCGGCATCGATCAGCGTTTTCAAAATAGTGGCGCCCGCCGGAACAGATATCGTGCGGCCGCTGCGATGAAGCCGAACCTCAAAACCGCCATCCATTGCCAACCCGTTCCGCTTCGCGAATGCGCGATATGATCGATGCCCGAAATAATAGCCAGTTTTGGCCTCCAGTCCAATTGGCCACCAGGCGCCGCCGGCAAACTATCGCAGCTGTTCGGGTTGATGTCGCAATTTCAGACTGATATCTGTTGCAAAGCCCCAAGGGATCGAGGATTGCCACAAGTCGGCGCGGCCCAAAGGTTACGGCTTACTGGCTGGTCATCGGATGCAGCAAGGCCCACTCCGACGAGAGCATCGATAATCAGTTTTAGCGGAGAATCGAATGTCGTTTCTTTCCGAACTTTGGCGGTTCATGTCGACACGAAAGAAATATTGGCTTGTGCCGATGATGTTCATGATGATCCTTTTCGGCGGACTCATCGTAATGACTCAGGGCAGCGTCATTGCCCCCATGATCTACACCTTGTTCTGATCGCTCATGCAGATCCCGGCAATTCAGCGCTGCGCCATGACAGCGCCACCGCAACGGCCTGATGCAGAGGGGCGCGGGGCGTGAGATTGCTGAAGAAGATCGGACCGTGGATTGTCAGCGCGGGGCTCTGCCTTCTGGCCGCGGAAATACTGGGCGCAGCGCTGTTTTACCGCAGCACGGGATCTCTCATTTATTTCAACGAGCCGAAGCCTGCCCCCGCGGCCGCTGACCCCCGCATGAAGCGGCATTTGCACCCGTACTTCGGCTATACCGGGCCATATTCCTACCGCGGCTCCTTCTACAAGACCAACAATCTGGGATTCACCCAGATCGAGAAGCCGCGCGAGGTTCCATTCAAGCCGGAGCCAAACGATTTTGTCGTCTTCGTCTTCGGAGGCTCGGTCGCATCGAGACTGGTCAATCCGGAGTATGGCGGCACATCGGTGCAGCAGGCCATCCAGGCGCTTCCGCAATTGGCCGGCAGGAATGTCGTGGTCTACAATATGGCCCAGGGCCCCGGAAAGCAGCCGCAGCAGCTGATGGAGCTGGCATATCTGATCGCCGCGGGCCAACACATCGATCTCGTCCTGAATGTCGATGGCGCGCTGGAGTTCGCTTTCGCGCTGATCAATTTCGAGAACGGGGTCGATCCGATATTTCCGCCGATGAACATTTTGTTTGCGATTGGCGATGAACTCACGCCGATGGAAGAATCGTCGCCCGAGTATTACGAATTGGCCTACGGCGTAACCCACGCGCGCGCCGAGAGTAGGCGTTACACGCTGCTGCTCGAGAACAGCCGGAGCGGCATAGCATATGTGAAAAACCGATTCCTGAAAGCTTTCTACGATCGAAGCCTGCAGAGCAAACTAACTGCGTACAATCAGATATTCGCCAAAGCCACAGGGTGGGAAAACGTGCGAGGACGGCTCGGTCTGGATATGCCGATCAAGACCTCACGGGAGAAGGTCATTGCAGACAGTTTCGAGATGTGGCTGCGATGCTCTGACCTGATGAAGGTGATGGCGAATTCCGTGGGCGCCGCGTATCTGAACGTGGTGCATCCAAATGCATATCATTCGAAGAAGGTGTTGACGGAAGCCGAAAGGAAGATCCTCGGACCTCCCGGAATCGGATCTCATGGTTCGCGGCGGCTCGGAGGGTTATGCGCTCATTGAACGCCACCCGGATCTGCTGAAGTCCCGAGGCATCGTTTCCGCATTGGCGATTTTTGACGACATACCGGACACCATCTACGCCGACAAGTCGGGTCACTTCGGCAAGCGGGGAGAAACGATGCTGGCCAATTTCGTGGCTGACCAGGTCGGCTCGAGGTTGGGATCGCCTCAGAACAAATAGCAATCACTGTTTGCAATCCAACGACGTGGTTGCGCCCGGATTGCCTGCGCGAGCGCGCCATCGCGCAAGCCTCGAAGGTTGCCGCAACCTGCCGCGAAATTCAGGCGCCTTCGGCGCGTCGCGCATTGCGTCGACGTGCGAGATATTGGGAGGGCCCGGTCACCTTGTACGCGGAGAGGCCTCGGGGTACCCTTCGCAAAATGATATATCGTTTCGACATCGACGGGCTTCGAGCCGTAGCGGTTTTGCTCGTGCTCCTGTTTCATCTTGACCCGACCTTGTTTACCGGCGGGTTCGTCGGCGTCGATGTGTTTTTCGTGATCTCCGGCTACCTGATGACGAGGCTCATCGCCGACGAGAGCAGCGCCGGCAGTTTCTCGATCGCCGGCTTCTATGCACGGCGATGCCGGCGCATCCTGCCCGCGCTTCTCGTGATGTTGTCGTTCGTCGTTCCCGCCAGCTACGTGATGCTGGCGCCCGATGAATACCGCGTCCTCGGCAGAAGCGCGATCGCGGCGGCCTTGTCGTTCTCCAACCTGTTTTTCTACCGCAACACCGGATATTTTGAAGGCGCCGCGGAGCTGATGCCGCTGCTGCACACCTGGTCGCTCGGCGTCGAAGAGCAGTTCTACCTGATCTGGCCCGCCTTGCTGGTGGCGGCGTGGTGGTTGTTCCGGCGCGGCCGTGCCGGCATGGCGTTCGCGGTGGCCGCCTGCACCGTCATCGGATTCGCGGTCAGCGTATGGGCCGTCGGCGTCAACCAGAAGGCAGCGTTTTTTCTGCTGCACGCGCGGCTTTGGGAATTCGCCGCCGGCGGGCTGATCGTTTTCTGGCGCTGGCCCGCGCGATTTCAGCAAATCCCCTCACTGCTGGGGCTGATCCTGATTGCGGCCTCCGCCTTCACGCTCACGAGGCCCTCGCCGTTCCCCGGCCTGAACGCGCTGGCGCCCGTCATCGGCGCCATGCTCGTCATCGCCGCCGCGCCGTCAGGCTTTGCAAATCGGCTCCTCGCCGTCGCGCCGCTGCGGTTCATCGGCAAGATCTCCTACTCGCTCTACCTTTGGCACTGGCCGATCATTGCATTCTGGAAGAAATACAATAACGCGCAGCCGGACCTGATCGAGGGATTGGTCATCGTCGTCGCGAGCCTCGCCATCGCGTCGCTCTCCTGGAAATTCATCGAACAGCCGTTTCGCCGCAAGAGCATTCGGCCGATGCGGGACATCTTCGTTGCGCTCTCCGCCGCGCTGCTGGTGGCGCTCGGCGGATATGACGTCGCCGTCAATCGGGGATTCCCCGCGCGCATGCCCGCGTCGCTCGCCCGGCTAAGCGATCAGACGGCGATGTGGTTCAGCTTCCGCTGCCCCTATTCCGCAACCGCGCTCGGCCTCAACTGCGTGGTAGGCTCTCCCTGGGATACGGCGGCAGTACGCGGTCTGATATGGGGCGACAGCCACTCATCGCATCTGCTGCCCTATCTTGACGTCGCTGGCAGGCAGACCGACCGCGCGATCGCCCTGCTGAACGGCTGCACGCCTCCCTTGGGAGGCCGGGTAAAATCCGTTTCCGACATGGCGATGCAGCGCCCCGACGTGTGCGTCGCCGACCGGGCGGCCGGCATGAATCTGCTCAAGCGCTCCCCGGAAATCGAATTCGTAATCTTTGCGTCAAGATGGCCCGGATTTCTGGACATGCTGCAGACCGACAATGACCCCGAGCCGAGAAGCGTCGCACATGGTCTGGACCTGGTCAGGCAGGAGACGCAGGCGGCGATCGACGAAATCCGGGCGATGGGCAAGCAGATTCTGCTGGTTGAGGGCATTCCGGTCTTCGACTTCGACCCCATCCCGTGCGCCAGCAGCAAGGGCACGCCGCTGTGGCGGAACGCCAAACGGGTCTGCGCCAATCCCGTTGCAGAGTCTTCCGCTTTCGTCAGCAGCCAACCAGTTTGCTCTTTCCAGGGTTTATGATGAACTTGCCAGCAAGAACGAAGGCGTATTCAGCATTTCACTATCGCGGGCGATGTGCGCGAGCGGCAGTTGCTTGACGTATCTCGACGGCGAATTTCTGTTTCGCGATCCCCATCACCTCCGCCGTGATCTTTCGCCTGAACTGACCGCGAAACTGAGCAAGCTGCTCGGTCTGGATCGGGCGCTCGCGCGCCTCGGCGGCAATGCCTCAACCGAGGCGGATGTCCCGCCCGGCAAGCTCACGAGATCGTCGGATCAGTGATGCGCGGTCCCGCGTCGTCGCGGAGATCACGCCGTGCTCATTCCGGCTTGCGGTGCGCCTGCGCCATCGGATAGAGCTTCGAGAACATTGCCTGGGCGATCAACTGGTGCCCCAGAACGTTGGGATGCGGGTCGCCGGGCGCGATCCACAGCTTCGGCGAATCCACCGCGCGCATCCAATCCAGCGAGTCCACGAACTCGAAGCCGTCCTCGTCCGCCATCTTGTGCGCGAGATCCGTGATGCTCTGAAGCTGGTAATGCTGGACGTCGTGGATTTCCGGAATATTGGCGATCAGCACGCCGATGCCGTGATCCTTGCAGTAGTCACGCAGTTTCCTGAAATATTCCTTCGACTTCAGCCAGCCCGGTCCCTTGCCGTCCTGATAGAGGCCGAGATAGTACTCGCGCCATTCGGGCTCGGCGGAGAAGCGCCGGAGCAGCGTATCGAACCGGCCGGCGATATACATGCAGGAAAGGCAGTTGCGCTCGAACACGCCAGGCGCGTGATGCGGCGGCAATATTTCCGCATCATTGACGGAATAGGAGACGACCACGAGGTCGGGGGAGTATTTGTATGCTTCGGTCAGGAAGTACTCGACTTCCTGGATCGTCTTGAAGTTGCCGACGCCGGTATTCACGACCTCGGCCTTGATGCCTTTTTCCGCGAACATCCCCTCGAGCAGCTTGGAATAGGTCTGCTCCGGCCGTACGCCCCAGCCGAGCGTCACGGAATCGCCGAGCATCACGACACGCAAGGCGCCAGGCGTGCGCTGATAGGGAATCTCCCGGTCCCGCAGTCCCTTTGAATTGGTCGCGACGTCAACGCCCATCAGGTAGGCCTCGCGATTCGGGCCGTTGACGTGACCGATGACGGGATCGGGCGAGATCACCTTGACGTCGCGAGCGTATTTGAACATCTCGAGGTCGATCTGCATGCCGTTGTCGGCGAAGAGGCGCACGTAGCCTTCGACGCACGCGGCGATCACGAGCACGCAGATGACGAAGGTGATCAGGCCGAAGAGATGCTCGCGCTTCATGACATCATCTGGAGATAATGATCGATCTGGCCCGACCGCCCACGGCGCGGTCCACAGGATTGCCGCGCGCGGCTTTCTCTAGTGGAACTTCCGGGCCCGGTAAAGCGGTCTCGCCGATCGGCATTGGCCTCAATCGAAGTCATTGCCGTTCCCGGTTCGGCTCCGGACCGGGGAACAGTTCGCTGGTCCTGCCGGTGATCCAATAGGCGATGAGACCCATCCATTCGCGTGAAGCGGTATCGATGCGGCCAAGCCCGCCGATGAAGAAACGGGACGGCCGCAGCAGATTGGCGCGGCCGCCCATGCGCCAGTCGACCGGGTATGGTTCCACCGCAAATCCGGCCTTGCGAAAAATGCCGACCGCCCTCGGCATATGATAGGCCGAGGTCACCAGCAGCCAGCGCTCGCCCGCTTTCGGGGAGACGAGAGCCCTGGAGAATTCAGCATTTTCCTCGGTGTTGCGCGAACGCCGCTCCATGATAAGGCGATCCTTGGAAATCCCGAGACTCTCGAAAACCGGCAACGCAAAATCGGCTTCCCTCGCCGGATCGGCCGAGTCCAGGCTGCCATTGCCGCCGGAGAACAGGATGCGCGCGTTCGGGTACCGGTGAGCGAGCTGTGCTGCGCCTATCAGGCGATCGATGGAAGGGCCAAACACGGGCGTGCCATGCATCGCCGACAGATCCGGCTCGATCGCCCCGCCGAGCACGATGACGCCGTCCGGCGCACCGCGCGTGTCGTCCCATGGTGGAAATCGCGAACTCGAGCGGATAGAGCAGCACATTCCCGATCGGCGTGAAGCCGCAAACGGCGAGCAACAACATGCTTGCAGCGACCAGCTTTCGGCCGAGCCGGGCAAATCGGGTGAGCAGCAGGATAAGTCCGGCAACGCCCGCGCCGACCATGAGATTCGACGGCAGCAGCATCACGCCGACGGTCTTGGAGAGAAAAAAGAACACGCTGAATTTCCCGGGCATGGCTGCTTTCAGCGCAAATCATAGCGTCCTGGGGACAGCGATCGAAAGACAAATTGCAAAAAAACGCCAGTGGCGCGCTAGTGAATTTGCCAGCCGTGAGTCTTGAAGCTCAGACGCACCCGCGCGATATCGCCACTGGCGTCGTGCAGAAAGCCCTGGTGGGGCACGCCCGGGCAGAGTGCCGGCGTGCAGGTGACCGCCTGCCTGAATTCGAGATCGAAGTGCTGGTATTCCGCGCCGAGCAGAATATCGGCAAACGATCCCCTATACACCACGTAGTCGAACCCCGCGCCGGCAAACCAGCCGTTGTTCCAGGTCGTGCCGCTCAGATTCAAATTTGCGAGCACCCCGAACAGCGGGAAGTCGCAGGGCGCCCTTCCCGGAAACACGAAAAAGTTGGTGCCGGTGCAGGTATAGCGTCCGTCGATATTCGCGCCGGCGTAGCCGCCGGTTCCATACACCATCAGACGATCCCACGTGTAGCCGACCCGCGGGCCAATCGTGAACAAATCGGTGACGAGCATGGTCGCGGAGAGGGTCGTGAACGGCTCGGGCGGAGATACCGAGACGTCGCCTCTCATATTGCTCCGGCTGCCGTTATAAGCCGCTTCCACGCCGATGACCCATCGACCCCACTGTCCCTGGACGCCGGCATGGATATCGTAGATCCAGTCGCTCGAATGCGCCGTGAACGTCGTCGGCGGAACTCCGACCAGCGGGAGGTCCGGCATGAACCTGTTTTCCGTCGTCCAGACCCCGCCGGTCCCTGCGCCGATATAGAAGCCGGACCAATCGTAGGCCGGATCGACCGCAATCGGCCGGGCCTTGACCGGCAGGTCCGCCGCCACCGCCGGCGCTGCGATCATCAGGGCGATTGCGATGCCAATAACCGTAAGCCGCTTCATCATCGTCCCCCAACCGCCGATTCTTCCCCCTTGTTCGTTTATATCACCGGACCGCAGCGCCGCTGTTGCGGCTGCGCCACACGAACGAATTTAACGGTTTGCATCGCGGTGTGCCTGAAACTTCGCCCGCGACGGAACATTCAGGCCGCCCTTGCGCGCCCGCCATTCCAGCGTGAGGCCGCCCACCTTCGCATAGGCCAAATAGAGGACGAATGCCAGTTTGCGCCAGCGCCGGTCCACCAACGCGAATTTCCGCCGAAGCTGGATACGCCGTCCGGAAACCCATCCGCTCGGCTCTACCGTCGGGTCGGGCAGAATCTGATCGGCCAGATATTGGCGGGTAGATGGGTCAAGCAAGGCATTCATTGCCGCAGTAATGGCGGGAGTTTTCAGCTCCGCAAACATCGCGGCCGTCAGATGCAGCGCGCCGAACAGAGGGCGCTCGATTTGCCAGGCCTTGGCGCGCGCCACGCAAACATCCAGCTCGCCTTCATGGCGCTGCAGTAGAAGATAGAAGTCGAGGTATCGAACGAGTTCGGAGCTGTATTCATCCTTGGCCAGGTGAAACGCATGAGCGAGAATCGCATCGGCCGGCGACATCCGGGATCCGCTGATCCCGTCGCGCTCGAATCTTTCCCGCCGCGCCCAAAGGCCGTCATAGTCGACGGCGGCGCGCACGCGCTGCGAGAAACTGCGATGAATTTCGACGAGAACATCGCCGACCACGACCGACACCTCGTAGTGGCCCGGCGAGAAGGCCGCGTGATACGAATACTTGCGGGGATAACCGGCGGCTTCGAGCTTGCGCATCGCCTCCGGGACCTGAGCCCAGGGAATGTGCAGATCGATGTCGTTCATCGATCGCTGTTCCGGACTGTCGTAGATGCGGTGCCGATAATCGGCGCCCTTGTAAAACAGAAAACCGTCCGGACCGAGTACACGCAGCAGCTCAAGCGTGCTGGCGCGGTTGAGTTCATAACGCCTGCGGTTGAGGGCATCGAGCGCCCGAAAGCGTGGCTTTGCCGCCATCAATTGTTGCGGCAGCGTCTCATCGGCCATCAGAAAGGGCAGCAACTTCTGGCGATTGGCAAAATCGAAGAACGCCGCCACGTCGGCGTCGCCCTGCGGGGGCCACGGGCGCGAAGTCGCAAGGCCGCACACGATCGGCCAAAGCTCGGGTGGGAGCCGCGTCACTCGGCTGGGCTGACCGGCGGCACGACGGCTTGAGGAGCCGGTCGGCTCCGCCGAAGGTCCCGCGCGATCTCGATGAAGGGATAGGCGAGTTGTCCCAGCCACGATTCCGGCACCGGGTCTCCTTCTATGCCGTGCTCGGCGGGCGGCGGCAACGTCCGCTCCGCGGTGCCGAACCAATCGTCCCAGAACGAGAACAACATCGAAAAATTGCTGTTGTACAATCGCGCATCCTTGGCGTGGTGCTTGCGATGAAAAACCGGACTGACCAGGACACGGCCTAAACGACCGTAAGTCCAGTTCCACTCCGAGTGCTGCAAATACAGCACCCACGCCATCAGGAAGTCCAGCCAGAGCCACATCGCAACGCCGGTACCGAGGATCTGGAACGGAATGAAAAGCCAAAGCCGCAGCAGGGTTTCGTCGACGACGTGAAAGCGGTGGTTGCTGACGATGGTCAGCTTGGTCTGCGAGTGGTGGATGCTGTGGAACGCCCACAGATAACGGTTGGAGTGCTTCCAGCGGTGATTCCAGTAACCGACGAAATCCGAGACCATGATGATGGTGAGCATCTGCAGCACCGGCGGCATCGAAGCCATCAGATTGAGCTGCATCCAGGGCGCGAACGCGACAACCAGTCCGTGCAGCGCCTTGTACATCCATACGAACAGGAAAAGATGGTAGAAGCCGCCGTAATAGAACACGAAATAAAGCAGGTCGATCCGGAAGTTGCGTGAGCCGTAGCGGACCCGCCAGTTCTTGCGTGCAGCGATTTCGAGAGCGACCGTGACGGCGAGAACCAGACCCAGCTTGGCGTAATCGCGCAAGGTCAGCGCCAGATACGCCTCCGCGCGCGAAGCGAACCAGGCGAGCCCGTTCAGCAACGCTGAAGGCAAGAGGTCAATCACGACAGAGCCCGCGAAGGGTGGCGCAGCAGAAAAGGCAGCATGGTTTGACGCACATGCGGCCGCCTGAACGACCAGATCAGGCCATCCAGATAGTAGTGCTCAAAGGCAATGAGAACGTAGACCGTTCCAAACCACCACTCCTGGCCGATGCTGACCATGTAGCCCCAGACCCAGTAGATCGGAAGTCCGGTCGCGATAAGCACCGGAATGAGAAAAACGAGCTTTGAGCTGATATTGCGCAGCACGGCGGGAGCACCTTCGGTCGCCGTTCCGAATTTGCGACGGTGCAGCAGCCATACCAGCGTCAGGTACTGAACGTAGTGCGGCAGCAGCATCGCCACCGTGGCGATGGTGGAATCCTTGATGAAGAAATACGGATAGAAAAAGCCCAGACTCGCCGTGAGAAACAAACCCTCGGCCAGACCGAGCTGTTCCTTGCGCCGCATCAGGGCGATGCCGAGCTTGATCATGCAAAACGCGGCGGTGGCGCCGAACACGATCTTCACGATCCAGTAAAGATCCTTCGAGAACCATCCAAAGAAGCCCATGACTTCGTGGTGGGTATTGATATTCCACATCGCCAGGAAGGCGCTGACGGCGACAATCGCGTTGTTGGCCGCCTTCTTTTGCTCGATATTGGAGACGCCGGCGCGGCTGCGATAGATCGAAAGAATCCCGCAGTTCTGCCGCGACACGTGCCAGGTGTTCCAGGCGAACAGCACGACCTGAACCACGTAGGGTATCTCGAAGCCGAGCACCAGACCGTAAACGACCGCGAGAATCAGCGGGCCGGCGAAAAAGGCCAGCCAGCGCGAGCGAAAATACTCCCGGTTGTCGTCCCAGAAATAAAACACCAGGGTCGAGGCATAGTGCGAGACCGCGAGCGCGAAGGCGCAGCCGATGGCGAGGAAGGGTATTTTCCAATAGATGCCGACAAGGATCGGTAGCGTCACGAGCGGCGCGCAGATCAGCAGGAAAAAATCAAAAGACGCCGAATGAATCCAGGCGGCACCTTCGATCCGGGCACGGATTCCCAACGAGCCAACGCCGGTATCATTGATGCTGGACATTCCGGCCCCCGTCAGTTCGGCAATACGCGGCGAAGCAGCGCCCGCCATAAAGTAGCCGCAAACACCAGCGGTCCTTGTCCCCAAACGGATCGCACACGATAGACGCGCCGGATACGCTGCGTCAAGCGTTCGATCGGCTGCCGCGGAGATCGAAGAAACCACAGCAAGAGCCTGCGGCGCAACGATTTTGGACCCGGCGCCACGTCGCGAATTACCCCGATGACGAGGTCAGGCACGATCGGCTCGTCCGGCAACGGGTTGTTGTCGCCCCATGTCAGCAACCAGGCCGTCGTGCGGGCCACCACGCGATGGACGCCAAGCTGATTGTCATAACGAAAGACGGCGACGTCCCCGACCATCGGTTCGATTCCGCATCTGACCGTAACCGGTTGCCCGGGTGCAATCGCCGGCAACATGCTGATGCCGCTGAACGATGTCGTGAGTTCGCGGCGCTCACGCTTCCACAGGCTCGCGACGCCGTCGATCTGCGCGGTCGACAGCTGTTCCAGGCCGCCGGCCGCGCCCATTATTTCTGATCGGCGAGTACTCGCGCCGACTTGATTTCGTCATCGGTGAACCCGGCCTCGCGGCGCAAGTCATCAGACACCGGATAGAACACGACATCATCGCCGACGATTTCCTTCATCGCCGCGTTGGCGTGGGCGATCGCCCGCGCCAGGGCCATCATTGCCCGCGCACCCTCGCGATCGACGATCTTCTTGATCCATTCATTGGCGAAGCGAACGTGCTGCATTTCATCGGCAAGTTGCTGGTCAAACAAGGCCGTGAACTCCACATCTTCCTTTCGCTTCGACGAATCGATGCCGTCCTGAATCGCGTCCATGCCGGCCGCCTCGAAGCTGCGGTTGGCAACCGTCAGACGCCCGATCAGCGAGGGAATCATCATCATGATCCGGAACTGGAAATTGATGACGGGGAATTGCCCGAGGTAGCCGCCTCTTTGCTCCAGCAGGCGGCGAAACGCGGCGGCGTGCCGCGCCTCGTCCGCGGCCTGGCGCGCGATCGCCATCCGCAATCCCCAATCCGCATCCGGGAAGTCGACAAGATTGCGCGCCGCCATCTCGGTGGCGTTGATCTCCTCGTTCATCTGACGCGTCAGGAACTCGAGAACGGAAAGCGGATTGTCGTGAGGATAGTTGGGCAATTCGTGCCAGCGATCCTTGGAATCAAACCGCGCATCGCGAACAGGGTTGTCGCCGAACAATTTGGGATCGAGCGGCTTTGCGGAATCGGGTTTCACGCGGACTTCTCCCGTGGAACAAGCGTACGGAAGCCCGCCTGACGCAGAATTTCGTGGATCTCGTCCTCCGAAAATTCCGCCGCCTGCCGCAGATCGACATTGACCGCCGGGATACGCTTTTCCGGTGAAGCCAGTTTTGCGCCCACGGCGTTCACCTCTCCGCCTTCCTTGATCTGGAAGTTGGCATTGGCCGCGGTCAAAAAGCGGATCGCCGCCGCCATTCGCATCAGTTCCCGGGGATTGCTCTGTGCCAGCTTCTTGATCCAGCGGTTGGCAAAGCGGACATGCTGGATCTCGTCAACGTTGATGCCGTCCAGCATATCGGCGGTCCGGTCATCGCCGATCGCCCGAAAATTCAGGGAAAGGCCTCCGATCACGTCCATGGCGCCCGCCTCGAGCGTCCGGTTCTGGATTGCGATACGTCCGACCAGATTGTCGACGGCGCAGGTCATGTCGAACTCAAGCGTGCTGACGGGGAACTCGCCCTTGTATCCGCCCAATTCCTTGAGGCGGCGGTAGAGCACCCGCACATGTCGGGCCTCGTCCCAGGCCTGCCGCGCCAACTCCATGCGCAGCCCCCAGGGCGCGTCGGGAAACTCGGCCACGCATATCGCGGCCATGTCGACACTGGTCATCTCGTTCGCCATATGGCGATGAATCATTTCGCGGCGGGCGATCTCGGAATTGTCCCCGTATTCGTGCGCGTCGGCGTCGCGGTTGACCACCTTGAAGCAATCATCGCGAGCGGGCGGTTCACGCAAAACCGTGTCGCCTACCTTGTAGAAGCCAATTTCTTCGATGTTCATGCCGCCACCTTTTCTTCAGCAACGATTTCCGCGACCGATTTCTCGCGAGCCGCGATAGCCGCGGCCGCACCCGAACTGAGTTTCAATTCGCGCTGCAGTTCGGCCGCATCGACCCGTTGACGCTCGAGATCGACGATATTGCGCTGGAGGACGACGATTGTGGGCTCATCCAGGATCGGATCGGTCGCCGCGATGTACTGCTTGAAGCGCGCGATGACCCCGGGGATCACGCCGTCATAGAGGCTTGCGATCCGGTCTGCCGTCGTCGACGCCTTGACCACGTCCTTCAGGAACGCATCGTAGGTGGCAACGGGCGCGATTGAATGCTGTTCGGGCAGCCGCAACTCGAAGGTACGCTTGCCCAGCGCGTCGGCCATCTGGGCGTATTCCCAGATGTGGCGGCCCATCATCACCTTCGCTTCCATCTCGGGCGTGATCGGCGTCCAGCGCGCGGCCGTTTCCATCATCCAGACGCTGATATAGCGGAATGTTGCAACGCCGCGTCCACGCTCGCTTACAGAAGTAATCATTCGCATGCGAAAACCTCTTCGAGATAAAGGGCGGTCTCGTCCGGATCGCCGGGATGGAGCTGATACACCTTGGTAGTCGCCAGCAGCCGGGTCAATTCGAATATCCGGCGGCTATGCGAGGCGTTCAAAAACGAACTCATAAGTGGCTGAAGTTCCACGATTTCCTCCCGCCCAGGTTTGATACGTTCTAAGGACGGACGCTCCGCAAACCCCCTGAGAAAGACGACGCGGCGAAGTGGAACTGGTTGCGGGGCCCGGGTGGGAAAGATGGTATCGACGTCAACCCGGAAAAACCCGTCGCGCTCGATCTGTGCCGCAGCCACAGCCGGCAGGCCGCGCTCGACCGCCCTGGCGCGCGGCCCGGGCTTGATGCCAACGGGCCGGCGAAACGGAATCAGTTCGCCGCGATCGGGAATGTAGCCTGCGACCTCATCGCTCAGGAAGTTGTGTCCACGGGCGGCAAGCGCTAGCGACGTGGTGGACTTTCCGCCCCCGGACGGACCGACGAAAATCGTGCCTTCGCCAAAGATGCCGAGCGCCGAGGCGTGGAAGAAAATGGCGTCGGATCGCATCCGCAAAAGGCGCCAGAACAGAAACCAGACGATGCTGAGACGCCACTTCGGTCCGAGGGCGAAAATGCAGTCGCGATCGCGGAAGGCAAACATCGGCACATCCGAGTCACGAAACGCGACGCTCTTCCAGCCCGCCTCATCGACCGGGAGTGCCACGAAATTTCCGCGCGCTTCATTGATGGCGTATTCGAACTCGAGGCCGTCGAACGGAATTTCATTGCGGCCCGACAGCCGAAACCATCCGAAATCCGGGTGGACGCGGGCGCGAACATCCAGGTGAATGTCGGAAGGAAGCGCGGAAATTGTCGCGGATCGACCGGGCGCCGCCGCGCCGGCGCCGCCAAACATCATGAAAAAATCAGGAAATAACGTCTCATCGTCGCAATCAATCGTGATCCGACGGTCGGCCATATCGGCCTGCATGGAAACCATGTCGGCCGGCCCGCATTCCCGGAGCTGCCGAAGCAGCGCCTCAAATGAGCGGCGCTGTTCAGAACCGCGTTCTGACTTATGTTGGGCCAAAGCTTGGTGCACGTTGATACCCCAAGCGCGCCCCAAACGAACACGCGGGACGCGCCAAACTCGGATTTCGCACTAGCCCGCCCTGGCCTTCCAAAGGGAAGGCCAACCCGTCGTTAGGACGCCTACGACGCCAAAGGGATCAGCAGCTCGCGATGCCCCACCACACACCCATCGACTGGGTGATCTGGAACGAATTAAGGATGTCCTTTTCACTCATCGCCTGGATCTTCGGCGCCTCATAACGCGGAAGGGTCTGGGCCTGGGCTTCGGTGTTCTTGGTATCGATCGGCTTGTTCATCGCAATTCCCTTTTCAGGTTAAGAAGACAGGCTACCCCTTGATGATTTACCCCTTCGTGATCATCCCGAGAGCGAGCAGCTCGTCGAGACCAGCCTTCATATCCGCGGCAACCGGGGCCCCTTCAGACAGGGCAAACGCGTTTGGAACGGATTTTACAATCCCTTCCATGTCGAATTCACCTTCGCAGTGCCGCCACAGATACGCCATCGTCGAATTAAGCACATAGAATTGCGATTTGGCCGGATCGAACAGCATGATATCGCTGCCCAAAGGGGCCTCCTCGATCTTCGGATTACGTACGTAACGTTCAGTCATACCGAAAAGCCAACGCAAGGGATCGCGGTAAGGTCGAAAATGACCCATCACGGCCCTGTGAGAAAAACTTACCACAGGGGGGGTCGCATGAGTCAAGGTCTTCGGCCGCCCGATGCCGGAGAACTACGGAATCTCTCGGCAGTGTGACCGCTGGAGCCTCAGTCGGGGAGTGAACCGGAGCCGATTTTCGCCCATTTATCGCGCGTTTCGCCGATTTCCGAATTTTGCGCCCCACAGGACACCACCGGAATTGGCGCACAAACCGGAATTGTCGGCCTCGCCGCCCATAGTTGCCCCTAAGCCGTCTCGACGCTTGGCGGTCGCTCTTGTCTCGCCCCTCGGTTAAGGCGCTGGGGCACCGGGATTTTCGGCTCTGACCTCCCATAACGACATCACCTTGCGGATCGGGTAAGAGAGCACAAATCCCAAACTTCTGTAGAAAACCACGGTGTCATGCACGAATTGCCTGAGCGGCTGGCGATCGTACCCGGCATCCCCGACCCCGTATTCGGTCGGCCTCTTTGTTCCGCCATACCAGGTGCCGAACACATGATCCCAGAGGGGGCAGTTGCTGAAATTCGAGTCGCGGTGTTCCTCATCGGTCGAATGGTGCAACTGATGAACCAGAGGGCTCGCAAAAATCCATCGCCCGATCCAGCCCCAGCTCCACGGCAGCTCGGAATGCTGACAAAAGTTGACGAAGTTGCCGGCAAACAGCGCCACCAGCATCACGTTGTCAGGAACGTTGAGAAAGATGATCGGCGACAGGAAATTGAAGACGCGGAGCAGCGATTCCAGCGGATGAACGCGATGCGCGGTCAGGAAGTTCAGCTCGGGCGCGGCATGATGGAACCGATGCACATTCCAGAATAGCGGCTGGTGATACATCCGGTGTATCCAATAGCCAAAAAAGCCGGTCGCAATCCAATAGACCACGAACGAGAATGCGATTTCGAGTATTCCGTTGGAAGGGAGCGTAATGCGTGCCCAGTGCAGATGTTCAGCGGCGGCATTGCCCAGCTGGTTGCCGCCGATAGCGAGGCCAAATGACAGCACGATCTCGAGCAAGGTCACGACGCCGGTGAATTGCAGCAGATAATAAACGAGATCGATCTTTGCGGAGGTGCTTCGCCGAACGAACAGCCGATATGCGGTCGTCTTGTTCCAATCGCGAAAAAGAGCCTCACCCGCAATCAGCGAAACCACGACTCCGGTCACGATGGCCGGTGGCCCCAGCAGATGATGGTCGACAAAAAAGACCCAGAGCCGGTGGTAGATGTATTGGAGCCGGTCAGCATCTATAGGCACCACGGAACCCCACTGGTCCAATACTGGCTGCAACGCGCCAGGCGAAGTCGCCGCCCAAGAGCCCCAAAAGACAATATGCGCGTTAATTCATCAAGATACTCGCCGGCGGCCTGTTCTGTCAATGTGACGTCGCCGCGGCGACCGTCCCTCCGCCGAGCCGAAATCGGCCTTGATTGGCGCATTTGTATCCGGCTTTGCGGAGGATACGCCATCGCGGCAAGGGTTGACGGTACCGGTCATTGGCAGCCACACATTTCGAACTAAGCTGAGCTGATCGTCCCTCAGGAGGGTGCAGAGATGATCGAGCGGATCGCAGTCCCGGACGTCTCGCCCGCAGGCACCGAACAGGGAAAACAGCTCGGGCTGCGGACCGTACTCATCGTCGTCGCCGTGATCGAGTTACTCGAGGCACTTTCGGATTTGCCCGACTTGTTCAAGGGCGTGCACAATCTGTTTGGCGAAGCATCGGGATCGGGATTCGCCGAGGCGATCACCACGGCGCATCTCATCTGTCATCCGCTGCTGGCGATGGCAGCAGTGGCATTCGCGGCAACCGGACGGGTGCGCCATGCGATCATCGCGCTTGGGATAATCGCGATCATGACCTGGCTGAACCACTTGCCGTGGCTGGGACGGCTCGACCTCGGCAAGGCACGGGACGTCCAGTGGGCCGCGAAACAGATTGTCGCCTTCCCGCTGATAGCGGCCTTCGCGATCGCGCTCGCCGCGCGCGACGCGCGGCCAGGACTTGCGACCGCACTCGTCAGCATCCCCACGATAAGCAATCTCGCCAGCCTGACGGCCTACGCTGGTCGGTCACATCATCAACGGGTTCTGATCGTAGAGCCGATTCTCGGCCGCGCCGCGACCGCAATCGTCAGCTTTTCGCGGTATTCCGGCGTGCCATCCCACCCGATTTGGGATCGGCGAGAACCGCCGACATCTGCAACAGCAGCGAGGGGATCGGAAAATTGTCGCCCAACCGCTCCATGTCCTCGCGCGTCGCCACTTCCGGTCCGGCAATCTGCGGCAGCACCAGATAACCGTCCGCGCGCAACCGCTCGATGTTCCGTTGCACGGCCGGATGATGGATCATCGCGGGGTTCGATTCCGGCATGAACAGTACCGGCGCTTCGGTAGCGATGATCAGCGCGGTAATGAGTTCATCGGTGATTTCGTTTGCGACCTTGCTGAGGATGTTCACCGTCGCGGGAAAGACGACGACGAGGTCGACGTTCCGCCCAAGCTCGATATGCGGGACATAGACGCCATCACCGGTATCATCCATCTCGATGAAGACGCGATTGCGGCTGGCGACTTCCACTGCATGCGGCGACACCAGCTTTGCAGCCGCGCGTGAGAGTACGACCTGCACATCGTCGGCAAAGTGATGAAGCAGGTGAAGGATGATCCGCGGCAGCGAGTAGACGATGAACCCGCCGCTCGCGCAGAGGAGAATGCGGCGTGCCCGCTTGCGGCCGGTGTTGCGATCGCCCTGCATCATCCCACCACGCTTGAACGGTGCACCGACCGGCTCATGAGGCTACGAAGAAGTTCGGATTTGGCAGTTCCGTCGCGGCATCCGAAAGGAACGTATAGATGATCGTGAATCGCGTCTCGGCCCTGACGCGGCTCACCGCGTGATACGACTTCGAGTCCAGCCCGAAACAGACGGCGGAGTTGGAGATTTGCTTGAAGACGACCGCCATATCCGCCGGCTTCGATCCCGAAAGCAATACGAGGTTGCCACCTGAATCCGCCGGACGCCCGCGGTTCAGCGTCACCACGATACGGTGCGTCTCATGCGGCACCTTGTCGGTATGGATGTAGGTCTGCTGACCCGGAAACATCTTGTGCGCGGAGACATTGATGCGGCTCGAAACCGGAAAGCCGATCGCACGGGTCACGCCGTCCCGAATCCGGGCCAGCACGCCTCCGTCCCAAAGCCCCTGAATTTCCTTGCAGTGCGTAAAGTGGCTGAAGCCCAGTTCGTACTGCTCGTAGCGCATCGACTCGTTGAGGGCCCAATTCGATTTGGTTTCGAGCCAGCCGAGCAGGGTCTGCGCGAACGGTTCGGTATAGAACCGCGGCGAAACGACGTGGAGATACGGATCGGTCCTTCGCTCGACGTTCTCGAACGCAAGAACGTCGTCGGCAACTTCCATCACTCTTGCGGCACTGACCATTCCTCGCTCCCCAGAACCGTTGCTGCCGTCAGCGTCTTCTCTAGGCCGGTTTCTCGCTCGAATTGGGCGTCGCTGCCGGCGATGCTCCGTCGCCCGATGCGGGGCGGCGGGCTGCTTGCAGCGCACGACTCATCAGGCGCACATATTCCTGGTTCAAATCCTTTCGAACCTGGTCCAGAATCGCGGGGTCGGTCTCAATGAGATCGTCGACTTCCAATGCTCGTCCGGCTGACATCGTTCAGAGATCCATGGCCAAGCGCAGGGGCAGAAGTTGCAGGTTTAACACAGATGACATGCAAGGCAAATCTTGGCCCGGCCCGGCAATTTCCTTTGACCGGAGAATGCATTATCACAAGCTCGGCTGGCCCGAAAATCCCTTGTCCAGTGGGTTGAAGCGATCGAGCGGTGTTGACCATGAAGCCAAATTCAACCGGTAGCGTGACGATGAAATTTCCAGCCGACCTGGCGGTCCGCGCGAGGAGCGACCGCCTGTTCTTCGTGGCGATGGCGCTGGCGATCGTTGCTACCGCGATCGTTGCTTTCACCACAAGCTTCCTGAAGACGGACATCGCTACCCAGCTGGTCTCGATATGGGCGAAGGCCCACATGGTTGCATTCAGCTGCTGGATACTGCTGTTCCTCACCCAGAGCGTGCTCGTCGCTTCGCATAGGACAAATGTTCACCGGCGGCTCGGTGTGGCCGGCGCTGTGCTGGCCGGGCTCATGATTGCCCTCACCATCCAAATCTCTGTTGATGTGTTCCGTCAGGGCCGCGCCATGCCGGCGCTTGATGCCACCGTATTCCAGTCATTTGTATTTTACGTTGTCCCGCATGTCGATCTTGTCCTGTTCACAATATTTGTTACTGCAGGCCTTCTGTTGCGCGGCAAGCCGGAGACCCACAAGCGCCTGATGTTTCTGGCTACGATCGCGTTGCTGGACGCGGTGGCCGACCGCTTGCCGATCATCTGGCGCGGCGGGCGCAATGCGCACTTCCTGATTCAGGATGTTTTCGTGGCAGCAGGCATCGCCCACGATCTAATGTCACGCGGGCGGGTGAATCCGGTCTACATCTGGGGTGGGTTATTGATCCTGATTTGCCCGCCCGGGGCGTTGTTCCTGTACCATCTCGTCATACCGGACAACTGGGCGGTTATGCTCAACTTCAAGCCGTGAGCGAAAACCTGCGCGCCCACCGGCTCAGTACGAACAGTCGCCAGATGGCGCGGAAATCGTTGTGCCGGCCGTCCTGGAAATCGCGCAGCAGCCGATCCGCCTCCTCCGGCACGATCCACCCGGCGGCGCGGAATCCGGGATCGTTCACCGCTTCCGCGATGACGTTCGGAAAGCGGCCCGCGGATCATGGCTTCATCCGGGGTGCCGTAGCCCATGCGATCGCCGCGCTCGGTGATTTCCGGAGGCACGTAGCGGCGCGCGACGTCGCGCAGCGCGCGCTTGCGGTCGCCGTTGCCGATCTTGAACGTATCGGGAAGCGAAAACATCAGTTCGACATACGCCCTGTCGAAATAGGGCACGCGCGCCTCGATCGAGTGGGCCATGGCGTTGCGGTCGCCATAACCCAGCACGATCTTCACGTTGCCCCAGCGCACGTCGAAATAGAGTTGCCGGTTGACCAGCGAGGGGTCGCGCCCGTAATCGCGGCGGGCGAGCGCAAAGTCCGGATCGCCGCTCCTCGGGCCGGCATCGGTGATCCACGGAAATTGCGGCCGCCGCCTCGTGTAGTGGCGAAGAAAGAAATCGAAGAACACCATCGCGGCCGAGCGTTTTTCGCGACGCGCGATTGCGCGCAATTCCGACCACGCCGCCGGAAATTGCCGGCGCAGCAGCCGTTCCTTGATGAAGGCGCGCTGGTGATAACCGTAGCCGCCGCTGATTTCGTCGGCCCCCTGCCCGTCCAGGATCACGGTGGCGCCGTGCTCGGCGCAGAATTCGAACATCCGGAACTGCGCGAACGCCGGCATCGCCAGCGGCGGCTCTTCCAGCGTCCAGAGAATGCGGTCGGTATTGTCCGCGATCCAGGCCGCGTCGAACGTCGTCTCGTGGTTCTCGATCCCGTCGCGCCGCGTCATGGCGTCGACATAGGGCATCTCGCAGAAGGCCGGCGCGGCATCGCGGTAGCCGATCGAATAGGTCGGCAGCTTCGCAGCGCCATTGCGATGCGCAAGCCCGACCAGTGTCGATAAGTCAAGGCCGCCCGACAAGAGCGCGCCGACCTTGACGTCGGCCTGGCGGTGTGAAGTCACGGCCGCCGCCAGCCGCGCCTCGACCCTGGCAACGGCCTCATCATAGGACAGCTTGTTGTCCGCGGCGGTGTAGTCGGAAAGATTCCAGTAAGGTTGGAAGCGCGGCTCGGCGGGAGCCGCAAGATCGATCTCGCACCAGGTCGCCGGCGGCACCGAGCGGATGCCCTCGAAAAAGGTTTCCTCCAGCGTCGGATATCGAAAGCCGCGCAGGAATGCCGCAATCAGCGGATGGTTCGCCTTCGGCTTCTCTTCATTGGTTGCCGCGAGGATCTGCTTGATTTCGGAGGCAAGCAGGATCGCCCCGTTCGCGTCGAGCTTCCAGTAGACCGGCTTGATGCCGAAGCGGTCGCGCGACACCACCAGCCGATTGCGGTGCAGGTCGAGAATGGCGATGCCCCACATGCCGTCGAGACGATCGAAGCAGCGCTCGCCCCATTGCTGATAGGCGGCGAGCACGACCTCGGTATCGCCGTGGGTGCGGAACACCTGGCCCAGCGATTCAAGCTCCAGCCTGAGCTCGCGGAAGTTATAGATCTCTCCGTTGAACACGACCCAGGTCTTGCGGTCGGCGCTGCCCATCGGTTGATCGGCGAGCGCACTGAGATCGCAGATCTTCAGCCGCCGGAACGCAAAGCCGACACGCGGCCCTCGGTCGAACGCAGAATGTCGGGCGCGGCGCCGCACGCAACATTGCTGCTCCTGTCGGCAGCCAGAAAGCCCTCACCGTCCGGTCCGCGATGGCGGATCACCGCGTGCATCGCGATCAACCGGTCGACCAGGCGCGCCGGGTCGCGCGGATCGACAATGACGCTAATGCCGCACATGAGACCTGCCGATCCGCATCTTCACTGCTGCGCGGCCTTCACGCGATAGCTGATCCAGCCTGGCGCCATATCGATCGAAAATACTTCCTTTCCGTCATCGGTGTCGACGATCGACACCGCTCGTTGCGGCGCGCCCAGATCAGGGTCGTTGACCGCCCCCCATCCGATCAGAAGCTGATGGTTGGCAAGCGGCTGGACCGAGCCGAGTGAATAGCGCTGCTTGCCATTGGGCTCCTTGAATTCAAACACCAGACGGTTGGGTGGATTCGAGTCGAGCTGATAGGCGACCGCCCGCGAGGGAAGATCGGGGAACAGGTTGCCATTGTCGAACACCCAAAGCCGGTTGCCGACAATGCGGGCATAATGCTGATGCGAGAAGCCGCCGCGCGGATCGCCAACCGGCCGGTTCGCCGTGGCCCTGGAAAATTTTCCGCCCAGCATCCATTTCACGGCACCGGTTTTTTCGTCGATCGTAAAGATCGTATCGAGATGCCGCGAGCTCACCAGAATATCGCCCGACGGCTCCAGCCGCTGGATCGAGTTGACGTGAACATAGTCGTTTTCTTCCAGCGCAAAGAGCGCGCCGCCGTTCGGAAAGATCAGTCCCCTCGGCACATCGAACTTGACGAACCGGCGCGCGATCGAGGTGTAGCAGTTGCGCAGCCAGGAGAACGCTTTTCGTTGCCGGCTTTCCCTGGGCGCAAACATGCTGGCGTCGGTCGAAACACGTTGTGCCGTATTGAAATGACCCTTGGTTGACCACTTCCAGAGAATCTCTCCATCGAAGGACTTCCTGACGATCTCCACATCGAGCGGGGCGGGAACGCCGCAACCCGCGGAGTCCCAATCGGGCGCATAGCGGACAAGCGTGGCGTCATGCTCACCCAGGATCATGTCATGAACCTTGAGGTCTTCCGGCTGCGGCAGCTCGCGAATTTCCTTGCCGTCCCGATCGTAGAAGAAGTAGCTGCCGGTCTGGCCGGCATCGGTGAACCGGATCTGGTGCAGGTAATAGCCGTCCCTGGTCAGCGTGAGATCGCCCGCGAGGATGAGATGCGGCAGGCTGTTGAGAACCGTAAAGGTTTTCGACGCGCAGTCATACACCAGCGGATAGGAATAGGTCGTTGCGGTCTGATAGTGCGAGCCGGACGGCGTCAGCGTGAGCTTGCCGCTGCATTCTCCCTTGACGGAAACAATTCCCGGCGGCGGCGATGTATAGACGCCCGGGGCGACGGACTTGAGATCCCGCGGGCCCACCGCCGGTATGTTTCTGCCGATGTGCACATAGACCGCAATCGCAAGGGCAAGAACGACAACGGCAATGCTACCGGCGACGACCTTCGCCATCGATTTCAAACGCACGAGTATCGCCTTCTCATTGCGGGGCTCGCATCACCTTGCACGGGGCTGGCTGGATCGGCAAGCCGAATTAGCGGCGCCGTTCGACGGTGACGATGCCGTCGCTGCAGTGGAGTTCAAAGCCGGCATCTACGGCTGCAATATGACCCGGCTCAATGTCGTGAGCTCGGCGATAATGCGTCGCGCGGCCATGCATCAGCGGCTGCCCGGCCTCGTCGGCGACAAGGCCGGAGCGCTGGTCGCCGAGCCCGCTCAGTACGTGCCATACCCGTTCGGCCGGCCACTCCTTCAATGGAATGCGCGCGCGGGCGATATCGGCCGCAGATTCGTAGGTGGCGTGGCTTTCGTCCTGCTTCTGCCTCGGTATTTGCCCCGAGGAAACCTGGTGCAGCACGCCGGAGAGCAATTCCACGCCGATCGCCGCGAGTTCCATGTAGAGTTCACGCGACGGCCGGCCGCGCGCCAGCGCAATCGATTGCTGCGCGGCGATGTCGCCGGCGTCGATGCGTTCATTGATCCAGTGGATGGTCATGGCCGCTTCGCGGTCATCATCCCAATAGGTTCCGAAAATTCCATCGACGCCGCGGTGTCGCGGCAGCGCCGAGGCATGCATGTTGAGCGCGCCGAGGCGCGCCGCAGCCAGCACGCTCGGGGAAATGATCCGCGGAAATGAGGCCACCACGATGACGTCGGGCTTGAACGCTCCGACCTCGCCGGCCTCGATCAGGGGAGCGCCGAAGCCGGCGAGCGGATTTTTCCGCCGCAGCAAGGCGCGCGCAAGTTTGCGCAACACGCCTCCTCGCGCTGGGGGCCCGACGATCGCGGCGAGGTGGTGATCCCGCGCGAGGCGCGCCATGGCCATCTGCGACAGCGGGCTGCCGCTGGCGAACCCGACGATTGTGAGCGATGCCATGGCTGTAATCGCTGTCTTTCCCGCCGACATGGCGCATCGGAATTTGCCTTGCGGCAAATGATACGGCGGGCCGTTGCAAGGTCAATCCCGGCCCCGGTCGCGCGGCCGGGGCGCAAAAGACCTTGCGCGGGCCGGCTACTCCGCGCATGAACTGGTCTTTTGGACCGACGAGCCCAACGGCGCTGCAAGAAACCGCTCATGCTCAATCGTCAGGCTCTCAACATCGCCGCCAATTTTTCCGGCGTCGGCGCCCGGCTGATCTTCTCGCTCGTCTTTGGCATCATCTATTTTCGCCTGCTCGGCAGCGAGAGCTACGG
The DNA here is from genome assembly GCA_963721135.1 of uncultured Alphaproteobacteria bacterium. Taxonomy (GTDB): domain Bacteria; phylum Pseudomonadota; class Alphaproteobacteria; order Rhizobiales; family Xanthobacteraceae; genus Bradyrhizobium. The sequence continues at coordinate 68,262 of CAVRIB010000015.1, forward strand.
CCTGATCGGTTTCTACGCCTCGCTTGCCGCGCTGTCGTCGTTGTTCGATCTCGGCCTCAATCAGACCACCGTGCGCGAGGTGGCGCGGCGCGGCGCGGACGGCGAACGCGCCGGAGAACTGCGCAACGTGGTATTCACACTTCAATTCCTGCTCGGCGGCATTGGGCTGTTGCTCGGATTGCTGGTCGCGCTTTTCGCGCGGTCGATCGCGGCATCGTGGTTCTCGGTCAGCCAGCTTGCCGCCCCTGAGGTTGCGGCGTCGGTGGCGCTGATGGGCGGCGCGCTGGCGCTGCTGTTTCCGGCCAACTTCTTTTACGGAACGCTGATCGGCCTGCAGCGTCAGGTACTGTCCAACGCCCTCATCGTCGCGGCAACCGCGTTCCGCGGCGTGCTGAGCGTTGCCGGGCTCCTGGTGTTCGGGTCGAGCCCCCTGGTCTACTTTTCCGCGCAGGTCATCGCGTCTGCGATCGAGGCCGGCGTTCTCGGCTTCGTCATCTGGGGATTGCTGCCGCCTTCGCCGCAACGCCTACGCTTCGACGCCGCACTGCTCCGGAGCACCTGGAAATTCACCTCGGGAACCTGGCTTGCCGTGACCTTCGCGCAGATCGCGATGCTGGGCGACAAGATCATCCTTTCCACCCTGCTGCCGCTGCATCTGTTCGGCCTCTACAGCCTCGCGGTCACCGTGACCTCGACCATTCAGCGCCTGGCGGCGCCCTTCACCAACACCTACTTCCCCTACTTCGTCCGGCTCAAGGAGCAGGACGGTCCGGATGCCCTGCTCGCCGCCTACCGGCAGGCCTGCGAATTCGCATCCGCAATCTTTGTTTCCGCCGGCCTGTTGCTGATCGCCTACGCTTCCCCGATCGCGCATCTCTTGTCGGCCGATGCTGCGGACGCGGCCAGGCTCGGTTGGCTCATCGCGCTGCTGGCAGCGGCCAACACCGTGAACGTCGAGATGGCGCTGCCGTTCTCGCTGCAGTTTGCCCACGGCATCACGGCGATCGCGCTGCGGATCAATCTTGCGCTGTGCCTGCTCTATCCGGCGGCGCTGGTTATCCTGGTGCCGCGCTACGGAATGGAAGCGGCTGCCGCGCTGTGGCTTGCGGCCAACGCGCTGATGTTTCCCGTGCTCATCGTCATGACCCATCGCCTCATCCTGCCCGGGCAGGCGTGGCCATGGCTCGTTCGCACCCTCGTGCTGCCGGGCTGCGGCGCGACGCTCGCGCTCGCAGCCGGTGCCGCGATCATGCCCGAGCTGCCGCGCGTTGCGACCTTGATCTGGATCGGCCTCGACGGCGCTCTGGCGCTTGCGGCCGCGCTGCTCTGTGCGCCGGAAACGCGCAAAATCATCTTGACGCGTCTCGGCCGGCGCGCGAGCGCAGGATAGCGCATTCAGTCGAGCCCGCCGCCGAAACGTTCGGTGAACTCGATCAGGATGCCATCGGGATCGGCGACATAGGCCGAGCGGCTGCGCGGCCATTGCACCGGCGCATCGTTGAACTGCAGTCTTGTAGCCGAGATCGTGGATGCGGCGCACCGTCTCCTCCATGTCGTCGACGACGAAGCCAACATGGTTCACATGGACGTCGCCCGGCCGGTAGACCCCGCCCTTCACCTCGAAGAAGCAGACGTAGAACTTGTCCTTGGCGCCGAGGATGCACCAGCGGACGCCGTTGTCCTCGCCGCCCTCCTTGCGTTCGACCCCGAGCAGCCGGCAATAGAACTCCACCGAAGCATCAAGATCGCGAACCGAGAGGTTCACATGGTCGATGCATCGCGCCGCCACCGGCGCCTTGCCCTGGCCGCCGGGCCGCGCTGCGCGCATCATTCTGAATGGTCATGGTCGTTTTCCTCCCGGCACGGACGGTCGATATTCCGACGTCTTGTGGCTTTTCGGCAACAGTTGCCGAATGAATAGCGTGTGCATGCCAGCACAAATATTTGTAGTGTTCCCGCTGCGCTGCTTCAATGGAGCCGTTCCGGGAATTTTTGCTCTCACACGGCGATTTATACCGACATGACAGAGACGAACAGCACAGCCATGGATGCCACGGCGACGGACGTTGCGGCCCTGGATTTGCTTGAGCCCGCCATCGGGCCCGGCGCGCCTTCCGTATGCGCGGCCACCGATCGTCGCTCCGCGTGACGTCGAAGCGATGCTGCGCGAGGCGGGCTTGCGCCCGACGCGGCAGCGGGTGGTGCTGGCGGAATTGTTGTTCGCGCAAGGCGACCGGCATCTGACCGCCGAGATGCTGCACAACGAGGCGGCGCAATCGGGCCGCAAGGTATCGCTCGCGACCGTCTACAACACGCTCAACGTGTTCGCGAAGATGGGGATGCTGCGCGAGATCGGCGTCGACGGCTCCACGACCTATTTTGATACCAGGACCTGCGATCATCATCACTTCTTCATCGAGGGAGCGGGCGAGATCCGCGACATCCCGATGACCCAGATCCGCATCGGCAAGATGGCGACCGTTCCCGATGGCTACGAGATCTCCCGGGTCGATCTGGTGATCAGGCTCCGAGCCAGGCGCTGAGGCGCGTGCTGGCGCATTTATGCGCCAGAAGCACTTGCCGAACAGGTGACTTGAAAGACGCCCAATGTCTTCAGAGCGCTCCGTGAAGAGCACGATTTTCTCCACCATCGTGCGCAGTCGCTACTGGTGGGCTCTGCCTGCTATTTCGTTCGCGGCGCTCAGCGCAGTCAATTTCTCCTATATGCGGGACGCCTTGTTCTACCGTTTTGACGGAAAATTCATTCTTGCGATGGTGACTTCGCAAAAGAAATGGATGAGTCCGGAGATAGGCTTTTCATTGAATTTCTTGCAGGGGCTCGGGGATATTTGGGTTCCGACTAGCAACGCAGCTGATGCCGGGATTTATCCTTGCGTCGCTCGCCGACATTGAGTGGATGCCGGTTATTGCATTGTTGGTATTTGCACTGGAATTCTTTTTTTCGACGATCGTCCTGGCAAGATGCCTCGGCGCCGGCCGCCTCACGAGCCTGGCCGCTGCCCTGATCGGAGCCTTGTTGACGCTGCCATATTTTGTCCCGGCACTCACCGGGCAGCGGATTTGGGGCAACCCATATTTCCATGGAAGCTATTGCGGAAAGTACCTTGGCCTTATGCGCCTTTATCGCGATCGGACGAACCCGGACCAGGACGGATGCGATACTTGTCCTGACTATCCTGGTTTTGCTTGGGCACTTGGCAATCGTCCTGCCGGTCTTCGCCGCGCTTGCCAGCGTAATGCTGCTGGTTTTTGGGTTGGCTGCTGTCGCCGCAGCCAAAGACAATTCGGAGCGGTTGCGGAAATCGGCCGCAGCAGCGTTTGTCTCTCTGACTCTCGCCGCGGCATTTTTGGCTTACGGCTACGCTCTGTTCTATTACGCCCGCACCACATTCTTCTGGGATGATCTCGTCGAGCATCCAGTCAAATGGACGGACCAATCCTTTCTCATACTTACGGGTGGCCCTGGCGCTGGCGCTGGCGCTGGACCTGGACCGTATTTGTGGCCCACGTCCTTAGCCGGCGCGGTGCTCGTCGGGTGGCGCGAGCGAGGGCGGTTGCGAATCTTCGCGATTGCTTTTCTCCTTTTCATCGTGCTGCAGCTGAGCATTCTCTTGTATGCGCAGATTGGCGGCGTGAAGTGGTCAGGGCCCCCTATCGGCATGTATGTAGATATGTTCTGCCTGCCTTTCTATGCAATCTTTAGCGCTTATTTGTTCGTTGGCTGGTGGATAGACTCACCGCGGCCTTTCAGGTGGGCCATGCCCGGCCTTGTTCTATTGCCGTGGGCATCCGTATTTGCACTGCATCACCCATATTCGGACAGTCAGTTCCGTCTGGAAAATCCTCTACGCTGGCCACCGCGGAGTACGTCGCTGGTGGAGTTGCTAAAGTCCGAAATCGGTTTCGAGGAAGGAGCCGTCTTTCGCGGGCGTGTTGTAAACCTAAGTGGGACCGACTTTGAACACCACGACGTCCCGTTGCCATTCGGCAGGCAGTATATTTATTCCGAAGCTATTTCGTTTAGGACGGGCAATGATCACCGCTACTATGGGATGTGGTACTTCGACATCCCCACTCTCACCGAAATCAACCCGTTCTCGTCGCCATTTTTTTACGCAATCAACTCGCGGTTGCTGAGCGCGCGAACAGAAAAGCACGTGCGAGGCGTCACGACGGTTACGCGTTTCGAGCCGCGCCTGTTTGCAATGCTGGGAGTACGGTTCGTCATCACCGACCGTCCAGTTCCAAATCTTGCGCCCAAGAGCCGTTTTGTCGCCGACCCGGAGGATCCGGAGAAGTGGACTCTGTTCTTGTATGAAATTCGGGACGCGAAAACGGGAGGGTATTGGTCCACCTCGCCCGCTCTGGTTCAGACGACGGATGCGGCCACGCGATGGATGGCCGATCCCGGGAGCTCAAACGATGCGACGGTATACGAACACGTGCCGCCGTCGCTCGTCGCAGGCAGCTCTTCGGAAATCAGGGTCTTTCGTGATCGCCTCGTCGTTGAGGCTAAAAGCGAGGGCACCTCGCTGCTGATCTTGCCGGTCGAGTTCAGCCACTGCTTCGACGTCGACATTGTGGGCGGCAAGCAGGCGCGTTTTCAGCGAGCCAATGTCAACCAAGGCGCGTTCCTGTTCACCGGACAACTGAAAGCGGAACTGCGATACCGTTTCAGTCCATGGCATTTTCGCTGCAGGCTGGATGATATCGCTGATGCGCAGCGGTTGCAGCTTTCGAACGTCGGCTGGCCTTAGTCGAAAGCTAAAGGGGGGTGGAGGCTCGCACTATGCGGTGGCTGGGTGAGGCTTATCCGGGGCTCGACCATATGCGGAATCCTGCTGGTTTCTTGCTACTCAACTGCGCCGGCCGATCCGCCATCAAGCGCGTTTTTTCTTAACGATCCAACGGGCCTGCGTTCGACGCGGCAGCGGGTGATGATGGCGGAACTGTTGTTCGCATAAGGCGACCGCCATCTGACCGCCGAGATGCTGCACAGCGAGGCGGCGCAATCGGGGCGCAAGGTATCGCTCGCGACCGTCTACAACACGCTCAACCTGTTTGCGAAGATGGGGATACTGCGCGAGATCGGCGTCGACGGCTCCACGACCTATTTCGATACCAGGACCGGGCGATCATCACCACTTCTTCATCGAGGGATCGGGCGAGATCCGCGATATCCCGATGACCCAGATTCGGATCGGCAAGATCGCCGCCGTTCCCGACGGCTACGAGATATCCCGGGTCGATCTGGTGATCAGGCTGCGAGCCAGGCGCTGAGGCGCGGGATCCGCACGTTGATCCGCCTCGATAATTTAGCCTCTGCGCGCAGGTTCAAGCGCAACTCTGGACGCGATGGGCCTGCATGCAGCGCGGTTCAGCGCGGTTTAATTGACCCTAAAGCCCGCAACGTGTATCCTTCATGATCGGACGCAGATTTTCTCTTTTTGAAATCATAGGCTTATCAATCGATGATGGACGCCGATCAGCTTCATCGCATCTACGACCGGCTTTGGGTCTATTTTGTCGAGAAGCACATTCTTGGGCAGCCCATGATGGTATTGCTGGGAGCGCTGCTCTTGATGTGTGCCGAGGTTTTGTTTCGGGATTGGAACAAGACCGTGATGTATCGGCTGTTCGTCCGACGCAGCACGTCTGCAAAGGTCGATGTTTTCTTCGCCCTGCTGCAATCTTCGGGCTTGGCCCTGTTCGTCGAAATTGTTCTCACCTTCGGCGTGTCGTTCGGCGCGGCTCGGCTCGGCAATGCCTTGTCAAATTATCTGACCTGGCGCATCACGCTGCCTTCCGATGGCGTCTTCGAGATCGCGTTCTCGGTGATGGTCTATTTCGTGGTGTTTGATTTTGTCGGCTACTGGGTTCACCGACTGTATCATACGCCGCTGTTCTGGCATTTGCACCGCTTCCACCATTCGGCGCCGGAACTGAATTTTATCACCTCGCTTCGTACACATCCTGCGGAGACCTTCACGCGCGTGCTGTTCCTCGTCACGCCACTGACGTTCTTGAAGGTCTCGGACAGCATTCTACTGGTTTTCCTCATCGTCAATGAGTTCGTCAATTTTTGCGAGCACTCGGAGCTGCCCTGGAACTGGGGCTGGGTCGGACGCTGGATTTTTGCTTCCCCTATGGTTCATCAATTGCATCACTCGATTGACGAAGAGCACCGTGACAAGAATTTCGGCGAATGCCCGTTCTGGGATCACGTGTTCGGGACCTGGTACGAAGGCGACAAGAAGCCGTCGGCCTATGGCGTGAGCGCCAATGGCGCTCCGGATCATGGATATGATGAGCGGCCGGTCAGGCAATTCGTGGATGATCTGCTGGCGTTTTACCGAGATTTGGTCGCCGTCGCCGTCAAGCCATTTCGAATGGCAATATCCCGGCTAGGCCGGTCTACCCGCAGCGATGCCGCGCTGGCCAGGAATGTTGCTGCTCCTGTTAGCGGCGAGGAACGCCTGGGCGCCTGAGCTAGATCTACCGGCGACCGCAGCGCTGGAATTGCGGGTTGCTGGAAACCCCAACCAATAGGGTAGTGGGATGGTGCCCCCCGCCGATCAGTCGACCGGAAGAATACTCGCACTTGATGGCTGGCGCAGGCATCTGCGCTGATGGTGGTCATCGGCCATCTCATCGACACACGCTACGGCCTGACCAGATTTGCTACCAACGATCTTGGGGTGTTTATTTTCTTCGCCATCAGCGGTTTCATCATCACGAAACTGGCGATGAGCGAATATGCCAAATCCGGACGTTTCGCCATCGGTCGCTTCTATCTGCGTCGCTTCCTGCGGATCGTTCCGCCATTTTTCGTCTATCTCGCTTGCCTGCTTGCCGCGAATGCGGCGGGATTGATCGAGCAAAGCCCTGCAAGCACGATCAAGGCGGCCGGATTCCTGTGTCTGTCGCCGGACGTCGTCCCCAGCATTACCTGCGAATGGTTCGTCGCCCACCCCTCGAGCCTTGGCTATGAGGAGGTATTTTATCTGGTGTTTCCGCTGCTCTTCTCTGTTTTCGCGCCAATGCCGCGCGTTGCCTTCAGCGGAATCCTGGCCGGTCTCGTCGGGTTTCTGCTGCTGCGGAGGGCGCTCCACGTTCATGACCTCAAGTCGGTGTCCATATCGTCAGTTATTCCGTCTTCATCTGCGCCGGAGTTGTCGCCGCGACGTTCGAGCCTACGGTCGAGCGACTGGCGAGGAGACCGGTCGGGGTCGCTCTCTGGTTCGTTGCGGCTGCGATCGTGATTACAAAGATCGTGTTCATATCGCTCTCCGCAGTACCCGACAGCGCGGTCGGTCATATCGAGAGCGCGTTGTCCGTCGTCATGAGGCAGTTGCCCGAGGCGACGACCTGGCTCGTCGTCGGATCGCTCTACGGCGGCAGTCGCGTCTTCGCCTTTCTGACGTGGGCCGCCACTGATCTGGGTCGGCCGGATTTCCTATAGCCTCTACCTCTGGCAACAGCTGTTTACGGCAGCGCCGCACCTTTATCCGGCCGCGAGCCCGCCCGCCGCTGATGTTCGTCGCAGCCGCCGCAAGCTACTACTGGATCGAACTGCCATATATGCGCACCAGCAAATGGCTGATGACGAGGCAGACATTGCGCAGCGAAGTCGCAATCTAGAATCCGACCTACGCAGCCTACCGCGCGCAACGTCACCGAATGCGCGCACGGGCTGGCGATCGTTCCACTTAGAACAACTCCGTTATTCTCCTTTAACCTAAAGAAAAGACTAAGGTCGTATGAAGCGGATTTTTCTTCGCGAAGGGGCTACTCGGCGGGAATAATTGAGGCCGCCGTATCGGCGCCTTGCGAAATGGGTTGCGCCTGCGCGTTGCGCGCTCGAGTTGGTCGTATCCAGGCTGCCAACGAACGTGCGACTTCCCGGTAGAAGATCCATACGTCGACGAGCCATTCGACTCAGTGGCCGCTCCACGTGCGCCTGATCCGGGATACCGAAGCCGGACGGCAGGTTGGGCCCGCCATACCAGGTGCCGAACAGATGGTCCCACATCGGGCAATTGCTGAAATTCTTGTCCCGATGCTCCTCATCGATCGAATGGTGAAATTGATGGTTTTGCGGCGATGCGATAATCCAGCGGCCCACCCATCCCAAACTCCAGGGCAACTGGCTGTGCTGCAGCGTCGCGATCACCTGGTTGGTCAGGAAGAACGCGGCAAACAGACTGGCGTCAGGCATCTTGAGAATGAGGAGGGATTGCAGGGCAAGCGGCACGTTGAGGAGAGCCGCCGCCGGATTGTCGCGAAATCCGGTGAAGATATTGAGATCCGGCGCGGCATGATGAAAGCGGTGCAATTGCCAGAACCAGCGCCAATGCAGGAGCCGGTGCTGCCAGTAAGCGATGAACGACGAAATGAGGTAGAAGACGGCAAAGCCCGCCGTGATCCCCAGCACACCCTCGTTCGGCAATTCCAGCCGGAACCAGCCGATATGCTCGGCGGCCTTGTCCACATATTTCGCGATCAGGTACGCCCCCCCGAACGTGAAGACGTATTCCGAGAAACGCTTCAGCGGCGACAGATAGAATACCGTAAAGCCGACATCCAGTAACGCCGACTTTCCGCGCTGGACGAACGCGAGATAGATGGAGGTCTTCTTCCAATCAAGAAAGATCAGCTCGAGAATCAGCAATGCGACGGTGAAGATGACGATCCGGCCGCCGTTGCCGAACGCGCGGCCCCAATGGGCCTCGGCAAAGCCAACGGCCCATGACCACAGCTCCAGAAACGGGTGCTCGAACACGACGACAGCGAACGACATCAGCAGCACGCCCGATAGCGCCGCGTAAGGCCAAAACTTCATCAGGCGCGTGCGGTTCACTGTCCCCAAGCCTCATCGGATACTGCAGTAGTATAGCGCAAGATCGTTTCGGTCGCCAAGGGATGCAAGCCCATGGGCGCAAAGCACTTTTCGCCCGGCGCTCGATGGCGGGCGTCATCCACTGCGCTTGCGGTTTTTCCGCTTGTCGAGCCAAAGCAACAATCCCGTCACCCACGAGACCGGAAGGAGAAGCCCGGCCAGAAATACGATCACTTGACCAAATGCACCAAGCATGAGGTTGAAGTGCAAGGGATGTACGATGGCCTTGAAACTTTCAGATGCCACGGTGGCCTCGCCGTCGAGCGAGGTCAAAATCTTTGGGCATTCGGGGTCGATGAATACCTGGGTCTGCCCCTTCATTCCGAGATTGTCGGGCGGCGCGAGTTGCACCAGAAGCGGCTGATTTTGCGCGCCGGGAATATTGACCGCCGCAAGCCGTGACGAGGGGTAGCGCGCCAGCGCAAGGTCTGCGGCCTGGCCGGGCGTCGTACGCGCCGGGCACGAGCCTGGTTTCGACACGCGCGCGAGCGCGTCCGGGTCGGGCGTGCGGTCGACTGAGACCAGCGAAATCGCCGGATCGATCCAGTCGGGCCTGAGGAAATAGACGCCGGTGACTGCGATAATGAGTAACGGCACATACAGATAAACGGCGAACAGGTTATGAAGATCGAGCAATCGCCTTCGGCCGCGCGCTCCCCGCTTGAGGGTGAACGCGACACGCCAATTGCGGTTGCGCGGCCACCAGAGATACAGCCCGGTTGCCATCGAAACGATCATGGCGACACCGAGCCAGGCGAGGGTGTCTCGACCCCGAGGCAACCAGCTGCCGGTGGTTCCCAACCCGGCATGGAGTCGCAAGACAAACGTGGCGAACCTGTCTTCCCAGATGTAGTTCCCAAGCGGAAGTCCGCTAACGGGATCGATGGTCATGAGCCAATGGGTATTGCCCGCACCAATGGCGCCCAACATGGCCGCGTTGCCGGCGAGACCAAATCCCGGTCCAACGACGGAATCGAGATTGAAGTCGCCATAGGCGCGATGCGCGTTCGCGATCCACAGGTCGACGTCGAGATGCGAAGGAATCGGACCGCCAACATCGAAGATGTCGCCCACCTCGATCTTCAACAACTGATTGTTCAAGACGAGTACGGATCCAGTCAGCCCAATCAACGCGAGCACAAGACCGGCGGTCAGTCCGAACCACAGGTGTACCTGAAGCCAGATTTTCCTGGCTGAAGGAACCCTAAGTCCGAGAGCCGTTGCCACAGTGCTCATTTACGCCGATCTCATCGTTGCTTCCCCGCAATGGCCAATGATATGCAAAACCATCCCGGTTCGCCATCAGCGCGCGGCGGAGCACGATAACGTATCCGAGGACACAGTAGCGCCACCGGTCCATGCCAATCCACGGGCGTATCGAAAAACGGGAGAACCGATGCGCTGGCTGCTCGGCATCGTCGCCGCCATCCTCATATTCGCTCTGGTCTATCTCGGATCCGCGGCATCGTCATTGACGAAACTGGCCGCAGCCGTGCACGCCGGCGATGGCGCGGCGGTCCTGGAAAGGACCGACGTCACCGGGCTTCGCCGTTCGCTGACGGACCAGATCGTGCGCGCCTATCTGGAACGCATAGGCGCGACGCGACGGATCAATCCGATGGAGAAGATACTGGTCAACACCTATGGCGCCACCATTGCGGACGCGATGGTGGCCAAGATGCTGACCGCCGACAAGCTCACGCAAATACTGAAGTCCGGCAATCTGGATGCGCCCGGGGCGCCCGCTGTCGCCGGGTTGCCGGCGCTGGCGAGACTCGACACCTCGAACTGGCTATCATTGCTCGGCCGTCTCGAATTCGTCAAGCCGGTGCTGCTCGCGATCCGGATCAGCGGCACTTCGGATCCGGACCGACATGCCGCGATCGACTTGCACTATGAGGGCCTCCGCTGGAAACTGTCCGGCATTGAACTGCCGAAGGCCATCCTGCGCGATCTCGCGGCGAGTCTGCCCGTCAAGTAATTCTCCAAACGACCATCGAAGCCCTCAACCAGCTCAGCTCAGCGCGCCGCCCGGCATCGGCGGTTCACCCTCACCACCCGCCCGGCGATAATAGAGCCTGTACAGTTGCTCGATCGCAAAGGCCGTGTCGGCAAGCTTTCCCTGCGACTTGAGCTGATAGACAAACATCTGGGCGAACGGAGCCAGCACAGCGAGACGGCCCTGCTCGTGGTGGGAGAGCCATGATTCGACATCGGCCTTCGCGCGGCTCAGGCATTGATCGGCAAGCCCGGGATCGGGTACTTCGCTCATCGTCGGGTCTCGCGGCTCCAGTCCGCTCCATCCTGGACATAAATCCGGCGGAAACCCAGGCTTTCCGCTAGGCTACGCCTTGAACAGGCGGCCTTGCCGCGGCAACAAACCACTCGCAAGCCAATCAGAAACTCTGGGAATTGTCATGCGCCGTTCCATTGCCTTGCTCGCGCTCGTCGCCGCCGCGCTGTGGCCGGGGCCGGTCCCGGCCCAATCCAACGCGCAACTCGGGCCGCTCTGCACCAGCGAGGGCACGCCCGCCGACCAGCAGATCAACGCCTGCAACAGGATCATCGCGCTGAAGGTGTTTTCCGGCGAGAAGCTCGCCACGGTGTATTTCTGGCGCGCGGTCGGCTGGAACAAGAAGGGCGACTACACCAGGGTGATCGCCGACACCACCGAGGCGCTGCGCCTGAAACCCAATCAGGCGCTCTACAACATGCGCGGCTCGGCCTATTTCGACAAGGGCGAGGACGACATCGCGATTGCCGACTTCAACGACGCGCTCAGGATCGGTCCGCCGAACGCCACCATCTTCCATAACCGCGGCAACGCCTGGCGCGCCAAAGGCGAGTACGCCAGGGCGCTTGCCGATTACAACGAGGCGATCCGGCTCAATCCGAACGAAGCCTATTCGTACCAGAACCGCGGCGCCACCAAGCAGGCGCTCGGCGATCTCGACGGCGCGCTGGCCGATATCAACCAGGCGATCCGGCTCAATCCCGCCCTGCCCTCGCCGCTGATCAACCGCACGGTGATCTGGCGCGCCAAGGGCGACTTCGACCACGCGATTGCGGACGCCACGGAGGCGATCCGGCTCGCCAGCGGGAATGCGCCGGTCGCCACCCTGACGCCGCCGGGCAGCGTGCTGATCTCGGCCTATCTGCACCGCGCGCTCGCCTATGAGGCGAAGGGCGACTACGAGCACGCCAAACAGGACTATGGCGCCACGATCGCAGGCGTGGCTCCGGATGCCGGCAGCAAGGAAAACCAGGCGACCGCGAAAGTCCGCCTGTCGCTGTCTGGCCGACGCGGCGGCGCCTTCGCCGCCGCGCAACGCGCCCTCGGGCGAGGTAAAGGCCGCGACGTCAACGCCCGCGGCCTCGCCGACCCCTGCTCCGGCGTCGCCGCCCGCAGGCGCGACCGGCGGCTACCGCGTTGCGCTGGTGATCGGCAACGGCGCCTATGCCAATGTCAGGGCGCTGCCCAATCCGCCGAACGATGCGCGTTCGGTCGCGAAAAGCCTGCGCGACATCGGCTTTACCGTCTCCGAAGGCATCGATCTCGACCGCGCCGCCATGCAGAAGATGACCCGCGATTTCCTGCGCGAGGCGGCGCGCGCGCAGGTCGCGGTGGTCTACTACGCCGGCCACGGCGTCCAGATCAACGGCCGCAACTATCTCATCCCGGTCGATCTGCGGCTTGAGGGCAGCGGCTACTTCACCGACGGCATGGTCGACATGGATACGATCCTCGCCGGCCTCGACGACCACGTGCGCACCAACATTTTGATCTTCGACGCCTGCCGCAACAATCCGCTCGAGCAGCAGGTCGCCGCCACCGGAGCGAACCGCGCGATCGAGGCCGGCTCGGGACTGGCGGCGCCGACTTCGCTCGGCTCGGGCGCGACGCTCGGCGCCGGCACGCTGATCGCGTTTGCGACCGCGCCCGGGCAGGTCGCGCTCGACGGCGAAGGCGCCAACTCGCCGTTCTCGGCGGCGCTGTCGCGCCACATCGGCACGCCCGGGCTCGAGGTGCAGCAGATGCTGACGCGCGTGCGCGCCGAGGTCGTCGCCAAGACCGGCGGCAAGCAGGTGCCGTGGTCGAACTCCTCGCTGCTGGGTGAGGTCTATCTGGCGGCGAAGTGACAGAACTGCACCGGCGTGCCCCCGGATGCTGCGCAGCGCGCCCTCTTGCGGCGTGATGCGCTGCTGATCCGGGGTCCACATCTCGGTCGTGGCGCGGGTCCCGGCTCTGCGTCGCGTCACTTCGTGCCGCGCCGCGTCCGGGACACGGAAACTACTTCCCCCACACCTCGTTCGCGATCTCGACGACGAGCCTCAGTTTCGCCCACTGCTCCTCCTCGGTGAGGATGTTGCCTTCCTCGGTCGAGGCAAAGCCGCATTGCGGCGACAGCGCAAGTTGCTCCAGCGGCGCGTATTTGGAGGCTTCCTCCAGCCGGCGCTTGATGTCGTCCTTCTTTTCGAGCTCGCCGGTCTTGGAGGTGACGAGGCCGACCACCACGATCTTGTTGCCCTTCGGCAGGAACCGCAGCGGCTCGAAGCCGCCGGCGCGCTCGGAATCGTATTCGAGGAAATAGCCGTCGTAATTGGTGCCAGCCAGCATGGTCTCCGCGACCGGTTCGTAGCCGCCGGAGGCAATCCAGGTCGAGCGGAAATTGCCGCGGCAGACATGGGTGGTGATGGTCATGTCGGAGGGACGCTCGGCGATCGCGTAGTTGATGATGCGGGCGTAGATTTCCTGCAGGCCGACCGGATCGTCGCCGCGCTCGCGCGCCTTCCTCAATTCATCCTGCGAGCAGAGATAGGCCCACACGGTATCGTCGAACTGCAGATAGCGGCAGCCGGCGTCGTAGAACGCTTTTACCGCCTTGCGATAGGTTTTGCCGAGATCCTCGTAGAACGCGTCGAGATCGGGATAGACCTGCTTTCGAGATCGACTTGCGGCCGCCGCGGAAATGCAGCACCGCGGGCGACGGGATCGTCATCTTCGGCGTCACATGCGCGGTCGCGGCGTGCTTCTTCAGGAATTTGAAATGATCGAGCATCGGATGATCGGCGGGGAAATCGAGCTTGCCGATCACGCGCACCGAGTCATGACGCGTCTCGACGCCCGCGAACTGGATGCCGGTTTCGGGGTGAAACAATTCGCAACCGGTCAGACGGCTGAGGAAGTCGAAATGCCACCAGGAGCGGCGGAATTCGCCGTCGGTCGCGAGCTTGAGCCCGACCGAGGACTGCCAGTGCACGACCTTCTCGATCTCCGTGTCCTCGACCTTGCGCAAGTCCTCGGCCGTAATCTCGCCCTTCTCGAGCCTGGCGCGCGCCTCCTTGATCTTCGGCGGCCGCAGCAGGCTGCCGACCTCGTCGGCGCGGAATGGGGTCTCGTTCTTTGCATGGTCCTTGCTCCCAACAATCTTCGTAAACTTCAATGTGCCGCGCCGCCCGAGACGCCGAGGAAGCGTTCAAGTACCGCGGGGTCGGCTTTCAGGGCGGCACTCGGGCCGTCATGGACGATCGCGCCGCGCTCCAATATCACAACACGGTCGGCAAGCCCCAGAATCTTTTGCGCGTTCTGCTCGACAATGATGGTGCAGGTGCCGCCCGAGCGGGTGATGGTGCCGAGCGCCTTCAACAGCTCCTCGACGAGGATCGGGGCCAGCCCTTCGGTCGGCTCGTCCAGCAAAAGGACCTTGGGATTGAGCGTGAGCGCGCGGCCGATCGCCAGCATCTGCTGCTCGCCGCCGGAGAGCTGGTTGCCGAAATTGCCGCGGCGCTCTTTCAGCCGCGGAAACATCTCGTAAACCTTTGCGACGGTCCACGGCCCCGGCTGTGCCACCGCGGTCATGTTTTCTTCCACTGTCAGCGAGCGAAAGATATTGCGCTCCTGCGGCACCCAGCCGATGCCCGCCCGCGCCCGCTGGTCCGGCCGCATCGCGGTGATATCGAGCCCGGCAAGGGCGATGGCGCCGCCGAAGCGCCGGGTTACGCCGACGATCGAATTGATCAGCGTGGTCTTGCCGGTGCCGTTGCGGCCGAGCAGCGCCAGCACCTGGCTTTCGGCGAGCCGCAGCGACATGTTGGGCAGGACTACGGCCTCGCCGTAGCCGGCGCGCAAATTCTCGATTGTCAGGAGATCAGGCATCGGCGGCCTCGCCGAGATAGACCGCCTTGACGCGCGGGTCGCGCGCCACCTCGTCTGGCGGGCCTTCGACCAGCAGCGCGCCGCCGACCAGCACCGAAATGCGGTCGGCGAAGGAAAACACCAGATCCATGTCGTGCTCGATCAGGAGCACGGTAACGTCGCGCGGGAGGCCAGCGACGGCGGCGAGGATATCGTGGCGCTCGCTCTCGGGCACGCCGGCGGCGGGCTCGTCGAGCAGCAGCACACGGGGTTTTGCGGCGATCGCGACCGCGATCTCGAGCAGGCGCTGCTTGCCGTAAGGCAAGGTCGCGGTGAGCTCGTTCATGACGTCGAGCAGATGGAAGCGTTCGAGGTTCTCGGCGATCTCGGCATTGACGTCGTCGCGGGTGCCCATGGTCCGCCACCAGTCGCCGCCGCGGCCGAGCCGTTCTGATACCGCAAGCCCGATGGTCTCGAGCGGCGTCAGATCGTTGTAGAGCTGGTTGATCTGGAAGGTGCGCGACAGCCCGCGCCTCACCCGCCTGTGCACCGGCAGATCGGTGATGTCGCTGCCCTCGAGCAGAATACGCCCGGCATCGGGCTTGAGCACGCCGGTCAAGAGATTGATGACGGTGGTCTTGCCGGCGCCGTTCGGGCCGATCAGCGCGTGGCGGGCGCCCTGCTCGATCTTCAGCGACAGCTCGCGCGTGACCTTCAGCCCGCCGAACTGCTTTTCCAGCCCCCTTGTCTCCAGCGCGATCGTCATGGCCCCTCGCTCTCGGGAACGGCGACAACGGTCTTTCGCCCGGTGAGCTGGGCGATGATCAGGTTCGGCGCCCACAGGATCCAGCGATGCAGCCGCTGCCGGCCGACCAGCACGATCACCACCAGCACCAGCCCGATCCAGAACTGCCAGTATTGCGGCGTGATGCTCGAAAATATTTCCTGCAGCATCCGGAACACCACGGCGCCGATCAAGCCGCCATAGAGATAGCCGGTGCCGCCGATCACCAGCACCAGCATCAGGTCGGCGGAGC
Source organism: uncultured Alphaproteobacteria bacterium (assembly GCA_963721135.1). Classification (GTDB taxonomy): domain Bacteria; phylum Pseudomonadota; class Alphaproteobacteria; order Rhizobiales; family Xanthobacteraceae; genus Bradyrhizobium. The sequence continues at coordinate 84,355 of CAVRIB010000015.1, forward strand.
GCTCGAACGCGAACACGTCGAGGGAAGCGAGCTGCGTGCTCTGGGTGAACAGCGCGCCTGCAATGCCCGCATAGAAGGCGGCGAGCGTATAGACCGCGACCAGCCGCCTGTTGACGGGAATGCCGATAGCGGCCGCGCGCAGCGGATTATTCTTGATCGCCCGCAGCGACAGGCCGAACGGCGAATGCACGATCCGCCGCGCCAGCAGGAACAGCAGAAACAGCACGGCAAGGCAGTAGAAGAAGCCCACCTTGCCGAACATGTCGAAGGCAAACAGGCCGAGGATCGGCTGCATCTCGATGCCCTGCAGCCCGTCGGTGCCGCCGGTGATATCCGAAAAGCGCTCCGACAGCGCCTCCAGCAGTAGCGCAATCCCGAGCGTCACCATCAAGCGGGTGAGATCGGCGCCCCGGATCACCAGGAAGCTCGTGAAGAAGCCGAGCACCATGGCGACGAGGCCGGCTACGACCAGCGCGAGCAACGGCTCGGTAATGATGCCGTGCAGCGCCAATAGCCCCGCCGAATAGGCGCCGACGCCGAAGAACGCGGCATGGCCGAGCGAGACGATGCCGGCATAGCCGAGGATCAGGTCGAGCGACAGCGCGAATAGGCCCAGCCGCACGATATCGGTCATGATCAGGTAGCGCGAGGGAAACAGGAACGCGCAGGCGAGCGCCAGGATCCAGAACGCGATCTCGCTCCAGTGCCAGCGCGCGTGCCGCCTGGCGTGGTATCCGACATCGGCCGGCGCGCTCATGACGCGCTCAACGGGCCGCGGTGCGGCCGAACAGGCCGTTCGGACGCCAGATCAGGATCACGATCATCATGGTGTAGATCACGAACGGCCCCATCTTGGGCACGTAATACTTGCCGGCGACGTCGCCGATGCCGAGCAGCAGCGAGGCCAGAAACGGCCCAGTGATGCTGGAGGAGCCGCCGACCGTCACCACGATCAGGAAGTAGATCATGAATTTCAGGGGAAAATACGGATCGAGGCCCAGGATCTCCGCGCTCAGCGCGCCGCCCAGACCTGCAAGGCCGCAGCCGAAGGCGAAGGTGAAGGCGAATACCTGAGTCACGTTGATGCCGAGGCCCGACGCTGCGCGCGGATCGTCGACCGCCGCGCGTAACCGGCTCCCGAACCGGGTACGCGCCAGCACCAGCTGCAGCGCCACGGTCAGCAGGCCACAAATCACGATGATCATCAGGCGGTAGCGGCCGATGCCGACCCCGAAGAAATCGATTTGCCCCTCGAGCGCTTCCGGAATCTTGATGAAGACCCGCGACGATCCCATGATGTAGTCGACCGCGGCAACCGACATGAAGACGAGGCCGACCGAGAACAGCACCTGGTCGAGATGGCTGCGGGCGTAGAGGTGGCGATAGAGCGCGCGCTCCAGCACCGCGCCGATCGCAGCACTTGCGACGAACGCCAGCGGCAGGCCGGCGAAGAACGGCCAGCCGAGCTGGTTGACCAGCGCCGCGCAGACATATCCGCCGGCCATCGCGAACGCGCCGTGCGCAAGATTGACGAAGTTCATCAGCCCGAGGGTCACTGCCAATCCGCACGCCAGCACGAACAGCAGCATGCCGTAGGCGACGCCGTCGAACAGGTTGGTGAACAGCGAAATCATGGCAAATTCATCGTTTCGCGTACTTGGGGAGAGCCCCTCATCCGGCGCCACGCGCCGACCTCTCCCCGCAAGAGCGGGGCGAGGTTAGCACCGGGCAAGTCGCAATTCATTCCATCTCTCTCCCGAAGGGAAATGCAGCGAACGCTGCCCTGCTCCCTCGCCCCGCACTTCGCGGGGAGGGAATACTTACATCTTGTAAATCGGCCACACTTTTGACCTTATCAGAATTGTCCATGTCGGTTTGCTAAATGTAAATCGAGTAAAGTGATTTCGGTAACAACAAATGGTAGCGCGTGACCAACGTGTCGGTGATCGCGCATGCTCGCGACTACATCGTAACTCAAGCGATGCAGGTAGGGGTGTCAGCTTAATTCTTTTCTAGGCCGTTTCGACCCGACTTTTCTAGGTCGCCGAATTATCTTTCTCGCAATCGCGCTGACGCCCTGAATTACTTCCGCTTTCGGCACAATAACCGACATGGCTGGACTTACTGCCGGTTGGACCCGGTCGCGAATGATCCGCTGCAGACGTGCGCGGAACTCCCAAGGTTTCTCAGTTATAAGGATCTCATTCGCGGCAACGGGCTTTGCGTCAACTCACTTGAAAGAGAGCCCGCCGGTTGGCGCTAGGTCGCTGAGGTTTCCGACGATCTCGTTGTTCTGGTACGACAAGATGCTGCCGCCCTGGGCCGCCCCGACGCTGTATACGTTCGACGTCACCAGCGTTTGCGACGGCACGACGGACGCGTTCGGGCAGATGGCGACGATTCCAGTATTGCCGTTCTGGACGGATGAACTCCGCTCCCACGATGGTGGACGTGATGCCGCCTCCAGTGTGTAGGAGGAAATGCCGTCGACGGCATTGTTCGCCACGACGCTGTCGGTCACCGCCATCGAGATCGTGCCGGTGGCGCGCGCGCCGTTGGCGAAAATGCCGTATGTATTGCCTTCCACATGCGCGTGCTCGACGGTTATCCGCGCGGAGCCGCTTCCCGAAGGCTGCACGATCATCACGCCGCCGCTGTTCGCAAGTCCATTGTCACTGATCACGGTAGTCGGACATCATGTCCGCGAGATTGGCGAAGGTGAGCGCATCCTGGCCGGCGCGATCGTCGAGCGCGCTTCACGCGCCGTGCCGACGGCGAGCTGGAGCCGCTGATCGCCGGGTCGACCTCGGTGATCGCCGAGACCAGGACGCACGCCGGTATCGTCAAGGTGAAGCGGTACGGCTTCCGCATGCCCTGACGAATGTCCGCTGTTGGGAGATGAGCGGAAGACATCTGCTCGCAGAGAGTATTTCCGGTTTGGACCCAGGCCGTGTGGAAACGTTTTTTGTATCCCAATAACTGCAAGTAGCCGGGCGTGATGGACCTCGACGCGATCGGCTGAGCCTATTTTTGCTGTATCGGGTCTGGAGTCAATCCGGGCGCAGCCTCGGGCCATGCTGAGCGACCCTAAGGGTCTCACAGCGAGCACCATGACACGCTCCTCAAGCCCGCATCGCGGCCAGGAGTGGTTTAATACCGATGATGTTCATTATTCGTGTGAGGTTGTAGGCGAGCACGTGCAACGCCATCTCGGTCGCCACCTTCGGCAGCGTCTTCATTAAAAAGTGCGTCGCCCCCATCCGCATCTTCAGCGTGCCAAACGGATGCTCGACCGTCTCGCGGCGGGTACGCATTGCATCCGGATTTCTGTCCAGGCGCGCCTGCACGGCATCGACAACGTGCTCGTGCTCCCACCGCTTGATACGACGTTGCGGTCCCTTCGTGCACTGGGCTTTCAGCGCGCAGGTGCGGCACGCGTTGGTCCAGTAGTGGTGCAGGACCACTCCATTTTCCTCGTTCGTGAAGTGGTTGGTCAGCTTCTCACCGGCAGGACAAATGTAGATGTCCTCCTCAGCCACGTAGCGGAAATCCTGCTTGCCGAAGCGGCCTTCCGACTTCGCCTCCGATGTCTGGGGTTTCGGCAGGGTGACCGTGATGCCAGCCTCATCGCATGTGAGGATCTCCTCACCCTTGAAGTAGCCGCGGTCGGCAAAGGCTTCGAGTTTTTCTGCCTCCAATGCCACCTTCGCTTGGCCGGCTATGTTCGCGAGATGCGACTTGTCGGTGCCGACGTTGGTCACCTCATGCGCCACGATCAGATCGTTCGTCGTATCGACGGCCACTTGGACATTGTAGCCGACCATCCCGGAACCGCGCCCGCTGGTCGCCATCGAGCGGGAATCAGGATCGGTGAAGGAGACCTGCTGATCGGGCGCGGCGAGCATCACCTTCTCAATCGCTTTGAGGCGCTTCACCTCCTCTTCGAGCTTGATCAGCTTCTCCTTGAGCCGCGTAGTCCTGGCCGCAAGCTCCTCCGAGGGCGCCTCACCGGTGGCTGTCTGGCGATCGGCGGTGTCGAGCTGGCTCAGATAGCGCGCAACGCTCTCCTCGATTTGCGCCAGGCGCCGCTCCATCTTTCCTTTCGTGAAGTTGTTGTCGCGCGAATTAACCGCCTTGAACTTGCTGCCGTCAATCGCAACGCTCGCTTTCGCCAAAAGACCCATCTTGCGGCACAAGGCAACGAATTGCGCGCAGACCTTCTTGATGGCAGAGCCGTTGTCTTTGCGGAAATCGGCGATGGTTTTGTGATCTGGAGCGAGCCGTCCCGTCAGCCACATCACTTCCAGATTGCGGCCAGCCTCACGCTCCAGCCGCCGGCTCGATTGGACCCGGTTCAGGTAGCCATAGATATAGAGCTTCAGCATCGGCGACGGATGATATGCCGGCCGGCCGGTCGCTGCCGGGGTGGCGCTATCGAACCCCAGTTCACGCAGTTGCAGCGCATCGACGAACACGTCCACCGCCCGAACAGGATTGCTCCCGTCCACCCAATCATCAAGGCATTCCGGTAACAGCGTAGTCTGCTGGCGATCTACCCCTTGAACAAAACCCTTCATTGTTCCCCCCGCGATTCAGCAAGGGAATCATAGCATCAGTGGGGTTTTCACACAGGCTAGACCCATTTCGGAAGTCGGCGCTAGCGAATCGCGAGCATTTTTCGCTAGCGCATTGATGTAGCGGACGGCATCCGTGGTCCCGTTTGTCCGCCCGCCATGCCGGTAGTTCCCATTTTTGCGGCCTGACGGACCGCCGCCGCCAGCACCATGCATTCGGCACATTCGACAGCCTCGGACTGGCCTCGACCTCGCGTTTGTGACGAGACCCGCTGATACCAAGAGCGCGTCTGCGTTAGCACGTGAGATCGATTTGAATGCAGAGTCGATATCGTTTGCGATTTCAAGCACAAAGGTCTTGAGTTGAAGTCCCGGGCGGGATGCGGCAGCCTGTGTGACAGGCAAGATGACAATGTTCGCGGCCCCAGAGGTGCAAGCGCTCGGCTACTTGTGCGCTCGCTCATGCTTGCGTTAGGGGCTAAGGATTAAGGGCGGGCCAACGCCGCCGCGCCATTCTGAGGAGAGGCAAGGACCTCATCAGTCGCATGGCGGGGCTTTCAATGAGATGCCACGACACCGCGCCAGCCGCCATTGCGCCGATCAATACGATAACGATCATCCACCAGGCGCGATGATCGAGAACGACATTCATCAGCGGAATGACGATGAGCATATGATAGAGATAGATGCCATAGGACATATCGGTTTTTGCCAACAATTCGCTTCTGAGAAACGTGCATGACCCGACCCACACGCCAAGCAGGCAGACAAGAAAGGTCTGGAAAATCGAAAGAGCCGGCGGGTCAATCCGGTACTCGAACCAAACGGGTCCCCGATAGAGCGAGCATAGCACGATCAAGAAGATGACCGCAGGAATGCCAAATTTGTTCCACTGCCGATGCGGCGGCCACAGGCGAAACAACATCCCAATGCCAAACATCCACAAGTAAGGCAACACAGTTTGGTTGGGCAGAACATCGAGCGGCGAAATCGTCTTGCCGAGGTATTTATGGTAGCCAAGCGAGAGGACCGAGCCGACGACGATCAATGCAGTTTGAGCACCCCGCGAGCGCACGAATAGAAACAGCAGCATGATCGCGTAGAACGACAACTCCACCGTGAGAGTCCAGAGGACGCCGCTCGGATAGTCCTGAAAGAATCCCTTGAAGCTGTGTAGGCCTGCGAAGTGAGTCACGTGGCCGGCGATGTCCGTGCTGGCGGTCAGGCCGTAAATCAGGAAATTTATGACGGCGCGGCCTATCGTTACGCCAGAGTAGTCGACCTGGCCGGCCACGTAGAGCAAGCCTTCGATGACAGCAATGTTGATGAACAGAGCGGGATAGATGCGCGATGCGCGATGCATGAGAAACTGCGGGATCGACCGCAAGCGCAACAGGCTATCCAACACCAGGCATCCGGAGACAGCGAAGAAGATCGGAACTCCGGGAAACTGGAGCACCCACCCCACCGGATTCCATCCGATATCGAGGTGCCAAGCGGCATGCACGTAAGCGACCTGTAGCGCCGCAAGTAGCCGAACGGCGTTGAAAGAATTCTCCGAAGCCTTGGTCATGGTCGGAATATAGTACCGCAATTAGTCTACGAACAGCCGGAGATTTTCAAACTAGCTAATAAAATCGCTTGATTGCGCGTGGCGGCCTGCGTGGCCCGTCATCAGTCTCGGCCTTTGAACCGAGGTCCCTTCCCTCCACCGGCGTTACCCGGCTTCCAAGGTACTACGAACCTCTCCGCCACCCCAGGGCGCCCGGCCTGTCCCTCACGGGCTTCCGGTTGGTCATCGCCGACCACGCCTTGGGGTTTCCCGTGTTTCGTGCGCTGTCCTTGTGTACATGCCGCCGCCACTACCCCGGCGCAGCATCTGGACGTGCTGCTTCGCTCATTTCATCCAGATGTATCAGCCTTCCCCGAAAGGGTTGTCGGGTCGGCCTGCGCATTGTCCTTTTCGAGGATTGCCCGGCGTTCGCTCGCGTTACGGCCTGCACACTCGCGCTGTCACCAATTCGTGACACGCTAATCGAAGGCTTCAGCCACTTCGTCATCTCCATGATTGCTCCGACTACTTCCGGCTTGGAGCGGTTGCCGGGTGGGGCTTGCACCCACTGGAAAGCGCCGCCTTGTCACGGCGCACACTCGGAGCGGACACTGGCGCTCCCTTTCTCGAGCCGATACCACGACGGCTCCTAGGGTGCAGGATCTCGGCTCGGCTCCGCCACCAGCTCGCTGTCCGGCAAATACAATCCCGCTCTTCTCAATTTCTTAGTAGCCTTCGAGACGCGGACTACGTGGAGGGTGAGAGCCTTAGGGTTGCTGAACTTTATCGTTTTCGCCATTCAAGCCTGCCAGATCGGCAACGAATCGCGCCCCGTTTGTCGTCAGATGGCCAGAGTCCCAACTAACTAGGTCTGACTTTCCGATCCGGGTGTGAGTCAAACAGCCCTCTTGGTTGCACAGAGCTTCGTGCAGCGAGACGAACGTGGCTCCGGCCTCTCTGGCGACCGAAAGCAGTGCTGCATCCATTCCACGATAATCTAGCGCCATCGGAATTAGACGCTCAGGGAGCGCGCCGCGCGAAAGCCAGTTTTGATAAGCCTGCTCAGGAAGGTTCGGTGAAAATGACGGCGATGGCCCCAGCAAGATCACGTCATGGGCGACGGCCTTCAACCTTCGCAAGGTGGCTTGTAGCGCTGCAAAATCAGGAGGTTTGTAATGCATCCACACGGCAAACAGAATCACTCTTCTCGGCTTTGTCCATTCAATCTCTTTCAGAATCTGGACGTTGCTCGCCGCGCAAACCGGATAGAGGGACGCATCTCCAACTATCGGCATGCACCCGTCGCGAGCGAATTGAGATATGTCCCCGCCGTCTTTCCGAAGGCCTGTGTAAAGCCGGGCCGCGTAGGAATCGCCCCAAATTACCGTTGTTCCGGTTTTGCACGACGCTGCATAGGCATCGAAGCCCGCTTTGTTATCCAACCAGCAATCCATGCGGGCATCGTCTCTTGGGTTATAGTTCATCGTTTCCAGTAGGGGCCGGATTTCCGAAGGGTAGCGCCAGAGGGCACCGCCGCTGCGCCAGATCAATAAGGACATGGCGGCAACTAGCAGCATGGACGCGGTGGAAGCTCTTACGCCAACACGCCTAAGGCCGCCAAATCTGATTGGGCGCTCTACCAACTTAGCGGTCATGAACGCAAGGATAAAGCTGACGGCGACCACACCCACTCTTTGAGTTGGAGATGTCAGGTCAGCGGCCGCAGCAAACCTCAGAAGCGGCCAATGCCACAGATAAAGCGGGTAACTTATGAGTCCGATGGCGACCAAGGGCTTCCAGCTCAACGCATCTGATCTGGAGGTCAGCACCATCGTGGCACCAATCAATGGGCCTAATGCCGCGACACCCGGAAACGGCGTCTTGCTGTCAATGAGCACTGCGCTTGCGGCGATGATGACGATCCCTACCATTGAGAGTAGGTTGCCGAACCTTGTCACTCGCGGCAGAAACGACAGCAAACCGCCAACACTCAACTCCCAAAGTCTCGAAAACGGCGAATAGAATGCCGTGACGGGATCGTGACCAGTAATCCAGACGCTATAGGCCAGAGAGGCAGCGGCGACGATGGCGACTACAACAATTTGCGCTCTGGGTCGGGGCCGAATGCAGAGCAGCAACCACGGCCAAACCACGTAGAATTGCTCCTCAACGCCAAGAGACCATAGGTGCAGCAAAGGCTTTGTTTCCGCAGCCTGATCGAAATATCCCGATTGGTTCAAGAATAAGATGTTTGGGAAAAATAGCGCGCTGGCAAAAGATTGCAGTCCGAGTTAAGTCAGCGGCTTCGGCAGCAACGTAAACCAGCCAAGCGCTATCACGGCGGTCAGAACTACAATGAGAGCAGGGAAGATGCGGCGGATTCTGCGAGCGTAAAAGCTGATCGCGCTGAAATCCCCCGAACGCAACTCCCTGCCAATGATTCCTGTAATCAGATAACCGCTGATGACGAAAAACACGTCTACGCCGATGAACCCCCCCGGCATTAACGTCGGAAAGGCGTGGAACACGACCACCAACAGAACGGCAATGGCCCGTAGGCCGTCGATATCGTTCCGATAGTCGGTCTTGTGGCTCGTCAATGGGTCTCTGCCGCGCGTCCAGCGTTTCCCCAGTGCCTTAGCATGCGATCCAAGGAGTGTCTAAGTGCGCGCCTATGAGGTGATCGAATAAGGTCGGCTGACTTCCGTTATTGGCATATAGTGTTGCAAAAGTCGAAAATCGAACGACACCGTAAATCTCGCGAAAGTCGAATTTTGGGCAACTCCGCCGCTGCAATACTCTGTAGCGCCGATGCGAAGCTCCGTGGTCGTTCTTCAGATGAGCGATGAGGTTCCCTCACATCTCTTCGCACGAAACGCATCAGCGGTCCTAGAAAATTTCGTTCGTCACCCCCCAAAAGACTTTTGCAACAGTATCCTCCCAGAAGCGGACATTCTTTGGCGTCCAGGAAGATCAGACTTCAATTTTCGATTTGTCCCCGCTTTGTGAGTATCTCAATAATGATCACCAAGACTTTGCCTAGCGGTCTCGGAGAAAAGTCGCGGATACTGTTGCGGCTTGACGATGGCTAATTTCCATTAGCGCAGCTATATGCCGGGCCATCTCTGGGTTAAGCCTGCAAATGCCGTCATTTCGTATCGTAAAATCCGTCGGCTCAAATATTTGAGACAGCACGAACTCTACAACTTTCTGGTCGACTAGCCATCCTGAAAGCTGATGCTCAAGAGCAGGCTCGCGAGGCCGCCGGCGGCAATCAGCGAGGGCGCCAGCAAGCGCCGGCGGGCAGAATAGGTCAGCAGGAAGAACGAGGGAAATAGCAGGTAAAACTGTTCCTCGACGCTCAACGACCATGTGTGCAGCAGCGGCTGAAACTCCGAGCCGATGTCGAAATAACTGCTGTGGTCCCAAAAATAGAAGTTCGATGCCGAAACCGCGGCGGCGGCGGCCGACAGGCCGAATTTTCGGAAGTGTTCCGGTGTCAGCAACAGGAACGCGGCGGCGAACGAGACCACCAGCATGACAAATAGCGCCGGCAGCAGCCGCCGCGCACCGCGGACATAAAACCCGGACAGTGTGAAGGTGCCGTCGTCGATGCCTTGATCAGCTTGGTGATCAGGTAGCCGGAGATCACGAAGAAGACGTCGACGCCGACGAAGCCGCCGCCGAAGCCGGGCGCGTTCAGGTGAAACAGCAGCACCGCCATCACCGCGATTGCGCGCAGGCCGTCGATATCGGGGCGATAATCGGCGCGAACTATCACGGGAACTTGAGAAGGAGTTTGCGGTGCGTACATCCGCGACCGAATAACACGAATGGTTCAACCAACCAAGGGTTACGAACGTGGGCACTGCAATTGCCGAGCGCGAGCACGTTTCCCCTTCAGCCCGATATCGACCATGGGGCGCACAGCCTCCGGCCAAGTCGACCCCGAACCATCCAACATGGGCAATGATGATCCTCAGCTTCGCAGGTATCGGCTTCATGACTTATTGTCGGAAGTCAAAGCCGCTCGTCGCCGTGCTAGTGGATCGCGTCTGACATTTAAATCCGGGAGGGGATTCCCTCGGACCTGAATGCATGCGAGACTGGCGCATGCGAACCGGAATATCCATCACTCTCAAGGCCGCTGATCGCCGCCGACTGAAGGCTCTCGCGCGGGATCGCAACGCCCCCCACAAGCATGTCTGGCGAGCTGAGATCGTCCTGTTGAGCGCGGACGGTGTTGGCACCAATGAGATCATGCGCCGGACTGGCAAGTCGAAGACCTGTGTTTGGCGCTGGCAGGAACGCTTCATGGAGGCTGGTTACGACAGCCTCCTGTACGATAAGACGCGCCCCTCGCGCATCCCGCCGCTGGGGTCGGTCGTCACCGAACGCGTTGTGACGCTTACCCAGGCGGCCCCGCCCACCGAGGCGACCCACTGGACCTCCGCCATGATGGCGAAGGTCGTCGGCATCAGCGCGAGTTCCGTCCAACGCATCTGGCGCGCGCACGGCCTGCAGCCGCACCGGGTGAAACAGTTCAAACTCTCCACCGATCCGCGCTTCGTCGACAAGCTGCGCGAAGTCGTCGGTCTCTATGTCGATCCGCCCGCCCACGCCGTCGTCCTTTCGGTCGATGAAAAGAGCCAGATCCAGGCGCTCGACCGCACCCAACCTGGCTTGCCAATGAAGAAGGGTCGCGCCGGGACGATGACCCGCGACTACAAGCGTCACGGCACGACAACACTGTTCGCGGCCCTCAACGTCCTCGACGGCACCGTCATCGGCCGCAATATGCAGCGCCATCGGCACCAGGAATTCATCCGCTTCCTCAACACCATCGAGGCGCAAGTGCCGGCGCGAAAGCAAATCCACGCCATTGTCGACAACTACGCAACCCACAAGCACCCGAAGGTACGCCAATGGTTGGCCCGGCATCCCCGCTGGACCTTCCACTTCACGCCCACATCGGCATCCTGGCTCAACGCCGTCGAGGGCTTCTTCGCCAAACTCACAAAGCGGCGATTGGAACGCGGCATCTTCGGTTGTCGACCTGCAGGCCGCGATCAATCGCTTCGTCATCGAACACAACGCAGAACCGAAACCCTTCGCATGGACTGCCGATCCTGACAAAATTATCCAAGCCGTCAGACGCGGGCACCAAGTGTTAGATTCCATCCACTAGCACTACTTTGGCACTTTAGGCTTGGAGATATGTGCAAGGAACCTGTTACAGTGAGGACATTGTCGGGGTGGAGGTCGTGCGAAGAGGTCGAGGATCGCTTGCCTGATGGCCGGCATGCTTGGTTGTGGTGGCGGTCCTGAGATTCTTTTTTTTCCGCCCCGCTGCTTTGAGGCGGCGGGATTGGAGGAAGGCGTAGGCGATCATCGTCATCAGCGCGTGTCGATGTAATCCCGTCCAGGATCTACCTTCGAAGTGGTCGAGCCCAAGCTCCTCCTTGAGCTGCTGGTGGGCCTGTTCACAGACCCACCTGGCCTTGATCGTGGCAGCGAGCGTCTTGATGGTGGCATCGGCCGGCAGGTTCGACACATAGTATTTTTGCTCCCCGGTCGACCGCCGCTCGCCGACGAGCCAGACCTCGTCACCAGGCATGCACTGCATACGGTTATTGAGCATCCGGTGCTTATGGCCATCCGCAACGCAGACACGGCGGGCCGTGAAGAGACATGTCAGCCGACCTTTGGTGCCCCGCCGCCAACTGACCCTTTGCCATTTGCCTTTGGCCAATAACGCTTCAGCAGAGACCGGTGGCTGATCAGGGATGTGGTATTTGCGGGGCTTTCCGGTCTTGGCGATTGGGAAGATCAGGGCAATGTCGGCGGGATAGACGTTCTGGCGCCGCGACAGACCCACCGCCCACAGCAGACCGCGCTCGCTCAGAGCCTGACGGAAAGGCCCGCTGGAGCCGTACCCTGAATCGGCAAGCACACAGCCGAAACGCACACCGGAGGCGATGACGCGGTCGATCTCCGCCAAGGCGATCTCTGGCTTGGTCCGCGCTGCGCGGTGCTCGACTGGAACGCCCGCACGCTTCAAACGCACCGGATTACTCGTCCAACTCTCGGGAACGAAGAGACGTAATGCCACCATGACCGGCACTTCACCCCGTGCAAGCGTCAGCGACACCAATGTTTGGCAATTGGCCGTCTTGCCGAGAGATGAGGCATATTGTGGAGCGACACCAACCGAACGATCGCCCTTTTTCGGCATCGCCGTGTCGTCGATGACCAGCACCGCATCCTTGCCGCCGACCAGGCGAGCGGCCTGAACCAGCAATTCCGCCTCCAATGGCGCTGCATCCCAAACGCCATCAGCAATGAAATGGTGCAACTGGTCATACTCGCCCGGTGCCAGCCGCGCCGCCATCGGCTGGACGCTCTTGCGATCACCCGGTCCAATCAATCCCGAGATATAAAGCGGACACATCCGCCGCCGTGCCTTGTGGCCTAAGCGATCCAGGAATGGCTTGAGCCAGCGTCCAAGCTCGTCTTCCCACTTCGATTTCGTGCCCACCATGGTCGGCCCTCCAAAAGCCGACCATCTATAGAATCATTGAAAATCTGATTCGGGAATCCAGTTTCGCCGATCAATCGCCAAATTCTGCCAAAGTAGTGCTAGCTAGAGCCGCTGATGCGCGGTCCGGCTTCAACTATCGCGAAGGGCGCGCGCGGACGCGCGCGGGTACTCGAGAAATTCAGCCTCGACGCGGAAGCCAGCCGGATTGCGGATTTCCACCGCAATATTTCCGGCAGTAATGCGATCTGTCAGTCTCAATCGTCAGCTTAGTGGATGATGAAGTCGTTTGCATGCAAGTCCGCAAGGTGAACCCCCATCAGGGTGACGCTGTCGTGATTGCCGAGGTTGATCAGGGTGTCCTGACCGCCATTGACGGACTGGAACAAGGACTGCGCCTGGCCGGTCTGCGCATCGTGCAGGAGGGCTGCCAGCTGATTGTTGCTGGTGACCGATGAGAAGCCGTTCAGCTCGAACGTGTCGGAGCTTGCCGCGTTGACGATCGTCTCCGCGCCGACACCCGGATGGAAGACGAATGCGTCATTGCCGGGGCCCGCGATGGCAACCGTCACCGACTGGCTGGTCGTGCTGGTGGTGCCATCGGCGTGATGGTCGGCGACACTGACATCGTAGGATTGGGTCACGGTTTGGGTGACCGGGCTGGAGGCAAAATTGAAGTGCCATCCGACCGCATCCTGCCCGTTGGCCGCATTGACGATATCGGTGACGAAGCTCCCGAGATAGCCGGTGCCGCCATTTTGCGGCGTGACGCTGACGTTGTGGGTGTCCGTCGAATCCGCATCGTTGAAGGACAGCGTGCCATCGGCGGTATCCTGCGTGACCACGGGATCGATGACAGTCGTGCCGCCGTGGCCGTCGCTCGATAGCGTGAAGGTCGAACTGGTATAGTTGCCGGCAAGCGTGATGTGCGCGGTGTGGTTCTGGGCGTCGCTGACCGTGAGAGTACCGCCGAGCGAACTGCCGGAATAGCCAACCGTCGTTCCCGGCCCAAATCCGATGTCCCTGAGATCGAGTTGGTCCGAACTGGACGGGTTACCGTCGCCGGTCAGGTCCACGATTTGCCCGCTGAACTGGGTCGAGTGATCGAGTATCAGCGCCCCCGTCGGACCGTTGAATGCTACGTAAGACGAAATCCGCGCCGGTCAGTTCGAGGGTGGCGCCGGCATCGATCGATGCCGGCTGGATCAGCGGGTTCAAGGTCAGCAGGGTATTGCCCTTCGCTTCGATGACCGTGGTAGAAAGATCGATCACACCGTCGCCGTTGAGGTCCTGATTGAACGTGGTCTCGTAGGTCTCCAGCGTGGTGCTGGTCGGCGCGATCACTCCGGTCGAGGAGACGAAATTGCCGCTCGCGTCCGTGGTCCAGACCGCATATTGACCGGTGCCCGCGTCCTTCCAGGCCACGTCGTAACCGGTTGAGGTCTGCACCGCGCCGATCGCTGCCCAGCCGCTAAACTGACCCGCCCCCGGCACGACGGCCACGCCGCCAAATTTCAATTCGGGGCCTGACGGTCCACCGACAGGATCGAGGAAATAATTGTTTCCGACCTGGACCAGGCTGGTCGAGCCGTCCGTCTGGATCAACGTGGTGGGTATGCCGATGGTCCCATCGCCGTTGAGGTCCTGATTGAACGTGGTCTCGTAGGTCTCCAGCGTGGTGCTGGTCGGCGCGATCACTCCGGTCGAGGAGACGAAATTGCCGCTGGCGTCCGTGGTCCAGACCGCATATTGACCGGTGCCCGCGTCCTTCCAGGCCACGTCGTAACCGGTTGAGGTCTGCACCGCGCCGATCGCTGCCCAGCCGCTAAACTGACCCGCCCCCGGCACGACGGCCACGCCGCCAAATTTCAATTCGGGGCCTGACGGTCCACCGACAGGATCGAGAAAATAATTGTTTCCGACCTGGACCAGGCTGGTCGAGCCGTCCGTCTGGATCAACGTGGTGGGTATGCCGATGGTCCCATCGCCGTTGAGGTCCTGATTGAACGTGGTCTCGTAGGTCTCCAGCGTGGTGCTGGTCGGCGCGATCACTCCGGTCGAGGAGACGAAATTGCCGCTGGCGTCCGTGGTCCAGACCGCATATTGACCGGTGCCCGCGTCCTTCCAGGCCACGTCGTAACCGGTTGAGGTCTGCACCGCGCCGATCGCTGCCCAGCCGCTAAACTGACCCGCGCCCGGCACGACGGCCACGCCGCCAAATTTCAATTCGGGGCCTGACGGTCCACCGACAGGATCGAGGAAATAATTGTTTCCGACCTGGACCAGGCTGGTCGAGCCGTCCGTCTGGATCACAACCGGTACGGGAACACCGATCACACCGTCGCCGTTGAGGTCCTGATTGAACGTGGTCTCGTAGGTCTCCAGCGTGGTGCTGGTCGGCGCGATCACTCCGGTCGAGGAGACGAAATTGCCGCTGGCGTCCGTGGTCCAGACCGCATATTGACCGGTGCCCGCGTCCTTCCAGGCCACGTCGTAACCGGTTGAGGTCTGCACCGCGCCGATCGCTGCCCAGCCGCTAAACTGACCCGCCCCCGGCACGACGGCCACGCCGCCAAATTTCAATTCGGGGCCTGACGGTCCACCGACAGGATCGAGGAAATAATTGTTTCCGACCTGGACCAGGCTGGTCGAGCCGTCCGTCTGGATCACAACCGGTACGGGAACACCGATCACACCGTCGCCGTTGAGGTCCTGATTGAACGTGGTCTCGTAGGTCTCCAGCGTGGTGCTGGTCGGCGCGATCACTCCGGTCGAGGAGACGAAATTGCCGCTGGCGTCCGTGGTCCAGACCGCATATTGACCGGTGCCCGCGTCCTTCCAGGCCACGTCATAACCGGTTGAGGTCTGCACCGCGCCGATCGCTGCCCAGCCGCTAAACTGACCCGCCCCCGGCACGACGGCCACGCCGCCGTCCTTCAGCTCCGGGCCCAGCCCACTGCTGGCGTTCTCCAGATAATAATTCCCGAAAAACTGCACCAGGCTGGTGGATGCGACCGAGTTGGTGTCCGTCTGGATCGTCGTCGTCAGCGGCGATGCCAGATGGAAGCCCAGCACTTCGAGCTGCTCCATATCAGCAGACGTCAGGCTCTGAATCGTGCTGTTGGTATAGTATTCGTTGAACGGATCGTTGCCGCCCTGCACGCCAGCATTGAGAAAGTCGCTGGGGTCGGAGGTCCGGCCATAGTCGGCAATTTTCGTGATGCCCCCATCCACGGAAAAATAGGCGGCCGGGGCTGGAATGCTGTCCGAAAACAGACGCGTGCCAGCGCTCGTGAAGCGATAAAAGTCGAAAATGTCGGGTTGCAAACCGTAGGGGACGCGCCCCATCGCATGCGTCAGCTCATGAAGCGCGACCCCGACCAGCAAGTTCGGATTGATGTCGGTCGCAAAGGTAGCACTGCCGTCGTCTGTAGTCGTACTGTTCGCGGACAGCAGCCCCAAAGCCTTTAGCTGGGCATTCCAGACGGCGACTTGCGATTGGCCCTGGATCGTCGATCCCGTTGGCAACGCATTGAAAGTCGGATCGCCCGCCGTCGCGCCGGCGACCAGGTCGGCCCTGACCGTCGAATAGCTTAAATACTCGCCATTATCCGGGCCGGCGGCAGCGCCGCCGCCCGTGCCGCTATAGTCGATCTGGATGTTGACCGTGATCTGGTCGGAAATCGTCGCGGCCAGGATTGACGCTGCCTGCTCGATGCCGGCCCGGAAGCTTGCGGGCGCGGCCATGGCTGCGGCGTCGAATTGGAGATTGATGGTAAAGCCGCTACTCGAAGTATCCGCGACGACGCCGAGGCCGCCGGAGCCGCTCGCAGCATTTGCGGTTTCGGCCTGGAAAGCTTCGGCCGGAAGCGTTGGGGTTGGCAAAATCACCGGGGGAGCACTGGCGAAGGGGCTTCCGCCGTCATTGACGACGGGGGGCAGGAGGCTCGCAAAGGTCCCGTCCCCGGCCGTATTAAAAAAGCCGTCGGAGGTGTCCTGCGGGTCAGTGAGGAATTTCGACTTCATCGCTTAGTCTTTGGTCCTCAACGAGAATTCGGGCCAATTCGAGAGCGTCTCGGATCTTTTCGGTCCTCGCAGCGGCCGATCGCGGGCCGTCAGGCAGGGTGATTCGAGAAGGGTTGATTCCAAAAATATTGCGCCGTTCGACGTCAATACAATGTTTCCCCCGCGTTAATTTGCGCTTTCGAACCGCGGCATAATTCGAGTCAACCTGCCATCGCGGGCCGCAGCCCGGCATTCAATACCTGGATTGCGAGTATTCCTATGAAAAAAACAATCCAATCCCGACACTCTCGAGGTGTTCCGGCGCCTGGTCGAAAAGGCCAGTGTTGTGGTCGAGAATTTTTCCGTCCCCGACGTCAAGACGAAGCTCGGCATCGATTACGGGAGCGTGCAGAATCTCAGGCGGCCAGAGCCGGTCATCCACGCGTGTCGGCACCAGAATATTCGCCACGAACGCATCGAGGTCATTGATGCTTGCCTGCGGACTCGGTGTTCACAAACAACAGCGTCGCCGCGGGCGGCGGCATCTATATCGAGCCCTCGGTAGGGCTCATGGCGGGTGTCGCGTGATCGAACGCACGGCATCGTCGCCAATGGCTGCGCCAACGGGCTGGTCGAGGTCAAGTACAGTGTAGCGCCACGGATACACTTTCTGTGAACCGAAACCCCGATGACAAAATTACGATACAGGTCAAAATTGGTCTGTTTTGGAGCTGGAAACAATACCCCGCACTTCGCGGGGAGAGGGTTGGGGTGAGGGGCAGGCCGCGAACGCGGACCTTATTGTTATTTCTTCGTCTTGCCGGAGTCCTTGACATCGGGGAAGGTCTGGAACTCGACGTTGTAGAGTTCGCCGTCGACCTTCTCGACCTTGCGGATGTAGATATTCTGGATGATGTCGCGGGTGTCCGGATCGATCGAGATCGGGCCGCGCGGGCTCTCCCACTTCATCCCCTTCATGGCCGCGACCAGAGCGTCGCCGTCGGTGTTACCGCTGGTCTTTTTCAGCGCGTCATAGATCAGGTGGATGCCGTCATAGCCGCCCACCGCCATGAAGCCCGGCCGCTCGTTGAAGGCTTTCTTGTAGGCGGCGACGAAGGCCTTGTTCATCGCTGACGGATGCGCCGCGGAGTACATATGCGCGGTCACGGTGCCGAGCGCCGCATCTCCCATGCCATTGAGGATGTCATCGTCCATCACGTCGCCCGGTCCGATCACCTTGATGCCCGACTTGTCGAGCCCGCGCTCGGCGTATTGCTTCATGAAGCTGCCGCCCTGGCCTGCCGGTACGAACACGAACATGGCGTCGGGCTTGGCGTCCTTCATGCGCTGCAGGAACGGCGCGAAGTCGGGATTGGCGAGCGGCACCTTGACCTCTTCGACGATCTGGCCGCCGCCGGCGGTGAAATGCTCCTTGAAGAAATTCAGCGCGTCGTTGCCGGGCGCGTAATCGGAGGTCAGGGTGGCGACCTTCTTGATGTTGTTCTTGACCGCCCAGTCGCCGATGATGGTGGAGGATTGCGCCAGCGTGAAACTGGTGCGCACGATGTAGGGCGAGCGCTCGGTGATGATCGAGGTGCCCGCCGCCATCACTATCTCCGGGATCTTGGCCTGCGTCGCCAGCGGCGCCGCCGCGAGCGCCGCCGGCGTGATGCCGAAGCCCGCGATGAAATTGACCTTGTCGTTGACGATCAGTTCCTGCGCCAGGCGCTTGGTGTTGTCCGGCACCGCCGCGTCGTCCTTGACGATGACCTCGATCTTCTTGCCGGCGACGGTGTCGCCGTTCTGCTGCATATAGAGCTTGACCGCATTGTTGATCTGCTTGCCGGTCGATGCCTGCCCGCCGGTCATCGGCAGGATCAGGCCGATCTTCACGCTGTCCTGCGCTTGAGCCGGCAAGACCGACGCCAACGCAGCCGCGCCAGTGACCGCGATGGCGGCTGCGGCCATCGGCGATAGTTTCGTACGAATGAACATGAACGCTCTCCCCTGTCGGCTTCGTGCCTCGAACCGAGTTCCCGGCCCTTGCCTCACCATAGCCCAGATTTTTCCGCCGTGTATCGGCGCGGCATGGCGTCTCAGGCGGGTGGCGATGTCAACCGCGACGATGGGCGCGATCTTGCCTCGGACGAGCCGATTCCGTTGCGAGCCGGTCAAGGCCCGGGAATAGGAATATGTTTGGAGTAATATGATACCTCAAGGCCTCCGAATAAGCCAATTTTACCGATTTAACGGATAGGGTTGCCCAACCCGATCCGGCTATCCGGTTTCACGAGGATGCGATCTCAGCAAATGCCCGTCACCACGCGCCATATCGCCGTCGTCCTTGCCGTGGCCGCGCTGGCCTGCGGCGTCGGCGGTTGCGCGACCGTCAACGAGACGATTGGGAATGGCGTGGCCGATTATCTACCGCATTGGCTTGGCGGCGAGCCCGCGGACGTCCCGCCCCGGCCCGGCACCGCGAAATACGAGGAATTCATGAAAGAGCGGGAACGCAAGCGCCTCGAGTCCGCGGCGCAGACCGACCAGTCCGGCCAGAGCCAGGCCTCGCAAAGCCAAGCCTCCCAGTCGTCACTGGACCCCGTTCACTAGCCGAGCCGCGATTGGCAGGATGCGGCCGTCCTCGGCTCGCTTGCGAAACAGGCTTCCGCGCGGCATCAATCCCCTCAGGATACAATTTCACCCCGCCGGCTCGCGATGACCGGTTCGCGCTCTGATGCGCGAACGTGGTAGTCAAAGCCAGTGTCGCCCCTGCAGCGGCTTGGCCGGTGGCAGATTCCTGGATCGTCCTCGTGAAGTTTCATTTCGCGACATTGAGGCTACGTCCCGCCCACTGGGCGCTCATCGCCTGGGTGGTGTTGGCCGCCATCTATTGGGGCAATTTGTTCCGATTCCATCCGTTGATGATCGATCGATCCTACGACGGCACCACGGAGCAGGTGGTGATCGGCAGGATGGCGCGTTCCGCCGCCGACGGCCTGACTTCCGGGAATGCGGATCTCGGCGTCAATTACTTTCGGAGCCAGAGTCGTTCGGAAGATTACGAAACGCAGAGGCGGTTTTACGAAAATCCAGAGTTGATTCACACTGAACGGCCTGAATGGGGTCCTTACCCCAGTCAGTTCGGACTGCAGGGAATAGCCTTTTCGATCCTCGATTGGGTCAACCCGCTGCCCCGCAAATTCCGCATCGGCTTCTACCACCTGCTTGCTTCCCTGTTTGCCGCGGGCACGCTCGTCTGGATCGCGGAAATCCTTCGCCGAAGATTCGGCTGGCCGGCCTTTTTCGGGTTCCTGATTCCGCCGGCGCTCGAGCCGATGTTTTCCGGATTGGCGCCGAACCTCTATTGGCTCGTCGGCCTCTGGTATGTTCCGATGGTGATCGCCCTGTTTCTCGCCGACGAAGACGAACCGAAGCGCAGGGCGCGCCTGATCGTGCTGGCATTCCTGTTCTTCCTGGCAAAGATGCTCTGCGGCTACGAGTTCACGCCGACCGTGATTCTCGCGGCCGCCGTCGGCTGTATGCTGGGTGTCAGGGAGATCCTCGATCGGCTGCCGCGGATGCTGCGTGACGTCGCCTGGATCGTGGCTGCCGGGGTCGCCGGATTCATCGCGGCAGCGCTCGCGCACGCGGCCAAGCAGGGCGGCTTTGCGGTGATCGCGCAGAAAGCCGCCAACCGCATGACGGGCGATGCAGCATCGCTGCAGGATCAGCTCATCTTCGGCAAGTTTGCGTCCATCAGCTCGGTGCTCTCGACCTATCTTGGCAGCAACTTCATCGCCTTGATCAAAAGCTTTGGCCTCGTGCTGGCCTTGCTGACGATCGCCGCGATCGTGTCGCTGCTCGACGGGCGACTGAACTGGCACCTCGGCCCCGATCGCCGGAAGCTGCAGATTCTGGCGCTCGGCTTCCTGGCCTCGTTTGCCGCGCCGCTATCCTGGTTCGTGCTTGCCAAGGCCCATTCCTTCGTCCATCCGCATATCGACCTGATCCTGTGGTATCTCCCGACGATACCGCTCGGCGTGGCCATGATCGCCGTCGCGCTGGCCCAGACCGTCGAGCATCGCGCGCTGTGGCGGGTCGACCGGGCGCGCAGCCTGGTCATGGCGCTGGTTCCGGCGCTGACGCTGGGCGTCGCCCTTGCCGTCTATTTCGCCGACAGAACGATCGAAACCCAGGGAAGCTGGGTGATCAGGTCGCACGCCGACGCGACAGCGATCTTCAAGAGCGACGAGCTTGGCGTCGATTTCAGGATGAACGATCAATGGTTCATCATCCAGTATCGGTGCGATATCGTCGGCTCGGGCGAAACCTTCTTTATCCGCATCGACCAGGACGATCGCGTCGCCAACGATGATTTTCGGCTCGGCGACAGGCAGGTTTTCGCAAGGAAGGGCGAATGTTTGTCGGCCCAGCCCAAGACGGATCGGCGCTTCCCGAAAATCCGTTATGGCCAGATGTCCGGCCAGAAGGTGATCTGGCAGCGCGAAACGCAACTCAGCTTTCCCGACAGCTTCACGCCGGAACAGCTCACCAACGTCGACTGGGATCGCGGCATCAGCCGTCCCGCCGGAACCGAGCTTCTGGTGTTGACCGAGAATCTCGCCGGCCTTTTCATCGCGGTCGGAGATCACCTCGAGCTTTCGCCCTCCGATCGGCACACGATCAGGCGGATCGCGTCGTTCGGACCGGGCACGGTGATATTCCTCGATGGACCGCCGATCAGGCCGGCGGAAGGAATCATCCCCTCATTCAAGATCATCCGCGAGTGAGGCGCCGCCGTTCCCGAGGGCTTAGTCCGTGAACACCACGGTCTTGCGGCCGTTGAGAATCACGCGATCCGCCAGATGATAGCGGATCGCGCGCGCCAGCACGCGCCGTTCGATGTCGCGGCCCTTGCGGACGAGATCGTCGGGGGTGTCGCGGTGGCTGATGCGCTCGACGTCCTGATCGATGATCGGCCCTTCGTCGAGGTCGCTGGTGACGTAATGGGCGGTGGCGCCGATCAGCTTGACGCCGCGCTCATGCGCCTGGTGATAGGGCCGCGCGCCCTTGAAGCCCGGCAGGAAGGAATGGTGGATGTTGATGCAGCGCCCCGAAAGCTTCGCCGACATCTCGTCGGACAGGATCTGCATGTAGCGCGCCAGCACCACGAGGTCGGTCTTGCTCTCGCCGACCAGATTCCAGATCGCCGCCTCCTGCTCGCGCCTGGTCTCCCTGGTGACCGGCAGGTAGTGAAAGGCAATCTCGCCGAAATCGAGATTGGAATAAGTCTCGCGCGGATGGTTGGAGACGATCGCGGTCGGGATCATCTCGAGTTCGCCGGTGCGCCAGCGATACAGGATGTCGGCGAGGCAATGATCCGACTTCGATACCAGGAGCATCACGCGGCGGCGGTTGGCGCGGTCGCGCATCTGCCAATCCATGCGGAATCGGTCGGCGATTGCCGCAAAGCCCGTCTGCAGCGCCGACAGCTCGACGGCGAGATCGGCGGCGGTGAAAACGACCCGCATGAAGAAATGCCCGGTCTCGACGTCGTTGTATTGCTGGGCGTCCAGGATGTTCTGCCCGTTATGGGCCAGGAAGGTGGAGACGGCCGAGACGATGCCGGGACGATCCGGGCAGGACAGGGTCAGCACATATTGATGATCGGGCATGGAGGGCTGCTGGCGAGGAGTGAGGGAACCTTGCGATTTTGCGGCCCTGCTCTATCACCGCCGCTACCCTTGCGCCAATCCCGCAAGACACGTCATGATGAACAAACAACAAGCGACCGACGTTAGGCAATCATGGCTGATAGGCTGAACGGCTACCGCATCCTGATCCTGGAAACGCGCGAGGAGGCGCAGTTTTCCCGGCTGCTTACCGAGCAGGGCGCGCACGTGCTGCAATGCCCGATGTTCACCATTCACGACGCTCCCGATCCCGCGCCGATCGAGGCCTGGATTCGCCGTGCCATCGACGCGCAATGCGACGATCTGGTGCTGATGACCGGCGAAGGCCTGCGCCGGCTGATGAAGGTGGTCCGCCGCATGGACATCGAACGGGAATTCATCGTGGCCCTCGGCAAAGCGCGGAAATTCGCGCGCGGTCCAAAACCCGGACGGGCGCTGCGCGAGATCGGACTGGAGCCGCAGATGACGACGGAGAAGCCGACCTCCGAAGGCGTCGCCGAGATGCTGGCGCGCGTCGATCTCGCTCGCCATCGGGTCGGACTGCAGCTCTATCCCGACAAGGACCATAGCATGCTGATCGGCGCCATCACGGCGCAGGGCGCCGAGGTCGACGCAGTGACGCCTTACGTCTACGACACCAAGGCCGCCGATGCCAACATCGTCACCGCCATCGAGGAGATGGCGAAAGGCCATGTCGACGCCATCGCATTGACCAATCTCGGGCAAATTCGCCGCCTGATCGAGGTTGCGCGCAGCCATGGCCACGAAGCGCGCCTGCGCGAAGGCCTCGCCAAAACGCCGATCGCTGCCGTTGGCCCTGCGGTTTCCGACGAACTCGGCTCGCACGGCCTGCGCACCGACATCTATCCCGCCAACGACGCGTTCTTCATGAAGCCGCTGATATCGGCGATGGCGGCGGCGCTCGGCAAATCGCCGCCGCGTGGCGTGGCAAGACAGGGAAGCGGACCATGAGATCGATCGTCGACCTCTTGCTATTCAGACGCCACCCGCCAGCGGGGTCTGATCTCGACCCTCGAATTCCCGGAGGAGATCGATCACGCCGTTGCTCCCGTTGACCTTCAGGGTGAGCTTGGTGAGCGACCACTTGCCGTCTTTCTTGATCGCCTCCAAGGAGACTGATCCTGTGGCCTTGGTCCCGGTCGCTGAAAATTCCAGGGCCGCGCGTCCCGAGTCGCCGCTCGTCGAAACCGAGCCTTGCGGAAAGCCGGTCGATATCGGGGCACCGAGGGCCGCGACCGCTGCGGTGCTGGACTGGATTCTGGATACGGCGAGTTCGTAAGCCGCCGAATGCCTGAGAAAATAAAAGGCCCCGCCGGACATCCCGCCGAACAGCCCGATCGCTCCGAGCCAGACGACACGCCCCATATTGCCCATCTGCGCTGCACCCGCCTGAAATGTTCTACGCTGTCCCATCGCCCGTTGCGCCATGCCCAGCCGCTTCCCTTCGCGCCCAGCACGAAGGGCATGATCAATCGAAAAACGGAACGAGGGTGAGCAGCGCGATGAAGGTGTTGTTTCCGACGCCCCATATCCAATTGAGCAGGAACGCACCCCAGTTCCAGCGGTCGATTTCGGGCGGGACGAATTCCGGATTGGCATGAACGCTTGGGTCGGCCATTTTCCGCACTCCAGTTTCACGCCATCGCATGTTCGTCCAGATACGCCCGGTACGCCAGCCGGATGCCGTCCTCGAGCGAGGTGGTTGCGTGCCAGCCGAGTTTGGCGAGGCGGCCGACGTCGAGCCATTTGCGCGGCGTGCCATCGGGCCGCGAGGGGTCGAAGCGGATCGCGCCGGTATATCCGACGACTTTTGCGACGACGCGAGCGAATTCGGCGATCGTGATGTCCTCGCCGGTGCCGATATTGACCAGTTCACCGCTCGAGTAAGTCTTCATCAGGTGCACGCAGGCATCCGCCATGTCGTCGACATAGAGAAATTCCCGCCGCGGGGTGCCGGTGCCCCAGACCGCGACGTTCGAGGCGCCGGAAAGCTTTGCCTCGTGAAAACGGCGGATCAGGGCTGCGACGACGTGGCTGTATTCGGGATGATAGTTGTCGCCGGGTCCATACAGATTGGTCGGCATCACGTTGATGAAGTTCGATCCGTACTGGCTGCGATAGGCCTCGACCATCTTGATGCCAGCAATCTTGGCGATCGCATAGGGCTCATTGGTCTCTTCCAGCGGCCCGGTCAGGATCGAATCCTCGCGCAGCGGCTGGGCGGCGAGCTTCGGATAGATGCAGGAAGAGCCGAGAAACATCAGCTTCTCGGCGCCGTTGAGGTGCGCGGCATGAATTACATTGGCGGCGATGATCAGATTGTCATAGATGAATTGAGCACGCAGCGTGTTGTTGGCGACGATGCCGCCGACCCTTGCAGCGGCCAGGAACACGACTTGCGGACGCTTCTGCGCGAACCAGCCGGACACGGCGGCCTGGTCGCACAAATCGACCTCGCGCCGCGGCACCGTCAATAGCTCGACGCCCTCCTGCGTCAGCCGGCGTACCAGCGCGGAGCCGACCATGCCGCGATGACCGGCGACGAACACCGTCTTGCCCTTCAGCTCAAACGGGGTTTTTGCCATTGGCAACCTCCCGCCGCGCGATCGCGAGATCGCCCGCCACCATTTCCTTGACCATCTCCGCGAACGTCGTCTTCGGTTTCCAGCCGAGCTTCTGCCGCGCCTTGCCCGCGTCGCCAATCAACAGATCGACCTCGGTCGGACGGAAATAGGTCGGATCGACCCGAACCACGGTCTTGCCGGACCTCGCATCGACGCCGGTTTCCTCGACGCCCTTGCCGCGCCACGCGATGCTGCGGCCAACCTCGGCGAAAGCCAGTTCGACGAATTCGCGCACCGAACGGGTTTCGCCGGTCGCCAGCACGAAATCATCCGGCTCGTCCGCCTGCAAGATGCTGTGCATGCCCTCGACATAGTCCCTGGCGTGGCCCCAGTCGCGTTTTGCCCCGAGGTTTCCGAGATAGAGCGTGTCCTCCAGACCGGTCTCGATGCGGGCGACGCCGCGCGTGATCTTGCGCGTCACGAAGGTCTCGCCGCGGATCGGGCTTTCGTGATTGAACAGGATGCCGTTGGAGGCGAACATGCCATAGGCCTCGCGATAGTTCACCGTGATCCAGTAGCCGTAAAGCTTGGCGACGCCATAGGGCGAGCGCGGATAGAACGGCGTGGTTTCGCGCTGCGGGACCTCCTGCACCAGGCCGTACAGCTCGGACGTCGATGCCTGATAGAACCGCGTTTCCTTCTCCATGCCGAGAATGCGGATCGCTTCCAATAGCCGGAGCACGCCGATCGCGTCGGCATTGGCGGTGTATTCCGGGCTTTCGAAGCTGACGCCGACGTGGCTCTGGGCCGCGAGGTTGTAGATCTCGGTCGGGCGGATCTGCTGCATCAGCCGGATCAGGTTGGTGGAGTCGGTCATGTCGCCATAATGCAGCAGGAACTTCAGATTGTCGGTGTGAGGGTCCTCGTAGAGATGGTCGATGCGCGCGGTGTTGAACGAGGATGACCGCCGCTTGATGCCGTGCACGGTGTAGCCGAGGCCGAGCAGGTATTCGGCAAGATAGGCGCCGTCCTGCCCGGTGACACCGGTGATCAGCGCCACGCGCCCTTTCAATTCCTGAACTGCCATCGTCACTCCAACAAGGCGCCGGCAAAGAGCCCAACGACGCCAAAAAACCACGACGAATTGCGCTGGATCAACCCGCGCCTCTTCGCCCCATGGGATAAGGGCCAAATGGCTCAAACCCCTATCATGACCCTATTCCGCCTAGCAAATTGAGCCGGGAGGTCTTTTTCAGCCAGTACTCGAACGGGCCTGCAGGTTTCGCAAACCCCGGCCCAAACTCGTTAAACTCAAGGGCCTATGGATCACTGAAATCCAAGTCATTCCAGCGTCCTGACCCTCCGATAACCGCAAAGAAGCACGAATTCATGGAGGATGAAACATGCGCAAACTGATGATAGCTGCCGTTTTCGCGCTGCCGATGTTCGGCACTGCGCGATGGCGCAGGAGACGCTCAAAATCGGCTACATCGACCCGCTGTCGGGCGGCGGTGCCAGCGTCGGCGAGGTCGGCCTCAAGACCTTCCAGTTTCTGGCCGACGAAGTGAACGCCAAGGGCGGCATCCAGGGCAAGAAGGTCGAGATCGTCCCGCTCGACAACAAGACCAATCCGCAGGAAAGCCTGATCCAGGCGCAGAAGGCGATCGACGCCGGCGTGCGCTATCTCACCCAGGGCAACGGCTCGGCGGTGGCCGGCGCGCTTACGGACTTCGTCACGAAGTACAACGAGCGCAACCCCGGCAAGGAAGTGCTGTACTTCAACTACGCCGCGGTCGATCCGGTCCTGACCAATGCCAAGTGCAGCTTCTGGCATTTCCGCTGGGATGCGAGTTCCGACATCAAGATGGAAGCGCTGACCAACTATATGAAGGGCGTTTCTTCGATCAAAAATGTCTATTTGATCAACCAGGACTATTCGTTCGGCGAATCCGTTCGAACCGCCGCCAGGGCGATGCTGGCTGCCAAGCGGCCCGACATCAAGATCGTTGGTGACGAACTGCATCCGCTGCTGAAGATCACCGATTTCGCGCCCTACATCGCCAAGATCAAGGCATCCGGCGCCGACACCGTCGTGACCGGCAACTGGGGCCAGGATTTCGCGCTGCTGCTGAAGGCAGCGGCCGACGCCGGGCTGAAGGTCAACTGGTATACCTATTATGCCGGCGGCACCGGCGGGCCGACCGCGATCAAGCAGGCCAACCTCAATCACCAGGTGTTCGAGGTCGCAGAAGGCATCCCCAACCTCGATCATCCCTCCTCGCAGGAGTTCGAGAAGGCGATCCGCGCCAAATACGACTTCAGCCTGTTCTATCCGCGCGCCGTCAACGAGATGCGGATGCTGGCGGCGGCCGCCGACAAGGCCAAGTCGGTCGACCCGGTCAAGGTCGCGCTGGCGCTCGAAGGCATGGAAGTCGAGGTATTCGACGGCGGCAAGGGCAACATGCGCAAGGACGACCACCAGTTCTTCCAGCCGATCTATATCGCCTCGCTCGGCGAGCGCTCCGAAAAGGAGCCGTTCGACGAAGAGAAGACCGGTTGGGGCTGGAAGCTGGTCGCCAAGGTCGACACTCCCGCGACCGTCCTTCCAACCACCTGCAAGATGGAACGACCGGACTGATCGTTCGCGCGTAACCGGTCCGTCCCGGAAAACTTTCGGGACGGACCCATCTCCCGACATTCCAGCGGTGCGTCGTGCTTGAACTGATCGTCATATCCACGCTCAACGGCGTCCTGTTCGGCATGTTGCTGTTCTTGATGGCAAGCGGGCTTACCGTCATCTTCAGCATGCTGGGCGTGCTCAACTTCGCGCATGCAAGCTTCTACATGCTCGGCGCGTTCTTCGGATTCCAGTTCAGCCGGTGGTTCGGGTTTTGGCCGGCGTTGTTGATCGCGCCGCTGCTGGCCGGGCTGATCGGCGCCGCCGTCGAGCGCTACGGCCTGCGCCGCGTGCACCGCAATGGCCACGTCGCCGAACTGCTGTTCACGTTCGGCCTGGCGTTCGTGATCGAGGAGGTCGTGCAGATCATCTGGGGCAAGAGCCCGGTCGATTTCCGTGAACCGCCGCTGCTGGATTTTCCCGCGTTCACGATCTTCTCCACCAATTATCCTGCCTACAAGATGTTCATGCTGCTGATGTCGATTGCGATCTTCGCCGGCCTGCTGGCCGTCCTGAAGAAGACTCGGATCGGCCTGATCGTTCAGGCAGCACTGACCCATCCGCATATGGTCGGCCATCTCGGCCACAATGTCGGGCGCATCTTCATGCTGGTGTTCGGCGTCGGCACCGCACTTGCCGCGGTCGCCGGCGTGATCGCAGGCCCGGCGCTGGTGACGCAATCGAACATGGCTGGCCTGCTCGGCCCGATCCTGTTCGTGGTCGTCGTGGTCGGCGGGCTCGGCTCGCTGCCCGGCGCCTTCGTCGCCTCGCTGCTGATCGGGCTCGTCCAGACCTTTGCGGTCTCGATGAACGGCTCGCTGTCGGGCGCCTTCGGTCCGCTCAGCCCGGCCTATGCCTCGACATGGCTCACCGACATCTGGGGCGTCACCATCGCGCAGATCGCGCCGATCATGCCCTATGTCCTGCTGGTGCTGATCCTGATCTTCCGCCCGATGGGCCTGCTCGGGACGCGCGACACATGAGCGAAATCGCCGCACGCGCAGCACCTCCGCTACCGGCCGCAGCCGAAAAGCTGAGGTTCTATGGCCTGTGGGTGCTGGCTGCGATCGTGCTGTTGTTGTTGCCGAGGATCTTCGGCTCGGGCGGCGCGCTGACGACGTTCAGCCTGATCGGCATCTCCATCATCTTCTCGCTGTCCTACAACATTCTGCTCGGCCAGACCGGGATGCTGTCGTTCGGTCACGCGGTGTATTACGGCCTCGGTGGCTTCCTGGTGATCCACGCGATCAACATCATCGGCGCCAACAAGTTGCCGATCCCGCTGCCCGTCGTTCCCTTCATCGGCGGACTGAGCGGACTGCTGTTTGCCGTCCTGCTTGGCTGGGTCTCAACCCAGCGCTCCGGAACCGCCTTCGCCATGATCTCGCTCGGCGTCGCCGAATTGATCGCCTCCTCGGCGCTGATCCTGCGCACCTTCTTCGGCGGCGAGGCCGGCGTCTCGGCCAACCGGACCAAGCTCTTGAAAATGTTCGGCTGGAATTTCGGCCCGCAAATCCAGATTTATTATCTGGTGGCGGCGTGGACGCTCGTCGCCGTCATAGCGATGTATGCACTGACCCGGACGCCGCTCGGGCGCATGTGCAATGCCGTGCGCGACAATCCCGAGCGTGTGCAGTTTGTCGGCTATAATCCGCATGTCGTGCGCTATCTGGCGTTCTGTTTTTCCGGCTTCTTCGCCGGCATCGCCGGCGCGCTGGCGGCGATCAATTTCGAGATCACCAATTCGGCCTATCTCGGGGCGGAGCAGTCGGGAACGGTATTGTTCGCGACCTATATCGGCGGCATCGGCTTCTTCATCGGCCCCATCGTCGGCGCGATTTTCGTCACGCTCCTGTCGCTCGGCCTCAGCGACATGACGCAGGTGTGGCAGCTCTATTTCGGACTGATCTTCATCGCAGTGGTGTTGTTCGCGCCGGGCGGCATCACCGGACTATTGATGATGCATCGCCCGCTGCTGAAGGCCGGCACGCTGACGAAGCTGCTGCCGAGCTACCTGACGGCGCTGGTGCCGACGCTGGCGACGATCGCGGGCTTCATTCTGTCGATTGAGAGCATCGTGCACTGCACCGTCAACCCGGGCGATGATTCCCGCATTAAGGCCTTCGGCGTCGGCTTCGATGCCGCAAGCCCGTACATCTGGGCGCTCGCCGCGGTACTTCTGATCGCCGGATACCTGGTGGCGCGCAAGACCTGGACCTGGGTCGGTCATGCCTGGGACGACGCCAGCAGCGTGGCGCGCGAAAAGGGAATAGCCACATGAGCGCTGCTATTGAACTGCGCGGGGTGGAGAAGAGCTTCGGCGACGTCGCCATCATCAGAAACGTCGATCTGGTCGTGGCGCAGGGCGAACGCCACGCGCTCATCGGTCCGAACGGCGCCGGCAAGTCGACGACCTTCAACCTGATCAGCGGGTATACGGCTCCGAGTTCGGGCAGCGTGCTGCTGCGCGGCGAGTTGATTTCAGGCCTGCCGCCCTACCAGATCAACCGCCGCGGGCTGTCGCGCAGTTTTCAGGTCACCAACGTCTTCGCCAACATGAGCGTGTGGGAAAATCTGCGCTGCGCCGTGCTGTGGTCCGACCGGCCAGCGCTACGCCTTCTGGAAGAACGTCGACAACCTGCCTGAAGTGCGCGACCGCACCGCGCAGATCCTGCAGGACATCAACCTCACCGCCCGGCGCGACGTGCCGGCCGGCCTTCTGACCTATGCCGAACAGCGCGCGCTGGAGATCGGCATCACGGTGGCCGGCGGCGCCGATGTCATCCTGCTGGACGAGCCGACCGCGGGCATGAGCCGCGCCGAAACCGAACGCGCGGTCGCCCTCATCCGACGCCTGACCGAAGGCCGAACGCTCCTGATCGTCGAACACGACATGAGCGTGGTGTTTGGCCTCGCCGACCGCATTTCGGTGCTGGTGTATGGCCAGATCATCGCCTCGGGTACGCCCGAGGAAATTCGCGGCAATCCCAAGGTTCGGGAAGCATATCTCGGTGAGGAAGCGGCATGATGCTCGAAATCGCCGACCTGCATGCCTACTACGGAAAGAGCCATATCCTGCAAGGCGTCGACATGCATATCGAGGCCGGCGAGGTCGTCAGCCTGCTCGGCCGCAACGGCGTCGGACGCTCAACGACGGTCAAGGCGATCATGGGCGAGGTGCCGCCGCAGGGCGTGATCAAGTTCAAGGGCGGCGACATCGCCGGCCTGCCGAGTTACCGAATCGCGCATCTCGGCTTGGGTTACGTCCCCGAGCATCGGGATATCTTCCCCGGCCTGACGGTCCGGCAGAACCTGATACTCGGCATCAAGAACACCAGGCGCGCGGGCAAATGGCGACTCGAGGACATGCTGGAAATGTTTCCACACCTCGCCGCGAGGGCCGACACTTCGGCCGGCGTGCTCTCCGGCGGCGAGAAACAGATGCTGACCATATGCCGCACGCTGATGGGCGACCCCGAACTGATCATGATCGACGAGCCGACCGAGGGGCTGGCTCCTCTCATCGTGCAGCAGGTCGGTGATCTCATCGCCGAGATCGCCCGGCGTGGCGTTGCCATCCTTTTGGTGGAGCAGAAATTGTCGATCGCAATGCGGATATCGCATCGGGTCTATGTGATGGGCCACGGCCGCATCGTGTTCGAGGGCACGCCCACCGAGCTCAAGGCGAACGAGGCCGTTCGCAAGGATTGGCTCGAAGTCTAAATTCCAGGGTCGAAACCGCCAGGGCCCGGGTCCTGTGGTCGAAGCTTGCCCTTCAAGGGTCACCGCTGCCGCGCCACCACCCTCCGGAGCCCCGATCGATCCGCGGACATCTGCTAAACTAGAAAAGCTGCGATGACAGTGCTAACGGTCCGCGCCAGTTGGCTCCATGATTTCGTCCGGACCTTGAAATGACGGCAACGCGCACGCCCGGTAAAATCGTCATGGTGAGCCAGCATTTTGCGCCCGATCCCAGCACCACGGCCACCTATCTGACCGCGATTGCCAACGGCCTGCGGCAGGACGGCGAGGTCCTGGTGATATCCGGAACCGCTCATTCTGCATCGACACCGGCTCCGGGGACCGCACGACCCCGTGTCGTGGAGCTCAGAACCTGGACGCCGGAAAAGGACGCTTTGGTGCGGCGCGCGATCGCCATGGCGCTGTTCTCGGTCAGAACGTTCTTTGCGACCCTCAAGCATGTCAGGGCCGGCGATGTGGTGCTCTGTGTCACCACCCCGTTCGTGCTGCCCTATCCGGTCACGCTGGCGACGAAGTTGCGCAAGGCGTCTGCGGTTCTCCTGATCTACGATCTCTATCCCGAGGCGCTGGTGATGGCTGGATTGGTGCGGCCGCAATCCCTGGTGGCCAGGGCGATCCGCTTTGCCAACGGCCTGTTGTTCGCTGCCCTCGATACGATCATCACCATCGGGCGCGACGTCGAGGCGCTGTTGCTCGCCTATGGGAAGGTTACGAGCGACAGGATCAGATTCGTTCCGAACTGGGCGCTGCTGCCGATCGGATACCGCGAAATATCGTCCGACAGCCGCTTCCGTCGCGGCCTCGCCGGGAAGCTTGTCGTTGGATTGTCGGGCAACCTGGGATTTACGCACAGCGCCGGCACGGTGTACGAGGCCGCACGGTTATTGAGGGACGAGAAGAACATTCACTTCCTGCTTTCCGGCTGGGGAAGCGGATGGAAACAATTGACGGAACTGTGCGCAAAGGCCCCGCTCGACAACATTACGGTGACCGAGCCGGTTCCGGAACGAGAACTCGAGGAGTTCCTGTCGGCGGCCGATCTCTGGATCATCCCCTATCGCCGCAATGTCCTGGGCGTGTCGGTTCCGAGCCGGATTTATAACCTGCTTGCGGTTGGGCGGGCGGTCATCGTCACCGCCGAAGCCGGTTCGGAAGCGGCCTTGATGTTGAAGGAAGACAATATCGGCTGGGTGGTGAGGCCGGAAGATCCGCTCGCTCTCGCCGAGGCCATCCGTTCGGCGGCGGCCGATCGCGAGGAGACATTGGCCAAGGGTCGGCGTGCCGCCGTCGCCGCGCAACGCTACACCTTCGATCGCGCGATCGCTTCCTATCGGCAAATTCTCGGCGACCTCAGGCATCCCGCGCGGTAATCCGACCATGGCCAAGACTGTCCTCGTCTCTGGCGCCGACGGATTTGTGGGGCGTCACGTGGTGTCGGCCTTGACCCGGGCGGGCTGGCAGGTGCGCCGCTGCCCAGCGGTCGGCCTACCCGACGAGCCCGAACGCCGACATTGTAACGGGCCTCGAACTCGGGCCCACGACCGACTGGCAGGCCGCACTTCGGTAATGTCCGTATTTAAGCCCCTGTGTCCTAAGCTGATTTCGCGAGTGTCCTGATTAGAACTTTTGGTGAATGAGAGGTTAACCACTCAGGTAGAACTTGCGTTGAACCCTTCATGATTGCCCGGTAGTCGACCGTGAAGAGGCGAAGCGTGGCGGCGAGAAGGCGCGACATAAGATCGACAGCAACAGGGCACGCCAAAACTCCTCGAACCAGCGGCGGAGCAGGCTGAAGTTGTAGCCGGCGGCGGCGAGGACGGCATTGATACGGTCGCCGTTGCGGCCTTTGAGGTAATTGCGCCGCATCCGATGGTCGTCCTTGAGATGGCCGATCACGGGCTCGACGGCGGCCCGACGCCGCATCTCGCGGCGGATGGCTTTGGTGACACGGCGGACCTGGCCTGAGATCCAGACCTTGAACCGGTCGGGATAGTTGTGGCCACGATAGCCCTTGTCGCCGTGAACGCGGCGCACGGCAACTCCGGTGAGCTTTTCGAGATCGGCGATCACCGGTCCGAGCGTGTGGCCGTCATACGGATTGCCGTGCAGGGCCTTGGCGTGCAGCACGAACTGGCCGGCCCTTGGGCGCAGTGACTGGGGTGACGATCGAGACCTTGCAGCCGAACTCGTAGGGCGCCCGGGCCTTGCCCTTGCCGATGCACTCGGTCTCTGGGGCGTGGAAGGAATACAGCTTCCAGCCACGCTGGCGCTGCTGCTGGGAACGAATCTGGCTGGCGCGGGTCAGCGGCAGGGCAAACGCCGCCTCTAGGCCCGGATGGCTGGCGATCTTGCGGCCGATGTCACGGATCAGCCGGCCCCAGCACCACCGGCAGCTCGCTCGGCTGCCGCGCATAACTGATGCGCTCCGGAATGGCGTCATGGCCGAGGGTCACCCCGTAGAAAAACCGCAGCGCACACGCGATCTGATTGAGCGCCGGCTAGGATATCCTAATCGCCACCAACTGGACCTGGAAGGCGCGGATATCCTCCAGCTCAAGACAATCGGGGGACCGACCGAAATACCGGCTCAACTTCGATACCGCGGCAAGGTAGGATCGTTGCGTCGCCGGCGACAAATTGCGGACCGTCATGTCCTCAATCATGCGGCGGCGAAGAGGGCTGATCTCAGCCATTGGAAAACTCCTGTCTGAAGGGTTGGGCTTCGAAAACCCGCAATCCACTCAGACAGGAGCCTGCTATGGCGATCTCTCCTCAATTGCCGCGCCAGCGGCTTCGTTCAATCCGCTAATTGATGACAGGCCCTAGCTCGACAGCTGCGTTTCGACAGCGAAGCTTACGCGGGACGCAGACAATTGATCCGCCAGCGAGATCGGGAACTGCCCCTGCGGCCTGAAGGCTTCGGCAAGCGCCTTCAGCTCCTCAAACTGCCCCTTTTCGATCGTCAGACCCTTCCATCCGCCCTTGCCGCCGGTAATGGTCAGCTGCTTGTAATCGTCCAGCACAATCACCTTGCTGTCGACGAAGATGTCGGCGCGCTCCTTGGGGAAATTTTTCGCGCCCATCGACGTATATGTCAGCGTGCAGATCGAGCCATCGGCATATCTGATGGTTGCGACAAAATTGTCGTCGCGACGCCAGTGATCGCTGGCCGGAACGATGGTGCATGCGTGCACGTCGACGGGCCGACTTCCCGTAAGGGCGTTGAAGAGATCATAGATATGGCAGGCCTCGCCGATGTTGCGGCCGCCGCCATGCGGCCCGTGCACCCAGTGATCGGAAGGAATGTAGCCGGCGTTCATGCGATAGTTCACGATCATCGGTGACGTCCGGTCCTTCACCGCCGCCTGCGCTGCCACGATCGCTGGCGCAAATCGGCGGTTGAAACCCGTCATCAGCAATGGACCATCGCGGATTGGCAGCGAAGAAAGCCTCGATCGCGTCGAGTCCTTCCTCCGTCATCGAAAGCGGTTTCTCGACGAAAACATGCTTACCCGCCTTCAGCGCGGCAAGCGTCATCTCCGCATGCAGATCATGACGCGTTGCGATCAGCACCAGATCGATCTGCGGATCGTCGAGTACCGTCTGATAGTCCGTCGCCGCGGCCGAACCCCCAAAGCGTTCGGCGGCGCTGCGTGCGGACAGGCCGGTACGGCTAACGACAGTACGCAGGTCGAACCTGTCCTTGAGCTTTTGCAGATTTGGAAGGTGCATGCCCTGGGCAAACCCGCCCGCACCTACCAGCGCGATCTTGATACGGCCGTCGATCGGGGCCGGCGCTTTCAGCTGCAACACGGGATGAGCAGCACCTTCGCGCGGCGGATACTTTAACAGAACCAAGAGCGGCTTCTGGCCTTCGCCGGCCAGACGGCCATAGGCTTCTTCGGCCTTATCGATCGGGAACGGCTCCTGAATCATGTTGTCGAGGCGCACACGGCCAGTTGCCAGCATCCGCAAATATTCCCCCATATTGCGGTTTTCGGTCCAGCGCACGTAAGCCAGCGGATAGTCGGCGCCCTCCTCCTCGTAGATCGGATCGTAGCGTCCGGGGCCGTAGGAGCAGGAGATCAGAACGTCGAGCTCCTTCGTGTAGATGTCCGCGCGCGCCATATTCAGCCCGACATCGCCGACAATGACGACCCGCGCCTTCTTCCGGCACGCCTGAAACGCCTCCGGCGAGGATATCGCTTGATGCCGATGCGGCCGTGATGATCGATCGCGTCGGCGCCATAACCGTCGGTCAGCTTGACGACGCGTTCGACGAGGTCCCCGTCCCCAGGATTGATGCCAACATCGAGGCCGTTCTCGAGCGCGGTCGCGATGCGGCTGGGATCGACGTCGGTGCCGATCACCCGGCAGCCGTTGGCGCCGAGCAGCTGCGCGGTGATCTGCCCGAGGATTCCAAGTCCGATCACGACGACGGTTTCGCCCAATGTCGGCTGCGCCCGCCGAACGCCCTGCATGGCGATTGCGCCGAGCGTCACCGTTGCCGCGGCATCAAACGAGAGCTGGTCCGGAACCGGCACACAGAGATTGACGGGAACGTCGATCAGCTCGGCATGATTAGCGACGCCTGCACCCGCACAGGCGACACGGTCGCCAACTGCAATTCCATCCACCTCAGGCCCAACGGCGACAACCGTGCCAGCCGCCGAATAGCCAGTTGGCAATCCGGCATCGAGCTTGCCCTTGACCTGCTTGTAAATGCGGGCGATGCCCTGGTCGCGCATCAATTGAATGACGCGCTTGACGTGATGCGGCTGTTTGAGCGCCCGACGATAGAGCGGCAGGCCGGACATCTTGATCCCGGCCATTTCGGTTCCGACACTTATGCAGGAGCACTCGACCCTTACCAGTATATTCTTCGGGCCGACAACCGGCGCCGGAACTTCCTTCAGGAATAACCTTTCCTGACCGGACCAGTAATTGCTTCACGACCAAACTCCACGCGTATCGATCACCGACTTTACCCTCCAGGTCACCGCGCGGTATTTCGTTATAGAGGCGGTGATTGACGAGCATGACGACGATATGCGCTTCACGGATTGCATCGTACGCATTGTCGATAAGACGAACGTGCTTGTAACCCGAAAATGTGCAAGGCAATTCCTGGGCATACGGTTCCGAGACAAGCACCTCGCAGTTTTTCCAGCTTGCGACGGTTTCAGCGATCTGCAGCGCAGGGCTTTCACGAAAATCGTCAACGTCCGGCTTGAACGCAAGGCCGAGCAGCGCGACCTTGGGTCCGGCGCCCACAGCCTGCGCGCCGGCTATCGCCGCCTTGATCTTTTCAAGGACATAGGCCGGCTTGCTGTCATTCACCTCGCGGGCGGTGCGGATGAGCCGGGCCTCCGCCGGAGCCGCCGCTACAATGAACCAGGGGTCCACGGCAATGCAATGGCCGCCAACGCCCGGACCGGGCTGAAGAATATTCACGCGCGGGTGATGGTTGGCGAGGCGAATAAGCTCCCAGACGTTGATCCCGAGTTTCTCGCAGATCACCGACAGCTCATTGGCGAAAGCGATACCGACATCCCGAAAGGAATTTTCCGTCAACTTGCACATTTCCGCGGTGCGCACGCTGGTCTTGAGCAAGTGCCCCGTACAGAAGATTCGATACAACTCTTCTGCGCGAGCTGAACATTCGGGCGTGATGCCGCCGATCACGCGGTCATTTTCTACCAGCTCGACCAACACCCGGCCCGGCAAAACGCGCTCGGGGCAATAGGCAACGTGAACGTCGCAATTTGCTTCACCCGCCACGGGCAACCGGAGATCAGGCCGTAATGCCGACAGTTGTTCGGCCATTCTTTCCGTGGTTCCCGGCGGGGAAGTCGATTCCAGCACCACCAGATCGCCCACCTTCAAGACCGGCGCGATCGAGGCTGCGGCCGAGTGGACGTAGGCCAAATCAGCCTTGCCATCGTGGAACGGCGTCGGGACCGCGATAATAAAGGCGTCCGCCGGCGCCGGGGTGCTGGCCGCACGCAGCATACTGTTCTGGACCGCTCGCGCTGTCAGTGCATCCAGATCCGGCTCGACGATATGAATTTCACCACGGTTGATTTTGGCGACGACATCCTGGCTGATGTCGACCCCGACGATCGATTTGCCGCGTGATGCCAGCACCACTGCCGTCGGCAGCCCGATATAGCCCAGCCCAACCACGCAAATTGTCTTCAGCCTACTGCCGCTCACGCCTGCTCCTCGATTACGGCGCGAATTCGCTTTGCCGCATTGCCGTCGCCATACGGGTTCATTGCCTGAGCCATCCTGGCATAGTGCATATCATCATTTAGAAGCCGATTCGCCTCTCTGACAATGCGTTCCTGGGAAGTTCCGACCAGTATCACGGTCCCCGCATCGACCGCTTCGGGACGTTCCGTCGTGTCGCGCATTACGAGAACGGGTTTGCCCAGCGACGGCGCCTCCTCCTGAACTCCGCCGGAGTCGGTGATGATGATGTATGAGCGTTCCATCAGAAAGACGAACGGCTCGTAATCCAGTGGATCTATCAAATGGATGCGCGGATGGTCCCCGAGCAAGCGCTTCACCGGGCCCAATACGTTAGGATTGGGGTGTACCGGATAAACGATCTGGACGTCGTTTTGCGTCACGATATCAATCATGGCGCGGCAAATGTTTTCAAAACCTGCGCCGAAATTCTCGCGACGATGGCCCGTGACGAGAACGAGGGGAAGATTGGACTTCAGATAACTGAACTGACGTTCGAGCGCTGCGCCGGTATGCGGCGACGCCTTGAGTCTGCCAACGGTTTCGATAAGGGCATCGATCACGGTATTGCCAGTCAAATGGATATGCGACGCCTCAACCGCCTCATTCAGCAGGTTCTGCCTCGAGCGTTCGGTCGGGGTGAAATGAAAGCGCGCCGCGAGCGTCGTGACCCGGCGGTTCATTTCCTCCGGAAACGGCGCATACATCGACCCCGAGCGCAGTCCAGCCTCGACGTGACCTACGGGCAGCTTGCGGTAGAAGGCTGCGAGCGAACTAGCCAAGGTCGTTGATCGTGTCGCCATGTACGAGCACCAGATCCGGCTTCTCCTGATCGAGGACCTCCCCGACCCCGATCAGCAGTCTCGCAGTCAACTGATCGAGCGTCTGGTTGGGCAGCATCAGATCGAGATCGTGATCCGGCGTAATTGCGAAAAGAGCCAGCACCTGATCCAATATGCCCCGATGCTGCGCCGTCACGCACACGCGCAAATCCAGCAGGCTGCTTTTCCTCAGTTCGGTGACGACCGGTGCCATCTTGATGGCCTCGGGCCGCGTGCCGAAAATGGCCATCACCTTCTTCATGACGTCCCGGTCGAGATGAAGCCCGGCAGAGAGCCCTTCGCCGGAGACGCGTCATTTACCCACTTGCGCGCAAATATACAAATGTAATTAGAACAACCAGCGTCGTCGATAAAAGACCAGTAATATCAAATATATAAAGCGGAAAATGGTGACGGGGTCCGACAGGGAACAAAGGCAGCATTGGTTCTTGCAAGACTATGTTGCTCGATCAGTCGTTTGTCGTCTAGAGAGAGCAAGCAGCGCATCGAGTAATTTGTCGGCAAGGACGACCCTGTCATATTGCTTCGCCGCCTTGGCGGCGGCGGTGGAAAGCGCCCGGCGGCGAGCCGGATCTTTTACGAGCGTCTCGATCGCGTCGACCAAGGCATTCAGACTGCTCGGCTCGATGATTTCCGCGGTACCAAGCGGTTCGAGCAAAGCCTGCAATTCCCCATGTACATTGGTAATTATCGGGGTCCCGGTCGCCATCGCCTCAAAAATTTTCGAAGGAATCACAGTCCTGAACAGTGGTATATCCTTAAGCAGAACCAGCGTCATGTCGCTCAGACGCCAGTAGTTCACGATGTCGCCATGGACGACCCGTCCGACGAATGTGACGTTTCCAAGACCGCGCTCGTTAGCCTGTTGCTGCAAATCGCGCAATTCCGCTCCCGATCCGACGATCATGAAATGAACTTCCGGCAAGCGGTTGCGACAATCCTGGGCCGCATCCAAAATCAACTGCAGCCCATGCGAGATACCGATCGTTCCGACATAGGAGACTACGATCTTGCTGTCGAGGCCGAGATGCCTGCGAAGGTCGGCCGGAGCAGGACCAGGAGTCAGTTCAGCGGTGTCGATTCCATTAGTGACAACAACAATCTTGTTGCCGTCAATACCGCGTGCGATCAAGAGGTCGCGAGACGATGAAGTCACTGTGACGATCATATCTGCTTCGCGATAGAGAAAATGTTCAACCCTGCGGATGATTTTTATGGCGCGACCTTCCTTCATTACCCCTAGGTCAACGATAGAATCGGGCCAAAGGTCACGGATTTCAAAAACAAATGGGCGGCGATAGACCCGGCTGACGAACCAGCCCGTAACCGCGGTGAAAAACTGCGGCGATGTGGCCAATACAACATCGGGACGGCCCACGAAAAAAGATGCGATGCAGCTGGTGACCATAAAGCTGAGAAAATCGAGTATCCGCAAAAAGATCGCGCGGTTGGGAAAAATCAGAGTCGGCACCCGCAACACGTCGACGGTATCGAGGGTCTCGCGCTTGAACAGGGACTGGCGATAGCCGCCAAAGACCTTGCCGTCCGGAAAATTCGGAAAACTAGTTACGACGTTGACATGGTGCCCCCGCTCGATCCACCGTTTGGCATGCATGCTGGAGCGAATCGCCGGCGGATTTGATTCGGGCGGATAATTGTCCGTGAGAAGAAGGATCCGCACATCAGAGCTCGAATCGGGTTTCAATGTTTAACGGCAAATGCCCATCGTGTCGCCAGACAAGAACAGGTCGCAACGACCGCTGACCGAAAGTGGATGCATAGTGTCCTTCCTGCATGACCAATTCGGCAGGACCATCGATTTGTACGCGTAACATACGACCGTTAGCCAGTTCAAGGCGCCAACCCCTCTTTTGCGGCGATACCGACACCGAGGGATGCAGGGGAAATCGGCCGAGGACGGAATGGCTGCCGGCCCCGGCGATGGTGTCGGTGACGCACAGTGCTGCCGGCGATACGACGATTTGGCGGCGGTGAATCGGACCTCCCGGCAGCCACCGATAGCCGTCGTGGCTCGCTGCGGCGGACAATACGTCTCCCTTCGTCCCTGCGGTCAGATCGAAGGGATGGGCGCGGCGTCCGACACGAAAGCTTGCCCAGACTTCCGACGAGTTGTGCCCATCAATTTCGACCGTACCGTGGGCAGCCGTCGATCGTTCTTCATTGCGCACCACGTCATTCTCGTAGGAAGAGGTGCCGCCATTGGTCAACAGACGCTGCCCGTCGAGTGATACTTCCAGGGAGAGGACGTCGGCATGACCGTGACCCGGCAAATAGGATGGCCCAATTTCGGCTGCATCGAAAATCACCCAGAACGGACCCGACCGGAGGCGAAGGTACCCACTGGCGCAAAGCACATGCAATGGTTCCGCGTTGCTCGTGTGCGGGACCGCCAGCGATTCGGCATAGGCCGCGAGTTCGGCGTGCATTCTGGCGATCCCGAATGCAGCGTCATTGAAGAACCCGATTTCGCCATCGGGATGCGTCATATCGGCAAGCCACGCCAACATCCGTCCGGCGAGCATTTTCCAGGCTTGCGCCCTCGCCTCAAGTTCGGCCGGGAAAAGCCGGGCGAGCTGGATCAGATCCAGCACGTCTTCTAGGATGATGGCATGATACATCGGGCTGAGTTCAAAATGCCCGCCGTCCCCGAGAATTTGTTCCTTCACCTGGACAGCGAGCAGGTCAAGTCCCGTCCGCAGCCATCCATCGGCCTCGGGGCCGGAGAAAAAACATCCCGCGAATATCAACGCCTTGGCGTTGGCCAGCAGGTGATTTCCAAGCAGGTGAAATTCGAGCGTTTCCCTCAGGACCCGCGCCTGAGTCGCAAGGCTCGCGAGGGCACCGGAACTGAGGGCATTTCCGGCAAGGGCCCAAGCCGTCCAGTTCACGATTCGCAATGACGTCGGATAGGGCTCCCACCCATTGCCCTTTCCCGGCGGGTTTTCCGCCAGCCAGCGCGCGATCAGGTCGCGATGCCATTGCGACCGCTGCGGGGCATCTTGTGCCCGCAAATCGTCGAAATAGTGCAGGTTGTAAAGCCAGAGCTTGCTCTGCCCGGCATTATTCCAATCCTCGGCGGTCTCCAGCAATCCCTGGTGCCCGACGAAGTGAAATCGCGTCGACGATAGCATGCTGGGCCGGCGTCCCGGTGAATTTTGCCACTCCACCTTCGGCGGGCGCCGGTCAGGCGCGGGGCCATCCGATACTTGGGAGAATTTGAAGCGTCGGACGATGCGATTGACGATTTGACCTGCGCGAAGATGACGCATGGTTCGGAGCAACCGCCCCGGGTCGCTTAAACTTTGCTGCACCGCCTGCACGTCACATCCCGTCTTCGACGGATCTTGCTTGTCGCGCAATCATGGCACCCCTCATCCGCTTTTTCCGGCCGTCGCCGCGAAATCCAACTCCAGGCCGAACGTCCGACCGCAGATTGATTTTGTGGACTCCTGCTACGCCGCAGCGTCGCCGTCAATTCAGTAATCGTAGGCTTAGTGGTCTTGATGTAATTAAGGAAAATTCCGAAAATTGCACCCGCGACCCCTGTCCGGCCACCCCAAAAAGGGGCCTTCACTATATCGACTAGCGGTTGTCCCGGCTATGCATATGGTGTAACTGCCGAACCAAGCTTTCACCTTATAACGGGCTTCCCCACATGGCACTGTCCGAAGCCAATCTTCAGGCTCAGGCGACATGGAACAACCGCGCCTGCGGAACTCTCTCGGCCAGCGAAAACCTGGCCGCCGGAACGCTGGAAACGTTCGATCGGATGGCGCAGCGCCGCTATCAGCGCGACGACCCTTGGGTTCCATTGGTCCTCGACTTCCCCTCGATGGAGGGTAAGCAAGTCCTTGAAATCGGACATGGCCAGGGTTGCGATCTAGTTCACGCAGCCATGGCCAGGGCAAATGTTCACGGTATCGACCTCACGCTAAATCATCACGAAATTTGCAAGCGCTACTTTGCTGCGAAAAATCTCCCCGCCGACCTGCATCTCGGCAATGCCGGGGAACTGCCGTTCGCGTCGGAAAGCATGGACATCGTCTACTCGCTCGGGGTCTTGCATCACACCGACAACACCGTTCGATGCATCAGCGAGGCCTATCGGGTCCTCAAACCGGGCGGCGCCTTCAAGATGGCGCTGTATCATTTCTGGTCGCTTCCTCACCTCTGGCTACTGCTTTCGGGAATTAGGAACGGCAACCTGAAGCGCCTCGGATACCGGCGGTTGCTTTCGACAGTCGAAGGCGGCGCCGATGGCGTCACGATCGTGCCGCTGGTCAAACTTTATTCCTGCCGCGAGGTGCGAACGATCCTTAGCGACTTCTCAAAGGTCGAGATCAGCATTCACGGACTGGCCTACGGCCGTATTCCGATAGTCGGGCCTTTCATTCCGCGCTCTGTTGGCAAAGCGCTTGAGCGCCGCTGGGGCTGGTATGTTGTCGCGGTAGCGACGAAATAGGGGGCCTTGTGCTGGACCGGGTCTTGTCGGCCGTCATTAGCGCTGCGCAGCGCACGCCTCTGAGGGGGCGAGGCGGGTATTCAAACTTGCCAACGGACAAACAGCGCTCTGCCACGTTGATCGACAAAGCCGAAGCTGAAGCTCAAGACGTTGAAAGGTTCTTTAAATTTTTTAACACGTGCGACGTTCGTTCGGAAATTTCGGGCAAATCGATATTGGACTTCGGTTCCGGATTCGGCGGCCGCACGGTTGAATATGTTCGGACCTGTGGGGCCAGCAGGGCCTGTGGCGTGGAGCCGTTTCAGGAATGTATCGATGCAGGCAATGCGCTGGCCGAAAGTCGATCGCTTTCCGACCGAGTGAAATTTGAACTCTGCACTCAGAATAATATTCCCTATGAGAACGGGACATTCGACGCCGTGATCACCTTCGATGTGCTGGAGCATGTCGACGATCCCAGCGTTTCCCTCAAGGAAATATTTCGCGTTCTGAAGCCGGGCGGAAATTTATTCGCGGTATTCCCGGTTTATCGTGGCGCGCTATCTCATCACCTCGACTACCTGACGATGATACCGGGATTACATCTGGTGTTCGGGCCGGAGAGATTACTGCGGGTTGTCAACCGGCATCTCGAAGCACGCACGGATATCGTTGTTACCCGCCACGACCATTTGTCGAAGCATTTCGTGACAGGTGCTCCGATACTTCCAATGTTGAATGGAATGGGACTTCGGGATTTCATCAGTGCCATATCGGAATGGAATACGCGCTCCATCGAAATGAACGAAATCCTAGACGTCGCGCTTG
Source organism: uncultured Alphaproteobacteria bacterium (assembly GCA_963721135.1). Taxonomy (GTDB): domain Bacteria; phylum Pseudomonadota; class Alphaproteobacteria; order Rhizobiales; family Xanthobacteraceae; genus Bradyrhizobium. The sequence goes on from CAVRIB010000015.1 coordinate 128,125, forward strand.
GGCGGGACTCAGCGCTTTCCAAAGCTACGCGGTTCGTCAAAAAGCTGCCGCCGATTTTGTCTGAACCATTTCTGTTCAACGTCGCCGCTATCCTGCAAAAACCGGCATGAGCCTGAGTAGCATGGTCAAATGACACCGATCTCGAGATTGAAGTGCAAAAAATGAGCCTTCTCGGAGAAATACACGACTACTGGAACAAGGAATCTTGCGGGGCGGGCGTGACGGACGCCCCCAAGCACAGCCGCGAATATTTCGAGGAGATCGAACAATACCGCTATCGGGTCGAGCCGGAGATATTCGCCTTCGCCCAGTTCACCCGCCACAGCGGCCAGAAGATGCTCGAAGTCGGGGTCGGAGCAGGTACCGATTTTCTCCAATGGTGCCGCGCCGGAACGCAAGCCCACGGCATTGATCTAACCGAAGAGGCAATTGCCAACGTTCGCGAACGTCTGAATATTTACGGGCAGCACGCTGCCGAGCTAAAAGTAGCCAACGTCGAATCCCTGCCCTACCCCGACAATACGTTCGACCTAGTCTATTCGTGGGGCGTCATCCACCACTCCCCCGATACCGAAAAGGCGTTCTCTGAAATCGGACGGGTTGTTCGGAAAGGCGGAACAATCAAGCTGATGCTCTACCACCGTCATTCCCTGGTCGCGTTTTATCTGTGGGTACGTTACGCGCTTCTGCGCGGCCGGCCATGGCGGTCGCTGTCCGACGTCGTGCATCACCACATGGAAAGCATCGGCACCAGGGCATACACACGATCTGAGGCCCGCGACATGGCTAGACGAAACGGCCTGTCGGTCCGCGGCATCGATGTAACGGCGTCGCCGACCTACGATCTGCTCGCGAAATACCCGTGGCCGTTTAGCGCTGGCGCATATGTTCTCGCCGCCATCTTGGGCTTCGGCCGATGTGGCTGGTACATGCGGATCGAATTGACCAAGTGATGGGATTCAAGACCGGCTTCTCCTTAAAACGGCTTTAGCGCGACCCGGCCATATGGAACAACTTGCTATTGCATCCCCGTCGCGAGACAATCGAGGAATGGTCTCTTGTTCGCCGTGAGATTGCCGTGATAGGTTGCGTTCCCAGCGAGGTCGCATGAGACATGACAATAACTTTAATTTGCTGCGCTTGTTGGCAGCTTCGCAGGTCGTTTACATGCACAGCGTCGCTCATCTGCATTTGCCGTACCGGCTTTGGCTGCATTTGACTATCGCACAGTTTCCGGGCGTCGCCGCGTTCTTCGTGATCAGCGGGTTTCTGGTCTCGGATTCGTTCTTGAGGTCGGATATCCGGTCGTTTTTCTTCAAGCGCGCGCTGCGGATTTACCCCGCCCTGATCGTCAATATTTTCACTCTCGACATGCTGCTATGGTGGGCCGGAGGATTGACCATCGCCAGTTGGTTCTACTATGTCGTGGGATATTTTCCGCTGTACGCCGCCACTGCGTCCTCCATGTTCGCCTACGTCGAGTCGGCTCGATGGATCGCGTTCCATCTGCCGGGCGGGGTTGCAGTCTATACGCAATCATCGTTTTTTACGCTATTCCCGAGCGGCGTATTGTGGACGCTCACGGTAGAGTTGTCGTTTTATCTCGTACTGCCAATCTTTTTGATGATGGTGCGATTCTCCCGGACGGCTGCCGCCGCGGCTGTTTGCATTGCTGCCATAGCATCATTCGCAATTGCGACTGACGCCGATTTGGCTTTTTATAACACCCACGATGTGTTGAATGTCACCGTCCCCGCGTTTTTCTGGATCTTCGCTCTCGGTGTTCTTGCGCGTCTGTACTGGGACCGGATTTCCTGGATATTCTCCGGTCACTTTTTGAAATGGTTGACGATCTACGCAGCAGTTGCGCTCTTGACTTCGCACATTACCGGCCGCGAATATCTCGACTACAAGATGGCGCCGCAGGCAACGGAGGCGCTTCGCGTGGCGTTGATGGCCGCGGTAGTTTTGTCCGCCGCCTTCTCCTTTCCAGAGCTCACGCGTCATCTCAGGATCGACAAGAACGATTTTTCCTATGGATTATATCTCTGGCACATGCTGGTTGTGTCGACGCTGATTGGATTCGGGATTGTTGGCCGCTGGTGGCTGTGGCCCGTCGTGTACGGCGCCGGGCTCGGAATTGCGGCGCTGTCCTGGTTCTTGATCGAACGACCCGCCCTCAAATTTAAGCGATCGGGCGCGGCCGTTTTACCGGGCACCAAGGCGGACCTTCTTGTCCCGGGTTTGGCCACGCGTGAAACACGTTAAGATCGTCGGATGCTCTTGGGGGATGGACCACGCGGTGGGAGGGCGATGAGACCTATCCATTTGGCACTTTTTACGCTTATTGGAATGTATACCGCGACCACCGCGATCGGCGCAGCGCTGTTCACCACCGAATTCGGCCGCAACCAGCTCCAGATCTTCATAGGCCCGGAACCGGTACCTTTTGGTTGGATGACGACGCTCGGATCGCCGCTCTATTGGGCGCTATTGTTGTCGCTGGTCGTGATTGCGCCGATCGTTGCGCTCGCGACTGAACGAACCGCCGGGCGTTTCTTGCCGGAACGCATTGCGGTCGACATTCCGACCTGGGTGCCGATCATAATCTCGGCTTTCCTTGTCGCGTGGTGCATTTACAAGCTGGCGACGGCCGGCGCGCTCAGCGGGCATGAACTGTGGGACCGGTCGATTACCTTCAGCCAGAAGATGGAACGGCGCGCCGAGCTCGCCCGCCTGCTCGGGAACCAATACTACGCCTTCGTCTATTCAAGCCTGCCTATCCTCGCGTCTTTCCTGCCGGCGAAGGTTGGGCTGCAAGCAGACCGGCTCGCACTCGGCGCATTTTTTATCCTGAGTGCGACCCTGTGTTGGCTCGATATCGTCATCCTGATGAAGGCGCCGATCATCGTCTATGTCGGGCTGGTTGCGCTGACTCTGATCCTTTCCGGCCGCGCCCGCAGAGACCAGACCGGCCGCGCCGGCGACCAGACCGGCCGCGTCGGCGCCATACGAAGCTAAACCAGGCATATTGTCGATCACCGAAACCCGAGCCCTCTATTTGGTGCGCAGTGCTACATTTCGCATGGCATCATCGTTCCCTTACTACGTCCAGGCGTTTGTCGAACCTGATGAGCGTTGCGGATTGGAATTGCCAGCTATCAGTCCCCTCCCTCGCAGGAGGTGTTTCGCGCCCACCAAGATCTTCCACCTGATGTATCCGAAGATCAATTACATCACAGGATTTGCGCTGGCACCGGTGAATGTGTCGGGCTATGCCGAGCTAGGGTTGGGTTACGCGTTAATCGCGACCGTCATTTGCGGAGCCATCATTGGTATGCTGGCATTCTTCGCCCGCGGCCGCGGCCCATTGTCGGTGTCAGTCGGCGTCGTGGCCTGCATTTACGCCTATTACGTGTCCCAAGTGTCTCTGATCGGATCGCTCGTCGCTACCTACGGTCTGTTCTGGCTATTGTCTCCCCTTGTTGTGATAGCGGTTATAGATCGGCTCTCAGAAGCACTCGTCGCGCGCTCCCGACGATCTGCGCATTGCGACATGCCGTCCGCCTGATATGGATTCGATGCGCGTCTTTAGCTAAACTATCTTGGATAACCAAAACTCCATGAGCATCTGCTGATGGTCGACCGCGATATTTTCTACCATGTATGATCGAAAAACCTGTATCGTCCTCGGTGCGTCAAGCCAAGCCGGATCGTGGCTGGTTCCGTCGCTGATTGAGGACGGCTGGACCGTTCACTTGATCTCGCGCGGGCTGAAGCCTCAGCTTGATTACGGCGTGAACGGCATCTGGCATAGACTTGATCTCAGGAGCACGGACACGCCGTTTCCCGCCATAGTGGCCGGCGTTGTCTTTGACACCCTGGGCATCGTCTCCGACTGGCTTGAGCGCATGCAGGGAACCGGCGTTCGCCGCGTTGTCAGCTTCAGCAGCACGAGCGTCTTCACCAAAGCCAACTCGACCGATCCCGTCGATATCAGATCGGTCCACGATGTGCAGAAGCGCGAGCAAGCTTTCGCCGACGCCTGCACCCGACTGCAAATCGACTGGACCATCTTGCGTCCGACCCTGATCTACGGCGGCAAGTTCGGTGATCGTACGGTAAGAGACGTCGCTCGCGTCATTCGACTGCTGGGCTTCTTTCCGGTCTTTGGAAAGGCGACCGGATTGCGCCAGCCTGTTCATGCCGGCGATCTGGCGCAGGCCTGCATTCAAGTCTGCGATAATTACGTGACGTTCAATCGCAGCTACAATCTCGGTGGTGACGAAATTCTTGCTTATTATCAAATGATTGAGAGAGTTTTCGTCGCGATGGGAAAACCGATGCGCATCGTGCGCATTCCCCTTCCAGTGTTCGAGTTCGCGGCCAGGGTAGCGCGGCTTCACCCGCGCTACCGGCACATCCGATCCTCGATGGCCGAGCGGATGGAAAAGGATATGACGTTTTCTAATGCCGAGGCAATTTCGGATTTCGGATATGCGCCTCGGCGTTTCCAGCCAGTCGTCTAGCTCGCAAAAACGCGAACGTCCCAGCGACCGACGATCCAATTCCTGTAACCCACCACGGAGCGACTTCTGGTCAGAACGGACAATCGGGCGGCTGACCCCCGCGCACCAGCGACGGAAACAGCAGCAGGCTGATCGTTGCAGATAGAGTTCCATAGGAATAATCATCGTCATTGATGTCGAGCCTTTTCCCAAGGCAGGGCCAGGTGAAGGCGAGTGCCAGAACAACGCTTGCCATGACGATCACGCGAAACCAGTTCCTGCCATTGCGGTGTGTCCTTGTAATCCAGGTCACCGATACCGCCGCCAAGCGCAACGGCAAGCCAAACCGCAGCGTAAGCGGCGAGCCAGACCGGGAATTGTCCACAGAAAAAAACCTTTTATGCCGTCCCAGTGCAGCCTGGCCATCACGCCGAGCGCGAACACCCAGAAGTAGGGCGCGATCGTGATGTTGGTCAGCGTGTGGGTATTATAGAAGACCACATCGGCGTTGTGTGCGATCGAGAAGGAACCCAGCATCGCCGCGACTATCAGTACCGACCCGATCGGCTTCGATAACCTGACAATCATCAGAAAAATTGGCAGCACAAGATAGAACGACAATTCGACCGTCAGCGTCCACAGTACCTGGCTCGGATAATCTGCAAAGAAAGTCGCGGGATAGTGAACATCCGGATAGGCCAGCCGCCCGATGTAATCGGAGGCGGTCGAAAGGTATGTGGGCAGATAAATTGAAAAATATTGGAACCAGCCTCCGACCGCGAGCTCCCCGGTCAAGAACATTAAGGCTTCGAGCGCGAGAATATTTATCGCGAGCGCTGGATAAATCCTCAGGGCTCGCTTGAAGAAGAAGTTTTCGGTCGTGGAGCGAAGATAAAGTCCGTCACCAAGAATCCGCTGATGACGAAAAACACCGCGACGCCGGGGAATTGCCCGATTGCCAAACGTAGCACTGACCGTGTCGGTAGATGCAGATGCGCGATGCAATCCATGTAAACGACTTGCGCGGCCGCCATTAAGCGCAACAGATTGAAATTGTTGTCGGGCTTCACGTCCGCCCCCGACCGGCTGGTCCGACCCAATATACCCACAACCGACCGCGAGCCTCCGTCGGTGCGAGCAAGCGATAGCCCGGTTGAACGGCTGGGTCACGATCATCTCGAGATTTATGAAAGCGGTTGAACTGGCCCGATCATCTGGATGATCAGCATTGCGCCAATCGGGAATAGCAACCACGCCAGCCCGTAGGAATCCGAGCAGGGAACTTGTCAGCGAGACCTGCGAAGCATAATAAGCATAGATGCTGCAGGCGACCGTGATCGTTATCGGCAACGGGCCGTCGAATCCAGCAAAAGAGCAAACCGCGCCGATAATAAGCCCGCAGGCGATCGTTACGATTATTGCGTACCAAAGGCCGGCTTCGCCATAGGCCGAAACGTTCATCGGGCCTGGCTGAAAGCCCGTGATGTAAGTCACGCCTGGATACATCTTGCTGAAGATTTTGATCGGGCCAAAGCACGTCTGCCGCGGAAGCCCCAAGTGCGGCGGCAACTCTATGCCGCAGCGCTGGTCGGCATCCGAAAACATCTGCACATAATAGGGGAAACCCGCCGCCATGCGAAACGTCGCTGCGCGGATCATATAGCCGGATTTAGTGAGAAAGGCCGGGGTAGCTTGAGTGATCGGCGCGGATGACTTGTCGCGTGCCGCAGATGACTCGTCGCCGAGTGCCGAGGTTGTTGACGAAGGCGGCGGCTTCGCGGCCTCCCACGACGCCACCTGCGTATTGCAGAACTGCATGACGCTCAACGCGATATACATGCCAACGGCGGCGGGGGCAGCGATAGCGATGCTGCGGAATAGGCCGAAACCGCAGAACACCAGTGTCAGGCCGAGGGTTCCAATATAGATGATGGCGTTTGCCTTCATCATGGTGGCGAGATTGAACCAGATAATGAGCGCGCTAAAGATCCAAAAACCGATCAACGCCACCCTGTCTTTCCGGACCACCCCCTGAGCCAGCAGGTAAGAACCGAGTATCGGAAGGCTGGAATAGGTGAAACTATAATACCGGGTTCCGAGCAAATCGAACAAGGCAACGCGGCGAAGGATCTTGCCCTCATAACAGACCGATCGGTCCCAAGCCTCATGGGCCGAAAGCGCACCCGCCATTGCCAGCTTATAGATGCAGTACGAGGACATGGCGCCCGCCAACGCCAGCGGAATCCAGGTAGGAATAGCGATAGGGCGGATCGATGGCGCAATGCGCGCGGCGATCTTCTCGGATGCAAAGGCCGCCGCCGGCGGCAGGACGATCATCGAGAGTAGCAAGGTCCAATAAAGCGGGGAGCCCAGCGTTATCATCCATGAGAATGGAACCGGCTCTGGATAGAGGAACGCCGCCAATTGCTCGCGCCCGAATTGGAATGGAAAGAGAGCGGCGCCTAACCCGGTTGTTGCGACGTAAGAGCCGACCAGCGTGGCAATGGCAATATGAATTGGTCTAAATTTGAGCGTCAACAATTAGTCCCCAATGATTGGCCACAATCTATCTCAAAACCTTCGCGCGAGCAATTTGACAATGGAAACGCGTGGATCGTTCGCCTACCTTCTTAAACGATTTGGGCTGCCCAGCCATCGACCAAACGTCTTCTTGAGATCCGTAAGCGGAATATCCAGCGTCGGGAATGGGTACGACCCGCGAGCTTTCCGGTACTGTTCCAGAGCCGCCTTGACGGACCTCGCATCCGCGGCGCGTATTGAATCGGGAGTTTCGGGGTGATCGAGGAAAAACAGGGTTCCGAAAAAGAAAACCGCGACGATCCCTGCCCGCCGGCAATCCGCGCCGCAAGCCGTCCCAACGCCCCTGAGGTTCCGTTTTTCATGTCATGCCTTGATCTTTCGGAGAACGGACTGCGAACTTCAGACTGTTAATGAGAAGCCAGCCGCAGACAAATGCGGCGCATCCCGTCTAAATCCACGCCAGCCCAACGATACCAAATCGCCAAAAAAGTATTGCCGACAGCACCGCCTGCAAAGCCGATCCGCAAATCCAGGACAGGACCTGGGACCAGGGATAACCGCTCGCCGACAGAAATTGCGATGCCACCGAGGCAACGCCAAGGAAAAATACCCCCGGCAGCAAGGCCAATACGATCGCGGCAGCCGGCTCATAGGCTGCTCCGAAAATCAACTTTATGGCGAGATGGGTGACCGCGGCGACGACGATACAGAGCACCGCCATGATCAAACTGAGTTGAAACAACGTCGTCTTGAACTCGTTCCACCGCATCGCGCCCTCTGCGCGCACCAGCGACGGGAACAGCAGCAGGCTGATCGTTCCGGGCAAGATCAGCAGGGCGTCGGCAATCTGCGCGGCGATCGACCAATAGCCGAGACCGGTAAAATCGCCGAAGTGGCGTATCACCAAGACGCTCATCCGCGCCATAAGGAAGCCGAACAGGGTCGCCAGATGCGCGCGCAACGCGAACGCAATACCCGAATAAAACAGGGAAAAGTCGAAGGCCCGCGGAATGTGGATACCTCTCGCCAGCACGCCCCAGGCGACCACCCACGAGACGATGGATGCAGCGAGCGCGGCGAACAAGAATCCGTTCAACGAGGGCGACGGATAGACCGCAAGGACAGCCATCGTAATCGAAACAACGCTGCCGAAAATCGTCAGCCCGTTGAAGGTGCGCGAACGATTGAGGGCGATCGCAATATTAGACAAATAAAGGAAGAACAACAGTGACGGCGCCAGCATCAGCACAACGGCTGAGACCACGCAACTCGGCGTGGAATCTCCAAAAAAGAAGTCGAACGCCAGGACACCGGCCGCGGCCGCGGTGCCACCCAGGGCCGCAATCCAGGCAGTATTGGCCATGATTTGCGCCAGCAGAGCCGGCGTTCGAGCTATCAGATAGCTGTTGCTGGCGTGAATACCGAGTGAAGCGAACTGCACGCCGACCGCCGCAAGCGTGATGATGTAATAATATCGGCCGCGATCTGCAGGGCCGAGCAAGCGCGCCGTCAGAATTGCCACGCCAAACGATCCCAGCATCACAAGGCCGCGCGATACCAGCATCTCGGCATAGGTGTACTTCAATGACCTCATGTACGATCGATCCCAGCTGCGGGCCTGATGGTCACTGCAAGCCTTGCCGGCAGAACTCCCGACCTCTGCCAAATCAGTCGATGTGACGGCTGGACAATTCCGTAGCTCGGAGAAATTGTGCATGGCTCGATCGCGAGCGTCCACCCCTCCCCCTGCGCGGCAACGCTGAACACACGCCCCGCCGAGTTCAGCCTGACCTCGCTCCCGCGCTGCTCCACCGAAATGCCCGGCGCCAGATAAATCGGCACCGTCAGTTCGTGATGCCCCTGCCCATCAATCGCATCGAGAATTTCAAGCGCGCTCGATTCCTTTTCAAGCCTAATCTGCCGCTTGACGCTCACTCCCAGGCGCTGGTAGCCGTGATGCAGACCGGCGAACAGGTCCTCGCTCGGGTCGCTGCGCCACGTCGTGCACTCGGCTCGAGCGTCGTTTTGCATGGCCCAAAGGTTCTCGGGATCGAACCGGTTCATCTCCTCGCCGTCGACGCTGGGCGTGTTATGCGAGAGCGTGGAACGAAATTCATTTCGCTTGTCGAACGACGCGGTATAGACGAACGAACCGCGATCGATCACAAGCGGCGCGCCATCGAGCCAGGCCTCGAACGAGAGCGCGTCGTTATGGCCATGCCCGCCGCGGCCAGCAAGCCCGAGTGGACCGCAGTCGATGAACACGTGGCTATTTCCGTGGCGCATGATATACGCGCCGCCTTCCGGAAATGCCGCAGAGGGACATGGCTCGAACGGCGCCGGTGGAAACGTTGCAACCTTCTCAAGGCCGAAGACCCAGATGATTTCCGAGCGCCGGCCGCTGAACCGGGCCGCGAGCTCCGCATCGTTGAATGCCAACGCGGCCAAACCTGTCAGATAGCGATGGTCGCCAAGTTTTTGGCCGCCAAACGGCAGCGCTCGCGCGTCGTCGGCGTCGCCCCAAAGCGGACTTGTTCCGTCGGGCCGCGAATAGGCAGCCGCAAACCGAGCCATCGCACCGAGCCGTTCGGCATACATGGCAGGGACGCCCTCGCCGCACGCCTGCCGGAACAACGCAGGCCAAAGAAACAATTCGAATACCAGCCGATGATACGCGGTGGACGCTTCGAAATCGACGCCGTCGGAAAAGACCTGCCGGATTATTTCGTCCTGCAATCCCGACCAGCCCATTTCCCGCCAGCGGCGGGCGTCGCCAAAATTCCCGAAGAAATGCCCGACCATGACGAGACCGGCAAGATCCGCCGTGTAGTGATTGCCGTTGATATCAGCCTTCTCTATATGCCTGCGGGTAAAGTCGCCATGTAGGTATAGGCACGCCAGAAAACGGACGCGAAACGCCTCGTCGCGCCACGACGGACTGCTCGCGAACACGTGAAACAGCCAAGTCCAGGAAAAGAGCCGCAAGGCGGCCTCCATCGCGCAGGACCAGTTCACGGTATAGGCAAGCGGATTCTTTATCATCCAGTCTTGCAGGATTTCCCGAACCGCTACCGCATAGCGCTCGTCGCCAGTCAGCAAATAGGCCTGCCCCGCAGGAACCAGCCATTGCAGTCGGGAAATTTCCCAGGGAATCTTGATATCGCTCGAGCGATCGCGATTCACGTAATCGATCGAGCGCGCAAATCCGGACGGCCAGCCTGCGTCGACGCGGTAATCGCGCGCCCAGTCAATGGACGTGCCCAGGGCAACAGGGCCTGTCCCGAGGACGTCAACCGTTCGCTGGCACGCCAGCCGCGCGGCCTCGAGAATGCGGGCACTCTCGCCGGGCTCGGCGCGGTCAAGCGCGGCGGCATCCATCCGCGCGGTCACGGCGGGAAACGCTCTGTCGCGCAGGCGGCCCCACAACTCCTCGATGGACGATACGTCCGCCATGACAAGCAGTTTGCGACGATCGAAGTTGCGGGCCCGCCTCGGTGCGAGCCAACGGTCAAGTTCGCAATCGGCTTCCTGCAAAACACGCCGGATGACGTAGCCTGGTGACTTGCGCAGGATTCTTTGAGCGCGGAGCGCTGCCTTAAGCAACCGCATCGGACAACTGCGACGTATCGACCTCCTTGCGATCGATCCAGAGATCGTACCACGCGGTCAAATTGTAGATCGCCCACAAATAAAGGCTGGTATCCATGCGTCCCTTGAAATGCCAGTCGAACAGCCTTTCGATATAGCCTACGTTTAGCAGGCCGCGCCGCAAAAGCCCGGACGACAGAACCGATGCGCGGACCGCATGGCCAAAGTCGCTCCGCATCCAGTCGCTCATCGGCGCCCCGAAGCCCATCTTCTTCCGATAGATGATGTTATCGGGAATGAGACCTTCGACGGCCTTCTTGAGCAGATATTTCGGCTCGCCGCCCCGGGTTTTCCACTCCTCCGGAATATCCATCGAAAACTCGACGAGCTTGTGATCGAGAAAAGGAACGCGCGCCTCCAGCAATTCCGACATACCGATCTTGTCGACCCGCATCAGCAGTAGTTCCGGAAGCCGCAGCCTGAACTCGCTGTGAATCATGCGGGTGAGCGGATCCGAACCTGGAAACTTGCTATCGAGCGGATCCATAAAGCTGCGAACGATATTGAAACTGTCCAGTTTCAGATATTCTGGATTGAGCAGGCTGGCGGCGTTGGCATGCCGGTCAGTTTGCATGGCGGCGATCCCATCGAGGTCGACCAGCTGGCTCTTCATAAGGTCCGGAAACACCATCGCGCCCGACCAGAAATGTTCGCGGCTGCGCGCGGCGCGGTCAATGATGTCGGCATAGACCGGAAGCCGCGGATGCATTCCGGAGAGCAGGCTGGCAGTGCCGGCGGCCAGACGCTGCGCCGGCTGCGGCAGGTATTTGCGGAACGGCGTCCAGTACTTGTGGTACATCTTCAAGTAGGCCATATAGCCGGAATAACCGCAAAACTGCTCGTCGGAGCCTTCGCCGACCTGTATGACCTTCATGCCGCTGTCGTGCGCGAGCTTGGAGACGAAATAGAGCGGGATGCAAACCCAATCGGCGATCGGCTCATCCTGCGAATAAATCATCTTCGGCAGGTAGTCGATCATGTCCTTCTTCTTGATCGAGACCTCATGATGGTTGGCGCCGAATTGGCGTGCGATCTGATGGGCCTGATCGAACTCGTTCAGATGCCGATAATCGCTGAAACCAATGGTGAAGGTTTCGACCGGACGGCTGGAGAATTCGCTCATCAGCGCCACGTTCGTGGAGGAGTCGACGCCGCCTGAGAGGAATACTCCCATCGGAACATCCGACATCATCCGCTTTTCAACGCTCGATCGGAGGCGATCGCGAACGCCCCTCACGTAAAATTCCTCCAGCGCGCCGTCGGACAAATTCCTGGTTTCACCGGGATCGATCCCTCGTCCCGGGATCGCATCCCAGTAACGAGACATCCTGGCCTCGCCCGAACGGCTGATGGTCAGGCTGCAGCCGGCAGGCAATTTGTAGATGCCGCGCATCATTGTCAGCGGGGCCGGCGTCGTTAGAAACGACAAATAGTGATACATCGCGTGAGGATCGATCTCCGGCGAGAAGTCCGGGTGTCGAACCAGCGCTTTCATCTCGGATGCAAACGCAAAGCAGCCCTGGATATAAGCGAAATAGAGCGGCTTGACGCCGATCCGGTCGCGCGCCAGCGACAGCGTACCGTTCCGCTCATCCCAGATTCCGAACGCATAATCGCCTTCGATGCGCTCAAGCAGGCCGTCCAGGCCCCACTGCTCGTATCCGTGAACGAGCACCTCAGTGTCGCTGTGGTCGGTACGAAATTGATGCCCGCGGGCAACGAGTTCTGGCCGCAGCTTCGCGTGGTTATAGATTTCGCCATTGAACGTAATGATAACGGAGCCGTCTTCGTTGCGCATTGGCTGCGTCGCTGCGGCGGCAAGATCGACGATCGAGAGCCGGCGGTGGCCGAGACCGATCTTGCGATCCGCCGATATCCAGCTGTCGGCACCATCCGGCCCACGATGGGCCATAGCGTCCCGCATGCCGTCGAGAACAGTGCAATCGACCGCGCCCGCGCCGTAAGACAATAATCCGACTATTCCGCACATTCAGAAAAAATCCTCCTGTATCCTATAGCCAGCATCAAGCAACCAAGGTGTCCGACTAGCGCGCGAGAAGACCGTTTTCGGACATTCTCTCCAGGATGGCATCGACGTGCCGTCTCCAGGTGTAGCGATTCAAGACCTCCACCCGCGCCGCCTTTGCCCTGTTCGCTGCCTCTGGCATATCGTCAACCACCTGCCGTAACACCCTCTTGAACTCTTGAGCATTGCCTGGCTCGAAGAGAAATCCGCACATGTCTCCGGCGCCAGGCGGCATGGACCCAAGTTTCGTCGCACCGCGTCCCGCGATCACATCCTCGATCTGGCCAAGTGCCGAAGCGACTACCGGCTTTTCCATCGCCATATACTCGAATAATTTGGTTGGCGACCCAAAAAAGTTCGAGCCACCGGCATTGGGAACATGGGGCGAAACCAGCAGATCTGCACACGCAAGATACCTAGCAGCCTCCGATTGCGCCACCAATCCGGTCAGTGTCACATATCGTGATGTCTGCGGCGGATCGACGAACCGGCGGACCACAGGCATCTTGAGGCCGTCGCCGACGAGCAAGAAATGTATCCTTTTCCGCTCGACCCAGTCGATATTATCGCGAACTAAATCTCTGATACATTCGGCCAGAAATTCCACGCCGTGCCATTGGCCAAAAGTTCCGATAAATCCTATGACGAACATGTCTCGCGGGATGCCAAGGCTGTCTCGGAGGGCGCCTAGTTCAGCCGCAGCGAACCTGCGCGGGTTAAAGACCTCGGGGTCGACACAATTAGGATACACCACGATCCGGTCGTCGGGGATCCCCCGGCGTTTCAGGTCGTAACCCAGTTCGTCGGAAACGGTGACGATCAAATCCGCGCTATCCAGCGCGATGGCCTCCGCTGCAACCGCCGCGTCGTGGAGCGCCAGCCTGGTGCCCCAGTTTTCCGCGGCCCAGGCCTCCGAGCCGTTGAATTCGAGGACAACCGGGATGTTCAATTTTCGTCCCAAAACGGGGCCGGTGAAATTGTGCAGCGAAAATCGTTGGTAAATGAAGGACCACGGCTTCGCACGATGCAGCGGAAATATCTCATTGTCGATCATTTCCGCGTGCGTATAGAAATTTAATTCAGGAGGTATCGCCAGTAGAGTTGCCGGCAGGAACCTCAGCGATCGGGCGCCTTGCCGTTGCGTCGGCATAGGCTTCAGGCTGGCATAATCCACCTGGAACGAGTGATCCAGAAACCCCTCGATAACCCCGGCGGTGTGCCCGATCGACCCTCCGACTGCTGTGCCCAGCGAAATATTCGCATCAAGATACAGGACGCGGGACCCAGTGCTGGGGGGAACGGATCGGGGCATTGGAGTGTTGCTCATTTCCCGCCCAACGCGCATCGCGCGGGCAAGCGATCGCCGCGACGCCAGCGTATCGTTTGCTACCCGTCCCAAATTTCGAAGGGCGCTCAAACGCCGGACAGGTTCGACACTGAGGTCGGGCCAGATCGCGGCAATGGAGTTTGCCCGCGTAAATGCAGCCGCGATTGACAGAGGCGCTATAAGCGCCCTTCCTGCATCGCTCTCAAGAGCGACGATTAGCTTTTCGGTTCGGATGTTACGAAGCTCCCTGATTCCCGACAACAAGGGCAGCTTGCGAAGGTTCGCGGCGTCAAAATAGGCGTCAACTGGACCACAAATTCTCTCAATCTGTTCGGAGAAATTCGTGGTGACGGGGTGGAAACTCATCACAACAAGCTTATTGGCGAACGGCGGCTCTGTCTTATATGCGGGCATTAAGCTGCTTTTGCGATGATCATATCTGGTAGCCGGATGACAGCGAGCTTCCCTCTTCCGGCGCCTCGTGGCCCGGAGAGCGGCAACCCGTAGCGGACTTTTAGCCTAGATGGTCAGATGGTGCCAACCGTAATTCGGTCGTATTCAGCGTGCGCGACAGTGTATTTCGTCGCTCTAAAAGCCCGCTCGACTTGAAGTGAACCGCCGAGATAGCTTGGCACCCTCGCGGCGGGATGCTAGCAGGCAGGTCAACGAGATGATCCGGCAACCTGATTGCTTCTGCACGTGACCCGAGAAACACGATACATCATTATTTTTGCGCTTGGCTTTGTCGCGCTAGGCCTCTGGCAGCATCTGTATTTTTCGTACACCGTCGGCGAATTCGCGTTCTTCAAAAACGCCTTCGACGAGGACACCTATATACTGTTCCCGTTCGGGCCCGCCGGTTTCCGACCCGACCGTTTGCTTTCCGGAGCCATCGTGTCTGCGCTTCTGTGGCTTTCGCATGGATCTTACGGCTTCGCGCTGACGGCTCTGGACGCAGTGCTGCCCCCGCTAATCTTTCTCGCCGCATATTACGCTGGTGCAGTAATTTTCACGAAATCCTCTGCACGCTGCCTTTTCGCGCTCATCCTGGTTTTTTCGTCGGACCTGTTTTCGCTGGGCAGTGTAGCGTCATATCCCGGTCCGTTCCCGACCCTGGGACAATTTAGGGCGCTCGTCGGTGATACATTTGTCCCTCCCATTGAAACGTCGTACCTCGGCCTGTATCGCTCTCCAGAGCCGCAAGTAAGTTACGTCATGGGCTTCATGTTTATTGGTTTAGTCTTGCGAATTATGCTTCGGACTGACGCGAAAACAAGCCAACCGGAAATTATTCGCCTCATCGCCGTTCAGACGCTCCTAATGATGTGTTACGCGCTGATCTCATATCCCTTGCTCCTTATTGAAGGTTTCGCGGCAATTACCCTTTTCATCGCTGGACGCCGTCAAAAGGCTGCCATCCTGACGGCGTTGTTTTTCGCATCCGTCATCGCGGCTGTCATCTTCTCGCGGATCACGTTGGGACCTTCCGCAACCGCACTGTTTTCCAGCCGCCTGCCGGTCGTTACGGTTGGCGTGATCCTTGCGCTTGCGTTGACGATTGTGTTTTTTCTTTTGCTACTGCGCAACCGCCGGGCCGACCCGCGACTGATGATCGGACTCGCATTCGCGGGAATGCCGCTCGTTCTCACAAACCAGCAAATATTGACCGGTGCGATGGTGAGTGCGAGGGAATGGGAGCGTCATATCGATTTGGCTCTTGTAGTCGTTGCCGCCGGAATACTTGTCTCGTACTCGCGTTGGCAGCCACGCTGGAAAACTCCAGCAATAGCGCTGGCAACAATCGCCGTCGCCAGTTTCGCAGCCATCTCTTCCATCCGCACTTATGAATTATGGTTGCCAGATAATCTGACGTCGCTTGCCATAGCCAGAGCCGTTGCAGCGGCTGACACATCGCTGGACAGCGATACCCTGCTGGTGCTTGACCAACCTGAATATGCACCATTCGTCAAAGCAAGACTTGGGCGTCCGTTTCATGCCCTGCTCGACTACACCGATGTTTTTAAAAACTCGCTCTCATCGACGCCCGAATTTAGATCTACCGCACTTACGGTCTCGCTTTTCGAATATTGGCGACAGACCGGTGTCACCCCCGAGATAGCGATGAAAATCCTGGAACAGGAAATCCGCGAACGAGCGGGATATTATTCCGGCTTTCTGTTTAACGTTTGCGAGTACTGGTACCCTTGCACGGATGGACGCGCTGTAAAAACCGCAAAGATCCTCAATTTGCTTCCTGACGTGATCCGCTCCTATGCGGCCTTCCTGACCGCACCGGCGCCGCCGCGGAAATTTGCCTTTGTTACTTCAAAATCTCCGCCGGATCCGTCAAAATACGTGAGGGTCGGCGAAGGCAAAGCCGTTTCGGTTACCGCGCAGGTTTCCTTGAGGAGATAGCGATAAGAACCACATCGGAAACGATGCGTTTGACTTAGTCCGCCTCTATGTGGTGGCGCGGTTACGGGCAATCATGACGAAATGGTCGTAAGGAACTCGCAGCAAGTCTTTGACTATATGGGTTTCAATTGCGAAGGAACTTTCACTCAGAAGGCTTAGATAATGCTCAGGCGTTCTGATGTTTAAACCGGAGTCTGAGCTTATTAAGAATCTGAACAAAGAACTCGCTGGTTTGGTAGCCAAACGTTGTCAATCGTAACAATGCGTCCACTCGGCTTCAAAAGCTTTTTGAGGCGTTCAAATAGGGATTTGCATTCTTCATCCGACAAGTGATGAAGCAACGCTGACACGTTTATGAGATCGAACGCTCCTTCTTCGAATGTTAGATCGGCACTCGCGCTGCCTATAAGGAAACGTCCCCTGCTGGCGTACCGTCTACGTGCGAATGCTACGTGCTTCTCGTTGAGATCAATGCCGGTATAGTCGATCTGCGGGAGGTAAGCCAAAATAGTGGCAGGCCACATTCGCCGCACAATCCATCACGGAACGGGCCCGGCAGAATCCAAAATACCCCGCAGGATCGCATCCCGACCAGCAAAACCTCTTCTCTTCAAACACATAGCCAGATGGGTGCTCTGATGCGCGGTTGTAGTCGATGCGCCAGGCTTCGATCAGCCTGCGGGCTTCGGCGAGCGAAGAGAACACGTGTTCGTTCAGGCATTCGTCGCGGAGTTTGCCGCTGCAAATCAAGACGTTTTTGCATATCTCAGACCCATCATGAACGTCTGTTGAGTTGAACTCGAGTTGTGCGGTACTGGCTGGTAGTGGATTGAATCCAACGTCTGGTGCCCCCGGGCTGCGACGGCGATGATTTTATCAGGGTTGGCCTTCCATCGGAATGGCTTTGGGTCAGTGTTGTGGTCTGCGACGTATCTATTGATGGCAGCCAGCAGATCGACGATGCCGACAAAGGTGCCGCGTTTTAACCGTCGTTTGGTCAGCACGGCGAAGAAGCCTTCAACCGCGTTCAGCCATGAGGCGCTGGTCGGCGTGAAGTGGAAGGTGACGCGCGGGTGGCGAGCGAGCCAAGAGGTCACCTTGGGATGTTTGTGGGCTGCATAATTGTCGAGGATGACGTGATTGCCGATCATGATGACATCCGGCGGCGGCTGCTTTCTGTCCGCGACAGGCATTACCAGCCCGGGATTCGTCTTAGCGCAGCGCCAAGTTGCTTGCTGCAAAGTTGTGGGGTACTTTGCAGTAACTTCGGGATGGTGCCTAATGAGTAGATTACGGCCAGTTCATATTGCAGTGCTGGTGCTGGTGATCGTTTATTGCGGAACGACTGGATCTGCGGCTCTATTCCCTTTCGCATTCGGCCGCGAGCAGCTGGCAGCATATTTTTATCCGCAGCCCGTTCCGCTGCTGCAATGGATGACAACATTGGGCTCACCGCTTTATTGGATGCTGCTGCTTTTGTTAATTGTCCTGGCTCCTGCAAGCGCCCTTGCTTCTGAAAAATCACCACGCGCCTGATTGTCCCAGCCCGCCTACCCGATATCCCGATCTGGGCCCCCCTCTCTTTAGCAGCCGCGCTGGCTACCTTTTGCATCTACAAGCTTGCCATGGCGGGGGGCCTATCGGCAGCCGAGGTTTGGGCAATTTGCAATGATGTCAGGATCATACGACGCGTCGAACTGATCAACCTACTGGGTACGCGCTTCTACGGCTTTGCCTACTCCAGCCTGCCGATGATCGGCTGCTATCTGCTGGCTCAGGGCATTTTACGAAAAGATCGTCTGGCGCTGTTCAGCTGTGCTATCGTTAGCGTATTGATCATCTGGTTCGATATCGCCATAATGATGAGAGCCCCTGCTGTCATTTACATCGGGACGCTCGGCTTGACGCTTGCAATTTGCGGCTTCGGTCTGCTCCGCAGCATCGGTATCACGGGCCTCGCGGCCGTTGCCCTCTACGTTTTTCTAACCTTTCCGCAGTCCTGTACAAAGGGGGTAACGACAACGGCTAAGCAGCCTAACGCAATCATTTTCGCCAAGACAAACCCCGTCATCGAAAAGGCAGTTTTTATATTGCGCGGCCCACTGTTCCGCATGGCGATTGGCTTCCCTTACTATGTGCAGACATTTTCCGAACCGGACGAACGCTGTGGCATTGAACTGCCGCCCCTTAAATGGTTACCCAAGCAGACGTGCTTCGGTCCGGTGAAAATCTTCAAAACAATTTATCCCCATATGACCTCGGCAACTGGATTTCAGCCGGCACCGATCAGCATCTCGGCCTACGGCGAGGCAGGGCCATGGTATGCGCTCGCTGCAACAATCGCCTGCGGCCTGATCATTGGCGGACTTTCGCGATTTGCCGGACTTGCGAGCCCGCTCTCAGTTATGATCACCGTCACTTGCTGCATCTATGCCTATTATGTTTCGCAAGCATCGCTAACCGGATCGCTGATTGATTCTTATGGATTGATTTGGCTCCTGTTTCCGTTCGCAGTAATGATAATTGTTGGCTTGATTAGGTCGTCTCGAACATGCGCTGCTAATCACTAGACAATATCCCCCTGGGTATCGATCTTGAGAAACACCGGGTGTTCAAGCTGTTCCGGCAACAGCGAATCCAGCCTCCGCATCGGCGTCAGCCGGGCTTCACCGTCCAGCGCCTTGCCCTCGACCTGCGGGTAAAGACTGGACCCTGAAATGTCGTCGTGAACGTTCAGGGAGACATCTCCATTCTCGGCGCCGGCCGCGACCAGGAAATACTCGGCGTTCAGCCGTTGCTTCAATTTTTCAAGCACCGGCCGGCACTCGGCAACCGGCTCAATCAGGAAATATCTCGCCCGCGGAAAGGCGTCGTAGATCGGCTGGGTTCCGAACGCAATTCCGAAGTCGATGACAGTGCGAACCTCGAATCCGAGCGACTTGAGATGCTTGAAGAAAAGACCAAAATTTCGGGCCGGCGCGTTGGTGCGCAACAACCTGAGCCCGAATACCTCGAGCACCTGATTGAGGTACCGGAAAACGGCAGAGACGATCGCCTTCATGGATCTCCGGATGTGCGATCGGATTAGTGATTTGGTTCAATTGAACAATTTCGATCGCTGATTTGCAATCAATTTAGCGGTTCGGTAAACTACCGGGATAGGCTGGTCAAGCGACTGCTTTTTCCATCAAGCATAGCGAATTCCGTGATGAAAGTTCTTGTGACCGGCAGTTCTGGCTTTATCGGCCAGGCGCTGGTGCGCCGACTGAAAGCCGCGGGGTGGGAAGTCGCCGGTCTTGACAAAGGAGCGAGCGCAACCCCGGACTTTCTGTGCGACATCCTTGATGCGGCGCGGCTCAACGAGGTGGTACAGAAGTTTTCCCCTGACGCGCTTGTGCACCTGGCGGCGCGGACTGACCTCGATGAAAAAGCCACTCTGGCCGGTTATGCTGCCAACATCGAGGGCGTACAAAACCTGATCGACGCCGTTCGCCTCACGCCGTCGATCAAGCGCGCGATCTGGACCTCGTCGCAACTCGTCTGCCGCGTCGGCTACGTTCCGCGCAACGATACCGATTACACAGCCGACACGATGTACGGCCGCAGCAAGATCCGCACCGAACAGATCGTCCGCGAAGCGGACGGTGCCGGCCGCGAATGGTGCCTGGTACGCCCGACGACCGTCTGGGGGCCCGGCATGAGTCTGCACTACCAGCGGTTTCTTCGAATGATCCGGCGCGGGCTCTACTTTCACGTCGGCAACGATCCGTTGTGGAAGTCATACAGTTATATCGAGAACATCGCTTTCCAGTATCAGCGGCTGCTTGAAGCACCCGCCGACCTCATTCACCGCAAGACGCTCTACCTGGCCGATTACGAACCGATCGACCTGCTCGCCTGGTGCGACGCGTTCCAGCACGCATTCGGGTCGCGGCCGATTCCACACGTACCGCTCGCCCTCGCCCGGAGCTTCGCCTATTGCGGCGATGGGGTGATTGCGATCTTGGTGCGAGGCTTTCCGTTCAATTCGTTTCGCCTCAACAACGTGCTGACGCAGTATCGATTTGACACCAAAGCCACGGAAGCGATCTGCGGGCCGCTGCCATACACCATGGAGCAAGGCGTCGCCGAGACCGCGGCATGGCTGCGCGGACTTACGAAGCGCTGACTTGTCCTGGGCCGGGTGTCTCGCGTCTCAACCCGCCATGCTGGCGGGCGGAGTTCAGGCTTCCGAGATCGATCGCCATCCCGAGCACCACCATCGAAATCAATACCATCGCCGAATTCGCGGCCGCACCGGTTACCAGTAGTTTTCGCAAGGTCGCGTTCCCATTGTCCCGTCAGTCATCTGCGGAAACCGCCATGACAGCCGCTTCTAAACAGAACGGCGGGTAGAAACCAGTTCGAATAGAACAATAAACCCATCGAAGAGAAAACAAAAATGGCGCCGACGCCTCTCCAGCGGGAATATCGGCCAAGGCCAATCTCTGCGACATCCTCATGCTTGCTGTGCGGCGGCCCGAGCCGCTTGGCGTCCTCGTATATTTCGACCGGCGAGCGAAAGTTGTTGTCAGCCGAATCGGCAAGGGTCTCGAACAACGGATCACGGGCGATCACGCCAAACTTCGAGCCGAGGAACCTCAGAAACGGCCTGCGCAAGAGAATTTTCTGGCCGGCGACTTTCGGCTCCACGCTGGAGACGCGGGGCGGCACATAGCCGGCTTCCAGCCAATGCGCCACCAGGAAATAGGCGGCGATCGCGAGGATCGCGGAGGCGAATTTGGTCGATCTATCCCAGCCCAAACGCCGCACTCGTTTCATGTCGTTCGCTTTCAGTCGAGGACCCCGTCACCGAGCTGGTCGCGATCGATCCGGACCGGGGTGTCGGCGAGGCCCCGCCCATCAAAATTCGCGAACAAGGCTTATCACCGTCCGCTGCTGGTCGGGCGTAATTTCGGCAAACATCGGCAACGACAATATTTTGCTCTGCGCGCGATGCGCATTGGGAAATTGTTCGGGGCGATGGCGCAGGCGGCGATAGGCGGGCAGAAACGGCAGCGCGACCGGATAATTGATCGCGGTCTGGACGCCATGCGCATTAAGATGCGCCGCCAGCGCGTCACGGCGCGGATGCTTGATCGTATAGAGATGATAGACGTGGCTGCGCTCCGCCGCCACCTCGGGAACAACCACATCCTCGATCTGATTGAGGCCGGCGTCATAAAGCTTGGCGGCACTCTGGCGAGCCATCGTCCAGTCAGCCAGGTGCGGCAGCTTGGCCGAGAGGATCGCGGCCTGCATGCCGTCGAGCCGGCTGTTGATGCCTTCGATGGAATGCTGATGCTTCACCAGACCGCCGTGCCGCGCCAGCATGGCCACGTGCTCGGCGAGCGCGCCGTCGTTGGTGACGACGGCGCCGGCGTCGCCCATCGCGCCGAGGTTCTTGCCGGGATAGAACGAATAGGTCGCAGCCGATCCAAAAGTGCCGACCTGGCGCCCCTTGTAGCGTGCCAGATGCGCCTGGGCGCAATCTTCGATGACCCAAAGCTTGTGCCTGTGCGCGATCGCCATGATCGCGTCCATATCCGCCGGCTGCCCGTAGAGGTGAACCGGTATGATGCCCACCGTCCGCGGCGTGATGGCATTTTCGATTGCCGCCGGGTCGATGGTGAATGTAATTTCGTCGGTATCGGCGAACACAACCGCGGCGCCGGCATGCGTGATCATCGCCGAAGTGCTGATCCACGAATGCGCCGTGGTGATGACCTCGTCGCCCGGCTGTACCTTGAGCGCTGCCATAGCCAGGTAGAGCGCGTCGGTCCCGTTGGCGCATGATACGCAATGCTTGACGTCCGCCGCTCCGGCAAATTGCGCCTCGAATGTGTCGACGTAGGGTCCGCGGATGAATGCATTGTCGCGGATCACCGCCGCGATGGCGCCGTCGATCTCATCCTTGATGGTTTGATACTGAAGCTGCAGATCGGCGAAGGGCACCCGCATCGGTTGTCATCCATTCATGTGGTTGTTACGATGGAGGTTCATTTTCGTGTCGCCAGCCGGTGCGCAGGATTGCCGGCATAGGTTCCCGCCACGGTTATGTCCGTGGTCACGACGGAGCCCGCGCCGATCACGACGTCGTCGACGATATGCACCGGCATGATGGTGGCGTTTGAGCCGATCGATACCCGATTGCCGATCATGGTTTCGCGCCACAGTTCCTTGCGTCCGCCTGACGGTCCGCCGCTCGAGAAGGTGTCGTTGATAAACATCACGCCGTGGCCGACGAAGCAGTCCTCGCCGATCGTCACCAGCTCGCAGATGAAGCTGTGCGACTGCACCCTGGTGCGCGCGCCGACCACCGCGCCGCTCTGGATTTCGGTAAACGGCCCGACGAAGCAATCGTCGCCGATCCTGCAGCAGTATAGATTGCAGGGCTCGATGATCCTGACCCGCGCGCCGAACTCGACGTCGCGCACACCCGCCTGACGCACGTCGGGCGCATTCACGGCGTTACACCGAGCCGGCATAATCGCGGCGCGAAATGCAGCGGCACCTCCTCGCCGGTCTCGATCGATTCGTAGAGCGCGGAGATCAATTCCAGGCTTTTGCGGCCCTCAAGCCCGTCGACCAGGGCGGCGCGCTGGTGCACCAGACAATCGATCACATGCTGGTAATACGCCTGATGACCGAAGCCGTAAACGTTCGGCGGGTTGACGGAAAATTTCTCCAGCACGTCCTTGTCGCTGGGCAGTTCGTCGACGAAGCACCAGTGTCTGATCTGGTTGACCGCGAATCCCGCGATTTCCACCATGCCCTTCTCTCCCAGGACCGAAAGCGATCCCTCGATATCCCTTGGCCGCGCTGCCGTCGTCGCCTCGATGATGCCCAGCGCACCGTTACGGAACTTCAACGTCGCCACCGCCGTATCCTCGGCCTCAATCTTTGCCAGCGCGGTGATCGCGCGTGCATGGACGCTGACAACGTCGCCAAAAAACCACTCCAGCATGTCGACGTGATGGCTGGCCTGGTTCGAGAGCACGCCGCCATCATAGGCCCAAGTGCCGCGCCAGTCATCCTGATCGTAATAGGCCTGGTCCCGGCACCAGCGTACGCGGACCGTGCCCAGAATGAGACGGCCGAAGCGGCCGGCTTCCAGCGCCTCGCGCGCCTTGACGACGGGAACGTTGAAGCGGTTCTGCTTGACCACAAACAGCTTGACGCCGGCCTCGTCGCAGGCGCGCATCATGTCGTCGGCATCCTGCAGCCGCAGCGCCATCGGCTTTTCAACGACCACATGTTTTCCCGCCCTGGCGCAGGCGATGGCATGCTGCGGGTGCATTCCGCTGGGCGTCAGAACCGCGACGGCGTCGATGTCTTTGCGTGCCAGGAAGTCATCGATGTCGTAATGCGCAGGAACGCCGAATTTCGACGAGATGGCGTCGGCGCGCGCGCGGATCGGATCGCACACCGCTGCAAGCATTGCCCGATCGATGTGGTTGCCGCCCAGCAAGTCGGAGTGCCGCCTGGCAATGCGCCCGCACCCCAGCAGGCCAAACCTGATCATGAAAGCGTCCAATTTTGACCGGTACGGTCAGCCGCCCGAGTACTAGTACCGAATGCCAGCGAGGTATCAAGAGGCCGCCGGATGAGTAGATGATATAAGTGTTCTATATTAACAAAAGCCGCTGCTAATCAAGGCGTTTATATATTGTGTCTTGCCATTGCAACCAAACTCAGCCAAAGGCTCTCTGCCGACTGAATCCCAAGTTGTGCGTTGGTCGCCACAGGGATACTAACTTTGAATCTCGTGATCAATTGGCACAAACAAGCGGCTATGACGAGCTCCCCGAATTCAACAGACAGAGCTAAGTTTGCTGGCAACAGCAGCTGGGAGTCGCGGCAGGTTCTCCTGATAGCCTTCCTGATTGGCTTTCACACGATTTTATGTTGCGTTTCGCTCAGGCTCAGCTTCTCTTACTATCGCGAGGCCTACATTCCGTATGATGGCGCCCGTTTGTATTACGCCATCGCGGCCGTAGCATCCTTTGCATTGATCTCACCGCTTTTTGCGTTTGTACGATTCAGTTTTGGCTATTTTGCCGGGTTTTATTTTTACACGATGATCGTAGGATACCTTTGGATAAATACCTTCTCGCAATTCCGATACAATCACGCAGCCGCAGGCGTTTCGGCTGCAATTTCTGCTGTTGCGTTTCTATTGCCTGCACTATTGATAACGTCGCCGATCAAACAACGATACGTCTTGTCGAAATTGACATTTGAGCGCCTTCTGACCGCGACCCTTCTGTTCGCCGTCGCCACGGCTGCCGTCGGTGCCATCTTTAATTTCAAGCTTGTTGCCATCCAAGATATTTACGAATTCCGCGACCAGCTGCAAATGCCGACGCTTTTGAATTATTCGATCGGAGCGACGACGAGCGTATTGCTGCCTTATCTATTTGCTTGCTTCCTTGCTCTGAAGAAACCTTGGCAAACAGGAGCCGTTTTGCTCGTCGCCCTATCCTTCTATCCGATCACCTTGAGCAAGCTAACTCTCTTCGCGCCTGTCTGGCTTGTTGCGCTCGCGGCTCTCTCGAAGATTTCTGGGACTATACTTTGCAGCAATATTGTCTTTGCTTCTACCCCTATCTGTCGGACTGGTTCTCATCGTCTTGGTCGGAGAATCCACCAGGCAATATTTTAACAACATCAATGTGCGTATGATAATCGTCCCATCAAGTGCAATGGACATTTACAACGAGTATTTCGCCAGACACCCGCTCACCCATTTTTGCCAAGTGCGGTTCATGAAATCATTCGTATCTTGCGCCTTAGAACACCCCTTGGCTGTCGAAATGCAGAACAATTATGCGCTCGGAAATTTCAACGCATCGCTGTTTGCGACGGAAGGCATTGCTTCGGTTGGCCTTTTTTTTGCACCGGTTTCAACGTTCGTATGCGGACTTGTCATAGCGTTCGGCAATCGCTTGTCCTCCGGACTGCCACCCCGTTTCGTCCTGGTCTCCGGCGCGCTCCTCCCTCAGATTCTCCTCAACGTACCGCTAACAATAACTTTGCTTACGCACGGCGCGACGGTTCTCTTTTTGCTCTGGTACGTAACGCCGCGCAAACTATTCGAAGAAAGCGCAAAGTAAATGACGCGCGCTTTCGCATCGAACGGTGAGGAGCGCGCGAAGGCTGTGGCGGATCGCAAATTCGTCCGAGGGTCACTTGCCAACGGCGGATGAATAGCCTTCTCAGGGGTTACACGAACATTTGCACTCACAACTCAGCCAAAGCCCGTTTCCAGAATATCCATGTCTAGCAGGCGCCCTAGATGCTTGCCGAATTGCATATCGGAATCCAATGTTCTAGCTTGGATGCGTGATCGACTTGCAATTCTTAGATACCTCTCATCGCAAGGCTTCCGCATTCCAGAGTGAGTTCGCATGAATGATCGAACCACCGTGCTCGTGACCGGATCCGACGGCTTCCTCGGACGCCATCTCGTGCCTTATCTCGCTGCCCAGGGCAACAAGATGGTCGCCGCGTCAGGAAGGCGCAGTCGACTTTCGGGGACCCGAACGTCGACGTTGTCTCGCTTCCTGATCTGGCTTTGCCATTTGATTGGCAGACCGCTACTCAAAAATGCAGCGCCGTCGTCCATCTTGCCGGTATCGCTCACACATTTGCTGATGAAGACCTCTATGATCGCGTCAATCAGCGGGCAACCGAATCACTCGCTGGTGCTGCATCTCGCGTGCGGCACACATCTGGTTTTCGTTTCGTCGATAGCCGCGCAGTCCGGCTCAATCTTCGGACCACGAATTGACCGAGGATGATCCTCCCAAGCCAGCCAACGCCTACGGAAGATCAAAATTGGCCGCCGAGCAGGCCATTCGCGCGTCAGGTGTTTCGTTTACGATTCTGCGCCCGGTGGTGATCTACGGCGACGGCGAAAAAGGGAAATTTTGCGACCGTCCACAAGATCTCGCGCCTGCCGATTCCCCTGCCGTTCGGAGCATTGACGGCCAAGCGATCGGTGCTTTCGGTCCAGAATTTCAGTTCCGCTGTCGCTGACTGCTCTGACCAAACACCCGCTCGCGCGGAGAAACATTCATCGTATCAGATCCGACACCGCTCACTGTTTCCGACGTCATTGCACGTTACCGCGCCAGCCTGGGCAGACCGCCTCTGGCTCATACCGGTACCCGAAAGATGGCTTGCATTGTCGTCTCAAGGCTCTCGGTCAGAGCGCAATATGGCAGCGGAATCGGCTGTCCACTCATCGCGCGACCCAGAAAACTGCTCGCTCTCGGCTGGAAGCCGTCTCAATGATCTGCTATTGCACGCGCCATCTGGCGGGGACTCATCGCCTGGCCCGCGCAATCGCCGCGCTCTTTCCAAGCCTCGACAACTCTGGATGAACGAGCATGAACGACTTCCCCGATGGCGCCCTCAATCTTGTATCTCAGCGGTCGCACGCCGGCCTCAAGCTAGCCTTGCTGCTGTGTTTCACATCGTCATGTGTTGCTTGTCGCTGATCTACGTCGCGGCATTCTACCAGCACCTTCACATCGCGATGTTCGACAAGACCCACCTCTCCGCGGCCGTGCTGAGTGTCGCACTGTTCGCCATCGTGTCGGTTCTTTTCACAGTCAGCCGATTCAGCTTCGGTTATTTTCTCGGATTTTACTTTTACACGATGATTCTCGGCTATCTCTGGCTCGCTCGAATTTTCGAAATTCCAATACGATCACACATTGGCAGCCGTTTCGGCTTTTGCTTCCGCCCTTGCATTCCTCGTGCCCGCGCTGTTCATCACGTCGCCGATCAGGCAAAGGCTTGTCCTGCCGGCGCGAGCGCTCGACTTCCTGTTGTCCTCGATCCTGATTCTGGCGGCGACAGTCATCGCGGCCGGCGCGTTCTACAATTTCAGGCTGGTTCGGCCTTGCCGATATCTACAATTTTCGCGGCGGAGTCGGATTTCCCGCATGGCTCGCATATGCAATCGGCGCGACGTCGAATGCGCTGCTGCCGTTCGCCTTTGCATGCTTCGTGGCGCGCCGGAATCGATGGCGCGCGGCGGCCGTCTTGCTGCTCTTGCTGCTGTTTTACCCGATCACGCTCACCAAGGTGGCGCTGTTTGCGCCGTTCTGGCTGCTGTTTCTGGCGCTGTTATCCAGGTTGTTCGAAGCCAGAACTTCCGTCGTGTTGTCGCTGTTTCTGCCGATATCGGCTGGCGTTGTCCTGGCTGCGCTGGTCCAGGCCGGCGCGCTCTCCTACGACGCGGATCGAGCAATTTTTCGGCGCCATCAATTTCAGGATGGTCGCTTTTCCGTCCGTCGCGCTCGATGTGTACAGCGATTTCTTCTCGACCCATGATCACACCTACTTCTGCCAGATTTGGTTTTTGAAGCCGTTCATGGCTTGCCCCTATCACGAGTACCTGTCGATCATGATGGAAAGGGCCTATCAGCTCGGCAATCTGAATGCGTCGCTGTTTGCGACGGAAGGCATTGCCTCCGTTGGACCGATCCTGGCGCCGCTTGCAGCGCTCGCGTGCGGGCTGGTGATTTCCGTCGCCAACCGTCTCTCGTCCGGATTGCCGTCGGAATTCGTGCTGGTTTCGGGCGGCATTCTTCCGCAGGTCTTTCTGAACGTGCCGCTCACGACGACCTTGCTGACGAACGGGGCGGCGCTTCTGTTTCTGCTCTGGTACATTACGCCGCGCGACATGTTCGGCCAGAAGGCAGGCAAGCGAATCCGCTGCCTTCGCGTTGATCGTCAGGAGGCGCGCAAGGCGCAGGACCGGTTGCAAATTGCAGCGATTGCTCCACTATTGACGATCCAAATCCGACCGATTATCACTCGGCGCCAGCGGAATGACCGCCTCGGGGCAGCAGGGCTGTCCAACGGGTTCGCGCGCTTTGCCGAACAGACATCGCCTGATTTCCAGGAAAATGGCGGCGGCTTATCCGGTTCAACGAAACATCTTCGGGTGTCAGGCAACCAAGAGGCTCCGATGCAGAGCGTTCTGATCACCGGCGGCGCGGGTTTCATCGGCCAGAACCTCGTGCATGCCTGGCGCGCGGCGCGCCCCGAGGACCGGCTGATCGTCGTCGATGCCATGACCTATGCGGCGAACGTCCGCAGCCTCGAACCGCTGATCGCCGATCGCAGCATCCTGTTCGTCAGGGGCGACATCAGGGATGCGGCGCTGATGCGGCGGCTGTTCGACGAGCATAAATTCACCCGCGTCGCTCACCTCGCCGCCGAATCCCATGTCGATCGATCGATCGTCGATCCCGAGGCCTTTCTGCAAACCAACGTGCTCGGCACCTTCACCTTGCTCAAGGCGGCGCTGGACGCATGGCGCGCGTCGGGCACGATCGATCGCGCGCGTTTCCTTCACGTGTCGACCGACGAGGTCTACGGCTCGCTCGGACCCGACGATCCCGCCTTTTCGGAATCCTCGCCGTACCGCCCCAATTCGCCCTACGCCGCGAGCAAGGCGGCGAGCGACCATCTGGTGCGGTCGTTCGTTGCGACCTACGCGATGCCGGCCCTGATCACCAATTGCTCGAACAATTACGGTCCCTACCAGCACCCCGAGAAATTGATTCCGCTGATGATCATTCACGCGCTGGAGGGCAAGCCGCTGCCGGTCTATGGCGACGGCTCCAACGTCCGCGACTGGCTGCATGTCGCCGATCATTGCGATGCGCTGATGAGCGTGATCGAGCGCGGCCGCATCGGCGAGACCTACAATGTCGGCGGCGGCAACGAGCGCAACAACCGCGACGTGGTCGGCCTGATCTGCGACACGCTCGACGAGGCTTTCGCCGCCGATAAGGGCCTCGCCGCGCGCTTTCCATCGTGTCCGGCGGCGTCGGGGGCAGGCTGCCGCTCGCTCATCTCCTATGTGACCGACCGGCCGGGCCACGACCACCGCTATGCGATCGACGCCACCAAGCTCGCGACCGAACTCGGCAACCAATGCCGCGTCGCCTTCGAGACCGGGCTGCGCCAGACCGTCCGCTGGTATCTTGACCACGAAGACTGGTGGCGCGAGGTGACCAGCGGCGCCTACCAGGCGTGGATCGACAAGAATTACGGCTTCCGGATCGCGGTCTGAGCCGCCATGCGCATCCTCGTGCTCAACGCGGATTACCTGCGTTTCCAGGCGTGGCTCTATCACCGTCAGCCCGGGCTCGAGAACGCTTCCTACGCCGCCCAGATGGCCGCGCGGAATGCCAGCCTGTTCGGTCTCGCCGATTTCTATTCGCGGAACTTCGCCGCGCTCGGCCATCCCTCGGCGGAGATCCACGTCAATAATCCATCTCTGCAGGCCGCATGGGCGCGCGAGCACGGCATGGCGTTGAAACCGCCGGCGCCAGCAGCCGGGCGCCCCGTGCTTCCGGTCTGGCTGGAGCGCGCGGTGACCCCGTTCAAGCCACTGCTGAGACCGTTTGCCCGAAAGGTCGGATTGAGCCCCAAGCTCGATCCGCAGGCCGAAGAACATCCTGCTCGCCCAGATCGAGGAATTCAGACCCGATCTGGTGCTCAACCAGGATGTCTTCCACATCGATAGCCGCCTCGCCCGCCGCATCAAGGGGATCGGCAACCCGATCCTGATCGGCCAGGTCGGAATCGAGCCGTCGCGCGGCGAGGACTGGACGGCCTACGATCTGATGATTTCGCAACTGCCGACGACCGTAAAATTCTTTCGTGGTCTTGGGGTGCGCGCAGAAGTTAATCATCTTGCCTTCGAACCGGCCATTCTCGACGCCTTGCCGGCGGCGCCCGCAACCGACGTCGACGTCTCCTTCGTCGGCTCGATCTCGCTTGACCATCGGCAGCGGATCGCACTGCTGGAAGCGGTCGCCGAACGCTATGATCTCAGACTGTGGGGCAACCGGCCGCAGGCGCTTCCAGCCTCCTCGCCGCTGCACCGCTGCTTCCAGGGCGAGGTCTGGGGCACCGATATGTATCAGGTGCTCCGACGTTCCCGCATCACGCTCAACTCGCATATCGATCTTGCCGGCCGCGAGGCGGGGAACATGCGGCTGTTCGAGGCCACCGGCGTCGGCGCGTTTCTGTTGACCGATTTCAAAGACAATCTCGAGACGCTGTTTGATCCCGATCGCGAGGTCGCGGTCTGGCGTTCGATCGACGATTGCCTGAACCGCATCGCCTATTATTTGCGCGACGATGAAGCTCGGGGCGCGATAGCGCGCGCCGGTCAGGCGCGGACCATGGCGCAACACACCTACCGCCATCGCGCCGCCGAAATCCTGGGCTTCGTCGATGGGTTGCGAGCGTAGGCGATGAAGCTACCCGGCATCGTCAGGCGGATTGGCAAGCGCATCGTCAAGGCATCGCCGATCCTGCGCCGCCATATCATGAGTTCGAGCGATCATCGCGTGCTCGGCGGCAGGGAAGAGGCGCAACGCGTGAGGGCATCATCGACCGGGTGGCTTGCCGCGCGTACCGTCGCCCGACAGGAACGCGCTTATCGCGGATTGATCGCCGACATGAAGCGCGGCGAACCGCGCCTCGATTTCAGGGTCGCGGCCGAAGCCATCGCCGCGACCGGGATTGCCCGTCCACGCGTGCTCGAGGTCGGCTGCGGCAGTGGTTGTTACTCGGAAGTGTTTGCAACGCTGCATCCCGGCGCGGTGCAATACACGGGCGTCGACTACTCCGCCGCAATGATCGCCCGCGCCCGTGCGCATTACCCGTCGACCGCCTTCGAGGTGGCCGACGCCACCGCGTTGCCTTACGCCGGCGACGCATTCGACATCGTCTTCAACGGCGTCTCATTGATGCACATCGTCGAATACGAGGCGGCGATCCGCGAGGCCGCCCGCGTCGCGGCGCGGTATTGTGTGTTTCATACCGTCCCGGTGTTTCGCGAACATGAAACGACATACTTACGAAAATACGCCTATGGCGCGCCCGTGGTCGAAATCATCTTCGACAAACGGGAATTGAGTCATTATTACGCCAGTACGGACTTCGGCTCGAACGCGAATGGCCGTGCATTCACTACGACATGTCCGCGGTGACCGGTCACTATTCCACGACGGAAACCTACCTGTGTTCGAAGACCGCGCGACCCTGATTGGCGGCGTCCCCGGTTGCCCATCTGCTACAATGGCAAGAGGATGGTCTTGACGAACGGGCTCAGCACATTGTCCATCAAGGCGAGTTCCTTGATCTGGCTCAGGCTGGTCCAGCAGAACATCGCCATGTCGGTCTCGATCACACGCTCATCGTCAAGAAACGCGATGATGTTCTCGTTCGACTTGCGCCAGAACCGGCCGCCTTCTTCATTGTGTTCGGCGCGATAAACCATCCTGACGCCGGCTTCGGCGGTTAGCACTTCCACCATCGGCGGGCGCTTTCCCGCGTGGGCGCGCCTGATATTGGACCACGTGCTCTGGATCGTGGGTGAGAGCTGGATCACGCCGATATTTCCCGGCTCGGGCTTGCCGTTCAAGAGGAACTCGATGCCGCTCGTGGCGTTCTCGCGCGTCAGCAGCGCAAGGATCCCGCCTTCCGGCTGCGTAAAAATCGGCTGGTCCCACGAGGCGACCTCGCGCGCATCGCCGCTTTCGACCCTGACGCCCTCGACGCCGAAGAACTGGCCGCTCTTGTGCCGTACATTGCCGCCCTCGTCCCGTGACCAGTCGCGAACCTCGTCAAGTCCGATCAGGTCGGCCTTGAACCGGATTCGCTCACGCTGTTGCTCACGCCAGGCCAGGATCGGCGCCGGATCCTTCGGCTCGATCGCGCGCGATGCGGCCAGCCGCTCGCGAAACCAGTCGAGGTGGGTGCGCTCGGCCATCAGATCACGTCCCTCAGCGCCTCGATCACGGTATCGACCTCCTCGTCCTTCAGATGGGGATACATCGGCAGCGAGAAAATTCGCTGCGCCTTGCGTTCTGTCACCGGAAATTGCCCTTCGCGGTAGCCCAGATCGGCCATGCCGCGCATCAGATGGATCGGCCAGCGGTAGGAAACGTTGCAGTTGATGTCGCGCTTGGCGAGCCGCTCCAGCACGCCGTCGCGATCGGTGGGATGCTCGACCACGTACACATAATAGGTATGGCGGTTTTGCGCGCTCTCGCGCGGCAGCACCAGCCCGCTGCCGGCAAGCCCCCGCTGGTAGCGCGCCGCGATCGCGCGGCGGCGTTCGATCCAGTCATCGACACGCGGCAGCTTGAGCGACAGGATCGCCGCCTGCACCTCGTCGAGGCGGGAGTTGTAGCCATGCCGCTCGGAATAATAGACGGTCTCCATGCCATAGAAGCGCAGGCTGCGCGCCAGACGGATCACCGCCTCGTCGTTGCTCATCACCATGCCGCCGTCGCCATAGGCGCCGAGCACCTTGGTCGGATAGAACGAGAAAGATGCGGCGTCGCCGACGCTTCCGGACTGGTGGTTCTTGTAAAGCGCTCCTTGCGACTGCGCACAATCCTCCATCACCTTGAGCCCGTGGCGGCGGGCGAGCGCCATCAACGGATCGAGATCGACGCACTGGCCGTAGAGGTGAACCGGAATGATGGCCGTGGTGCGCGGCGTGATCGCCGCCTCGACCTGTTCGACGTCCATCAGGAAATCGTCGTCGCGGACATCGACAAAAACCGGCCTGGCGCCGAGGGTGCGGATCGCCGAAACCGTCGGCACCGCGGTATTGGGCACCGTGATCACTTCGTCGCCCGCTTTCACGCCTAGCGCTGCGAGCGCGATATAGATGGCATCGGTGCCGCTGTTGACGCCGACACCGTCGGCAACGCCGAGATAGGCCGCCATCGCGCGCTCGAAACTTGACGCCCTCCTGTCCAAGGATCAGGCGTCCCGAGCGGAACACCCGATCCACCGCGGCGAGGATCTCGTCGCGCAGCTCATCGTATTCCCGCAAGTAGTCCCAAACGTTAATCGGCATTTTCTTTCACCGGCGTTGTTGGTTCGGGCCGAGTGCTTGCCGCGATCCGAGCCCGGCATTCGGCATCAGCCAGGAGATCGCGATGCCAGGGCTCGTGATCGCCGGTGGCGATCGCCTGCGTCGCCGCGTCCAGGAAGCGTTCGAATATGTCGGCGGCCTCGAATGTCACGACAGTCTCGACATTGCGGACACGCCGGCGCCATTCGAGACGGTAATCGGCGGGCGGGCTGAACACGCGCTCGACCATCACAGAGCCTGAACGCGCCACGATGAGCAAGCGATTTTGATACTCCCCCTCGAAGCTGAAATGACCGGAAAAGAGGGCGCCATTCAAGAGCCGCGCCTGCAGCGAGAAGCCCATATCGACGCCGGTATCGGGATGAAAGGTGCCCGGCAGGGCCGTCATCTGCGACGGCGAACCACCGCCGAGCATCCGCATCAGGGCGGCGGCATAGGGCCCCATATCCAGCAGGCAGCCGCCGCCAAGCTCCCTGTGATTGCGAAAATTGCCGATCGGCAGCGGCGGAATGATGAACTGGGCGTCGACGTAGGTCGGTGGGCCATTTTCGCCAACAAAGGCCTTCAGTGCATCGAAATGCGGGTGATAGCCGAACACGGTTGCCTCGGCGAGCAGACGCCCGCCACGCCGAGCCTCCGCGACGGCGCGGTCGCAGGCCTCCCGCGTGACCATCGCAGGCTTGTCGACGAGGACGTGCCTGCCGGAAGCGAGCGCCGCCAGCGCCCAGGCTTCGTGCATTGCATTCGGCAGCGAAAGGTAGACGAAATCGGCATCGCTTTCGCGCAGCGCCGCGTCGTAGTCGGCAAAGAACCGGCCGCGTTTCGGCCATCCCTCGTTCGGCGGCTGGCGGCTCCGGCTCGCGATCGATATTTCGCCGATCGCATCGACCTTGGCGGCGGCGGGGATCACCCTTCGTTGTACAATCGAGGAAAACCCTAAAATCAACAATCGCATTCAAAATCCTGCAACCGGCGAACAAGGCCTATCGGACGGGGGCACCCGGCGTGGCGATGGCCCGGCCGGTGATGACGTCAAGGCCGCGATTGAGTACCGTTCTGACGTTGCGCAGCGCGTTGGATACATGATCGCGAGGACTGGCAACGGTGTACCTGCGGATCGTCTCCATCGGCAAATTCTCAAGATACTTTGCGACCGCCGTCTCGGACCCGGCGAGCTCGGCGACATAGGGCTCGTAAATCCGCTGCCTTATGACGTTCGAGAACGGTGCATGATACAGGCGGTGGCTGTTGAAATAGTAACCGCCGCTGCGCTTCACCCCGTAGAAATGAAAGAACAGCAGCGGATACCGCGCCTCGATCTCCACCGATCCGTCACGCCATTCCACCCGGTAGTCGGCGATATTCCACGGCGCCAGATTGGCGCCGAGATGCCCGATCACGTGGACGCCGGCAAACAATTCAGGCAGCCGATCGAGGTAGCGCTGGTCGGCGAAACGATCGCCCTCGACGCGGTCGTAACACCATTCGATGCAGCGTTCGCGCCACCAGCGCAGGGCGGCAAACCCTTCGTCGCGCCGGCGGACGCTGACCCAGCCGACATTGTAAATTCCGAACCGGCGGAAGTCGGCCAGTCGCTTGGTGAAACGATGCGGGACGATGCCGAACGCGGCATCCCCCATTTCGGCGTAGATCGGATCGGGCGAGGCGAAAAAGAACAGATCGCTGTCGAGATATGTCACCCACTCGGCATCGGGTTCGTTGTTCAGGACATAGAGCATCCAGGCCGGCGAACAGGTGAAGTAGTACTCGATCATGCTTCGGGTGGATCGCGTTGCCGCGACCTCCGCATCGGCAGCCTCAAACTCCGTGAGCCGCCGCGGGATCAGGTTGGGCAATTCGAGCGCGACCAGGGTTCGGTAACAGGCTTCGCTCAGACAAAGCACCCAGAGCCGCGTGCCTTCGGAATGTCGCTGAAGCGAATGATACAGGGCGAGCCCGCGCGGCAGGTAGTTGTGATCGAAGTAGGTGCAATATACGCGGTTCAACATGATGTAGCTGTCAGCCGGGCCGCAGAACGCGATGGGATCGCGATTGCGGAGCCTTCGTGCATTGCTCCGCGCTCCAAATCATTCCTATAGGAGCGGCCAATAAGGCGCAATGCGGTCCGTCGTAAATCGTTGAAATATTGCGGTTAACTGCGGAACTGGGCGGTATTGCCGGCGTCGGGCGCGCGGCGAGGTGCCGCCGCTGCCTCGCTTCGGCCGGAAAATCCGATGCGTTTGACAGGAAAGCATTTTGAGATGTGGAATAGCGCGTGGTAACGAGGCCGCTCCGAAGGTTAGGCCGCAAGGCCGAAGCAGAGCGCGCCGATGGATCGCAAGGGCATCATTTTGGCTGGAGGCCGCGGAACGCGGCTCTATCCGCTGACGCTTGCGACCTCGAAGCAGCTGCTTGCCGATCTACGACAAGCCGCTGATCTACTACTCGCTGACCACGCTGATGATGGCCGGCATCCGCGAACTCCTGATCATCACGACGCCGGAAGAGATCGGGCAGTTCAAGCGCCTGCTCGGCGACGGCCGGCAATGGGGAATCGAACTTTCCTACGCGATCCAGGATCACCCCGGCGGAATTGCCGAGGCATTCCTGATCGGCCGGGAGTTTCTTGCCGGCAAGCCATCGGCGCTGATTCTCGGCGACAACATCTTCTACGGCGACAATCTGCGGGCCTTGTTGCGCGACTCTGCGCAGCAAAAGCGCGGCGCAACCGTGTTTGCGTGCTGGGTCGACGACCCCGAGCGCTACGGCGTCATCGAATTCGACGCCGCCCACCGGCCGTTGCGGATCGTCGAAAAGCCGCAGGCGCCGAAGTCGAACTACGCCGTCACCGGCCTTTATTTCTACGACGAACGCGTGGTCGATATCGTGCGCGAGATGAAGCCGTCGGCCCGCGGCGAGCTCGAAATCACCGACCTGAACCAGTGGTATCTCGAGCGCGGCGAGCTTCATGTCGAGCGGTTCGGCCGCGGCTATGCGTGGCTCGACGCCGGCACGCACGAATCCCTGCTGGAAGCCTCGCAGTTCATCCACATCGTCGAGAAACGCCAGGGCCTGAAAATCGCCTGTCCGGAAGAGGTCGCATTCGCGCAGGGCTTCATCGACGCCGCGCAGCTGCTGCGGCTTGCCGAGCCCATGAAGGCGACGGCCTACGGGCAGTATCTCATCCGCCAGGCCGGCCAGCGGACCTGAAGCATCAGCGCGGAATCGCCTCCACCAATTTGTGCCGAAGCGACCTGTTCGCCAGCGGGCTGGCCAGCAGCGCGCCCGCAACAAGCCAAACGTGCATTCAGCCAGAAAATGCACGATCCCGGTTCCAGGCAGCAAATCCCGGATCGCCACGCCGAGCGCCGCTCCTGCGAAAACGATCGTCACCATCGTCGCCATGAGAGACAGGGCGTACCGTACCGGATGTCGCAAGGTCTCGCGCACGATGATGAATGACAAAATGCCGGACTGCGCGATGACATCGCTCGACACCAGCGCAATCGCCGCTCCCAAGGGGCCCAAGCGCGGGATCAGCACGATCGACAAGACCAGGAAGATCGCGAGTTGCATGGATTTGGTCCACAGCAGCAACGGGCCACGATTGCTGTAGTTCGCATAGCTGAGCGCCAGGATCGCCGGCGCGGCGACGCACGATCCCAGGAGCAGGGTGATCGTCAGCATCGCATCGTAGGGAATCGCGCCATGCGTCCAGATGCGAAAGAAATCCGGCCAAAACGCCAGCAGGCCGGATGTCGTTGCACCGGCAAACAGCACCAGGATCGTCGAGCCCCTCACATAGAGCCGTTGCAGGCTGTCGCGCGCGCCGATCGCGTGATCGTGCCCGAGCTCGGCCGCGAGCGGCAGCGTCATGTTATAGCACAGACCCCTCAACAGACTGGCGATGGTGCGCGTCAATCCCCATTGGGCAATGGCGATGCGGTCCGAGACGAAGATGCCGATCAGGAGAACGGAGAGATAGGCAAGCCCGACCTCGGCAAAATTCATCACCGAAAACGGAAAGGCTCCAACGAATTGTCCGACGGTCCAGCGCCAGGAAATCCGCTGGCGCAGCTTCTCGATGAAGGGAAACTGCCGCCGCGCGTCCAGGAACAGGATAAATATCGTCGTTGCGATTGGTGCGGCGACAAAGGCAATGACGACGATCAGCAGGCTGCCGGTCGCGACCAAGCCGACGATCTGGCCGATCTGCCCGATCGCGGTTCCCGCCGCCTGCACTGCCACGATCCGCCCGTAGAGTCCGCGGGCGCGGTAAAGCGCGCTCGGCAGATTACTCGGCAGCGTGAGCACCGAGCCCAGCATCATGATGACGAAAGCGATATCGAAGTGCTGCTCTACAGGGAATCCGAGCACGCGCGAGGGTGCAAACAGCGCGCAAATCGCCAGAAGCGCTACGGCAAGCACGATGGTGAAGCAGACGAAAAGCTGGAACACCGCGCCGTAGTAGCGACTGGTCCGGCGATCGCGGTCGTTGCGGGATTTGAAGGCGAGGAAGCGGTTGAGCGACCAGGCGTGCAAGCCGGCGTCGGCCGCAAGCACAAGGTTGCCGGCAGCATAAATCGTCAGCCACGCGGACAGCGTGTCGCTCGACCAGTATTTCAGGAACAGCGGAATCAGAACGATCTGCTGCGTCAGCGCAAGCAGCAACTGCACCGCGTTGGCCGACCATCCGCCAAAGATGCGACGCGCGCGGCTCGAACTCAGAAGCGTCACGATTCCTCGCGGCGTGCGCTTTCTCTGAAGCTGACGGCAATACTCATGCGGCGAAGCCCTCGCCGTTCACGTTCAACGCCCGCGGAACGGGAGCGGAGGATAGGTCGAGCCAATCGCGCAGTCTGGACATCTGTCCTCATGGTCGGGTACGGATACAAAGCCTTATTGTGCCGTACCGGATCAGACAAGAGCCCTCGATAGGGAAGCCGGAATTTCTTCGCTTCTTGGGGGCGCCTGCCAGAATGCCGTTCAACCCTGAAAGAGGCGCTGCGGCAAAATTGCTCGCACGGGCCGCCTGTTGCGACGTAACGCCGCGAGCCCGTCCGGTTCGGCTGGCCGGTTATGCCCTCCGCGACGCACCCGTCTCAACGGTCCTCGATCCGATCGAGATTTCTGCCTTGCTCCTGGAATGCGGCGGAGAGCGCTGCCTGATCTTCAGCTTCGACCTCATGCTGGTTGGGACAGAACTTCAGGATATGATCCTCTCCCGACTGGAGCGGCTGGGATTTGGGCCGGACCAAGTCATCCTGCTGGCGTCGCACACCCACAACGCTCCGGCAACCGATCAAGCTTGCCGTCGCCTGGGCGTACCGGATGTCGAATTCCTCGACGACGCGGCGCTTGCTGCAGAAGAGCTTGTCTGCCAGATCCTGCGCGCGCAGCCTTCGGAAGTAAGCGTCGATATTTTTCGCGGGCGCCTGAACCATTCCATCAACCGGCGCCGCTACTGGCCGTTTCCAACCATTGGAAGAATGTACGGGTTGAGACTCGGGAGTGTCATCTTTTCACCGAACCCGTCGGGCCCAAAGGACGAGGAAGCGACCGTCGCATTGTTTCGTAGATCAGACGATGGTCAGGCGCTAGGCGTGCTATGGCATTACACCTGTCATCCGACAGCGGTCG
The DNA here is from genome assembly GCA_963721135.1 of uncultured Alphaproteobacteria bacterium. Lineage (GTDB taxonomy): Bacteria > Pseudomonadota > Alphaproteobacteria > Rhizobiales > Xanthobacteraceae > Bradyrhizobium. Next base: position 167,202 of record CAVRIB010000015.1, read on the forward strand.
TTCCCGACAGCGTCATCAGCTCCGACTATCCCGGTGCGGTGCGGCTGATGCTGCGCGAGCGCTTCGGCGAAATCCCATGCGTGTTTGCGCAAGGGTTTTGCGGCGATATCCGGCCGAATATGACGGCTTCGCGAAAGGCCGGTTGGCGCGAACGCGTTCGCAGAATTATTCGCACTATCGCGTCTGGCCCTCTGTTTGCGTCACCCTCGGCCGAGGACTGGACGCGTTGGAGCCGGAGTCTGGCCGCCCAAGTGGGCGACATTGCGCTTGGCAGTCCCGTCAAAACCTTGTTGGCCACCCGCCTGCAAACCGGATCGGCCGAAATTCCTCTTGGCGACTTCTTCACGGGTTCCACCCCCGATAAGCAGCTGGCGGCTCAGATCGTCCGGATCGGCCAGGACTTGGAGATCGTGGCGCTGTCGGCGGAAGCGAGCGTCGAGTGGCAGCGCGTTCTCGACCAGGCCATGCCTGCCCCCGAAGGGCGGATTCGTCTTTACGCGGGATATCTGGGCGCTTTGTACGGCTATCTTCCGACCGCAGCCCAGGTTCTCGAGGGCGGCTATGAGGTCGAGGGCTTTCAGCCGCTTTTCGGGCTGTCCGGTCATTTCGAGCCCAGTCTGATCGGCCCCGCCGTCGTGCGGTGCGTAAGAAGCGCGTTCGACAATCTGGAGCATGCAAAACCGGATGTGATAGAATTGGCTCTCTCCCCTCGCCGTGATGGCTTGCAGGAAACTTGATGACCTCTCCGCTCGCGAGCCGTTGTTTCAGCCTGGAAGACCAGATCGCATTCGCGAAGCTCTCGTCCGACTGGAATCCGATGCATCTGGATCAGGCGTTCGCGCGGCGAACCCAGGTGGGGGCGCCGATCGTGCACGGGATTCACAATCTTGTCTGGGCAGCGGACGCCGTGCTGCGCGCCTTCCCGATCGGGATCGCCAACATCCGCGCCAGGTTCCTCCAGCCGCTCTACCTCGATGAACCGGCATCCATCCGCATCAAGGAGCGGACCAACCAACGGATCGAGTTTGAGATCGTCGCCGCGGATACCGTGGTCGCGTTCGTCAAGCTTTCGTCGGAACCCGGAAAAATCGCCGCGAAGACAGTACAGCCGGCGATATCGGCCGTTGCGCCGATGGCCGTGCCCGCCGATCTCGGACTTGAGCAGTTGGCCGGGCAGGCCGGTGCAGTTTCAATTCCTGAAAGCGACGTACAATCGCTGTTTCCGGCGCTCACGGACGCCATCGGGCTGCCAGGGATCAAGGCGCTGCTGGCGGCCTCTCAGATCGTCGGCATGGCGTGTCCGGGACTGCACTCGCTGTTTGCCGGGCTCGACATCAACTTCGATCCGAACGGCGCTCGGAAGGCGCCCTGGCCTACGCGGTAAGGAAAGTCGATGCGCGATTCCGATCGCTGCAGATCGATGTTTCGGGCAATGGCGCCACCGGCCGGCTGGACGCGTTTTCACGCCCGGCCCCGCCGTCCCAACCCGGCATGGCCGAGATATCTCCCCGCGTTGCCGGAAGCCCTTTTGCCGGGCAACGATCGCTTGTGGTCGGCGGCTCCCGCGGTCTTGGCGAAGTCACGGCGAAGATCATCGCCGCCGGCGGCGGGCGTCCCGTCATCACCTACAAGGAAAGCGCGCACGAGGCCGAACGCGTCGCGGCCGACATCGCCGCGGCCGGCGGACAATGCGACATCATGCGCTATGACGCGCTGTCGCCGGCGCGCGAGCAGCTTGAGAAGCTGGGAGAGGTCGACTGCTGCTACTATTTCGCGACCCCAAAGATATTCCTGCGCAAATCCGCCCTGTACGAACCGGAACGGTTGCGAAGTTTCTTGAGCTTCTACGCCGACGGCTTCTTCGACCTCTGCTCGGCGCTGACGTCAGGAGCGTCGCGAAAGATCGCCGTGTTCTATCCGTCGACGGTAGCGATCGACGAAGCGCTCGTCGCGACCGCGGAATATGCAATGGCGAAGGTCGCCGGCGAGACCCTGGCGAACCACCTCAATCAATTCATGTCCAATATCCAGGTGCTGTGCCGCCGCCTGCCCCGGATCCTGACGGACCAGACCGCAACCGTCGGCGTCGCCAGCGCCGACAACGCGTTGGACGTCATGCTCCCCATTGTATATGAGGTGCAGGCGATCGGGCGGCGCGAGCCCGCCCCGCCCGGCTGACGATTACTCGCCCGATCGGTCCAGCTCCGCAACCATACCGCATCACCGTCATGTCCCGCGTCGTCCGCAGTGCCGTCAAGCGCCTTGCCCAGAAGATTCTGGGCGAGAGCGACGTGCGCGGCTTTGCGCGAAAACAGAAACTGTGGCTTTCGAAAAAAATCCACCGGCAGCCGGTGGCGATCGCCGACCTGCGGCAGCAGTTGATCGATCTGGGCGTGACGCGCGGGCGCACGCTCTGGGTGCAGTCGTCCTGGAACGAATTCTATAACGTCCCGCTGAAGCCGAGCGAGATGGTCGACCTGCTCCGCGATCTGCTCGGGCCTTCCGGAACGCTCGTCATGCCAGCCTTTCCGATCGATCAGGACCCGAGCAAACTTTTCCTCGTCGATAAGGCTCCCGTCTATACCGGCCTGCTGTGCGAGATCTTCCGTCGTAGTTCCGATGTACGCCGAAGCATTCACTTGAGTTCATCCGTCTGCGCGATCGGGCCGAACGCGGATTTCCTGGTGAGGGATCACCACTTGACCGATATGCCCTGGGGCAAGGACAGCCCGTTCTGCCGGCTTACTGAACTGGACGCACGAATGCTCGGGCTCGGCGCGGGGTTCGAATTCATGACGCCGCTGCACGCGGTGGAATGCCTGCTGTTCGAGGAGGTACCGTTCTTCCGGCAAGTATTCGACGGCACCATCAAATATCGCTGGAAAAGAGCCAATGGCGAGACTGGCGAGCATGAATTTAGACGTCGGACGGGCGATATCAGGCCGCTACGGCTGCGCCGCTATTTTGGCCCCGATATCTGTGTTGATGCAAAAATATCCAATTTGAGGATGCTGGCTGCCGACGCCGGGCCGTTCATCGAGCACGCGGTCATGCTTGGTCGCAAGGGCATTACGATGTATATCCAGCCTGCTCCGAGGCCGGAGCTCTTTGTCCCGCTCGAAAAGGATCGACCAGCTGATGGATCAAGCAACTGAAGAACTGGCTTCCCCCGACACTGTGCTTGCCAGGGTTCAGGATGTGTTTCGCGCCGAGCTTGACAATGACGATCTGGTAATCGGGCTCGACACCAGGCAGCAGGACCTGAAAGCCTGGGACAGTCTGGCGCACATCCGGCTCGTGAGCGGCATCGAAAGCGAGTTCGATATTCAGTTCAGCCTTGGCGAGATTGAACAGATCGCATCGGTGCGGCAGTTTGTCGACCTGATCAAGCAACGCGCCGGTTAAGTGGATCTTTCGGTGTCGACGAACCCGCCAATGAAAATACCCTTGCAGGCGCTCCCCTGGCTTCCGCGCCCGCCGGGAAACTGCGCGACGAACTGGCCTCATTGCCGGCGGATGGTCTGCAGGCGCTGAAATTGCTGCAATCGCTGGCGCAAGCGGGTTGGGGCGAGGCCGACCTTCGCCTGCTCGGCCGGAAAATCTCCAGCATCCTGAAATCGGCGCCGGCAACCTTGTTGCCGAGGCGCGCAAACACGGTCTGGTGCAAATCCGCCTCCTGATCCTGTCCGCCAGCACCGCTTCGCATCTTTCCGATGCCCTGATCGGCACCGCGATCCGGTTCAAATTCCTGCTCGACGTCACGGTCGCGGAATATGAGGAGCCGGAGCCGTGGTGTGAGCGAAACGCGCGCGAGCTGAAAGACAACCCTCCAGACTTCGTTCTGGTCGCCTCCGACAGCCGCATGCTGAGACTGGCATCCGCGCTCGACGACGCGGCCGCGGCGGCCGAGGTCGTCGAAGCGGCGATCGCCCGGGTCTCGCGGGTTGCCGAGGTGGCAGGTCGCGCAACCGGCCGCCCGGTGATCCTGCAGACCCTTGCCGACGACCCGGACGTGATAGTTTCAACATGGACCTGGGCCTTCCGGGCAGTCCGCGCTTTCTGATCGGCGAATTCAATCGCCGCCTGGCGCGGCAAGCGCGCCAGCAATCGCGTCTCGTGCTCGACGTCAACGCGCTGGCCGGCCTGGTCGGTCATTCCGCCTGGTCGGCCGGACGCTATTGGTATGCCGCGAAATATCCGTTCGCGACCGCGATGATCCCGCTCTACGCCGACAACGTCATGCGGATTGTCGCGGCCCAAATGGGCCGCTCGCGCCGCGTGCTGGTGCTGGACCTCGACAACACGATGTGGGGCGGCATCGTCGGCGACGACGGCATCGAGGGTCTCGCGCTCGGCAGCGGCAGCCCGCTCGGTGAAGCCCATTCGGCGCTGCAGCGGATGGCGCTGTCGCTGAAGCAGCGCGGCATCATCCTGTGCGTATCCTCGAAGAACGATGAAGCAATCGCGCTCGACGCGTTCCGCAATCATCCCGAGATGATCCTGAAGGAAGACGACATCGTGGCCTTCCGCGTCAACTGGGACGACAAGGCGGCCAACATCAAGGTCATCGCCGACGCAATCGACCTCGGCCTGGAATCCTTCGTCTTCCTCGACGACAATCCCGCCGAACGCAAACGCGTTCGCGACGCCCTGCCCGCGGTTGCGGTCCCCGAATTGCCCGAAGATCCGAGCGAATGGCTCGCGGTGTTCCAGGCGGCGGGCTATTTCGAGCAGACGAGTTTCTCCAGGGAAGACCAGCTGCGCGCCGGCTTCTACAAGGCGAACGCGCTTCGCGCCGCGCAGATGGAACGGATCGGCAATCACGACGACTACCTGCGCTCGCTCGGCATGACGCTGTCGATTGCGCCGTTCGACGCCGCGGGCCGCAAGCGGATCGCCCAGCTCATCTCCAAGTCGAACCAGTTCAACCTGACGACCCGCCGCTACAGCGAAGCCGAAATCGCCGCCCTGCAATCGGGTCCCGATGCCCTCACGATACAGGCGCGTCTCGAGGACATTTTCGGCGACAACGGAATGATTTCCGCCGTCATCTGCCGCCAGACCGGCCCACGCCTGGAGGTCGACACCTGGATCATGTCCTGCCGGGTTCTCGGCCGGCGCGTCGAGGAGACCATTCTGCAATACATGGTCGAGCAGGCTCGCCTGAAGGGGGTTGCCGAGATCATCGGACGCTATATCCCGACCGCGCGGAACGGGCTGGTTCGCGATCATTTCGAGAAGCTCGGCTTCGTCCAGATCGTGCGAGACGACGGCGAAACGACCTGGCGGCTTGCCGTCAGCGGCTATGGTGAAAAGAACCTGCCCTTGAAGGTCGACGTGCAGCGAGAGTTGAAACTCGCGACCGCCGACAAATCCTGAAGCGATGGCAAGTCAATATAGTCCGTTCAAATGGCCGTATGCGACCACAACGCGCGGTCTCCCTCAACGCGGTCATAGCACCATTCGATGCAGCGCTCGCGCCACCAGCAGGAGACCGAAGGGCTCTGCGTACCGCACGAATTCGACGAGCTTTGGAGATTACCTGGTCACACGATAAGAAAATCGTTGAAATGATGCTGCAGCATATCGGCCGCAGCCTCATATGGTACCAGGGCGTTTGCGTCTGCCGTTGTAAAATGCACTGAATCTCGTGCAATGGCAGCGACATGATCGAACTGCATGGGATCCGAGCCCCTCGAGTTCGTCGTGATCGTATCATTGCCAGAATTGACAGCGAATACGAAGGTATCGTTGCGTGCGCCTCCGATGAGCATGTCAAAGGCCGATGTACTTGCGGCGTTGGTCAGCGCTGCGGCCGGCGAGACTGATCCGGGCGCCGTCACGGTGATCTGCGTTACGTCGTGGTTGTGGCCGATCTGGTTGCTCTCGGCGACGGCATTGTTGTAGTCGGCGATGCCGCCGATGTAGTAGGTGCCCGGCGCCAAATTGCCGGGCAACGTCAGCGCTACGGTCTGATGGTCGTAATAGCCGGTGTGCCATCGGCGGTCAGTGCCTGCGACGCAACCGTGGTGAGCAGCGTGTCGGCGGTGGTAATCGTGGGGGTCGTCGAGAGATAAAGGCCCGAGGTCGACGCCGCCGCCGTCGCATTGCCGAAATTGACGACCCAGAAGTCAACTGAGGTGCTGCCACCCGCCGCGATCGTGGTGTCGCTCACATGATCGAAAGCAGCCGTAAGATCGGGCAGCGGCGGCGCCGTCACGGTGATCTGCGTGACGTCGTGGTTGTGGCCGATCTGGTCGCTCTCGGCGACGGCATTGTTGTAGTCGGCGATACCACCGATGTAGTAGGTGCCGGGCGCCAAATTGCCGGGCAACGTCAGCGCTACGGTCTGATGGTCGTAATAGCCTGGTGTGCCATCGGCGGTCAGTGCCGGCGACGCAACCGTGGTGAGCAGCGTGTCGGCGGTGGTGATCGTTGGGGTCGTCGAGAGATAAAGGCCCGAGGTCGACGCCGCTGCAGCCGCATTGCCGAAATTGACCACCCAGAAGTCAACTGAGGTGCTGCCACCCGCCGCGATCGTGGTGTTGCTCACATGATCGAAAGCAGCCGTAAGATCGGGCAGCGGCGGCGCCGTCACGGTGATCTGCGTTACGTCGTGGTTGTGGCCGATCTGGTTGCTCTCGGTAACGGCATTGTTGTAGTCGGCGATACCACCGATGTAGTAGGTGCCGGGCGCCAAATTGCCGGGCAACGTCAGCGATACGGTCTGATGGTCGTAATAGCCCGGCGTGCCATCGGCGGTCAGCGCCGGCGACGCAACCGTGGTGAGCAGCGTGTCGGCGGTGGTAATCGTTGGGGTCGTCGAGAGATAAAGGCCCGAGCTCGACGCCGCCGCCGTCGAATTGCCGAAATTGACGACCCAGAAGTCAACTGAGTGCTGCCACCCGCCGCGATCGTGGTGTTGCTCACATGATCGAAAGCAGCCGTAAGATCGGGTAGCGCCGGCCTCGGCACGGTGATCTGCGTTACGTCGTGGTTGTGGCCGATCTGGTTGCTCTCGGCGACGGCATTGTTGTAGTCGGCGATACCGCCGATGTAGTAGGTGCCCGGCGCCAAATTGCCGGGCAACGTCAGCGCTACGGTCTGATGGTCGTAATAGCCTGGTGTGCCATCGGCGGTCAGTGCCGGCGACGCAACCGTGGTGAGCAGCGTGTCGGCGGTGGTGATCGTTGGGGTCGTCGAGAGATAAAGGCCCGAGGTCGACGCCGCCGCCGTCGCATTACCGAAATTGACGACCCAGAAGTCAACTGAGGTGCTGCCACCCGCCGCGATCGTGGTGTTGCTCACACGATCGAAAGCAGCCGTAAGATCGGGCAGCGGAATGCCGATCACCCCGTCGCCGTTCAGATCCTGATGAAACGTGTTCTCAAGCGATACCAGGGTGCTGCTGCTACCCGAAACAGTGCCGATGACAGGCGAGACGTAGTTGCCGTTGCTGTCGGTGTTCCACACCGTGTATTGATCGGCACCGGTCAGCTTCCAGGCCACCTCATACCCTGCTCCCGACGCCACCGCGCCGATCGGCACCCAGCCGCCAAAACTACTTGGCGTTATATCCGTGCCGGCGTATTTCAAAGAAGTACCGATCCCGCCGGAAGTGCTCTGCAGATAGTAGTCGCCGAAAAACAGGACGAGGCTTGTCGAGAGGTCCGTCTGCATCACCGTCACAACCGGAGATGTCAGATGGAAGCCCAGAGCATCCAGGATTTCCTTGTCGACCGCTGTCAGGCCCTGCAGCGTGCTGCCGGTATAGTATTCGTTGAAGGGATCGTTGGGACCCTGCACGCCGCTGTTGAGAAAATCGCTGGAGTCGGAATTCTGGCCAAAGTCGGCCAGCTTCGTATTGCCCCCATCGATCGGAAAAATAAGCGGCCGACGCCGTGGCGCCCCCGCGATGAGCTGGTTGCCAGCACTCGTGAAGCGAAACAGATCGAAGATGTCGGGTTGCGAACCGTAAGGCGGGCCGTAGGGAACGCGACCGAGCGCGTGAGTTAGTTCATGAACCGCAACACCCACCAGCAGGCTGGGATCGATGTCGGTCGTAAAGTTCGCGTTGCCATCGACGCCGCTGTAGTTGGAAGGCAGCGCCATCCCGAGAAGCTTCAGTTGCGCGTCCCAGACGGCGATCTGTGTTTGCCCCTGAACTGACCCGCTCGGCAGGGTATCGAACGTCGGATCGCCGAACGTGGCCGCACTGGTCAGGTCCGCCTTGACCGTCGAATAGTTTTCGATCAGGCCGGATTTGGGCCCAGCCGAGGCGCCGCCACCGATTCCGCTGTAGTCGATGCCGATGTTGATGGTGATTGGGATCCGAGATCGTCGCCGACAAGATCGATGCCGCCTGCTCGATGCCGGCGCGGAAGCTGTCCGGCGCACCCATGGCCGCCGCATCGAACAACAGATTGATCGTCATGGCGCCCGATGTTACGGCAACGACCGAACCCACGCTGCTCATACTGAGCTGGAAGCCTGTCCCCCAGTGCGATTCGGGTGGCGGCGAAACGATTTGGTCCTGGGCATTGAAAGTCGCCGCGGGGAGTGTCGCGAAGCGGGTTCCGCCGCTGTTGCCGGCGGCAGGAACGAAGCTCGCCAAATCCGGGCTGAAACCGCTATCGGGGCCGTCCAGCGAATCCGTGATCGATCGCAACTTCATCACTTAGTCCCCGGTCCCGAACAAGAATTCAGCCCCGTTCGATTCAACCAAGCGGCCGTTCCAGTGCCCGATTGCCGAACGCAGGCACGGCGAGTTGCGACAGCTCAAATTGTAAATATCTCACGTATTGAATTCCACGCAGATACAATGTTTTGCGGCCGTTAATTTGCGGTTTCGGGCCATCACCCAATTCGACGCGGTCTCTGCCGTCGTAACCTCGAGCGGTCCGATCGGATGAAACTGCGGCCACCGATGGCGCTTTCTGCGCGGGCCGCCGCCGCGCGTGGCGCCGGATCAAAGACCATCCGGCTCGCCGTTCTTCGGCGTCGAACGGGGAACGAAGGGAGCATAGGAGTCGCCGCCGCTTGCCGCTGGCACCGGGGCGGGCATGGCGGGGACGCCGGGGACGCCCGCGGGAGCGTCGGGGCGCTGGAGGGCGAGAATCTCGGTCCGGTCAGCTTTCTTGAGGGTCACTTCGCGCGGCTGCACCGAACTGAGCGCCCAGCCGGCATGGCTTTCGCCCTGACGCAGGCGAATCAATTGCTGGTTGGTCCGATCGATGAAAACCGCGATCGCATCGTTCTCCCCGACGACCGCTCCAATCAGCGCAAACGGCGGATGTTCCGGCTCCGCTGCATTCTGGGGCACGGCGCCTGGACCTCGTTGGCGGCGGGGCGACCACAGCCGGCGGCGGCGGGCGGCGCGAGGCCGAGAAGATCGGGCGCGCCCGGGTGGCGGAGAGGGCCGAGAGCGGGACCGCCCATAGCGGGTTACCACTCCGAACGGTTTGCCCGGTTCGGGCCCGGCCTTTTGATCGGCTTCAGGCTCCCGATATCAACGGCATCGGGAGCCCGCCCGCCCTTCATTAGAAAGGATATCCAGCGTAGCCGACGTCGTGGCCAAACCGCCGGCACTAAAGCCGGCAACCAGCATCCCGCCGGAGAGCAGGGCAAAGCCGAGAATTTTGGGCCACCTCAGCATCTCAGTCCCGTTGCCGGCCGCCTGAGGGAACGCCAGGACAAGCGCCTGGAGCAAGCCTAGCCGCAACGACCCCATCCATCAACATGGCTGCGGCTCAACGTTAAGCTGTTACCGTTCGCGGATCAGTCCAGCGGGTCAGGTGACGATCTTTTTGTGAGCTTTTTCAACCCCGGCGGCCCGAACATGTTGCCGAACGGACACGCCCGCGGGAATACAAAAGCTCTTCCGCACCGCTACCCGACAAATTATGCCCGCTTCATTGCACAAGCCGGCGGCGCCGTGAGAACATGGCTAACGTGGGCGTCGGTGCGGTTCCATCGAGCCATTCCGTATCACTCAACCTCATTGCAACAGCTTCCGCTTCGACGCGATCTGGGAAGGGCCCCATGGTCGATCCGACAATCCGGACCCCAAATGCGCAACGCCGGCTGCGGTCGGCGGCCCGACAATCGCTGGCGGTGTTGCTTGCGACGACAGCGTCGGCGTCGTCCCTGCTCCGCGGTCGACGCGACTTGGGTCGGAGGCAACGCCGGCGATCCGAACGAGTGGGTCGAGCCCAACAACTGGACTCCCGCCGACGTACCGGACGGCATCGCCACCTTCACCAATACCGGCACCACGACCGTCGCCAACGACAACGGCGTCGTCACGATCGGCGAACTCTTCTTCACGCTCGCCAACGCGCAAGCCTATACGTTCAACATCAACAACCCGTTCATCGTCAACACCGCGGGCATCATCAACAATTCCACCCATACGCAGACCTTCAAGGTGACGTCCGGAAATTCGCTGGTGTTCCAGAACGGCAGCTCGGCGAGCGGCGGCACCGGCGCCGTTCCATCACCAACAATCGGCGGCGGGTTTATCAATTTTCAGAACACCAGCACGGCCGGCAACGTCCGACGATCGTCAACAACGGCATCCTGCAGTTCAACGACACCAGCAACGCCGGCAGCGCCACCATCACCAACAACATTGAGACGGATTTCTTCGACGGCGCCTCGGCGGCCGGCAACTCAACATCACCAATGCCGCCCGGGACGCTGACCTTCAACAATACGGCGACGGCCGGCAGCGTCGACCATCGCCAATAGCGGCACGGTGCAGTTCAACAATTCGAGCACGGCGGGAAACTCGAACATCACCGGCAATTCAACGGCGCATGCACGCCTCCAGCATCACCTTCAACAATCCAGCTCGGCCGGGAGCGCGCACATCGAGCTCGTCGGCACCATCTGACGTTCAACGATTCCAGCACGGCCGGCAATGCCATCATCACCATGCCGGACGCAACCCATCCCGGAAACATAACCTTCAACGACACCAGTTCCGCCGGCACGCCAACATCACCGTCGTCGCCAGCGGACGCTCGGCACCAGCGTGCAATTCCTCGGCGCCAGCACGGCCGGCAACGCCACCATCACCAACAATACCAACGGCTCGGTTCAGCGGCGAGCGGCGGCACCCTGCTTTTCGGACCCTCGGCGGCACCGACACCGCCAACGCCGGTACCGCGCAGATCACCAACAATCAGTCGGCTCCACGAGTTCCTCGCCCAAACATCGGCGATGAGCGCGACGATCACCAACAACAACGGCGGCAACACCAACTTCCAGGATCAAAGCACGGCCGCGCAACGCCACCATCATCAACAACAACGGCGGCACGACGACTTTCGGCGTTCCCGTCGTCGGCACCGATACCGCGACCGCCGGCAACGCGAACATCACCAACAATGCCGGCGGCACCACCGAAATTCACCGCGGCAACACGGCCGGCAGCGCGACGATCACCAACGACGGCGGCGGCTTCCTGCAATTCGGCGATTCCGGAATCGGAAGTTCGACCGCCACCGCCGGCAACGCGACGATCACCAATAGCGGCACGACGAGCTTCAACGCGCTGACCACCGCCGGCAGCGCCGTCATCACCACCAACAGCGGCGGCGACGTCTTCTTCTTCGATAGCTCCACGCGGCGGCAGCGCGCAGTTCATCACCAATGCCGGCGGCGTGTTCGACATGTCCGGACTGACGGCGGCCGGCATGACCGCCGGCTCGATCGCCGGCGCCGGCAGCTACATTCTCGGCGCCAAAAGCCTGACGGTCGGCAGCAACAATGTCTCGACCACGGTCAGCGGCGTGATTTCGCGGCGTCGGCGGCGCGCTGACCAAGATCGGAACCGGCACGCTGACGCTGTCCGGCACCAATACCTACACCGGCGCGACCACCGTCAACGGCGGCACCCTGGTCGTCGACGGCTCGACCGCGTGTCCTCGCTGACCACGGTCAACGCGGGCGCCACGCTCGCCGGCAGCGGCACGGTCGGCAATACCGCGATCGCGGGCGGCACGCTGGCGCCCGGCAGCGCCGGCGGCAGCATCTTCGGCCCGCTGACCGTGCAGGGCAGCCTCTCGTTCACGACGGCCTCGACCTACATGATCCAGGTCTCGCCCGCCAACGCCGGCCTCACCAATGTCACGGGTACCGCGACACTGGGCGGCGCGACCGTGAACGCGGTGTTCGCGCCGGGCAGCTACGTCGAACAAGCAGTACACCATCGTCAACGCCACCGGCGGCGTCAGCGGCACGTTCAATCCGGCCGTCATTTCCAACATGGCGAACCTCCAGTCGACGCTCACCTACGATGCCCACGACGCATTCCTGAACATCAAGCTGAGTTCGTTCCGCCGAGCGGCAGCCTCACCATCAACCAGCAGAACGTCGCCAATGCACTGACCAATTTCTTCAACTCGACCGGCAGCATTCCCGCCGCCTTCGCCGGGCTGAACGCCGCCGGCCTGACGATCGCCTCGGGCGAACTCGGCACCGGCGTGATCCAGTCCTCGATCAAGGCGGACGACCTGTTCCTCAATTTGCTGCTCGACCCGACGATCGCCGGGCGCGCCGGCGGCTTCGCCCGCCGGGCGGCGCCGCCGCGCAATTCGCCGACGACGACGCGTGCCTCGGCCTATGCCGCCAGAGCGCCGGGCAACGCAGGCGAGCGCGACGCCTACGCGATGGCGACCAAGGCGCCGCCATGGGCCGCCCCGCCGGTCAACCGCTGGAGCGTCTGGGGCGCCGCCTATGGCGGCTCCGAGACCGTCGGCGGCAATACGGTGGTGGGATCGCAGGACATGCGGGCGAGCGCCTAGGGCTCGTGACGGGCGCGGACTACAAGGTCTCGCCGGACACGCCTGCTCGGTTTCGCGCTGGCGGGCGGCGGACCGGCTTCTCGCTCGCCAATGGGCTCGGCAGCGGCTCGGCCGACGTGTTCCAGGCCGGCGCCTATGCGCGGCACGATGTCGGCCCGGCCTATCTGTCGGCCGCGCTGGCCTATGGCTGGCACGACGTCACCACCAACCGCACCGTGGCGCTGGCCGGCGTCGACCTGCTGCAGGGACGCTTCAGGGCCGACACCTTCTCGGGCCGGTTCGAGGGCGGCTACCGTTTCGCCACGCCCATCGCCGCCATCACGCCCTACGCCGCGGCACAGGTGATCAGCTTCAGCCTGCCGGCCTATGCCGAGCAGACGCTCGGCGGGCGGCGGCATGTTCGCGCTGAACTACGCCGCGCAGACCACGACCGACACCCGCAGCGAACTCGGCCTGCGCAGCGACAAATCGTTCGCCATGCAGGACGCGATGCTGACGCTGCGCGGCCGCGCCGCCTGGGCGCATGACTACGACCCGAACCGCGCGGTGACGGCGATCTTCCAGGCGCTGCCCGGCGCGAGCTTCGTGGTCAACGGCGCGCGTCCCGATCGCCGATTCGGCGCTGGTCAGCGCCGGCGCCGAAATGAAGTGGCTGAGCGGCTTCTCGCTGGCCGCGACCTTCGAGGGCGAATTCTCCGGCAACGTCACCAGCTATGCCGGCAAGGGCGTCGCCAAATATAGCTGGTGACGCACGTTACTTGCCGCCCTGCCACTGCCCGGACACGCCGAGCACGACCCTGATCCGCCCCGATCCGGTTTCGTTGAGGGCCGTCGTCTGCGGCACCTGGACGTCGAGCTGATCGACGAACAGGAACGGCATGCCGGCCTCAAGATCGTAAAGCAGCTTTCTGCAAGGCGGGCTGTTCCATCTCGCAACTGACGACCAGGCCGACCAGACCGTCCCTCGCCTGGGTGCCCAGCACGTCGACCTGCGATGACTGGATGGTTCCGCCGACATTGCCGACCGCGGCTGGCGACCCGCTGCAGCAGCGTGGCGCCGGCGACCGTGACGGTCGGTCCCTCCAGGAACGGCGTGCCCGGATGCTCGGCCGCGAGCGCAGCCGCGTCGGCGCCGCGCGGCTTGCGGCCGCGCAACTGGTCCAGCAGGTCGGCGGTTTGCGCCAGCGCCGCCGGTGGCCGACGATATCGGCGATCGCAAAGCCGGCCGTCGCCAGCAAGCCGCCGAGCACGGCGACATACAGCGTGACCGCGATCAGCGGCGAACGCGTCAGCGCGCGGGCGATGGCGTTTGCCGGATTCATGGGTTCGCCGTGTTCTTCGGTTCGATCCGCGCCTCGATATGGAAACGCTCGCCGGGATCGGAGGCCGAGCGCGTCGTCGGGGCATAGAAGGTGGCGCGGGTGAAATGCTGGGATTGCTCGATCAGCGGGATCAGGGACGGCGCGTCGCGGGTGATGCCGGCGATCTGCAGCTTGTTGCCGGCCAGATGCAGCTCGGTGACATAGGTATTGTCGGGCAGTACCTGGCTCAGCGCGTCGAGCACGATGCACGCTGGCGGGCATCTCGTATTTGCGCCGCTCCAGCGCCCGATCGGCGAGCGGTCGCCGTCATTGCCGGCGCGAATGGCGGCGCGCCGCTGCGAAATCTGCCGCGCCAGCTCGCTTTGCTGCGCGTCGAGGCCGTCCGCGACATAGGCCGCCGACAGTCGCCGACAAGCAACGCGGCCACCGCAGCGACGCCGAGCGCGATCAGAAGCGCCCGGCTCAGGCGCGCGGCGTCGAGATGGCCGCGCGCCTTCTGCTCGAATACCTTGACGCGGCCGGCATTGCGTTCGGCGACATCGGTGCAGACGGCGACCGCGGCGGGATGGAAGCCGGAAACCGCCTGCACATAGCTCATCGCCACCTTGCGCGTGGTGGCCGCGATCACCGTGGTGATGCTGTCGGTGCCGCTCTCGGCCGGCGCGCTGCAGCCGAACACGGCCTCGCTCGGCGTTCCACGGCGTCAGGCGGTCGATCTGCGCGCGCACGATGCCCTCGAGGAAATCCGCCGCCCGCGCCGGCAGTTCGAGCGGACGAAACAGGAAACGGGTGGGCTGCAGCACGATCTCGACCCGGCTGCCCCTCAGGATGGGCGCGAGGTTGGGCGCGGCGAGCGCGCCATCGGCGAATGCGATCCGCGGCCGGAACATTGTCCGGCCTTGGCCGCCGTCTCGACGGCGAAGCCGCCCTTGTCGTCTTCGATCAGCCTGACCACGCGCGGCGACACCAGGCGGTCGAAACCGGCGATCATCGCGGCCGGCCACGCTGCCGGTCCATGCGCTGAGGATCGCGCCGATGCGTTTCAAATGGTTTCATCCCGGAAAGGCCCTTTGCGGTGCGGCGCCGCCATCGGAAGCGTTGCGCCACGACAATACACGATAAGGCTCGTCGCCGCTTTCGAGAAGCAGGATCACCGCCTCTGCCGCGCTGTGCCGCCCGTGGCCGCGTCCACGCCGATCGTCATCCGATAGGCCTTGGAGCCGGCGAGCGTGGCGTCCTCGCCGCCGGTGATGCCCAGCAGGGATTGCGGGTCCAGCGTCGGATCGGCCCGCTGCGTGAGCACCTCTTGCAGATTTTCCGGCGTCATGCCCGGCAGCGCCGCCACCACCTGCGGCGCGGCGTCGAGAATATTGACCGACGGCGAGATTGCTGAACACCGTCACGAACGGCAGCATCCGCTCGATCATCACGGGCGGAATTCCCTTGCACCAGCCATAGTTCCTCCGCTGCCGGGAACGGCGCATGCCGCGGGAGGTAGGCGAAGCCGGAGGTGCGGTAGAAGGAATTTTCGGGATCCTCATCGCCCAATTCCGTCGGCGCGCGCCACGCCAGGATACGGTCGGCGTAGCTGGCCGCATCCGACGGCGACGCGCCCAATCCGATCATGAGGCCGGCGAGCAGGCCTTTCGGCGCGGCATTGAGATCGATGCGCGCGGCCTCGGAGCGGAACGTCACGGTCAGCTTGCCCGCGCCCACCCTCGCGTTGAAAGTTCCGCTGGTCGGACGCTGGTCGCTGTTGACGGCCGTCAACTGGTACGCGGCGAGCTCGACACCCGCGGTCTCCAGCGCCTCGGCCTGAACCCGGTCGGTGCTGGCGGCCGACAACCACGCGCGGTGTTGGTGACATAGGTCAGATAGATCAGCACCAGCGCCGACAATGCCGCAAGAATCCAGAGCACGGCGACGACGATGAAGCCGCGCGCGTCGCGCCGTTTGCCGCCGGATTCGACAGCAGGCTCGATACGGTCAGCCGCGGCCGTCAAAGCTGCTCCTCCTTCTTCTGGTCGTCCGGCTTCAGGCGCGCATTCAGGCATGCCGCCGCATTTTTCGCCCGCGCGCATTCGGCCCAGGCGTTGGCGTGAACGAGCGGTGGCACTGGACACGCCGAGCAGCTGCCCGGTCGCGCTGTTGCGCACCGCGATCCGGATCTTGTCCGGAAGCTGCATCTGGCCGCGCCAGTCCGGCTGCCAGACCTGGTCCGGCCCGGCATAGGAGAACGTCACGCGAAACGGCGAGCGGATCAGCACCACCTGAATCGGCGAAGCGGATTTGCGCATCGCGACGGCCGTCGGCGAGAACGGCGCGCGCTCGCGCACCAGTGCAAGACCCTCGCTGTCGGCCTTCTCGACCAGCCTGATGATTTCGAGGCCAGGGCGGGTGTTCGGGCCGACGGCGGTCCGCACGAAGGTGACGGCGAGTTCCGAGCCCTCGAACAGCGGCACCTTGGCGTCGCCGTTGATCGGGACCATCTCGGCGACCGACAGGTCGGCGACGATGCGGTCGAGGCCGAGTGCCAGCCGTTCGGCGCGCTGCACCCGCGCCATTCCCCGGTTCCAGTTCGGCAGCCATTGCGCCGTCACCGTCGCCAGCGCGGCGAGGATCACCGTCATCAACAGCGTCGCGACCAGGACTTCGATCAGCGTGAAGCCCGCCTCGTCGGCCAAGCGCCTGCGCAAGGGCGCGTTCATTCGGCGACCTTCGGCACAAGCCGAACGGTGGTGAGCTGCATGGCCGGTCCGTCCGGCGCCTGCAGCCGCAGGTTGACGGCGAGCGGAACGAAATCGCTGGTTCTGCGGCGCATCGCGTGCCGCCGCGGCGTTCATCGGGGAGACGTCGATCCGCCAGCGATGGCCGGCGAGTTCGCCGGACTGCCGGCCGGGCTTCAGGAGATTGCGCGACGGCAACTCGGCAAGCAGCGTCTCGGCGGCACCGGTCAAGCGCCAGGCGCTCGGTCGATCGAGCGCGTGCCCTTCACGCATGGTCGCGATCACGGCCGCAATCGACGACAGCACGACCGCGACGATCGCCAGCGCCACCAGCGCTTCGATCAGGGTAAAACCGGCGGTGCCGTCAGAGCAGCTTTTGCGGGACAATCTCGACGCCTCCGGTCAGCCAGTTGACGCGAACCTCATATCCCATCCCCGGGCGCGCCAGCGCGATCACGCCGCCGCACGACATTCCCGACGGAAAGAAATCGATCGACCTGCCGGCGGTGCCGATCGGCGCACCGCGCCGCCAGCATCGCCTCCACCGTGACATCGTCGGGCAGGCGGATGACGCGGCCGGTCACGCCCGAGCGGATCGACGCGCTCCTCGGCGTCGACCTGCGGTCGCCACCCGGATCTGCCGCCGCAACGCCGCGCTGCGATCGGCCTTCAGCAGCGCCGCGGTTTCCACGGCGTAGCTCTCGAGCTTGGCGCGCGAGGTGGCGCGCGGAATCGCCGGCAGGATGATGGCCGCGAGCAGGCCGATGATGGCGAGCACGCACAGGATTTCGATCAGCGCGAAACCCCGCTCGCCGACTCGCCTCACGCGCGCCACTGGCAATGTCGGTTGCCGTTCCACTGCCGCCTTCCTGACCGTCAGACCCGAGCGAGATGATTTCGTAAGGCGCATGCTCGCCCGGCGAACGATAGATGTAGCCGTGTCCCCAGGGATCGTTGGGCACCACGCCGCCGCGCAGATACGGCCCGTTCCAGCCCGGCGTGTTGTTGCTGCGGGTCAATGCGGCAAGGCCTTCATTGGTATTGGGATAGCGGCCGAGATCGAGGTAATAGAGATCGAGCGCGCTGGAAAAGCTCTCGATCTGGATTTTCGCGGCCTTCGCCTTGGACTCGCCGAGATAGCCGAGCACCCGCGGTCCGACCAGCGCCATGATCAGCCCGATGATGGTGATGACGACGAGAATTTCGACCAGCGTGAAGCCGGCCTGGACCGCCGCGACCGCCGTCTGCGTATGGCCGTGTCAGAACGTTTCGATCCACCTCGGTCGCCTCCTCGAATTCAGCTCTTTCGCGCTAGCCGACAATCTGGCTGACGGACAGCAACGCCGTCATGACAGACACGATCAAACCTCCGACGACGATACTGATCACGATGATCGCCGCCGGTCCGGCAATTCCGACCACGCGGTCCAGCGTGCGTTGCAGTTTTGTCTCGTAGAATTCGGCGACCCGGCCCGCCAGCACGGCAATTGCCCGGTTTCGTCGCCAAGCCGCAGCATCCGCACCGCCATCGACGGCAGCGCCTTGGTATCGGATAGCGCATCCGACAGTTTGGCGCCATGGCGGACGCGATCGGCGGCATCGGTCCAGACCGCGGACGGACCCGCCGACGACATCATGTCGACGAGAATCCGCAGCGTCGTCGTCAGATTGACGCCGCTTCCCAACAGGAGCCCGAGATTCCGGCAAAACAGCGACGTCCGGTAAAACATCATCACCTGCCGGATCGCCGGCAACCGGGTCACCGCGTTCACGATGCCGCGGCGGACGCCCTGCTGGCGCAGCAACAGCCAGCCGCCGGCGATGGCCAGCGCGCGAGAGCCGCCAGGACCACGTCGGAATTGTTCCGCAGGAAGGTCGAAAGGTTCAGAAAGGTCAGAATGATCGGATCGACCTTGGCGCCGAAATCCTGCAGCACGCTGGCAAATTGCGGCAGCACGAAAGTGAGAAAGAACAGCAGCACGCAGCCGGCCGCGCTGAGCACGAACAGCGGATAGCGGATGGCGTCGCCGAGCCGGCGCTTCAGCGCCTCGGTGCGGCTGCGCTCATCGGCGAGCACCTCCAGCACCTGATCCAGCGACCCCGACGCCTCGCCGACCCGGATCAGCGCCACATACATCGGCGGAAACAACCCCTCGTGCCGCGACAGCGCTTCGGCGAAGCTCTCGCCGGCGATGACGTGCGAGCGGATATCGGCGACCACCGGCCGCAGCCGGCCGAAGTCGCGGTCGGCGGCGAGCAATTCGAGCCCGTCATTGATCCGCGCGCCGGCGCGCAGCAACAGCGCAAGGTCGCGGGTGAAGATGGTGACGTCTTCGGCCTTCGGCTGGTTGAAGATGCTGAGAAGACTGCGGCTGCCGAGCCGCCGCCTTCCTCCAGCGTGACGTTGTCGACCAGCACGAGGCCGAGCCGCTCGATCCGTTGCGCGACATCGCCCGGCGCGGACGGCCGCGATCGCGCCGGAGACCAGTTCGCCATTGCCGTTGAGCGCGCGATAACGATAGTTCGGCATCGCATCACCGAATCGTCGTGACGCGGAAGACCTCGGGCACGGTGGTCAGCGCCGGCGCGGCATTTTGCGACCGCGTCCGCCAGCATCGTGGTCATGCCGCCGGCCATCGCCGCGGCATCGATGATGTGCGAATCCGTCTGCGGCCCGATCAGCTTGCGAACCTCCTCGGACATTTCGAGGATCTCGAATACGCCGTTGCGGCCGCGATAGCCGGTGCCGCCGCAGCGCTCGCAGCCGCCGGCCTCGTGAATTGTCTCGCCGGCCGCAAAGCCGATCACGGCAAAGCGCGGATCCTTGTCGATGTCGGCTGCGGTCAACCGGTGCGGCACCTTGCAGCGGTCGCACAGCACCCGCACCAGCCGCTGCGCGACCACGGCGCGCAGCGTCGACTTCAGGAGAAAGCTCTCGATGCCGAGATCGATCAGCCGCGGCACGGCGGCGGCCGCGGTCTCGGTGTGCAGCGTCGTCAGCACCAGATGGCCGGTCAGCGCCGCATGGATGGCGATGTGCGCGGTTTCGGCGTCGCGGATTTCGCCGACCATGATCACGTCCGGATCCTGGCGCACGAAGGCGCGCATCGCGGTCGCGAAGGTGAGCCCGATCGACGGCTTGACCTGCGACTGGTTGATGCCGGGGATTTCGTATTCGACGGGGTCCTCGATGGTGAGGATCTTGCGCGTCGGCTCGTTCAGGATCGAGAGCATGGTCGCAAGCGTCGTGGTCTTGCCGCTGCCGGTCGGCCCCGTCACCACGATCATGCCGTGCGGCAGCGCCAGATAGCCGGGTCATGATCCGCTTCGTCGCGGGCGGACAGGCCGAGCTTGCCCATCTCGAGCAGGCCGCGGTCGCGCGGCAACAGGCGGATCACCGCGCTCTCGCCGGCCTTGCGTCGGCATGGTCGCGACGCGGACGTCGAGTTCGGAGCGGCTGACGCGGACCCGCGCCGCGCCGTCCTGCGGCAGCCGCCGCTCGGCGATGTTGAGGCCGGCGAGAATTTTCACGCGCGAGATCAGCGCCTGCGGCGGAATACCCGATGGCGCCGGCATCGCGCGCAACAGGCCGTCGACGCGCATGCGCACCGCGAGGCCGGTGCGAAACGGCTCGATGTGAATGTCGCTGGCGCGCAGCTCGACCGCGCGCTCGAGCAGATCGTTGAGCGCGCGCACCACCGGCGCGCCGCTGGCGAGATCGCGCAGGCTCTCGATGTCGTCGTCGGATTGCCGGGTCGATCGCTCTCGCGCCTTCATCCGCATCGGCGTCGTCCGCCTCGGTGCGCTGGTCGAGCAGGGTCGTGATGTCCTCGAACGACGCCACCGCGACTTCGACCGGCGCGCCGAACACGATTTCCGCGGCGCGGATCGGCGCCGTATCCGAGGGATCGGCGACCGCCAGCCGATAGCTTCCGTTCGGCGCGCGCACCGGGAAGATCGTGGATTCGCGCAGGAAGCGTTGGGAAAATCCGTCGAGGCACGGCGTCGAGGCGAGCAGCTGCGGCAGGCCGAGCCTGACGACGCCCCAATAATCCGAAACCTCGTCGGCGAATTCCGCGGCCGACAGGTCGGTGGCCTCCCACAAGTTCCCGGAGCGGCCGCGCCAGGGTGGAATTGGCCGGCTTTTCGACGCGGGCGCGCGCCTTCGGCGGCAAGGAATATTTCTCGAGAAGGTGCTGCCGGAAGCTCTCTGCGGAAAGGTCTCGCATCGAATTCACAACGCTAACCTTGTTACTGGAATGCAACAGCCCTCGCGCTGTGACGGGAAGCCTTTGCCCTTGACTTATTTAGTAGCAAAAACATAATCGTGACGCAAACTTTTGAGCGTCCGGACCATGGGGGATCGGGCGTGATTTTCCTGTTCATCTTAGCGTTGGTAGGCGTATTTGTTCAAAGTGGTCCACCCGCTTTCGCGCCTGCGTTCAGGATTGACTGGAACGCTCGTCCTGTTTTTGTCCGGCTTCCTGCTGACCGCCTGCATCCTGACCGCCGATCAGTCGATCGAAGGCAATCCCAAAGATCCCCGCGCCCAGGATATCGCCGACAAGATCCGCTCGATGGACTTGCTGCCGCGCCAGACCACCGATGTCGCAAATACCGGTATCGGGCAGCAGCAGAGTTCCTCGCGGCCCGCGATCTATCTCAGCGACGGCACGACGCCGCAGGGCGCGGCGCTGGCCGAGCGTGACGACACCGCTGCCGGCAGCGGCTATGATCTCAACTTCGAGAACGCGCCGGTTGCCACGGTGGCAAAGGTCATCCTTGGTGACGTACTTGGCGTCGGCTACACCATCGATCCGCGCGTGCAGGGCACGGTGACGCTGGCGTCGGTTCGCCCGGTGGCGAAGGCGGACGCGCTTTACGTGCTCGAAAACGCGCTGCGCATGTCCGGCGTGGCGCTGGTGCGCGATCGCGCCGGCAGCTACCGCCTGCTGCCGGCCGAACGAGGCCGGCCCCGGCGGCGTCGACCGCACGGCGGCGGCCGAAGCCGGGCAAGGGATCAGCGTGGTGCCGCTGCGCTACGTCTCGGCGCAGACCATCTTCAAGCTCCTGGACGCGTTCGGCGTCAAGGCGACGACGCTGCGCCCGGACAACGGGCGCAACACCCTGATCGTCACCGGCAGCGGTTCCGACCGCGCCAGCGCGATCGACACCATCCTCAGTTTCGACGCCGACTGGATGCGCGGACAATCCGTCGGCATCTTCCCGGTCCACAACTCCTCGCCCGAGCCGGTGATCTCCGAAATCCAGAAGATCATGGATTCCGGCGAAGGCGGCCTCAGCCAGAACATGATCAAGTTCGAGCCGATCGGCCGGCTCAATTCCATTCTCGTGGTCAGCCAGAAGCCCGAATACCTCAAGCGCGCCGGGGTCTGGATCGCGCGGATGGACAGGTCCGATACCGCGGGCGTCAACCTGAAGGCCTATCCACTGCGTTACGGGAACGCCAAGCAGGTCACGGCGCTGCTCAACGACATGCTGACCGGCCAACACGCCGGCGGCGGCACCAGCCTCGACAACGCCTCGAGCCAGATTTCGCCCGGCGGCGGCATTTCGCTGTCCTCGTCGGCAAGCAACCCCGTCGCCTCGTTGAGCGCGATGCCGACCGCGGCCTCGGGCGCCTCCGTGCCGGTGACCGGCCCCGCCGGTTCGCCGCTGAACGTTCGCGCGGCGCCGCGCCGGCCGCCGGTCCGGACAATTCGTCTGGCGGCCTGTTCGATTCCGGCGCGCAGGACGGCCGGCAGCAACGCCATCCTGCAGAACGTGCGGATCACGGCCGACGTCACCAACAATGCGGTGCTGGTCTACGCCAATCAGGAATCGCAGCGCATCGTCGAGCAGACCATTCACCAGATCGACCGGCCGCAGCGCCAGATCGCGATCGAGGCGACGATCGCCGAAGTGACGCTGAACGATCAGCTGAATTACGGCGTGCAGTTCTTCCTGGCGAGCCAGAAGGGTTCGCTCGTCAACACCATCGCCACCGCGCCCGGCGCCGCCAACACCATCGACCCGTCGCCAGCCAACAGCGCGTCAACGCCGGCACGCCGCGGCGCCCTGCTCGGGCGCGCGCTTCCCGGCTTCAATTTCCTGATCGGCGCCGAGAATTCGCCGCGCGTCATCCTCGACGCACTGCATAACATCACCGACGTCAAGGTGCTGTCCAACCCGTCGCTGGTGGTGCTCGACAACCAGGCCGCGACCCTGCAGGTCGGCGATCAGGTGCCGTTCTCCACCGGCACCGCGACCGTGCTGACCGCGAACAACACGGTGGTGAACACCATCGACTACAAGAACACCGGCATCATCCTGCGCGTGCTGCCGCGCGCCAACGCCAACGGCAACATCGTGCTCGATATCGAGCAGGAAATCAGCAGCGTGGCCGCCGGGAACCGCGGCGGGGTCGCTGACGCCGACGATATCGCAGCGGCGCGTGAAGAGCTCGATCGCGGTGCATAGCGGCCAGACCGTGCTGCTGGCGGGCCTGATCAGCGAGACCGAGAACAAGCAGCGGCAGGGCATTCCGCTGCTGGATCAGATCCCCGGCGTCGGCGACGCTTTCTCGCATCAGACCAACTCGCGGGCGCGCACCGAACTGATCCTGTTCATCCGCCCGACGCTGATCCGGGATGCCGTCGATGCGCATGTCATCGCCGAGGAAATGCGCAGCAAGATGAACAGCCGGCTGGTCGGCACCAGCCTGCCGGTCATCAAGCTCGATCCTCCCACAGGCCACGCGCTGAGCTACGTGATCGACCCGCCTGGCAGCCTTCACGCCTCGCAGGCAGATCGTTCTCGCCCTTGTGCTTGTGGCGATGGTCGGGGCAAGCCTCCTCGCCGCGCCCGGCGCTGAGGGGTTTTTGGGGGCCTTGCTGGCCGCGCTGATGCTCGCGATCGCGGTCATCGATTCCGGCCGCTACATCATTCCAAACGAACTGACGGCCGCGGCATTGGCGCTGGCGCTGCTCCGCGCCGGCCTGATCGGAGCCGGAGGCGGGTTGGGGCGCCGTGCTCTGGGCGGCGTTGCGGGGCGACGGCGGTGGCCGCGCCGCTGCTGGCGCTGATGATCGGCTACCGGCGCTGGCGCGGCCGCGACGGGCTCGGGCTCGGCGATGTCAAGCTCGCCGGCGTCGCCGGCGCCTGGCTCGGCTTCGTCACGGTCTTTGCCGTGATCGAGCTCGCCGCCCTGTCGGCGCTCGGCGCCTATGTGATTAA
The DNA here is from genome assembly GCA_963721135.1 of uncultured Alphaproteobacteria bacterium. Taxonomy (GTDB): domain Bacteria; phylum Pseudomonadota; class Alphaproteobacteria; order Rhizobiales; family Xanthobacteraceae; genus Bradyrhizobium. The sequence goes on from CAVRIB010000015.1 coordinate 191,295, forward strand.
CGGACTTCTGCGCAAGCGTCCGATGAAAGCCACCGCGTTCCTGCCCTTCGGGCTGTTCCTGGCGCCGGCGATCTGGATCGGCTGGCTGGCCGAGGCGCTCCTGAACCAGGTGTATTGATCAGCGTTCGCGGCTCGGCGCCCATTCCAGCGCCCGCAGGCGCGCCTGCGCGATCTCGCCGCGCGTCATCTTGGTGGCCACGGCATCGCGGATGCGCGCGCGCGCTTCGCGGGCGCGCGGCGGCGCCGCGGCGGTCGACAGATTGAGCCACTTGCCGGCCTCGACGATATCCCGCGGCACGCCAAAACCCTTGTCGTAGAGCAGGCCGAGCGAATATTGCGCGAGGCTGTCGCCCTGCTCGGCGGCGCGGCGGTACCACATCGCGGCTTCGGTGTAATTCTGCGGCACGCCGCGTCCGGTTTCGAACATGAAACCGAGATAGGACTGCGCCGGCGGCAACGCCCCGCTCCGCCAGCGGAATGAAGATCCGCGACGCCGATACATAGTCCTGGCGGTTGAAGGCGGAAACACCCTGCCGCATCGACTGGGCTTCGGCAACGCCGCCGGCCGACAGCATCAGGGTTGCAGCGACGACAACGAGGAAAACGCTCTTGAGTTGGACAACAAACCGGCGCTTTGGCAGCATCGCCATCTTCCCTTGCGAACGCCTACGGCTGGTACTTTTCATCGCGACTCTCACCGGCCATCAATCGTCGCGGCACAATAAACTTTTAAAACTAGAAAATCCATACCACTAAGGCCGGATGTGCCATCAACGGTGACCTGACTGCAGGGGGCACGATTAGCGCTCCAAGTCCGGACGAGTTGTCCATGAAAGGTTTGCGGTTTTATCGTTACCAGCTCCGAGAGAGATCACACAATCTGCAAAGATTGGAGCTTTAAATATGGCGCAGCGGATTTCAGGCGCTTACCGGCTGATTACGATTCCATCGAGAAGCTCATGTTTTCGCTGGGCGCGGAAAATGCAATCAGGCGCTACGTGGATGATGTGCTGCAGCCCAAGCCCGGCATGGGTGTTGGACATTGGCTGCGGATCGGCAAATGTTCTCTCTTATCTTCCGGCGATCGAATATACCGGAATCGATCTGAATGCGAAGCACATAGCCTATGCGCGACAATGCTACAGTGGCCGTGGCCGCTTTCTCGTAGAGAATGCCGCCGAAGTCTGATGCACGGGAAAATACGTTCGACCTAATAAATGTTTCCGCATTGCTCCATCATCTTGGAGACAACCAAGCTATTTCGCTTTTTATTTCGCTGAAACGTCCTGAAAAGAGACGGACGGATCGTGACAATTGACAACGTCTGGCTTCCAAATCAGCGTGCTGCCGTGAAGTTCATCAACAAGCTCGACTCCGGGATCAACATCAGAACCCCCGAAGGCCATGTCAGATTATTGGGCGGCTTGGGATTAGAAATACAAACCCGTCTTTTCAACGAGCTGCTCCGAATTCCCTATGACCATTTCGTCATGACTGCAAGAAAATGATCCCGTAACGGCGTAGTGCAATCTCACAGATCCGGCCGCCCGACCGACCAATCTTTCGGTTTTCTGGGGATTTAAACAGCTCGCGCGACCACGACGCGGCTGCCGCCCGCCGGCCATCGCCATCCCATCAGTGTCATGTGAACCTCGGCCCGTAGGATCGTCGTGAAAACATTGTTGACGCGATGGCTTAGCTTGAATTCACGTAAAACGTCGTCATCCGTTTCCTTGTCTCGAGCCTTCAGGCGATTGGCGACCATCAGAGGTAACAACAAAGCCGTGAACGAGGACGAAAACATAACCTCGAAGCCGTTGCGGAGCAGCTTGTATTCGAGCTCCCTACCCCGATAGCGCCGCCGGTGATGTGCAATGTCGTCGGCGCGGCTCCACAACCACGGATGCTGTGGAACCGCGATGATCGTCCCACCTCCGGTTCGTGTAGCCGCGCGCAATCCGCGCAAGACCCCCTCGTCGTCCGCAATGTGTTCGATCACATCGAACGCGCCGGTAAGATCGAAGACGTCGACGCCGGGAATGTTACGTGCATCCATCTGCACGAACTCTACTTCGGACGGTAGGCGTTTTCGCGCATAGGTCAGCCCCGACGGGTGCAATTCGGACCCTACCAGACGCTCCCAGCGACGTGAGCGAGCGATGGCACGAAGGACGACACCGTTGCCACAACCGATTTCGAGAAAACGACGCGCATCTGCAAAGAATTTATCCATGAGACCGACGATTAGTTCGTTACGGGCGGCAAACCAGAAATGGTCTGCTTCAACTTTCGAAAGTGCCTCGAAATTCTTTGGGTCCATTCCGCTGACGGTATCGGCGAGATGAGGCGCGAACATCGGAATACCCTCGCTTTGGGCAACGACGTGCCCGCACGCTGAGCAACGCCAGCCAACCGGCCAGACCGGCTCATTGTCTGGAATCGGCTCCAACGCAGCGCACGCAAGACATCGCCGTGAAGGCACCGACATGGGATTTACCTTGCGAGCGAGCTGATAAGGCCGACAAGGACGAGACCGAGGCCTAACAATTGGCCCATCAGCAACGGCTCTCCGAGAAAGAGACTTGAAAGAACCAGTATAAATGCAAAGATACGCAACATCAACGGATATGCATAACCCAGTTCAAGGCGCTGGAGTACGAGCAACCAGCAAACGCCCGCGGAAAAAGTTGCAGCCCCAGTGCTCAAAACGCGCCAATCCGTCGTCATGCCAATCAGGCACCCTATCCGAAATAGGCACGGCTCCACAGCGGCTTCGAGCCTGAACTACGCGCTTGATTTGCTATTCAATCCCGGCCTGGAGGCACGTCGCTATCTTGGTCGTAAGGAGTTAGCAACAAAGCGTGCGACGGGCCAGCCAAACCTGCCAGTCCCTCACGAGCGTGGATTCAATCCTGCATAACTCCCCTGCGAGGTATCGGCCTTCTCACCTGCTCAGCGTCTGCGCCACGGAATCGCCAACGGCCATCGGGGGTCCTTGAATCAAGTTACCCTTGGACGCAGTGGCCAACTTTTGACCAAAACGTCTGATCGGCGACTCAAAATAAACGTAGGACAGAATTGCGAGTCCGAATGTCAGTACAAGCACGCCGAGAGCGGCAGCAAGGTGTCCAGCATTGGCTATCGTGGGTTCTTGATTGAACAATAATCCATGTATCAATCCATTGACCGCCTGATGGTACATATAGAGACCATAAGAAATCAGGCCGATCTTCGCGAGAATTGTGTTCCGCCAAATAGCGTTAAAAATGCTTTGTTTATAGGTGAATATTCGCAAGATAACGATGGCCCACATCAGCGCGAGCAGACTTTGTTTAAGAGGATAGATGGCGCCACTCGGACCCGGCCACCAGGAAGGAAGATAGTTTGACACAGTCAGATACAAGATGAACACGGCGACAGCGTCGAGCACATACCTGAGCAATCGAGCGATATGAAAGCTTGTCTGGTCTCTAATGATCAGCGCGACGGCCACGCCGAACATCAATCCATCGACTCTGGACGGCAGAAGGACGTAAGGGGCGTACCAACTTCCGAATAGTCGTTCGAAGATGTCCCGCAGGATGGGCGCCGCTACAATGCCCGCGATAACAATCGCGACGACCCATTTGCGCCGCAGATAGTAAATCGCAAACGGAAACAATAAATAGAACTGCTCCTCGATCGCGAGTGACCATGTGATCCCCATCCATCGCGGGCCACCATAGCCGCCAATAGCAATCCACCAGCTTTGGGTAAAAGTGGCAAACGAAAGAACGGGCGGCCGAGGTTCGGCCAAGAGCCAGTTATCGAAGTGTGTTGTCCCAAATTTGTTCCGGAAAAAGAGGGCAACACAGTAGGTTGCGAGCAACAGATAAGCGACCGGGAAAATCCGCGCGATTCTCCTGACCCAGAAATTCGTAGCAAAGTCCCGCAAATTCAGGGACGCTCCACCGCACGCTTTTCTGTCGATAAGTATTCCGCCAATTAGAAAGCCGGATAGCACGAAGAAGAGATCGACGCCCCCCAGAAAAAACCAGAGAGTGTGCGAATTAAAGGATCCAGAAAAAGAACCTGGTTCGGTTTTCATCACGCCGGTGAGGCAGTGCGCAATGAGAACCGACGCGCAAGCCCAACCTCTAATGCCGTCAAGTTCCGGCGTCGGCTCTAAAATACCCTTGGCCAACTGTGCAGGTCGATCGTCCATCTCGAGCGCTTTCGAAGCCGCATATCTTGATTTTTGCAAGCGGCGAAACAAATTTCAACCCTACCAGATGACTTTTATCTATACCATAGCGATTAATCGACGAACTGGCTTCCGCCATTCGCATCACGAAAATTTCGCGAGCTTGTGCTTCGACTAATCGCTACCGATGCGAAGCTGAAAATTCCGTGCTATCCCCAGAACGATGGAGACCAGCCGGATCTGGCCAGCAGGCGCGATCCGCGACCGAAACCGAAGCCCCACTAGGAAAGGATGTGCCCGCGTTTGGTTCTATCCAAAATATTGCCTGCCAAGATCAGCATTACGGCTGATCTTGGCAGGCTCAATTACCTGAAACTCCGCAGTTACTGCTGACCTAATGCAGAAGATGCCGCACCGGCCGCGGTCAACGGGGTCCCGAATGACCCATTTCCGAGAAGCTGGTTGTTTCCGAACGAAACTGCCGCACCGTTGAAACCAGTGCTGTTGAAGGAAACGTTGGAATTTGACAGCCGGACGGTACCGGTGGCAGTCACGCCGATACCATTACTTGTCATCGAACTTCTGTCCACATGGACCACGGCGCCAGCATTCGCCTGAACACCCGACGAAGAATTGCTGGAGAAGACCGAGCGCTGGACGGTTGCGAAGTTGCCGGTTGCCGCGCTTAGGCCATTCAGATTATTTATTGAGCTGACGTTTTCGATCTCAACGTTGTTGGGATTAGCAGCTGTCAAGTCAACCCCATTTCCTCCGTTGAAACTGATAACCGTGTTTCGGATAAAGAGTTTCGTCGTCCCGGCTGAGCGCACATCGCTGACGCCCTGCAGGGTGAACTCTGTAATCACACAGTCCTCGATCGAAACCGCCGCGGCGCTGTTAATCTTAATCCCGGCGAGACCACTGTTGATGCCCTGGAGTTGGATGTGCCTCAGGATGACCTTGTCGGTAGCCGCAGCACTGATGTTGATACCGTTAGTTCCGGACACCAGAATCGAACCAATAGTATCGCTGCAATTGAGCGTGATTGACTTTGTGATGGTAACTGCTCCAAAACCACCTGGATCCAGGCAGTCGATTTCGCCGGCAGGAGCGGTCTTGGAGATCGCGCCGGCGAAGGTCTTGCACGGCGCCGTGCGGCTGCACGGATTGGCATCGTCGCCGACGCCGGAGACCCAGGTCCGGGTCGCTTGGGCGAGGGCCGGTGCCGACGCGAGGAATGGGAATACAAATCCGATTGCTAAGGCCAGTAGAGCGATTCGACGCATATAATCCCTCCTTTGATATTGGCTGAGCATTTCGCTCAACCTTGCTGAAATCCAAGATTCGCATGGTCCCGGCGCCGGAACTGCCACCCCCGGCGCTACCGTCAGGCTCAAATGGCCGCCCAACAGCAAAATTGATACTGCAATTCAAGCTAAGTTTCCGAGCGCCAAGGTAGCCCGCTCTGGTAGTATGTACAAACAATGCAACAGCGGTTCAAACGAATTGTGTATTTTTGCTAGCCCGGAGATCACAGCACCGTGTCGGTCAATCTTCGCAGCTTTCGTCACCCGCAATGAGAGCCATTGCGGGCCACATCGCATTTGCGAGTTCCGCCTATTTGTCTTATGAGAATCCGGCCGGATGGCTTCGCGCGGCCGCACTTCTAAGCTATTGATAGAGCAAAGGAGCTTTTGCGGTCAAGCCTCCCCACCAAGGGAAAAATGGATGCATGCACACGAATTGGTTGCGGAAGTTCTACGAACCAATGCCGCGATACCAGGAGGTGACGTATTGCTTGCCAATATTGATGGATGGGATTCGCTGAAAGGCGTTCGGCTGGTGCTGCGGCTCGAGGAAATCGTCGGCCGCGAACTGTCGGAGGAAGACATCGAGAAACTGCAATCGGTCGCGGATGTGGACCGCCTGCTGAATGCCGCATGATCCTATGACGGCCCCCGACTATGGCTGGGTTGTCGTGTCCGGAGCCGGCGGCGCGATCGGGCGCGCGCTTGTGTCGCACTACGCGTCGAAGGGCACGCCGGTCCTCGCGCTCGACCGGAAGTTCCAGGCGGCGGCGCCTGCGGGCGCTATCGCGCGGCCGGTCGACCTCTTGATCGAAGCCGACGTGAGGCAGGCGCTTGCCGAGGCGATCCCCGCGAGCCAATCCATCGCGCTCTTGATCAACGCCGCCGGGCTGATCTGGAACGAACCGATACTGGCGTTGCGCGGCGGCAAATTTTCGACCCATGGCCTCGATACCTGGCGCAGCGTGATCGACGCCAACCTCACCGCTCCGTTTGTCGCAGCCACCCAGGTCGCCACCCGCATGGCGCGGCGCGGCGGCGGATCGATCGTGAACTTTTCCTCCATCGCCGGCGATGGCAACGCCGGACAAGCCGCCTATGCGACCGCCAAGGCCGGCATCGAAGGCCTTACGCGAACGATGGCGATTGAATTGGGCCCGCTCGGCATCCGCGTCAATGCGCTTGCGCTCGGTTTCATCGACGTCACCACCACCAGGGAAGCGGTCGAGAAGGACCGGCTGCAAGGCTATGCGCAGCGGACACCGCTGGGTCGGCTCGGTCAGGTGCAGGATGTACTTAACGCGATCGAATTCCTTGCGGCCAATGCCTTCGCCACCGGCACGATCGTCAAGCTGGACGGAGGCTTGCGCCTCTGATGACCGGCCTGTGGAACGTGTTCGCCGCCAATGCGGAGGCTGATCCCGCCGCGCCGGCGCTGATTCTTGGCGACGCGGTCTGCTCATTCGAGGAGCTGAAGGCCTTGGCAGAGCGTTGCTCGGCAGCGCTCGCCGCGCGCGGCGTCACGCATGGCGACGTGATCGCGCTTCAACTGCCGAAGCGTCGCATTGCCTATGCGTTGTTGTTGGCCTGTCTCCGGCTCGGCGCCCCTTACGTCTTCCTCGATCCGAAGAATCCGCCGGAGCGCACGGCGCGCACCTTGGCGCGGCTTCAGCCGAAGGTCCTGTTCAGCGAGATCGGGACAGCCAATCCATTCGGCGAGGCGCTGTCCGCCGACGGTGACGCCTGGCTCGCTGGGGCGGCAGCCCGCGCACGCAATACGACATTCCCGGCCGTGACCGGGACCGACCCCGCCTACATCATGTTCACTTCCGGTTCCACGGGCGAGCCAAAGGGCGCGGTCATTCCACATCAGGGCGTCCTGAGCCTGATGAAATGGGCGCGTCACATGCTCGGCGATCCGGCGCGCGCGCGCTTCACCGGGATCAACCCACTGCATTTCGATAATTCGGTATTCGATATCTATTGCGGATTGCTCAACGGGGCAGCGTTGGTACCGATCGAGACTTCCGAGATCACCAATCCCGCGAGCTGGGTCAAGGCGATCCGCACCGCCCGGGCCACCGTGATGTTCGCGGTGCCGACGCTGTTTCTGATTCTCGAACAGCTCAATCTGCTAACGCCGAAGTCGCTGCCTGACATCCGAACTCTTCCAGTTCGGCGGGGAAGGATATCCGATCGGGAAACTGCGCGAATTTCTCGACCGCTTCGCCGGATCGGCGCGGCTCATCAATGTCTATGGTCCGACCGAAACCAGCTGCATCTGTTCCAGCATCGAGATCACGCCCGAGACCTTGGCCGCTCCCGACAGCGAATTCCCGCCGCTGGGCGGAATGCACCCCGACTTCAACTACTCGATCCTCGACGACGGGCAAGAAGCAGTGCCAACGGGACGGCCCGGGGAATTATGGATCGGCGGTCCCTGCGTCGGATTGGGCTACTACGCGAACCCTGAGGAAACCGCGGCCCGGTTTCGCCAGGATCCGCGAAAGGCCAATTACCGAGCGATCTATTACCGCTCGGGGGACCGTGTGCGCGAGGATGAACGGGGCCGTCTCTGGTTTCACGGCCGGGTTGACAACCAGGTGAAAATCCGCGGCCACCGGATTGAGCTCGAGGAGATCGATCTGGCGGTACAAAGCGTTCCCGACGTTCAGCGCGCCGTCGCCGTGGTGCTGGCAGGCAGCGACGGCAGCGAAATTGTGGTCGCCTATATTGCCAGCCGCGCCGTCGCAGCAGAAGAGGTGCTGCTGGTTTGCAGGGAAAGGCTTCCGGCGTATATGCGGCCGGCGCAGGTCGTTCAGTTTGACGAGCTACCGCGCAATGCCAACGGCAAGGTCGACCGCAAGGCGGCAAAAGTGCTCTTGGAGCAGGCGGGTCAACGATGAAGCTTTCGATCGTCACGACGTTGTACAAGTCGGCAGCCTATGTCGAGGAATTCCATCGACGTGCGTCGGAAGCGGCGCAATGCATCACCGATGACTATGAGATCGTGATAGTCGACGATGGCTCGCCCGACAACTCGCTCGGCATCGCCTGCGCCATCGCACGCTCCGACAGCCATCTGCGCGTAGTCGAACTGTCGCGCAACTTTGGGCATCACAAGGCAATTATGACCGGACTCGACCATGCCCGCGGCGAACTTTGCTTTCTTATCGACAGCGACCTGCAGGAAGACCCGGCGCTCCTGCGCGAATTTTTCGACAAGATGCATGCCAGCGACGTAGACGTCGTCTACGGATTTCAGGATCAGCGCAAGGGCGATTTCGGCGAACGGTTCTCGGGCAACATCGCCTACCGCCTGTTCAACGTCCTCCTTTCTCATGCGATCCCGCGAAATCATGTCACCGTTCGCCTCATGAAACGAGAATATGTCAATTCACTCCTCCTGCATCGCGAACGGGAGACCGTCATCGGAGGATTGTGGGTCATCACTGGTTTCCGCCAAGTCGGAATTCCGGTCGACAAAAAGACCCGGAAGGGAACGACCTACAGTTACTGGCACCGCTGGGTGAAACTGATAGACAGCGTCGCTTCGTTCAGCGAAATACCCCTGGTTGCGATATTTTATCTCGGCATCGCGATTTCCGGATTATCGGCACTGGTCGCAATCGCTCTGCTCATCCATAAACTCATCTTCCGCGGCGCCATCGAAGGGTGGGTTTCAGTGATGGCATCGGTCTGGTTGCTCGGAGGACTCCTAATCTTTTGCGTTGGGGTCATAGGGATCTATATTTCAAAGATCTTTATCGAGACCAAGAACAGGCCGTACACTATCGTGCGGCGTATTCACGGCCTCGAAACGCAATCCACCGAATCAAACACCGATCACTATAAATTGACGGTCGAGAGGTGACGGCGATACATGCCTACCAACACTCCCATCGAGAAGAAAAATATCCTGCTGGAGAAACAAACCCCGCTTACTGCTGAGGACAAGAAGCTATTTGCCTATTTCGGGGTCAACGCGAAAATTCTCCCACCCTTCAGGATTTTGAACCCGCAAAATATCGTTATCGGCGATGTTACAGCCATTCGTGAAGGATCTCACATCAACGCATTCGCCGATCTTTCGTTTCTCGTGAATTACGTCGACGTCAAATATCGGCATGACTTGGACTCGTCCGACTACATCTACCAATCACGAATCGAAATCGGCCGCGAAAACCAGATCGGGCGGTTTGTTTTCATGTCCTGCACCTCCTCCATTACACTCGAAGACAATGTCCTCGTGTCGGAGCGCGTTTTTCTTGGTGACAACAATCACGGCTTTAGCCATCCCGACGTTCCAATAATGCAGCAGCCGAACGGTCAGGGCCGGCCGGTTACCATTGGCAGAGGATCCTGGATCGGAACGGGCGCAGCCATCCTTCCCGGAACGCGCATTGGCCGCAACAGCGTGATCGGGGCAAACAGCGTATGCCGCGGCGGAGACTATCCGTCGCATTCGGTCATCGGGCCGGATTTTGCCAAAGTCCTCTATCGGCGCTTCGAAAACAATGAATGATCCAATTATCAAACATTACGACGAATTTTATCGTAAGCGCAACCCGATCCATGTTTATCCCGTGGAATTCGTCGTGCGCGCGTTTCTGGGCAACTACCCGAGGCACAAGAACGAGCCTTCGACATATGTCGGCAAGAAATCTTTGGATCTCGGATTCGGCGACGGACGAAATATGACGCTTTTGCACAATCTCGGTATGCAGGTGTACGGGGTAGAAATTTCGCAGGACATCTGCGATTTGACGCAGGCACGAATGGATCGTCTGGATATTGAAGTCACCCTGGCGGTCGGTCGCAATAATTCAATCCCGTTCGAAGACGCAACCTTCGACGTCATTCTGGCCTGCCACGCCTGCTACTATGTCGATCCCGGCAAGCGCTTCAGCGACAACGTCAGGGAGATTTCTCGAATCTTGAAGCCTGGAGGCTCCTTTGTTTTTTCCGCACCTATCGGCACCAGTTACATTATGCGAGGGGCGCAGGACGCCGGTGATGGTCATATGATCATAGCGAATGATCCTTACGGCGTTCGCAATGGTTATATGATGAAGAAATTCGACCGTGGCCTCCGACATTGAAGCAGCGATGTCGCCGAGCTTTACAGAATTCGCAATCGGTTCGTGCCAAAACGATTTCTGGGGTGTCGAGGAACACGTATGGATCGTCGTCTGCCGCAAGGCACGATGAAGGAAAAGCTGATGGAATCGTCAGATGCTGAATATTACCGCGCTCCGCAGTCTAACGCACCGCTCCGCCTGGACGGCGATCATCTTGTCTCTCTCGACGGCCGGCGCTTCCCGATCGAGAACGGCGTGCCAAATCTGCTTTGGCCGCCCGAACTGAGCGAGAGCGAGGCAAAGACCAAGAGCGAATATGATCGCGTCGCGGAGCAGATTTATGACGCGGCGCTGAACTGGCAGTTCGCAGCGCTTTATGAAGATGAGGAGACGGTCCGCGAACTGATGGTCAACATGCTCGACCCCAAGCCCGGTGCCCGTATCCTCGAGGTCGGCTGCGGCACCGGGCGGGACAGTTTCCGTCTGGCGCGCCGGCTGGATGCTTCCGGGCAGCTGTTCTTGCAGGATTTGTCTCCCGGCATGGTGCACACTTGCATCAAGCGAATGACGCAATACGACCGCAAGATGCACTTCAAATGCGGGCTGCACTATTCGATCTCCAACGCCACCTATCTGCCGTTTCCATCGGACTTCTTCGATGCCGTGTTTCATTTCGGCGGCTTCAACGAATTCTCCGACACCAAAAAGACTGGCGAAGAGTTTGCCCGCGTAGTGAAGCCTGGCGGCACCGTTCTTTTCGGCGACGAATCGGTCGGCCCATGGCTGCGCGATGTCGATTTTGGCAAGATCGTCATGACCAACAATCCGCTTTTTGCCCACAAGTTACCGCTCGAGAGCATCCCGGTTTGTGCGCGCGACGTTAACGTCCGCTGGATCATGGCGAACTGCTTCTACGTGATTACCTTCAAGAAGGGTGACGGACCGCCGCCGCTCAATCTCGATCTGGCTCATCAAGGGCTGGCGCGGCGGCTCGATGCGGTCGCGATATTACGGTGTAATGGAAGGCGTAACGCCAGAAACCAAGGAACTGGCGAGGCAGGCCGCCGCACGCGCCGGCGTCAGCGTCCACGAGTGGCTTGACCGACTGGTGCGCCGTCAGGCAGATCTGGACCTTGCAGCCACACGTTGTGAGCCATGAGCAAGGTCGTCCTGTTTGGCACCGGACGCGGCGCGGATGTCGCATTCCGCTTCCTCCAGCGCGACAGCGAACATGAGGTTTGCGGCTTCTCGACCGACCTCAAATATGTCGCGTGTGATACTTTTCGCGATCTTCCCGTCGTGGCCTTTGAGAATGTGGAGCAGCGGTTTCCGCCGGACCAATACAAATTTCTGATTTTGCTCGGCTATCAGAGCATGAATGCCTTGCGCGCGGAAAAATATCTGGCGGCCAAAGCCAAGGGGTATTCGTTCATAAGCTACGTCAACTCCCATTTCTATCGCGCCGAGGATCTCGATATCGGCGAAAACTGCTTCATTCTGGACAACCAGTCGATCTCCCTCGATGTCAAGGTCGGCAACAACGTGGTCATGTGGTCGAGCAATCACATCGGTGATCTCAGCAGCATCGGGGATCACAGCTGGTTGGCATCGCACGTCACCGTGGCGGCAGAGGTCAACGTTCGGCCTCATTGCTTTCTGGGAATTGGCGCCACAGTCGGTAACAAGCTGACGCTTGGTCAGCGAACGTTCGTCGGCGCAAATGCGCTGGTCGTCTCCAGCACCGAGGAAAACAGTGTGCATGTGTCGTCGGCGTCGGAAGCGATTGATCTGGACAGCGGGGCATTCATGCGCGTGATGATGGCAAAGGGAAAATTGTGAGCTGGAGCAAACTTGGCCGTATTTATGCGCCGGATGGGAGCTTGCCATGGTCAAGATCTTACGCGGCAAATCCGGTCGCCGAGCATATGGAGGACGACCTCTTCAGAGTCTATTTCAGTACTCGCGATGAAAAGAATCGATCTAGCGTCGGATTCGTCGAGATTGACATCAACAGGCCCGGAAGGATTTTACGGGTCGCCGACCAACCGGTCCTAACGCCCGGCGATCTTGCGATGTTCGATGACAGCGGAGCGTCGATCGGATGCATCGTAAAGGCGGGAGACAAACGATACCTATACTACATGGGCTGGCACTTGACCGTGTCGGTCCCTTGGCAAAATGCGATTGGGCTTGCCGTTAGCGAGGGGCCGAATGGACCTTTCATACGGCATTCGCGATTCCCGACGATTTCGCTTGATGAGACCGACCCCTATACGATTTCGTATCCATGGGTTTCCGTTGAGAATGGAAAATTCCGCATGTGGTACGGATCGAACATCGCTTGGGGACCCGTCAAGGGGGACATGAGGCATCTGATCAAATACGCAGAATCGGACGACGGCATTCGTTGGGCGCGCCACAATCAGATCGCGATCAATTTTTCGGGTCCAGAAGAATATGCGATTTGCAAACCTTGCGTCATCAAGGACGATGACCGTTACAGGATGTGGTTTTGCGCTCGGGGCAAGGCTTACCGAAATCTACTCTGCCGAGTCCGACGATGGAATATCTTGGCGCCGCCAAGCGGAGCCGGATTTGTCGGTGTCCCCAACCGGTTGGGACTCGGAGATGGTAGAATATCCTTTCATTTTCGATCACAAGGGGGCGCGATACATGCTCTATGCAGGTAATACGTTTGGCCGAAGTGGTTTCGGCTTGGCCATTAGCGATCTATAAAAGCTGATGGGTAACGCGACAAGATCGACGTGACCCCCTCCGGTTGGGATTTCGGTGGTCTGCTAAGGCGGCCGGCTGGATCGCCCGGCCGGCAAATTCGTGCTGTATAACGGCAACGCCCACGGGAAGGACGGGTTTGGCACCACGCGGCTGCTATGATTTCGGCAGTTGCCTCAGCGGATGATGAAGTGGCCGCCGAGCGGATCGATCGAATGGAAATCCATCACGGGCGCGCTGCCGTGGGCGTCGGGAATGCCGGAAAAGTCGTGTCCGTCCTTCATCGCCTCGAAGAGAGCCTGCATTCGACCGACGTTCGCATCCTGCGAAGGCCCGATTGCGGCGCCAAACAAAAGCGGTGCGCCGCCCACACCGATGTTAGCGCTTCCGGCAATCGGCGCGCCAGCCGCACCAGCAGCCCCGAAAACGAAAGTATCGTTGTTCATGACCGAAACCATCGCTCCTTGCGGTGCGGTGCCGGAAGGGCCGAGGCTCGTTCCCGAAGGGACGCCAATCACACCGTCGCCGTTGAGGTCCTGGTGGAACGAGGGCTCGAGCGCTTCCAGCGCCGGACTGTTTCCCGAGACGATGCCGATCGGGTTGGCGGTCTCGTAGCCGTTGCTGTCGGTGTCCCAGATCAACTACTGATCGGCGCCCGCGGCCTTCCAGGCCACCTCATACCCACCCGTGATCGCTTCGGCGGCGATCGGCGCCCACGGGCCGACTGAGCCCGCCACCAAGGGGACGCCGTCATTTTTCAGCGACGGCCCCGTGCCGCTGCTGTTGCTATCCAGAAAATAAATATTACCAGTTTGCACCAGGCTGGTCGAGCCAAACAATTCGATGGTACCGGGAATGCCGATCACGCCGTCGCCGTTGAGGTCCTGGTGGAACGAGGGCTCAAGCGCTTCCAGCGCCGGACTGTTTCCCGAGACGATGCCGATCGGGTTGGCGGTCTCGTAGCCGTTGCTGTCGGTGTCCCAGATCAAATACTGATCGGCGCCCGCGGCCTTCCAGGCCACCTCATATCCACCCGCGATCGCTTCGGCGCCGATCGGCGCCCACGGGCCGACTGAGCCCGCCACCAAGGGGACGCCGTCATTCTTCAGCGACGGCCCCGTGGTGGCGCCGTTGTCGAGGAAATAGTTGCCTCCTTCTTCCGTCAGCGTGGTCGACCCAAATGACTCGATCACGGTGGCGGGAATGCCGATCACGCCGTCGCCGTTGAGGTCCTGGTGGAACGAGGGCTCGAGCGCTTCCAGCGCCGGACTGTTTCCCGAGACGATGCCGATCGGGTTGGCGGTCTCGTAGCCGTTGCTGTCGGTGTCCCAGATCAAATACTGATCGGCCCCCGCGGCCTTCCAGGCCACCTCATATCCACCCGCGATCGCTTCGGCGGCGATCGGCGCCCACGGGCCCACTGAGCCCGCCACCAGCGGGACACCGTCATTTTTCAGCGACGGCCCCGTGGTGGTACCGTTGGCGTACATGAAAAATTCGTCGGCGACTTCGAACAGGCCGGTCGATCCGAACGTCTCGACCGTCGTCGAAACCGGTGTCGTTAGATGGAAGCCCAGGGCATCCAGCATTTCCTTGTCGATGGGCGTCAAACTCTGAAGCGTGCTGCTGGTATAGAATTCGTTGAAGGGGTCGTTGGGGCCCTGCACGCCGCTATTGAGAAAGTCGCTGGGATCGGAAGTCTGGCCGAAATCGGCCAGTTTGTTGTTGCCGCCGTCAACCGAAAAATAAGCCGCAGGCGCGGTGTTGCCGCTCAGGAGCAGCTGGCTGCCGGGGCTGGTGAACCGAAACAGGTCGAAGATATCGGGCTGCGGACCGTAGGGAACGCGACCGAGCGCGTGAGTCAGTTCGTGAACCGCAACACCCACTAGCAGGCTGGGATCGATGTCGGTCGAGAAGGTAGCGTCGCCATCGACGCCGGTGTAGTTGGAGGGCAGTGCCATCCCGAGAAGCTTGAGCTGCGCGTCCCAGACGGCGATCTGTGTCTGCCCCTGAACCGACCCGCTCGGCAAGGCTTGAACGTCGGATCGCCGGCCGTGGCGCCACTGATCAGGTCCGATCTGACCGTCGAATAATTCTCGAACAGGCCGGTGTCGGGGCCGGCGGCGGCGCCGCCACCGGTTCCGCTATAATCGATGCTGATGTTGACGGTGATCTTGTCGGAGATCGTCGCCGACAGGATCGACGCGGCCTGCTCGATGCCGGCGCGGAAGCTGGCGGGCGCATTCATGGCCGCCGTGTCGAACAACAGGTTGATGGTGATGCCTCCCGACGTCATGGCGACGACGGAAGACGGGCTGCTTTGGGCGGTCGAGAGCGTTGAGCTGGCAGAAGAGGAAGTTGCGAGAAACTCAACCAGTCCACCGATTCGCGCGGGGTCGTTGCCGGCCGGCGGCGAAATGCCCGGAAAGAGCTCGGACCCTCGAGTATTGAAGAAGCCATCGAAAGTATCCATCGGGTCAGTGAAGAACTTCGACCTCATCACTTAGTCCCTGGTCCCAAACAAGAATTCACACCGCAGCGATGGCATCCCCGTGCCCATTTCGTTGCCCTGATTTCGAGGCGGGCAACGCGAATCCCTCAAGATTAACCCGAATACCACGCCTTCATTCGACGCAGATACAATGTTTCCTTCGCGTTAATTTGCGGTTTCGGGCCGTTTCGTAATTCGAAGCAGTCTCTGCCGTCACGACGTCAGTCCGATCGATCGGATGGGAATTGCGGCCGACAATGGCTCCTGTTCCGAGGGCGCCGCCACCAACACCCCGATTGCGGACGCTTCAGGGCAAACAACCCTTCCACCGCTGCAAATCGCCTGCACGGCGGCTTTGGTCACAACTAGTTGATCTCATTGGATATTTTTGATCCGCTGCCGGCGGACCCGGTGGCGGGATATGGCGCTCGTGGCACCTACTCCGCAACAAGCCCCGCCTGCTTCATCAGCGAGGTGTTGAGCGCGTCGTCCCCTTCGAGGAATGCAGCATGTCCTTGCCGGTGAGGAAGATCGGCTTTAGCGCCAGCTTTTCCATGTAGTCCTTGTACTCGGACGTCTGCGTCACCTTCTGGAACAGATCGACGTAGAACGCCTGCTGCTCCGGGGTGACCTTGCCGGGCAGGAACATCGCGCGCAGCATCAGGTACTGGATGTCGAGCCCCTCCTCCTTGCCGGTCGGGATATCGTGCCACGACTGCGTCTCGGTCACCTTGGCGGAATAGGAGATCCGTTCCTTGTCGAACACGCAAAGCGCGCGGACCTGGCCGGCACGCCAGACCTCGAGATTTTCGGACGGGTTGTTGACGTTGGATTCGGTGTGATTGCCGACCAGCTGGGTTGCCGCCTCGCCGCCGGACCTGTACGGCAGATAGGAGAATTTCGCGCCGGTCTTCTGCTCGATGAACACGGTGAGAACGTTGTCCTCGCGTTTCGATCCGGTGCCGCCCATCTTGAACGGCGAGCTTGCCGCCCTGGCGGCGGCGATGAAATCCTTCACTGTCTTCGGCCCGGCCGCATTGTCCCACAGCACGAACTGATCCAGCGCGACCACCGCGACCGGCGTGAGCTCGCGCCAGTTGAACGGGATTTTCGCCGACAGCGGCAACATGTAGATCAGCGAATAGGCGATCAGCACCTTATTGGGATCGCCTTCGCTGGCTTTCATGTACATCAGTGCTTCGGCCCCGGACGCGCCGCCCTTGAGCGAGACCACCATCGGCTGCTTCATCAGGTTGTTCTTCTGGATCGCGGCCTGCATCATCCGCGCCATCTGGTCGGATGCGCCGCCGGCGCCGGCCGCGACCACGATCTCAACGGGCTTTGTCGGTTCCCAGCCGGCGGTCGCCGGCGCGCTTGCCAACACCGCGGTCAGCGTTGCCACGGCGTTCGTGATACGTCGCACGTGTTCCTTCCCATATTTTTATGAAGCCCGGCAACGCCGCTACTGGCTGCCGTCGCCATTGTGCGGGCTAACGACTCGCAGTTCAAGCAGACCCAGGTGCAGTCCACGGGACTTTGCAATGGTTGCGGGCAATCAGCTGCCTATTTGCCCTTCCAGTTCGGCGTGCGCTTGTTGAGGAAGGCGTCCATGCCCTCGCGGAAATCTTCGCTCATATAGGCGCGCAAAATCAGGTCCTCGCCCTCATCGCGCGACAAGGTGCGCCGGATGCGGCGCACCGCCTCTTTCGTCACCTCGAGCGTGATCGGCGCGTGGCTCGCGACGAGCTTCGCGGTTTCATCAGCACGCCGCTGCAGCGTCTCGACGTCGGGTACCACTTCGTTGAGCAGGCCAAGCGCGAGCGCTTCGGGGGCTTCGACCAGCCGCGCCTTGAAAATCAGATCCTTGGTCCGCGCCGGACCGATCAGCGAGACCAGCCTGGAGATATTGGACATCGACAGGCAATTGCCGAGCGTGCGCGCGATCGGAAAGCCTATCCGGGTTGCCGCGGTGCCGATCCTGATGTCGCAGCTGGCGGCGATCCCCGCGCCACCGCCGGTGCAGGCGCCGGCGATCGCGGCGATCGTCGGAACCCGGACCGCTTCCAGCGTGCCCAGCACGCGATCGATCCGCGCCTCGTAGTCGAGCGAGTCCTGCGCCGTCTTGAAGGCGCGAAATTGCGAGATGTCGGTGCCGGATGCGAACGCCTTGTCGCCGGTACCGGTCAGGATCATCGCCTTGATCGAGCGGTCGGCATTGACGGCCTCGCAGATCGAGGCCATCTGCTCGTACATCGCAAAGGTCAGCGCGTTGCGCGCTTGCGGCCGGTTGAAGGTCAGCCGGGCGATCCCGCCCTCCACCGTATAGAGCAGATCTTCGGTCGCAGTTGCCGGGGCGTTCATTGCGCGCTCTTTCGTTCTTGCAGGGAAACAGGCCTCCACGGCGCGCGACGAAGGCGCGCCGCGGAACGATTCATTACCAGCTCTCAGGCAACCGCGGCCTTCTGCATCGGCAGCACGTCGCGTCCCTTGAGGACTTCCATCGCGGCGAGCACGCCGCCGCCGCGGTGCGGCACCTTGGCGAGATCGAGTCCCATCTCGATGCCCGACAGCGTGCCCATCAGCATCAGATCGTTGAAATGCCCGATGTGGCCGATCCGGAACACCTTGCCCTTGATCTTGTTGAGGCCGGTGCCGAGCGACATGTCGAAATTCTCCAGCACCACCTTGCGGAAATTGTCGGCGTCATGTCCTTCCGGCATGCGCACGCCGGTCAGCGCTGGCGAATGCGCCTGCGGATCCTGACACTGGGTTTCCAGCCCCCACGCCTTCACCGCCGCGCGCGTCGCCGCGCCATGGCGCCTGTGCCGGGCGAACACGTTGTCGAGGCCTTCTTGTTCGAGCATCGCTACGGCCTCACGGAGGCCATACAAGAGATTGATCGCCGGCGTGTAAGGCCAGGTGCCGACCTTGTTGAAAGCAATCACTTCCTGCCAGTCCCAATACGAACGAAGCGCCGGATTGGCCTTGGCCACCGCAAGCGCCTTTTCGGACACCGCGTTGAAACCGAGGCCCGGAGGCAGCATCAACCCCTTTTGCGAGCCGGCGATCGAGACGTCGATGCCCCAGGCGTCGTGCTCATATTCCATCGACCCGAGGCCGGAGATCGTGTCGACCATCAGTAACGCCGGGTGCTTCGCCAGATCCAGGGCCTTGCGGACTTCGAACGGCGGGGTCACGCAGCCGGTCGAGGTCTCGTTGTGCACCACGCACACCGCCTTGATCTTGTGCTGGCGGTCCGCGGCAAGCTTCGCCTCGATCGCTTCCAGGTCAGCGCCACGACGCCAGTCGCCGGGCACAAAATCGACGTCGAGCTTGAACTTGTCGGCGATGCCGTGCCACAGCACCGCGAACTGCCCGGTCTCGGCCATCAATACCTTGTCACCGGGCAACAGTGTATTGACGATCGCGGCCTCCCACGCACCGGTCCCCGACGACGGAAAGATCATCACCGGCTGCCTGGCGCGGAAAGTGCGCTGCATGGCGGCCATGACCGCGAATCCGAGCTCGGCGAATTCGGCACTGCGATGATCCATGGCCGGCATATCCATGGCCCGCAGCACCCGGTCGGGGATGTTGGTCGGTCCTGGAATCTGTAGAAAATGCCTTCCAGTGTGCAGGGTCATCAGACGTCCTTCCGGGGGAGATTCTCGGTATTGCCGGGCTCGAATATCACGATTTGCCGGGCTTGTCCCTCGCCCAGCGGGCGCCGTCAATCCCTCCGGAAGGAGACCTCTTGGCGGTCATGACCGCGGGATTTGCCGTCAGGTCTTGATTGCCCGCAAATGGGGCGGGGAATTGGATTCGGTGCGTCCTTCCAGCGACGCCATCGCGGCGTCAACTCCGCCGGCGCGATGCGGCACGCCGGCCGCGGCAAGGCCCATTTCCACGCCGGACAGCGCCCCCAGAAGCGTGAGTTCGTTGCATTCGCCGAGATGGCCGATGCGAAACACCTTGCCCGCGAGTTTGGTCAGGCCTGAGCCGAGCGACATGTTGTAATTGTCGAGCACGATCTTGCGGAACTTGTCGGCATCGTGCCCAGGCGGCATCAGCACCGCGGTCAGGACCGGCGAATATTCGGCCGGATCGAGGCACAGCACTTCGAGGCCCCAATGCGTCACGGCCGCGCGAGTGGCCGCCGCCAGCCGCCGGTGGCGGGCAAACACATTGTCGAGCCCCTCCTCAAGCAGCATGGCGATGGCTTCGCGCAGCCCGTAGAGCAGGTTGGTCGCCGGCGTATAGGGAAAGAAGCCGGACGCATTGGGTTTGAGCATCTCTTCCCAGTCCCAGTACGAGCGCGGCATCTTGTTGGTCTTCGCACCCGCGCGCGCCTTCTCGGAAATGGCGTTGAAGCCGAGCCCGGGCGGCAGCATGAAACCTTTCTGCGAACAGGCGACGGTGACGTCGACCTTCCACTCGTCGTGGCGGAAATCGACCGAGCCGAGCGAGGAGATGGTATCGACCAGGAGCAGCGCGGGATGGCCGGTCTTGTCCATCGCGGCCCTGATATCGCCGACCCGGCTGGTCACGCCAGTGGAAGTCTCATTGTGCACCACCATCACCGCCTTGATGGCATGCGACTTGTCCTGCGCAAGTCTAGCCTCGATTGCGGCGGGATCGGCGCCGTGACGCCAATCGCCCGGCATGAATTCGACGTCGATGCCCCAGCGTCCCGCCATCTGGCGCCACATCGTGGCGAAATGGCCGGTCTCGACCATCAGCACCTTGTCGCCCGGCGACAGCGTGTTGACGATCGCAGCCTCCCATGCGCCGGTGCCCGAAGAGGGAAAAATGACGACGTTGCCTGCGGTCTTGAAGACCTTCTGGCAGCCGGTGAAAACCGCTTTGGCGAGTTCGGCGAAACGCGCGCTACGGTGGTCGATCACCGGCATGTCCATGGCACGGAGCACGCGGTCCGGCACCGGACTGGGGCCCGGAATCTGCAGGAAATGACGTCCCTGATGTTCGGTCATGGGATCCTCCTCCGGTTCTCGCCGCCAAACATATTGCATTCAATGTTTCAACCTACAACCGGCAAATTGTTTGCATTTTTCGGTCGACGGCTTCCCCGCCGAGGGCCTATGTTCCCCACCATGAACGTCCGCATTGCCCACTTCAATGACGCTTGAAGACCGGCTGGCGCGCGAGACCGCGGGCGAGGTCTTGTTCGACCGCTTCTCCCGCGGCCGCTATGCGACCGACGCCTCGTTTTACCAGATCATGCCGGCAGGCGTCGTGGTTCCCCGAAGCATCGATGACGCGTTGCGGGCGCTTTCGATCTGCCGCGACGAGGGCCGGATCGTCACCCCGCGCGGCGGCGGTACCTCGCAATGCGGCCAGACCGTCAATTCCGGCATCGTCATCGATTTTTCCAAACACTTAAACCGCATCGTCTCGCTCGACGTCGAGAACCGCAGCTGCGTGGTGGAACCCGGTATCGTGCTCGACGATCTCAACCGCCGGCTCAGGAAGCACGGCCTGTGGTTTCCGGTCGACGTTTCGACCGCCTCGCGCGCAACCATCGGCGGCATGGCTGGCAACAATTCCTGCGGCGGACGCTCGCTGCGTTACGGCACCATGCGCGACAACACGATCTCGATCGACGCGGCGCTGGCCGACGGCACGCTGTTGCATTTCGGCGAGGT
This sequence comes from uncultured Alphaproteobacteria bacterium, assembly GCA_963721135.1. Lineage (GTDB taxonomy): Bacteria > Pseudomonadota > Alphaproteobacteria > Rhizobiales > Xanthobacteraceae > Bradyrhizobium. The sequence goes on from CAVRIB010000015.1 coordinate 212,753, forward strand.
CGCGCCCGACCTCGCGCAGTCGAATTCGAACGGCAGCGGCGTTGCCTTGTTTCGCGACATGCTCGATCTCGGCGCGCGCGAAGCGGCCGAGATCGCCGAAAAATTCCCGAAGGTGCAACGCCGCGTCGGCGGCTACAACCTCGATGCGCTGGTGCCGCGCAACGCCCCGAACAATCTCGCGCATCTGTTGGTCGGTTCCGAAGGCACGCTCGCCTTCACCACCCAGGTCGAACTGAGACTGTGGCCGACTATCCGCAACAAGGTGCTCGGCGTCTGCCATTTCGGCAGTTTTTACGAGGCGATGGATGCCGCCCAGCATCTGGTCAAGCTGCGCCCGATCGCGGTCGAACTGGTCGACCGCACCATGCTTTCGCTGGGGCGCGAGATCGAGATGTTCAAGCCCATCATCGCCACCGCCGTGCGCGGCGATCCCGACGCGATCCTGATCGTCGAGTTTGCCGAGGAAGATCAGGCGGAAAATCTCAGCCGGCTGAAGCGGCTGAACGAACTGATGGCCGATCTCGGCTTTGGCTGGGAGCAGCCGAGGCGCAAATGGGGCGGCGTGGTCGAAATCACGGAGCCGGCGCTACAGACCGCGATTGCAGAATTTCGCGCCGCCGGCCTCAACGTCATGATGTCGATGAAGGAAGCCGGCAAGCCGGTCTCCTTCGTCGAGGATTGTGCGGTGCCGCTGGCGCATCTGGCCGACTATACCGAGCGGCTCAACGCCATCTTCGCCAGGCACGGCACCAGCGGCACCATGTATGCGCACGCCTCCGAAGGCTGCCTGCATGTGCGCCCGGTGCTGAACCTGAAACTGGAAAAGGACGTCAAGGCGATGCGTGCCATTGCCGAAGAAACCTTCGCGATGGTCCGGGAATACAAGGGATCGCATTCCGGCGAGCACGGCGACGGCCTCGTGCGCTCGGAATTTCACCAGACCATGTTCGGCGAGCGTATCATTGCCGATTTTCGGCAAGTGAAGCACCGCTTCGATCCGGACAATCTGCTCAATCCAGGCAAGATCGTCGATCCGCCCAGAATGGACGATCGCGCGCTGTTTCGTTATCCGCCGGACTACCGTGTCGGTGAATTGAAGACCGTGCTCGATTGGTCGGCCTTTACCGGCGCAGGCGGCGGTTTTCAGGGCGCGGTCGAGATGTGCAACAACAACGGCGCGTGCCGAAAGCTCGAGGGCGGCGTGATGTGCCCGTCCTACCGCACCACCCTCAACGAGAAGGACGTCACGCGCGGCCGCGCCAACACGCTGCGGCTCGCGATTTCCGGCCAGCTCGGTCCCGATGCGCTGACCTCCGAGGAGATGATGGACACGCTGAAACTCTGCGTGTCCTGCAAGGCCTGCCGGCACGAGTGCCCGACCGGCGTCGACATGGCGAAGATGAAGATCGAGGTCCTGGCCGCGCATGTCGCGAAACACGGGCTTTCGCTGCGGGACCGGATGGTGGGCTTTCTGCCGCGCTACGCCGCCTGGGCGGCGCGCCTGGCCCCGCTCGCCAACTGGCGCAACAACAGCCCGTTGCTGCGAAGGCTGTTTGAAACATTCGCCGGCATCAGCGCGGAACGCGCTTTGCCAAAGTGGCGGCGCGACGTGTTCCGTCTGGATGCCGGGACGATCGGCCCGGCTGATGGCCGCGAGGTCGTGCTGTTCGCCGACACCTTCAACCGCGCCTTTGAACGGGAAAACCTGGAGGCCGCGCTGCGCGTGCTGGTCGCCGGCGGCTATCGCGTCCACATGCCGAAGCCGCTGGACGCCGGTCGGCCGCTCTGCTGCGGACGCACCTTCCTTTCGGCGGGCTTGGTCGAACTCGCGCGCGCCGAACTCGATCGGCTGGTTACGACCTATGCGCCGTTCGCCGTGCGCGGCGTGCCCATCATTGGCCTCGAGCCGAGTTGTCTGTTGACGCTGCGCGACGAACTGCTCTCGCTTCGGTCGGACGGAACGGCAAAGCGCATCAGCGAACAGGCGCTGTTGTTCGAGGAGTTTCTGGTGCGCGAGGCGTCAGCCGGGCGCCTTGTTCTGCCGCTTGCTCCCGTCGCCGCAAAAGCCCTGGTGCACGGCCATTGCCACCAGAAATCGTTCGGCGCGTTCCAGGCGGTCGAGCAGGCGCTGCGCCTCATTCCGGATTTGAAGGTGGAAGCCGTCGAATCCAGTTGCTGCGGCATGGCCGGCGCGTTCGGTTATGGCGCCGATACCTATCAGGCCTCGATGCAGATGGCCGAGCTTTCGCTGCTGCCGGCGGTGCGCGCCGCGGACGTCACCACGCTGATCGTCGCCGACGGCACCTCCTGCCGGCACCAGATCGCCGACGGCAGCGAGCGAGCCGCCCTTCACGTCGCGCGCGTGCTGGCAATGAGCCTTGCGATCGCGCCATCCGACCCAAGTCCCTCCCCTGTCGCGAAGGAACCGATCGATGACTGAACTGACCCTCGACGTCGCCCGCAAGATCCTCGATGCCGCGCTCGCCAAGGGCGCCGAGAAGAAGCTGAAACCGCTTTTCGTCACCGTGCTGGATGCGCGCGGCTGCGTCAAAATATCGGCGGCACAGGACGGCACCAGCCTGCTGCGCAGCGAGATCGCCAACGGCAAGGCCTTTGGCGCATTGGCGATGGGCATGGGCTCGAGGGCGCTGTTCCAGCGCGCACAGGAGCAGGGCTATTTCATCAACGCGGTGAACACTCTGGCGCAGGGCCGGTTGGTGCCCGTGCCCGGCGGCGTCCTGATTCAAAGCGGCGGCGTTCTGCTCGGCGCCGTCGGCATCAGCGGCGACACTTCGGACAATGACGAGGCCTGCGCGATCGCCGGCATCGAGGCGGCCGGGCTGAAGGCCAATCCGGGATAGCCTCGAGCTGCCGCCGTCGAGGGATTGTCATGCGGCGAGATCGACGAGGGTCATCATGTCGTAGGCCAGCAGTTCCGCGCCGGTTTCGGTCGCATCCATGATCCGCTTGCCGATCAGGTCGCGCAACGTCTCGCTGGTTCCGCCACCCAACGTGCCGTAGCGCGCGCCGCGATAGAGCCGCGACACCGCGAATTCGTCGGTGAAGCCAAATCCGCCATGCAGCTGGATCGCCTCGCTGGTGACCCGGTTGGACATCTCGTTGCAGGTGATCTTGGCGACCGCCGCCATGAAAGGATCGGGGAAAGGATTGGCGGTCATGCAGGCACGATAGAGGATACTGCGGGCGACCTCGATTTCACGGTACATCTCGGCGAGTTTCCAGCGTACGCCCTGGAAGTCGCCGACCGCCTTTCCGAACACGGTCCGGTCCCTGACGTAGCTGCGAGCTTCGTCGAAGGCTCCCTCGGCGAGTCCCAGCGATATGCTCGGATTGAGGCAGCGCTGCGTGTTGAACGCGGTTAGCAGCTTGCGAAAACCGTCCTCGCGGATGACGAGGTTTTCCAGCGGCAATTCGCAATCGTTGAACTGGATTTCATGCAGGTTCTCGCCGCCCATGGTGTGATAGGTCCCGGTCACCTCGAAACCCCGCGTATCCGGCTCCAGCAGAACGCAGCCGATACCTTCGCGGCCGGCCTTGCCGTCGATCCGCGTGAAGATGACGAACATGCCGGCCTCCCTGGCCCGGCTGATCAGCGTCTTCGTCCCCTTGAGGATGATGCGGTCACCTCTGATGGTCGCGTTGGTCCGGTAATTTGCGACGTCGGTGCCGGCGTGCGGCTCGGTCATGCAGACCGCCAACATGCAATCGCCGGAGACGACTTTGGGAAGAATTCGCTCGCGAATGGCCTTGGGAGCGTAGGTTGAGATCACGCGGGTTTGAACGCCAGCCTCGCCGAGGGCGGCCATGGCGGTCACATAGCAAGTCTTGGCGATTTCCTCGAGCACCAGCGCCGTATCGAACACCGGCAGGCCAAGGCCGCCATATTCTTCGGGGACCGACATGCCGAGCACGCCGATCTCCGCGAGCTTCTTCATGTTCTCCCAGGGGAACGTGCCGTCCATGTACTTGTGCGCGTTGGCCTTGAACTCGCCCTGCGCAAGGTCGCGCACCGCGGCCACCATTCGCCGCTGCTGTTCGGTCAATTGGAAGTCCATCGCTCATCCTCCTGGGACGTTCGCCTGCCCGTGCCGGAACGACGCGCAGGCGGCGGCGCGACCGGCTCAAACCGGCGTGCGGAATTTCTTGTAAAGATCCTGGACCGCCGACAGCGCCCGGTTGTCGAGTGGAAGATTGATCGGCTCCCCGGATTCCGCCGACAGATCGGCGGCGAGATAGGTCTCCATCACCCGGCGCGCGCTCTCCGGCGACACCATCGGCGGCTGGTCGCGCAATACGCATTCGAGAAAGTGCATCGTCTCAGGTCCCATCTGGCCGGCATAGACGTGGTCGACCCATTCGCCCGGCATGGTCGACAACGTATATTGCGTGCCGTCCTTCATGGTATTGAGCCAGTTGGAACGCTGGGTGTCGTCGAGAAACAGCGAGCCTTCGGTTCCCGTGATCTCGATGGTGGTGGCGGAATAGTTCGGATAGCTCGGCGGCAGGTTCCAGCCGCCGCCGATCGAAACCAGCACGCCATTGTCCATGGTCACGGTGCTCCACATGATGTCATAGGAGCCATTGACCTCCCGCATATAGCCGTAGGCGCCTTGCGAATAGACGCGCACCGGCTTTGCCGGCTCGAGCAGCCAGAACACGAAATCGAGGTCGTGGGTGGATTCCATCGCCACCGGCGACAGCCGGCCGCGGCTTGCGATCTTCTTGCCGAGGCTGCGCGAGATGTGCCGGCTCACCATCACCGACACCGGCTTGCCGAGCGTGCCGTCGGCGATCTTCTTCCTGGCGTAAGCGATGCGGGTGTTGAAGCGCTGCGAGTAGCCGATGGTGAATTTCAAATTGTTGCGCTTCGCGATCTCGATCAGTTCGTCGGCCTCGAACAGTTCGAGCGCGATCGGCTTTTCCAAGAGCACGTGCTTGCCGGCCTTCAGGCAATCGCGCGCGATCGGGTAGTGGTTGGATTCCGGCGTCGTCGAAATGTAGACCACCTTGATGCGGTCGTTGCCGACGATATCGCGATAGTCGAGCGTGGCGGTTGCCGGGTTGGTCAGCTCCTTGACCTCGGCGAGCCGCTCGGGCCTGATTTCGCAGATATGAAGCTTGTCGACGATCGAGGAGCGCGACAGCGTTTCCGCCCGGATGCCGCCGCACCATCCGGTTCCGATCACCGCGACTTCGACTTGTTGCACGCCTGTCTCCTTTGCGCCGATGTGCGACGCGCGCTGTTCGCTCACTTCCCCGGCCATGCGGGTTTGCGCTTTTCGCCAAAGGCCTTCAGGCCTTCCTTGGCGTCTTCGGTCAGTGCCAACAGCGCGATCTGGCTTTCGGTATAGGCGATGCTCTCGTCGAACGACATCGCGGCGATCGCGCGCATCGCGTACTTGCCGCGCCGGATCGCGGTCGGCGACTTGTCGGTGATGCGGCCGATCAGCCAGTCGACCTTGGCGTCGAGTTCGGCTGCCGGCACCACGTAGTTGAGAAGTCCGGCGGCGAGCGCGGTCCTGGCGTCGAAGGGTTCGCCGGTCAGCGCCCATTCGTTGATCAGCCGGCGCGGCGCGATTTCCTGCAACAGCGCCATCACCTGCATCGGGAACACGCCGACCTTCACCTCGGGCAGGCCGAAGATCACGTGGTCGGCGGCGACCGCCATGTCGGTCATGCACAACAGTCCCATGCCGCCGGCCATGCAGACGCCGCCGACCCGCGCGATCGCGGGCTTGGTGGCGTTCTGCGACAGCCGCAACAGGTCGGCGTAGTCGACATTGGGCCTCGAGAAATCCATCGCGAACGCGGCGCCCGAATTCTGCAGGTCGGCGCCGGCGCAGAACGCCTTGTCGCCGGCCCCGGTCAGCACGATGACGCGGACTTCCCTGTCGTCATGCGCGTCGCGATAGCCCCGGGCGATGCCCGAGATCACCGCGCCGTTGAGCGCGTTGCGCTTCTCCGGCCGGTTGATGGTGATCCAGAATGCCTGCCCGCGCTTCTCGCACACTACGCTGCTGCCGTCGGTCATTGCCTGCTCGCCTTGCTTCGTTGTCGGCGGACATTAACGGCAGGATAGGCAAAGACTGCAAGGACGATTTAGGCTGCCGGAGATGCAGCAGGCGCGGCCTTTTTGATCCAGACCCGGTTGTCGTGGAAAGCGGCGCCGCCGATCGGCGCGACCGCTTCGGCGCCGGTCAGCGTGTTGATGCCGCGCCCGCCGATATGCGCCTTGTTCGGATGGACCGATTCCGCGATCAATACGCCGCGACGCAGGCCGTCGAACAGCTTTGCCGTCAGCGTGGTCTCGCCGCGGGTATTGCCCAGCGTGACCGCGTCGCCATTCTTGATGCCGAGCGCGGCGGCATCTTCCGGGTGGATCATCACGCTGGGCGCGCCCTCGCGCGCCTGCGACGACGGCGTCTCGTTGAAGGACGTATTGAGGAAGCTGCGCGACGGGCTGGTCGCGAGTCGGAACGGGTGGGCCTCGTCCGCGAGCTCGATGATGTCCCACTGATCCGGCAATCCCGGCATCTGTTGCCAAGGCCCCATCAACCCGGCGCTGCCGATCGGCGGATGCGCCCAGTCCGCCTTGAAATGGAATTTCTTGTCGGCATGGGCAAAGCCGTCGAGATAGTGCGAGGCGCGGAAATCCGGCTGCAGGTCGCGCCACAGGTCGGCCTCCAGCGTCTCGATGTCGCCATGGCCGCTCTTCTTCAGCGTGACGTCGATCAACTGGCGCGGCGTCATCTCGAAGCCGGGATGGACGGCGCCGAGGCGGCGGGCGAGGCCCTGCAACACCTGATGATTGGAGCGGCATTCGCCCGGCGGCTCGATCAGCTTGGCGCCGACTGAAATATGCTGGTGGCCGCCGCCGTAATAGAGATCGTCATGCTCCATGAACATGGTCGCGGGCAGCACGATGTCGGCCATCGCGGCCGTCTCGGTCATGAACTGCTCATGCACCGCCATGAACAGGTCTTCGCGGGCAAAGCCCATGCGCACCAGCGCCTGCTCGGGGGCCACCGTCACCGGGTTGGTGTTCTGGATCAGCATCGCCTTGACCGGCGGACCGTTCCGCAAGGCCGCGGCGTCACCGGTCAGGATGCGCCCGATCTGCGACTGGTCGAGCACGCGGGTGGTGTGGTCGATCGCGTCGTGGCCCTCGATGATGGATTCGTTGAATTTCCAGATCGCGTAGTTGTTGAAGAACGCGCCGCCGCCCTCGTATTGCCAGGCGCCGGTGACGGCGGGAATGCACAGCGCCGCGTGCATCTGGGCCGCGCCATTGCGGCTGCGGCTAAAACCATAGCCGAGCCGGAAGAACGTCCGCTTGGTCCCGCCGACCGCGCGCGCAAAAGCCTCGATCTCGGCCACCGGCACGCCGCAAATCGCCGAGGCCCATTCCGGCGTGCGGGTCGCAAGATGCGCTTCAAGCTCAGTGGGGCAGTCGGTGTAGCGCGCCATGTAGGCGCGGTCGGCAAATCCTTCGCGAAACAGCACATGCATGACGCCGCAGGCGAACGCGCCGTCGGTGCCGGGTCGCAGGATGATCTTGATGTCGGCCTGCTTCATGGTGTCGTTGTTATAGATGTCGACCGCGGCAATCCTGGCGCCGCGCTCCTTGCGCGCGCGCATCGCGTGAGTCATCACATTGACTTGGGTATTCACCGGATTGGTGCCCCAGATCACGACGAGGTCGGACACCGCCATCTCGCGCGGATCGACGCCGGCGATCTTGCCGGTGCCGATGGCAAAGCCGACGCGGGCGACGTTGGCGCAGATCGTCGAGTAGAAGCGCGAATATTTCTTCACATGCGCGAGGCGATTGATGCCGTCGCGCATCACGAGCCCCATGGTGCCGGCGTAGTAATAGGGCCACACCGACTGTGCGCCGAATTCGCGCTCGGCCGCGTTGAAGCGGTCGGCGATCTCGTCCAGCGCCTCGTCCCAGGAAATGCGCGCGAACTGGCCGGAGCCCTTTGGCCCGGTGCGGCGCAGCGGATGCATGAGCCGGTCGGGATGATGAATGCGCTCGGCGTAGCGCGCGACCTTGGCGCAGACGACGCCTGCCGTATAGCTCTGCAGCTTCGAACCATGCACCCGGCCGATGGTCGAACCGTCGATCACCTCGACGTCAAGCGCGCACGCCGACGGGCAATCGTGCGGACAGGTGGAATGCCTGATCTGGATATTGGCGGGCTTGTTCATGGCCTTATGGTTAACACCAAAAACCGGGGCAGCCGAGGGCCTTTATCCGGAAATCCCGCCGCAAAAACAGCAGCGCACCATGCGCTAGGCGCCGAGATAGGCCCCGCCATTGGCGTGGATCGCCTGTCCCGTGACGTAGCGCGCGCCGGGGCTGCACAGGAACCGCACCGCGGCGGCGATGTCCTCGGGGCGGCCGCGCACGCCGGTGATGGTCGGATGCGTCAGACGATGCGAAGGCAGCGGCCTGTCCTTCGGACGTGACGTGTCGATCATGCCGGGAACGACGCAGTTGACGGTGATGCCGTCGGAAGCGAGGTCATGGGCGAGCGCGCGAGTGAAGCCGACGATGCCGGCCTTCGCCGTCACCACATGGGCGCGGCCCCTGGCGCCGCTATGCGCGCTCAACCCGCCGATATTGACGATGGTCCCCGCGCCGCTCTTGCGCAAGGCGGCAAGGCAGGCCTTGACGCAGTGAAACGCGCCGTCGAGCGTGACGTCGAGGATTTCGCGCCACTCGGCATAGTCCATCTCGTCGAACGGTTTTTCGCGCCGCAGCGCGGCATTGTTGACGAGGATGTCGATGCGGCCAAAGCGCTGCATGGCTGCTTCCGCCATCGCCTGCACCGCCTCGGCATCGGCGACATTGCCGATGTGGACCAGCGCCTTGCGGCCTTCGGCCTCGATCTCGCGGGCCACGGCTTCCGCCTCGGCGCGGTTGCTGCGCGCGTTGACCAGAATGGACGCTCCGGACTCCGCCAGCGCCAGCGCGATCGCGCGGCCGATGTTGCGCCCGGCCCCGGTGACGATTGCGACCTTGCCTTCGAGTTCGTTGTTACTCACCATGAGCCCTTCCTCCGGCCGTCATCGTCCGCGAAAGCGGACGATCCAGTAAACACCGGCGTCCGCGACTAAGCTTGACCTATAGTCCTGTGATTACTGGATGCCCCGCTTTCGCGGAGCATGACAGTGGTGGCTATGCGCGCAGCGACGAAAGAGCGATCTTCCCCCGATACAATCCTGCCAACAATCTCAGCGTCCCATCGCCCTGCGCCCTGGTCCAGCCGCCATGCTGGGTGTTGAGCGCGAATTTATCCGCGACGTCCTGCCGGGTCAGCGGCTCCTGCGTGCCGCCGCGCAAGTGCGGCTGCCGTTCCTCGATCACGCTGCCGTCCTTCAGGGATGCGCGGATATGGCCCGTATAGTTCGCGGGGTAAGGATTTTGCGGATCGATCACGAATTTCACCTTCGCCGCCAGCGCGAGTACGCGGGCGTCGCGGATCGCGGCTTCCGTGAACGCGGCGAGACCGACGCCACCATGAACGAAGCCTGTTGCCAGCAGATACGGCGTGGCGAACTTGGCCGCATAGCCGTTGGGCGGGCGCTGCTTGTCGACGAGCGGCTCCCACAGCCGGTGTACGGTGCCCTCCGCGACCTCGCACACGATCTCGGCGATGTCATCCGCCGTAAGGCCGCGCGCGGCCAGCCGCCGCGCGCAGTCGATGTAGGGCTGCGCCATCGTCCCGCACGGATAGGGCTTGAACGCCAGCGTGTCCGTGACCCAGCGCGCGCCGAAATCCCCAACCAGCGCGTCATAATCGCCGTCGGTGGTGCGGGCGAAGCCGTGGAACAGCCCGTGCACGCCCTCGAACACCGTACGCGGGCCGACAAAGCCCTGCCGCGCCAACAGGGCGGCGCGAAGGCCAGACTGCGCCGCCCAGCCGGCATGCAATCGCTTGGTCCAGGCGCCCTCCGCGAGGTACTCGATGATGCCGCCGGCCATGCTGCCGGCGATCCCGAGCGCGTCCACGATCTGCCGCGCGCTCAGGCCGAGCGCCGCGCCAACGCCGGCGGCAGCGCCCATGGCGCCGAAAATCGCGGTCGGGTGGAAGCCGGCCTGGTGTACCGCCTTCGGCACCACGAGGCTCAGCCGGCACAGCACCTCGGTACCCACGGCAATCCCGATCAGCGCCATGCGGCCGTCGGGATTGTGCCGCTCGCAAGCCGCCAGCACCGCGGGCACGATCACCGCGCCCGCATGCACCGGGCCGCCCTCAAAGGTGTCGTCGAAATCCTCGCCATGCGCCGCGGTGCCGTTGACGAAGGCCGCGCCCGATGCGGTCAGCGTGCGCTTGTGGCCGATCACCGTGCACGGGCCGTCATCGTCCCAGCCGGAAAGCGCGCTCCTGATGTAATCCTCATTGCGCGCGGTGACGCAGAGGCCGACTACGTCGATCAACAGATCCTCGCATTTGCGCGTCGTCGCCGCGGGCAGGGCGCCCGGCCGCAGCGTAACGATCCGGTCGGCCAGCGTTTCCGCGACCGACGTCTTTGGCAAGGCTGATGTCATGATGGCTCGATTTGCCTGCGCCTCAGACGTGGAACAGCTTCGAGTAGTGCGCCTTGATCGCGTCGCCCTGCTTTTCCACCGCGGCGGCGTCGTCCTTCATGGTCTTGATGTCCTTGAGCGGCTTGCGCCCCGCCTTGTCTTGCGTCTGCGGATGCACCGAGCGCAGGCCGCCGAGATCGATGATGAGCTGCTGGGCGTCGCGGCTGAAGCAGAATGACTGGAACAGTTTTGCCGCGTTCGGATTGGGTGAGTCCTTGAAGATGCCGTTGGGACCGATGATGATCGGCGATCCCTCGGTCGCGTAAACCGGCTCGACCGGGCGGCCTTTCTCCCTCAACTGGAAGATATTGTACTCGTTGCCGTCGGCCATCACGGCGCGCTCGCCGAGGTCGAGCTTCTTCGGCGGATCGGCCGAGGACTGCACTTGCATGATGTTCTGCTTGGCGAGCTGCTCGAACCAGCTCCAGCCGAGATCGCGCTGCATCTGATAGGTCGCGGTCATGATGGTGCCGCTGTAGCCCGGATGCGCCTTGACGATCTTGCCCTTCCATTTGGGATCGAGCAGATCGGCAAAGCTTTTCGGCGCTTCTTCCGGTTTCACCAGGGTGGTGTTGTAGGCGATGATCGAGAGCCAGACCCGCCAGCTCGCGAACTGGCCGTCGACGTCCCTGTGCTCGGCGGAATAGAACTTTCCGACGTCCTCCGGCACGTAAGGCGCGAGGATGCCGTCGCGTTTCCAGACGATGAAATGCGCGGCATCGGACGAATTCACGACATCGACGGTGTGGATGCTGCTGGAATATTCCTGCCCGATGCGCTGGAACACGCGTTCGGCGCCGGAGCGCTCGACGCGCACGGCGATCTCGGGGTATTTCGCCTCGAACGCCTTTGCCAGCTTCTCGGCGACCGGCAGATCGACCGAGGTGTAATAATTGACGTGGCCTTCCTTCTTCGCAGCCTCGATCAGGGCCGGCGTGACCGGCTCCGCCGGCGGCGCCGAGGCCATGACGCGGGTCGAGAACGCCGCGCCCGCGAGCAGGACGCCTGACCCCTTGAGCACGGTGCGGCGCGAGATTGTCGGATTTTTCATTGGCGTTTCCATCGGCTTGTTCTGGGCGGTTCGGCGCGTCGAAGGTTATCCGTTATTCCGGAGCGTACATCTAGTCTATCGTCGACAGCTCCTCGCCGATATGGCTAGACTTGGCGGCCGGATTTGGCCAACAACGCCTACAGAAAAGACCAAGGATTCGGGAGATTGGAATGACGGCCCCAAGGATCGCGCTGGCGCTGACAGCGGCAGCGCTTGTTGCGACGGCAAATCTCGCGACGCCATGCCTGGCGCAGGACTACCCGACCAAGGCAATCAGGATCATCGTGCCGTTCGGCGCCGGCGGCCCGGCCGACGTGGCGGCACGCCTGATCGGCAACATCTGGCAGGAAAAATTCGGCCAGGCGATCGTGGTCGAAAATCGCACCGGCGCGGGCGGGGTGATCGGCACGCAGGAAGTCGTCAAGTCGCCGCCCGACGGTTACACGCTCCTGATGATGTCGAACACCCAGACCGCCAATGAATCGCTGATGACGGCGGCACAGCGCAAGTACGAGTTGATGCGCGATCTCGCGCCGATCGCGCCGGTCAATTCCTCCGACCTCGTCATCGTCGTGCACCCGCAAGTTCCGGCAAAGACGCTTGCCGAGTTCATCGCGCTCGCCAAATCGCAACCGGGCAAATTGAATTACGCTTCATCCGGCACCGGCACGCCCTATCACATGGCCGGCGAATTGTTCAAGGCCATGGCGGGGATCGACGTGGTGCATGTTCCCTACCGCAACAGCGGCGAGGCGCGCACGGGCGTGATCGGCGGCCAGGTGCAGATGATGATCGATGCGGTGCCGGCCATGGCCCCCAACGTCACCGCGGGCCAGGTGCGCGCGCTCGCCACCACCGGCAAGACCCGCTCCGCCGTGCTGCCCGACGTGCCGACCGCAAGCGAGGCCGGCGTACCCGGCTACGAGGCCACCATCTGGCTCGGATTGATGGCGCCGGCCGGGACGCCGAAGCCGATCATCGACAAGCTCAATGCCGCCGTGAACGAGGTGGTGAAGCGGGCCGATATCGTCAAGCTCTGGAAGGACCAGGGCGCGGTCCCGATGTCGATGACATCGGAGGAATTCGACAAATACCTGCGCGGCGATATTGTGAAATGGGCCGAAGTCGTCAAGAAATTCCCCAAGCCGTGAACCAGCCAAGCCCCGAATAGAGGTCGCATTCTCGATGCCGAGTGTCCGCTTTCGCCTCAATGGCGTCGAAACCAGCCTCGACGCCGATCCCGATTCCTCGCTGCTTGCCGCCTTGCGCGGTCCGCTTCACATGACGGGAGCGCATTTCGGCTGCGGCTCGGGCGAATGCGGCGCCTGCAGGGTGATCATCGGCGATCGCGCGGTGACCGCCTGCGACACGCCGCTGTGGTCCGTCGCCGGCAAGGACGTCACGACCGTCGAGGGGCTGGGAAGCGCGGAGAAGCCGCATCCTCTGCAGCGCACCTTTATCGCGGAGCAGGCCATGCAATGCGGCTACTGCGTTTCCGGCATCCTGATGAGCGCGGCGGCGCTGCTGATGCAAAATCCGAAGCCGACGAGCGCGGACGTCAGGGCCGCGCTCGACCGCAACCTTTGCCGCTGCGGCTCGCAAAACCGCATGGTGCGGGCGGTGCTGCGCGCGGCAGACGAGATGGCAAACCGATGACAAATGCAGCGCCCTCCCCTCCGCCGAAATTGCCAGTCAGCCTGGTTGCGAACCCCGTGCTGTCGTCGTGGATCCATTTCTCCGGCGAAGGACAGGTGACGGTCTCGCCTGGAAAGGTCGAGATCGGGCAAGGCATCGTCACGGCGCTGGCGCAGATCGCGGCCGACGAACTCGATGTCGATATCACGCGGGTGCAGATGGTGCGCGCCTCCACCGCGGGCAGTCCGAACGAGGGCGTCACCTCGGGTAGTCTCTCGATCCAGCAATCGGGCCGAGCGATCCGGCACGCCTGCGCCGAAATCCGGCAGATCTTTCTTGCCGCCGCTTCCGACCAGATGGGCGTCGCGATCGACGCGCTCGAGATCAAGGACGGCACGATCTCCGGACCCGGCAATATCAGGACGAGCTATTGGGAGCTTGCCGACAAGGTCTCGCTGGATCGCGAGGCGGCGCCGGGCGCCGTGCCGAAGAAATCGACGCAGCGTATGCTGGCCGGAAGTTCCGTGCAGCGGCTGGATATCCCCGACAAGGTTTTCGCCCAGCCGCGTTTCATCCAGGACCAGGCGCTGCCCGGGATGCAGCACGGCCGCGTGCTGCGACCAGAGATGCCGGGCGCCAAACTCACGGGACTGAATGAGGACGGCGCGCGCGGCGTTGCCGGCCTGGTCGCCGTCGTGCGCGACGGCAGTTTCGCAGGCGTCGTCAGCGAAACCGAGGACGGCGCCGAGACGGCGCTGAAAGCCTTGCGCAAGGGCGCAACATGGACGGCCGGCCAAACGCTGCCCGGCGAGTCCTCCCTTGCCGATTTCCTGAAAGCCCAGCCGGTCGAATCGACCGTCATCGACAAGCGGGAATCGGCTGCGCCGGGCGAACGAAAACGCAGCCTGCGGCGGCAATATACCCGTCCCTATATCGCGCACGCCTCGATCGCGCCGTCCTGCGCGATGGCGCAATGGAAGGACGGTCGCGTGCATGTCTGGACCCACAGCCAGGGGGTCTACCTTCTGCGCGCCGATCTCGCGCTCGTGCTCAAGCTGCCGGTCGAGAACATCACGGTCGAGCACATGGAGGGCGCCGGCTGCTACGGACATAACGCCGCCGACGACGTCGCGCTCGATGCGGTATTGCTGGCCAAGGCGGCCGGCGGCCGGCCGGTGCGCCTGCAATGGTCGCGCGCGGACGAGCTGACGCATGGGCCATTCGGCGCGGCGATGGCGATCGAAATCGAGGCCGATCTCGATGCAAAGGGCGACATCGTCGATTGGCGCCACAGCATCTGGAGCAACGGTCACGCCGCCCGGCCCGGACGTGCGGCGCAGCCGGCGTTGCTCGCGGGGTATGAAATCGCCACGCCGTTTCCGCGCATGATCTCGAGCAATCCCCCGCAGGCCAATGGCGGCGGCGCCGACCGCAACGCCATTCCGCTCTATGATTTTCCCTCTTGGCAGATCGTGTCGCATCGGCTCCTGACCATGCCCGTCCGCACCTCCGCGCTGCGGACCCTGGGCGCGCAAGGCAACGTGTTCGCGATCGAATCCTTCCTCGACGAGGTGGCGGCCGGGCGCGGCGAAGACCCGGTCGCCTTCCGCCTGCGGCATCTGAAGGACGAGCGGGCCAAGGACGTCATTCGCTCCGTCGCCAGGCGCGCGAAGTGGAAACCGGAGAAACGCGCCGGTATCGGTTACGGCATCGGGTTCGCACGCTACAAGAACACCGGCGCCTATTGCGCCGTTGTCGCCGAAGTCGAGGGCGCGGAGGACATCAGCGTCAAGCGTCTGACGATCGCGGCCGACGTCGGCGAGGCCATCAATCCCGACGGCGTGATCAACCAGATCGAGGGCGGCGCGATCCAGGCCACGAGCTGGGTCCTGAAGGAGCGCGTCCGCTTCGACGACAGGCGCATCACCAGCAACAGCTGGACCGAGTATCCGATCCTGCGCTTCAGCGAGGTGCCGGAGGTCGAGGTCGAGCTGATCCAGCGCTCCGACATCGACCCGGTCGGCGCCGGCGAAGCCGCACACAGCCCGGTGACGGCGGCGATCGCCAACGCCACCTTCGATGCGCTAGGCGTGCGCGTCCGCGATCTCCCGATCACGCGCGACAGCTTGATTGCGGCGATGGAATCCTGAGCCCGTGACCGCATTGAGCATCCTGAGCGGCGGCGCGGCGCAGGGCCTGGTCGTGAGCCTCACGCCCAAATTCAAGGAGAAGACCGGGTTCGATATCGCAGGGGAGTTCGGCGCGGTTGGCGCCATGGCCGAAAAATTGCGCCGGGGCACGCCGACCGACATCGTCATCCTGACGTCGAAGATCGTCGCCGATCTTGCGGCGGAGAATCTTGTCGTTCTCGGCTCGATGGCCAACGTCGGCCTGGTCGAAACCGCGATCGCCGTTCGCAGCGGCGATGCAAAGGTCGCCGTCGGTGATGCCGCGGGCCTGCGCGCCGCGTTGCTGGCATCAGACGCGATCTTCGTTCCCGACACCAGCGTATCGACGGCCGGAATTCATGTCGCAAAAATCCTGCGGCAACTCGGCATCGCAGACACAGTGGCGGCGCGGCTCAAAATCCACCCGAACGGCGCAACCGCCATGCGCCATCTCGCGGAAAGCCAGGCGTCGCGGCCGATCGGCTGCACGCAATCGACCGAAATCATCAGCACATCCGGCGTCGTGCTGTCGGGATCGCTGCCGCCGGGCTGCGGGCTTGCGACGATGTATACGGCTGCCGTGACGATACGGGCCGTCAACCCGGATCAGGCGGAGGCGCTGATCGGCCTGCTGACGGCCGCCGATCAGCGCGAGCTGCGGGAGCGCGCGGGCTTCCTGAGCGACCGGAAATAACAGCCCTTGATCCCGCCGATCTCACTTCGCTCGGAAACAGGCTCAATTTGCCCTGACGGTGCGAACCTCGCCGGCCGGCCGGGCGAGTTGGGTCGGAGCCGCATCGGGCATCACAATGCCAGCCTCCACCTGCGTCGCTTCCGATATCCACTTGGACGCCTCAGGCTGGGTGATCATCAGGGCGACCAGCGCAATCGCAATGAGGGTGGGAACAGCAAGGAACCCGAGGTCCCAGGTCCGGCGAGCGCTCTTGTCGCGTGTCTGGCGTGGTTTTTCGAACGTGCCGTGCATCGGTGCCTCCATGGTCGGATGTGCCATGTCCCCCACTTAGCCCAACGCGAGATGCGCGGATGTGAGCTGCTTCACATTGGCAGCGACAATGCATCCATGGATATTTCGCGACAAGGTTGCGCACGGTGACCGGTCTCGCGCAGACGATGCGCTGGTGACGCCGCTAATCGTCTTCGCCGCCCGATCCCGCTTCCGCCAACACCCGGAGCGGCTCGGCATTAAGCACGACGATGGCGCCGTGCTCGAGCCGGACCCAGTTGCGCGCGGCCCACGCCCGCAACTGCTTGTTGATGCTCTCGCGCGTCATGCCGACCATCTCGCTGATTTCCTGCTGGGTGATAGCGATGCTCCGGCCTCCCTGCGCGGCCTTGTGCTTCTCGGTGAGGCGAAGGAGAGCGCTCGCGAGCCTCGCCGGCAGGTTCTGCAGAATGACCTGCTCGACCTGGTCGCTGGTCCATCGCAGCCGCGCGCACAACAGCTCGATGAATTTCATCGCCAGCGCCGGCTGACTGCGCACGAAGGGGACGAATTCACGGCGGTCGATCGTGAAAATCTCGCAATTGGTGTTGGCGATGATATCGGCCGAACGCGGCTGGCCGTCGAGCACCGAAACTTCCCCGGTAATCTCGCCCGGACCGATCAGGTTCAGGATCGCGCTGCGGCCTTCCGCCGAGGAGACACTGATCTTGATCGTGCCGGAGATCACCGCAATCAGGCTGTTGCCTGGATCGCCCTTGGAAAAGATCGTCGTGCCCCGCTTCAGGGTCGAGTGCTTGGCATAGCGGCAGAGCTGGTCGAATGCCTCAGGACCGAGATCGCAAAAATACGGGTGCTTGCGCAGCACCGCAAGCTTGCTGCTCGCAAACGGCCGAGCTTCTTCCGTCTTGTTCTGAGGCACGCCGGTTAGAACTCCCAAAAAGCGGAGCGGCAACATGCCGCTCCGGTCGTCAGATCATTTCAGCGAGGTGTTCGGGCAGAGCATGTGCACGCCGATGTGAAGCTGGCCGTTATGGGCGAACGTCTTGACGTGGAGGTCGTGGGTCGCATCGACATTTTCACTGACCTTGAGCACCATCGGCAGCGGTGTAGCGGATCTGAGATTGGCGCAAACGACGTCGGTGAGGCGCTGGCGGATCGGATCGGCGATCCCGCCCGAATCCCGGTCCCAGTTCGGAAAATCGGCGGGATTGGGCAGGAAGTGCTTTGCGAATTTTCCGAAGGCATAGGCTCCGTGCTGCCTTTCGAGATCCTTGAACTTGGTTGCCGTCGCAGCAACGTTTTGCGGGCTGCAATTTTAATTCATCACTTGCTCAAATCTTCCACTGTAGACTAATCCGGCCATGTCTCACTCCATTGATAAGCGGCGAAAAACGCCGTGAGGGCAATTTGTCATAAATCCGAGACCCTGGAGAGGGCCGCCTTAGCACGTTCCAATTGAATAGTCATTTTCGACTTGGCAAACAGCTCGATCGCCTGGGCGAGTTCATCCTGTGCCTCGGACTTCCTGCCCGAGGCGGCCAACAGACGGGCCAGTGTGCCCCTGGCCTGCGCAAGCAAAGGTCTCATCTCGAGCCGGGCTAAGATTTCAATCGTTCGCTCAAGCCGGGCCATCGCCTCTGCCGTGGCGCCAGCACCTTGAAGCGACAAGCCCAGGGCTTCTGAGAACAGAGCCAGCGCTTCGATCGCCTGATAACCCTTCTGCTTCGCCCCGGCCTGGCAGGCACGCGCAACCTCCAGCCCGTGGGAAATATCGCCAAGTTGCGCGTGCGCGGACGCCAGATAGGCCTCCGCCAGCAGATCGGCGGTCTCGTGACCCAAAGTTTGGGCTTCTTCTCTTGCCCGAAGTAGGATGCTTCTCGCTTCCGCTGCGCGTCCCTGCTGCAAATAAACATTTCCAAGCGCACACAGCACGAGGGGCAAGAACAGTCGAATCTCGTTTTCGTGGGACAAGGACGCGGCTTCATCCAAGGTTCTCTCCGCATCATTGAGATTGCCGTGAACCATCTGCACGATGCCGCGACCGTAGTCGGCTGCTATGATGTCATAAGGTCGATCGTTCTGTTCGGCGATATCTCCCGCCAATCGGGCGCATTGCTCCGAATTATCGGAGTCGCCGGTCGCGGCGGAAACGATTGCCTTCATCATATAGCAGAGCACCAAGAGGCTCGACCCGGTCGTTCCCGGTGGAACCTGTTCCGGAGCGCTGGCAAGCCGCTCACTCGCCTGGTTCAGGGCGCGTTCTGCATCCCTGTATCGGCCAGCGATAAAATAGGCCTGGCCGAGACCATACTCGGCGAAGCCAAGCCAAGTGCCGTCGGCTAGTCCAGTCGCGAGCGCTACGGCCTGCTCCCCTGACGTGACCGCTTCATAGGGCGTTCCATAGAAATTCAGCGCAGCCGCCCTCATCGCGATTGACGCTAGCCGTCTCGGTTCGTCACTAATCTTCTCGGAACGCCCCTCGGCGTCGCGACAAAGCCCGAGCCATTGTTGGATGCCCCCAAGCGAAGCAAAGGCCAGCCGGGCCTCGATGCGCAGGTCGATCGCCCGCTGTTCGCGCGCGGTCGAAAACGGCAACCTTTCGACCGCGTCCATCGCGATTTCGAAATATTTCGTCGCATCCCGGAATGCCGATCT
This sequence comes from uncultured Alphaproteobacteria bacterium, assembly GCA_963721135.1. Taxonomy (GTDB): domain Bacteria; phylum Pseudomonadota; class Alphaproteobacteria; order Rhizobiales; family Xanthobacteraceae; genus Bradyrhizobium. The sequence goes on from CAVRIB010000015.1 coordinate 231,844, forward strand.
GGCGAACGCCTTCTTCGCGGCCATGGCGCCGTAATGGTCCGCCTTTGCCCAGTCCTGCGCCTTGACAGCGTGATGGCAAAGCGCTTCGGCGACGTCTGCTTCACGCCCGACCGTACTCGCCTCCAGCGCCGCCAATGTCCGCCGGTGCAGTTCCTCGCGCTGCGGGCGGAGGACGAAATCGTAGGCGACCTCGCGGATCAGATCGTGGGCAAATTCGTATTCCGGGGTTGCCAGCCATTGCGACTCGACGAGGAAATCCAGGACCTCCAGCGACCAAATCCGACTCTGCAACTGCGCGGCCGGCATTCCGGTCACGGCCGCCAGCAGGGGCAGCGAGATCTGCGGCCCGACGACGGAAGCAAGCTGCAGCAGCGCCTTGTCCTCTTTGGGCAGGCGATCGATGCGGGAGGCGATGACCCCCTGGACCGTCGGCGGTACCTCCAGCGCCTCCCACGGCGCCTTGGCGGCGAACCGCCCCGGATCGGCCTCGAGCACGCCGCGGGCGGCGAGCTGTCGCGTGACCTCCTCGATGAAGAGCGGAACCTGTCCGGTGTGGCGAAGGATGTGCGCCTTGAGCGCGGCAAGCTCGGGCGCGGCGCCGACGAGATCGTCGAGCAGCGCATTCGCCGCGGCGGCGTCGAGCGACCGCAGCCAGATTCTGCGAACGTCGTGGCGGGCGAGCCAGCCCGGCGTATCTTCCGTGCGCCAGGTCAGGAGCACCAGCAGCGGATGGCGCGCCGCGAGCGACATCAAAGCTTCGATCGCGGTTTCGCTCTGGCCGTCGATCCAGTGCAGGTCCTCCAGCAGCAGCAGGGTCGGCCGCGCCGCGACGACCTTGTCGATCGCATGGCGCACGGCGTCGGTGATGACGCGCCGCCGCAGCAGGGGTTCGAGACCCTGCCAGCGGGGATCGCTGACCGGCTGGTCGAGAACGAAATCCAGCGCCGCGGGCCACAGATCGGAATGCGCCGGCGGCGGGCCGTCGGCTTGGTCAGGCTGCCCCATTGCGCCGACATCGGCCCCCCGCAGCGCGTTCTGCAGCAGCTTCTTGAGCAGCGCGTAGGGAACGGCCTGCTCCAGCGGGTTGCCGTCCGCCTCCAGCACCTGCCAATCCTTCTGCCGCAACGAGCCCAGGAATTCGTGGGCCATTCGGGATTTGCCGATGCCGGCGGTGCCGACCAGCGCAATGATCAGTCCGGACGAGACGGTGTCCCGCGCCGCCCGCTCAAGCTGGAACAACTCTTCCGTCCGTCCGACGAACGACGAAAGCCCCTTGGTCGAGCGGGCACGCCAGCGCGTCAGCCCGCTGATTTCGACGAGCTCGTAGCAGGGAACGGGCGCGGAAAAACCTTCCAGGCGCCTGGGCGCCAGCACGTTGAAGGTCACGAGCCCGGTAGCGAGGCTTTGGCAGGACTCCGACACCAGGATTTGCCCGGCCTGCGCGGCGCTCTCCAGCCGCTTGACCAGATGGACCGCAGGGCCGCCCGCCTCGTAGATCGAGGAAAAGTCGGCCTCGATGACATGGGCGACGACATAACCGGAATGAACGCCAACCCGGACACGGAGCGCGGGGTCGTTCAGGAGCCTGACACGGCGCACCAGCTCGACCGCCGCATGACAGGCCATCACGGCGTGATTGTCATCGGCATGCGGCGCGCCGAACAGCGCGATCAGCCCGTCGCCGCCCTCCTTGCTGACGATGCCGCGGTTGCGGCGCACCGCGGTGCGCATCGCGACCAACGCGGGCTCGAGCCGCGAAATCGCGGCTTCCGGATCGAGCTCCGAGATCAGGTCAGTCGAACGCTGCAAGTCGGCGCAGAGGACGGTGAGATATTTCCGCTCACCGGCGATGCGGCCGCGGACTTCCTCGACCGGCAGCTTGGCGGAGCGCTCCGGGACGACCGCGCCGCAGGACGAGCAATACAAATCGCCTGGCTTCAGGGTCGACAGACAGACCTGGCAAACCACCCTCGGCCTCCTCCACCCACCCGCTTCACATTACCGAAACATCATGACAGAACAAGCGTTTGCACCGTCCGGGGTGGTCGACAATGGCGTGGGCATGGGCATCGTCACATCGGGGTTGTCGCGAGGCCAAGGATTAGACGACAATTTTACCGGATCACACACGCGACAAGGGTAGTAGCTTGCGCTAGGCACATCCAGAGGATGCCATCGGCAGCGTTGCGGCCTGCGGCTTATTCGATGGCTAGTCCCATTTCCTTGATCACGCGCGCGTATTTGGCGAGCTGCGCGCGGGTCAGGTCGCCGAGCTCCACCGCCGACGTGCCGCGTACTGAAAAGCCGAGATCCTCGAGCTTGTGTCGAACCTCGTTATCGCCGAGCGCCTTGACGACTTCGGCGTTCAGCCTGGCGACGATATCCTTCGGCGTGCCGGCGGGCACCAGGATCGTGAACCACGAGTTGAAGAAGAACCCGGGCAGGTCGGATTCGGAGACCGTGGGCACGTCGGGAAACTGCGGCAAGCGCTTCTCGGTGGTCACTCCGATCAGCCGGAGCTTGCCGCCGCGCACCAGCCCCGCGACCGTCCCGATGCCCTGGAAACCGACGGGGATCTGGCCGGAGGCGATGTCGGTCGCCGCCTGCGTCGCACCCTTGTAGGGCACATGGGTCAGCGAGATGCCGGCCGCGGAGGCAAACATCGCCATCGCCAGATGCTGCGGGCTGCCCGGCCCGCCCGAGCTGTAGTTGATCTTTCCGGGCGCCGCCTTCGCCGCCGCGATCAGGTCGGCGGCGGATTTGAAGTTGGTCCCGTTGCCGGCGACCAGCCCCCACTCGACGGTAGCGACCAGCGACACCGGCTCGAAGTCCTTCAGGATGTCCCAGGGCATCTTGGAATGCAGGTTGGGCACCATGGTCATGACGCTGTCGTTGAAGCCGCCGATCGTGTAGCCGTCGGGTGCGGCCCTTGCGACCTGCTCGGCGCCGATCAGCCCCGAGGCGCCCGCCTGGTTGATGATGACGATTTGCTGGCCCATGTTGTCGGCCATCTTCTGCGTCACGATCCGCGCCGCGACGTCGACGGCGCTCGCTGCCGCCAGCGGCACGATCATCTTGATCGGGTGGTCCGGATAAGTCGTTTGCGCAACCGCGCCGAAACTCACGAGCAGCGCCAGCACGGCCGCCAGCGAACGAAGCAGACGCATGACGAAATTTCCCCCTCATGATTTGGAATGGCGCTTGCAAGCGACCGGCCGCAATCCTTTGGGAATGATTGCCTTCTCGCTTCGAGCTTGGCAATGCGCAAAGCAGGGAAATCGAGAGCGCCCCGGCCGAATGAAATCGACGGTCAGGGGGAATGCCGTGCCAAGGGCGTAATCCTGGCCATGCCTCAGCCCATCAGGAGATGGCGATGGTCGGTCCTGGTCTAGAAGCTGCGGCGCTTTGCCGGCTGCGAGCCGACCTGGAGCCGATCCGGCCGCGTCTGATGGTCGCCCCACAGCAGCACGAGGGCGAATACGACAAAGAAGAACACGATCGCTGCGCTCACCAGCATTGCGTCGAACGGCATGACAACCTCCCCGTCCTGAATTGTGGGAATTATTCAGGGCGAGCGACGCCGGTCTTTGATCCCGATCAAATCGTGAATTTTTTGGCGTGAGGAGAGCCCTCAGTCCGAAATCAGGCGGGAGCTATTCTTCGTTGCGCCAGGCGCCCAACAGGAAAACCCTGCGCTTCCCGCGGTTGGGGCCGGCCTGTGCCTGAATGTCCGAAAGATCGCTGCCGCTTCGGAGCATCCATCTCGAAATCAATAGCTTTGCGATCAATCCGACAGCCACGAACGAGCCGAAGTAGATGATTGCGGTTGTCAGCGGGCTCATGGGAGGTCTCCTACGGTTCGATTATCGACCGAGCATCGCGCCGATTTGCGATCAAGGCAATCCGCAAGTTGTCCCAAGGCGCTCGGGAACGGGCCGCTCGCCGTCAGGCGGCCGCCAGCGCTTCGGCGCGCCCCGGATCGCGCAGCGATATGCTTCCCGGGAGGATTTCGATCACGCCGTCGCGTTCGAGCTTGGTGAAGGTGCGGCTGACCGTCTCGATGGTCAGGCCGAGATAGTCCGCGATGTCCTGGCGGCTCATGGGCAATGGCACTGTTTCGGCCGGACCGCGGAGCCTCGTCAATCGATCGCGCCAGCCGATCAGGAAGGTTGCGACTTTCTCCTCCGCCGAACGGCGTCCGAGCAGAACCATGTGCTCCCGGGCCTGGCTCAGCTCGCGCACCGCGAGTTCATTGATCCGGCGCAAGAGATGCGGCTTGTTCTCGACAAAGCGCGCAAAAGGAACGCGGGCGAACCGGCAGACGGCAACCTGTCCGATCGCGTCCGCCGAGAAGCCGTGGCGCGGCGAAGCGGCCATCCCCAGGAAATCGCCGGGCAATGCGAACCCCACGATCTGCCGGCGGCCGTCGGGCAACAGCTTGTAGAGCCGCATGACGCCCTCGAGCAGATTGTAGAACGACGTCGTCATCTCCTCCTGTGCAAATACCGTCTCGCACGAATTGAAATGCACGTGGCGGCCGAGATGCTCCAGTTCGCGCAATTCGGCCTTTTCGAGTGCGGCGCACAGGCTGAACTGGCGAACCGAGCAATCGATGCAGGGCTGCTCGTTCGGCTCGACCGCAACCAGGGAAATCTTCATGCGCCCTCCAGATCGCCGCGCTGCGTGCGCCGCGCCTCCATCTTAGCCGCTCGCCCAAAGGCCAGTTGATACAGATCAAATACGGTCCACCTCATCGCCCTATCCTGCGGCTTGCCGCAATTGAAGAGACCGATCAGCGATGCTGCGACCTGCCCTGTGCCAGATTGTGGTCGCGTTGATGGCAATCACGCAGGCGCAGGCTGCCTCGCCAGCCGAATTGCGCGGCAAGACGTTCGCCCAAAGCCATTGCGCGCGGTGCCACGCCATCGATCGCGTCTCGAACAGCCCGCTCAAAATCGCGCCGCCATTCCGTACCCTGCACCATCGCTACCCGATCGAAACGCTCGGCGAAGCGCTGGCGGAAGGCATCTATACCGGCCACGCGGAGATGCCTGCGTTCGAACTCAATGGCGACCAGATCCACGACCTGCTGTCGTATCTGAAGACCCTCGAATAGCGGCAGCGCGCGGCTGCCCTACAGCGCCTGCACGGTCCATCCGATCATATCCTTGGCAATCCGGCCGAACGCATCGTTGAAGGCGGTGGCGGCAGCCGCCGGCTCGACCTTGTCGAACTTCTGGCTGTCCTCAAACAGCCGCGAGGCAACGACCTTGCCGTTCTTGTCGAGGATGCGCGCCGACAATCCGATCTCGGCGGCCGGCTGTCCATCGGTCGCGATGCGAAAACGTCGGACGTCGATCAGAAGCTGGAAGTCGGTCTGGCCGATATCCGTTCCGCGCAACGGCGCATGCGCAATATCGTAATTCTCGAAACCCTCGATGATCCTCGCCTGCAGCAGCTTCGGAATGCTGTCGGCCCACAGCACGTCGGCAAAGCCGGGATAGTCCTTGGCCGGCGAGAACAGGAAGCGCTGCGTCTCCAGCATCGCCACCGCGGTCGGCTCGGGGATCGCCAATTGTCCGTTGATGGTCTTGCCGACCGGTCCCAGATTCTGCGGCGCACGCAGGTCATAGGTGATCTTTTGCGCTGGCGTGCCGCCGCCCATCGTCTTGTCGAGGCCGGCAAGGATACTGTCGATTTTTCCGGTATTGCGCGCCAGCCCGTCCGTGAATGTCTCCAGGTTGGCAAAGGTCTTCTTTAGCGGCTCCGAATTCTCGCTCAGCACCGAGTCCACCTTGCGCAGCGCATCACGCGCGGCCGCCGTCATGCTCTCACCCGCGCCCGGTTCGGCGATCAGCGTCGGCACCGGGCCGGAATTTGCAACCAGCATGCCGCCCTCCAGCGCGATCACGGGGACCCCGGTCAGGCCCTGAAATTCGAGACCGACCTTGGTATCGGCCCGCACCGGCGTATTGGAGGCGACCGAGATCGTCGCATTGACGCGGCGGGGATTTTCCGGCGCCAGCGCGAGTTCCGTGACCTCGCCGACGCGGATGCCATTGAACTGCACGCCGGCGCCGATCAGGAGCCCGGGCACCGGGCCATCGAACTGGACGTGGTAGGTCGTGCGCGGCCCGAGCCCTCCGACGTTATTGAGCCAGTAGACAAAGCCGAACACGGCGACGATGGTCGCCAGCACGAAGGCGCCGACGACGACGAAGGGAGCGCGGGTTTCCATTTCTTTCAGCTCGCTTTGGGTTGCAGCATCTGCGAACGCTTGCCGTGGAAATAGGCCCGCACCCAGGGATGCTCGGATTGAAGCAGTTCGTGCATCGGTCCGATGGCGACGATCTTGCCGTCCGCCAGCGCCGCCACGCGATCGCATTCGGTATACATGCTGGCGAGATCATGGGTGACCATGAACACCGTCAGCCCCAGCGTCTCTTGCAAGGTCTTGATCAGCGCGTCGAACTCGCCCGCGGCGATCGGGTCGAGGCCCGAAGTCGGCTCGTCGAGAAACACGATCGCGGGATCGAGCGCAAGCGCGCGCGCCAGCGCCACGCGTTTGGTCATGCCGCCCGACAATTCGGAAGGAAACTTGTCGCCGTCCTCCGGCAACAGTCCGACCATTTCGAGCTTGGCGGTCGCGATCTCGTCCATCAGCGGCTGCGACAGAACCAGGTTTTCGCGCAGCGGAAACTGGATGTTCTGCCGAACGGTCAGCGACGAGAACAGCGCGCCCTGCTGAAACAGGATACCCCATCGGCCGGCGGCACTCTGGGTGCTGCGATCCTGCGCGCTGCCGATCGCGGCGCCCATGACCTCGATCTCCCCGCTCCGCCGCGGGATCAGCCCAATGATGGTTCGCATCAAGACCGTCTTGCCGCCGCCGGACGCGCCGACGAGACCAAGGATCTCGCCGCGCCGCACGTCCAGCGACAGATGGTCGAGCACCACCTGCCGGCCGAAGCCGACCACGAGGTCGCGAACGCGTATCGCGAATTGCGGGGCGGCTTCTTCCATCGCTACATTCCAATCGATGCAAAGAACACCGCGAACAGTCCGTCGAGCACGATGACCAGGAAGATCGATTTCACCACCGAGGTCGTGGTCTGCTTGCCGAGCAACTCGGCGCTTCCCTGCACGCGCAACCCCTCGCTGCAGGCGACGATGCCGATCGCCAGCGCCATGAACGGCGCCTTGATGATGCCGACCTCAAAGCTGGTCACGGACACCGCGTCGTGCAGGCGGGCGATGTAGATCGCCGGCCCCATGTCGCCATAGAACTGCGCCACCAGACCGCCGCCATAGAGCGCCGCCAGCGATCCAATGAAGCTCAGGATCGGCAGCGCGCAGACCAGCGCGATGATGCGGGGCAGGATCAGGACTTCGACGGGGTCAAGGCCCATGGTCGACAGCGCGTCGATCTCCTCGCGCATCTTCATCGAGCCGAGCTCGGCGGTATAGGCGCTTCCCGAACGGCCGGCGACCATGATCGCGACGATCAAGACGCCCAGTTCGCGCAGCACCAGGATGCCGACCATGTCGACGACATAGGAATCGGCACCGAATTTGCGGAAGTGGAAGAAGCCCTGCTGCGCGATGATGGCGCCGATCAAAAACGTGATCAGCACCATGATCGGGATCGCTTGCCAGCCGACCCGGTACAATTGATAGACCAGCGACGTCAGCCGCAGCGATCGCGGCCGGCGCAGCACGCCAACGAGGGCCAGGAAGAACTGGGCCAGCATCTGCAGGAACACGCTGATGTCTTCGGTCACGCCGACCGCCGAGCGGCCGACGTCGTTGACCCCGGCAACGACCGGATTGAGCTTGGGCGGCGGCGCCGGATTGCGGCGATTGACCTGATGAAGCTCCTCGATCAGCCCGGCATAATTAGCGGCCACGCCGACCACTTCGGTGCGATGGCCGGCCGATGCCGCACGCCGCGTGATTTTCTCGAGCATCCAGGCCCCGAGCGTGTCGAGCTCGCGCACCCCGGTCAAGTCCACTTTCACCGTCTTCGAACGGTCGAGCTGTTCGGTGACAGCATTGGAGAGGGTTTCGAGGATGGTTCCATTGGCCGCGGTCCAGGACCCGCCTGGACGCAACTCAAGCGCATCGCCTGACGGCGTAGCGGTTAACAGCGGTGGAGACGCCAAAATCGGTATTCCTTTCGATAGGAACTTAAGCCCTGGCACGGCGATCGAATTGACCTGCCTCAAAACAGAAAAAGGCCTGGTGCCGTTGACACAAATCAATAGCCGTCGGCTTGGCTCACATAGAATTTCGGCCGGATTATGCAGCAAAGGCAAGATCGATGTTCGACACAAGCGAGTTACGGGATGAGCTACAGGCGCTCAAGGACGACGTATCGCGCGTCTTGAACACGACGGGCGAGCAGGTCTTCGACGCCTCCGGGAAACGCGCCGAGGCACTCACCGACCAGATCAAGGCAGCATTGACCGATCTCGGCGAAACGCTGAGCGAACAGGAAGAAAATCTCGAAGGCCTGATATCCGAGCGGCCGATCGCCTCGATTGCGTCCGCCTTCGCACTCGGCATCGTCGTCGGCTTTCTGCTGAGGAGGCATTGAGGTGAATACCGAGAACATCGTCAAACACCTGCGCGCGCTCTGGCGCACCGACAGGATCATCGCCGACATCAGGCTGCGGCACATGCTGGTCGGCCTGGGGTTGCGGGCGTTCGCGGCGCTGATCGCCGCCTTCGGCCTGCTGATGCTGGAGTTTGCTGCGTATTTCGCGCTGGTCCAGATCTGGAGCGCTATCCTCGCCGCAGCCACTCTCGCTGCGGTCAATTTCGCGATTGCGGCAATCCTGCTTGCAATCGCCGCAAGGCCGCCTCGCGGCCGTGAGCTCGAACTCGCCAACGAAATCCACGGTTCCGCGGTCGACGCGCTGCAGCTCGAGGCGCGCGCCCTGCAGTCGCAGGTATCGGGCGCGATCCATCATCCGCTCAACGGAGTTCTGCCCCTGCTGCTCGTGCCGCTGATCACGATCATCATCAAGAGCCTGAAGAAGCCCGCAAAAGCTCCAACGACGGCGGCAACCGTGGCGGAGCAGAAATAGCGCGGCGGGTTCGTGCCTCGCGCTGCCCCGGATTGAGCCGTTCAGGTTACAGCGCAAGCTTCACATTGCACAGATCGCGCTCGACCGGATCCGACTTCACCTCGAAACCGAGATGCCGGCACATGTCCAGCATGGCTGTGTTTTCCTGCAGCACTTCGCCCGAGATCGTCTTCAGCCCTTCGGACTTCGCGTATTCAATGATCAATTGCATCAGCACCCAGCCCAGCCCCCGGCCCTTGAGATCGGATCTGAGCAGGATCGCGTATTCGCCGGTTTCGTAGATCGAATCGGAGTAAATCCGGACCACGCCGACCAGCTCATTGGTTCTTTCGTCGAACGCGACAAAGGCCATCGCGCGCGCGTAGTCGAGCTGCGTCAGACGGGCGATGAACTCGTGGGTAAATTCCTTCATCGGCGCAAAGAATCGGAGCCGCAGATCGTGGCTGGTGACATGGCGCAGGAAGTCGTGGATCAGCGGCTCGTCCTCGGGGCGGATCGGACGCACATAGACCCGCCAGCCGTCCCTGACTTCGAGGTGTCGCTGCCATTGCGACGGATAGGGCCGCACCGCGAAGTTGGCAGGGCCCGAGCCCCTGAACTTGCGCTCCACCTGCGCGACGGAAATGCGCGCATCGACCGCCAGCACACCGCTCTCGTCCGCCAGCAACGGATTGATGTCGAGTTCGCGGATCTCGGGAATATCCGCGGCCATCTGCGACAGCCGGACCAGAACCATGGCAACGGCGTTCTCCTTGGCCGCGGGCACGTCGCGGTAGGCGCGCAGCAGCCGTGACACGCGGGTGCGCTCGATCAGGTCCCGGGCCAGTTGCAGATCGAGCGGCGGAAGCGCCAGAGCCTTGTCGTTGATGACCTCGACCGCGGTGCCGCCGCGGCCGAAGACGATGACGGTGCCGAAAGTCGGATCGTCGGCGAGGCCGACAATCAGTTCGCGCGATTTCGGCCGCACCACCATCGCCTGCACGATGACGCCGGCAATCCGGGCATCGGGCCGCAGCGCCTTCGCGCGTGCCAGGATATCGGCCGTCGCCTTGCGCACGGCCTCCGGGCTGGTAAGATTGAGCACGACGCCGCCGACATCGGATTTGTGCACGATGTCCCGCGACATGATCTTGAGCACCACGGTCGCGCCTTGCGCGAACAGCGCCTGCGCATGCGCGACGGCTTCATCGGCATCGGCCGCCGCAAAGGTCGGTACCATCGGGATCTCGTAGATCTCGAGTAGCCGCTTGATCTCGACCGGGTCGAGCCACTGGCGGCGGTCGGCAAGCACCGCGGCGACGATTGCGCGGGCGCCGGCGATATCGGGAGCAAACTCCGCGGGCATTACCGGAGGAACCTCGGCCAGCTCCTTCGCGACCTCGCGGTGCCTGACCAGATACATGAAGCCGCGCACCGCATCGTCTTCGGTCGGGTAGTTCGGAATCCCGGCGTCACTCAACAGATCGATGGTCTTCTGCTCCGCGCCGACGAAGACCGCGAGCACCGGCTTGGCCCAGCGGCGGTGTTTCTGCCGATATTGGCCGACCAGGCTCGTGACGGTCGCGGCGATGTCGCCGGCTGGCGCGATCGCCGTCTGGACATTCATCACCAGGACCGCGTCGTTGTCGGGATCGGCCAGCAGCACCTCGAGCGCCGCCGCGTAACGCGAAGCGTCGGCGTCGCCAACGATATCGACGGGATTCGATCCGGACCAGGTCAGCGGCAACATGCCATTGAGCTTGTCGCGCGTGGCAGGCCCGATTTCCGCGGCGATGCCACCAAGCTCGACAAGCCGATCGACCGCGAGAACGCCGATGCCGCCGCCGTTCGTCAGCATTGCCAGCCGTTTTCCCAGCGGCTGCTCGACCCGGCCCAGCGTCTCGGCGCAGTCGAACAATTCTCGAAGATCCGACACCCGCAGCATGCCCGCGCGGCGGAACGCGGCTTCGTAGACCGCGTCGGAGCCGGCCAGCGCGCCGGTATGGGTCGCGGCCGCCTTCGCGCCCTGCGCCATGCGCCCGGACTTCACGACGACGACGGGCTTGACCCTTGCCGCGGCGCGCGCCGCCGACATGAACTTGCGGGCCTCCTTGATCGCTTCGACATAGAGCAGGATCGCGCGTGTCTTGCCGTCCAGCGCGAAATAATCGAGCAGATCGGCAATGTCGACGTCGAGCTGATCGCCGATCGACACGATTCCGGAAAAACCGACCCCGCGCTGCGCCGCCCAATCCACCATGCCGGTGGCAATGGCGCCGGATTGCGAGATCAGCGCCAGATTTCCCGCGCGCGGCATGTGAGCGGCAAAGCTGGCGTTGAGATTTGCGCCGGGCATGAGGATGCCGAGACAGTTCGGTCCAATCAGCCTCATCCCGTATTTCCGCGCGGCGCGTTCGACGGCCTCCGCCAGGGAGCCCGCACCGTGGCCGAGCCCGGCGGTGACGATGACCGCGCCCGCAGCGCCCCGCGCGCCCGCCTGGTCGAGGAGAGCCGGGATCTCGGTTGCCGGCGCGCTGATCACGACGAGTTCGGGCGCGAAGGGCAATTTGTCGAGGCCGGTGACGGCCGCCACGCCGTCGATCTCGGCATAATGGTTATTCACCAGCCCGAACTCGCCAGTGAACTTCGCCTTGCGAATATTCGCGAGGATGGCCCGCCCTACGGATGCTTGGCGCGGGCTCGCACCGACCAGCGCGAGCGAACGCGGCGAGAGCAGATTTTTCAGGCGATAGGTTGACATCAGTTCAGCCATCCGGCTGGCGCCGGCCTTGATACGTGAATGTTAACGCGGTTTTTGTCGGTCACCGGCCGCTTAGCGTGGTGATCAAGGGTTACACAGGTGCGACATCAAAGCCCAACACCGTGGCCCGCCGGTGACGGTTTCGTTGCGCCACCCCCGACGATTCGTCCAGCGGGAATGGCAAGAGACGTCCATGACCGGAACATCCATTATGCGCATCAAGACACATTTCTCACATCATTCTGGCCGAACTGCGCTCAATCCCCATAGCTCCCTTCTAGAGGACAGGTGCCGGCGGGCGATTGATTGAGGTCAAGGCCTCATCCGGCCCCTGCCCTATGGAGTATGCTGACCACTTTCGGAGAAACAGATGCGCGCGATGGTGTTGCCGGCTCCGAGAGCACCCCTGAAGATGCAAGAGCGGGCGGACCCCAGCCCCGGCAGCGGAGAAATTCGCGTCAAGATCAGCGCATGCGGGGTCTGCCGGACCGACCTTCATGTCGCCGACGCCGAGCTCCCGGGCATCAAATATCCCATCGTCCCCGGCCACGAGATCGTCGGCCGCGTCGACCTCATCGGTCGCGACGTCGCGACCCACCGGATCGGCGACCGCGTCGGAATCCCCTGGCTCGGATATACCTGCGGTGCCTGCCGGTTCTGCCGGGAAGGCATGGAAAACCTGTGCGACCGTCCGCTGTTCACCGGCTACACACGCGACGGCGGTTTTGCCACCCACACCATTGCCGACGCACGCTACGCGTTTCCGCTCGGTGAAGAGGGCGACGACGTTTCGATCGCGCCATTATTATGCGCGGGCCTGATCGGCTGGCGCTCGCTGGTGCTGGCGGGCGCCGGTAAACAGCTTGGCATTTATGGCTTCGGCGCGGCCGGGCACATCGTCGCCCAGATCGCGCGCTGGCAAGGCCGCTCGGTCTATGCCTTCACGCGATCCGATGACATCGCCGCGCAGGACTTCGCCCGCCGGTTGGGCGCGGTGTGGGCGGGAAGCTCGGACCGGCTGCCCGATACGCCGCTTGACGCGGCCATCATCTATGCCCCGGCTGGCGCGCTGGTGCCGGCGGCGCTGCGCGCGGTGCGCAAGGGCGGCAGGGTGGTGTGCGCAGGGATTCACATGAGCGACATTCCGAGTTTCCCTTACGACATTCTCTGGGAAGAGCGACAGCTTGTGTCGGTCGCCAATCTCACGCGCCAGGACGGTCTGGATTTTCTCAAGGTCGCGCCGCAAGCCGGCGTGCGAACCGAAACCACTGCATTCCCGCTTGCCGAGGCCAACGAGGTGCTTGCCAGGCTACGATCGGGTCAAATTCTGGGCGCCGCGGTGCTCCAACCCTAAGGTCATCCGGCGCATGACGACTTCAGTGGCAACGGACTCGCGCATGCAGGAGCGCGTCTTCGAATTTCTGATGCAGCCCGCAAGGCACCCTCACGTCAATCGCATCGACACCCACGCGGCTTCGGTGTTTCTCGAGGGCGGCCGCGCGCTCAAGATCAAACGCGCCGTGCGTTTTCCCTTCCTCGATTATTCGACGCTGGAGAAGCGGAAAGCGGCCTGCGAAGAGGAGATCAGGATCAACCGCCAGTTCGCGCCGCAAATCTACCATCGCGTGGCTGCGATCACGGAAAGTGACGACGGATCGCTCGAGATCGACGGCAAGGGCACGCCGGTCGAATATGCCGTTGAAATGACCCGCTTCGACGAGCGCCGGACCCTCGATCATCTGGCGGAAGCGGGTCCGCTGGATTCCGAACTCATCGACGCCATCGCAGAGACGATCGCGGCCTCCCACCGCGTTGCTCCCCGCGCGGAGGCTCTCCCCTGGATCAATTCGCTTCCCGGCATCATCGACGGCTATACCGCGGCATTTCGGGAGGCGGCCGGCTTTCCCGCCGACGACATCGATGATCTCAGGCGGGCGTCACTGGCGGAATTTTCGAGGATTCGCCCGCTGCTGGAGCAGCGCGGGCTGCAGGGCTTTCTGCGCCGCTGCCACGGCGATTTGCATCTGGCGAACATCGTCCTGATCGACCGGAAGCCCGTTCTGTTCGACGCGATCGAATTCGATCCGACCATGGCATCGACCGATGTGCTCTACGATCTTGCCTTCCCGCTGATGGATTTCATCCGTTACGGCCGGCAGGCGGAAGCCAACGCCCTGCTCAACCGATACCTGCAGCGGACGGCTGGCGAAAATCTCGATGCACTGACGACGCTTCCGCTGTTCATATCGCTGCGATCGGCGATCCGAGCCCAGGTGCTGCTGGCCCGCCTTGACCGGAATTCGCGCGACAAGACCAGTGTCATGCAGCGGGCGCGGGCCTATTTCGAGCTCGCCCGCCTCGCCATTCATCCCCCGGCTCCCGTGCTGGTCGCGGTCGGCGGACTGTCGGGCACCGGGAAATCGGTACTGGCGCGCGCGGTTGCGCCTTCGCTGATGCCGCAGCCGGGCGCCGTGCTGTTGCGCAGCGACGTACTGCGCAAGCAGCTGTTCAAGGTCAATGAAACGGACCGGCTGCCCGAAGACGCCTACCGGCGGGAAATCACCGACCAGATCTATGAAATCCTTGTACGGCAGGCAATTCGCGTGCTTTCGCAGGGTCATTCGGTCGGTGGTGGACGCGGTATTCGCCCGCGAATCCGAACGCGACGCCATCGGCGAGGCCGCGCGCAGGCTGAATGTGCGGTTTGCCGGCCTGTTTCTCGTGACCGACCTTGCGACCCGGCAAAGCCGCGTCGGCCGCCGCGAGCGGGACGCATCCGACGCCACGGCCGATATTGCCCGACTTCAGGAGACCTATAATATCGGCGCGGTCGATTGGGCGGTCGTCGATGCCTCGGGGACGCCCGAGCAAACGCTGAGGCAATGCGAGAGCCGGATCGTTCGTCGTGAGAAGGATTTGGCCGGTTGAGCGCTGGAAACAACGGTGTCGCTTATACCAGAAATCGGCAGTCGCCACCCGTCCGGAGCCGTCGCTGCCGGGGCAACGGCGCCATCCGACCTTGCGGCTCCATCCGATGATGCCGTGCGATACGGCGTTTCGGGTGATCGCGCGCCGCTATCTTTCGGAGTTGATGTCGCATCACGACGCGACTTGCCGCGGCGAGACGACGGCGTTGCATCAGATGCGCGTTTCGCTCACCCGCTTGCGCACGGTCATCTTGTTTTTTTCGCCTGTCATTGCCGACACCGAATACGCGCGGATCAGGAAGGAACTGAAGTGGCTGAATACGCAGCTTGGCGCCGTGCGGGACCTCGACGTGGCCATCGAACGGCTCAACGCGGACAACCAGGACCAGCCACACACCGAGCCTTTCTATCGCTCATGGAGCGAGAAGCGGCTGGACGGCCATCGCCGGCTGGCGCGGGCGCTTCGGTCGATCCGATATCGGCGTCTGGTCAGGAGCCTGTCCGAGTGGATCGAAAGCGGGCCCTGGTCCACCAGCAGGGCCAAACAGGCCGCGAAGGAGCGGGCCCAGCCGATCGCCGCCTTCGCCACGGACAAACTGGCGCGGTGGCAACAAAGGCTCCTGAAGAACAGCCGTAAGCTTCTCAAGATGGATGCGGAGAAAAGGCATCGGCTGCGCCTCAAGAACAAGAAACTGACCTATGCGATCGAAGCGTTCGAAGACCTGTTCTCCGACAAGAGATTTTCGCAATACCAGGCCGGATTGAAATATCTGCGCAAGGCCCAAAGAGCGCTCGGCCAGTTGAACGATAACGAGAGAGGCCAGTCGCTGGCGGTCGCCCTCCGGCCGGACGGCGTCAGCGCGCCCCTGCATTTCCTCAAGCCCAAGCGCGAAAAGCGTCTGTTGCGGGCTGCGGCCGCGGCCTACGGCAAGCTCGACGCGCTGGCGGAGTAGACTACTGCCGCACGTATTCGCCGGGCGCGTCAGGCAGGCGATGGCCGTCCGCCGGACCGGTGCCCATCCGCGGCGGTTCGCAGGGCTCGCCGGAGCGCGCGGTCAGCCACTTCGCCCATTCCGGCCACCACGATCCCTCGACCCGGGGCGTCGCCTTCAGCCATTCGTCGGGGCCGACATAGGGGGCATCCTGCTTCTTGGTGCTGACCTGATAGGAGTGGCCCTGCTCGCCCGGAGGCGAGACGACGCCGGTATTGTGGCCGCCGCTGGTCAACAGGTAAGTGACGTCGGCGTCGACCTGATAATGGATCTTGTAGGTGGACCTCCACGGCGCGACGTGATCGCGAACAGTGCCGACCACGAACATCGGGGCGTGAATGTCCGACATCGCGATGGTCTTTCCCTCGACAAGGTAGCGGCCCTCGGCAAGATCATTGTGGAGGAACAGCTTGCGCAGATATTCGGAATGCATCTGATAGGGCAACCGCGTGGCGTCGGCATTCCAGGCCATCAGGTCGTTCGGCGCCGCCCGTTCGCCCATCAGGTAGTCGCGGGTGATCCGCGACCAGATCAGATCGTTCGAGCGCAACAGCTGGAAGGCGCCGGCCATCTGCGCGGGATCGAGACCGCCGCGCTCCCACATCATGTCCTCGAGGAACGCCACCTGGCTTTCGTTGATGAACAGCGTCAGTTCGCCGGCTTCGGTGAAATCGGTCTGCGCGGCGAGCAGCGTGACGGTCTTCAACCTGTCGTCGCCGTCGCGCGCCATCGCCGCGGCCGCGATCGACAGCAAAGTCCCGCCCAGGCAATAGCCAAGCGCATGGATCTGCCTGCCGGGGACGATGTCGCCGATGACGTCGACGGCGGCTTTGACGCCCAGTTTGCGATAGTCATCGAACGCGATATCGCGATCCGCGGGACCCGGATTGCGCCAGGAGATCATGAAGACGCTATAGCCTTCGCCGGTGAGAAACTTCACCAGCGAATTGCGCGGCGACAGATCGAGAATGTAGTATTTCATGATCCAGGCCGGCACGATCAGGATCGGCTCCGGATGCACCTTGCCGGTAGTCGGATAATACTGGATCAGCTCGATCAGCTCGTTTCGGAACACTACCTTGCCGCGCGACATGGCGACGGTTTCGCCGACCACGAAATCCGGATCCCTTGCCGGCTGCTTGCCGGCGGCGAGCATCCGCGTCCAGTCGCGGTACCAGTTCTGCAGGCCGAAAACGAAATTCTCGCCGCCGCTCTGAAAGGCCTTTTGCAGCACCTCTGGATTGGTCGCGGCGAAATTGGACGGCGCCAGCATGTCGAGCACCTGCCGTACCGAGAACTCGACGATCGCTTCGTTCTGCGGCGCCACGCCACGTACCCCGGTGGTCGCGTTGTGCCACCACTGCTCCCTGAGCAGAAAAGCCTGGGCCAGCAGGTTGAAGGGCGGACTTTCCCATTCCGGAGCGGCAAAGCGCCGATCCTGCGGCTGCGGCTTGATCAGCGACCACGGTCCCGGGCGGGACGAGAGATAGTGCAGCGCCGATTCCAGAAATTTTCCGGCATTGCGCATACCCTCCTCGGCGATTTCCATGCGCCGCTGCGGCGCCGCCGCCAGATGCGAGGCCCAGTCGATATAGGCAAGCGACAGCGCGACCGGCGATATGCCGCCGCTCAGACGCGCCAGCATCGCATGAAAGGCACGGTCGGCCTCATAGGCCTCCGGCTGCCGTTCCGCTGGCGTGGGCAAAGGCTGCGGCTCAACCGGAACGACCGCGCGGGCATCCACATAGCCCGGGGCATGGGCGGGGCACGGCAGCCTCGGCGCCTCGGCTTTCGGCAAAGTCGATATCGGCTGCATGGGACGGATTTCTTTCACTGCTGCGGGATCTTTGGACTGCAAATCCATGACAACCGAACGACGGTTCAGCTCTCGGCCCGTTGACCTAGCAGGTTCGATGCGGTTTCGAGCATCCGTTCGCCATGCTTGAACAGCCGCTCGCTGTCGCGGCGGATGAAGTCGATCTGGTGCTGGCCGCATTCCTCGACCATCGTCTTGATGTCCTTGACCGAGTGCGATCCGGCCATTTTCGAGGCGAATTCGGAGAACAAATGGGTTTCGGTTCGCGCCCGGTCGAGCAGTTCATTGCCGACGAACACCATCTCTTCAAGCACGGCCTTTTGGGCGCCGCACATGAAATCCAGGACGCGCTTGTTCGCCGCGGTCAATTGCGTGGCAGCCTCGACCGCGGGCTGCTCGAAAATCGCGGTACGCGCTTCGGAAAGCTCCGTCATGATAACCTCCGCTTTTGCACTGTTTTTGAGGATACGCCCTTATCAGAGGGCTACATTGAGCTGCATCAAGCGCTCGCGCTGGCCGGCCGCGCGCTTGACCTGCGTCAAAACATGCCTGTTCGCAGGGGATAGGCTATAAATGCATCGTTCGATATCGAACCCGCGGAGAACCCCATGCGCGCCCACCAGATCATGACCCGGCCGGTCATAACGGTCACACCGGACACCACGATCGTCGACGCCGCAAACACCATGCTGCAGAAGCATGTCAGCGGGCTTCCGGTGGTCGATGCGTCGGGCAAACTCGTCGGCATCGTCTCTGAGGGCGACTTCATCCGCCGCAGCGAGATCGGCACGGGGCGCAAGCGCGGCAAGTTCCTGAAATTCATCCTCGGCCCCGGCAAGGAGGCGGCTGACTTCGTTCACGAGCATGGCCGCAAGGTCTCCGAGGTGATGACGCCGGAGCCGCTTACGATTACCGAAGAAGCCCAGCTCGAAGACATCGTGGAGCTGATGGAGAAGAACGGCGTCAAGCGGCTACCCGTGATGCGCGGCGACAAGCTGGTCGGCATTGTCTCGCGCGCCAACCTGTTGCAGGCGGTCGCGAGCCTTGCCCGCGACATCCCCGACCCGACCGCCGACGACGACCACATCCGCAACCGCGTCATCGACGCGCTCGAAAAATACGACTGGTGTCCGTTCGGCCTCAACATCGTCGTCCGCGACGGCATCGTGCACTTGAGCGGCGTCATCACCGAGGAGCGCTCACGGCAGGCCGCCGTCGTCGCCGCCGAGAACGTCACGGGCGTGAAAAAGGTGCACGACCATCTGTGCTGGGTCGACACGATGTCGGGGATGTACCTGAACTCGCCGGAAGACGAGGATCTGGCGAAGGCGAGCTGAGAGAGGACGCGTTAACGATGGTGTTTGCTCAGTTCGCTCTATTGCCTCTCAAGCGAGCGCAATGTCCAGCCAGCCAAGCGCGTTGACGGTTACCCGGTCACCCGCCGCGACGAGCACCGTCGTGGTTTCGGCCTCGACGATTGCCGGGCCCGCGAAGGCCTGACCCGGCCTGAGGTCGTCGAGCGAATAAACCGCGGTTTCGCGCCACCCGTCGAAGAAGGCCTGCCGCGTCGTGCGCGGCGCGCACGTTTCGGCTGATGGCGCGGGCCTCAGGTCGCCTCCACGTTGCGCGACCTCGCCCACCGCCGCGACCCGGGCGTTCACGAACACGACTTCCTGGTTGCGCGAGGCGTAAGTGTAGAGCTCCTCATGCCGGCGGTGAAAGCGATCCTCGATCTGGTCCACCAGCGAGGCCGCATTCCAGTCGACGTCGTCGAGGCCGACATCGATTTCGAAAATCTGCTCGCCATAGCGCATTTCGGCCGATCTCTCGGTCGTCATGGGACCGCCGAACCAGGAGCGCAGGCGGCCGGCCGCCTGCCGCTCCAGCGGGGCAAAGAGTTCGCGCGCCTGCTCCGCCGATATACGCGAGCCCGCGCCATAATGGGTCCGGCTCACCTCGTAACGCAAATCGCTGGTCAGCATGCCCCAGGCCGACAATACCGATGCGGCAACCGGCACGATGATGCGCCTGATTTCGAGTTCGCGCGCGACCTCGGCGGCATGCAGGCCGGCGGCGCCGCCGAAACTCAGGAGCGCAAACCGCCGGGGATCGACGCCACGGCGCAAGGTCATCAGCCGGATGCCATCCGCCATCTTCAGGTTGATCATGCGGTAGATGCCGGCGGCAGCCTCGAGCCGCGTCAGGCCAAGCGAGGCGGCAACCCGGTCGACCGCGGCTTCCGCGGCCGCGCGGTCGAGCGGACGCTTTCCGCCCATGAAGGCGGCCGCGTCGAGATAGCCGAGAACGACATTGGCGTCGGTGACGGTTGCGGCACTACCGCCATTGCCATAGCAGGCCGGTCCCGGCACCGAGCCCGCGCTTTCCGGGCCGACACGCAAGGTGCCGCCGGCATCGACGCTGGCAATCGATCCTCCCCCCGCCGCGATGCTGGCAATGTCGAGGCTGCGCAAGGCGATGCGTTGCCCGGCCAGCATGCCGTCAGCGGAAAGCGACGCGCGGCCCTCCGCAATCAGCGAGATGTCGGTACTGGTGCCGCCCATGTCGAACGGCACGAGATCGGGAATGCCGAGAAGGTCGGCGCAGCGCCGGCCCCCGAAATGCCGCCGGCGGGGCCCGACAGTACGGTGCCCACGGCAAGCCGCGCGGCCTCCTCGACCGGCGCCATGCCGCCATGCGACAGCAGGATGAACAGGCTGCCCTTGAAACCTGCCTCCTTCAGGCGCTGCGTGAGGCTGGTCAGATAGTGCCGCACCAGCGGCCCGACATAGGCGTTCACGATCGTGGTCGAGACGCGCTCATATTCCTTGATCTGCGGCAGCACGTCGCTCGATCGGGAAATGCTGACGTCAGGCAGTTCGCGCGCCAGGCGCTCGACCGCGGCGATTTCGTGGGCCGGGTTGAGATAGGAATGCAGAAAGCACACGGCGACCGACGTCGCACCACTGCGGCGGATGGCGGCGATGGCCTCGCCGAGTGAACCCTCGTCGAGCGGGATCGCGACCTCGCCATTGGCCTTGAGCCGCTCCCTCACCCCGAACCGCCGCTCGCGCGGCACCAGCGGTTCCGGCGGCGGTGAGCGCAGATCGTAGCGGTCGGGTTTGAGGCCTTCGCGCATCTCGACGACGTCGCGATGGCCTTCCGTCGTCAGCAGCGCGACCTTCGCGCCCTTGCGTTCCAGCAGCGCGTTGGTAGCAACCGTCGTGCCGTGCACCAGCCGTTCCGTGCCTGCCAGCATCTCTTCTCGCGTCAGCTTCAGCCTTCGCGCCAGTTCATCAAGGCCAGCCATGACCCCGACGGACTGGTCGGCCGGAGTCGACGGTGACTTCGCGAACACGGTCTGCCCGGCCTGGTCGATCGCGACCACGTCCGTGTAGGTCCCTCCGACGTCGACCCCGATCGTGAACATGTTCAGCAAGCCTGCCCGGTTGTCACATCGTCGCAGGTCAGGCCCTGCTCGCGATCGCGGCGGCCCGCCTGTTCGGACCGAAGCGTCGGCGGGCCCCAGCCGCCACCGCCGGACGAGCGAATCTCGAGGCAGTCGCCGGGACGAATCTCGATGCCTACTTCCTTGGTGCGCAGCACGCGCGGCGCATGGCCCTCCGATATCAGGCGATAGCTGTGGGGAACGCCATCCTTGCCGCCGAGCATCCCACACGGCCCGTAGCGCACGCCGTCGCCGGCGGTGTTGGCGCGTGCGGGCTTTACCGTTTCCAGCACCAGATCGAGCGCGACGCCGAGGCCGCCGCGAAACTGGCCATCCCCGCCGGAACCGGCGCGAAATTCGTGGTGACGGAAGTACAGCGGAAACCGCACCTCCGCGACTTCGATGCTGCCGAACTTGATCCCGCCGACCGAGTGCCATTCGCCGATCGACGACCAGCCGTCGCCGCCCGCGGAAGCGCCGCCGCCGGGACGGGCCTGGAACATGTGCCAGATGAAATTGCGCCTGGTGCGCGGATCCTCGCCCTGGATTGCGATCCGGAAGCGGCGGCCCCAGCCGGCCATGGCGCGCTCCGGGCAGGAGCCCGACATCGCCTTGATGATGGCCTCCACGATTTCGTTGGAGGGATGGCTGGTGCACAGCGTCACCGGACGGCCCGGATCGGCCCAGACGATGGTGCCTTGTCTGGCGACGATCTTGAGCGGCCGCAGCGCGCCGGCATTCTTGGGGATTTCGGCGTCGATCAGATAGGCAAAGGCCATCACGACCGCGGACTGCATATTGGCGTGCGAAGAATTGACAAAGCTGGTCGACTGCGGATCGGAGTCCGACAGGTCGATCTCGATATCGCTGCCCTTCTTGGTGACCTTTGCCGCGATCCTGATGTCGCTGCGGCCATGGCCGTCGTCATCGAGAAACGCCTCGCCATGGAACACGCCGTCTTTCCAGGTCGAGACCACCGCGCGGGTCTGCTGCTCGGCGGCGTCCAGGATGGTTTCCACCGCCGCCTCCACGACCGGCGCGCCGAATTCCGAAAACAGCCGTGACAGCCGGCGCTCGCCGAGATGCGCCGCCCCGACCATCGCCGCCAGATCGCCGCGGAACTCCCTGGGGTTGCGGATGTTCAGGGCCAGCAAATCTAGCAGGTCGTCGCGCAGCCGTCCCACCTCATACAGCTTGATCGGCGGGACGCGCAGGCCCTCCTGGTAGATTTCCGTCGCGCCCGGATTATAGCCGCCATGCGTAGCGCCGCCGATGTCGCTCTGATGCGCGCGGACGACGGTCCAGAGCAGGCGCCGATCGCCGTCGAAAATCGGCACGAACGCCGTCAGGTCCGGCAGATGGCTGCCGCCATGATCGGGGTCGTTGAGCAGGATGACGTCGCCCGGCCGCACGTCCTTGAACCGCGCCTCGACGGCGAGCGTCGCCCACGGCAGCGCGCCGATATGCACCGGGATGTGATCGGCCTGCGCGATCAGCCGTCCGCGCGTGTCGCAAATTCCGAGCGAAAAATCCCGGCTGGAATTGAGGATCTGCGAATAGGAGGTGCGAAGCATGGCCTCGCCCATCTCCTTCACGATCGAGCTCAGCCGGTGCTGGACGACGGACCGCGTGATGGGATCGATTTTCGGGGACATGCGCGCCTGCGGGCAGGGAGTTGGCACTGGATCGGGTGGCTTGACTCAGACAGTGGCGGAAACCTCGGCAAGCGCCTCGGAGGCCGCGGTGATGATTCCATCGATGTCGGCATCTTGCATCGGCGTCGACAATGCCATCAATCCATTGCCCGCGGCCAGCACGCCTCGATTGAGCAGTCCCCGATAGAAGACGAGCTGGCGCTGCGACTCCTGCGCGGTCGGATAGGCGGAACGGTAATCGCGGATCGGGCGATCGGCAAAATGCACTTTCAGGAGCGAACCGAGACCGACCGTGCGGCCGGGCACGCCGTGGCGGCGGAACGCATCGTCGATGCCGCCGCGTACAACAGCTCCGATCGCATCGAGCCGTGCGAATGCCGCCTCGTCGAGCAATTCCATCGCGGCGAGACCCGCGCGCATCGTCACGGGATTGGCGGAGAACGTTCCGCCGTGCGGAAGCGCCGGCTTGCCGGACCTCGGATCGAACACCGCCATGAATTCGCGTTTGCCGCCGACGGCGCCGACCGGGAAGCCGCCGCCCATGATCTTTCCGAGCGTCGTGAGATCGGGATCGATACCCCACAATCCTTGCGCCCCGCGAAAGCTCAGCCGAAACGTGATCACCTCGTCGAAGATCAGCAGCGCCCCCACTTCGCGGGTGACCTGGCGTAGCGCCTGGAGATAGGCTTGGTCCGCCGGCACGAGGCCCGCGCGGTTCGGCATCGGATCGACCAGCACGCAGGCGAGCTCGGCGCCGTGCTCGCGGACCAGGCTCACTGCGGCCTCGGCATCGTTGAAGGGAATCGTGACGACATCGGCCAGCACATTCTCGGGCGTGCCCCTGGCGTAGGCGACCGACACCGGCGCATTGCGGCCCCAGGTGTCCGGCGCGGGATCGAGGCTGACCTCGGCGTAGTCGTAGGTGCCATGATAGGCCCCCTCGCATTTGGCGATCTTCGGCCGGCCGGTGAAGGCGCGCGCGGCCTTCAGCGCCATCATCACGGCTTCCGTGCCCGAATTGGTGAACCGCACCTGCTCCACCGACGACAGGCGCGAGGCAAGCAGTTCGGCGAGGTCGATCTCGGACTCGGTCGGCAGACCAAACGCCGATCCAAGCGCGAGCTGGCGCGTCGCGGCTTCGACCAGAACAGGGTGCGCGTGACCGTGGATCAGCGAGGTGAAATTATTGATGCAGTCGATATATTCGTTGCCGTCGACATCAAAGACCCGGCAGCCCGCGCCGCGCGCCGCGTAGATCGGATAGGGCGTCATGAACACGGTGGTCCGGGTATTGCCGCCCGGCAGGCTCGACAGAGCGCGTTGGTACAGGCCGTGGGAGCGCGAAGTCGGATCGGGATACATCTGTTTCACCAAACAAGGAGGCTGGGTTCGATCCTTATAGCGCCCAACATGCGGGCAGGAATACCCCGGGCTTTGCACGGGGCGCACGTGGCCGGCGCGGCCTTCGCAGCGGCTTCTATTGCCCGCTCACAACAACCGCCCATCCGGCCCAAAAAACGGATGCGGTCCGTCGAAATTCCCGATCGGGACCTGGTGGGTGACGACGCTGCCGAAGCCTTCGCCGGGAAACCAGGTGTGGAGGTGGAAGGCCGGCGGCTCGACCTTGAAGGAGGGCTCGCGCAATTGTGCGAGATCGAGCTCGACGGCGTGGTTGGACGCGGGGCAGATCGTGGTCGCGACGCCGGCGAACATCGAAAGCGTTGCGCGGTGGACGTGGCCGGCGGCGATCAGCCTGACGCGCGGGTGGCGCCTGACGATGGACTCGAAGTCTGCGGCGTTGCGCAGGTTCTGGCGGTCCATATGCGCGATGCCGGTCACAAACGGCGGATGGTGCAGGAATAACAGCGCCGGCCGGTCGGAGGATGCCGCAAGCCCCTCCTCGAGCCATTGCAGGGTCGGCGCGTCGAGTTCGCCATGCGGCTTGCGGGGGACGCTCGAAATCCAGGAGCTCGAGGTCGAGGCCGCCGATCTCGATCCGCTGATTGAGCGCGCCGGACGGGAAGGCATAATCCTGCGGCAGCGCGGCGCGCATCATTTCGCGGGAATCGTGATTGCCGGGAATGGCGGCAAACGGCAGTTTCAGCGGCATCAGCAGGCGCTGGAGATGCTGATATTCCTCCGCCGTCGGCTTATCCGCGAGGTCGCCGGAGATGACCACCAAGTCGGGCGCCGGAGTGAATTCATTCAAGGTGGCGACACAACGCTCGAGCGCCGCGGCGGTATCGACGCGCTGGTAGGCAAGGGTCCCCGGCGGCTTGATGTGCAGATCGGAAATCTGCGCGATGTGAACGGGTTTTTGCGGCATCGCGTCTCCTTCAGTGTTCCCCCGGCAACAGCCTGACAGCCTCGGGCGCGATCGCAAGCCCGATCCGTTCGCCGGCCGCGGCTTTCACAGTGTTCGGCGCATCGATCGTGAGAGGTTTACTGGCCGCGCCGCTGACGACCATGCGTTGCCGGTCGCCGATGAAGCTCACGCTCTCGATGGTTCCCGAAAGCGGCGCTTCTGCCGCCGCCACCACGCCGATGGTCTCGGGGCGGATCATCGCGACCGCCGCCGGCGAGCTCGCATCGCCGCCGATTCCCAGCCGGCCGCCCGGCAGCACCAGATGACCCCGCTCGACCGGCGCCTCGATGATGTTCGCCGCGCCAATGAATTCGGCAACGAAGCGGCTTTTCGGCTCGAAATAAATCTCGCGCGGCGTGCCAATCTGGGCGATCGATCCCTTCTGCATCACCACGATGCGGTCGCCAAGCTCCATCGCCTCGGACTGGTCGTGGGTCACATAAATTGTCGTGATCCCGAGCGCGCGCAGCAGGCGATTGAGTTCGCCGCGCAGCCGTTCGCGCAGCGCGGCGTCGAGCGCGGTCAGCGGCTCGTCGAGCAAGAGGATGCCGGGCCGGATCGCGACCGCGCGCGCCAGCGCCACGCGCTGGCGCTGGCCGCCGGAGAGCTGGTCGATACGGCGGTTCTCGAGCCCGGAAATATTCGTCAGCGCCACCAGTTCGGCGACGCGCGCGGCGCGCTTGTCCCTCGGCATGCCGCGGATCTTCAGGCCGTAGCCGATATTGTCGGCGACGCTCATGTTTGGAAACAACGCGTAGGACTGAAACACCATGCCGACATTGCGCGCCTCGATCGGCACCGCGGTCATGTCCTTGCCGTCGAACAGCACGCTGCCGCCTTTATCAGGCAATTCGAGCCCCGCGATGATGCGCAGCATCGTGGTCTTGCCGCAGCCGGAGGGGCCGAGCAGCACCAGCGTCTCGCCGCGCGCGATGTCCAGCGTTGCCGGTTCCAGCGCGCGCGTGCCGTCGGCAAAGGTCTTGCCGCAGGCCTCGACGCGCACCGCGGCGCCATGTCCGGCGCCCGCGTTCATCTCGCCTGCTCCCGGTCGGCAAACATCTGCATGGCAACGAGAAGCGGGATGATCATGATGAAGAAAATCAGCGTATAGGCGGAAGCGACTTCCAGCCGCATCGAGGCGTAGCTGTCGGCAAGCCCGATCGGCAGCGTCTTGGTCAGCGGCGTATGCAGCATCCAGGTCAGGTTGAATTCACCGAGCGACAGCGTCACTACCATGAGCGAGCCCGCCAGAATTCCCGGCACCGCATTGGGAACGATGACGTCGCGGAAGCGCCGCCACGGCGAGGCGCCCAGCGACGCCGCGCCCTCGTCCAGCGTCCTGACGTCGACGGTCGCGAACACCGCCATCACCGAGCGCACCATGAACGGCATGGTGAAGACGACGTGCCCGGTGAGGATGAACAGCCACGAACGGCGAAACCCGCCAAAGCCCTGGTAGGTGAGCAATAGCGCGAGCGCGATCGCAAGCCCGGGGATAGCGAGCGGCAGCGTGATGATTTCCTCGACGAGGCGCGACAGCCGCCCTCCCCGCACATGCAGGGCGTAGGCGGCGGGAACGCCGGCCAAGAGCGTAACGGCAAGCGTGGCAAAGGCGATCACGAACGAGAGGAAAATGGTGTCGGCATAGAGGTCCCAGACCTGAAACACCCATTGCAGCGTCACGCCCGAAGCGATGCCGCGGAAGTAATTCACGGTGACGCCTGCGGTGATCGACAGGATCGCGGGCACCACCAGGAAGGCGGCGACCAGCAGCGTGAACAACAACTGGAGGGCAAAGATCAGGCGGTCACGCATGGTCTCATCCGGCCGCGGCGACCGCGCTGCCGCTGAACGAGCGGGCCAGCGCCAGCATGGCCCAGGTGATGATACCGAGCCCGATCGACAGCGCCGCCGAGGTCGCAAAATTCGCGGCCAGCGTGAACTCGGTATAGATCAGCATCGGCAGCACGTCGATATTGGTGGCGAGCGTGAAAGCCGTGCCGAAGGCGCCCATCGCCGTCGCAAAGGCAATGGCGCCGGAGGCGATGAAGGCGGGCGCCAGCGCCGGCAGCACGACGTCGCGCTGCACCGCCCAGGGCCCGGCGCCGAGCGAGCGCGCGGCTTCCTCGAGGCCGGCGTCGAGCTTCTGCACCGCCGCCATGACGGTGAGAATGACGCGCGGGATCGAGAAATAGAGATAGCCGAGAAACAGCCCGTAGATCGAATAGGCAAACACGATCTTCTCGCCGAACAGGCGGTTCGAGATATCGCCGATCAGCCCCTGCCGCCCCGCGAGCAGGATGATCAGGAAGCCGACCACGACGCCGGGAAACGCCAGCGGAAAGGTCAGCATTGCGATCAGCACGGCGCGGCCGGGAAAGCGATGGCGTTGCAGGAACATCCCCGCGACGGTGGCAATGATCAGCGTGGTAATCGTGGTTGCCGCCGCCAGCACCACGGTATTGATCAGGGTGGCGCGGTAGCGCGGTTCGGTCAGGATGGCGAGATAGCCGGCAAGCCCTTGCGGACCCTCGGCGCCCGTCACCACCAGCCGCGCCATCGGCAGCAGGAAGAACGCGACCGTCACCACCGTGAGCGGCAACAGACACAACCAGACGAAGGTCTTGTGCGGCATGAAAGTATGGTGCCCCTAATGCGGGGCAACATACTGCATCAGCGAACCTCGGCGAGATAGCGGTCGACAAAACCTTTTTGCACGCTTTCCATCTGGCCCCAATCGACGGCCTTGGCCCGCGCATAGTCACTGTCCGGCAAGAACTTCTTCTTCACGTCTTCCGGCAGTGGAATCGGCCGCGCCGGGCGCAAATAGGCATTGGTCCAGATCGCCTGGCCCTTGTCGGACAGCAGATAGTCCAGCACCTTCTTCGCCTTGTCCTTGTCGGGCGCGTTCTTCACGAGGCCGATGACGTAGGGGTAAACCACCGAGCCCTCGCACGGGATCACGAACTCGAAATTGCCCTTCTCCGAATATTTGGCCCGATAGGCGTTGAAGTCATAGTCGAGCAGGATCGGCATTTCGCCGGAGACCACGCGGGCGTAGGAGGTCTGCTTGGGAACGATCGGGTCGTTCTTGCGCAACTCCTTGAAGAAGTTGATCGCCGGATCGAAATTGGACGCGGAGCCGCCGAGCGCCAGGTTGATCGCGACCGCGCCGACATAGCCGACCGCAGCCGAGGAGGGATCGAGATAGCCGACCATGCCCTTGTAGTCCGGCTTCAGGAGATCCTTCCAGCAGGCCGGCACCGGCTTGCCGCCAAGCGCATCCTTGTTCACGAACAGCCCGAGCGTGCCCGAATGGATCGTGGTCCAGTAGCCGTCCGGATCCTTCAATCCTGCCGGCACCTGGTCCCAGTTGACCGGCTTATAGGGTTCGAGCGCGCCTTCCGTCTTGGCCTTCATGCCGAAGGTGACGCCGAAATAACCGATATCGCCGACCGGATTGTTCTTCTCGGCCAGAATCTGCGCCAGCGCCTGGCCCGAATTCTTGTTGTCCTGGGGAATGTCGTAGTGGAGGTCGGCCTTGATGGCCTTGAGCATCGAGCCCCAGTCCGCCCATTCCGGCGGGCAGTTATAACAGATGACGTCGGCCGCCTTGGCGGATTGCAGCGGCGCAAGCAGCGACAGCGCGAGCAAGGCGAGAACAAGACGGACGATCTTCATGAAACTGGCTCCGATGTTCAAAGATAAGGCGTCACTGGAAGGGCGCGACATCAGCATTAACGGGCGACCAAGTATAGGCAGCGTATGAAGGATTTGCGACGCCGGGTCTTTTGCCCTGCAGCATGGCTGTAGGGCAGGTCAATCGCGGAGCAACGCTGCGGGCGTTGACCGCAGCGCATTGGCGATAGCTGCGTTGCAGCGACGGCGGCGGCGCCAACCTTGCGGCGCAACCGGCATTGCCGGTATTCTGAGCCTCTATCGCTCGCCCCCGCCTTGCGCGATCTACCCCGTTCCAATGGAGCCCTCTCGATGACCCCTCCCGTCAATTCCCCCGCCATCAAGATCGTCAGGTCGGTTCGCGAACAGGTGAGCGCCGAGGAATGGCAAACGCGGGTCGATCTCGCCGCCTGCTACCGCCTCACCGCGATGTACGGCATGACCGAAATGGTCGCCAACCACATTTCCTGCCGCGTGCCCGGCACCCATGACCACTTCCTGATCAACCCTTACGGGATGCTGTACGAGGAAATCAATGCCTCGTGCCTGATCAAGGTCGACCTCGACGGCAACGTGCTGTTCAACGCCTCGGACTACAACGTCAACGCCGCCGGCTTCGTCATTCACAGCGCCATCCACATGGCCCGGCACGACGTCGACTGCGTGGCGCACACCCACACGCCGGCCGGCATGGCGGTCTCGGCGATGGAATGCGGGCTATTGCCGCTGGCGCAGACCTCGATGCGGTTCCTCCACATCGCCTATCATGACTTCGAAGGCATCGCCGACGATATCGACGAGCGCGAGCGGCTGGTCAGGGACCTCGGCAATCACGAAGCGATGGTGCTGCGCAACCACGGACTGCTGGTGGTCGGCCGCACGATTCCTGCGACCTTCAGCCTGCTCTATCGCATGGAGCGCGCCTGCCAGGTGCAGGTGATGGCGCTGTCCTGCAACACCAAGCTCATCTACCCGCCGCAGGATGTGCTGGAGAAGACTTTCGACAAGGTGAAACCGCGGCCCAACTTGCCCAACCGCAACGGCGATTTGGCGTGGCCCGCGTTGATGCGCCAGCTCGATCGCGCCGACCCGTCCTATCGGAACTAGGGCTTGCACCGCAGAAGGCCGATCATGAAGCTCGCATCGAAGATGGCGCTGGCGGCAGCAGCGCTCGTGGCTGCGTCGGCGTCGCAGGCCGATACGATACCGACGCATCGAATTCCCGCAGCGCTTGCGCTCGAGGCGGCGGGCGAGACGGTCGCGGCCTGCGCCCGGCAGGGTTATCGCGAAACCGCCGTCGTGCTCGATGCCGACGGCGCTGTCATCGCGGAGTTGCGGGGCGACGGAGCCGGCATCCACAGCCTCGATAGCGCCTACGACAAGGCCTACACCGCCGTCTCGTTCAAGAACGACACCATTGCGCTTGCGGAGCGCGCCAAGGGCGAGAATTCGATCGCCCCGCTCGCCAAGCTGCCGCATGTGATGTTCTTCGGCGGCGGCATCGTGATCAAGCTCGGCGACGAGGTGATCGGCTCGATCGGCGCCGCCGGCGCGCCAGGGGCCAAGCTCGACGATGCGTGCGCGCATGCCGGGCTCGACAAGATTCGTGACCGGTTGAAGTGACGCGCGTCGCGGCGCGATCACCTCATCCGTCGCTCGGCCGCGGCAGCTTTGACCCAGGTCAAGGCTGCCATGGTCGCCCCTTGCGACCCTATTTTCGATCATCGAGAAAACCAACAGATTGAGGAGAATGAAATGATAGGCAAGTTTGCGCTGGCGGCGCTGCTCGCGGTTGCGGTCGTTGGGCAAGCCGAAAAAGCCTCGGCGCAGAACCCGATCGGCGGCGCCATCGTTGGCGGCGCGGCGGGCGCGATCGTCGGCGGCGCGGTCGGCGGCGGGCGCGGCGCGGCGATCGGCGCGATCGTCGGTGCCACGACCGGAGCCGCGGTCGCCTCTCAAGGCCAGCCGCGGCCGGGTGGTTATTATTATTACCGGCAGGGCTGTTACCTGCAGCGGCCCGATGGCGCGTGGGTCCTGGTCCCACCGCGCTATTGCGGTCCGTACTGATCCGCGCCACGATCATGTGCGCATGAGGAGGGATGCGCGATTTTGGTCGCGCATCCCGGGCATTTTCGGATAATTTTGGCCTCACGCCCGGAGGAAGACAGGAATCATGACCACCGACGCTACAATGCCGCGGGAGCGTGCTGCCGAAACAGGCACGGTTTTCGATGCGGTTGTGGTCGGTGCCGGCTTCGCCGGAATGTACATGCTGCATCGCCTGCGCGGACTTGGCTTTTCGGCGCGGGTGTTCGAGGCGGGCGACGGGGTCGGCGGCACCTGGTACTGGAACCGCTATCCGGGCGCGCGCTGCGACGTCGAGAGCATGCAGTACTCCTTCTCCTTCTCGGAGGAACTGGACCAGGAATGGAACTGGTCGGAGAAGTACGCGCCGCAACCCGAAATCCTCGCCTACGCCAACCACATCGCCGATCGCTTCGATCTGCGCCGGCACATCGTGTTCAGCACGCGCGTCGTCGCAGCAACCTTCGATGGAGAAGCAAGCTGCTGGCATATCGAGACCGACCGCGGCGACCGGGTCAGCGCAAGATTCTGCATCATGGCCGTCGGCTGCCTGTCGGCGCCGAACCGCCCGGCCTTCAGGGGTCTCGGGGATTTTCGCGGGCCCGTCTATCACACCGGGCAATGGCCGCATGAAGGGGTCGACTTCACCGGGCTCAGGGTCGGCGTGATCGGTACCGGCTCCTCGGCGATCCAGTCGATCCCGATCATCGCGCAGGAGGCTGCTACCCTCACCGTGTTCCAGCGCACCGCGACCTGGTCGGTACCGGCGTGGAACGAGAAGCTGACGCCGGAGTACCGGCAGGCGGTCAAGGCCGACTACCCGTCGCTGCGCGCGAAGGCGCGCGCCCGCCCGACTGGCTTCTATTTTCCATTCAACACCAAGCCGGCGCTCGAGGCCGGCCCCGAGGACCGCGAAAGGCAGTACGAAGAGGCTTGGGCACGCGGCGGCTTGCCATTTCTCGGCGCCTACGGCGATCTGTTGTTCGAAAAGGCCGCCAACGACACCATCGCCGACTTTGCGCGCGCGAAGATCCGCAGCATCGTCAGGGATCCGGCCACGGCGGAGCTGTTGTGTCCCGGCAATGTGTTCGGATGCAAACGTCTTTGCGTCGATACCGGCTACTTCGAAACCTATAACCTGCCGCACGTCAAACTGGTCGACGTCTCGAAAACGCCGATCGAGCGCTTCACCGCCGATGGGATCGAGGTCGGCGGCGTCGAATACAGACTGGACGCCGTCGTCAGCGCCACCGGCTTTGCCGCCATGACGGGGTCATTCGACCGGATCAGGATCACCGGCCGAGGTGGCCTGACGCTTGCCGAAAAGTGGCGTGCGGGTCCGCGCGCCTATCTCGGTATCGCGTCGGCAGGCTTTCCCAATCTGTTCATGATCACCGGTCCCGGCAGCCCATCGGTGCTGGCCAGCATGATCCAGGCGATCGAGCAGCATGTCGACTGGCTCGCGGACTGCATGGGCCACATGCGGGATATCGGAGCCGCGACCATCGAGCCGATCGTCCGGGATGAGGACGCCTGGGTCGAGCACGTCAACGAGGTATCGACCGTCTCGCTGCGATCGACCTGCAGCTCCTGGTATGTCGGCACCAACATCCCCGGCCGGCCGCGCGTCTTCATGCCGTATATCGGCGGTTTCCCGGTCTATGTGCAAAAATGCAACGAGGTGATGAACGGCGGCTTCGAGGGCTTTGTCCTTGACGGTGCGCCGAACAGCAACGCGGCGCCCGCGGTCCGCTTAACCGAGCGCTGGCGGGCGCCGCTCGATATCGACGTCATTTCACCGGCCGCCGTCGCCGCCAAACGCGTGCCAATGGTCTGACCGGCTGGCTGCTCCCTGACTCAGCGCGGCACCACCGCGATCGCCTCGATCTCGACCCGCGCGTGTTGCCTCCGCATCGCTATTGCGCGGCCGTCATAGCACCGTCTCGGTGGCCCTCAGGTTCAATCTGACCTTCAGGCTTTCTTCGGCGAACACAGCCAGTGCTTCCGGCTCGAGCCGCAGGCCATTTGCAAGTTTCTTCTCAATGAAGCTGCAGAATTGATCGCATTCGAGGTAGAAGTGCACGGTCGTGTTGGGGTAGAGCGCCGAGTATTCGGTCAACAGCGGTCCAAGCCTTGCTCCAAGTGCCTTGCAGAGTCCGTACAGATTTTGCGCCAGCGGCGCGAGCCGGTTTGAACGGTACAGCATGCAATTCAGCGCCATACCGGGCTGGTTGATCATGTTGACGAGGCGGTAATGCTCCCGCGCCGACAGATCATATCTTTGCTTGAGCACCTCTGGGTCGGCGCGCGCTTGCCGGCAGAAGTCGGGTGATGCGACGAGGTCGGCGAGCGCCTGCTGGAATTCAAGCAACACGGCTTTGCGCCTTCGATGCGAGCCGGTCCGCCAGTCGATGCATCCGTTCGAGTTCTCCTGTGATGCCTTGCAGGCCCAGCTTTTCGAAATAGGATTCGTGGAATTCGAACACGATCGCGCGGAGATTCTCAAAGCGCGGTCCGAACTCGTAGGCCCATTCCCATACCTCGGGAGGGGTCAGGCCGGAATGAGAGTCGGTATAGAATCCGGCGAGTTCGTCGCCGCCGGCGATGTGAATTTCCTCGACGCAGGCGGGATTTATCTGCTCGAGATAGTCGCGCGGCGACAGCACGCCGTTCTGCTGGCCGACATACAGATTATGCAGGTCAAGGAGCGTGCCACAGTCGGCTTCCGAGCAAAGGCGGTTGAGAAACTGCGGTTCGCTCATGTCGCTGTCGGGCACCGGCGTGAAGACGGCGGTGTTTTCCATCAGGAGCCTGCAACCGAGCATCGGCTTCAACACCGCCAGCTTGCTGCGAATGATCTCAAAGCTCTCTTCATCGAACGCGACGGGCAGACCCAGGCCGGCCTGGGCGTTGGGAACGCTGCCATGTGCCACCAGGAACATGCTCAAATGTTCGCTAAACCACTGAAAATCCAGCTCGCGCGCAAGTGAGGCAACTTCTTCGACCATTGCGAGGTCGAGTGGTATGGCGCTCGGCAGCGACAGGCCGATGCAATGGCCGCCGAGAACGCGCCCAGTGGCACACTGCTTAAGTTCCTTGATCGCGCCGGTGACACGCCGAAACCGCCTGCCGGTGGTCCCGCCAAACTCGAAATCATACCAGAGTCGATCCGGTATGACGCCGATGTATTGGACGAGATCCGGCGCATGGGCGACGACAGACGGCACCACCGGGTTGTTGAGCAACCCGACCAGAACTCTTTCGGATTTCATGCGGAATACGTTCGGCGGAGACTAAAGCTCGACCTGAACGGCCTCCTGAAATACGCTCTCGATCAACACGTTTATCCGGCCCGAAAGGCAGGTGCAGCCGGTGTGCGGCCGAACGATATTTTGCACAATATGGTCAGTGAGCCGAGCCAACTCCGGCTCGGTGATTTTTGTCGGTAACGTCACGCGAACCAGCGTGGGCTGTTCCTTATTGTTGAGATGAAGTGATGCGTGTCTTGCCATATCCGACCTCCCTGAAAATACGCGGAATGTGACGGTAAGCAGCGAAGTGCTTATAGCTCGAGATCAGGATTGAGAAAAGAAAAATTCCCGCGAGCGATGTTCTTTTAATAAAATGCAATCTTTGATCATTGTGACGATCTGCCCGGTTTCCGGGCAGATTCTGCGTTGTCGAGATGTGACAACCACCAACACGCGGCGCACTTGTCACTGATGATGCTGAGGATTCCGCAAGGAACCTATCGGAACGCCGCACCTAGCGCGGCACCACCGCGGTCGCCTCGATCTCGACCCGCGCGGCCTTTTCGACCAGGCGCACGACCTGGACCAGCGCCATCGCCGGATAATGCGCGCCGAAGATATCGCGGTAGACCTGACCCAGCGTTTTGAGGTTCGCCAGATATTCGTCCATGTCGACGACATACCAGGTGAGACGAACCAGATGCTCGGGCCGCGCGCCACCTTCCGCCAGAATGGCTGAGATGTTCCCTAGAGTCTGACGAACCTGCGCCACAAAACCTTCCGGCAAACGGC
This sequence comes from uncultured Alphaproteobacteria bacterium, assembly GCA_963721135.1. Taxonomy (GTDB): domain Bacteria; phylum Pseudomonadota; class Alphaproteobacteria; order Rhizobiales; family Xanthobacteraceae; genus Bradyrhizobium. The sequence goes on from CAVRIB010000015.1 coordinate 266,679, forward strand.
CGCGCTCGTTCCAGCCGATCACGCCACCGGTCACCACGAGCCGGCCCTCGGCCGCCATTCCGTTGGCATATCCCTTCGGCGCCGGCCAGCCGCCCGGTTGCAGGATTTGCGCACCCTCGGCGGAAGGCTCGCTCGTTGCCACCGGCAGCACCGCAAGTGTGGGCCCGTTTTGCGTGCTCACTGACCATTCTCCATCACGTGAAATGCATTCATTCCGCGGCCATGCCCGCCGAGGCGCTGCCTTCTCGCGCCATCTGCCGCAGCGCGAACCGCTTCAGCTTGCCGGTTTCCGTCTTCGGCAGTTGCGCGACGAATTCGACCGCACGCGGATATTTGTAAGGCGCGATCTCGCGCTTGACGTGATCCTGCAATTCGGTTGCAAGCCGCTCGTCGGCTTCCATGCCGGCCGCAAGCACCACATAGGCCTTGACGATCATGCCGCGCGCTTCGTCGGGCGCGCCGACCACCCCGCATTCGGCGACCGCCGGATGCATCAGCAAGGCGGCCTCGATCTCGGGGCCGGCGATGTTGTAGCCGGAAGAGATGATCATATCGTCAGACCGCGCCACGAAGCAGAAGCGGCCCTTCGCGTCACGCACGAAGGTATCGCCCGTCAGGTTCCACCCCTGACGCACATAGTTCGACTGCCTGATATCGGCGAGATAGCGGCATCCGGTCGGGCCGCGAACCGCAAGCTTGCCGGCGGTGCCCGGCGGCAATTCCTTCATGTCTTCGTCAACGATCTTCGCCTCGTAGCCGGCAACCGGTCGTCCCGTCGTTCCGGGCGCGGCGTCATCGACCCGGTTGGTGATGAAGATATGCAGCAATTCAGTCGAGCCGATGCCATCGAGGATCGGCTTGCCAGTCTTCCGGGTCCAGCTTTCGAACACCGGCGCCGGCAGGGTTTCACCTGCAGAAACCGCAAGCCGCAGCGACGACAGGTCGGCGCCCCTGTCCATCGCGGCCATCATCGCCCGGTACGCGGTCGGCGACGTGAAGCAGATCGTCGCCTTGTAGGTCTCGATGATCCTGACCATCTCGGGCGGCGCTGCGTTCTCCAGCAGCGTCGCGGTCGCGCCGAAGCGCAGCGGAAAAATCGCCAGCCCCCCGAGGCCGAACGTGAAGGCCAGCGGCGGCGAGCCGACGAAAACATCGTCCGGCGTGACGTTGAGCACTTCGCGGGCATAGCCATCCGCGACGATCAGGAGATCGCGGTGGAAGTGCATCGTCGCCTTCGGCTCACCCGTGGTGCCCGAGGTGAATCCCGAACAGTGCAACATCGTCCCGGCCGGTCTTGACCGCATCGAAGCGAACCGGCTTGTTCAGCGCGACCCGGTCAAGCTCGGCATCGTGGTTCGAGGTGCCGTCAAAATTCACGACCTGCTTGAGGAACCGGCTGGTCTTGGCGCACGCGACCAACTCGTCGGCGATGCGGCTGTCGGTCAGCGCCAGCGCGATCTCCGCCTTGTCGACGATCTTCGTCAGTTCGCCGGCGCGCAGCATCGGCATGGTGTTGACGACGACGGCGCCGGCCTTGGTCGCCGCAAGCCATGCCGCGACCAGCGCCGGATTGTTGCCGGAGCGGATCAGGACGCGGTTGCCGGGCTTGACGCCGTAATTCTCCACCAGCGCATGAGCCAGCCGGTTCGACCAGTCCGCCAGTTCCTTGTAGGTGCGCTGCCGGCCATTGCCGATCAGCGCGATGCGATCGCCCATCCCCTGCTCGACGATGCGGTCGGTCAGTTCGACGGCAGCGTTGAGATATTCGGGATAGCTGAACTCCGGCCGGTCCAGCAGCAAGGCCGGCCACTGGCCGGATGGCGGCAGATTTCGCCGCGCAAAATCGTCGACGTGGCCCGATGGGCCGAGCGGTGCGTCGAGGCTCGGAATTGCAGCCGACATTTCCACCGTCCCTTGTTTTCGAGATGAGAGACTTGAGGACCTGTGTCCGGTCCGACCGGCGATGCTTTAGTCCGAAACATTTTATACTTAAAGTAATTTGGCGCAAGGGCCCAAATCCGCCCTATCCAATGCATTTTCAGCGCCCCGCCATGATCGCGGGTTTTCCGGAAACCGGACCCGATTGTTGTATCGACCTCCGTAGTCGACCGCCGCGCTCGAAGGCTTACGGCGCCCGCTTTTGCGCAGATTTCTGTGCGGAGCCCTTGGTCTTGGCCAATAGCCGCATCAGTTCGCGGACATCCTTCGGGGTCAGATCGGAGAAGATGTCGGCGATCCAGAGCTCGTGCTCGGCCGCCATCTTGCGGAATTCGGCGCGGCCGATCTTGGTCAGCCGAATTACCTGCACCCGCCGGTCTGTGTCGGAAGTTCGCCGATCGAGATGGCCTGATTCGACGAGCCGCTCAACGAGGCCGGTGACGTTGCCGTTACTGACCATCATCCGCTTCGAGACATCCGACAGCGTCATGCCGTCGGGCGCCTTGTCGAGCTGGGCCATCAGGTCGAAGCGCGGCAGCGTGACGTCGAAGCGGCCGCGCAAGCGGCTGCGCACCTCGCCCTCGATCAGGGTCGTGCAGGTCAGGAGCCTGAGCCACAATCTCAGTTCGTTGCCGTGATCTTCCGGCAGCTCGACGGCCTTGGTCTCGGAGTTAAGGATCATGGATGCCATTCGTACCTGCGCAACAGAAGGCAGCGGGACCGCTCATTTCGGCCTGAGCCGATCTTTTGACCTTCAAATAATTCACGGGATGCCGCAAGTCAAAACGCCGATCACCATCTCCGAATTCATTTGGGTTTGAAACGCGTGGCTTGCATGCGGCCGCATCGTGGAGTTCGATCTGGCTTTCGGCTTTGCTTGCGGCGACAGCAATCGCCTCCACTCAAACCCAAGCGCCACGCCAGCGCCGTAAACTCGCATACGGGGTCACTCCGCCGCAAGCGGCTTTGTCGCCTCCGCCTTGAGCTCGGCCCTCGTCTTCGGCTTGGCCTTGGTTTTCAGGTCCTCGAAATCCTGCCGGTCGCGCACGCTGTTGCGGAAGATCTGCTCCTTGCCGGGCAGATATTGCGGCGGGCAGAATACCGCCATCAGCGCCGTACCAGGCCGCGGCCTTCAGCGTGAAGGCGGGATCGACCAGGTGCGGCCGGCCGAGCGCCACCAGGTCGGCGCGGCCGGCAGCGAGGATGGTATTGACCTGATCCGCAGTCGTGATGTTGCCGACGCACATGGTGGCGACGCGCGCCTCGTTGCGGACCTGATCGGAGAACGGCGTCTGGAACATGCGGCCATAGACCGGCTGGGCGTCGCGCACGGTCTGGCCGGTCGAGACATCGACGAGATCGACGCCGGCCTCGGCAAAGGCGCGCGCGATCGCGACGCGCGTCATCACCGGTGATGCCCCCCTCGGCCCAGTCGGTCGCGGAGATGCGCACCGACATCGGCTTGTGGGCAGGCCACGCCGAGCGCAGCGCCTCGAACACTTCGAGCGGAAAGCGCAGGCGGTTGGCGAGCGAGCCGCCATAAGCATCGGTGCGCTGATTGGTGAGCGGCGAGATGAAGCTCGCCAGCAGGTAGCCGTGGGCACAATGCAGCTCCAGCATGTCGAACCCGCAGGCCTCGCCGCGCATCGCCGCCTGAACGAAGTCCGCCTTGACCTTGTCCATCGCCACGCGATCCATCTCGCGCGGCACCTGGCTGTCGGGGAAGTAGGGGATCGGCGAGGCTGAGATCACGTCCCAGCCGCCCTGCTCCAGCGGACGGTCCATGCCGTCCCACATCAATTTGGTGGCGCCCTTGCGGCCGGCATGGCCGAGCTGCAGCGCGATTTTCGCCGCAGAATTGGCGTGGACGAAATCGACGATGCGGCGCCACACGGCTTGCTGCTCGTCGTTCCAAAGGCCCGCGCAACCCGGCGTGATCCGCGCGTCGCGGGAAACGCAGGTCATTTCCGTGAAGATCAGCCCGGCGCCGCCGACGGCGCGCGAACCGTAATGCACCAGGTGGAAATCGCCGGGCACGCCATCTTTCGCCGAATACATGCACATCGGCGACACCACCGCGCGATTGGCGATCGTCATTTCGCGCAGGCGCAGCGGCTGGAACATCGGCGCGTCGGGTTTCTCCACGTTGACGTCGAATCCCCTCGCGCGAACCTGTCTCGCAAAAGCCTTGTCGACTTCGGCGACGAAATCGGGCGCCCGCAAGGTCAGATTGTCGTAGGTGATCGCCTTCGCCCGGGTCATGACGCCGAAGGCGAACTGCACCGGGTCAAAGTCCCAGAACCGGTCGACGTGCTCGAACCACACCAGCGACACGTCGGCGGCGTGCTGGGTCTTCTCGACCTCCTCGCGGCGGCCCTCTTCATATTGCTGCAACGCCGCCTCGACCGTTGGCGCGCGATGCATGGCGTCCGCAAGCGCAATCGCGTCTTCCATTGCGAGCTTGGTGCCGGAGCCGATCGAGAAATGCGCGGTCGCCTTGGCATCGCCGAGCAGCACCATGTTGTCCTTGACCCAGCGCTTGCTTCGGATCATGGGGAAATTGCGCCACATCGAGCGATTGGTCAAAAGCGGATGGCCTTCGAGAAACCAGCCGAAAATCCGTGCCATCCGGTCGGCCGACTGTTTCTCGTTCAATCCCTCCAGCCCCGCGCGCTTGAAGGTTGCGGGATCGGTCTCGAAAATCCAGGTCGAGCGGCCAGCCTCGTATTGATAGGCATGCGCGATGAACGGGCCCCACTTCGTCTCCTGAAAGATGAAGGTGAAGGCGTCGAGCGGCCTGGTCGAACCCATCCAGGCGAATTTGTTGGAGCGCAGGTCCACCTCGGGCTGGAAGTGCCCGATATATTTGTCGCGGAAGCGGCTGTTGATGCCATCGGCTAGCACGATCAGGTCGGCATCGGCAAAGCGCGCCTCGTCCTCGATGTCGGCCTCGAACAGCAGGGCGACGCCGAGTTCACGCGCCCGCTCCTGCAGGATCAGGAGCAGCGTGCGGCGCGAGCAGCCGCAGAAGCCGTTGCCGCCGACCCGATGCACGGTGCCGCGGAAATGCACGGCGATATCGTCCCAGTAGGCGAACTGCTCGGTGATGCGGCGATAGCTCGGCGCGTCGTATTTTTCGAAATTGTCGAGCGTGGCGTCGGAGAACACCACGCCAAAGCCGAAGGTGTCGTCGGCGCGATTGCGCTCATAGACCGTGATCTCGGCCTCCGGCCGCTGCTTCTTCAATAGGATCGCGGAATAGAGGCCGGCCGGTCCGCCGCCGATGACCGCGATCTTCATGGAAGGCCTCCGGTGCCTCTATCGCCCTGATATTATTTGAAGCCTAAAGTATTTCCCGGGCAAGCGCCAGTCCGGATTTGACGCCGTTTCGGGCGGAGGCCTTGAAATAAATAGGTTTTTTGCTTCTGCGTCAAATAAGAAATTATTTTCTGATTTATGTAATTCTTGCTTGCACGCCCGCCCAAACCAGTCTATATGTTCACCGTCCCGCCCCACAAAGGGGCGTTTCGCGATCGTCACGAACGCGGGGCGGGATGCGGTGGACGCAGGCGGCGCTTCTGACGAGGGTGCCTGACCTGCGGACGGCCAAGTCGTGTGGTCCTGACGCCTCGACGCCGGCGCCAAGCTTCGCGGGGTTATCCTTGCGAGGTGACGGAGACAAACCAGCCCGATCTCCGGGGAGAGCGCGAAGGAAGCCGTTAAAACCATTGCGTGCGGGAACGCCGGGCGATTCCGGCTGAACCTGTGGTGACTATGCTCGTGTACTTTGTTCTGTCTTGCACGCGAGGCTGCGGGTGCAGCAGGCACCCGGCGTTCCCCACGCCCTCCCGGGCGGAAGGATCATGCAAGCCCCGGGCGCATCACGCCGCGGGAACGCGGAACTATGTCGCGACGTCATTGCGAGGAGCGAAACGACGAACCAATCCATCTTTCCGCTCGCAGCGCCATGGATTGCTTCGCTTCGCTCGCAATGACGGCCTCAAAGACCGTTGCATACCCGCTTGAAGGCTGAATCGATACCTTGCCCTCAATTGCCCTGAAACACCGGCTTCGCCTTGTTGGCAAATGCCTCGAAGGCGCGTGCAAAATCGGCCGTTGTCATGCACAGCGCCTGCGCGACCGCTTCGGCTTCGATCGCCTCCTCCACCGACATCGCCCATTCCATTGCCAGCATCCGTTTGGTCATCGTGTTGGCGAAGGTCGGTCCTGCTGCGATCTCTTTGGCAAGCGTTTGCGCCTGCGGCAACACCTGATCCGGCGCGACGATGCGGCTGAAGAAGCCCCAGCGCTCGCCCTCCTCCGCCGTCATGAATCGGCCGGTATAGAGCAATTCCGAGGCGCGCGACTGCCCGATGATGCGCGGCAGGATCGCGCAGGCCCCCATGTCGCAGCCGGCAAGGCCGACCTTGTTGAACAGGAACGCGACCTTGGCGCCGGTCGCCGCCAGGCGCATGTCGGAAGCCATCGCCACGATCGCGCCGGCGCCGGCGCAGATGCCCTCGACCGCGGCCACGATCGGCTGCGGGCACGCGCGCATCGCCTTGACGAGATCGCCGGTCATGCGGGTGAAGGCGGTCAGCCCCTTGGTATCCATCTTCACCAGCGGGCCGATGATCTCGAAGACGTCGCCGCCGGACGAGAAATTGCCGCCGGCGCCGGCCACCACGACGGTCTTCACCTCGTCGTCGAAGCCGCAGGCGCGGAAGAAGTCGGTGAGTTCCCGGTAGCTCTCGAAAGTCAGCGGGTTCTTTCGCTCTGGACGGTTCAGCGTCAGCGTCGCCACGCCATCGGCCACCGCCAGCAGGAAATGCTTGGGCGAATATTGCGACAGCGGCAGTGTGACGGGGTTGGCGGGCCTGCTCATGGGGTCTCCCTTACGGATTGTCGTTCATCGTTCGCGGACTCTTCGCGCCAGGCACGCGTCTCAAATTTCTCCACCGGCAACCGCGATCGCCTGCCCGGTGACCGCACCTGCGCCCTCGCCGCACAACCACAGCACCGTGTCGGCGACTTCCGCCGGCGTGATGAGGCGGCCTTGCGGATTGTTCCTGGAAAGGTCGGCGACCGCCTGCTCGCGGCTTCGGCCGGTCTTCTTCATGATGTTGTCGATGCTGCCGGCGAGCATTTCGGTATCGGTGAAACCGGGGCAGACCGCATTGACCGTCACGCGCGTGGCCGCCAGTTCCAGCGCCAGCGAGCGCACCAGCCCTACCACCGCGTGCTTTGCGGCGCTGTAGGCACTGGCATAGGCATAGCCTTTGAGGCCTGCGGTCGACGCGATGGCAACGATGCGACCGCAGGGCCGTTCCTTGATCGCCGGCAACACGGCCTGGATCGCATGCACCACGCCCATGAAGTCGACATCCATCATCCGCCGGAACAGCGCCGCGTCGGATCTGGCGAACGGCGCCGAACTCCGCGATCCCGGCATTGGCGATCAGGATATCGATCGGCTGGCGGCGTGCGGCCTCCGCGACTGCGGCATTGACGGCGGCCTGATCCGCGACGTCGGCGACGCTTGCAAAATGCGCGGCGCCCGAGGCAATGGCCTCATCGAGCGTCGCACGGTTGCGTCCGAGCACCGTGACGATCGCGCCGGCCCGTGTCAGCGCGGACGCGATCGCGCGGCCGATGCCGCGCCCGCCCCCGGTGACGAGCGCATGGGAGGAACGCGGCAGTCCGGTCATGCGCGGGCCTCTCCGAAAGAGTTCGTCCATCCGGTGAGGCGTATATTTTAGACTTCAAGCTTTTGCAACCAAAGGCGCCGCGGCGCCACTTTCTTTAAGTATAAAATATCGCTTTTCATCCGTGGATGTGCTGTTAGCATCCGACCAGACAGGAGACCCGGCGTGCCCCATCCCGCAGCCCTGAAAACCCGCGATGGCCGCTTCGGCTACGAGGCGGCCGGCGATCCCGCCGCTCCGCCGCTGGTGTTCCTGCACGGCATCGGGGGTGCGGCGCGGGGCTGGCGCGGCCAGCTTGAGGCGTTCGGCGACCGTTATCGCGCCGTCGCCTGGGATATGCCGGGCTATGGCGGCTCGGCGGCGCTTGCAGGCGTCAGCATCGCGACGCTGGCGGACGCCTTGCAGGACTTCCTGCAGGCAGTCGGCGCGGCAAAGCCTGTCTTGGTCGGCCATTCGATCGGCGGCATGATCGTGCAGCAATTGCTGGCGAAAAACCCTTCAATCGCCCGCGCCGTGGTGCTCGCGCAGACCAGTCCGGCGTTCGGCAAGGCGGACGGCGACTGGCAGAAGGAATTCATCGAAGCACGACTCGGCCCGCTTGATCGCGGTGAGACCATGGCTTCGCTTGCCCCAAGACTGGTGAAAGAATTGGTCGGCGACAACCCTGATGTCAGCGGCATGGAGCTCGCGCGCGATTGCATGGCCGCCGTTCCCGAGGCGAGCTATCGCGCAATGGTGACGGCGCTGCTCGGGTTCGACCAGCGCGCCGCGCTCAAGAACATCGCGGTGCCAACGCTGGTGCTGTCAGGTTCAAAGGACAGGAACGCGCCGGCGCCGATGATGGCGAAGATGGCTACCTACATTCCCTCGGCGACCTATGTCGAAATCGAAGGCGCCGGTCATCTCGTCAATCTCGAATGCCCCGCAGCCTTCAATGCCGCACTCGATTCCTTACTGGAGGCCAATGTAGCCGCAACACAAGTGACGGCGTGATGACGGTACAAGCCGGCAAGAGCCTGACAGATATCGAGGCGATCGATCTCGATGCGCCGATCTTCGATCCCGCCGCGTTCCGACTGAACGAAGGACAGGCCGCCATCATCGCGCGCGCGCGGGAGCTTGGCCAGAGCGTGTTCGCAGGCCGCGCCGCCGCCTATGATCGCGGCGCGATATTCCCGACCGAGAACTACCGCGATCTGCACCGCGCCGGCCTGCTTGCCGTCGCTATTCCCAGGAAACACGGCGGACTCGGCGCGGACTACCAGACCTACGCGCTGGCGGCGGCGGAGATCGGCCGTTACTGTGGCACCACCGCGCTGACCTGGAACATGCATGTCTGCTCGACGCTGTGGTCCGGTCCGCTCGCCGACGATCTCGAAATGGACGCCGCCACCCGCGACGAACATGAGCGCCGGCGCGCCATCCATTACAGGCGCATCATTGACGACGGCGCGGTGTATTCGCAGCCTTTCTCGGAAGGCGGCGCAGCGGCCGCCGGCGGGGTCGCGTTCGGCACCGAGGCGAAGCCGGTCAAAGGCGGCTGGCTCGTCAGCGGCAAGAAGATTTTTGCCTCGCTTGCGGGCCACGCCGATTATTACGGCGTGCTCTGCACCGAGATTGCGGAAGGCGAAAAGGCCTCGCGCCGCAACACGCTCTACCTTGCGATCCCGGCCAACGCCGACGGCGTTTCGGTGGTCGGCGACTGGGATCCGCTCGGCATGCGCGGGACGGTGTCGCGGACGCTGTTGTTCAAGGATGTGTTCGTGGAGGAAGACGCGGCGCTGATGCCGCGGGGCGTCTATTTCCAGGCGGCGCTGCGCTGGCCGCACATGTTCCTGACGCTGTCGCCGACCTATCTTGGCCTCGCGCAAGCCGCGTACGACTTCACCGTACGCTATTTGCGCGGCGAGGTGCCGGGCACGCCGCCGGTCAAGCGGCGGATGTATCCGACCAAGCAGATCGCGGTGGCCCAGATGCAGATCAAGCTGGAGCAGATCAAGTCGATCTGGTTTCAGGCGATCACCGAAGCCCGCGCCAATCCGACCAAGGAGCAGGTGCTGCGGGCTTACGCTGCGCAATATTCCGCGATGGAGGGCGCCAACGAACTCGCCACGCTCGCGATCCGCACCTGCGGCGGCCAGGCGATGCTGAAAGCGCTGCCGCTGGAGCGTATCTACCGCGACAGCCGCTGCGGTTCGCTGATGCTGCCCTGGACCGCGGAGCTCTGCCTTGACCGCATCGGCCGCGAGGCACTGTACGAGACCGGCGAGACGGACGATTAGTTCGAAGATGGATCTTTCCGACCTCATCGCGCGGAATGCCGCGTTCACGCCGGAGAGGCCCGCGATCCTCTTTGAGGGCGAAACTCTCGGTTACGCCCAGCTCAATGCGCGAATCGGAGCGGCAGCGCGTGCGTTGAAGGCCGTGTGCGGCGTCGGCCGCGGCGACCGGGTCGCGATCCTCAGCCTGAACCGGCCGGATTATCTGGTGCTGCTCTATGCCTGCGCGCGGCTCGGCGCGATGCTGGTGCCACTCAGCTGGCGCCTTGCGGTAGCCGAGCAGTTGTTCATCCTGTCCGACGCCTCGATAAAGGTGCTGGTGCTCGAGCGGGCTTTTGCCGAAGTGCTCCCCGCGCTGGAAAGGACCTTGCCCGACACCAGCATTGTGGGACTCGACTTTTCGCCCACGCGAGGAACCGCATTCGATGCGTTGCTGACCCAGGCGCGGGGCGACGGCCGCAATCCGCATACGGACCTGACCTGTCCGCTGCTGATCGTCTACACCTCTGGCACGACGGGAAGGCCCAAGGGCGCGGTACTTCGGCAGGAGGCCTTGTTGTGGAACGGGGTGATGAGTCAGCACATGCATGGCCTCACGTCTGATGATCACGTGCTTACCGTGCTGCCGTTCTTCCATGTCGGCGGCCTCAATATCCAGACGACGCCGGCGTTGCATCATGGTGCGACCGTGACGATCCATTCGCGCTTCACGCCGGAGGCGACGCTTGCCGCGTTCGAGCGCGATCGTCCCACCTTGACGGTGCTGGTGCCCGCGACCATCCAGGCCGTGACGGACCATCCCGGTTGGTTATCTACCGACCTGTCCTCGCTGAAGGCGATCGCGACCGGGTCGACCATCGTACCGCCGCACCTGATCGACCGCTTTACCGCGCGCGGGGTGCCAGTGCTTCAGGTCTATGGCTCCACCGAAACCTGCCCGATCGCGGTCTATACGCGGCTCGGTGGTGATCTCTCGCGGACGGGTTCGACCGGCCTCCCCGGCCTGTGCTGCGAAGCGGCGATAAGAGACGATGCCGGCAACGAGTTACCGCCGGGCACGCCGGGCGAGATCGTGGTGCGCGGTCCCAACGTATTCTACGAATATTGGGGCAACGACGAAGCAACGCGCGAGGCGTTGCGCGATGGCTGGTATTGCACCGGGGACATCGGGCTGCGCGACGCCGACGGTTATTTCTGGGTGCACGACCGCAAGAAGAACCTGATCATATCGGGCGGCGAGAACATCTATCCGGCGGAAGTCGAGCGCGTGCTGCTGGAGCATCCCGATGTCAGGGAATGCGGCGTGATCGGCCGGCCTGATCCACGATGGGATGAGGTACCGGTGGCCTATGTGATCAGGCGGGCGGGATGTTCGGTCGAGCCGGAGGTCCTGAAGGCACACGTCCTGACGCAGCTCGCCCGCTTCAAGGTGCCGCGCGAAATCGTTTTCGTCGATGACCTGCCGCGTACCGCACTCGGCAAGGTCCAGCACTTCATGCTCAGGCAGCTCGACGCACCGGACTCTTCAAAAGGAGAGGCCATTTGAAGATCGCGGTGCTCGGCGGCGGCAACGGCTCGTTCGCGGCCGCGGGCGATCTTTCGATGCAGGGTCACGAAGTCCGGCTATGGCGGCGCGACGCGGCGCAGGTCACGGCACATCGCGCGGCAGGGTCGCGCGTCATCCTGAAAGATTCGACCGGCCGGCACGAGGTGCAACTGGCGCTCGTGACGACCGACATCGCTGACGCCGTTTGTGATGCCGAACTGATCCTGTGCCCCGCACCGGCCTTTGCGCAGCACGACATCGCAATCCAGCTCGCGCCGCATCTCACTGATGGCCAGGCCGTATTCCTGCCGCCGGCGACGTTCGGCTCGATGATCTTTGCGAAGGCCGCCCGGGATAGTGGCAATCGCGCAAGCCTGAGCTTTGCAGAAACCGGCACGCTGCCGTGGCTGACGCGCAAGCACGGCCCGTTCGAGGTAGCGATCACCATCCGCGCCAGGCGGTTGCCGGTTGGCGTGTTTCCGCTAACGGCCAGGGATCATGCGCTCGAGGTGATCGGCCGCGCCTTTCCCGGCGCGATCGAGCCGTGCGGCGACGCGCTGTCGGGCGCGCTGATGAATGCCGGGCCGATCATTCACCCGCCGCTAATCGTCATGAATGCCGGACCGCTCGAGCATTTCGAGCGCTGGGACATTCACAAGGAAGGCACGCAGAAATCGATCCGTCGCGTCACCGATGCGCTCGATGCCGAACGCATCGCGGTGCGCGAGGGGCTCGGCTATGGCGGACCGCACTTTCCGCTGGCACATCATTACGCGACCGAAGGCGAGATATGGATGTACGGCCGGGGCTCGCATGACCGCCTGACCGATTCGGGCGACTGGCGCGAGCGGATCATCCTTGGAGAGCATCGCTATATGCGGGAAGATTTGCGGCTCGGCCTGTCGCTGCTGGTCTCCGTGGCTGAACTGGCCGGCGTCAGCACGCCGCTGGCGAAAGCCTTCCTCGCCATCGGCGGCGCCATCTGCGGGGAAGATTTCATGAAGGGTGGACGCACGCTCGCGAGCCTCGGTCTCGGCGGCCTCGGACGCGACCAGTTGCGGGCATTCTTGCGCGAAGGTTTTGAGCGATGACCGGCCCTCGTCCCAAAGTCGCCTGCCTCGGCGCCGGCCGCATGGGACGCGGCATCGCGGTGGCTTTCGCCTATGCCGGCCACGCCGTCACCATGATCGACGTCAAGGCGCGCTCCGCGGAGCAGTTCGCCGCGCTCGAGGCCGAGGCGCTTGGCGAAATCAGGAAAACGCTGGCCAGCCTAGCGCGGTTCGGATTGATGTCGGAGAACGACGCGGACACTGTGATCGCTCGTGTCTCCGTGGTGCCGGCGCAGAAGTTGGCCGACGCGCTCGCCGGCGCAGACCTCGTGTTCGAAGGCGTACCGGAAGTCGCCGAGCTCAAGCGCGAGGTGCTGGCGTCTGCCTCGAAATGCGTCGGGCCTGACGTTATCATCGCCTCGACCACGTCGACGATCCTGGTCGACGATATCTCAGGCTCGGTCGAGCGCCCCGCGCGCTTCCTAAACGTGCACTGGCTCAACCCGGCCTATCTGATCCCGCTGGTCGAGATCTCGCCGGGGGTCGCGACCGATCCGGCTGTTATCGCGCGGGTGAAAGCGTTGCTCGAAGGCATCGGCAAGGTGCCTGTGGTGTGCGCCGCGACGCCCGGCTTCATCGTGCCGCGCATCCAGGCGCTTGCCATGAACGAGGCGGCGCGGATGGTAGAGGAAGGCGTCGCCAGTGCCGAGGAGATCGACAAGGCGATCCGCTACGGCTTCGGGTTCCGCTATGCGGTGCTGGGCCTTCTGGAATTCATCGACTGGGGCGGCGGCGATATTCTCTATTACGCCAGCCGCTATCTCGAGGGTGCGCTCGGCAGCGACCGCTATCGCGCGCCCGAGGTGATCTCGCGCAACATGCGCGAGGGTCGCATCGGCTTGCGCACCGGCGCCGGCTTCCTCGATTATTCCGGCCTCGACCTCGACGCCTATCGCGAGCAGCGCCTCGCAGCGCTGGTCGAACAGCTCAGGCATTTTGGTCTGGCTAGGCCGCCGGTGGTCTAGCCAAACACGTCCTGCAGCACGCCGTCATGCACCACCGCGACACCGTCCAGTTCGATCGTCGTTCCCATCATGGGCAGGTCAAAATGCCCGGCGGTGTAGCGCCCGGCAAACTCGTTGGCGCCGGTGGAAAACAGGAAGTTGCCGGAGACCGCCCGAAGCTCGGTTCCGTTGGTATCGCGCTGGTCGTACATCGAAAGCGCCTCGTAACGGGCGCCGGGGTTCATGCCGAAACCGACATGGGACACCGCATAGGCTTCGCGATCGCCCCATGCCGCAAGGTAAGCGCGCATCATCGCGGCGTCGGCGCCCTCGCCTTCCAGTTCGGTGACGTAATCGTTCTTCAGCGTCATTTTGACCGGCGAAGTCAGATAACGCTTGAAGGTGAGATTGATATCGCCGGCCGCCATGACCAGTGTGCCGTTGACGGTGCCGCTCTTTGGAAAACTGACGACGATGCCGCCGGGCCAATGCGCCAGCGTGCCGGGCCTATCGGTCCAGCCCCAGACGCCGACGGTGGAGGCGCCGGTCGTGTCGACGTCAAGGTCGGTGCCGGCTTTCGAAGTGACGTGCATGCGCTTCGTACCCCGCAGCATCTTGACCGCCGCCCGCACCCGCTTCTCGAGTGCCATATCAGGCACCATGCGCTCGAGTGCTTCGGGATGCTCGTTGGATATGTTGAGAATACGCGCACCCGCCTTGAGGATCTCCGGCGTCTCAACGGCGTGCATCAGTCCTTCGATGGTGCAATCGACCACGAACCCCGCCTGCTGCAATGCGGCGACGACGGGCGCAAGCCGCTGGATCGCAATGCTCGCGCCGGTGGAACGGATTGGCACGACCTCGCGGTTGCGCGGCGTCGGCACGACGATGTGAAAGGGCTTGGCCCCCATCCGCAACAGCGCCAGTTCGGCGAGGTGCACGTTGAGCACGCGCGACTGCGTCTCGGAGAGGATCGCCGCAGTGTCGCCTGACTTGACCGCACAACGCTCGAAAATCTCGCAGAACGCGTCGATCCATTTCGCCTCGATGCGATCCGCCAACATGCTCTATCTCCACTTCGATCGTTGCATCAGACTTCCGGGAAACCGCGCAACAGGTAGGATCGCAACCCCTGCAACAAGGCATTGAGGATCAGGCCCAACAGCGAGATCGTGATCAGCGGCACGAACATGTCGACGGCCTGGAAGGTCCGCGCAGCAGTCACCAGGACGTGGCCGAGGCCGTCGGTCGAGGTGATCATCTCGGCGAGAAACACCACGATGCACGAAATCACAAGGCCGATACGGCACCCGGTTAGGATCGAGGGCGCCGCGGCCGGCAGCACGACCTTGAGCAGGATCTGGCGACGCGGGGTACCGGCCGCCATCGCCGACCAGATCAGCTTCTGCTCGACCATCGAGGCGCCGTAATAGGTCGAAAGCAGGATAGGAAACAGCGCATCCGCAGCCACCAGCGTGATCTTCGATTCGTGGCCGAACCCGAGCAGCAACAAAAGCGCCGGATACAGCGCGACCTTGGGCAGCGGCGCCAGCACCCGCACGATCGGCCGCACGACGGCGTTGATGGCGGGGCTCGCCGCCGCGGCGAGGCCGATGGTGACCCCCAAGATCACCGCGATCGCAAATCCCGCGAACAACCGGAACAGCGTGGCGCCGATCTCATCCTGAAATGTGCCGTTAAGGAGTTGTTGCGCCAGACGCATAAAGACGAGGCCGGGCGGCGGCAGCAGCGTTGGCGGCGCATAGCCGAACGACGCAAGCCCCTGCCACAGTGCGACCAATAGCGCGATCGGCACGATCCCGAGCAGCACCTCGGTTGTGACAGCGCGCGTGTTCATGCGAAGCTCAATGGAATTTCGAATTCGGGTTCGGACCATTTGACCAGTCTGGCGCGCATTCGCTCGAAAGCGGCGTCAAGACCGATACCCATCGCGCCAATGATGATGATCATCGCATAGACCGTGTCGTACTGTCCCATATCGAGCGCGTTGAACAGGATGTTTCCGGCGCCCGACTGCCGCGCAATCATCTCGGAGGTCACCATGGTGATCAGCGCCAGCACAAGCCCGGTCCGGCATCCCGTCAGAATTTCCGGCAGTGCGGCCGGCAGCACGATCCGGACCATCCGCTGCGCCGCCGATAGGCCCATCGCTGCACCCGACCACAGCATCTTCTCCTCGACCGCCTTGGCGCCCTGGAAGCTGTGATAAATCACCGGCAGGCTGACGCCGAGAAAGATCACCAGCATTTTGGCGATATCACCGACCCCGAGCCAGAGCATGATGATCGGCATCAGGGCCGCTTTCGGCACGGGATAGGTGACCATCAAGAGCGGATTGAAAAATGACGCCACGGCTCGCGAGCGGCCCATCATCAAGCCCAATGGAATCGAAATGGCGACCGCGACGCTGAAGCCAATCGCCATGCGGCGGAGCGAGGCCAGAATGTTGATCAAGGATTCCTTGTCGCCGAGGATGGAGGGGATCGCCCGGATCGCATCGAGCGCCGTGGGAAAGCTGTCGGTACTAAGAACCAGCGCCGCAATTTGCCAGATCGCAAGCAGGCCGAGGCAGGCCAGCACCGGCGCGGCGCGTGAGACAAGTGTGCGCACCAAAATCATGGCCGCAGCTCGTTTTCGCTGGTGTCGTCGATCATGCGCTCGATATCGACGACATACTTCTGGTAATGCGGATCGAGCAAGAGCTCCGCACGGCGGCGCGGCCGAGGCAAATCGATGTCGACGATCTCCTTGATCCGGCCGGGCGAGCGCGTCATCACCACGACCCTGTCGGAGAGAAACACCGCCTCCTCGACCGAATGGGTGACGAACAGCACCGTCTTGCGGTCGCGCTCCCAGATGTTGAGCAGATCGTTTTGCAGCCGCGTGCGGGTATGCGCATCCAGCGCGCCGAACGGCTCATCCATCAGGAGCACCGCGGGGTGATACGCGAGCGTGCGCGCCAACGCGACGCGCTGCTTCATGCCGCCGGACAGCTCCTTGGGGTAAAAATGCTCGAAGCCCCTGAGGCCGACCATCTCGATCAACGCTCGGCTCTGAGCTTCGGCTTCAGCCGCTTTCACTCCCTGCTGGCGCGGGCCGTACATCACATTGCCGAGCACGCTCTTCCAGGGGAACAATGCAAACTCCTGAAACACCGGTCCTCGGTCAGGACCGGGCCCGGTGATCGCCCTGCCCTTCATCTTCGCCACGCCTTCGGTCGGGTTGACGAAACCGCCGACGATATAGAGCAACGTCGATTTTCCGCAGCCGGACGGGCCGAGAATGGAGACAAAGGCGCCATCCTCGATTGTCAGCGATATCCCGGACAATGCCAGATGGTCCTGACGGCCCGACGTACGAAAGACCTGCGAGACCCGGTCGATCTCGATCATGGCCGCTGCCTGCCTCCGCGCCGGCACGGACTCCGCCTCGATATTCGACCGCGTCGGCAATACCGTCATTACCGTCCTTCCTCCCGACACCGTCGGGGTCTGATGATTTCTCGATCTGTCTATCGGTTAAACCGGGCATAACGGAAACATGCAAGGCCCGACGCTGCCGATTTGGCGGCTCTCATCGCCGAAGCACGGCACGAACCGGCGCTGCGTCCAACCCCTTGAGCTTCAATGGCAGTGCGATCAATTCGCAGTCGCCAGGCATGACGTCAGCCAGCACCAGATTCTCGATAATCCGGAGACCATGCCGTTTGCAAACCATATGTGACGGCAAGCTTTTCGAGGTCTCCGGGTCGATAGAGGGAACGTCGACGCCGATCAGCCGCGTGCCGCGAAGCGCCAGCCGCTCCACGGTTTCGGGCGCGAGCGCCCGGAAACCGGTCGGCCAGGCCAACTCATCGCCCCTGCCCATCAATTTGAGCAGCAGCCGCGGCGGAGCATCGTCGAGGGCGGAGCGCTATCTCTTCATAGCCACAAAGAGGATCATTTCCGCGTGCATCGATGACCCTTGCCGGGCCCACGAAATCAGCGAGGTCCAGCATGTCGACGCTGACGCCCGCGGCATCGTAGTGCAGCGGCGCATCGACATGCGCGCCGCAATGCGTCGACATCGCGATACTGGCCACATTGACCGGGCAGTCCGGCCCGATTGTGAATGTCTGGCTGACCGCGAAAGGTGGCGTCGCCGGGAAACACTCCCATGCCGACGCGCAGAAGGGGCGATATGTCGATCAGGATCGTCACAACTGGGTCCTGACCTGCCAGAGTTCGGGAAACAACACGACGTCCAGCATCTTCCGAAGATAGGAGACGCCCGATGTGCCGCCGGTACCGCGCTTGAATCCGATGATCCGCTCGACCGTCGTCACATGGTTGAAGCGCCAGCGGCGGAAGTAGTCCTCGAAATCCACGAGTTTCTCGGCAAGCTCATACAATTCCCAGAACCGACCCGGTTCCCGGTAAATTGATAGCCACGCATTCAGGAGGCTATCATTTGCGGAATGCGGTAGCGAAACATCGCGGTCCAACACGGCGCTATCGATGCCGAGGCCGCGGCGGTGCAAGAGCCGTACGGTGTGATCGTATATGCTTGGGGCCAGGCGGACTGCTTCGAGCCGTTCCGCAACGGCCTGGTCCTCCGCGTGGATATGGGTCATCGCCAAATTCTTGTTGCCGACCAGAAACTCGATGACGCGGTACTGCCAGGATTGGAAACCGGACGATTGTCCGAGGAGCGAGCGGAACTGCGTGTACTCGCTGGGCGTCATGGTGCGAAGGACATCCCAGGCCGAGTTGAGTTGCTCGAGGATACGCGATACCCGCGACAACGTCTTGAAGGCCGGCTGCAAATCGTCGGCGGCAATGAGCCGGCAAGTGGCGCTCAGTTCGTGAATCGCAAGCTTCATCCAAAGCTCTGTAGTCTGATGCTGGATGATGAACAGCATCTCGTCGTGGGCGGCGGAAAGGGGCTGTTGTGCGTGCAGGATGCTGTCGAGCTGAAGATAGCCGGAATAGGATATTTCCTTGCGCTGACTTATCGCGTTCGCGCCCTTTGACGAGTCGACGATATTTTCGCGGATGCCATATCCAACAGGTCGCTGTCGATATTTTAAACCTAAAATGATAGGTTTTTGCTGTCAATCCGGATTTCGGTTATGCTTCGCAACGTTGTCTCAAATCCGATCGCGAGCCTCCCAGGATGCCGCCTGCTTCCCTGACTTCGCGCGAGGCGTGCATTGCGCGCGATGCCGTCGAACCGCTTCGTGGTTGCCGCGATCGCTTCATGCTGCCCGAAGGCATTATCTATCTCGACGGCAATTCGCTGGGCCCATTGCCGCGGTTGGCTTCGACAATCCTCAACCGAACGATCGAGCAGGAGTGGGGCAACGATCTCATCAAGAGCTGGAACAGTGCGGGATGGTTCGACATGCCGGTCCGTCTCGGCGACCGTGTCGGGGCGTTGATCGGAGCGGCGCCGGGCCAGACATTGGTTTGCGACACCACGTCGATCAATCTTTACAAGGCGGTTCATGCGGCGATCGGATTGCGGGCTGATCGCAACGTGATCGTTGCCGAAGATCAGTCGTTCCCCACCGATCTCTATATCGTTGAGGGCGCAATGAAATCGGCGGGCCGTCCGATGAAGAGACGATTGATCGGTACCGACGGCCCATCGCTCGAGGCGCTGCTCGATCGAAAGGTCGCGGTCGTCGTGCTCTCGCACGTGAATTATCGTACCGGCGAGCTTCTCGACATGGCCGCCCTCACCAGACAAATCCACGACGTCGGCGCGCTTGTGGTGTGGGACCTCTGTCATTCGATCGGCGTGGTGGAGATCGCATTCGACCTTGATGGTGTCGATTTCGCGGTCGGCTGCACCTATAAATATCTGAACGGAGGTCCGGGATCTCCGGCCTTTATTTCCGTCGCCAAAGCCCATCAGGCCGCCGCGCAGCATCCGTTGTCGGGTTGGTGGGGCCATGCCGCCCCCTTTGCGTTCGATCGCGACTTCCGGCCCGACGCTGGTATCAGGCGGTTTCTCTGCGGTACCCAGCCCATCATTTCCCTGCGCGGCGTGGAGGCGGCTCTCGACGCCATGGAGGACGTCGCGGTGGCTGCCTTGAGAGCGAAGAGTCTCGCCCTCACGGAGCTTTTCATGGCGCGCGTTGGCGCACTCCTCCCGGGCCTCGATATCATAACGCCGCACCAAGCATCGCTGCGCGGCAGCCAGGTTGGGATATCCTTCGACGAAGGTTACGCGGTCGTCCAGGCGATGATCGAACGCAGTGTCATCGGCGATTTCCGCGCCCCCGACCTCATGCGTTTTGGCTTTGCTCCGCTTTACCTGCGGTTTGCGGATGTCTGGGATGCCGCCGAAATGCTCGCCGACTGCGTCAACAAACGGGTTTGGCGCGAGCCACGCTTCAATCAGCGATTGGCCGTAACCTGAGCGGCCAAAAATCGTGGCCTTTGCGCGCTAATCGAACCACGGCCATTCCGCCGCGCCATCATGCGTCACAGCGCCGCCCGGCGCCTGCCCGACCAGACGCGCATATTTGGCGAGCGCGCCGGCCCGGTGCCGCGGCTGCCGCGGCGTCCAAGACTGCCGCCGCCTGGCGAATTCGGCGTCGTCGATCAACAGATCCATGCGGCGCGCGCCGGCGTCGATCCGGATGCGGTCACCGTCCTGCACCAGCGCCAGCGGGCCGCCGACAAAGGATTCCGGCGAAATATAGCCGATGCACATGCCGCGGGTCGCCCCGGAAAAGCGCCCGTCGGTGATGAGGGCGACCTTCTCGCCCATGCCCTGCCCGTAGATCAGCGCGGTGACACCGAGCATCTCGCGCATGCCGGGACCGCCGACCGGGCCCTCGTTGCGGATGACGAGAACCTCTCCGGCGGAGTATTTGCGGTTACGCACGGCGTCGACGCATCGCTCCTCGTCCTCGAACACGCGCGCGATACCTTCGAACATCAGGCTCTTGAGGCCGGCCACCTTGATCACGGCGCCGTCCGGGCAAAGATTGCCCTTCAGGACTGCCACGCCGCCATCCGGCATGATCGGCGCACTCGTGGAAAAAACGATCTCACCGTCCGGCGCGTTGGCTTCGCCATATTCTTCAGCGATCGTCCGGCCTGTGATCGTCAGGCAACTGCCATCGATATGACCGCTCTCGACCAGCGCGCGGATGACGACAGCGGCGCCGCCGATGTCGTAGACATCCTTGGCCGTATATTTGCCGCCCGGACGCAAATTGCCGATCAGCGGCGTTCGCGCAAACACCTCACCGACGTCGTCGATGGTAAAGGTGATGCCGGCTTCGTTGCCCAGCGCCGGGAGATGCAGCGCGGCGTTGGTAGACCCGCCGGTGGCGGCGACGATCGCCGCGCCGTTTTCCAGCGATTTGCGCGTCACGATTTCGCGCGGCAACGGTCCGCCTCGCTGCAGCATCCGCATGACGAGACGCCCGGCGCGGCGCGCAATTCGCGCGCGTTCGGCATAGACGCCGGGAACCATCGACACATTCGGCATGGTCAGCCCCATCGCCTCTGACACCATGCCCATGGTGTTGGCGGTGAACTGGCCGGCACAGGCGCCGATCGTCGGAAGGCAAGTCCGTTCGATGCCGGCGAGCGTTGCCTCGTCGACCTCGCCGGTCATGAAGCTGCCTACCGCCTCGTAGGAATCCAGCACGGTCAGGGTCTTGCCCTCGAACCGGCCGGGCAGCGCGCTGCCGCCATAGATGAAGATCGACGGAACGTTGCAGCGGATCATTCCCATCATCACGCCGGGCAGGGTCTTGTCACAACCGCCGAAACCGATCAGCGCATCATAGGCCAGGCCGTGCACGACGGCTTCGATCGAATTGGCGATCAGCTCGCGCGACAGCAGCGAGAATTTCATGCCCTCGTGGTTCATGCTGATGCCGTCGGAGACCGAAATGGTCGAGAATTCCCGCGGCGTGCCGCCGGCCTCTTCAATTCCCGACTTGGCAGCATCGACCTGGAAATTGTGCGTCATGTTGCAGGGCGTTTGTTCGCCCTTCATGCTGACAACGCCGATCATCGGCTTTGCCAGCGCTTCGTCGTCGAGCCCCATCGCCCGCATGAAGGCGCGGTGGGGCGCACGATCGAGACCATCGGTCGTCACGCGCGATCGCCACTTTTTCATGCCGGCAATTTCTCCGTCCGTTCCGGCCTGCGCCGGGACGACTCGTTGAGCGACCTCGTCTACTGCAGCGGCGCGACGATGGTCGGATGCTTGAACTGCGCGACATCGAGCTTGGGCAGCATTCCTGTCTGGGCGTAGATGTCGAGCATCTTCTGGATCGCCGGGAAATTGGGCGCGGCGCCGGGATCCCGACCAAAATCATTGTCCTTGAGCAGATAAGTATCCAGCACCGGGATCGGTGCCTTCAGCACTTCGGAGTCGACCTTCAGCGTCTCCTCGCGATTGGCCAGCGCCTTTTTCATGCCCAAGGTAATATCGCGCACATAGGCCCTTGCCAGCTCCGGATTCTTGTCGACGAAATCTGCACGGCAGGCTTCCAGAATATGAACGATGTTGGGCATCGCCTGGTTAAGCGAAAACAGCTTGCGGGTGCCGCCCTTGGCCTCGGCGCGCGCCGCGAACGGCTGGTTCATGTTGACGGCATCGACGCGGCCCTGGCGCAACGCGTCCTCGGAAACCGCAAAGCCGACTTCGACCAGCTTGATGTCCTTTGCGGGGTCGACCCCATTCTGCTTCAAGAGCATGTTGAACGGTCCCTGGGTCCCGCCGCCGATCACCGAAATGCCGACGGTCTTGCCCTTGAGATCGGCAATGGTCTTGATCGGTGAGTTGTCCATGACGGCCCAATAGACCGAGAAACCGCCGGGCTTTTCAAAGACGTGCTGGGCCACGATGTAGGCCTTAAGATTACCGCCGACGACGCCGTTCGCGAGCGACAGGGGTGCCTGGGTCGCGCAGTCGAGCGCGCCTGCGGCCAGCGCCTGCGTCATTGGTGCGGTGCCCTGGAACTGCGTCCATTCGACATTATAGGTCTTGCCGAGATCGGGAAATTCCTGCGGCCTGCGCATCATCCAGTATTTCGATTCCTCGGCCGGGATTGTCCAGCCGACGCGGATCGTCTGCTGCGCGTAAGACGAACTCATGCTCGCCAGAACAACGGCGACAGCCCCGGCCGCCAAAATCCATTTCGAAGGTAACCGCATCATGCCCACTCCACTTTCCGGTGCCGTCCGGCACCAGCCCAAACCGACTTGCGACAAACCTTTCATGGTTCAAACATTGAGGCAAGCCACTCGGACGGAGCGGGTGATATCCGGCAAGCCGGCGGCGTGTGGTAAAGTCGGCATGCCCGGCGCATCTTTTGCGGCGGGGAGGAAGGGAATAGGGAAATGGCGGGGGTTGATGGCGTCGCGGGGAAGGCTGCGGAGAAACTGGGCTATCTCGGGCTTGGGATGATGGGATTTCCCATGGCTCGGCGCCTGCTCGGCGCCGGCCACGGCGTCACGGTCTGGAACCGGTCCCCGACCAAGGCTGCGCCCTTGGTCGAGGCCGGCGCGAAGCTTGCCCGCAACCCGAGGGATGTGGCCGATACCGCCAGCATCCTCTTCATATGCCTCACCGATGCCACCGCCGTGGAGGACGTGGTGTTCGGCCCCGACGGGCTGATGACGGCGGATGGCTCTGGAAAGCTCGTCGTCGACTTTTCCTCGATTCACCCTGAGGCGGCGCGCGCCATCGCCGCGCGCCTGAAACTGGCCAACGGCATGGGATGGATCGACGCGCCGGTCTCGGGCGGCACACCCGGCGCCGAACAAGGTACGCTCGCGGTGATGGCCGGCGGTGATGCCGACGACGTCGAACGGGTGCGGCCCTACGTCTTGGCGATGGCGCGACGGCTCACGCATATGGGTCCCACCGGCGCAGGCCAGACCGCAAAGCTGTGCAACCAGGTGATCGTGGGCTGCGCCATGGTAGTGCTTGCGGAGGCGACGCGGCTGGCCACGAACGCCGGGATCGACGCCAGCCGGCTCCCGGAGGCGCTCGCAGGCGGTTTTGCCGATTCGATTCCCCTGCAACTGTTCGTGCCGCGCATGGTGCAGGGCATTCATTCGCCAGCGCTCGGCCATATCTCGACCATGCTGAAAGACCTGGACACCGTGATCAATGTCGCGCGCGACACATCGAGTCCGGTGCCGATGTCGGCCTTGGCAGCGCAATTGTTCAGACTGGCCAAAGCCGCGCGCGGCGCGGACGCCGACGCGCTGGAGATCTACAAGCTGTCGGCTTCGCAAACCGGGTGAGGCAACGAAGGAATTTCATCCCGCGTGGAATTCTGCTAGGATTCCGAAACACTAGGATCGCACCAATGTACGAGCCGCCAGGCGTCAAGACGTCACTCCAATTCCCCGTGCCGATCGCAGATGAAGGCCTGGGTTCTCGGCGATCCCGACCAGCTTTTGCTATGCGAAAAGCCGACGCCGGTGCCGGGGCGCGCCGAGGTGCTGGTCCGCATCGATGCGGTTGCGATCTGCGCGACCGATCTGGAGATCATCCACGGCGGCTCGCCGGCGAGCATTGGCGGCGGCCTGCCCTTCAACAAGAACTTTACGCCCGGCCACGAATATATGGGCACGGTTGCGGCGCTCGGGCCTGATGTCGACGAGTTCGCCATCGGCGAGCGCATCAGTGTTGAAATCCATGCCGGCTGCGGCCAGTGCAAGCGATGCCGGCAGGGCATGTACACGTCCTGTCTGAACTACGGGAGGCCCGAGAAGGGTCATCGCGCCAATGGCTTTACCACCGATGGCGGGTTCGCCGAATACGCGGTCAACCACATCAACACGCTGGCGCGGGTGCCCGACACCATGAGCGACGCCGAAGCCACCCTTGTGGTGACCGCCGGCACCTCGATGTACGGGCTGACCGAACTCGGCGGACTGGTGGCCGGCGAAAGCGTCGTCGTGATCGGTCCCGGGCCGATCGGATTGCTAGCGGTTGCGGTTGCAAAGGCGCTGGGCGCGAGCCCGGTGTTCCTGACCGGAACGCGCAACAAGCGCCTTGCGATCGGCAAGGAGTTAGGGGCGGACCGCGTCGTCAACATCGCCGAGGAAAATGCGGTCGACGTCGTCAAGGAATTGACCGGCGGGATTGGCGCGGATTATGTGGTCGAGTGCGCTGGCACCGAAGCTACCGTCAACCAGGCGATTCACATGGCCAATCGCGGCGGCAAAATCTGCCTGGCGGCTTTCCCGCACGACCCAGTCACGACCGACATCGCGCATCTCGTGAAAAACAACATCTACATCTACGGCATTCGCGGCGAAGGCCGCAGCGCCACCCATCGGGCGATGGCCCTGATGGCAGAAAGGCGCTTCGACGCGACGAAGATCCATACCCATACATTCGCGCTTGCGGACCTGCCCACCGCGATCAGATACGCGCGCGACCGGGTCGAAGATGCCATCAAGGTCGTGGTCACTACGCCGCAGGCATCAAGGCTCGCCAATGTAGCAGCCGAGTAAGGCTTTCGGCACGCACCTCAGGATCACCCGGCTCACTTGCATCAATAGTGGGCGTCGTACATTTGCGACTGAATGTATCCGATGAGATCGTTCGGCGCCGGCGTGGTCGCCAGACCACGCTTGTAGGCAACCTCGGCAACCGCTGCGGCGATGTGAGCGGAGACTTCGCGAATCCGCGGCAGCGCCGGATAGAGGCTCCCCTGCTTGATGTCGGCTTCGTCGACGAGATACGCCAGCGTGCGCGCGGCAGCCATGAACATCTCATCGGTCACCAGTCGTGCGCCACTCGCAATCGCGCCTAAACCTGCGCCGGGAAAGATGTAGGAATTGTTGCCTTGCCGCGGTACGAACGTCCGGCCGTCGAGCGTCACCGGATCGTATGGGCTGCCGCACGCAAACAGGGCTCGACCGCCAGTATGGCGGTAGGCCTCCTCGGCGGAACACTCCGCCTTCGACGTGGGATTAGAGAGCGCAAAGATGATCGGCCGGTCGTTGATACGCGCTATGGCCTGCAGCACTTCCGGTGTGAAGGCACCGCCCACGGCCGCGACGCCGATGATGGCGGTGGGTTTGAACGTTTCGATCGCGGACAGGAAATCGCCGATCGGCGCGTGATCATGCGCGTAGCGAAGCTTGTGCTGGGTGAGCCCCGGCCTGCCCTTTACGACCAGGCCGCGAGAGTCCACCAGCCAATTGCGTCTGACGGCCTTGGCCTCGGACGCACCCTCCGACATCATGGCCGAGACTACGAGGTCGGCAATGCCGGTCGCAGCCTCTCCCGCGCCGAGGAAGAGCAACCTCTGTTCGCTGAGTTTGCCGCCGGTCACCCGCAACGCGGAGAACAGGCCAGCGAGTGCAACCGCGGCCGTGCCCTGGATGTCGTCGTTGAAGACATTTATCTTGTCGCGATATTTGTGCAAAAGCCGGAAGGCTGAGTGATTGGCGAAATCCTCAAACTGAATCAGCACGCCGGGGAACGTTTCGCGCGCGGCCGTGATGAATTCGTCGACGAAATCGTCGTAGGCCTTGCCGCATAACCGCTTCTGGTGCGTGCCGATATAGTAGCGATCGTTCAGCAGATCCTCGTTATTGGTGCCGACATCCAGCATCACGGGCAGGCAATGCTCGGGGTGTATTCCGGCGCAGGCCGAATAAAGCGAGAGTTTGCCGACCGGAATTCCCATGCCGTGGGCGCCGAGGTCGCCGAGGCCGAGAATACGCTCGCCGTCGGTAACCACGATGAGCTTTGCCCGATAGGGCCAGTTGCCGAGAAGCTCGGCGATACGCCCGCGATCGCTCGCGTTGATGAACATACCGCGCGGTCGCTGAAAGATCAGTCCAAACCGCTGGCAGGCGAGGCCGACCGTCGGCGTATAGATCAGCGGCTGAATCTCATCGATATTGTCGCAGACGACCCGGAAGAACAGAGCTTCGTTGCGGTCATGCAGCGAATTGAGCGCGATGTACTTTTCCAGATCATTGGGCAGGCTGCGCAGATTGACCAGCACGCGGTCGACCTGCTCCTCCATTGAAAGCACATGCGCCGGCAGGAAACCACGCAATCCCAGCGCGTCGCGCTCTGCTTCGGTGAAGGCGGTTCCCTTGTTGAGCAGCGGATCGCGCAATAGCGCCATACCGCGCGGCGAGTTCGGAAGGTGTTGAGCCCGCCCTGGCCCGGATCGGCACGCTCATATTCTTCCCCCCAAGAGCCGGTTATTGGTCAATTCCAGCATCCACCGATTGAAGCAGAAAGCGTTGATTAAGATCAAGACCGGCGAAACGGCTTTCGCGCTGCAACCTAAAGCGACGCCGAATCAAAGCGAGCAGCAATAGTCCTTGTTCTTATCATCGGCCAAGGGTCCGCTCGCGAGGACGTGATAGACTAGTGTGTCCTGATCCGGCACCCAGCCCCTGGCGCGATCATGCGACACCGCCGAGATAAAGCCGCTTGACGATGTCGTTGCCTTTCAACTCGTCGACCGAACCGGCCGCGACCACGATCTCGCCATGGACGATGATGTAACCGCGATCCGCGATGCGGATTGCCTGATTGAAGTTTTGCTCCGCCATGAGCACCGTCAGGCCGAAATGTCGATTGAGCTCTCCGATCTTGGCGATGGTCTGCGATACCAGCAGCGGCGATAGGCCCACCGAAGGCTCATCGATCAACAAGAGGCGTGGCGACGACATCAGCGCACGCGCGATGGCAAGCATTTGCTGTTGCCCTCCCGACATGGTGCCGGCCAGCTGATGCTGCCGTTCCTGGAGCGTCGGAAATGTTTCGAAGGCGTGCGCAAGGTTACGATCAATGTCGCGCCTGGCAGCCTTTCGAAAGGCCCCGAGCATCAGGTTTTCCATGACGGTCAGCTTGGGAAACAACCGTCGTCCCTCCGGAACCAGAGCCACACCGAGATCGACGATGCTCTCAGGTGCCAGTTTTGCGAGATCGTGCGCCTTCCCGTCGATCGTCAGCGAAATGCCGCCGCGCCACGGACGAACCAGGCCCGCGATGCACTTCATCAATGTGCTCTTGCCATTGCCGTTGGTGCCGAGCAACGCGACGGTCTCGCCGGCCTCAACATGGAGCGTGACGCCCCGCAAAGCCTTTACGGCGCCGTAACCCGTGTCGAGGTCGTTGATGGCGAGGCTAAGTGCCA
Source organism: uncultured Alphaproteobacteria bacterium (assembly GCA_963721135.1). Lineage (GTDB taxonomy): Bacteria > Pseudomonadota > Alphaproteobacteria > Rhizobiales > Xanthobacteraceae > Bradyrhizobium. Next base: position 294,367 of record CAVRIB010000015.1, read on the forward strand.
AGGTAGGCCTCCTGCACCTGCTGGTTAGCCATGACCTCGGCCGGCGCGCCGATCGCGATGATCCTGCCCGCGTCGAGGCACATCACCCGCTCCGAAAAGCGCATCACGGCCTGCATGATGTGCTCGATCATGATGACAGTAATGCCCTGGCCCGCGAGGGCTATGAGGAGATCGAGCACCTCGTCGACTTCGGCGCCGGCAAGGCCAGCCATGGCTTCGTCCGAAATCAGCAGCTTCGGGCGCGTCGCCATGGCGCGGGCGAGTTCCATCTTGCGCAGTTCCACCTGACTCAGCCTGGTGGTCGACACGTCGGATTTGGACGCAAGGCCGGTCTGACTCAGGATCGACATCATGGCCTCGCGCCGTTGCGAAACGGAAACGAAGTCGTTCGCGGCGGTCGCAAAGTCGATCGCCACCATGAGGTTTTCGGCGACGGTCATGCTCTTGAACGGCCGCGGGATCTGGAAGCTGCGGGCAATGCCCCGGCGCGTGCGCAGATGCGGCGGCAGGCGCGTGACGTCCTCGCCGCAGAACACCACGGTGCCGGCCTCGGTGCGGAACGCACCGGAAATACAGTTGATCAGCGTCGTCTTTCCCGAACCGTTCGGGCCGATGAGCCCGAAGCGCTCTCCCGGGTGAATGTCGACGCTGACGTTGTCCAGCGCCGTGAACCCGCCGAAGCGTTTGGTAAGGGCCGCGATCCGCAGCAGTTCAGGTCCGGCCGGCGAAATCATGCCTTACCCCCCGTGCGATCGCGGACAAGTCGGCGGAACAGACCAATCAAGCCCTCCGGCGCCGCCACTACGAACAGCACCAGCATGATGCCGAGCACAAGCACGTTCACTTCCGACGAAATGGTAACGGTCAGCAGTTGCTGCGTCGTGCCCAGCAAGATCGCGCCAACAATTGGACCTATCCAATGCGCGGTGCCGCCGATCAGCGACATCGCAAGCGCCGAGATGGAGTAATTGAGGTCGAAGGCAGACGAGGGTTCCGCGTACTGCAGGTACATCGCTGCGGGCGCACCAGTTGCGCACATCAACGCGCCGGAGATGACGCACGCTGTCACCTTCAGCCGCAACGTCGGCACACCAGTGCATTCCGCCGCGAGTTCGTCATCCTTGAGCGCCTGCAGGCCGCGGCCCATCCATGAGATCTGCATGTAGCGGGCGGTCGCAACCGTGAGCACCACCAGCAGCGCCTGAACAAAGAAAAGCATCTGCACGTAAGTGTCGAAGGGCGGCATCACCGGCGGCCGCTGCAGCTGGATGCCGGCCGCGCCGCCGACATATCGCCAATTCGTCACCGTGGTCTCGATGATGATTGTCATCGCTATGGTTGCGATCGAGAAGTAGATGCCCTGCATGCGCAGGGTCACGAGACCCACCGCGAAGCCGAGCAGCGCGCCTATGATCATAGCGGCTGCGATCTGCACGGCGAGCGGCGCCCCCATTACCTTGAACAGGAACACGGCCGTGTAGACGCCTACGCCGAAAAAAGCGCTGGTGCCGAAATTCACGTAACCCGCATAGCCGCCGAGGATGCTCCATGCCACCGCAAGCACGATGTATTGCAGGATCACGTAGCCGGCGAAGAACGGGTATTCATTGCGGATGAGCTGTGTCATCAGCGCAACGGCGACGAGAAAGAGCACCGCACCGATCCAGAAGCGGATGCTGTTGTGGCTCATGTCCGTCTGCCGAACAGGCCCTGCGGCCGGACGGCGAGTACGCCGAGCAGCATCGCAAAGGAAATGGCGGGCGCCCAGGAGGCACCGAACAGGGTCAGGACGATCGTCTCGGCGACGCCAAGGATGATCGCGGCGAGCAGCGTGCCCCCAATGCTGCCGAGCCCCGCCATAACCACGACGCAGAATGTCCGCCCGATATAGGCGCGGTCGAGAACCGGATCGACGGGGGCAACGATAATCAGCAGGGCGCCCGCGATCCCGAGGACGGCCGTCGCAATGCCGAACGCCCATTGCTTGATCCGGACCGGATTGGCGCCCATCAGCCGCAGCGCCTCCTGATCCTGTGCGACCGCACGGATCGCGCGTCCCATGAAGGTTCGTGACAAATACAGCATCAGCAGGATCGTCATTGCAGCGGCGACCGCGAAGGCGACCAGCATCCGGACCGGAATCCGCATTTCGCCGATCTGCCAGGCTTTGCCGATATAGGATGCGGTGACCGAGCGCTGGTCCACCCCGAATTGCAGGAGGATCACTACTTCGACGATGAAGGCGATGCCGAAGAAGAACGCGATCCCGCGCACGCCGGCGTCGCTGCCGCGCCTTTCGAAGGTCTCGTAATACAATCGGTAGGCCGCAAGACCAAATACGAAAAGCAGCGGCGAGATCAACAGCCCTGCCAGTAGCGGGTCGATATCGAAGCTATCGTTGAGGAAGAACACGCCGTAGGAGGCGAGCACCAGAAACGCCGGATGCGCGACGTGAGGAACGTCGAGCAGGCCGAACGAAACCGATAGGCCGAGACTCACGACCGCATAGAAGCAGCCGAGCAGCACCCCCGACACCACCGCATCGAGCAGCAGATCCATTGAAAACAATTGAGGTCCCCCCGACCCTTCCTTAAGGCATCGTTGCCCAATTCGCGCGCGCCCGGTCATCTTTTCATGCCCGGGACGCATTTTCCAGACCCCGGTCAGCGCCGCCGGGGTCAGGAGAAAAAGGCCGCGATTGTCTACTTCCGGGCGGCCTCAAAGGGACTGATGAGATCGCCAGTCTTCAATCTCTCCGGGAACAGGATCACCTGCTTGCCGGAGGTGCGGAACTGCTCGATGTTCTTGTCCACCACGCCGCGGAACTGCGCCATCAGGGTTGCGGTTTCCTTTCGCTCGCCATCCGCCGAAAACGCGATCGGGCCAACGATGGTGTTGGTCTCGTGCTCGTGCAGATATTTGGCGATGGCCTTCTGGTCGAGCGAACCCGTCGCCTTGACCGCCGCCTCGAGGAGCTGGCCCGAGGCATAGCCGAACGGCGCCAGATAGTAGCCGAGCGGATCGACCTTGGCTTCCACTGCCAGTTTGGCGTAGGTCTCAAAGAACGTCTTGGTCCCATCATAATACATGCTCTTTTCCGGGAGCCACGAGTTGTAGTTGACGACGCCATTGAGTAGCGAACCTAAATTCGCCATCACCGCGGCGTATTGCAGGCCGACCATGGCACCGCCGAAAATCTTGACGCTGTCCCCGATCCCGATCTCGTTCACGGCGCGCAAAATTCCGGCCGAATCCGGCGGATAGGACGCGACATAAACGATATCGGGCTTCGTGGCCTTCAGTGCACGAATGATGCCGGAGAACTCCACGGTGTTCGGCGGATAGGCCTGGTCGAATACGATTGGCAGGTTGCGCTTCTTGGCGACTTCGCGCGCGGTGAGCGCCAGATTCTGGGCGAATTCCTGGTCCGCCGTCAGAAGCGCCACGGTCTTGCCGCCGGCCTTCTGGCCCAGATCGAGGAAGGCCGTTGCCCAACTGTCCGCCGGTCCCCATGGCGCGTTGTTGAACCACATGTCGTGGCCAACCTTGCTGTTCACCTGGAACGAGAAATTCCCTATCAGCAACAGGCCGCGCTGTTTGACCAGCGGCATGATCGGCGCCGTCGGCACCGTGCCATAGGGTGCGAACAGGATATCGACCTTGTCGACATCCAGCAGTTTCGAATAGATCGCCGGGGTCTCTGCGGCACTCGATTTGTCGTCATAGACGACGAGCTCGACCTTGCGGCCGAGCAGGCCGCCCCTGGCGTTGACATCGTCACGCCAGATCTCGATGCCGAGCAGCGAGGCCTTGCCGCCGCCCGCAAGCCCGCCGGTTTGCGGCATACTCATGCCGATCTTGATCGGCGGCTGCTGGGCAAAAGCGCCCGAGGTGTGTCCAAGTACGGCGACGGCGATGCCTGCGCCGAGAAGCGTCCTGCGTTTCATTTCATCCTCCCCTAGTATCTCGTCTTTTTTGTCGCATATTGGATGAACAAAGCGGACATCACAACGAAAAAGCGTCACGTCTGCTTCTTGACCCAGCTCGTCTCGTTATACTTTTATCGGCTAGTCCTCGCTCAAATTCTTTGCAGCGCCGTCAGGATGACCTGCGGCGTCAGGGGAATCTCGGTGATAATAGCGCCGAATGGCCTGAGGGCATCATTTACGGCATTCGCCACCGCGGCGGCCGCTCCCGCGGTTCCGGCCTCGCCGGCGCCCTTGGCGCCCAACTCGGTCTCGGCGGTCGGCGAAACCACGTGGCCGACCTCTATATCGGGCATCTCGCCGGACATCGGGACAAGATAATCAGCCATATTGGCGTTGGTCAGCTGCCCCTGCTCATCGTAGACGCATTTTTCGAACAGTGCCGCACCGAGGCCCTGCACCACCCCGCCCCTTATCTGCTCATCGACTAGCTGCGGATTGATGAGAGTGCCGCAATCCTCGACCACCCAGTGCCGCAGCAACTTCACGAAGCCGGTGTCGGTATCGACTTCAAGCCAGGACGCCTGGACGCCGTTGGTGAACGCGAACGGGTATTCGCGCGGCACGAAATGGCGCGTCGCCATCAATTCCGGCTGGATCCCGGGCGGCAGCGTGTCGGGGCGGAAATAGACGATCCGGGCGAGCTCGCGCAGCTCAATTCGCGTCGAGCCGTCACTTGCGTTCACGACCGCATTGTTCGCGATGTCGAGTTCGGCCGGCGAGGATTGCAAGATCGCGGCCGCGACATCGAGGACGTTCTTGCGCAATATCTTCGCCGCCTGCAGCGCGGCCTCGCCGCCGATACCGGCGCCACGCGAGGCCCACGTACCGCCGCCATAGGGTGTAGCGTCGGTATCGCCGAGAATGACGCGAACCCGTTCCATCGAGACGCCGAGTACACTGCCGACGACCTGCGCGGTGAAGGATTCCGAACCTTGTCCCTGCTCGGTGATGCTGGTCTGGCAGATCACCGAGCCCTGAGCGTCCAGCCGCACGGCCACGCCATCCTGTGACGAAATTTTGGCGCCGCCGACGCCGTAAAAGGCCGCGCTGGGATTGGTGACTTCGATGAAACTGGCAATGCCGATGCCGCGATGAATGTTGTTCTTTCGTAACGCCGCCTGTTCAGCGCGCAGCACCTCGTAATTCATCATCTTCATGAGCTTGTCGATCACGGCGTGATGTGACAACAGTTCGAACCGCAGACCGGAGGGCGATGCACAGGGATAGGAATCGTCTGGAATGAGATTGCGGCGCCGGATTTCCACCGGATCCATCCCGATTGTTGCCGCCGCCAGATCAACCAGACCCTCGGTCACCGAGCACGCGATGGGATGGCCGACCGCGCGATACTGGCACATTACGTTTTTGTTCTGAAACACGACGCGGGTGCGGGCGCGATAATTCCTGGTCACATAGGGGCCGCCAACGAGATTGACGACCTGATTGGCTTCGATGGCGCTCGTGCGCGGGTACATCGAATAGGGCCCGATCCCGGTGAGATCGTCGATCTCGAACGCCATGATGGTACCGTCACGCTTGACGCCGATCCGCCCCTTGCAGCGATGGTCGCGGGCATGAATATCGGTATTGAAGCTTTCGACCCGGTCAGCGACGAATTTTATCGGACGGCGCAACAATTTCGACAACGCGTAGGTCGCCATCTCGTCGGCGTAAATGTGCACCTTGATGCCGAAGGAGCCGCCGACGTCCTTGCAGACCACGCGAACCTGCCGATCCTCAAGGCCGAGATGAAGGGCGGCGATGTTCTGCACCATGTGCGGCGCCTGCGTGCCCTGGTAGATCGTGAGCCTCTCTTCGCCCGCGTTCCAATCGGCCAAGACTGCGCGCGGCTCGAGCGTCACGCCAGTGTGCCGGCCAAAGATGAAATCCGCCTCCACGATCTCATCGGAACCTGCAAGTGCCTGATCGACGGCACCGGCATCGAGATGACGCTCAAAGGCGAGATTGTCACCAAGCGAAGGATGAATGACCGGTGTCTGCGGCTCAAGCGCGGTGCGCATGTCCGTCACGGCCGCGAGTTCCTCATATTCGACGCGGACGACTTCCGCTGCGTCCTCGGCGGCCGCGCGACTGCTCGCTACGATAGCCGCGACGGCTTCGCCCTGCCAGCAGACCCGATCGATCGCGATCGCGTGCTGCGGGGCGGATTTGAGACCCTTCAAATGGGAGAGCACACCAGTCCAGGGCGTGATGACGGCTGCAAGTTCCTTGCCGGTCACGACAGCGACGACACCGGGCAGACGTCGCGCCTCGGTGGCGTCGATGTCGATGATCCTGGCGTGGGCATGGGGCGAACGCAGAAACGCCACATGCCCCATCCGCGGCAGTTCCATGTCGCTGACGTAGAGCCCGCGTCCCTGCATCAGTCGCGCGAGATTTGGCCGCGGGACCACCTTGCCGATATAGGAGTTCGGCCGATCGAGTTCTGAAAGAATTTCGGGTCTTGCGGAAATCCCGGTCACGACCGGATCCCCTTGCGCATGCGCGCCGTACTCTCGACCGCGTCGATGATAGCCTGATAGCCGGTGCAGCGGCAGTAATTCCCGGAAAGGTGCTCGCGTATCCGCTGCCGGTCCGGCTCGGGCTGCTGTTTCAGCAAATCCTGCGCGGCCATCAGCATGCCCGGCGTACAATAGCCGCATTGCAACGCGTTGCGATCGCGAAAGGCCGCCTGCAGATCGGCGATCTCGCCGCTGTCGGATAATCCCTCGATGGTTTGAACGGATGCGCCGTGCGCTTGCACGGCCAGCATCAAGCAGGATCGGGCGATCTCGCCATTGACACGTACGGTGCACGCTCCGCAAACGCCGTGCTCGCAGCCAATATGGGTTCCGGTCAGCTTAAGATGCTCGCGCAGGAAATCCGCAAGATTGAGACGCGGCAGAACGATAGCTTCAACGCGCTCGCCGTTGACATCGAGCGAGATCGACATCGGAGCGTTCACGCAACTCCCCCGGCATTGAGTTCGGGGCGGCCAAGCAAAGTCGACACGCAACGCGCCATCAGCACCTTGGCCAGATGCCGGCGCATCGCCGCAGATGCCTGCTGATCCTCCCCGGGATCAAGTTCGCTGGCAAGCGTTGTCGCTGCCTCAGACAATGTCACAGGCGTAACGGCAATGCCCACCAATTTGCTCGCGGCCTTGGCCAATACCGGCCGATCGCCGACGGCAAAAAAAGCAAGCCGAAGGTCCTTGAACACTTCCCCCTCTACAATCGCCTGCGCCGCCAGGCCTGTGATGGCGTAATCGCCGTGTCGCCTCGCGAATTCGCAGAAAAAATACGTGGAATTTCTTCGCGCCAAGGGTAGCTCGACAGCGACCAATAGTTCCCGCGCAGATAGCGCCGTCTCGTAAATTCCCTTGAAGAAATCCTCAGCCGCAATTCGGCGCTCGCCAGTCCGACTACGCACAATAATGGTCGCGTTCAGCGCCACCATGCAGGCCGGCAATTCGGAAGCAGGGTCAGCCTGCGCGAGGCTGCCACCGAGGGTGCCCCGGTTGCGGATCGCCGGATGGGCGACGTGTCCGACGGCTTCCTTCAGCAGCGGCACATGCGCGGCGATTTCCGGCGACCTCTGGAGATCGACATGACGCGTCAGCGCGCCAATGCCCAGAACACCGTCTCGCACTGCAACGCCACGCAATTCATCGAGCTCGCCGATATCGATGACCAGTTCAGGGGAAGTCAGACGCAGATTCATCGCGGGCAAAAGGCTCTGGCCGCCGGAAAGCACCTTCGCTCCGTCCCCATGCGCCTCAAGCAACTCTAGCGCGTCCACAACACTGGTTGCGCGTGCGTAGCTGAAAGCCGAGGCTTTCATTGCGATACCCTCCCCGGCCAGTCTCTTGGCGCCCTTTGCAGGATTAGACGGCGGTCGCCATCAAAGGTCAAGTTTGTTTATCGATCGATTATTTCGGGGAGATTCGCCTTTTGGACTTGCGGTATCAACATGAAGGACGCACGGTCAGCGCTCATCAAGAAACGGCCCATGGCGGAGCAAGCGATGAAATTGGGTTTCTTTACGATGCCGATCCACCCTCTAGAAAAGGACTGGCAACTATCCCTCCGGCAGGACCGCGAAGCTTTTCTGCTGGCCGACGAATTGGGATTTACTGAAGCCTATGTGGGCGAGCACGTCACCGACCAGGCCGAGAACATCACCTCCTGCGTCGCGTTCCTCGCCTGGATCGCCGCCGCCACCAAGCAGATCAAGCTCGGCACCGGCACGATCAATATGCCGAACACCCATCCTGCCACCGTCGCCGCCTCAATCGCGATGCTCGATCACATGCTCGACGGACGCTTGATTTTCGGAATAAGCCCCGGGGGACTGTTGTCGGATGCGGAGCTGTTCGGCAACCTCGACGCCGATCGCAATGCAATGTTCCTCGAAGCGATCAACCAGGTGCTCGAGATCTGGGCCGGCGAGCCACCGTATGAAATTCGGGGGAAATACTGGAACATCTCGACGCAAAAGACCCTGATGAGGGAAATCGGCCAGGGTTTCATCGCGCGGCCGTTGCAGCGGCCGCACCCGCCGATCGTGGTTACCGCCGTCGCGCCATTTTCAAAAGGTGTTACCGAGGCGGCCGCGCGAGGTTGGGATCCGATTTCGGCCAATTTCCTGATGCCGGCCTGGGTGAAAAGCCATTGGCCGAAATACGCGGAGGGCTGCGAGCGTATCGGCCGCCCTGCCGACCCCGGCAACTGGCGCGTCGCCAAGAGCGTGTTCGTCGCCAAAGACACCGCGACGGCGAAGGCCTACGCAACCGATCCGGACGGGCCCTACGTCTATTATTACAGGTCGTTGTTCACCAAGCTAAGGAAGAACGGCCGCATCGAGTTGTTCAAGACGCGTCGCGACCAACCCGACGACGAAATCACGCTCGAAATGATTTGCGACAAACTGATCATCCATGGAACGCCCGAGAGCGTGGCGGATCAATTGCTGGCTTTCCAGGACGAGATCGGCAAGTTCGGTACCTTGTTGTATGCCGGCAAGGACTGGAAGGATCGGGAACTCGGACGCCAGTCAATGATATTGATGGCAGAGAAGGTCATGCCGCGGGTCAACGCAGGCACGTCGAAGCAGTCCAGCGCCGCGGAGTAATAATGTGGCTCTGACCGATCGCATCCCTTATCAGGCGCAGGTCGACCGATCGAGACTCCGGTTGCCGAACGGCAAGAGGCTTGCAGTATGGGTCATCCTCAATGTCGAGGAGTGGCGAATCGAAAGCGCAATGCCGCGCACCGTGCTGAGCCCGCCGATGGGCCAGCCCCTGCTGCCCGATGTGCCCAACTGGTCGTGGCACGAATACGGAATGCGTGCAGGCTTCTGGCGGCAGTTCAAGGCGCTGGTTGACCGCAACATCCCTGTGACGTTGGCATTGAATGCCAATGTCTGCAACTCCTACCCCCGCGTCGCCTCGGCCGCGCTCGAAGCCGGCTTTGAGTTCATGGGCCATGGCTTCGTGCAGGGTCCGATGCATAAACTCGACGACCAGGCTGATGCCATCAAGCGTGCGGTCGAGACGATCGCCGGATTCTCAGGCAAGCCGCCGCGCTCGTGGGAAAGTCCGGGCCTGACGGAGACTGATGAAACCCTCGATCTGCTGCGCCTCAATGGCATCGAGTATGTCGCAGACTGGGTGATCGACGATCTCCCGCAGGATATTGCGACGCCTCATGGCACCATCACGACCATCCCGTACTCGGTGGAAACCAACGACATCGTTATTCACGCGCTACAGCATCTTTCTTCCGAGCAATTCCTGAAGCGCTGCACCGATCAGTTCGACCGTCTCTATCAGGAGGGCGCGGACAATGCGCGGATCATGGCAATCTCCATTCATCCCTACATCACAGGTGTGCCGCATCGCATCAAATATCTGGAAGCGCTGCTCGACTATGTCATCGGCCATAGCGGCGTTGCGATGATGACTGCAAGCGAGATTGGCGACTGGTACCGGGCCGAAATGTTGAAAACGTAATTTGGGCGGGAAATCGCGTATGATCGGGGCCGCTATCGTCGGGATGGGATGGTGGGGACAAACCATCCTCAAAACCCTGATCAACAACACGATCATCGCGCCGGTGCTGGCCATCGACCCGTTGTATCAGGGGCGGGTCGCCGCATCGGCGTTCGGCGTCGCGACAGCGCCGCGGTTCGAGGACGCGCTCGCAAACGCAAATGTCGATGCGATCATCATCTGCACGCCTCAGCAACATCATGCGGACCAGATCGTCGCGGCGGCCCGGTCGGGGCGTCATGTTTTCTGTGAGAAGCCCCTGTGCACGACGGCCGCCGAAGCGGAGGCTGCCATCACGGCGGTTCGGGAAGCCGGCGTCCAGCTTGGCATTGGACATGAGCGTCGTTTCGAGCCCGCCGTCGTCGAAATGCGGAGGCGGTTTGCCGCTGGCGAATTCGGCGAACCATTGCTGCTGGAAGCCAATTTCAGCCAGGACAAATTCCTGAAACTGCCGCGCGACAACTGGCGATTGTCGAATGCGACCAATCCGGCCGGCCCGCTGTCAGGCACCGGCATTCACCTGGTCGACCTGGCGATCGCGCTTCTTGGCCGACCGATTCACGTCTGGGCGCGGCTCGCGCGGCTCGGCAGCCATTTTGAAAACGGCGATACACTTTCTATGACAATCGGCTTCGAGAACGGCGCCACAGCCATGCTCGGCGCCGTGCTGGCGACGCCGTTCATGGGACGGCTTGCGCTACTCGGCTCGAGGGGCTGGATGGAAATTCGCGATCGCAGTCACCCCGAGGATCCGACGGGTTGGGATGTGACCCGTGTGAGCCGGGACGAGACGCCGGTGATGGCCTTCTATCCGCCGCATCCGGCGGTGCGCGACAATCTCGAGGCCTTCGGCCGTGCTGCGCTCGGGGAGGCGGGCTACCCGGTGGCGCTGGAAGAGATGCTGACGAACGTCCGAACTTTTGAGGCGATCCAGCGTTCAGTGAAAAGCGGCGCTATCGAAATGATCTAGGACGGTTCAACCGACTACCTTCACTGCCGTCCGCCTCGGCGCCGCCGATGCCGCAAATACCCGCCCGAAGCCCGCCAGAAAGACATCCAGCGCATCGCTGATCATCTGTTCCTTGTCCTCAAGCACGGGAGCCTCGTAGATGTATTTGCGAACTCCGTAGTAGAAGATCCCGCTGTGGAACACCCATGCCATCTCGAGTTCGGAGGCGGTCGGTTTGTTCTCGGCCGGAAGTCCCGCTTCATAGCGGCATTCCCGAATGATCCGCGACAGAATCTTTTCCCGCACCATGCCGACATACCAGCGATTGATGTCAAGCCCCTTCAGGCCCGAGTAGAGATAGATACGGATCCATTTACGCGTGAAAATTATGTTCGTGTAGGTGTTGTAGAATTCCTGCAGCCGGTCCCGGAGCGGCCTCGACCGGTCAGCGAGGAGGTCATCCCAACCAGTATCGAGCGGTTCCAGATAAACCGTGCGATATACCTCCCTTATCAGGTCGTCCTTGCTCGGAAAATAGCGATATAACAGCGGCTGGGTCACTCCGAGCCGACGGGCCAGGTCGCGCGTTCCGCCGTCAAATCCTTCTTCCGAGAAGAACTCGGTCGCCTTGGCGACGAACTCCTTGCGGCGGTCATCGGGCGAAAGCCGCCGCTGCTTGGCTCGAGCACGCTTGGGCGATATCTTCCTCCTCATGGTTTGGACGCCGAACTGTCGTCAGCCGGGAGAAACCGCCCGTACGCGCCGCGCGCAAACAACAGTGGCTCCTGCCGGTTATACGAATACGCCTCGACAGCGCCCAGGAAAATCACATGGTCACCGCCATAATATCGATTGGCGGCGCGGCATTGAAAGGTTGCAACGCTGTCCTTGAGAAGCGGCGCATTACCGAGACCCGGTGTCCAGTCCACACCCACAAACTTGTCTTCCGAGGATTTGGCAAACTTGGTTGCGAGCGCCTGCTGCGAAGCGCCGAGCACGTTGACCGCGAAATGGCTGGCATTCTGGAATGCGCTCATGCTCGAGGAGAAGATCACAAGGCTCCACAGCACCAGCGGCGGGTTCAGCGATACCGAGGCAAAGGAATTGCAGGTCAACCCGTAAGGTTTGCCGTCTGGAGCAGCGGTAGTGATAATGGTAACGCCGGTCGCATAGGCGCCAAGTGCATTGCGGAAATCCCTGGGATCGATTGGCGAACTGTCGCTCGCCAACTCGTTCGCCGGGTCCGGATTGGTCGGATGCTTAGGCGCGTCGGTCATCCGCCCGTTCTCAAAGAATCAGGTTTTCGGATGGCAGGCCGAGCGCAACGCGGCCGTAATTGGTGCCGGCAGCATCGAAGTTGAACGCAAGGTGCGAACTGATCGCATGAGCGTCACGAAACTGCCGCTGCAATGCTGCCGTCGTGAACAAGCCCCGCGCACCACTCGCCGCGAACAGCAAGGACACGGCCTCCGTGCATAAATTGACGGCATAGGCGCCATCGCGTCGCAACTTGGTTTTCATTGCAATATCGGGAATATAGCCGCGTCTCGCGTCGGCCATCGCATCGATGCATGTCGAGCGCATGATAAGTCGGGCAGCGTCAATCTTTGCGGAAGCTTCCGCAATCTTGATCTGCGTGCTCTGGAGATCGCCGAGTTTGGTGCGATTGTAGGTCGAGGCGCGGTGCCGCGCGACCTCGATGTAATCGTCCAGACAGGCTTGCGCGTTGCCGAGCGCGACACCGGAAAGCACATATGGAAACAACGAGAACACCGGTAACGCATAAAGGGCATTCGGATTGACAGCGCTTCCCGGCGTCGGACCGCCTGCCAGATCGTGCACCGCAACCGTCATCGATTCGGCAACAAAGGCATCTTTGACCTCGACGTCATTCGATCCCGTCCCCTTCAATCCCGCAGCGTTCCAAGTATCATTTATCTTATAGTCGCTCCTGTTGACCAGAAAGATCCGGTACTCGACACCATCGGCTTCATCGTCGGAATAAACAACACTGGCGAGCATATTCCAATCGCTGGAGTCCACGCCCGATGAGAACGGCCAGTTGCCTCGCAACACATATCCGCCGTCAACTTTCCTGGCACGGCCGGCCGGAAATATGAAGGAGGATGCAATCAGGGTGTCGACATCCTTGCCCCAAACCTGATCCTGAGCGCGCTTGTCAAACATCGCCAGCATCCAATGGTGGCTGGCGAGATTGCCGAAATTCCACGCTGCGGAAGCGTCCGCCTGTCCGATCGCGTCGGCGCAGTCAACCAGCGCGACATAATCGAGTTCGGAGCCGCCTACCCGCTTCGGCTGCACAATCCTGAACAAACCCGATTCATGCAAATCCCGTTCGGTTTCCGGCGGCAGGTGCCGCAATTCCTCCGTTCGGGACGCGCGATCGCGCAACCGCGGAATCAGAGCCTTGGCACGCGCAATCATGACAGTATAGGTGCGGTCGTCCGCACCCGGCCCCGAGGGCAGGCTTGCGTTCGAATTACGGCCGGCACCCGCCATTTTGCTATTCCTCGCTATCCCGCCGTCATGCAATTTTGAGATTCGGTCGATCGAGAACGAGGGAGATGGCTACCCTCTCCATTTTGCCATATCACCGCGAAAGCCGCTTGACCCGTCGATACGACTTGATGATTGTTTATCACACGATCACCAATTAAGGCGCGACATGCGCTGCCCGTCAATCGAATTCGACAGCCAAGGAAGCAACTCTCATGGACAAGACCGTTGGAATTATCGGCCTTGGCATCATGGGAGGCGCGATCGCCCGCAACCTCGTCGAACGCGGTTGGCGCGTAGTCGGTTTCGATACCGATGCTGCGAGGCGCGCGGAACTTGCGCAGGCAAGGGTCATTATTGCCGACGACACCGCTCAGGTCGCGCGCGACGCGTCGATCGTCATGACCAGCCTTCCCAGTCCCGCAGCAGTTGAGGATGTCGCGCGAAAAATCGCCGATTCCGGCCAACCCCAACGGATCGTGCTCGAACTCTCGACGCTGACCATCGCTGACAAACTTCGGTTCGAAGCCATTCTGGAGAAGGCCGGCCATATTGCGCTCGATTGCCCCTTGAGCGGAACCGGTGCGCAGGCACTGGTTCGCGATCTTATCGTTTATGCCAGCGGCGATAGCGCGGCCATTGCCAAGTGTGCAAACCTGTTCTCCGACTTCGCCAAGCAAAGCGCGGATCTCGGGACGTACGGCAACGGCAGCCGTATGAAATTCGTCGCCAACCATCTGGTCGCCATCCATAACGTTGCGGCGGCTGAAGCGATGATCCTGGCGGAACGCGCCGGCCTCGACCCGAAAATGGTGGTCGACCTGGTCGGTCCGGGTGCCGGTGGCTCGCGGATGTTTCAGATGCGTGCACCGATGATGGCCGCAAGGGTTTACGAACCTGCGACCATGAAAGTGTCGATCTGGCAAAAGGACATGGCCGTTATCGCAGAGTTCGCAGACGAAGTCGGCTGCACGACCCCGCTGTTCACTCTGACGCAGCCCATCTACGCCAAGGCGATGACGATGGGATTGGGCGACCAGGACACGGCAGCCGTGTTCGAGGTGTTGCACGAGACCATCATCACCGATCCGAAATCGATTGCGCCTGATCGGTAGTAACTGGACCCCCGCCATGCCGCACTGCATCACGGACCGACCACGGATCACAAGCTACTGCGGACTGCTCGGACACGAAATTCGAGCACGCCGACCCGGTGGCCGGGTTATCACTTGATCATTTAAAACTTCCATCCGATAAATCCCTCGAGCAAAAATGACACCACGGGTCACCATTCGCTCGCAGCGCTCTTTCAGGCAAGATCGGCAGACGATGCAGTTTTGGATCATTCAGGGTCTTAACAGCCTGTCGCTCGGCGCTTTACTGTTTCTGTTGTCGTCCGGATTCTCGCTGATCTTCGGCCTGATGCGGCTGGCAAACCTGACCCATGGCGCCTTCTTCATGCTCGGTACCTACTTCGGCGCGACGGCATTACGCTCGTTCGACCGGCTGAACCTCTGGGTAACTGCGCTCGGGGCCGGAATTGCAGTCGCGGCGATTGGCGGCCTGTTCGAGCGGCTGGTGCTGACGCGGTTGAAGGCCAATCCGCTCGGGCAGGTGCTGGTGACGCTCGGGATGTCCTTCGTCATTTCTGACGCATGCCTCGTTTTGTGGGGCGGCGATTTCGATCCCGGTGCCGACACCGCAAGACCTGCAAGCGCCGACGCGGGTGTTCGGCTTTGTATTTCCGACCTATCGTCTGGTGCTGGTGGGATGCGCCATTGGTGCAGCGATCCTGCTGTATTTGCTGCTGGAACGGACCCGGCTGGGGGCAATGATCCGCGCCGGCGTCGACGACGGGCAGATGGCGCGTGCGGTCGGAATCCCCGTCTCGAATTTGTTCACGATCGTGTTTTGTCTGGGCGCAGGGATCGCCGGCGCCGGCGGCGTGCTGGGTGGACCGATTCTGTCAGCCTATCCCGGGCTCGACGCCGACATGTTGCCGCTGGCGCTGATCGTCGTCATTCTCGGAGGCATCGGGAGCCTGCTGGGCGCGTTCGTCAGCAGTTTTATCATCGGTTTCATCTATACTTTCGGCACAGCGCTGTTTCCGGAACTGGCATATATCATTCTGTTCCTGCCGATGATCATCGTCATTGCGTTCCGCCCTCAGGGCCTCTTCGGGCGCGTCAGCGCATGAAGTGGATCGGCGCAGCGCTGCTTGTCGCATCGCTTGTTCTGCTGCCCGCCTTTGCCGGCAATTTCTTTGTCAATCTCGCTAGCCAGGTGCTGATTGCCGCGATCTTCGCGCTCAGCCTCAATCTGCTGGTCGGGTTTGGCGGGATGACTTCGCTCGGACATGCTTCATACCTTGGCGTCGCCGCCTACATCTCCGCCCTCTTGACGAGCCGATACGGATTTGGCCATGGATCGGCTGCCCTGATCTCAATCGCCGGCACGACCGCGATGGCGGCCTTCTTCGGCGTCATCGCGCTTCGCGCCACTGGCCTCGGCTTTCTGATGATCACGTTGGCATTGTCGCAAGTGCTGTGGGGGCTCGCCTATCGCATGTCCGGCGTGACCAACGGCGACAACGGCATCGCCGGCCTGACACGACCAATGCCTTTCGGCATTTCGCTCGATAGGCCCGCCTCGTTCTACTGGTTCACCCTGATCGTCGCATCGTTCGCCTTCCTGATGATGACAATTTTCGTGTCATCGTCGTTCGGATCGTCATTGAAGGGCGTTCGCGATCAACCGCGCCGGATGGCGGCGCTCGGCTTCAATCCCTGGATGATCCGCTGGATCGCCTTTGTCTATGCCAGCTTCTGGGGCGCCGTATCAGGACTGCTTTACGTCTATTACAATAAATACATCCACCCGACTTCGCTCTCCACCACGAGTTCGGCCGAAGCCCTGCTCGGCGTCATCGCCGGCGGCTCGGGAACGCTCAGTGGGCCTGTCGTCGGCGCCGCCCTGGTGCTGCTGTTGAAGAATTACGCGTCGGCATATATCGAACGCTGGAACATGCTCTTGGGCCTGGTGTTTCTGTTCATCGTTCTGGTGATGCCAACCGGTATTGTTCCGGGCTTGAACAGGCTGGCGTCGGTAATTCGCGGGAGATTGCGATGATCCCGCCGGATACCGAGTATGCGCTTGAAGTCGTCAATCTGCAGAAGACCTTCGGCGGCCTGATAGCTACGCAAAACGTATCCCTTGCGATCAGGCCAGGTGAACGACGTTTGATCATCGGCCCAAACGGCGCCGGCAAGACTACGCTGTTCAATCAGATCAGCGGCGACATGCGGCCGAATTCAGGGCGGATCAAGCTGTTCGGCAACGACATTACGCGGTTTGCGGCCTACAAGCGTGCGCATTTCGGGCTGTCTCGAACCTACCAGATTATCACGCTGTTCAACAACGACACGCTCGAACACAACGTCACGCTCGGCTTACTCGGTCTACGGCCCTCACGATGGCAAATGTGGCGCCCGCATTGGTATTACAGCGACCTTGCGATCGAATCACGCCGAATCCTCGATACCGTCGGCCTGCTGCATTTGGTCGACCACCCGGTATCCGATATTGCTTATGGTGAAAAGCGCAGGGTTGAACTCGCGATGGCGCTTGCGCAAAAGCCGCGCGTACTGCTGCTCGACGAACCGCTGGCCGGTCTTTCCAATACCGAACGATCGCAGGTGAAATCGCTTATCGCGTCGATCCCGCGGGAAACCACTGTTATCATGATCGAACACGACATGGATACTGCACTCGACCTTGCCGAGACAGTGACGCTCCTCGACTACGGCCGCGTGATCGTCGATGGCGACCGTGACGCGGTGATCGCGGACGAGCGAACACGTGAGGTGTACCTTGGCGCCTGATGCACTCAGCCTGGCGAATGTGCATACTTGTTATGGCGAAAGCCATATCCTGCACGGCGTAAGCTTTTCCCTACCGGCGGGCGGCGTGTTGGCTCTGTTAGGGCGCAACGGAGCCGGAAAGACGACCTGCATCTCGACGATCATCGGCTTCTTGAGGCCGCAGGATGGCCAAATCAGCCTGTTCGGGGAGCGGATCGAGGGGCTCAGCCCTGAACGTATCTCGCACCTCGGCATCGGTCTCGTACCCCAGGGACGCCGCATCTTCCCGTCACTTACGGTCCGGGAAAACCTCGTGGTA
The DNA here is from genome assembly GCA_963721135.1 of uncultured Alphaproteobacteria bacterium. Taxonomy (GTDB): domain Bacteria; phylum Pseudomonadota; class Alphaproteobacteria; order Rhizobiales; family Xanthobacteraceae; genus Bradyrhizobium. The sequence goes on from CAVRIB010000015.1 coordinate 312,053, forward strand.
GCCCAGCAACAAGAGCGCTCCGCCGGGCAGTCATGGAATGTCGACCGGGTTTACGAGATGTTTCCACGGCTGCGGGAACGTCGCGCGCAATTGGCAGGCACACTCTCCGGCGGCGAACTGCAGATGCTCGCGATCGGGCGAGCCTTGATGGGCAATCCGCGGGTGCTCCTCCTCGACGAGCCATCGGAAGGCCTGGCACCCCTGCTCGTCGCGGAGGTCAGCCGCACCATCAAGCGCCTGAAGGCGGAAGGACAATCCATCGTTCTGGTCGAACAGAACCTCAAGCTGGCGCTCGACGTCGCGGATCAGGCTGTCATCCTCAACACCGGACGCTGTGTCTTCACGGGACCTGCAGACCATCTCTTGAACAATGAGGAACTGATAGCGCAAAATCTTGGCGTCTTTCGCACTCACTAACAGAACGATCCACCGTTAAAATGAGGTCGAGAAATGAAAATCGGCGTAATCGGAACTGGACGAATGGGATCAGCGATCGCACAGCGATTGATGTCGGTCGGGCACGAAGTCGGGGTATGGAATCGCAACTCGGCAAGGACAAAGGCTCTTGTGGAGGCTGGCGCAAAGCTGTTTGCCACTCCCGCAGAACTCGTCGAGGGTTGCGAGGCCAGCATCGTGATGTTGCTGAATGATGCAGCCACTGAGGCTATTTACCATGCCCCGAGCGGCATCCTGAAAGCCAGGCTCGCCGGCAAGCTCGTCATCGACATGAGCACCATTCGTCCCGAAACGATGCAAGCGAACGGCTCCGCGGTGCTGCATCAGGGCGCAGCGTTTGTTGAGTGTCCGGTGGGCGGGAGCACTGCCCCGGCGAAGGAAGGCAAGTTGCTCGGACTGGTCGGAGGTTCAAAGGCAGATGTCGCCAGGGCGATGCCTCTCCTTGAGCAACTATGTCGCCGCATCGAACATGTCGGCGAACTAGGTGCGGGCTCGATGTTAAAGCTTGCGGTCAATCTGCCGCTCCTGGTCTACTGGCAGGCGCTTGGGGAAGCTTTGACCATCTGCAGGCCGCTCAATCTTCCCGCCGACCGACTGATCGACATCTTGACCGATACCTCCGGCGCGCCGACCGCTATGAAAGGGCGGGGTCCGGTTATTGCAAAGGTATTAGGGGGAGCGCCTTTGGGCCCGACTGCCTTCGGTCTCAGCGCCGCGAAAAAGGACCTCGCCTGCGCGGTCCAATTCGGCGCATCGCTGCATGCCCAGCTTCCGGTCACGGCCAGCGCACTCGCCTGTTATGAAGAAGCGGAGACGGCGGGACTCGGCGATGCCGACGCAACCGCAGTATCGACCCGCTGGAGCCAACGCAAGACCCCGTCGTAATTATCTCAACCTTTTACTCACCCTTCCAAACATCAACCCTAGCAGCAGAGCAATTCAAATGATCGATCGTAAGAACCGCTATGGCCGTACCGCCGCCCGTATTCATGACGCAGACGGCCTTGCCCGGCGGCCATCCTCTGCCACGATCGACATCCACGCGCATATCGTGGTTCCCCAGGCCGCCAAACTGGCGCAGCCGCATATCGACATAAACCGGATCCCGCTGGCATATTTTGCGGACGCTGCGACCAAGGAAATCAATGCACAGCAGGAGAAGGATGTCAGCGAGGTCATGACCGCGATTGATCGCCGTCTGTTCGATCTCGACAAGATGGGTATCGACATCCAGGTTGTGGCGCCTGCGCCGGGCCAGTGCTATTACACGATCGATCCTAAAGTTGCGGAGGCGGCTCACCGCCTCGCCAATGACGGCGTGGTGGAATACTGCGCGCGCAAGCCCGACCGCCTCGTCGGACTTGGCGTCGTCACCTTGCAGGAGCCGGAGATCGCAGTCCGCGAACTCGACTACGTCATGAAGGACCTGAAGCTGAAGGGTGTCGAAATCCTGACCAATGTCGCCGGCCAGGAATTATCCGATCCGAAATTCCGTCCTTTCTTTGCCAGGGCCGAGCAACTCGGCGCTTTCATCATGATGCATCCGAACGGATTCACTCATGGCGAGCGGCTGACCCATTTCTATTTCAGCAATGTTCTAGGCAATCCGCTTGATACCACGCTGGCCCTTCACAACCTGATCTTTTCGGGAACCCTGGCGCGATTTCCTGATCTCAAGCTGATGGCCGTCCATGGCGGCGGCTATCTTCCCGGCTATTCCGGCAGGATCGACCACGCCTGGGGTGCGCGGCAGGACTGCCACGGCGAATTGCCGCTGCCGCCGACGACCTATCTGCGGCAGGTCTATCTTGATACCGTGGTCTTCACCTATCACCAGCTGGCCTATTTGATCGACGTGTTCGGACCCGATCGTATCGTGATGGGGACCGACTACCCGTTCGACATGGGCGAATACAATCCGATCGGACATATCGTGGGCGTCTTTGGCATGGACGAGACAACTTTGGCCCAGATCGCCGGCGGGAACGCCGCGAGGGTACTCGGGCTTGACGTCTAGTGCGCACCCGCGGTCTTGTAACCCGGCTGCTCAAACGGATGAGACGTCTTGAAAGCCGGCAGCGCAAAACATCGTTCTGCCAGACGTGCGACCGTCGGAAAGGCATCCAGCTGCAGCTTGAGAAAATGCGCACCCACGACCTGCCCGGCAATGCAGATATCGGCAACGCCGGGTTCGGCGCCAAGGGCAAAGGGCGCCGGCGCGCGGCGTGCGAGCAACCGCTCGTAGGTTGCAAGCCCCTCGGTCGTCCAATGCTTGCCCCATTCCTCGATCGCCTTCGCATCGGCTCCGAATGCCTTGGCGAGATGGTTGCGTACGCGCGGCACCACCAGGGGATGCGCATCGGCGATGGTCGTCAGCGCCAGCGAGCGCGCATAGGCTCGCTCGAGGGCATCTTGCGGTATCAGCCGCGGGATCGGTTGAACGTCGTCAAGATATTCGATGATCGCCAACGACTGGAATATGGAGCGGCCATCATGAATGAATGTTGGCACAACATGCTCGGCATTGACGGCTTCATAGTCAGCCTTGAACTGCTCTCCGGAAAGAATGTCGATTGGAGCTTCCTCGAAAGTCAGGCCCTTAAGCCGCAACGCGACCCGCACGCGAAAGGAGGCGATCGATCGCCAGAATCCGTAGATTTTTATGCTCACGGGAAGACTCCGTTTATTGGAAGGGCCCTGCGTCTCGCGAAGTGTATGGTTGTCACGCAACCTCGGTCTTCTTGCTGGCAACTTGCTCCAGAGCGCTAAGTACCGCATCCCCCATTTGCTCGGTTGAAAGATTCGTTGCGCCGGCTTCGGCGATATCGGCGGTTCGCGCGCCCTGCCTGAGCGCGGTATCGACAGCCTTTTCGAGAAGATCCGCGTCATCGGGCCGACCCAGCGTCATCCGCAGCATCATGGCGACACTGAGAATCGATCCGAGCGGATTGCGATGCCCTTGCCAGCGATATCAGGTGCACTGCCATGGACCGGTTCGTAAAGCGCCTTCCTCCGGCCAAGACGGTCGGCGGAACCAAGCGATGCCGATGGCAACATGCCGAGCGAACCTGACGCCATCGCCGCACAATCAGAGAGAATGTCGCCGAAGATATTGCCGGTCACCATAACGTCGAACTGCGACGGCTGGCGGACGATCTGCATGGCCGCGTTGTCGACATAGAGATAGCTGAGTTCGACGTCGGAAAATTCCTGTGCGTGCAGTGCAATGACCTCTTCACGCCACAATACGCTGGTCTCGAGAACGTTCGCTTTGTCGACCGAGCAGACCCTGCCCCTTCGCGCGCGCGCCAGTTCGAAGGCGGCCCGCGCTACGCGGCGGATTTGGTTCGTCGTATATTGCTCGGTGTTAAAACCACGGCGCTGCCCGTCGGCAAGCGTTTCGATGCCACGCGGTTCGCCGAAATAGATGCCGCTGGTGAGTTCGCGGATAATGACGAAGTCGACACCTCTGAGCACCTCGGCCTTGAGCGGCGCGGAACCGGCAAGCGCCGGATTGCCGACAATCGGCCGGAGGTTGGCATAAAGATCGTACTTGCTGCGCAGCGATAAAAGGCTGCCAGCCTTGCGTGCGGCGGCTGGAACTTCCTTCGTCTCCGGGCCACCAGTCGCACCCCAAAGGATGGCGTCGGATTCGTCCATCGCCTCGATCGTGTCCTGCGGCAGCACCCTCCCCGTCGAAAGATAAGGGATGAGGCCATATTGCGCCTCGCGTAGGATCACTGGAACGTTTCGCCGCGTGGCAAACCAATTGAGCACCCGGTGTGATTGCGCGGTCACTTCCGGACCGATGCCCTCGCCGCCGACTACGGCGACCTTGACCATGTTGGACGGATTATTCATGCCGATTTCCTGCAAAATGGATCCACGGGCGCGCCGCTCGGTCGGCCGCTTGAAAGGTGCGGATCTCACTATCGCGCTGCAGCGTCAACGCGATTTCGTCGACCCCTTCGAGCAGCCCCGCGCGGCGGCGCGGATCAATCTCGAAACTGTGCCGCCGCCCGGTAGGTGAGGTGATCATCTGCTCCTCTAGATCGAGACTGATGCGCCCTACGCCTTGCGAGTGCTCAACCTCCGCTGCAAGACTATCAACAATCTCCTTGTCAACCACGATGGGAAGGATGCCGTTCTGAAAACAGTTAGCGAAGAATATGTCGCCGAAGCCAGAGCCGATTATGGCGCAGATGCCCAATTCCTGCAGAGACCACACCGCGCCCTCACGGGAGGAGCCACAACCGAAGTTGGGACCGGTAATGAGGATTTCCGCCTGGCGATAAGGCTCGCGGTTCAGAATGAACGCGGGGTTCTCCGAGCCATCGGGTAGATAGCGCAACGAACCGAACGCCCATTTACCCAGATTGCCGCGCGCGGAATTTCCAACCAGGCGCTCAATGCGGATGATGACGTCCGTATCGATGTTGCTGCGCATGATCGGCGCGGCGATCGCCGTTACTGTTGTAAAGGGTTTCGGCATCTCAGCGCTCCATCGTCCGCACGTCGGCAATGGCGCCAGCTATAGCCGCCGCGGCTGCCATGGCAGGACTCGCCAGATGAGTGCGTGCACCGGGTCCCTGGCGGCCGATAAAATTGCGGTTCGAAGTCGAGACCGAACGCCTTCCGGGAGCCACCGTTTCGCCGTTCGCGGCGAGGCACATCGAGCATCCCGGCTCGCGCCATTCGAAGCCTGCTTCGGTGAAGACCCTGTCGAGCCCCTCGGCAACCGCGTCCCGCTTCACCGTCTCGGAACCCGGCACGACCCAGGCACGCACGCCGGCCGCGACCTTGCGACCACGCACAACCGCGGCCGCGGCACGCAGATCGCTCAACCGGCTGTTGGTGCATGATCCGATAAAGACCCAATCGACGGGCGTGCCGGCGATCGGCGCACCGCCCTGGAGACCCATATAGTCGAGGGCAGTCTCGATCGCAGCGCGCCGCACCGGATCGGTGATCTCGCGGGGGTCGGGAACGTGACCGTTGACGCCGACGACGTGCTCGGGGCTGGTCCCCCAGGTCACCTGCGGAGTGATCCGCTCGACGTCGGTCGTAACCTCTTTGTCGAACACCGCGTCTCGATCACTCACAAGCTCGCGCCAGGCGGCGACTGCCCGCTCCCACATTTCACCTTTCGGCGCATAGGCTCGTCCGCGAATATATTCGTAGGTTTTTTCGTCCGGCGCGATCAACCCCATCTTGGCGCCAAGCTCAATCGACAGATTGCAGATCGTTAGCCGCCCTTCGACCGACAAATCACGGATAGCGCCCCCGGCGTATTCAACGGCGTAGCCGGTGCCGCCAGCCGCCCCGATGTGACCAATCAGTGCGAGGATCAGATCCTTGGCGGTTACGCCAAATGGCAGCCTGCCCTCAAATTTTACCCGCATGGTTTTTGGCCGCCGCTGGATGATCGCCTGTGTCGCCAGCACATGCGTCAGTTCGCTGGACCCGATCCCGAAGGCTAACGCGCCGAGCCCACCATGCGTGCAGGTATGACTATCGCCGCAGACGATGAGACAGCCGGGAAGGCTAAGGCCGAGTTCGGGTCCAATGACATGGACGATGCCCTGACCAGGCTCGTCGATATCGAACATGGCGATGCGGCTGGCCGAGGTTTCGATCCTGAGGGCCGCCAGCAGTTCCTGTCCTACTTTAGTCGTGCCGGCGCGCCCGCGTGCGGTCGAAATGGCATGGTCGGGCGTTGCGAACGTGAGCTCGGGATTATGCACCGGAAGATTGCGGTTTTTGAGATCGAGGAGCCCGCGTGAGCCACCGAGATCGTGAAGCAAGTGGCGGTCGACGTGGAGGAGATCGGTATCATCCCCGAGATGAACGATGACATGTTGCTCCCAGATCTTGGCCAGTAACGTCCGGCCTGGTTGTTGTTGCAATGGCCTCTCCCTCCCATTTTGGCCTCTGGGGCCGGCGGCACTAGCCGATAACCGCTTTCTGCGCAGCCTAAATTAAGATGTCGGCCTTTATGCGTCAAAGCACGGCAAGCTGCCATCGACCAGAGCCAAAGCCGAATGGCAGCTAACGGGGTACCCTCGGGCCGATTGTCATTTGCCCTGCAATATCGCACCATCAAATACTTGGAAATACCGAGCAAGACATGTCCCGACCCAAAAACGTTCTCTGGATCATGTGTGACCAGCTTCGCTTTGATTATCTCGGCTGCACGGGCCATCCGACCCTGAAGACGCCAAATATCGATGCTATCGCAAAGCGGGGTGTACGCTTCTCAAACGCCTATGTGCAGTCGCCGATCTGCGGCCCATCGCGGATGTCGTTTTATACTGGTCGCTACATGCGCTCGCATGGCTCGCATTGGAACGGCTGGCCGCTGCGCGTAGGCGAGCCGACGCTGGGGGATCACCTGAAAAAAATCGGCGTCCGCAATGTGCTGGTCGGCAAGACTCACATGGCGCCGGACCTCGAAGGCCTGAAAATGCTCGGGATCCCACCGAACTCGATTATTGGCGTACATGTCGCCGAATGCGGGTTCGAGCCCTATGAGCGCGATGACGGCTTGCATCCGAGCGGCCGGCCGCGCCCGCGATACGACGCTTATCTGCGCGCGCGCGGATATGAAGCAGCCAATCCGTGGGAGCATTGGGCCAACTCCGGCGCGGCTGGCGACGGTGCGCTGCAGAACGGCTGGCTGCTGGTCCACGCCGACAAGGCGGCCCGTGTGTCGGAGGAAGATTCTGAGACGCCCTACATGACGCGCCGGGCGATGGATTTCATCACGGAGGCAGAGGTGGATACCCGGTCGTGGTGCCTACATCTATCCTACATCAAGCCGCACTGGCCCTATATCGCGCCCGAACCCTATGCCAGCATGTACACCGCCGCGGATGTGCTTCCCGTAGTTCGCTCAGAGCAGGAAAAGCAGAGCGCGCATCCAGTCTTCGCTGCCTATATGGACATGCGCTACTCTCGCAACATGGCCCGCGAGGAAGCGCGCCATAAAGTCATTCCGACGTACATGGGCCTGATCAAGCAGGTCGACGATCAGATAGGCGTACTGATGGATTTCTTGGATGCGCGGCGCTTGCTTGACACGACAATGATCGTATTCACCTCCGACCACGGCGACTATCTCGGCGACCACTGGATGGGCGAAAAGGACCTGTTTCACGACCCATCAGCCAAGATCCCGCTCATTGTCGTCGACCCGTCAGCGGCGGCCGATGCCATGCGGGGTACAGTGTGTGATGCGCTGGTAGAGGCGATCGATCTAGCGCCGACTTTCATCGACTATTTTGGCGAGAAGCCGCCCGATCATATTCTCGAAGGACGTTCGCTGATGCCGTTCCTGCATGGCGAAACTCCTGGAGAGTGGCGCAAAGTCGTCTTTTCCGAATACGACTATTGCATGCAAGATGTTCGGCTCAAGCTCAATCAACCGATCGAGCAATGCCGCCTCTTTATGGTGTTCGACGGGCACTGGAAATACATCCACGCCTCCGGCTTCCGGCCGATGCTCTATGACCTGCTGAGCGACCCGAAGGAATTGACCGATCGCGGCGAAGACCCGGCTTGCGCCGAAATCATCGTCCAGCTGCAGGCGGCCCTGTTTGAGTGGGCATTGCATCCGAAGGGACATATCACCACCAGCATGGAGAAGATCGCCGCCTACGCGAATCAGCAGCTTCAGGTCAAAGCCGGAATCCTGATCGGCATCTGGGACGAAGCGGAGCTGTCGGCCATCCGGAGCAAAATCGGAATGACGGACCTCAATACGTGATCTTGTAGCCGGTCGCCTTGACGATCGGCTGCCAGAGCGCGACATCGGCGGCCAACTCCTGTGTGAGGCCCTCAGGCGTCGTCCCGACCGGAATCAGGCCGATTGCCGACAGCTTCTCCCTTACCTCCGGTTTGGCGAGAGAACCGGCGACCGCTGCACTTAGCTGCTCGGCAAACCCCGGTGAACTTCCGGCGGGCAGCCACATTCCGTACCATCCATCGGCGACAAGATCGATACCGCTCTCCTTCAGGGTCGGGACATCCGGCAGGAACGGCGAACGCTCGGCGCTGCTAACGGCGAGAATTTTGAGGCCACCGGCACGATGTTGCGGGATCGCGTCTGCAATGGTGACGATGCCGAACGGCAGATGGCCGCCGATCAAGTCGTTAACGATAGGCGCGCTGCCGCGATAGGCCACACGGGTCATCGGAATCCCCAGCACCTGCTCAAGCTTTGATCCCATGAAATGCGGAATGGTGCCGTTGCTCGGCACGCCGAACGTTGCCTTGTCCGGATTAGCCCTGAGCCAGGCGACAAATTGCGTGAAGTTCTTGGCGTCTACCGCAGCCCCCGTGACCACGCCGAACTCGAAACGCGCCAGCAGCGAAACCGGTACGAAATCCTTGTTCAAGTCGAAGCTCGGCACACTCTCAACCATCGGCAGCAAGTACATGGTCGGACCGGTGGTCACCAGGATGGTGGTTCCGTCGGGATTGGCATTCTTGACCCACTTGATTCCGATCAGTCCGTCGCCGCCGGTACGGTTTTCGACGATGATTGTTCGGTCGAGCAGTCGGCCCGCGTATTCTGCCACCAGGCGGCAGAGCGTGTCACCGCCGGCGCCGGCAGAAAAGGGGAAGATCAGCTTAGTCAGCGGCCCGGTCTCGGCGAAGCCATCTTTCGTGATCGCGAAAATTGACAGACCAGCGCAGCTGGCTATGAAGCTTCGGCGGTTCATTGTTCACTCCCGGTCAGACCTTTGGTCCATATTACATCAGACTGATGGACCAATTTGAAGCGTACCAAAGTTGCCCTCGCCATCATTCCCGGCATCAGGATCCATGGACGTCCGGCAAAATTGAACCCATTCCTGCTTCGGTGCGACACATCGCTTGCGCCGACGCCGCCATGCCTTCGCAGCAAGGGATCCATGGAAGAATTGTTCGTATTCCTGTTTGGTGCCAGCGGGCGGATTAACCGGGCCAAATACTGGCGCTCGGTTCTGTTTTTTGTCATCGCGGGACTAATGACGGCTGTGATCCTGTTTACTGCTGCCGCCATCGCCGCGCCCTTCTTCATCATCACGATCGTGGTGGTCCTGATCCCGTGGTTGCTATGGGGGATTTCCTTCACTACCGAGCGGTTGCATGACCGCGACAAGAGCGCGTGGTGGCTCGTGGTGTTCTATCTGGAGCCGAGCGCACTCGCGCAATTGGGGCAAATCACATGGTTTGGGGGAGCCGTCACTTCAGCGCTGCATTCCGCCTTGATGCTTGCCTCCCTTGCGTTCACGATTTGGGGATTTGTCGAGATCGGGTGCTTGCGCGGCACTGCCGGCTCGAACACCTATGGACCAGATCCGCTGTTGCAGCTCAAACACCGAAACTGACGCGCGAACATCCAAAAACGAAAAAAGGCCCGGCGGCCGTTAGGCCACCGGGCGGGTTTGAATCTCAGGACGATACTAGGCGCTTTATCGACGCGCTGCGAGAGCCGAGCTTCGGATTTCAGCCGACTGCAACTGTCGTCGCCACCATGCCGAAGACTCCCGCTGCAGCGAGAGCTGCGATGCACGCATCGTCATAGCCGAGGGTCTTTCGTAAGACTTCCTCCGTGTGCTGGCCGAGCAGCGGCGCCGCGACGGGCTCGATAACCGGCGTCATGCCCAGATTGAGAGGCGATTCGATGTTGGGGACAACGCCCGCGGCCGGATGCGAGATCTGGCAAACGCGGTGACGTTCACGCACCTCCGGCGAATTGAACGCTTCTTCGACGGTACGAAGATAACCGATGGGAATGTTGGCCGCCTTCATCTTCGTCACCCAATTCTCACGCAGATCCTGCACGAAAATCCCGGCGAGTATCGCACGCAGTTTCTCCTTATTTGCCGAACGTGACCGCCGGTTGGCGAAATCACCGCTGGCAAGGTCGGGGCGTCCGAGCACTTCGATCACAAGACGGCGATATAACCGGTCATTGGCGCACGCAATGTAGAACGGCGCGTCGGAGCCTTGGTAGATACCGACCGAGGGCGACCCGTTCGGCGAATTGCCTTGCCGGCTGGGATTCACCCCGGTCATCAAATAGGCCATGCCGTAGAATTGGGTCATCGCGACGGCGATGTCGAACAACGCGACCTCGACATGCTGGCCGCGGCCAAGCCGATCACGGGCAAGCAGCGCCAGCAGGATGGCGTTGCAAGCCGACATTCCGGTCATCATGTCGACCGAGGGCGGACCGGTTCGCACGGGCGGACCATCGGGAAAGCCGTTCAACGACATGAATCCGCTCTCGGCCTGCGTGATCGGATCGAAGCCGGGACGGAATGAAAATGGTCCTTGGCGGCCATATGCCGAGATCGAGCAATAGACCAGGCGGGGATGGGTCGGCGCGACCGACGCATAATCGAGACCGTACTTCTTCATCACGCCGGCGGAAAAGTTCTCGACCACGACATCGGCCCGCGCGATCAATTCCCGCGCCACGTCGCGCGCCTGCGGCTTGGTAAGGTCAAGAGCGATACCGCGCTTGTTGCGATTCAAGCTGACAAACGCAGCGCTCTCGCCGGCGAGATCGGCATGTTCATAGTGCCGGGTATCGTCGCCGCCTTCGGGATTTTCGATTTTGATGACTTCGGCGCCAAAATCGGCGAGCGTTTGCGTACAAGCGGGGCCGGCCACGACCCGGGTGAAATCCACGACCAGTAGACCCTCGAGGGCAGTCGGGGCGCCCTCCGTGCGTGGCGCGCGATCCGGCAATTGCGGTCTGGCAGTCATGACCCGTCTCTTCCCTTCCCGTGTACCTGGCGCCAAGAAGACGCGGTGGGGACTTTAAGGTCTATTTCCGGAAGAGCAACGGCGCCAATGACCTGCGTGCATGCGCAAAGTGCGGCTCTCGGCCGTTTTCAGCCGATCGGCTTGCACCAATAGAGCGTATTCAGCCAACCCCAGGGGAAGGCAGGCTGGTACAATCGATAACCCGCGCGGATGACGCATGCCGCGAAAGATTACGATGCCATCGCCGGGCGTTTCGATCTTGTCGCTATAGATCTTGAACCCGTGACCGAGGCCGAGGTCTGTGATCTTGTTTTCGATCAGGCGCTTGGACGATTGCGCCGGCGTCCGCTGTGCCTCGCGGATGCAGACCGCCAGCGTGCCGCGCTCGGCTTGGCAGGTTTCGACGAGCAGCTCGCCGAAGAAATGCGATTTTCCGGAGCCCCTGCCCCCATACACGGCCTTATAGCGCGCGGGCACCAGCAGGGGCTCAAAGACTTTCGCTGTCGGGATTTTCAGGACGGACAATGACACGCTCGATTCTGTGAATGACCTCCAGCGCACCGCCATCGCCGCTTTCGATCGCCTGCGGAGCCTTGCCCCAGCCGCGGTCCAGGATGGCGTTGGCGGCCGAAACCCTCACCGCCGCCGTCGCATCCTTCGAGCGCATCACGCCGACCAGGACGTTGAGCGCGGTCCGCGTGTGGCTCCGCGCGAGCGATCGAATTTCGGTGAGGGTCTTGGGCATAGGGAGTTCGAACTCTCCTGGCGGACCTGCGGCCGCACGACGGAAATCGGGTGGCGCGTCGCTGTTACAAACCGGACAACACGGGATGAAACCGACGCCGCGGATCGAGGGGCTCGATGGGCAGTACAGTCAAATGACGGACAAAACCCCGATCAATCAGCGCATGAACGCAACCGAGTGGCTTGCGCTGCTCTTGCTGTCGATCCTGTAGGGCGGCTCGTTCTTCTTTGCCGGCGTCCTGATCAAGACATTGCCGCCGTTCACGATCGTGCTACTCCGCGTTGGCCTCGCCGCCATAATCCTCAACACGCTTGTAAAGGCGCTGGGCATGCGGATGCCCGGCGGCGGCCACGCCTGGCGCGCGTTCTTCGCGATGGGCCTGCTCAACAACGCCGTGCCGTTTAGCCTCGTCGTCTGGAGCCAGAGCCATATCGCCTCCGGCCTTGCCGCGATCCTGAATGCCACGACGCCGATCTCGACCGTGATCGTGGCGCACTTGCTGACCCGGACGAGAAGATCACCGGCAACCGCCTGCTGGGCGTCGCAGTCGGCTTTTTCGGCGTGGCGATATTGATCGGTCCGGACTCGATGCATGGGTTCGGAACGAACGTATTGGCGCAAGTCGCAGTGCTGGCGGCGGCGGTGTCTTATGCCTTCGCCGGCGTCTACGGCCGCCGCTTCAGGGCCATGGGCGTGGATCCGATCCTGACCGCCACCGGACAGCTCACCGCATCGGCGCTCCTGCTGTTTCCCGTGGCGATGCTCGTCGATCGTCCCTGGGCATTGCCGGTACCGGCTCTGCCGGTTTGGGAAGCGCTCGCCGGCAGCGCGGTGTTTTCGACGGCGCTCGGCTACGTCCTCTATTTCCGTATTCTGGCGACCGCGGGCGCCACCAACCTGCTGCTTGTCACGCTGCTGATCCCCGTGAGCGCGATCGTCATGGGTACCTTCGGATTGGGTGAGCGCCTCGAACCCCGGCATTTCGCGGGCCTGGCATTGATCGGCGCCGGGCTCGCCGCCATCGATGACCGGGTTATGGTGCTATTGCGCTGGCTGACCGGACGGATTGATCGGCGCTCAGGAGAATCCATCCCATAGCGTGATTGCGATCAGGCCCAGCAGCGAAAGCGATATCAGATACGCGGTCATGAAGGTGCTTTCCTGGTGCAGTCAGGGCCGGGCTTGACCCGGCACTGACCCTGGCGAATCAAACGTGCGGCATGATCGCGCATCTCGGCGATCATTTCGGGCGCGAACCCTTATCTCCGTAACAGTGGCCGCGTGCGGATGTGGGGCGAGAGGCCACGCCGCGCGCCGGCACGTTCGCGCGTGCCGGCAAAATGAAGTTCGGACGACGGCGCGCTGAAGACGCCTGGCGATTAGCGCTTTCGTTGAGAGAATGGTGCGCCCGCGGCCGCCGTCCGATTCGAAAAGTTCGAAGCAAAAAGCCCGCGACCGGTTTCCCGGCGCGGGCTGTTATGATTTGCGATGGTGAGAGTATGCAGGTGATTTGCCCGACGGCGCAAGAGCAAAACTTATTCTTAGCCCCTGCGAGACCTGAGGGCATTGTACAGCGCCACCGCGTCCCTGATATCGCCCGGACTCGAGAGCCTCACATCGAGCGCGCGCATGTCGGCTTGCTCCTGCTCGTCGTCCGGCGAAAAAGTTGGATCGCCAGACGGCGCCAGCGGCGCGGCCGCGGAGCCAACGTCAAATGCCGGCTGGCGATGGGTTAAAGATTCGTCGGCCCAGACGTCGCTCCGGCTTGCCGTCCGATGCCCCTTGCGGCAGCGCGGGCTAATGTATAAGCGGTAAATTCCGGCTATTTGCCATCTTTCACTCCCAATGTGTCCTTTTGGGTACGGTGTACGCGCGGAAATTTTCAGTCGGAAGCTCCCATCGCGTGGCAGTCGTCCACCGCTCCGCATGAATAGACGTCACACATGATTTCGAATTCCGGCTTAGCCTGCTCGAAATCGACGGTGTATCCGTGAACTAGCCCACAGCTCGGACGACGGCATGCCGAAGACGGCTGGCGACTAGCGCTTGCGTTGAGAGAATGGTGCGCCCGCGACCGTCGCCCGATTGGGGAAGTTCGATGCAAAAGGCCCGCGGCCGGTTTCCCGGCGCGGGCTTTGAAAGTTCTTGCGATGATGAGGATATGCAGGTGATTTGCCCGACGTGTCAAATCTTGTTTTGACCGCTGATTCGCCGCCTGGCCTATTCAAACCCCTGGACCGGCGGCGCCGCCTTGGGGCCAGCTGGCTTTTCAACGGCCTTAGGAGGTGACGGCGGGTCTATCCTGGCGGCCGCTTGCTGCTGAACGGGTGTTCCGGCGCCGGCCTGGCTTTCGCGCCGGGCCCGCCGGCGCGAAGCTGACCGCCCCATTCCCCATGAATGCGCGATCGCGGGTCCCGCGCTGTATCCGATGAACGCACCCGCCACCGCGCCCAACGGTCCCAGCACGACGGCTCCCGACACCGCACCGAGGGCCGCACTTCCGGCCCGCTCCTGGGCCTTTGCCTCAAACGAGATCAATGATGCTGCGATCAGCGCGGCGACAAGCAGTCTGTTCATGGCAATTTCCCTGAGCCCAGCGCGAATACACAGGACTGTGAAAATACGGCGCCACGAAGGTAATCCGGCGGCAACAACCGCCCGATTTGCGGCGCGCTAATTTCTCACCGCATAGAGCGGCGTTCTGATCGTCAATTGGTAGGCCGGCTTCGGCACCCAGGCGATCTGCGCCGTCACGCCGAACAGGCGGTTGTCGTTGTCGTCCATCCGATCGAGATCGAGTTCTGACGATCGGCTGGGTAAACGGCTGGAATGGCGTCAGGTTCAACAACTGCGCGCCTTCGAAGGACTGCACGCCGATGCGGCCGGTGACCTTCCAGTTGTCGGGCCATTGATAGTAGGCGCCGACATAGCCGATGGTGTTCGGATTGACCCGCGCCAGCGGGGAATCGACATCGACCCTGGTGTACTGGAAACCGGCGAGTAGGCCCCGGGTCTCGTCCTCGTTCAGCGCGTAATCGAACTCGACGATGTTGTTGAGGGAGGTGGTGGCAAGAGGGGAGTCCGGAACCGATCGCGTGACCGTCGATTGCAACGTAACCGTCGGAATCGGCCCTCCGTTCTGCTTATAGACGTCGGCCTGGAATCCGGCAAACCAGCTCGACACCGCAAACGTCGACCAGTCGGACGTGCCGCTCTGCGAGGCGCTTGCGGTGAAGCCGCCGTACAACGAGATGCGGTCGCTCAGGTCGACGGTTAGCGGAACATCGACCGCAATGCTCCGGCTCGCCGGCGATGTCAGGGCGGGCAGCGTCGGAAGCGTCGGCAAGCTCGTCAGCGTCGAGAGCGACTGCAGCGTGGCGATGGCCGAGGACAAGGAAGGATTGCTGAAGCCGATCGAGAGTGCGTTCGCAGGTACCGTCGCATAATTGGTGCGCAAGTCGAGATAAATATTCGGCAGCGTGGACGCCGGCTTTGCCGATTGGTCGTCGTCGCTGTCGTCCTTGTCGCCGCTCAGGGCGGCTCCGGAAAAACAAACTGACAGCAGCCCGGCAAGCACCACGCGGCAGACCGAACCGGCAAGAGCGGTGTGCGAACCTCGCCGCGCTGCGCAGCTACGCCTCGGCAATACATACATCCCCACTGCCCTAGTTCGCGACCGACCCAGGCCTGGCGAAGAATCAATCTTCGCTCGCCTCGCACAGGTCCGACAACTCGTCGAGACCGATCGAGCGCCCGGTGCCGTCCTTGACCACAATCTTTTTGAATCGCTGCCGTTTCAGCTCCAATATCTTGTCGACGGCAGCAGACGCGGTGGTGCAGGAGAACGAGGCTGCACCAGCCGAATTGTTAGCCAGAAATCGTAAATGGCATTTTTGCCCCCTGTCCTGCGCCCGAGCATAGCACAGCTTGCGGCGGGCGCGCGATGGAGCTTGCGGCGGCGGACGGGCTTGCGATGCCGAGGCCCGGCCGAAAAAGGCCCACGGCTGCTTTCCCAAGTGGCCCCAAATAATTGTCGAGGGCCGCATGCGTTTGCCGCAACTATGGTCCTTGCGGAAATCTTCTACGCGGACGATGATCCCTGCTAACAACTACGGATTGAATATCGGGGGCGACGATGCGTGTCATTTTCCTGGGTCTGATCGGAGCGTTTTTGACGGGTTTCGCCGTCCAGGCGGCCGATTCCGAGCCGATTTATGCCGACCAGGGAGCCAACTGGACGGCCGCCGCCCGCGCCGACTTCTACGGCAGGGATCAGGGCTCGCGGATGATTCCCTTGACCTGGCTGCAAGCCTTGAAGCAGTCGAATGGACAGCCGTTCCTCGCCGATAGCTTCACCCGCTATGGTTATCTGCCGAACCCCGCAAACCACAACGGCCTACCGGTCGGCTTCACCGCATCCGGCGCCAGCGGTGTTCAGATCGTGGGTATGACCTGCTCGGCCTGCCACACGCGACAGATCACGGCCGAAGGCAAGACCTACCGCATCGATGGCGGCCCGGCGATCGTTGATTTCCAGAGCTTTCTGACAGACCTCGACATGTCCGTGGGACAGGTACTGGCGAACGATGCTACCTTCAATAGCTTCGCAACCGCGGTCCTCGGCTCGGCTACGCCGGATGCCGACGACGTCGCCACGCTCCGCGGGGATGTCGATGCCTGGTACCTCCGCTTCCACACCCTGATGACGCGCGCGCTGCCCACGCCGGCATGGGGACCCGGGAGGCTCGATGCCATCGCCATGATCTTCAATCGCGTCACCGGCCTCGATCTCGGGCCGCCGCCGAGCTTTCTGATCGCGGACAACATCCAGAAGGCGGACGCGCCGGTACGCTACCCCTTCATCTGGAATGCACCGGTGCAGGACAAGACGCAATGGACGGCCTTTGCCGAAAACGGCAGCGACGTGCTCGCGCTCGCCCGAAACCTCGGCGAGGTGTACGGCGTGTTCGGCGCCTTCGAGCCAAAACGCGATGGGTTACTGATCAACTTCCTCAACGACAACTCGGCGAATTTCGATGGATTGGGCAAACTCGAGGACACGGTGAGGCAGATCGGGCCACCGAAGTGGCCAGCGCAATGGCCGATCGACACCAGCCTCGCTGCGCAGGGAGCAGCAATCTATGCCCGCCCGAAGGCTCAGGGCGGTTGCGCGGAATGCCATGGGATTGCGCCCGGGAAGGTTCGCTTCCCCTCGATCCAGACATGGGCGACGCCAATTGAAAATGTCGGCACCGATACACATACGCACGACATTCTGGCCTGGTCCGGCAAGAAAACCGGCGTGCTCCAGGGAACGTTCATCCCGTTCGCCACCAAGCCGCTGAAGGACAGCGATCAGGCCTTCAATATTCTTGCGACTTCGGTGATCGGCTCGATTGGCCAGCAAGCGTTGCGGGGCGGCGCCTCGCCCTCTGGAACAGCGCTGATCGCGACAGCGCTCGATGCCCAGATCCAGAACGCGCAGGCCGGGGCGACGATCAAGCTCCTTCGGCTGCCTCCCCCGCTTAGGGAACTGGAAGGGGCCTTCCACCCTCCGACCGCCCCTGAGCAGGAGCCGCTGCAATTGCAAATCCAGGGCGTAAATATTCCGAACTTGATTGCCCCTGCGACACCGCTGCCGCCGAAGGGTGCCTTCGAGGCGCGGGTGCTGCTGGGGATCTGGGCGGCCGCGCCGTATCTGCACAACGGTTCGGTACCGACCTTGGCCGAATTGCTCAAGCCGGCGGCTCAACGGGTCAAACAGTTCAAGATCGGGCCGGCATACGACCCCGTCAATGTTGGCCTCGCGACGGAGCAGACGCAGTTCGACGATACCGTCGTCACGACCGATTGCGGCAACCTGAGTTCGGGTAATAGCCGCTGCGGCCATGAATTCGGCACGCAGCTGACGGACGCGGAGAAGAAGGCGCTTCTCGAGTACTTGAAAACGCTCTAGCCTTGCGAGGAGAAACCGATGTTGCCGAACGCCGATGGACCCGGCCTTTTCGAATCTCTTGGCGCATTTGGAAGGACGACCGCCAAGGGCGTCAGCACGATGTGGGGCTTGATGCTCGAACACCTGTTCGAGCAACATGCCAAGGCCGCCGCAGCCTGGACGGTCAATCCGGAAGATGGCGTGGCACGCACCGCCGACGGCGTTGTCGTCACCAGCAAAGAGCTGGTGATGCAGGTATTTCTCAACGCCGACGGAAATTACTCGGTCTGGGGCTATCAGGAACGCATGCAGCAAAGTATCGGGCCGATCTATCTTGGCATGGATTGGGGGCCGGAATACGAGAAGCTTTCAACCAGGGCCAACGCGGCCATCGGAGGCGTCACCCGGAAGGAGGCCTTTGAGTTGGCGCTCAAGGAGACGCGAGCAGCACTCGCGGCTTTGCCCGATCCTGCTGCGTTCGACATTCAGCAGCTTTCGGATACAGTTCTCGCGGCCGTATGCGCGCACTGGTTCGATGTGCCGGATGGTGTATTCGTGCTGGCTGGAGGTTTCGGATTGTCGAACCTGGTTCCACCCGGGCGTTGTCCGGGTGATTACACCCCTCCTTCCGCCTATATTTTCCATCCCGATCCGGATCTGCTGCTCACCCAACTCGGCCAGCGGACCGGCCAAATCCTCAGGGAGTCGGTCGGAAAGCTGGCGGCTTCGCGGCGCGGCACCGCGAACCCGCCGCAAGGCGCGCTGTCCCGCGCCTTCTTCGAGATCTTTCCCGACGACGATGATCTCCTTGCGCGAGTCATTATCGGCGCGATGATGGGGATGTTGCCGACCGTGAACGGCAATCTCACCTCTACGGTGAGAGCCTGGCAAAAGACCGCGCGGCTCATGGTCCTGCATGCGAAATTGAAGAACAGCTCCGAGAGCGACGAATTCGCCCGCGCGGGCGAGGTGATCGAAGAGCCCCTGCAACAGGAGATGCAAATGGCGCCGACGCCCGACGCGGTCTGGCGCACGGCGGTCAAGGAACACTCGCTCGGAACGAAAAATCCGGTGCAGGTCTATCCCGGCGACAAAATCTATATCAGCATCCTGCAAGCGACCCGGGAAGATCTCGAGAGCGGCGTTACGGATGTCTGCCCCGTATTCGGCGGTAATCGAGGCGCGACGCCTCATCCCACTCACGCCTGCCCAGGATTTGAAATGGCGATGGGCGTCCTGCTTGGCGTCGTCTACGGGGTCGTGGAATGGCTGCCTCGGGGAGGCGTCGGCTGACGATGGGATGATAGAGAGGATGTGAGCCGGTCTTGTGGCCGCCAATCTTCGAAATCACTCGTATCGGAGCGCTTCGATGGGATCGAGGCTTGCTGCCTTCCGCGCGGGATAGTACCCGAAGAAAATGCCGACGGCGGCAGAGAACAGAAACCCGCCGACGATGGCCGCTGGCGAGATCGGTGCCGGCCAGCAGGCAACAATCGAGATCATTGCGGAAAACACAACTCCCACGATGATCCCGATGATGCCTCCGGTGACGCTCAGAATCACGGACTCGGCAAGAAACTGCAGAAGCACGTGCGTCCTGCGGGCGCCGATCGCCATGCGCAGACCAATTTCACGCGTCCGCTCGGTCACCGACACCAACAGGATGTTCATGATGCCGATGCCGCCCACGATAAGCGATATCGATGCGACCGCGGCGAGCAACAGTGCCATGATGCGGCTGCTGCTTTCGGCGGTCTCAGCGATCTGGCTCAGATTGCGGACCGTGAAATCGTTGATATCGCCAGGCCGGATATGGTGTCGGCGCGTCAGAATATCCGTAACCTCGCCGACTGCCGGTTGAACCTGGCTGGCATCGGTCGCCTGGACATAGATCTGGTTTACGTAACCCATCAACCGCTGCTGAAGATTGTAGGGATTGGGCGGTAACGGATAGACCCAGTTGAGCGGAACCTGCTGCTGGCTTGGTGCCGCCACCCCAAGGACCTTGCGCTCGGCGGTCGTGAACGGGATCATCACGAGGTCGTCCTGGTCCGTCCCATAGGCGGTTTGTCCTTTGGAGGCAAGCACGCCGATGACGCGCAAGGGCATGCTCTTGACCTGGATCACAGCGCCGATCGGACTCTCGTCAGCCTCGAACAGCTGCCGGGAAACCGTCTGACCCAGGACCACAACCAGAGCAGCGCTGTTGCTGTCCTGCTGGGAAATGCCTCGTCCTGCGAGAATCTGCCAATTGGTGATCGGCGGATAGTTGGCGCTGACGCCCTGAATGTTTGTCGTCCAATTCTGGTTTGAGTATTGGACCTGTCCCATCTGGCGGATGAGATAGCTGACGCTGCCAACTGCCGGCGCTTCGCGGCGGAGCGCCTCGGCGTCCACAACCGTGAGGGTCGACGCACTTCCCTGACCACTGCGCATTCCACCCATCGTGGTGGCACCGGGGACAACCACCAGGAGGTTGGTTCCGAGGCTCTCAATCTGCTTGCGCACCGCGTCGTTCGCGCCTTGGCCGACGGCGACCATCGCAATCAGCGCAGCAACGCCAATGAAGACCCCTAGCATGGTGAGCGCCGACCGCATCTTATTGCGGTTGAGCGCCTGGAATGCCGCGGCCACGATCATCAAGGCGAAGGCCTGCACGGTGCCCGCACTCCCGGCTGCAGCCGCCGCCTGTTGCTGTGGGGTAAGAAGAAGCGACCCGCCAGGCAACGCTCCGGTCGACGCTCCCGGCTGTGAACGAACGGCCGGCTTTCGTTCGTCCGATATCACTTGTCCGTCCCGCATTGTGATGACGCGATCCGTATAGGTCGCGATGTCGGATTCATGCGTGACGACAATAATCGTAACGCCCCGCTCGCGGTTGAGCGCCTGTAGCGTCACCATGATCTCATGCGAGGTCTTGGTATCGAGATTGCCGGTGGGTTCATCCGCAAGCAATAGCAGCGGGTTGTTGATAAGGGCCCGCGCGATGGCGACCCGCTGCTGCTGACCGCCGGACAACTGCCCCGGCGTGTTGCGCTCCCGGTCGGCCAGACCGAGCAGCTTGAGCGATGCCCGCGCTCGTTCCGTGCGCTCGGTGCCGCTCGAAGGCCCTGCTGCGGCATAGAACAGAGGAAGAGCGACGTTCTCGATCGCACTGGTCCGGGCGAGGAGGTTGAAGCTCTGGAAAACGAAGCCCAGCCGTTCGCTGCGGATGCGCGCAAGTTCCGGCTCTTTCAGCCCCGCAACATTGACGCCTTCCAGATAATACTCGCCGCTGGACGGCCGATCCAGGCAGCCGAGCAGCGACATCAAGGTGGACTTTCCCGATCCGGATGATCCCATGATGGCAACGAATTCGCCCGGCTCGACAATCAAATTGACGCCACGCAACGCATGCACGTCGACGTCGCCGACGTGATAGGTCCGCGTCACGTTCACGACTCTGATGATGGGTTCCGGCATGCCTGGGCCTGCGAACGTCGGTTCGACGCGGAATCAGAGAGCCAGACGCGGCGCGGCGGTTTTGCTGGCCGTCGCGAGCTGCTCTGCGGTGATAACAAGATCGCCCGGCTTCACATCGCCACTTACGATCTCCGTGAAACTGTCGTCGTCCAGTCCGGCAACCACTGGAACAGACGTCGGCTTCCCGTCGCGCAGAACCCAGATTTGCGCCTGGCCAGGCTGAGCGGCGCCCGCGAGACTCTTGGGGACGTAACGGAGCGCCTGATTTGGCACCCGGATCACGTCATCGCGCTGATCGATGACGATGCGGCTGGCGGCCGTCATGCCCGGCATCAGGGTCAGATCCGAATTGTTGACACTGATCACGATGTCGTACGTCACGACGTTCTGAACGGTCTGCGGGGATTGACGGACCTGACTTACAGTTCCTTCGAAGGTGCGTTTCGCATATGCGTCCACTGTGAAAGTGGCCTTATTGCCGAGCTTGATGCCGCCGATGTCGCTTTCGCTCACATTGGCATCGACTTCCATCTTGGCGAGATCGGTAGCAATGAGAAAAAGCGTCGGCGTCTGGAAGCTCGAGGCGACCGTCTGTCCCATGGTCACGTTGCGCGAAACCACGGTACCGTCGACCGGGGACACGATATCCGTGTAATCCAGGTTGACCTGTGCGGCGTCGAGCGACGCCTGGCGTTGCTGAACGGTTGCTTCGTCAAAGGTGATCTGCGCCAACGCCTGATCGTACGCGCTCTTGGCGTTGTCGTATGCGTCCTGCGAGACAGCATGAGTCGGCAAGAGGGTGGCAGCGCGACCGAGGGCGAGCCTGGCGTAGGTCAGGTTGGCCTGGTCCTTTTCGAGTTGCGCTTTTGCAACCGCCAGATTCGCGCTGTTTTCGTCGACGACGCTCTGATAGGGGCGCGGGTCGATCTTGGCGCAAATCTGTCCTTTCTTCACCTGGGTGTTATAGTCGCAACTTAGCTCCTTGATGATACCGGAAACGGCCGCGCCTACGATGATCGTAAGTTCCGGGTTGACCGTTCCTGTTGACGTCACGGTCCGGGTTACTGCGCCTTTTGCAACCGGCACAGTTATGTAGTGGACGCTGCCGCGTTCGCGTAGGGCCCACCACGTCGCGGCCGCGATTGCAACGATAAGCAGCAACCCTAGCCCGCCAATCAGCCAATATTTCTTGAAGCGGGGTTTAGGCTTTGCCGGATGCATCACCGGAAAGGGAACAAGCTTGCTCGGCATCCCCGGCTGATTAGCGTCTGGAACAATGCGTTCGTTGATCATGACTTTCCGCCAAACCCGCACCTCTGCGACTTTGCTGCAACCTGGCCTGGGCACCGAAAAACCTCTTGATTTACGTCAAGGATTTTTCCGAATAGCGCGGAGTGAAATAGCCCCATTGGCGGCCGCTTTCGGCTAGTTTCTGACTGAGCCGCGAAATCGGATGTCAAATCGCAACCTGACGCCCGATCTCGACGACCTGATCGTTGGGCAGGCTGAAAAAATCGCTGACATGCGCCGCGTTGCGTTCCATGACGGCGAAGATTCGCTCTTGCCAGGCCGGCAGACCTTTGCCGTCTTCACGGCGAACCACCGTTTCATGACCGACATAATAGGTGACGTCGGCGAGATCGATCGTGCACCCCAGTACCTTGCTGGCGGCAAGCAGTTCCGGAATATGTGGACGCTCCATGAAGCCGAAACGCGCCTCCGCGCGCCAGTAATTCGGGGCAACGTTCTGGATCGAGATTCGGTCGCGGGACGAGACCCAGGGCACGGACAGGACTTCCACACGCAACACGAACAGATGCTCGTGCAGGGCGCGGTTATGCTTGACGTGCCAGACCATGACGGGCGGCGTGTCGCGCTCGGTCCGGGTCGGGAACACCGCCGTTCCGGGCACGCGCGGGATCTTCCTGACGGCGATCTCAGCCATGAAATCCGGAACCGGGATCAGCGCTTCGTGCATCCTTGCCGCGACGGCTTCGGAGCCGCGATGCCAAATCCACATGATGCCGTAGACAGAGATCGCAAGGATCAAGGGCACATAGCCGCCTTCCGCAACCTTGGTGAGATTGGCGAGGAAGAAGGCACTGTCAATGACGAGAAAGAAAGCCGCGACCGCGCCGGCTGTCCAGAGACTCCAGCGCCAGATTTCCCGCATCGCGATGAAAAGCAGCGCCGACGTCATCAGCATCGTCAGCGATACGGCAATGCCATATGCAGAGGCCAGATTGTCGGATTTGCCGAACCCGATTGTGAGCCCGACCGTTACGATCATCAACAGCCAGTTGACGACACCGACGTAAATCTGGCCGTAACCTTGCGATGAGGTCTGTTTGATCGTCATCCTCGGCAGCCAGCCGAGCTGGATCGCCTGCCGCGTCATCGAGAACGCCCCGGTTATGATCGACTGGCTGGCGATGATCGTCGCTGCCGTCGCCAGCACGATCAAGGGCAGCAGTAGAGTGGACGGGCAGAGCCGGTAGAAGATATTGCCGTCGGTCGGCGCGCCCTCCAGCACGAGCGCCGCCTGGCCGGAATAATTCAGGATCAGGCTGGGGAAGACGACCGCGAACCAGGCAAGCTTGATCGGTCGCCTGCCAAAATGACCCATGTCGGCATAGAGCGCCTCCGCACCGGTGACGCAAAGAAACACTGCGCCAAGGATGAGAAAGCCTGTCCTCCCGTTGGTTAACAGGTAGGACAAGCCGTAGAGCGGATCGAGAGCGACGAGCACCGCGGGATGCTGCGCGATGCCCCAGATCCCCATCGCCGCCATGACGGCGAACCAGACCAGCATCACCGGTCCGAACAGGCGACCGATCGTTGCCGTTCCCCTTGACTGGATTGCAAACAGCGCGAGCAGGATCACAACGGCGGCGGGAACGACATAAGGCTGCAGCGCCGGCGTCGCCATGTTGACGCCCTCCAGCGCCGACAGCACCGAAATCGCTGGTGTAATCGCGCCGTCGCCATAAATCAGCGCCGCCCCGAACAAGCCAACCGCCACGATGGTCGGCCGCTGCTGTTTCTTCACGCCCAACAGCGCCATCAGGGCGAGGATGCCGCCCTCGCCGTCGTTGTCGACACTCATGGCGAATGAAACGTATTTGACCGTGGTGATGATGAAGAGTGTCCACAGCACAAGCGAAAGCACACCCAGCACGACGTTCGCGTTGGGTGCGGCCTCCGTAGCGGCAAGTATGGTCTTGAAAGTATAGAGCGGGCTGGTCCCGATATCGCCGAACACGATCCCAAGCGCCGACAGGGCCAGAACGGGCAGCCTGCCCTCCGGAACCCCCCGCTCAACCTTTTCCGCATCTGTGCCTGGGTTTTCGCTCACGTCGTTTTTGCAGTCCGATGCAATAGTTGATGGTTGGTCGGCGGGCATGAGCTAATCGACTGCAACGCTTCCGGGTTCCATTGCGCCAAACGCAAGATCGGGCACCTGCCCGTCCGCCGTGGCGATCAAGTCGCTGGGCACCAGCAGCAGCGCCGGCAGAATCAGGGCGTAGACAATCGTGATCGCGATGACGCAAACGGTGAAACCGCCGTAGCGATCGTAAAGATTGGTCCCGAGTACGTCGCCAAATCGCACAACCACGAAGTACAGGCTGTTCGACATCATCAGCGTCGTGCCCTGCAGACCCCTGGGGCAGGAGCGAATGATGAGATCGAGGTAAGCGCCGGTGGCAAGGCCACCCATCAGGCCGATCGGCACCGCCGCGATCAAGGCCTGCGTCATCGTGTTGATGAAGAGCAACGGGACCATCTGCGGAACTGCGAAAACCGTCCCCCACAGCAGCAGCGTCCTCAGGGGAAATCTGCGGCAGAGCAGCCCGTAGACGATGAAGGTGGGAATGAAGGAGGCCGCGAAAATCGCGTTCCATTGTCCCCATTGGGCATCGGTTGCGTGAAGGGTGTTCTGCAGGTGATACTGAAGCGGCGTGGTTGAGCCGGGCGCGAAATTCCATAATAGCCAGATCAGCAGCGCAGGATAGATCGGCCAGTGCCGCACCAGCCGCGTCAAATCCTTCGCCGGCCGGCCATCACCTTCGATGCGAACATTGTCGAAAACCTCGCGTGGCTTCCACAGCGCATAAAGCCCAACCGCCATCATGATCGCCGCGCCGACAAGAAACAGGATACGTACCGCCTGATCGGGGTCTTTGGTTTCGAGCATGCCGCTGAGCGTGCCGCCGATCAGCAGGGCCGCGACGGTCGGGATCGACAGGAAGACGTTCCAGACGGCGCTGACCTGGCCGGTCATCGCATGTTGCTGGCCGATCATCGAGGTCAGTCCATTCTGTGCGCTGGCGACGAACAGGAACGACGTCGTCAAGAGAGTGACTGCCACCAGGAGCGTCGCATAGCTCATCGGCATGAATGCAAAGAACACGTAGAGCAAGGCGCTTATGCCGCCAAACAGTAGCATGAATCCCCGATCTCTCATCCCCAGCGGATTCCAGATATCGCGGATGAATCCGAATGCGAACGACAGATAGAGCGGGATTGCGGCCACCACCCGGAAATTGGCGACCCCATGCGCCGTCAGATGCAATCGGTTCTTCAGGATGAAGCTGATCGGAACATCAATCAGGCCTCCGGATGGACTGCCGAAGGCCAAGAGAACAATCAGAACGCCCAGATAGACGAAAATGTGCTGTCGCACCGAGGAAGGCAGATATGCAGGCGTCGTGTTGACGGCCACCACGCTGGCCGTCGGGGAGCGGTCAATCGTCATTGCGCACGATCTGTCCTTTGAAGAACGGTAACAAAGCATCGTACCGCCCCGAAGTGCAATTTGATAGACCGCGCCTCTCTACGCCTTCCATGCCCTGCACCCGCCCGAATGCCGCCGGATGAACACCGGCAATAATCTGCTGAAGGTCGCGGCCTCCAACCCGTGATCTCCCTCTATCCAAGGCTGAACGGAAGAGATCGCAATCTCTTGCCGGTTGCCGCAAAGATCGCATTGCCGACCGCGGGCGCAATCCCCGGCGTTCCGATTTCGCCAACGCCCCCGATGGGCGCACCAGAATTGGCGATCTCGACAATGATTTCCGGCGCGTCATCGAGTGACAAGACTGGATAAGTATCAAAATTTTCCGGCACGATCTTGCCGTTGTCGATCTCGACCTTGCCATACAGCGCCGCGGACAGCCCAAAATTGATGGCGCTGCGCAGCTGGGCCACCACGTTGGGCGGATCGATCGCAAATCCGCAATCGACGACCGCGAACACGCGCTTGACCCGGATATTCCCGCCAACGATCTCAACGTCGGCAAGCTGTCCGACAAACGAATGAAAACACTCGGACAGGGCAACGCCCCGCCCGACTTTTGCGCCGGCGGCGGCCGCCACCTTGTTGTTCGCATTGAACCGCATTAGCCGCCCCAAAACGGCCTTGGCGCGTTGCGCGGCCTCGCCGCCACTGCCGGCATCAAGCAACCGCGCCCGGTAGTCGAAGGGATCGACCCCGGCAGCAGCGGACAACTCGCCAATGAAGGTTTCGAAAAAGAAGTTATTCAGGCTGTGCCCAACCGATCGCCAATACCCGACAGGAATGCCTGGATCGACGCTGAAATTCTCGATACTGCGGTTTTGAAACCCGTAGAACGAGAAGACCGCGCCATCGACCGTCGAACGGTCCGCCAATAATCCGCCTTTCGCGCCGGGGATTGCCCGAGCCACGAATTGGTCGGTAATCGAGGGGACCGCGATCCGGTAAGTCAAGCCCGTGGGAATCCCATCATCGCTCAGCGTCGCGCTGACATCGGCCATTGCCGCCGGCCGGTAGACGTCGTCGCGGAGATCTTCCGCGCGGCTCCATATGGTCTGAACCGGCGTGCTCTTGAATTTGCGCGCGATTTCGACGGCTTTGACAATGTAGTCGACATCCGCTCGCCGGCCGAAGCCCCCGCCGAGATAGGGCGTGAAGACTTCGACCGCATCGGTCGAAACGCCCGCGGCGGCAGCAGCCCGCTGTTTTACCAGATATCCGGATTGATGGCCGGCCCAGACCTTGACGCCCGTATCGCTAACCAGCGCGGTCGCATTCATCGGCTCCATGGTCGCGTGCGCCAGGAACGGAGCATCATAGGTTGCCGCGACCTTTCGCCCCTTCGCACCCGCGGCATCGCCGGCGGAATCGATGACCCACCGCGGGTTATAGCTGGTGCCCTTGTCGAGCGCAGCCCGGTAGGCGGCGAACACGTCCTTTGACGAAACGGAAAGTGCACGACTGTCGTCCCAAACGACCGCGGCCTTCTCCAGTCCCGCAACTGCTTTGCTGTAACTCGTCGCGACAACCGCGACATAGTCGCCGCCTTCGACGATGCCGCGCACGCCAGGCAGGTCACCCGGCAAGGACGCGCTCTTGAGCACGCCTCCGAGACGCGGCGAGTGCCGGATCGCGGCATAGAGCTGGCCCGGCTGCCGCGTATCGATGCCGTAAGCGGCCACGCCGCGGGTCTTCGGTGGCACGTCGAGCCGCGGCATGCCTTTGCCGACGAAAACTCCCTCTGCCAGCGGCGGCAGTTCGATCGCTTTCGGGGAAAGCCTGGAAGCGGCATCTGCAAGCTCGGCATAAGCAGCGCTTCGACCGTCCGCGGTCGAAATCCGGCCGCCTTCTATCTTCAACTCGCCGGCCGCAACGCCGAACTTCTCCGCCGCGGCCCGCGTCAGCATGTCGAGCGCCGACGCCGCGCAAGCGCGTATCGGCTCGGCGATGTGGCGGGTCGACGTGGAGCCTCCGGTTGCCGACAAACCAAAGGCACGAATGATCTTGTCGACCGTCCATTTTGCCGATGCCTGAACCGGACCGCTGGCGTGCTCGTTGAACGGCAGGCCGTCGATCACCATGATCGGGTTGGCGAAATAAGGAGCGATCGGCGCCTGGACGGCACGAACGTCGGCGGCGGGCAACCGCAGGCCCTCCGCGGTGAGCAAGGCGGCCAGCGAGTAAATCCCCTGTCCCATCTCCTGATGCGGGACGGCGACCTCGATGGTCCCGTCGCGGGCGAGCTTGAGCCAGGCGCCGAAGCTCGCTTCACCCTCTTCGGCGGGCAGCTTGTATCCGCCGATGCGGTTCAATCTCACTACCAACGCGCCGGTGCCGACAAGCAGTCCACCACCGACCACGCCGGAGGCGATCAAGAAGGTCCGGCGAGCAATGCTGGCGGCGGTCATCGCGTACTCTCCTTCTTCTGCTCGCCTTGCGGATTGAGGTCGGCAACCGCAAAACCGACGGCGGCCCGGATCGCGTCATAGGTGCCGCAACGGCAGAGGTTGGTGATCTGGGAGAGCACGGCCTCCTTGGTCTGGTTTCTGTTCGCCCCAAGCGCACTTGTCACGGCCATCACAAAGCCGGGCTGGCAATAGCCGCACTGCGGTACTGCCGCCTTGATCCAGGCATCCGTCACCGCTCTCGCGACATCGCCGGTCAGACCTTCGATCGTTGTGATGGATTTCCCAGCGGCATCCCTGATCATGATCGAGCATGAACGGGCGGCATCGCCGTCAATATGAACCGTGCAGGCTCCGCACAGCGCCTGGCCACATCCGAACTTCGTGCCGGTGAGACCGAGATCGTCTCTCAACGCCCACAGCAGCGGCGTATCAGGATCGGCCTCGATTTGCCGAGACTGGCCGTTGATCTTGAGGGTGATCATCTGACGCTCTCGCTGTTACGGACAAACCGTGTCGGCGATCCGCTACCGGCGGATCTGACTCGCAGCTCCTAACTTATCACTTTGCGACCCGGATGCGACCGGGAAATGAAATGCCACGGCTTACCGGCCGGGCCTGCATTTCTCAGGTTTAGGTGCGCTCTTTGGCGCGGGGCCTATGCCATCAGAAGCATCGCAATGACCGCACTGGCGATCAATGCCGAATGCCGGATGGCCGTTCGCGTAAGCCCGACTTCATTATGGGCGAAGTGTCCGAGCGCTAAGGCAACCAGCCCGGCACAACCGGCCAGGACCACAAGCAAAATCATCAACCCGACCCGCTTTCTCACGACTTTGCGATCCCCTGTTTGAGGCGGTTGCCGCGCGCCTAGGACCCCTTTACTCCGCCAGCTCCGAATACGGCGAAGCCGGCACCTGGGCCTCGATCGCCCGTTCCTCGACAATAATCTTCGGCTTGCGCAACCAGACATAAATCTGGGCCGCGATCAGCACGACGCAGATGAAGAGGAAGAACGCACTGATCGGGCGGTCGATGAACGTGGTCAGATCGCCGCGCGAAATCAACAGGCTGCGCCGGAAGTTTTCCTCGAAACGCGGACCAAGTACGAAGCCGAGCAGGATCGGCGCGGGATGGAAATCAAGCCGTAACAGAATGTAGCCGATGACGCCGATGAACAGGGTCTCGCCGACCTGGAACATGTCGTTGTTGGCGGCATAGACCCCGATGCAGACGAAGAACATCGCGCTCGGGTAAAGGTACCGGTACGGGATGCTAAGGAGCTTCACCCACAGGCCGATCATCGGCACATTGAGGATGACCAAAAGGATGTTGCCGATCCAGAAGCTTGCGATCAGTCCCCAGAAAATGTCGGCGTGCTGGCTGATCAACTGCGGCCCGGGAACGATGCCGTGAATGATCAACGCGCCCAGCAGCAGCGCCATCACGGTGTCGCCGGGAATGCCGAGACTCATGGTCGGGATGAAATCACCCTGCACCGAGGAATGCGTCGAAGCTTCGGGGCATGCGACACCCTCGATCGCACCGCGACCGAAGCGTTCCGGCGTCTTCGATATCTTCTTTTCGACCGCGTACGACACAAAAGAGGCGATGGTCGGCCCGGTGCCCGGGATCAGGGCGCAGAGGCTGCCGAGAAGCGTGCCGCGGATCATCGGGAAGAAGGATTTCTTGAGATCCGCCTTCGACGGAAACATGTCGGAGAGCCCGACCTTGGCGTATCTCAGGTCGACTTCTTCGGTGTTGTTGATGCTGTTCATGAACTCGGCGATGCCGAACATCCCGAGCGCCAGCGCGATGATTTCGACGCCGTCGAACAGTTCGGTGATGCCGAAGGTAAAGCGCGGCTGTCCGGTTTCGATGTCAGAACCGACGATGCCGACCAGAAGGCCGAGCACCGTCATCGCGATGCCCTTGAGCGGAGAACCCCTGGCCAGCGTCGAGCCTGCCAGCAGCCCGACCAGCATCAGCGAACACACCTCCGCGGGCCCGAATTCGAGCGCCACCTTGACCAGGAACGGCGCCAGGAAAATCATCTCGGTGATGCCGAAGGAGGCACCGACGAAGGCGGCGATGATGGTGATGCCGAGTGCGGTGCCGCCCTTGCCCTGTTTGGTCAGTGGAAAGCCGTCCAGGCAGGTCACGGCATGCGGTGGATGGCACGGGAGGTTGAGCAAAATTGAACAGATCGCCCCGCCGTATTGGGCACCGTAATAGACGCCCGACAGCATCAGGATCGCGGGCACCGGCTGCATTCCGAAGGTCAGCGGGAGCAGGATCGAAATTGTCGCAACCGGACCCATTCCCGGCAACACGCCAACGAGGTTGCCGACGAGGACACCGAGAAAGCAGTACATCAGATTGTGCGGCTCGAGCGCTACGCCGAAGCCGTACCAGAGATCGGTAATCGCGGTAGAGATCACAGGTTGAACCCCCGCAGCAGCGGGAACGGAATGCTCAAGAGATAGTGAAACAACACTACACCGAACACGGTGATGCCGCCCGCCAGGATGGCCGAGGATTTATAGGTAGCCGTCTTGTCGCCGAGCGCGCAGACGAAGACGCAGGCGAATATCGCCGGAATCATGCCGGCGTATTCCCCCAGGATGATGAACAGAACGGGCCCGCCGAGAATGCAGAGCCAGCCGAACCATTGCGGCTGGTCCGGGAGAAACTTCTGATCGTCCGGCTCGGACGAGCCCAACGCGGTGCCGGCGATCAGGATGCCCAGAAAGGCGAGGAGAATCCCCAGCATGACCGGCATGAAGCCGGGACCCATCCTGGCAAGGCTGCCGAATTTGTAGCCGCTGCCCGTCACGGCGGCTCCCACGCCGATCAACAGCATCAGCCCACCGGCATAATAATCTCGTTTTAGCTTGTATTTCCCCTGCAACAGCGGTCTCCCCGGGATGGTCTTTGGGCGGACCCTAACCGCAGAGGCGTGGCCTGTCGATATGGGTCTAGGGACCCTAGCACTACTTTGGCACTTTAGGCTTGGAGATATGTGCAAGGAACCTGTTACAGTGAGGACATTGTCGGGGTGGAGGTCGTGCGAAGAGGTCGAGGATCGCTTGCCTGATGGCCGGCATGCTTGGTTGTGGTGGCGGTCCTGAAATTTTTTTTTTTCCGCCCCGCTGCTTTGAGGCGGCGGGATTGGAGGAAGGCGTAGGCGATCATCGTCATCAGCGCGTGTCGATGTAATCCCGTCCAGGATCTACCTTCGAAGTGGTCGAGCCCAAGCTCCTCCTTGAGCTGCTGGTGGGCCTGTTCACAGACCCACCTGGCCTTGATCGTGGCAGCGAGCGTCTTGATGGTGGCATCGGCCGGCAGGTTCGACACATAGTATTTTTGCTCCCGGTCGACCGCCGCTCGCCGACGAGCCAGACCTCGTCACCAGGCATGCACTGCATACGGTTATTGAGCATCCGGTGCTTATGGCCATCCGCAACGCAGACACGGCGGGCCGTGAAGAGACATGTCAGCCGACCTTTGGTGCCCCGCCGCCAACTGACCCTTTGCCATTTGCCTTTGGCCAATAACGCTTCAGCAGAGACCGGTGGCTGATCAGGGATGTGGTATTTGCGGGGCTTTCCGGTCTTGGCGATTGGGAAGATCAGGGCAATGTCGGCGGGATAGACGTTCTGGCGCCGCGACAGACCCACCGCCCACAGCAGACCGCGCTCGCTCAGAGCCTGACGGAAAGGCCCGCTGGAGCCGTACCCTGAATTGGCAAGCACACAGCCGAAACGCACACCGGAGGCGATGACGCGGTCGATCTCCGCCAAGGCGATCTCTGGCTTGGTCCGCGCTGCGCGGTGCTCGACTGGAACGCCCGCACGCTTCAAACGCACCGGATTACTCGTCCAACTCTCGGGAACGAAGAGACGTAATGCCACCATGACCGGCACTTCACCCCGTGCAAGCGTCAGCGACACCAATGTTTGGCAATTGGCCGTCTTGCCGAGAGATGAGGCATATTGTGGAGCGACACCAACCGAACGATCGCCCTTTTTCGGCATCGCCGTGTCGTCGATGACCAGCACCGCATCCTTGCCGCCGACCAGGCGAGCGGCCTGAACCAGCAATTCCGCCTCCAATGGCGCTGCATCCCAAACGCCATCAGCAATGAAATGGTGCAACTGGTCATACTCGCCCGGTGCCAGCCGCGCCGCCATCGGCTGGACGCTCTTGCGATCACCCGGTCCAATCAATCCCGAGATATAAAGCGGACACATCCGCCGCCGTGCCTTGTGGCCTAAGCGATCCAGGAATGGCTTGAGCCAGCGTCCAAGCTCGTCTTCCCACTTCGATTTCGTGCCCACCATGGTCGGCCCTCCAAAAGCCGACCATCTATGAATCATTGAAAATCTGATTTGGGAATCCAGTTTCGCCGATCAATCGCCAAATTCTGCCAAAGTAGTGCTAGCCGCCCGTGCAAACTGGGCCGGCGCCGCGACCAGCAATGCCTGCGGGCCGGCCGGGTGCGGTCCGCGCGCTGTCGGAAAAATAGCACATAATCAAGGCAATACTGCCGGGATCCAATCCCGCCCTGCAGCGGCGAACCCCGGCTGATAGATGCTAAGGGCGGAAGGCTATTGGTTAGCCAGTTCGGTCGGGGCAGTACGGGACGTCATCCCGCCCGAAACCTGCGATGCGATCAGGAAGGCCACGACGACGGCCGGCACGCTTATCAACCTCAAGAACTGATCTACCGAAAGCATCGTTGTCGCCCCCCAAGAAGATTTCGAAACCCGGGCTCAATTCGCCCTTTGCGCAGTCTGCTGATCGCTGGTCAAAAGTTGGTCGGTATAGGCCGCCCCGGAAATCGTGAGCAGCGCGAGAATAGAAATGACGGCCAGTGTTTTCATGGCCGCGAAGGTCATTTACGATTGTGGCCAAAAACGTCAGCGCTTGGCGCATTTTCTGGACCAACCCGGGAAACATTCATGGCCCAAAGTCGCGGCCGGCGGGCTCTAGGAAACGCCGAGAAATTCCGAACCACCACCTCGCTCGATTGCCTTGTCGGCGGTCGCCAGCACCGCCGGCGGAGATTTGACGCCTACACCCAGAGCGGCGCCGTTGAGGATCTAGCCGCTTCATTCGGATCATCTCGTCGGCGATCGCGAGCGTGCCCGGCGGAATGCCCCAGCCGACCGGCGCCGCGTCGTTGCCGCCCGCACCGTTTTGCCATAACGTCGCGCGACAATAACAGGGAGGATTGCCGATGGACGTGATTCCATTGGGTCCGGGATTTGCCGCCGAGCTGCGTGGCGTAACGCTTGCGGATGTCGCTGCCGACGATGCCGCCTATGCCGCGGCGCGCGCGGCGTTCGAGGAGCACTCCGTTCTGGTGTTTCGCGGCCAGGAGGTGACCGACGAACTGCAGCTTGCCTTTTCACGCCGCTTCGGTCCCCCTGAAGTCACCAAGGTCGGCTCGCAGGGCACCGGATCGCATTTCGTGGTCCTCTCGACCATCGGACCCGACGGAAAGGTGGTGCCCGCCGACCACCGGCTTTCACTCCGTAGCAAAGCCAACCAGCTCTGGCATACCGACTCTTCCTTCAAGCGCGTGCCGGCACTGACTTCGATCCTGTCAGCGCGCATTATCCCCGCAAACGGCGGCGAGACCGAGTATGTCTCGACGCGGCTTGCCTTCGAACGGCTCACCCCAGCCATGCAGGAAAGGCTGCGGAATTCCTTTGCCTGGCACGATTATGCGCATTCGCGCGGCCAGATCGCGCCGGACCTCGCAAGCCCCGAGGAGCGCGCGGCGCTGCCGCCGCAATGCTGGCGGATGGTGTGGAAGAATCCGGTCAACGGCAGAAGCGCGATCTATCTCGCCTCGCACGCCTGCGGCGTCGAAGGCATGAAGCCGGCGGCAGGGCGGAAGCTGATCGGCGAGCTGATGGAATTCGCGACCGCTCCTGGCACCAGCTATTTGCACCAATGGCACAAGGGCGATGTGGTGATGTGGGACAACCGCGCCACCATGCATCGCGGGAGACCGTGGCCGGCGCACGAGGCACGCCTGATGATCCGCACCACGATCTCCGCGACCAGGGTCGATGGCGTCGATACCATGCGTCCGCCATCATCGCAGGCGGCGGAATAGCGCTACCTCCATGGATCGCAAAGCAAGCAATGACCTGAAAATTACGCCGTGGAAAATGGCTGTCTGCGTCGCGATCGCAATCTTTGCAGCCTTTCAACTTTACGAGTGTTATGCGACGGGGCAAATCTATGCCCGCAGGTTTGGACCCCAGCATTACATTTCCTACGCCGAAGATCCCGTTTGGTTCACCTTCATCGCGACGATCTATGCATGCGCCGTCCTGCTGTTCGGTGTCGGCCCGTTCATCATGCTGTTGGATAAATTCCGGCGACGCCGATAGAACGTTGGTCGAGAGATGCTTCGCGCCCTGAAAATCTTCGTGACGCTGGCGGCTGGCATCGCGCTCGGGCTGGCAGCCACCTGGGCGATTGTCATTCGCGTGAGCAAGAGCGGGGGCATCCACGACGGTCCATGGCGCACCAGCCTGCTTGCGGGATCGAGCGAAGGCGATCCCTATCTGCGCGCCTATGTCGCGGTGCATGGCCTGCTCGCGCTCAGCCGAAAGGAAACGGTCTACTACAACGCCTCGGATGACAGCGAAGGCCATGCACTGGACGGCAATTGCACCTACCGGATCGTGGGACACGACCCACCGGCGCGCTGGTGGAGCATCACCGCCTATGGCACCGACGATTTCCTGATCCCCAATCCTGCCGACCGCTATTCGGTCTCGATGAACTCCGTCATGCGTCAAACCGATGGATCGTTTGTGGTCACGGTGTCAAAGAAAAATGCCGAGACCAACTGGATTCCGGTCGCCGCCGGACGTTTTGACCTGACGATCCGGCTTTACAATCCGCAAGCCACGGTTGCCGCCCATCCCGGGGATGTGGCGCTGCCGACCATCGAGAAGGCGGCTTGCGAATGATCGCCAGAGCCTGGAAATGGATCGCCGCCACGCTGCTCGTGGCCGCGCTCGTGCATGGCGCAACGGTGTTGTTGTTGCCGCGATTTGTCATGTTCCGCACGATGGCCGGGATGGCGAAGCTCGCCGGCACCAACGCGATTTTCCACGCGCCCCGCGCAACCTCGCGCTCACGCGGAGTCGTGCGCCCTTCCCCCGACTTGCTGTACTCGATTTGTGCATATGACCTCGATGCGGCGGGTGGTGCGGTCCGGATCTCCACGCATGGCATGCCTGAGACCTATTGGTCGGTCTCGGTATTCGACGCTGACACCAACAATTTCTATGCGCTGAACGACCGGCAGGCGAGCACGGGGGCTGCGGATTTCCTCCTCGTGCCGCAAGGCAGCTCTGCCGCAGGCGCCCGCCTGCCGATCGTTGCTGCTCCCACCAACCGCGGCATTGTACTGTTTCGCACGCTCGTCAACGATGAGACCCATATTGCCGAGATCGACGCCGCGCGCCACAATGCCGCTTGTGGGCCTTACAAGGCCGGCTGAAACGAGCCTCGCTCGCCAAAAAATCAAGGGAACGGCCATGACGAAGAACGCGAAGGTACGAAGCGTCGAACTGCTCTCCTGCGACGCCGGCTGGCGAAACTACCACTTCGTCAAGCTCACCACGGAAGATGGCATCGTCGGCTGGAGCGAGTTCGACGAAGGTTTTGGCTCGCCCGGTGTCGGCGCGGCTATCCAGCGCCTTTCGGCGCGGGTGGTAGGACAGAACGCCTTTGCGCACGAACGCATCTATGCCGAACTTTTTTCAGCAACTCGCCCCGCCACGGGCGGCGTCGTCGCGCAGGCACTCGGCGCGATCGAAAACGCCCTGCTCGACGCGAAGGCAAAGCTGCTCGGAGTGCCCTGCTACGAATTGCTGGGCGGCAAGATCCGCGATCGCATCCGGGTCTACTGGTCTCATTGCGCCACCTGGCGCATCAACCACCCCGATTGGTACAAGCCTGCAATCATCGATCTCGACGGCGTCAAGGCGATCGGCCGAGAGGTCCGCGAGAAGAAATTTACCGCGCTGAAGACCAACATCTTTACCTACGACGCGGGCAAGCCCAGGGGATGGCGGCCCGGTTTCGGCGTGCCCTTCCTCCCCGAGATCAACGTCGAGCGCAAGGTGTTGCGCGACCTGCGCATGCATCTGGAAGCCATCCGCGATGGCGCGGGCCCCGATATCGACATCCTGCTCGACCTCAACTTCAACGCCAAGACCGAAGGATATCTGAAAATCCTGCGCGCCATTGCTGACCTCGACATGTTCTGGATCGAGATCGACAGTTTCAGTCCGGAAGCGCTCGGCTATATTCGCCGTCAAAGCCCGCACCCCATCTCGTCCTGCGAGACGCTTCTGGGTCTGCGCGAATTTCTGCCGTATTTCCGCGAGCAGGCGATGGATGTCGCGATCATCGACACGCCATGGAACGGCGTGTGGCAATCGATGAAGATCGCGGCAAGCGCCGAGGCGCACGAGGTCAATGTCGCGCCGCACAACTTCTATGGCCACCTCTGCACGATGATGAACGCCCATTTCAGCGCGGCGGTGCCGAATTTGCGGATCATGGAGATCGACATCGACCGGCTCGCCTGGGATCACGAGCTCTTTACTCACGTGCCCGAATTCGTCGACGGCCATCTCGTGATGCCTGACCGGCCCGGCTGGGGCACCGAGCCCAACGAAGAAGGTGTGCGGGCCCACCCACCCAAGGTCGTCGGCGGATTGTTGCATTATGGCCGAAAGACCTGAACATCGCGGCCCGTTGACGCGCCGCTCTGCACTCAATCCCGGCAATCACAATTCTGCGTTACCGCTGATTGGCGGGGCGGTTTCGCCGCATATTGATCATCGAAGCACCGCAGAACCAATCGATCGCGCTGGGATTGTCCGGCTGTCGAAGCCCGACCACGAGAGAACATGTCGGAATTGAAATCCTTCAATAAAGTTCCCGAGGTAACGCTCGTCTTCTGGATCATCAAGATCGCGGCAACCACGCTCGGCGAAACCGGCGGCGACACCGTCACCATGACTTTCAACTGGGGTTATCTTGCAGGAACCGTCCTCTTCCTTGCAAGCCTGGTCGTGCTGGTCGCCTGGCAGGTCGCGGCGAAGAAGTTTCATCCGTTTCTTTATTGGCTGACAATCATTGCCTCCACGACATTCGGCACCACCATGGCGGATTTCGCGGATCGTTCGCTCGGTGTCGGTTATACCGGCGGCTCCACGATCTTGCTGAGCTTGCTGCTCGCGACGCTTGCGCTTTGGTACTGGTCGCTGGGCTCGATCTCGGTCGACACCGTCAGCACACCGAAGGCGGAAATATTCTACTGGGCCGCCATCACGTTTTCGCAGACACTGGGAACCGCCCTTGGGGACTGGATGGCCAATTCCACCAGCCTCGGATACGAACGCGGCGCAATGGTGTTCGCCGCCGCGTTGGCAATAGTTGCGGCGGCCTACTTCTGGACCAGCCTGTCCAGAGTGACGTTGTTCTGGGCCGCATTCATTCTGACCCGCCCGCTCGGCGCCACGGTTGGCGATTTTCTCGACAAGCCCGTACACGATGGCGGCCTTGCCTTGAGCCGCCCGCTCGCATCGGCGGTCATCACGGTTTTCATATTGGGTTGCCTCCTCGTTCTGCCGCAGCGTGCCGGTACGCATCCGGGCCAAGCCGAAATGTCGCGGGAATAATCGAATTTTCATAAAGTTTTTGCAAAATCGAACGGCCTGCTTCAAGTCTCGCTGAGGACGGAGCCGGTAAACTGCTGGCGTCGCAAGGTACTTCCGGCGGTCCGATGGTCGCCGGAGCGCATAAGTTATGCGCACTTGGATGGGGTTTGGAGGAGTTTCCAATGTATTTCGTGTCCGCAGTGCTCGTGGTGCTGTCGGGTCTGTTTTACGCCGCCGGTCAAAATGAAATCGGCAGCTTCGGCGCCGATGTGTGCCGGTACGGCAGTACGTTCTGCGATAATCCGGTTTATGTCCTGACCGGCGCCGGCCTCGCGGCGGCGTGGGGCGCATTTGTCAGCGTGCGCTGAAACGAACGCCCATTCAGACGAACCGGGAGTGACAGGACCGCCCGGTGAACGGGAACTGCGCTTGGCAGCCCCCGCATTTTTCACCCGGCCTGCATGTGCCGGCTCCGCATTCCTTTCAACAGCGTAATCGCCAGGAGCGCGGTTACGGCATCAAGTATCGCGACGATGACGAACACCGAGGTCCAACTGCCCGTCGTCTGCTTGAGGAACGCCGCGGCCGGCCCGCCTAGAATCGAACCTACGCCTTGCGCGACATAGAGGAATCCGTAATTCGTCGCGGCATATTTCGGTCCGAAAGTGTCGGTCAGGGTCGACGGGAAGAGCGAGAAGATCTCGCCCCAGCCGAAGAACACGAGACCCGTCAGCACCACGAACAAGGCAGGCTGGTCGATGAAGGCGAACAAGACAAGGATGGCGGCGCATTCCAGCGAAAAGGCCAACGCCATCGTCATCTCGCGGCCAATCTGGTCGGAGACCCAGCCGAAGAAAGGCCGCGTCAGCCCGTTGGTGAATCGCGAGAGCGTTAGCGATAGCGGAAGCGCCGCCATGCCGAACACCAGCGCCTGTGCCACCTTGTATTCGTTGGCGAAAGGACCGACGTTGGACACGACCATAAGCCCGCTGGTCGACATCATGCTCATCATGATGAACAGTAGCCAGAAGGTCGGCGTCTTCAGCATCTCCGCGGGCGAATAACTACGCTTCGCCTGCATGGTGGTCGCGGAAGCCGGCGAGTAGCCATCGGGCCGCCAGCCCTCCGGCGGAACGCGCAACCATTGCGCGGCAATGAGGCCGATGGCGCCCTGGATAATACCCCAGACAACGAGTGTGTGGGCGTAGCCATCGCTCTTGATCATGCTGTCGATGGGAAAGCTGGTGAAGATCGCCCCGAACCCATAGCCCGCGGCGGCAAGACCCGTCGCCAGTCCCCGCCGGTCGGGAAACCAGCGCACCATCAAACCGATGATCCCGACATAGATAATGCCGGTCCCGAACCCGCAGATCACACCATAGGTGAGGTACAGCGCCCAGATGTCGTTGACATAGCTGGATAAGACCCAGCCCCCGCCCGACATCAGCGCACCGACTGAAATCAGGAGCCTTGGGCCGAAGCGATCGACCAGATAAGCCTGCAGCGGCGAGCACCAGGTCTGCAGAATAATCAGCAGCGAAAACGTCCACTGCAGTTCGGCGAGCGTCGTTCCGAGCTTCTGGTTGAGCGGCCCGGTGAACAAGGTCCAAACATATTGCGGCGACGAGATCGCCATCATGGCGATCAAGCCGAGAACGAGCTGACACCAGCGGTTCCAATACCAAGCGATCGGTATCGATGGATTCATGACTGTCACGACAAACCCCCAATTCGTCCCGTCGGGTCCATCCCCAACGGAATGAGGCTCATTATTGGTCTGCTTGGCGGGGACCGCAATGCCATAAAGGCGGCAAAGTTATCCATTCACGCCCAAGTCCGCGGCATTGAATGGTTGCATGCGCACCGCTCTGGCATTTTTGACCGCAAAACTCCATCTTGACGCCCGAGGTGACCAACATGCCCCAAACCGACGTTCTGATCGTCGGCGCCGGCCCGACCGGTCTGGTGCTCGCGCTCTGGCTGACGAAACTCGGCGTCAAGGTGCGGATCATCGACAAGACCGCGGAGTCCGGAACCACCTCGCGTGCACTCGCCGTTCAGGCGCGCACGCTCGAGCTCTATCGGCAGCTTGATCTGACCGAGGCGCTGATCGCCAAAGGCCACCATGTACCCGCGGTCAATCTTTGGGTGCGAGGCAACGCAGCGGCCCGAATCTCCTTTGACAGCGTTGGAACGGGCCTCACCGCCTATCCCTTCCTGCATATCTTTCCGCAGGACCAGCACGAGCGGCTGTTGATCGCGCGGCTGGAGGCGCTTGGCGTCCGAATCGACCGGCGCACCGAACTGGTTGATTTCGCGGACAACGAAAACGGCGTGACGGCGCGCCTGCGCGGGCCGGACGGACAGGAGGCTGGTTGCGGGGCAGCTTACATCGCCGGCTGCGACGGCGCCCGCTCAAGAGTGCGCGAGGTAATCGGCACGGGCTTTCCCGGCGGTACCTATCGGCAACTTTTCTATGTTGCCGACGTGGATGCTACGGGCCCGGCACTGAATGGCGAACTGCACATCGATCTCGATGAAGCTGATTTTCTCGGCGTGTTCCCGTTAGCCCGCCAGGGAAAGGCGCGTCTGATCGGCACGGTACGCGACGCGCGCGCCGACCGTGCCGATACCCTCGCCTTTGGCGACATCAGCGACCGGGCGATCACCCACCTCAAGATCGAGGTCAGGAAGGTCAACTGGTTTTCGACCTATCACGTGCATCACCGGGTCACCGATCATTTCCGAAGAGGCCGCGCATTCCTGGTCGGTGACGCCGCGCACATCCATAGCCCCGCGGGAGGTCAGGGCATGAACACGGGAATCGGCGACGCCATCAATCTCGCCTGGAAACTTGCGGCCGTCGTGGCCGGCCGCGCACACGACCGGCTGCTCGATAGCTATGAAGCGGAGCGGAGCGGCTTTGCGCGACGGCTGGTCGCCACCACCGACCGTGCCTTCACTTTTGCGACGGCCGAAGGCGCGGTTGCCGATATCTTGCGCACCCGTA
This sequence comes from uncultured Alphaproteobacteria bacterium, assembly GCA_963721135.1. Lineage (GTDB taxonomy): Bacteria > Pseudomonadota > Alphaproteobacteria > Rhizobiales > Xanthobacteraceae > Bradyrhizobium. The sequence continues at coordinate 353,329 of CAVRIB010000015.1, forward strand.
TTGCGCCGCTGCTGATACCGGTGGCCGTCGCATTCCATCCCTTGCGCGAATTCATGTTCAGGACCGTCTCGCAGATCACGCTCAATTATCGCAACGGTCCGCTCAGCCGCGGCGCTGCAGGGCATGTGCACGGAGGCGATCGCCTGCCGTGGGTGCAAACCGATGGCGTCGATAATTTCGCACCGCTCGCGACGATGGATTGGCAGGTGCATGTGTACGGCTCACCCGGCGCGGGACTCAGCGCCTGGTGTTCGGCTCATGGCATTCCCTTGCAGGTCTACGCCTGGCGGCCTGAATACGAGACGGCCGGTCTTGCCCGTGACGCGCTCTATCTGCTCAGGCCCGACACCTACGTCGCGCTTTGCCGACGGTTCAGGCGCGCCCGGCGCGCTCGAACGTTACACTGCCGACCACGGCATCGAGCTTGCGCCGCGTTCAGGATGATCTTTGAGCGTTTCACCCGTCCGGCTCGATCGCGTTGCTCGGGGTCGGCCTGTCCGTGATCTGCTGACCGAACAGGCTCCCGACCAGCTCAACAGCAGTTCGCGCGGTTTTGCCGCGTTCATCGAGGAACGGGTTGAGCTCGACGATATCGGCCGATCGAACCAGCCCGGAATCATGCAGCATTTCCATAACCAGATGCGCCTCGCGATAGGTCGCGCCTCCAGGCACGGTCGTGCCGACGCCGGGCGCAAGGGAGGGATCAAGAAAATCGACATCGAAGCTCACATGCAGCACACCGTGTCTGGCTTTCACCCTGTCGATGACGCGCCGGATCAAGACCCCAACCCCGTGCTCGTCGATCGCGCGCATATCGGCGACGCTGATACGGCGATCGCGCAGCAACTCCTTTTCCAGTCTGTCGATCGAGCGGATGCCAAATAATTCGAGCCGATCAGGATCGATGGATGCGCGCGGCTCCTCGCCCAGAAGCCCGTCAAGCCCGGGCTCGCCGCACAGGAAGGCCGCCGACATTCCATGCATATTGGCGGACAATGTGGTCGCCGGCGTGTTGTAGTCCGCATGCGCATCGAGCCAGATTACGAAGAGCTCGCGGCCGATTTCGTGCCAATGACGCGCGACGCCGTTGACCGAGCCCATCGACAGGGTATGGTCGCCGCCGAGAAAAATCGGAATCGCGCCGGACCTCGTCAGGTCATAGGCACGCGGACTCAGCGCCCGGGTCCAGCGCTGGATTTCCCGGTAATGCCGGGCGTTGTCGGGTGCAGCGTCGCCGAGTTCGGCCACATCGCCGATCGAGACATCGCCATGGTCCTGCACGTCAAAACCCAACCCTTCGAGCAAGGTCAGAAGACCAGCCGTTCGCAGCGCCGCGGGCCCCATCAGGGTCCCGCGCTGTGATGCGCCGATATCGATGGGCGCCCCGAGCACCGCAATTCGTCGCATTGAATCCGATTTGAAAGCACTGGTCACGGCGGATCCCTCTCGGGCAGCAGCATTGCGCTCAGAACACCTTCGGGCCTCGCCGGTCCAGTTTGGCTTCCCAGGTCAACAAGGTCGCAGCCGCGACCATCAGCGCGAGCCCGCCTATGCTGACAGCGGCATGCAGGGCAAAGCCACCGGAAAATCGGGTAAGGATCACGAACCCTATGAAAGACAACCAGACCCCGAGGCAATATATCGCCAGCGAATTTTCGCCGCAGCGGATCAGCGCCGTGATCAAGAGTTTCGGCATTCCGTGCCAGTGCGGTGGCGTCAGGCGCGCGACCACAACGGCCAGCGCGAGAAAATGCAGCAGGCGCAAGGGCGAAAGATGGCCCTTGCCGATCGGATAGATCAGCTTCGACAGCGCATCGGGCACCAATTCTTCAAGCGCCTTGACTTGCCAGCTCAGCGCAATCACGAGGGCGAACGCGAGGTAAAGCAATGCCAGGACCAGTACGGTTCGCGTGCGCGCCATCGCGCGCAGCCAGTCGGCGCCCCCATCCGCGTACCACGCGCCAATGACGAACAATAGCTGCCACGCTAGCGGATTGAAGTACATCTCGCCGCTCGGCCAGGCCGGTACGTGCCAGCCAAATCGCTGCACCATGAGATAGAGCAGAAAAGAGGCCGCCAGCGCGACCGTGGCGCTGCGGTTCATGAGCCAGAGCACGACGGGGAATGCGAGATGCAGCAGCACAAAGATCGCCAAGACGTCGGTGTTGACAGGCGTGTATTGCAGGATCGCGGCGTGGACAATCGCGGCGCCGGGGCTCCGGAAAAAGAACCCCGTGTTGGTCTCATCGAGATAGCGGCTGCCGCCGCCGGCAAGCCAGACCAGAGCGAAATAGCCGATCAGCAGAAGCAGTAATCCCGCGTAGATTTCCGAGCCTCGCCGCAGCGCGCGCGTTATGATCGTCGGCCATCCTTCGTCTTGCAGGGCACCGCCATAGGCCAGCATGCAGGTGTAACCCGACACGAACACGAAAATCTCGCTGGCGTCGCTGAAGCCATAGTTTCGAATCGTCAGCCAGGTGAGGGCATTGTTGGGAATGTGGTCGATGAAAATGAACCACAGCGCCAGCCCGCGGCAGGCATCCAGCCGCAGGTCGCGGCGATCCGCACCGATATGAACGGCAGGGGCCTGAGCTGCCCCCGGCAAATGATCTGTCACGATCCCTACAAGACCTCGTCCATCTCCGCCATCACATGGCGGTCATGTTACAGATTCGGCTGCGGTTGTCTTTACCGGATCACGAACGCGGTCGGACCCAGGGCCTTGTTCCGGCGAAGCCGTGGGAACCAAATGGCGCGTACCGGATTGGTGCGGCAACTGTTTTCTCGGAGAACCCCCAATGAAATCGCTCATCCTTGGCGCCGTTGTTCTCGGCATCGCGCTCGCACCCGTTTGCGCCGAGGCGAAGGGATGCATCAAAGGCGCCATCGTCGGCGGGATCGCGGGCCATTTGGCAGGTCATGGGAAGGTCGGCGCGGTTGCCGGATGCGTCATCGGACATCATGAAGCCAACAAGCGTGACGCCCAAAAGTCCGAGCAGAAGGCCCCGTCGGCACCCAACTGAGGTGGAGCGGCAAGGATCTCCCTAGGCCGCCACCCCGTCACCGCACGCCTCGACGTCAGGTTCGCGTGTGTCGAGAAACTGGCTCTCGAGCGCCGCGGCGGGCATCGGCCGGCCGAAGAAATAGCCCTGCCCCTGTTCGCATCCCATGCTGATCAGAAGATCAGCGGTGGCGCGATTCTCGATGCCCTCGGCAATCACCGACAAGCCCAGTTGCCTGCTCAGGGTGACGGTGGAACCGACGATCGCGGCATCGTCGGAATCGCCCAGCAGCTCAAGCACGAACGACCTGTCGATCTTGAGTCCGTCCAGCGGGAATTTCTTGAGGTAGCTGAGGCTGGCATAGCCGGTGCCGAAATCATCGAAGACGACGCGAACGCCGAGTTCCTGGATCCTTTTGAACGTGTCAAGCACCTTCGCCTCGTCCAGAAGCAGAATGTCTTCGGTCACCTCGAGCTCGAGAAGTCGCGGGGCGAGCCCGGTGAGATCGAGCACCTCTGCGACCGCGGTGGCGAGATCGCCCGACTGCAATTGCGAGGGTGAGAGGTTGACGCCGATGCGAACGTTGTGCCCGCCCAGTTCCCAGGTCCGTGCCTGACGGCAGGCTGTTTCGAGAACCCAGCGCGCAATCCGGTCCGAAATCGACGAGGTGTTGACGACCGGCATGAATTCGGCCGGCGAGACGAGGCCTCGGACGGGGTGCCGCCAGCGAATGAGGGCTTCCACGCCGATCAAGTCGCCCTCCACCAGGCGAACCTGTGGCTGATAAAACAACTCGAATTCATTTCGCTCGATAGCGAGCGCCAGTTCACCTTCGAGCGTCAGCCGCGATTCGAGCTCCTGCCGAATGGCAGGTTCGAAGATCACGCAACTGCCGCGTCTGGTCGTCTTGGCGCGGCAGAACGCGAGATGGCTGTTGGCGAGAAGTTCGTCGGCGGTCCGGCCGCCCGCCGGATAGACGGCCGCTCCGATACTGACCTTGACGCGGTGCAGCCGCGACCCCGCCAGCAGCGGCGCGTTGAACGCGAGCGCGAGGCGCTCGGACAATTGCGCGACCGTTTCGGCAGTGTCGCCGCAGGGAATTGCGATCGCGAATTCATCGCCGCTCAAGCGCGCCACGATGGCGGCGCGTCCCGCTTCCGCGTTCAATCTCTCCGCCACAGCACAAAGCACGAGGTCGCCGCAGGCATGGCCCAGCATATCGTTGATTTGCTGGAAGGCGTCGAGGCCGAGCACCAGCAGCGCTACCTCACCCCCACGCTCTTGCGCCGCGGAGATCAGGGCGGCGAGGCCCGAATGAAGGGTATTGCGATTGGCGACGCCGGTCAGAGGATCGTATTCCGCCAGATATCGTATTCTCTCGGCTTCGCGCTTTCGCACCGATACGTCGCGCAGGATCGCGCCATATTGGAAACCATCGGTGCCTTGCCAGCCGGAGAAGCACGCCTCGACGGCAAACACCTCGCCATTCTTCCGACGCCCGTCAAACTCGACCACCGTGCCGCCGGGTAGCTGCAGCCGGGAAAGCTCCATGTCACGCATCGAAAATTGACGAAGCACTGCCTCTGCATTGCCGGCGCAAATCGCGTCGAATGGCTGGCGGATCATCTCCACGGGACTGTAGCCGAAGATCGCCGCAGCCCCAGGATTCCACACGGTGATCAAGTGGTTCGCGTCGGTACATACCAAACCATCTCCAAGCGACATCGCGATTCGCTGGAAACGCATTCTCGGCAATCCGGCTCAGCAAATCCCTGATGTCGATTTCGTCGAGCGCAATGGCGGCCATATAGACCGCGATTGCGGTATGGAACAGCGATGTGTCCGGGATCAGCGGCAGCTTTGCCTGCAACAGAATCGCCATTGTCTCGACGGCAGCCGCCATTCCGACGAGCATGAGTACCCTGGCGCCCGCGGCGAGCCGCCGCCACGAGAGCATCATGATGAGCGCGAGGATGCAAAGCCCGGCCAGCGTGACGGTATCCGAGGTCCAGTGCAGGGCGCGATTTTGCAGGAGGGATTCAGCCGCGAGTGCCTGCAGCAGCGGCCCGGAAACGACCCTGCCGTTCGGAATGCTGAAGCGGTCGCCAAGTTCGAGGGCGGTCCCGCCGATGATGACCTTCTTGTCCTTGAGCTTTTCCAGCGTCGCTTTGTCGCCGCGCAAGACATCAAAGTAAGACACGGTTGGAATCGAGGCGGCGCTGATACTGTAGTCGATCAGGAAGGGCTGCCGATTCGCTTCGTATTGCTCCGCCAGCACAGCACCCATCGTGGGAAGGAACCGTCCGTCAACGGTGTCGCCGAATGGATAGCGCCGGACCAGCCCGTCCGGTTCGACCGCGACATTCACGACGGCCGACCAAGACTGATTGGCAAATTTCGGAAGCGGACGATTGATATGAACAGCTGCGGCGTTACCGCCGCCGGCTACAGGCTGCTTGAACGTTGGCAACACGAGGGAGCCGCCGGCCTGCTCAAGCGCCTCGGCGAACGCCTGATCCGACGCCCCGTCCGACGGTGCACTGAAGTCGATGTCGAAAACGACGTCACTTGCCCCTGCGATTCCGAGCTGTCGAAGCAAGTGGGCATGGAGCTGTCTCGGCCACGGCCAGACCCCGATTTTCTCGATGGAGGGGGCATCGATCGCGACAACGACAATGCCACCGCCCGCTTGCCGCTGCCGCCACGCAAACCGCACATCGGTCAGCGCGTTACGAAACGCATTGTGCAAGCCGGACGACAGAACGATCGCCAGTGCAACCACCACAAAAATATGCGGCCGATAGTGTTTCAAGTGCCCCATCCCGCGCACCCCCGCAAATGAATGAAGTGCGCCCCAACGCCCCGACCGTCCAGGTAGTCCGGCCGGCCTCTTGGTCTTCCTTCATCCTCTAGTGGCCGTGCGCGTTGCCGTTTCCGTTTCCGTTTCCGTTTCCGTTTCCGTTGCCGTTCCCATTGCCGTTGCCGTTCCCATTGCCATTGCCGTTGCCGTTCCCATTCCCGTTCCCATTCCCGTTGCCGTTCCCATTCCCGTTACCATGGCCGCCACCGTTGCCATTCCCGCCAGCATTTCCGTTGCCGTTGCCATGGCCGTTTCCATTTCCGTTGCCATTGCCCTGGCCGTTTCCATTGCCGTTGCCGTTGGCGTTTCCGTTCGCACCGGCATTGCCCGAATTGTTTGCCGGTGCGGTGACGGCAGCGACCGGCCCAGTCACGCCGGACGCCGTCGCTCCGCTCAAACCACTCGCCACGTTGCCGCTGTTGACATCATTCGAACTACTGGCCTGGACCGGTCCGTTTGCGGCGTTCGTTTGGTGGGATGTCCAAATCGTGTCCCTGTTGGCGGCACTCCTGGTCGGGGACGCTGAGTCGTGGGCAAGACCGTGGGTAACTTTCTGAAAATTCAGCTTCACTTCACCAAGCGAGGTGGATATGCGCACCACACCGGGCTTGGTGGGGCCATTCCCCGCAGTTCGCTCCGGATGCAGCGAACGGACAACCTGCCCGTTTGCCGCGCTGCGCGGAGCGGTGAGCCCCGTCTTGGGAACCATGATCCGCTCGAACGACGAGGCGCGAGGCTTGCCTTGCTCGATCGGGTTGAAGGTCCCCGTTCCGCTCAGGGTAAGACCCGAATTGCCATGCGGGAAGACGGTCGCTGCCGCATCACTTGCGCGATCTGCCCCGTCTTGAAGTCGTCGACTTCGACCTGGCCCCTCAGCACCTCGACGCCGGCCGAGTCGGCGTTCACCGAAACGCGGAAGTGCGTCCCCTTGACCACAGCCGCGAGGTAGGGCGTCTCGACCTCGAAATGCTTGACGTTGCGTCTTTCCACCTCGAGCAGGATCGAGCCGGCCTGCTGAACGATGGTCGTCGACAACCCGTCCTTTTTCTCGGTGGGTAGGCCGATCACCGAGTTCGGCGAAACCATGATGGTTTCGTCGCCGCGCACCAGGAGGACCCGGCCATTGCGCCCGGTCCGGATGGTATCGCCTGGTTTCAAAACCTGCGCCTGGCTGAGTGAAACCTGCTGGGCGTCGGTAGTGGTCATCCAGACTTCGCCAGATGATTTGCTGACCTGCCAGACGCCATCATCGGCCGCCAGCGCGCTGGAGGCTGCCACCAAGGCGAGCACCATCGTCAGAATGCGCGAAAACCCGCTCCAAGCCATGAAACACTCCTGTCTACCGAACCAGGCTTAGAGGAAATGTTTCAACATTGAATGAGCAGGAACAGCCAAGTCTCGGGGACATTTTAACGGTTCCTTGACCATAAATACTTAAGAAAAATCATGTGGCTAATGATTTTTCTTAAGTTCACGAAATGTCATCCGGTGAACTACGGAGAGCCGGTATCCCGCGCTGGGGCACGACCGCTTCGCCGCGGGATCGGACACGGCGCCGCCCTGGTGTTGTTGATCTCGGTGATCCCGTCTGCGCCGGCACGAGCGCAACAGGCTAGCCAACCCGGCTTCGATCCACGGCAGACGGAAAGGCATTTCGACGTACCGCAATCCGGACAGGCACCCTCCGCCCGATCCCTTCTGCGAATGCCGACCGTTTCAAGGCAGCAAGGCGCTGCGGATTCAAGGCCGCTTTTCACCCTGCACGGGGTTTCGATTACCGGCGCTCATGCGATTCCGCAAAGTCAAATCGCGCGGATTTATCGCGCTTATCTTGGGAAGGAGGTCTCGCAGGCCGACCTCGTGGCGATTGCCGAAGCCATCAGTGACATGTACCGGGCAGCAGGGTTTCACTTGAGCCGCACGATCGTGCCGCCGCAGGACATCCAGGACGGCCGGGTTCGTGTCCAGGTGATCGAAGGCAGTATCACTGAGGTGGCGCTTCGGGGCGATGGCGCGGAACAGTTCGGCATACGGCCGCTGCTCGGCCCGGTTCTGGCCGAACGCCCCTCGCGACTCTCGACGCTGGAACGCCAGCTCTTGCTGATCAATGGCCGCGCCGGAGTGCGGATCGCCGATACGGCGCTGGAAGAGATCGGCAACGCGACAGGTCGTTTCCGCCTCATCGTCTGCCTGAACACCTGGCACATCTACACCTCGTTCGGGTTCGACAATCTGGGGGCGTCCGCGGTCGGCCCCTGGCAGAGCTATGCGACCGGCGCGTTCAATTCCTATCTGTTGCCAGGCGACACACTGGCGCTAAATCTTTCGACCATCCCGACCGATCCGCGGGAACTCGCATTCGGCCGGCTGTCCTACGACGTGCCGGTCGGCTTCGACGGCGTGCGCATCGGCGCCTCCGCATTGTACAGCGAGGTTAGGCCAGGCGATGACAGACGCCTGAACAACGATCTCACCAGAACCGAGGCTTTCGAGATCCGCGGCAGCATAATGCCGGTACAGTCGCAACGATCGACGTTGACGTTTACCGCCGCAGCGGACTTCAGCAACGTCTCCGAAAGCGACGTATTCGGCCCGATCTACAACGATCACATTCGCGCCGCGAACCTGACCTCCGATTACAGGTTGCAGGATGATTTCGGCGGCAACAATTATTTCACGCTGACGTATCGTCAGGGCCTCAATATCCTCGGTTCATCCCACTTTGGCGACGACCTGTTGTCACGCAATGGCGCGGCGGGCGATTTCTCGGTATTGGACGTCTGGTTCACCCGCTATCAGACCTTTTCCGACGCCTGGTCGCTGAAGATCGCCGCCGCCGGTCAGACCGCCTCGGGCCCGCTGTTTACCTCGCAGCAGTTCTATCTGGGAGGCGCTGCTTTCGGACGAGGCTACGGCAGCGCCGAGATTAGCGGCGACAACGGGATCGCCGGATCGCTCGAGCTTCGCTATGATCAAAAACTGAACTTCCGCTATCTGACCGGCTATCAACTCTACGGCTTCGTCGATGCCGGCGCCGCCTGGAACGACGGATTTAGCTATGCCGATGGTCTTGCCCTCACCTCGGTCGGCACCGGCGTGCGGTTCTTTCTCGGAGATAATCTGCAGGCCGATGTCGCCGTGGCCTTTCCGTTGAGCTACCGCGCTCCTGACAACTCAAGTCGCAGCGCACGCCTGCTATTTTCGCTGTCCAATGCCTTCAAGCTCTGTCCGGAAAGAGCTCAGGCGCGCTGCCTCTAGCTGATCAAGCCGCCTGAAGTGGTCGTGGAGGATTGACGCATTTCGGGCTGCCATCGAAATGGGGTTGCTCAACGGTTAAGTCGCGTGCCGGATTGTCTCCTGCGGTTCGAATCCTGCGATGCGGATTTCAGCCGGCGGCCGACCTCGCAAATTTGCCCAACATCTCGTCGAAGGCCACCTTGATGCGGCGCACAAAGGGATTCTTGTAGGGAAATTGGTCGTTGTGCTCGTGTACCAGCATCGAGGCGTTGGCCTCGAACACGACAAGATTGCTCGAACGATCGAGCCCGCAATCGATACCGAAATATTCAAGACCCATGCGCTGCTGGATTTCCCGCAAAACTTGATAGTGCGAGGCATTGAAAACCGTGGCCGGATCGCTCAGGAACGCTTCTTCTTCCTTCTGCATCCATGAGTGATCGATCATATCGGTGCTGTCGTGATGCACCTTCCAGCCGTCCGTTATCGCCAGGTGATACGGCAGAATCTGCTCCTCGACGAAGATGAAGCGATATTTGCGAAAATAGCCGTCGATCGAGCGGTAGTCGACGTATTCGATGAAATAGCGGTCCGTATCCGGCTGTTTTGCAAGCGACGCCATCAGCCCGGTCGAGTCGTCGATCTTTTCAAAGTCGTCGCCGCCATGGGTGCCGACAGGCCGGAGCAGAACGGCCGACGGAGACGAAAGCGCGGCCTCTACGGTTGCGATGGCAAGGTCGGTGCCGGCCTTCTGACGCAAGATTTTCGGGATGTGGCAGCCCGGTATTCCCTCCAACAACGCCGCAATAGCGTCCCGTGTCGTGTTCTGAATCTTGCGCGGATGGTTGACGACGGGCTTTCCGAGCCGGTCGACCAGATCGGCGGCGAGCGGTAACAGCGCGCGGCCCTGATCCGCATCGGAAATCAGATTAACGACGACCTGCAAGTCATCCTTCAGCAGCGCGACATCGTATTCACCGGACCCAATCAGCGCCAGCGTATCGGTGGTGTAGACGGCATCCTTGAACAGATAGTCGGTGGGCAGGTTGCCAGCGAAGGGGGCATACAGTGCCAGCACGCGAAAATGCGCTGGAAACGTCGCCGCCGGCCGCCTGATCAGAGGCTGCAGTTCCGCCGCTTCGGCATAGGCTGCTTCGGCGGCTTCCATTTCGCCCTGTCGCTGTTTGATGCCGCCGATCCAGTAGATGCTGTCGGCATCGCGCGGATTGAGGACCACGGCCTGCCGAAAATGTTCGATCGCGGTATCCAATTCATTCAGCTCAAAGTGAAGCTTGCCGAGCTGGTTGTGCAACTGGGGATCTTGTGGCCTTTCATCCATCAGCTCCGTCAAGAGCACCTTCGCCAACAGGTATTGCCGGGTGGCCATCAGGGCCTGCACCAGGTTTGTGCGCGAGGGCCAATGGCCGGGGTTCAACGTCAGTGCGTGAACATAAAGCGCGATGGCCTCCTGAGGCCTACCCGACTTCATGTGCGCAGTTCCGAGATTGCACCAGCAGAGGGTCAAGCCGGGCGCCAGCCGCAGCGCCGCCTTGTAGCTTTCAGCCGCCATTTCGAGATCGCCGCGAAGCATGCAGGCATTGCCGAGCTTCGAATGCAGTTCGGAGACGGTCTCGGCGGGACAGCCGGCTGATTCGGTCTCGACCGCGGCAAGGCCACGTCGGTACGCCTCGATCGCCTCATCGATCCTGCCAGCTTTGTAATGTTCCAGCCCATTGCGCAGCTGCCGTGCCACGGACGAGTTGGACGTACCGGCGTCCGGCAGACGGACGGCTGACGCGGTTGGTGCCATGTGTTGAGCTCTTCGCAGGTGAGGACCATTCAACATGTTCCATTCTTGGTAAACAAAACCTTTATGCGGCCGCGAAGCTGACCCGGAAATATTCCGCTCCCCGATTGCCGAGCGCACTGACGGTCGCGCAGGGGGGGCCTCGCAACGGCCATCGTGCCCACGAATCAGCGAAGCTCTCGCATCCGGACCCGCCAGCAGCCCTTGGCATCCAGACCCGGGAGGTGCCTCCAGGGAACCAACCCAATGCCAGCCTTCAAAATAACCGGCTTGGTCGGAACCGGACAATGTCCAAACGCTTAGCTCAATCAGCGACGAAGTTCGGCCGTCGGGCGGCTGACGGGCGTTCGGCCAAACCAGCCGCGCAGCACTCTCAAGGGAATACCGTGGATTTTGAGGAGGCGCTCATGGCCGGCATGAGAAGCGATCGCGCACGGGCGCGCGCCAGGGATTTGCTCGCGACCCTTTATCCAATTCCCGAAGACGAAGAGTCCCGCCATCTGCGCGAACTTGCTATCGACTATATTCGGGAAGCCGAGCGGATCGAGATGGAGAACAGGGGTCGCGCTGTCGAGTCCGACGAATTGATCTCGGCGGCGCTGGACGCTGTCGCGCTGGATTATTTCGCCCGTGCGCTTGCCCGCGCAGTGGCACGGCGAAGGCACTAGCACTACTTTGGCAGAATTTGGCGATTGATCGGCGAAACTGGATTCCCGAATTAGATTTTCAATGATTTATAGATGGTCGGCTTTTGGAGGGCCGACCATGGTGGGCACGAAATCGAAGTGGGAAGACGAGCTTGGACGCTGGCTCAAGCCATTCCTGGATCGCTTAGGCCACAAGGCACGGCGGCGGATGTGTCCGCTTTATATCTCGGGATTGATTGGACCGGGTGATCGCAAGAGCGTCCAGCCGATGGCGGCGCGGCTGGCACCGGGCGAGTATGACCAGTTGCACCATTTCATTGCTGATGGCGTTTGGGATGCAGCGCCATTGGAGGCGGAATTGCTGGTTCAGGCCGCTCGCCTGGTCGGCGGCAAGGATGCGGTGCTGGTCATCGACGACACGGCGATGCCGAAAAAGGGCGATCGTTCGGTTGGTGTCGCTCCACAATATGCCTCATCTCTCGGCAAGACGGCCAATTGCCAAACATTGGTGTCGCTGACGCTTGCACGGGGTGAAGTGCCGGTCATGGTGGCATTACGTCTCTTCGTTCCCGAGAGTTGGACGAGTAATCCGGTGCGTTTGAAGCGTGCGGGCGTTCCAGTCGAGCACCGCGCAGCGCGGACCAAGCCAGAGATCGCCTTGGCGGAGATCGACCGCGTCATCGCCTCCGGTGTGCGTTTCGGCTGTGTGCTTGCCGATTCAGGGTACGGCTCCAGCGGGCCTTTCCGTCAGGCTCTGAGCGAGCGCGGTCTGCTGTGGGCGGTGGGTCTGTCGCGGCGCCAGAACGTCTATCCCGCCGACATTGCCCTGATCTTCCCAATCGCCAAGACCGGAAAGCCCCGCAAATACCACATCCCTGATCAGCCACCGGTCTCTGCTGAAGCGTTATTGGCCAAAGGCAAATGGCAAAGGGTCAGTTGGCGGCGGGGCACCAAAGGTCGGCTGACATGTCTCTTCACGGCCCGCCGTGTCTGCGTTGCGGATGGCCATAAGCACCGGATGCTCAATAACCGTATGCAGTGCATGCCTGGTGACGAGGTCTGGCTCGTCGGCGAGCGGCGGTCGACCGGGGAGCAAAAATACTATGTGTCGAACCTGCCGGCCGATGCCACCATCAAGACGCTCGCTGCCACGATCAAGGCCAGGTGGGTCTGTGAACAGGCCCACCAGCAGCTCAAGGAGGAGCTTGGGCTCGACCACTTCGAAGGTAGATCCTGGACGGGATTACATCGACACGCGCTGATGACGATGATCGCCTACGCCTTCCTCCAATCCCGCCGCCTCAAAGCAGCGGGGCGGAAAAAAAAGAATTCAGGACCGCCACCACAACCAAGCATGCCGGCCATCAGGCAAGCGATCCTCGACCTCTTCGCACGACCTCCACCCCGACAATGTCCTCACTGTAACAGGTTCCTTGCACATATCTCCAAGCCTAAAGTGCCAAAGTAGTGCTAGCAGGCCACAGCATCCCTGCACGCGCAACTCGGGCACGCGGGGCAATGCCCATTGGGCAAGGCGTGCCGGCGATCTGCCGATTGATATTCGAGGCCGGAATGTCTTACGTGGAGGATCGAGAAGTCGTCTCCGCAAGGCAGGTCAGGGAAGTTACCGGGGCAAACGAAATCGAAATGGGGAACGATCCCTCGCGCACGGATTCGGTCGAGCCCGGCCGCAATGCCAGCGGACGGTTCTGGCTCGCGATTGTTCTCACCGGCCTCGCGACCGGCCTGAGCGCGGCGGCATTGACGCTGATCCTGCGCGCCGTCCAGCATTGGGTGTGGCCGGGCCAAGATCTCCTGGACGCAGCCATTCAGGGAACGCCCTGGCGGCATATCCTGGTGCTGCTCGGAGCGGGCCTTGCAACCGGCGCCGGCCAGATCATCCTGGTGCGGCTCACCAGCGGCAACAGCATCGACATCACGGAAGCGATCTGGTTCTCGGCAGGAAGATTGCCGGCATTGCGAACCGCCGGCAGCGCAGTGCTTTCGGTAATCGTCGTCGGAATGGGTGCTTCGCTCGGACGGGAAGGCGCGCCCAAGCAGGCCGGAGCCGTTATCGCCAACCTCTTGTCCGATAGAGGTGGCCTTTCCGATGATCAGCGCCGATTGCTGGTCGCGTGTGGCGCGGGCGCGGGGATGGCTGCCGCCTACGGCGTGCCCCTTGGCGGGGCGCTGTTCGCGCTGGAGGTGCTCCGCGGAATTCTGGCGTTGCGCCTGGTATTGCCGGCGCTGCTGGCGTCGGTGATTGCAACGGCCGCCGCCTGGTTGGTGCTGCCAAATACGCCGACCTATTTCATCCCGCAATTCGCAATGTCGGCCTCAAATCTGGCTTCTGTTGTACTCGTTGGACCGGTTGCGGGATTGGTCTCCGTCGGATTTGTGCGCATGGTCGCATGGGGCGATCGAAACCGGCCCAAGGGCTGGTGGCGCCTGGTAGCGCCCCTATTGGCGCTTGGGCTGCTCGGGGCGATATCAATCCCGTTTCCGCAACTGCTCGGAAACGGCAAGGACATCGCGCAACTGGCATTCGGCGATCAGGTTCCATTCACACTGCTGGCGATCCTGGTGATTCTCAAGCCGGCCGCCACCATCCTGTGCCTCGGAAGCGGCGTTCCCGGCGGCCTGTTCACGCCTTCATTGGCGCTCGGAGCGCTCCTTGGCGCAATACTGGGTCATGTTTGCGCTTTCGTGTTGCCGGGAGTGGAGCCGGCGCTGGCTGCGTTGATGGGCGCCGGCGCCGTTCTGGCGGCGACCACGCAGGGTCCGATTTCCGCAGTGGTCCTGATCATGGAGCTCACGGGCCAGAGCCGGTCATTTATCGTGCCGCTGATACTGGCGGTCGTGATCGCAACGGCGATTTCGCGCGCGATCGAGCCGCGCTCGATCTACGATGCGCGCCTCACCGATGAAGAGATTGCGGAGCGACAGCGGTTGCGCGAGCCGGCAAGGCGGCCCTGAGGGAGATGGCGACCGGCGAAATATCGCCGTCCTGACCGTGCGTCTTCTGCCTCGCGCTATCGCCAGCACATCGTGCTACGCCCTCACCTCCTGCCGCTGGAACACGACGTAGCCGGCGACAAACAGCACGATCGTGCCGGCGATCAGCGCCACCGTCTGCGGCCAGGCGATGATCAGGCTTTCGCCGAGGGGAAGCGGCGCACCCATCACGGCGCCGCGCAGCTGGTCGATGAACACCGGGCCCAGCGAGCGCGTCGTCGGGGAAAGCACGGCCAGCATTGCCTCGCCGAACAAGTGGTTCGGCGACAGCCGTCCCAGTATCTGCGACCAGATCGCAGTGTCCGGCGTCTGCAGTCCGAGCAGTGCATAGCGCGGATCAGGCGGTGCGATGATCTGGGCGAGCGCCAGCGCCAGCATCGGCCACAACACGGTCAGGAACAACCAGATGCCGAGCGCGACCAAGGCCGCGGTGGCGGGCGAGCGAAACACGATCGAGAGCAGCATCGCCAGCGACAGCCAGACACCCGCATAGAAGATCGCGACCACCAGGAACGCCAGCGACCGTGCAATCTCCTGGCCGCCCGGCGGCACCCCGAGGAATATCAGGCCGAGGCCGATCACCATCAGCCAGAGCGCCGCCAGGTTGATCGCCAGCGTTGCCAATCCGGCGAGGAATTTTCCCATCAGCAGCGCGTCTCGATAAATCGGCTGCGCCAGAATTCGTGAGAGCGTCCGCCGGTTGTGCTCGCTGTTGATGGCATCAAAGCCCAATCCGATCGCCATCAGGGGGATCAGGAATCCCAGAATGGCGACAAAGGACGGCAGCGGCTCGCGATCGACCGTAAACAGCCGCAGCAACAGGAAGGGATCTTCCGCCGTGTTCTGCCGCAGATTGTCGATCGCGCCGTAGAGCGCGGCCAGCGCGGTCAGCACGATCAGGAGTTCGAGCACGAACATCCGCGCGCTCGACAGGTTGTCGGATAATTCCTTGACCGCCACTGTGCCAAGGCCCTGGAAGGGAGAGCCCTCACGCCGCATGACGCGCCCCCTGCGATGGCCCCTTGTGGGTCTGGAAGTAGCGGGCATAGATCGCCTCGAGACTGGGCTCATCGACCGAGAGCCGGCGCAATGATCCATTGGCGGCGACGACCGCGCGTGCCGCGTCCGGCCGCACGTCGCGGTCGGCGGTCATCCGGAAGCGATCCTCGGCCAGCGTTTCGACGTTGGTGACCCCGGGAATGGTGGCGAGCCGCCGGGCGAGCCCGGCCCCATCGGCCTCGACCTCGACCACGTAGCCGGCTCCCAGCACCTGACGGGCAAGATCGGCAACCGGCCCCATCAGGACGATGTGCCCGGCCTGAAACAGCGCGACGCGGCTGCACATCCGCTGCACCTGGTCGAGCAGATGCGACGACAGCAACACGGTGACGCCTTCCGCCTTGAGCTCACCGATCAGAGCGAGAAATTCCTGCGTGGCCTGCGGGTCGAGCCCCGACGTCGGTTCGTCGAGGATGGCGATCTCCGCTTGCTTGACGATGATCTCCGCCAGTCCCAACCGCTGCCGCATGCCGCGCGAGAAGGTCGCCACGCGCTTGTCGGCGACATCGAGCAGCCGCACCCGGGCCAGCGCCGCCGTAATCCGCCGCAGCCGTTCGGCGTAGGGAAGGCCCATCAGCTTCGCGGTATAGGACAGGTTCTCGACCGCAGTCAGGTGGTCATAGAAGCCGACCGTGTCGGGCAAATAGCCGACCCGGCGTTTGACCTCGAGCGGCGCGCGTGCCGGATCGTAGCCGAGCACGCTGACCCTTCCTTCCGAGATATCGGTCAGGCCGAGCATCATCAGGATCGTGGTGGTCTTGCCCGCGCCGTTCGGTCCGAGCAATCCGAATACCTCGCCCTTGACGATGTCGAAATCGACCGCATCGACGACGTTGACCCCGTCGTAGCGCTTGGTCAGGGCCCGCGCCGCGATGACGATGTTGCTTGCCGCTGCGGCGGCCTTGCTGCCGGCAACGCTCATCGCCGTCCAAACCTCGCAACCGCTCCCAGCATCAGCAGCAGTGCAACACCGATGACGCCGGCGCCGGCAATGCCCCACACCGTCGAGGTCGATACCGTGATGCGGAATTGGCTTGACGCATTTTCGCCCCGCGAAGTCGCGCTGACCGACGTCATGTAGTCGCCGGCGAGCGATTTGTCGCTCGGCGTGACCAGCGCCTGTACCTCGGCGTCCTTGCCCGGCACCAGCCGGTCGATGCCGGCCGGTTCGAACGTTACCTTCCAGCCGGTCGGCGCGCTCGCCGACAGCTTGATGTTGTCGGCCGGCGCGGTGCCGGTGTTGGTCACCACGATCGGGATCGAACTTTGCTGCGCGGCGACCGCACGCGCACTCAATAGCCCGTCGCGCCCGGACACCTGAAGCTGCGGCTGACCCACGACGTCGAGCGCAAGCTCCACCTTCGCCGATGCGTCCTCCGCATTGACGGTCACGGTGACCGGAAAATGTCCGGCATCGATCGTGCTCGGCGGACGGACTTTCAGCTTGATGTCCTTGGACTGCCCGGCCTCGATCGGAATCGAGGAAAGCTCCTGGCTGCCGTAGGCCTCGGTGAACGAGGTTTCGAAGTTGGTCGGGGCTTCGGCGGCGAAGCTTGCAACCAGATTTCGACCGCTGTCGTTCTTGATGTTCAGCGTGTACTCGAAGTTCGATTTCGGGCTGCCGCGAAGGGAGGGAAGTTTCGACGTCACTGTGAGTTTGGCCGGCAACTCCTTGGCGAGCGCGACGTTGATCGGCAGCGCTGCCTGGTTCCCCTGCCCTTCTGCCTTCACCGTCACGGTCTGCTCGCTGAGGTCGGCGTTCGCAGGCACCTCGAGCCGAAGCTGAAGTGAAACATTGGCGTCGGGGGCCGGCATGGCGGCCGCGACAGGCTGGCCGCCGCCGAGGAGCGTCGCGGTCCAGCCAGTTGGCACGCCGCTGACCGAGAGCCGATATCGTTCCGGTCCGAGCCCGTAATTTTGCAGGCGCAACGGGATGTTCGACGTGGTGCCGGGCCTCACCGTGACCGCCGGATAATCGGTCATCAAATAGAGGCCTTTGATATCGCGCGGCGTATCGGCGGCGTGCGCGGCCGGGACGACCAGTGCAACGGCGAAGGCGAAGGGGGCGAGATCGAGCGCTCGCATCGCAACACTCCTGCAGGAATTGGCAGATCAAAGGGATGTGTCGCCGTTTCGGCACAGCACCGAAACCGCGACGGCGAAGCTCCGCGCATAGAGCGAGGCGATCGTGACAAAATGCGGCATCGCCCAATTACGATTCGGTGATCACCGATAGGCAATTAGTCTAGGGAGCGGCTTGGAATCGGTTTCGGAAAATCGCGCATGACGCCTTTGCTGCGGAGCAAAAAGATGTCCTAAATTTAATTCTGGCGGCTCAAAACCAGCATCGCCGTAACAGCGTTTCTACACCATCTAGTGAAGCAAAGTGATCGGGTGGAAACGATGAAGCGGGGTATCGCGGTTCTGGCGTGCATTTGTGCCCTCACCGGCGCGTTCTATTTTGCGGTGAGCAACTGGGGCATCCGGCATGAGACGCTGAATCTGTTCGATACCGCGCGCGAGCGGCCCGTCGCTGTCGATCTCGCGGTACGCCGCGACTACGAAATGAAGGCCGACGATGGTTACTGGAAGCTTCCGGTCGCCATCATCAGCAACGGCAACACCGTCAAGAACACCGAATACTCGTTCCTGGCCAACGTCTTTGCGGCAAGGGGATATCTGGTCGCCAGCATCCAGCAGGACCTTCCGAGCGACCCGCCCCTGATGACCAAGATCGGTCTGCCCTATGTCGGGCGGCGCGCGGTCTATGAGAAGGGCGAAGCCAACATTCTGTTCGTGATCCAGCAATTGAAGAAATTGCAGCCGAATGCCGATTACGCGCATCTGACGCTGGTCGGTCATTCGAACGGCGGCGACACCGCGATGTATTTCGCCATGCAACATCCGGGGTTGGTCACCAAAGTGGTCACGCTCGACAATCTGCGCGTGCCCTTCGTGCTCAGCAACAAGATGAAGATCCTGTCGTTCCGCTCGTCGGACCCGAACTTCAGGACCGACCCCGGCGTGCTGCCGAGCCCGCGGCAGGCCAAGCAGGACGGCATCGACATCATCCGCACAAAATTCCAGCACACCTGGATGAGCGACCGCGGCCCCGATTCCGTAAAAGAGAGGATTCAGGCCACGCTCGATCAGTTCCTGGGTGACGGCAGCTGCAGCGAACTGGCGCCGGCCCCGGTGGATACCGAAACGCTGATGGCTTCCATCGCCGGGGCCCCGCGTCCGTGAGTGACGGGGTGAACAAGGTCCGGTTGACCGGGCCCTGCGCATAATTTTTGCGGCGGCCACCTGGAACCGAATATGCCTGTCTTCATTCTTCTTGGGCGTTTATTCCAACAGGAGATCAAGATGCGAAATTTGCTCATTGCGCTGTGCTGCGCAGCCCTCGTGGGAAGCGTGTCGGTCGCGGCTGCCCAGACCAGCGGTGCTGCCGCCCAGAAGTCGATGAAGACCCATAACCTGATGAATTCGAATGCCAAGATGAAGAAGAAGCATACGAAGAAGACCATGAAATCCGGCGACGCCATGAAGGGCGACATGTCGAAGGACACCATGAAAAAAGACACCAAGTAGCTGGTTCCAATATGCGAGAAGCCGCAATACCTGGCCGGGATCGCGGCTTCGTGTCGCCGAAATAGCTTCATCCCTTATCGTCCGTCGCAAGAACGGGCGCCGACGCAGGCTCGAGTATCGAGTCGGCAGCGGCTGGCCCGGGGCCGGCGGTTGCGGATTAGGTCGCTTGAGGCAGGTCAATGCGCGCGGCGGGAGGCCCGTCAATATGACGGTATGGCCAAGCTCATCTTCCGCTGCGTTCCGACCGGTATGAACGTTCAGGTGTGGCTGCCCGACACGGAGCCGACCGACCGGACGGATAGCTATGAGCCCGTGATCTGCCCGGCCTGTGGCCGGCTGCACCTGGTCAACATCGCCACCGGCAAGATGCTGAGCGACAAGGAGAAGTGATGGGCGCGCAAGAACGGCCCCAAGCCCGTTATTCCGCCCGCGCCATCTACGCGCGCGGCTTGAGGTTTTTGCGGAAGCTCGTCGCCCGCATAGACCTTTCGAATTTTCCTCGCTCCTGTTGCTGACGAGCGCGGCGTTGATCGCTTGAGCCGTCTTTGCGCCGATCGTGCGTGCTGATACAATCCATGCAGTTTGAACCGTCACGGTGTGATGCTCGCGTACGGGCCGTCGGCGACGATGGATTTTTCCGCCGCCAAGAAATTGCTGCCGCTTGACCAAGATCAAGCCCGGACAGTGCGAATAGCGTAACCCTTTTCGACATCAAGGAGAGTATCGGATGCACACGGTTTTCAGAGGGATTCAGGTCTTGCTTGTCGCGGTCGCCGGACTGAGCGGCTCGGTGGCATTGGCGGCCGACGCCAATCATGGCGCCGACCTCGCCAAACGCTGGTGTGTCGCCTGCCACCTGGTCGACGCCAGTCAGAAACAGGCCAGCGCCGACGTTCCGCCGTTTGCGACGATTGCGGCTCGAACGGATTTCACCCCGGAAAAGGTGGCCTTCTTCCTGCTCGACCCGCACCCGAAGATGCCGAATTTTTCGCTGAGCCGGACCGAGGCCGCAGATCTCGCCGCCTATATCGGCTCCCTGCGCAAATAGGCAGGAGATCGATAACCGCCAAGCAGCTCAAGTAACTGCTGGCGACAAACGGGAAGCTGACGGACCGCCACTCCGCGCAAGATCATCTTGTGGGCGGAAGGATCGATCCGGCGCATATTCCTGTGATCCCTGCGCTGATCAGGATTTGCCCTTCATCGCATCCTTGGCGGTCGACATGATGTCTCCGGTGATCTGCTTCATGTGCTCACCGGCGTTGGTAAACTGGCTCCTCAGGAATTCGGATTGAATGCGCATGGCTTCCTGAAGGTCGGTCGCGTGAACCAGTCTTGCGCGCATGCTCGAACGCCGCCTTCATGTTCTGCTCGGTCAGCGAGAGAGCGCGTTTGGACATTTCCGTTCCGGGGCTCGGAATTGAGGCGATCGACTTGTTCGCCGCATCGAAGAACATGCCGAACGCCTTTTCCGCCTGTTCGATGGTTTTCTCGGCCAACTCGCGCACCTCGGCCGGCACTTCCAGTTTCGGTTCAATCATGTCGCCATCCTCCGATGTCGATCGAGGATTACCACACTTCCCGAGCCCCGTCCTTGCAGCGTTGGGCCGACCGGACGCAATATTTGGCGGTTACCTTGGAATATCTGCCGGCCGGCGGCGACGCATCAGCCATGCTCGATGAATCGCCGCTCGATGGACGCACGACTCGCTCGCAATTCGATGGTCATTGATCGAAATCAAGGTGCTGCGCCGGGGCTCGTGCTTCTTGTGCCGGATGTAAGGGAATGATCGCGGCTGATGATTCGGAGCGACCTTCCCTGGACGCTCGGCCGCGGATGCTTTTGAGTTCGCTCGAAGCATCCGCGCCTCGACTTTTCCTCCTCCAATCAACACTCGCGCTGAAACGAGGATCATCATGCGCACTTACTATTTCGACCTGAAGGACGGCATTCCGACCAGGGACAAGAAAGGCATCGAGTTTCCGACGGCCGGCGCAGCTATCGAGCACAGCAAGGAGCTTGCCAGCCGGCTCAGGCGCGATCCCCGTCTCCAGGATCGCCGCCTTGCAATCTTGGTGATCGACGAGTCCGGTGCCGAAATCCACCGCGAGCGGGTGCATCCGAACCAACCCCAAACCGACGTCTCCTACGGCACGACCGGGTAAAGGCCACACGCGGTGCAGGGTTGCGCGTCCACGCCCCTCCGACGGACCTGCTGGGCGATAAGCACCGTCCCTGGGCTGCTCGGCATGCCTTGAGCCTTTCGTCCTCTGAAGTCGAAGCCTTTCGTAGGGTCTCGCGGCGGCGCCGATGATAGTTGACGAGTCCGGTGCCGAAATCCGCGGCGAGCCGGTGCATCCCGGCCAATCTCAAGCCGACGTCTCCCACGGCACGACCGGGTGACGGCCACACATGGTGCACGGCTGATCGTCCACGCCGTCCGATGAACCTTTCGGGAGTAAGCCCTATTCCGGAGCTGCTCGTTCCTTTTCGACCTTTGTCGGATTGGCGGGATGAAACGTCGGGCTAAAGTTCGATCGATTTCCTCATATGAACGACCTCGCCACCTGTGGGATGCGGCTCTCGCAAGAATTCCTCAAATCCGCGCCGCGTATGGAATGTCAGGTTCGTGGCGAACTTCGCGTTGGTATACAATCTCAGTTCGTGCAGTCCGAATGACCGGGCGAGCGTCTCAGCTCGTTCGAGAAGCAAGCCGCCAATGCCCTTGCCGTGCTTATCCGGCAGCACCGCGAGATTTTCGATCAGGAGGTGCAGAGGCTCAGCGATGACCTCGACCAGCGCGATCGGCCGGCCATCCTCCTCGAAAAGATCTATGACGTGCTCGGTAACGGCCTCAGCGTAGTCGGCCGTCATCGGCTTTGGTCGCCGGCCGATTACCGGAACCCATTTGGCATAGGCGGCCTGGGTAATCTCGCGAATGGCTTCTACGTCCGCGGATGTCGCGCGCCTGAAAGACTGTTTCGGCATCCGGTGCGCCACCCTCGGTTGACGGGCGAGTTTCACATTTTCGCGCTCGGGCTGGCTTGCAGCGCGTTCCAGAGCCGGCTCGCCGATTTCGACGAAATGTTCTGGCCGCAAGTCCTGCGCGGCGTCGCGATCATGTTCTGCCTGCTGCCGCCGACGCGGCTGGCGCTGGGCGCGCTGGCCGAGGCGCAGGTGCCCGATGCCAGCGGCCTGTTCAACCTGATGCGAAATCTCGGCGGCGCGATCGGGATCGCATTGATCGATACCATTCTCTATGGCCGCACCGGCGGACACGCCGAAGCGCTGCGCGACCGGCTGATCGCGGGTGACGTCACGGCGGCACAGGCGATCGGCCTTGATCTGAAATTGTTCCTGCACCGGCCGCCGAACGTAACGGACGCCGCCGTCGAGGCCTACGTTCGGCCGTTGGTCGAACGCGCCGCGTTCGCGCTCAGCACCAACGAAGCCTGGGCCCTGCTCGCCGGCGCGGCGCTGCTTGGACTTCTGCTCATTCCGTTCGCGAACCCGCCGCCGCAGCCCGCGGAAGCGGATACGGGCGACGCTTAATCACCGACAGCGCCAGGCTGGACAACTCGCAGATCGCGCTTGCGTTCGCTTGAACCGACGCATCCCGGACTATTTCGACGCCGAATCCTTCGCCAGCAGCGCCACTGCATCCTGCACCGTCGTCATGAACTGCGCCGGGAAGATGATGGTGGAATTCTTCTCGACCGAGATTTCCGCCATCGTCTGCAGGGTGCGCAGCTGCAGCGCCACCGGATGCTGGGTGATGATGTCGGCCGCTTCGCCGAGTTTGACGGCCGCCTGATATTCGCCCTCGGCGGCGACGATCTTGGCGCGGCGCTCGCGCTCGGCCTCGGCTTCCTTGGCCATCGCGCGCTGCATGTTGTCGGGCAGCGTGATGTCCTTGATTTCGACCGCCGTGACCTGGGTGCCCCACGGTTCGGTATGCTGGTCGATCACGTTCTTGATCTGGTCGTTGATGCTGGAAGTGTCCGACAACAACTGGTCGAGGCTGAAGCGCCCGACCACGTTGCGCACGGTGGTCTGGCTGATCTGGTTGATCGCATTGAAGACGTTCTCGATGGCGATGACAGCCTTTTCCGGATCGGTGATGTGATAGTAGGCCACCGCCGCGATATCGATCGAAACGTTGTCGCTGGTGATGATCTTTTGCGACGGGATCTGCATGGTCACCGTGCGCAGCGACACCCGTACCATCGCATGAAACGGAACGAAGATCAGCGTCAGTCCCGGCCCGCGTACGCCGGCAAACCTGCCGAGCAGAAACACCACCCCCCGCTCATATTGCCTCAAAACACGAAGCGAAATGAAGAGATAGAGGAGGATCAATAGGACGATGATGAAAATGAAGCCCATGTCGTCTCCCCTTCGGTTTTGGTGCGCGCTTCGGTTCGCCCGGACGCACCCCGCTTGGGCTTGAGACTAGCATGTTGTACCCGCGCGGCCAGAGCGAAGGCGTCAATCGAGCATCACAATAGGGCGCCCCGCGCGGCGCTAGCCGCCGCGGCGTGGGAGCATTTCGCCGGCGACGGCTACGTCGGTGCCGGGGGCCGGCGATCTCCTATCGGCGCATTCGAGGTTCTTCCCCATGCGCAAATGGTTGCGCTCCCTCAGCTCACTGCTGCTTTTCCCAGAACGACAGCAGGCCCTGCGAGGCCGAGCCGCCGATCACGCAGGGAATGCCGACCGCGACCTGGCCCAGCGCCGCCGCCGAGACGCAGCCGAGCGCGACCGCGCCGACGCCGACCTGGCCCCAGAAGTCGAGGTTGCGCCGGGAATCCGAGCCTTTCGCTTTAAGCTCTTCCACGGCGGCGAGCGCGTCCCTGCGCACCGCGCCGAGTTGCACCGTATCGGCGGCCTCGATCACCTCGGCAAGCGGCACCTTGATCGCTTCCGGCTGGCTCGGCAGTTCGCCCCGCAGGAATTCGCGCAATCCGCCGTCGCGCACCGCGTAGCTTGCAAGCGTATAGCGCGCCATGCTGCCGACCGTCAGCTTGTCGACGGTGTCGCGGCTCTTGCTCCACGGCAGCATCTGCATGATGCGGATGATCGTCAGGTGCGAGCCGGTCGCGAAATAATATCCCCACAGCGTATCCAGGAGATCCTGATTGCTGGCGAAGGTCTGCACCATCTTCAGCTTCTTGTCGTCCTTGGCGAAGGGATTTGTGGTGAAGACGCCGCGCAGCCTGTCCCACATGCCGGGTTTTGTTTCCTCCAGCGGGATGTTGGCGAGCGTCGGCAACGTGCCCGTGAGGTAGGCGTCGATCATCACCTTTCGCCCCGGCATCTTCGGCGCGACCTTGCGCAGCAGATTGCGCCACTCCGGCAGGCCCGAATAGGCGATGGCGCGGACGATGACCCATTCGTCTTCCGGCGGCACCGGAAACAGACTGTTGACGAGTTGCTCCGCCCTGGCGGGGTTCGATCCGATCGCGCCGGCGATGAAGCCAAGATAAATGCCGGCATTCTCCGGCTCCTTGAAGCTTTGCGCGTGAAACAGCACGCGCACGGCGGCGGGGACATGTCCGTAATCGGGCTTGGCCCGGTAGTTGTAGATCCATTGCTGGACCACGCTGAGCGAGGCGGCGGGGTCGATCTCCGGCGTGACCGCGGCATTCGCGGGCGCGATCAGAAGAAACACGGTAGTGACGAACGCGGCGTAACGCATGTGGTGCTCCCAGGAAGCCCGTTGGCGCCCGCACCGGTCGCGGCGTCAACGTTTCCGGCCCTCCCGCTTAGGCAACATTTGAAGCGGCTATACGACACGCGCGGTGCGGCGCTGCGTCGAAATTATGGCAAGGCGTTAACGCTTGTGACCGCAACTAACCTTATCCCAGACATTCTTTCGCCCCGGAAGGACATTTCGATCATTCCCGTCGAATGGGAGACAGGCGGGACATGAATTGGCAATCCTGGGTGTCGAACGGCGGTCGATGCCGCCGGTCGACCGTGGCCGGTTTGCTGCTGTTTGCCGCGCTCGGGCTTCTTTCCGTCCAAGCCGCCGCGGCCGAGACCATCGAGGTCGAAGGCAATCGACGCGTCGACGCCGAGACCGTGCGCTCGTATTTTCATGCCGCGCCCGACGGCCGGCTCGACGCAGCCGCGCGCGACGCCGCACTCAAGGCACTGCTGGCGACCGGACTGTTCGACAAGGTCAAGATCGAACGCGTCGGCGAACGTCTGATCGTGCGCCTTGCCGAGGCGCCGGTGATCGGCCGCATCGCGTTCGAGGGCAACAAGAAGATCAAGGACAAGGAGCTTTCCGCCGTCATCGAGTCCAAGCCGCAGGGCACGTTGCAGCGTGCCGTGGTGCAATCCGATGCCGGGCGCATCGTCGAGGCCTACCGCCACGCCGGGCGCGACGACGTCCGCGTGGTGCCCGAGATCATCAACCGTGGCGGCGATCGCGTCGACCTCGTCTACGAGGTGACGGAGGGTGGCAAGACCACGGTCCGGCAGATCAATTTTGTCGGCAACACGGTATTCAGCAAGCGGCAGCTCGCCGCCGTGATCAAAACGTCCGCCACCAACATGCTGAGTTTCCTGATCGGCGGCGATCAATACGATCCCGACCGGGTGAGCGCCGATCGGGAGGCGCTGCGGCAATATTACCGCGGCAAGGGCTATGCCGACGCCAGCGTGACCTCGGCCGTGGCCGAATACGATCCCTCGCTGCACGGATTCACTCTGACGTTCTCGATCAATGAGGGTCCGCTCTACCATTTCGGCGATATCGATGTTGTCAGCCATGTACCGGGACTGGACGGCGAAAGTCTTCGCCGCCTGCCGGCAGCGCGGTCCGGTGCGCTGTTCGACGGCAACGCGCTGGACAAGACCGACGAAGCCATCGCGACCGAACTTGCAAAGCGCGGCTTCCCCTTTGCGCAAGTCGTTCCCCGCACCACCCGCGACACCGCGGCAAGGCGTATCGGCGTTGCCTTCACGATCGATCAGGGTCCGCGCACCTATGTCGAGCGAATCGAAATCCACGGCAATTCGCGCACCCACGGCTATGTGATCCGGCGCGAATTCGACATCGCCGAAGGCGATGCCTACAACCAGACCCTGGTCGATCGCGCCGAGCGCCGGCTCAAGAACCTGAACTATTTCAAGTCGGTCAAGATTTCGCGCCGCGCCGGCTCGGCGCCGGACCGTGTTGTGCTGGATGTCGAGGTGCTGGAGCAGTCGACCGGTGAATTCAACATTTCCGGCGGCTATTCGACCACCGATGGCCTGCTCGCCGAAGTCAAGGTCGGCGACCGCAATTTCTACGGTTCGGGCAAGACAGTCAGCGCCGACGTCACCTACGGCCAATATGCGCGCGGGATCGATCTTTCGGCGTCAGAACCCTACTTCCTCGGCACCCGCGTCGCGGCAGGCATCGAGCTCTACGGCAGGCAAAATCAATCGAGCCCCTACCAGTCCTATGGCAGCGACATCTACGGCGCCACGCTGCAGGCAACTACGCCGATCACCGAGCAAATCGGCGTTCAGTACCGCTATTCTCTCTATAACCAGGACGTGACATTCGATCCGACGTCGACCGCCGCTGCGCCATCGCTGCCGGTCCTCCAGGCTGCAGCCGCAGGTTCGCAGTGGGTTTCCGCCGTCGGCGATACGGTCAGCTACAACACGCTCGATAACAACCAGACCCCGACCAGTGGAATCAATTCGCAGCTCAGGGAGGATCTCGCCGGCCTCGGCGGCGACGTCAAATTCCTGCGGACGACGGAGGACGTGCGCTACTATCACCCGATCAACGACGACGTGGTCAGCCTGGTGCGCGCGCAGGGCGGCTACGTCACCGGCTGGGGCGGCCAGCAGGTACCGCTGCTCAACAGCTTTTTCGGCGGCCCCACCATGGTGCGCGGATTTGCGCCCAATGGTTTTGGTCCGCGCGATCTCACGCCCGGCTCCACCATGGATAATGTCGGCGGCAGCATGTATTGGGCAACTACCGCGGAGCTGCAAAGCAACATTCCCGGCGTGCCCGCGGAGTACGGCCTCAAGGCCTCGGCTT
Organism: uncultured Alphaproteobacteria bacterium; assembly: GCA_963721135.1. Classification (GTDB taxonomy): domain Bacteria; phylum Pseudomonadota; class Alphaproteobacteria; order Rhizobiales; family Xanthobacteraceae; genus Bradyrhizobium. The sequence continues at coordinate 380,598 of CAVRIB010000015.1, forward strand.
TCGTCGATGCCGGCAGCGTGTTCCGTTACGGCGGCCCGACCGCCTTTCCCGGCTCCGCGCAATCGCTGCAGGTCGCCAACAACAATACCGTGCGTTCTTCGGTCGGCGTGGGCCTGACCTGGGCCTCGCCGTTCGGCGCGTTGACCGTCAACTACGCCGCACCGCTGACGAAGGCGGCCTACGACGTGGTGCAACCGATCAACTTCACCGCCGGGGGATTCTAGATCACTTGCGCACGCCGTGCCGGCAGATCGCGCCAGGCTACCAGAGCCCCGTTATCAGGCGGTAGCGAACCTTGCTCTGGTAATCGACGTAACCCGGCAGATTCCTTGCCAGGAATTTCTCCTCTTCGAGCAGTCGCCATATGAGCGCCGGCAGGACTACACCGACGACGAGCACCCCCACCACGAGCCCAGCGCGACCGGAATGCCGATGAACATGACAAGAGCCCCGCATACATCGGGTGCCGCACCCGCGCGTAGGGGCCGGTTGAGATCACCCTTTGATCGGGCGCGAGTTCAACGGTAGCGGAGGTAAAACTGTTTTCGCGGAAGACGAAGAAGATCGCAAGCCAGCCGAGCACGACCAGCCCATCTACCGCCAGCGCCAGGTGGGGCGGCATTTCTGACCACCCGCAACGACGATCGAACGCGGGAACGACAAGGAGGCCGACGAACCCAAGCGACACGATGGACATGATGATCCTCTGGGTCGGTTCCTTTTCGGCAAGCGGCCCTCCCCGCATCCGCCGCTCCATCAACGCCTGATCGTTTTGCATGAGGTGGAGGCTCAGCGCGGCAGACGCTGCGAAATAGACGGCAAGAAAAATCCACGCCTGCCAATAGTCGAGCGTGCCCGCGGGGATGAACAACGCGGCCGCCATTGCAAGGAACAGCAGCAACAGTCCGGCAAGCGCTTTTTTATGCAGAGGATCCATCCGCCGAGGCTAACACACGCAGCCGGGGTTGGATTTCGATCCGGCCAATCCGTCTAAAGTCTATTCGCGATGGTCGGTAACCGGCCGGAACTCCGCCGGAACTTCCGGGTTGTTTCCGCAACTGCCTGTTCTCAGGCGGCCCAACGGGAGGCGGCTGCATGAAAAGATGGCGTCCTGAATCGGTCCTCGATTTGTACAACCTGCTGCTGGCGATGTTTCTGTTCATATCGCCCTGGCTATTCGCCCGCGCCAACGGGACGGCGGCGGTGGATTTGCGCGTGAGCGGAGCTGCGATCGCCGCGCTTTCACTGGCAGCGGTGCTCGCGTTTGCCAACTGGGAGGAATGGGCCAACCTGCTGCTGGGATTCTGGCTGATTGTTTCGCCGTGGGCGCTGGGTTTTGCCCATACAAGGGCGATGCATTTCAGCATCGGCGTCGGCCTGGCGGTGGCGTTTCTGGCCGCGCTCGAATTGTGGCTGGTATATGACGCAAGCCATCCCGAGGCGACGGCGCCCCAAACGCACGAAGACCGTTAAAGCGGACCATTGGAGCCTTTGACGCGCGTAACGCCGCAACGTGCCATGGTGCCATGAACTTAACTGGCGCGCGGCGCGACCAATGCCGGTGCGATCAAGGCCACGCCGGATCCTCCGCGCGAGCGGTTGAACGCCGACCTCGTGGCGCGTCATCAGACAACAAGGGGCAAATCCATGCTTTCTCTGCGCGATCAACTGAAGTGCGGTGCACTGGCGCTTCTCATATTTGCCGGCGCGCACGCCGCCTCGGCCCAGGAGAACAAGATCGGCCTGTTCAAGGTCATCACGGTGAAGGACGAAATCGTCATTGGGCTTTCCGCGGACGAACTCAAGGCTCTGGGCGGCAGCGACGCGAGCGCCGTGGCCCATGCGCTGGCGCAAAAAGGCGACCTGACGGTGTGGCAATATAATGTGCACCGCGGTCCCAACGGCGAACTGCAGCAGGCGCCAACCGCCAAGATCGGCTTGCTCGCCAATTCATCGCTGCGTGTCGAGCCCTACACCACCCCCTATGCGGTTCTACCGCATCAATGAACTTTGCCGATCGCGACGACTCCTCCGTCGCGGTCGCGAGTTGCGCGGTTGTCGGCGCCGCCTTTCCTGCATCGGCAACCGGCCATCTCGATGCTTCGCCGTAATCCGTCGATCGGCGGAACGTTGCAATGGATTACGCGAAGCTGGTCAGCGGGTCGCGCATGCGCGCGGCCCGCTGGCTGATCCCCCTTGAGTCAGTCTGCTGACAAGGCCGGCGAAATGAGTGCCCGATTTGCATCAAGACCGTGTTGATGGCGCCGTCGAGCGCATCGGAGCCGTCGATCGGGACGATCGTTCTTCCGTCGTGAAGCCATAGATCAGCGCCAGCCGATCCAGACATTCGCGAAATCGCCGCGCGAAATAGTCGGTCCAGCGCTGGGCCGTGAGTCCGCGCCGCTGTCCGACCTGCTCGATGCTCATCCCGAGGATCAGAACCTCATGTACCAGCACTGAACCGTCGGCGCCGAGTTCGCGCTCGGCGCGGTTCAGCCGCAGCACGGCCTTGCGCTGGCGTTCGGTGATCGGTTCCCGCGCCCGCCCGCCGTCGACATATTCCCGCGTCGGATCGACCGCCCGCGGGCCGCGTTCGGCCTTTTCCCAATCGTCCTGAAACGCCCGCCCGCCCCGGTATTGCGCCTCGTCGAGCTGGTGATGCGAATGCAGCCGGCCCAGGGGATCGTTGCGGAGCGAGCGCAGCGCCACGATTTTTTCACCCGGCTCGAGCCCCATGGGATCGTCAATCTCGACCGCCGCCACTTCGGCGTTGCGCGGCAGATCGGTCGATCGCCGATCGTGAATCTTTTGCGCCTTGCGCTGCCGGTTGCGTTTGGCTCTTGCCATTGGATGGTTCCTTTCGAGGGTGAAATTGAAACTTTCTGAGACGATCGCCGGCGATGCGTCGTCAGGGGTGACTCATGGAGGCGCGGTCTTCCCCGCCAATGATGGGATTGAGCATCACGCGGCCTCCACCAGCCTGAGCGATGCGGTGCCAGCCGCGCGTTCCGGCGCGATGCCTGGGCCGCGGGTCAGATGAAAATGCGGCGTGCAGTAACTTGAACCCTCGCGCCGCGGATGGCCGCAGAAGGTGATGGCCTGGCCGTCCTCATCGCCGCCGTAGGGGTAGCGGCAATCGCCGGCCTCGAGTTCGACGAGCGAAAGGTGGCGCGGCGCGATTTCGACGCAGCGGATTTTTGGCGGCTCGGCGCGTTGCAGCACCGGCATCGGCTGCGAAAGCTCGGGAACATGGCGCGCGGGCGGCTTTTTCGGCCGCGGCGCTTTCACCTTCCCCCTCGCCTTCGCCGGACGAGCGGGCCAGAATTTCGGTCGATCGTCGGGCCGGGCTCGCCCGGCGAGCCCCATTCGCCTGGCCCGACCGATAACGGCGCTCCGGGAATGGGTAGTTTTGAATTGTGCGTTGAGGGCTCTGGCGATCTGCAGGAAAGACATGCCCCTGGCGTGATATTCGCGCAGCGCGCTGCACTGCTCCAGTTCCCATTCGCCCGATTGCATTCCGTGTCCCGCCTGGTGCTTGCCATGACCGGGCAACTAGTTATGATATTCCGAATTTGGTGTCAAGTCATTTTTCTGATAATCGCAATTGATTTTGATTCTGAAATTCGGAACGTATGGGCCGTACCGAATGCAAAGGATAGAGCCATGCTGGATGCCAGGACGATCGAACGGGCGCTGAAAAGGACGGGCAAGTCCAAGGGGGGGCTTGCGGTGGCGATGGGGGTCCGCGCCGGCGCGGTGTCGGAGATTCTGTCTGGAATCCGCCAGATCAAGGCCTCCGAGATCGAGCCCATCACGGAATACCTCAAGCTGAATTCGGTTCCGATCATGGGCCGCGTCGGCGCCGGCGCGGTCATCGAGCCGGATTACGAGCAGGTGCCCCCCGAGGGCCTCGGCGATATCGAAGTGCCCTTCCCGATCGGCGAGGAAACCCTCGCCTTTGAGGTGATAGGCGATTCCATGCTGCCAAAATACGAAAGTGGCGACATTATCGTGGTTTTCCAGGAACAACGCCATCCGGTCTCGAGCTTCTACGGCGAGGAGGCCGTGGTCAGGCTGAAGACCGGCGAGCGCTATCTGAAGACCATCGAACGGGGAAAATCCGCCTCCCTGGTCAACCTCACGAGCTTCAACGCCAAGCCGATCAACGGGGTAAAGCTGGAATGGATCGGCGAGATCTGCCTTATCCTGCCGAAGGGGCAGATCGGGCGCTTGCGGGTCAAGGCCGCCAGCCGCGCCCGCAAGGCGGCCAAGGGCCGTTGAGCGGGTCGCCCGAATTCGACCCAAGCCCCCAATTCGCCCCGACGGGGGAGCCTTGTGGCTCCCTCGGCACGAAATCTTACGATTTTCGTAATTTGATGCTTGACCGCGTGCTGATTTTCGGAAATAATGCATGACATCCGCGCCCCCTGATGTCGGGGGCCGGAACGGGTTCGGACATGCAGTATTTCGTCGTAATGATCGATTATGGCCGGCGCGGCCGCGAGGCCATCGTCGATCCCGAGATCACCCGGCGCGAAGTCGTCGCGCGCGTGGCGTCCGGCGAATACAAGGATATCAGCTTCATTCACGAAATCGTGGACACCACGGTCGACGACGTCACCGCCGAGGTTCTGGCCGAGGCGGCATTGCCGGAAATCCCGATGACGAGCGCTGATTTGCAGGCCAGTCAATTCGATCACGTCCGCGATCTCAGGAAGCATGAGGCGGAATGACCGGATTGGCGCGATCAACGCCGTTCGCCGGCGTCTTGTTGGATCGCCCTGCCTTATGCCCCGACCGCCGTTCGGCTGCGGTCGCTTGCGTTGGAACCGGGTTCAGCCCGGCCGAGTGCTGTCGGCGCGACAGCGCCGCACGCCAGCGAGCGGGAAGCGAGTTCTTCCAGCGCCTTGTGGTGCCACATCTCGGCTTCGGCAAGCAGCCGCCAGCTCTCCAGCGGATGAAACACCGCACTCTGGCGGCATAGGGATTCCATCGCGCGGTAGCGAACAAGATCTTGCATCTCGCGCCTCCTGCTCCCTTGGCCCCCAATCATCTAAACCGATTTCACGACGACGTCATTACGGTAGGCAAAAGAATCCGGGTGAAGCATGGTGGAAACCGAATTCGGGAACCTGAACGGCTTGCCTCAAGGCTCCGCTCCCGATTGCGGCCCCGGCAAGGGAACTTTGGCCTCCTGCAAGGGTTGTTTGTGCGACGCTTGATCCGCATTCCCAAGCGTTTTTGAGGGGGCACTCGAGGGTGCCATGTCAAAGCTGAAAATCTGTGGCGTTCTGGTCCTGACGGCCGTCGTAATGGGAGCTGCTTTCGCGGCACCGGGAAGAGGCGGAGGAGCTGGCGGCGGCCACATCGGCGGCGTTGGCGGTGGACACTTTGGGGGCGGTGCACATTTCGGCGGCAGCGGCGTTCATATCGGCGCAGCGCCTCATTTCGGTGGTGGCGCCCGTATTGGGGCCGCGCCACGCTTCAGTGGTGCCCAGCACTTCGGTGGCGCCCGCATCGGCGCCACACCTCGCTTCACAGGCAGACCCGCGATATCGCATTTTGCGGCTCGTCCCAATTTCCGCAGCCAGCGATCGTTTGCGGTACGCGGTAACCGGTTTGCCGGCCACGGACCCGCGCTGAGCTCCCATCGCGCCGCGAGGTTCGCGGGCAACCGCAACGCGACAGGCTTCGCAAATCGAACCGCGAATATCAGATCGAATGCTGTACGGAACGCGTTGAACTCGCGCGCGGTGGCCGGCGCCTTGCACAACAGGACCGCGCTCCGCAACCCCGAGGCCCGTGCCCGGATCGCCACGAGTGCCGCCCTGGCCGGGTGGCACGGCGGCCGCGTCGGAGGCGGTTGGTGGAGGCACCGCCACGGTGGATTCGGCTGGGTCGGTCCGGTGTTCTGGCCATTCGCCTATTACGACATCTATGACTACGCGCTGTGGGGCTACGGCTACGATCCTCTGTTCTGGGACTACGGCTACGACGACATTTATGCCGGCATCTTCTTCCCATATGGCTACGACGAACTCGCGGGCTATTGGCCGCAAGGCGTCAGCGGGCCTCCGACCACGGTCGGACGAGCATCCACCGGTGCGACCGCGCCACCCGAACAACTGGCGCAGATGTGCGGCGACGACAGCCGCGACATCGCCGGCCTGCCGATCGATCAAATCCAGCACGAACTTCAGCTCAACGACGCCCAGCGCTCGGCGCTCGACGATCTCGCCAACGCCTCGGTCAAGGCGGCGCAGGATATCAGAGCCGCATGTCCGACGAAAATTCCGGTAACCGCGCCTGCGCGGCTCGCAGCCATGCAGCAGCGGATCGAGGCGATGCTGTCGGCGGTCGACACCGTTCAACCGGCACTGCAGAAATTCTACGGTCTCCTGAACGATGAACAGAAAGCCCGCCTCAACGCGCTTGTCGCGGATCAGCACCGCGCGCAGGCCGCGCAACGCGCAGGCCGCTCGCTGACCGAAACTTGCGGTGCGCCGCAACCCGGCGTGACGGACTGGCCCACCACCGAGATCGAAGCAAGGCTCAATCTGACCGAGGCGCAACGCACGAGCCTTGCCGCCCTCCAGGACGCCTCCGGGAAGGCCGCGGACATGCTGAAGGCTTCCTGTCCTTCGACCGAGCCGATCACGCCGCCGGCGCGGCTCGAGGCGGTCCGCAATCGCCTTCAAACCATGCTGCGGGCGGTCAAGACCGTGCACGCTTCGCTCGATGGCTTCTACGGAAAGCTCAACGACGAGCAGAAGGCGCAGTTCGAGGCGCTCGGGCCGGCGCATGCGGGAGTTTCCTATCCACCGACGGCCGCGCATACGCGCTATCACCGGCATCACGCCGGCATCAACACCCTCATCCGTCACTTCATGTCGCTGGCGCGCTGGTGAAGCGCGCCCCCGCGGCGAGTTCGAACGCCCCCGCCGCGGCCGAGTGAATGCCGTCATCGTGATCAATATCTCGTTAGACCCGTGCGTTGGTCTGTGAGTGACGCCGGTATCATGGCTCGCTATTCTCCTGTGGATGCGAATGCCGGACAGGCGTGAGGAACGATGAGAGCGAAGAACAATTGCGCCACACGCGCATTGGCGTTGTTGTTTGCGGCAGCTTTCGTCGTCCCCGCCCTCGCACAACAAGCACCCCTGACGGGTGCCGCCGCGTTTGGCGATTGGCGCGCCGACAGGCCCGGACTGAGCCGGCTGATCAGGCCCGAAGATCTGCCCAGGCCCGGCGCGACGCCTTCGTCGGCCAACGTCTCGCATGTCGTCCCCCGACCAGCCGGAGCCATGCCGCAAGTTCCTGCGGGCTTCAAGATCGAACCGTTCGCCGAGGGATTGCGCGGACCGCGGCAGATGCGGGTGGCGCCCAATGGCGACATCTTCATCGCCGAAACCGGCGCCGGGAGAATTCGGGTTCTGCGGGCAGCGGACGGCAGTGCGCGGCCTTCCGTGGACGAGATTTTTGCCAGCGGCCTCAACGAGCCCTTCGGCATCGCCTTCTTTCCCAGTGGCGACGACCCGCAATGGCTTTACGTCGCCGACACTGACCGCGTGCTCCGCTTTCACTACCGGAAGGGCGATACCAGGACTGTGGCGATGCCGGAGAGCGTCGTCGCAGAATTGCCGCACAGCTATTACGGGCATTCCACCAGGGACATTGCCTTCACCCCCGACAACAAGCGGATGCTGGTATCGGTGGGCTCCGCCAGCAACGACGCCGAAGGCATGGGAAGCCCGCCGGGCGGCTTGCAGGCATGGACCAGCCAGCATCCACTCGGCGCAAGCTGGGGAAGCGAGGCCGACCGCGCCGGCGTGTTGGTGTTCGATCCCGACGGCAAAAACGCAGGCGTCTTTGCCACCGGCATCCGCAATTGCGTGGGTCTTGCGGTGCACCCGCGGACTGGCGACGTGTATTGCTCGACCAACGAACGCGACCGTTTGGGCGACAATCTGGTGCCGGATTACGTCACGCGGGTGCGCCAGGGCGCGTTCTATGGCTGGCCATGGTTCTATATCGGCGATAACGAAGATCCGCGCCACGCCGGCGAGCGTCCCGATCTCAAGGGCAAGATCAGCGTTCCCGACGTCCTGCTGCAGGCGCATTCGGCGTCCCTCGGCCTCACCTTCTACAACGGCAATGCCTTCCCGCCCGAATATGTCGGCGACGGCTTCGCGGCCGAGCATGGCTCGTGGAACCGGTCGAAGCGCACCGGCTACAAGGTCATCCGCATTCGTCTCAAGGACGGCGTGCCGACCGGCGAATACGAGGATTTCGTCACCGGCTTCGTGGTCAACAATTCCGAGGTGTGGGGCCGGCCGGTTGGCGTCGCGGTGGCCCATGACGGCGCGCTGCTGGTGTCGGAAGACGGCAACGGCACGATCTGGCGGATTACGCACTGAGTTTCGCGATCAATAGAGCCCGACCTCGATCGGCGTCTCGCCGGCGATGTTTTGCAGCCGCGCGGCGTAGGCGGCGAGATGCTCGGTCCGCTGATCCTGCTGCAGCCTGACCGGGCCATAGACGATCTGCGGCGCCAGCACCTCGAATCCCACGAACTGCAGCATGCCGCGCTGGATCGGCCGCAAGATCGCATGGATGTCGCCATTGAAGCCGCCCTTGACATAGGCCGGCGGCAGCCCGCCTGTCGTCAGGGACAGCAGCGCGCGTTTGCCCTTGAAAACGCCGTCGGCGTAGATCTTGCCTCCGCCATAGGTCCGTCCCATCGCGAACACCCGGTCGACCCAACCTTTCAGAATTCCCGGCAGGCCGAACCACCACAGCGGAAACTGCCAGATCATCAGGTCGCACCACTCCATCTTCTGGATTTCGGTTTCGATGTCATCGGCGAAACCGTAAGTCTCGGTCGCGTGCATCTCCTCGATCTGCTGCTTGAAATAATCGGGATCCTTGGCGGACAGGAAATTGTGCCTGCCCGATACCGGATCGAACGGCATGGCGTGGAGGTCGGAGGTTCTGACCTCATGGCCTGCGGCGGACAAGGTCTCGACCGCGGTCCGGAACATCGCGCCATTGAAGCTTTGATGCTCGGGATGCGCGAGAACGATGAAAATCTTCATTGGACGGGATCCGGAAATGACGGGGCTTCTCGCCTACAATAGATGATGCTCGGAATATTACACATCCAATCTGATTCAGATATCGCCGGCCGATCACGGCGCCGGCTGCTTCAGCATGCCGGCGAAGGTTTTTGCAAACGTGTGGGCGTCGCCCGGCCACCGCGCCGAAACATAGTTGCGATCGCGCACAACAAAGGCCGGCGTCTCGTCGTCCATGGTATCGCGCGCCAGGCCCGAGGTCTTGCTGCGATAGTGCGGATCGTCGCTTGCGACATCGCGAAAGTCTTCCGGGCGCGCCAGCGCCCGCGTCACTTCCTGCTGCACCGACATATAGCCCTTCGGCTGGCCGACCTGCTCCAGATAGGTCCGGTAGTAATTCGGATCCCAGAACCGCGTGATGCGCGCGACCGACCAGGCGCTGCTCTCGAACGCCCAGGTCAGCGCCGTGGTCTGATATCCCCACAGCACCGAACGCCCCGTTCGTTTCGAGATACTGCGCGCCGCCAGCAGCACGCCGTGGCAGATCGCCGCCACCGGTTTTTCCGCCTCGAAGAAGCTCGCGACGATATCGCGCAGAATGTCTGCTTTCGAGATATTCGCGCATGCCCCTCGCGCGGTGCCCGCCGGGCAGCAGCAGTCCGTCGTAGGCCGACGGATCGACGGCATCCCAGCGCTGCGGCGCGACGTAATTCGCATCGACGATCATCTCGGCATAGGCCAGCCGCGCGTCGCGATTGGCCCGCATCAGAAGCCCGATCAGCGGCAGCTTGCGCAACAGCGGAATCGCGCCCCAGGGATCGAGGCCCTGCCCCGTCAGCATCATGTCGTCGGCGAGCGCGGATCGCCCGTCGGGCGTGGCGAAGCCTATGGTATGACGCGCGTTCTTCAGCACCTGCCAGCACACCGCGGCTTCGCTCGGGTCGAAATCCCGCGCCGGCAACAGGACGAGAACGCGCGCCATCGCGCCCGGCCTTACACCGTCAGAACCGTCGATCCCGTGGTCTTGCGCGCGGCGAGATCGGCGTGGGCCTTCGCCGCGTCCTTCAGCGGATAGGTCTGGTGCACCTCGATCTTGACCGCGCCGGATTTCACCACGTCGAACAGCTCCTTCGCCATCGCGACCAGGTTCTCGCGCCTGGCAGCGTAAGTGCCGAGCGTCGGGCGGGTGACGTAGAGCGATCCCTTCGCCGCCAGCAGGCCGAGGTTGAGCGGCTCGACGCTCCCGGAGGATTGCCCGAACAGCGCGGCGACGCCGAGCGGCGCCAGGCAGTCGAGCGATTTCAGGAAGGTGTCCTTGCCGACGGAATCATAGACCACCGGCACCTTCTTGCCGCCGGTGATCTCGTCGACGCGTTTGACGAAATCCTCGCGGGTATAGACGATGGTGTGGGCGCAGCCATGGGCTTTGGCGAGCTTCGCCTTCTCGTCGCTGCCGACGGTGCCGATCACGGTGGCGCCGAGATGCTTGGCCCACTGGCTGAGGATCGTGCCGACGCCGCCGGCGGCGGCATGCAGCAGGATGGTGTCGCCAGATTTGACGCGGTAGGTCTGGCGGATCAGATATTGCGTGGTGAGGCCCTTCAGCATCATCGCCGCGGCCGTCTTGTCGTCGATGCCGTCGGGCAGCTTCAAGAGGCGATCAGCGGGGATCAGCCGCGCCTCGGCATAGGCGCCGATTGGTGCTGCGCCATAGGCGACGCGGTCGCCGGCCTTGAGATCGGTGACTCCCGATCCGACTTCCTCGACCACGCCCGCCGCCTCGCCGCCGAGGCCGCTCGGCAGCTGCGCGGGATAAAGTCCGGAACGGTTGTAGATGTCGACGAAGTTCAGTCCGACCGCGGTGTGGCGGATGCGCGCTTCGCCCGGCCCCGGTTTGCCCAGCTTGACTTCCTCCCAGACCAGAACCTCGGGACCACCGGTCTTGTGGAAGCGGATGGCGTGCGTCATGGATTTACTCCTTTACGTGGGATGATTAGGGGCGAAAAAGTCGCTGATGACAGCCATGATTATGCGCAAAACGCGCGGCGAGAAACACCGTCCGGGCGGCAGTGCTGACGCGGCTTTGTCACATACCTGGAACGGCCGCACAAGAAGCGCATGGTTTGCGGTCACGGCTTTACGATCCCGCGGCGCAATACGCCCGGGGTGTGCAGGCATCCTTCGCCCTCAAAATGAGGGCGTGGGGAACGCCGGGTGCCCGCTGCACCCATAGCCTCGCGTGCGAAATAAAAAAAGCACACGAGCACAGTCACTACAGGACAGCCGGTTGGCCCGGCGTTCCCACACGCGATGGTTTTAACGGTTTCCTTCGTGGTCGCCCCGGTGCACCGGGCTTGTTTGCCACCGTCGCCCGCGCGCCTTAGCGCGAACTTGACACCAGCGTCGGGGTGCCAGGCCCACACGACTTCGCCGTCCGCGGGCAAATGCCCCCGTCAGGAGCATCTCTCGCGTCCACCGCATCCCGCCCCGCGTTTCGTGACGTACGCAACGCCCCTCGGTGGGGCAGGACGGGGCGGATATAAGACTGATTTTTGTTTCTGTAAAGCAGAAATATTTTTCAGAAAAGGGATTGACAGCGGCCTGCACAAACCGATGAGTGATTTGCCCGTCGGGTTAAATTGCAAGATCCAGAGCCATCGCTGCGGACGACAGCGGACCTATTGGCTGGCGGCAAACAAATCCCACCGGCCCGGAAGACCCTTGAGCTCAAACGATCCGCGATCGGCGAATTTCAGGCCCGCGCCGGCGACGAGATCGGTGACGACCCTCGATACCAGAACCTCGCTGGTGCCGGACTGCGCCATCACCCGTGCGGCCGCGTGGACAGCGATGCCGCCGATGTCCTGGCCCCTGAGTTCGATCTCTCCGGTGTGAAGGCCGGCGCGCAGCGGCAAACCGATCTGCTGGGCCGCGGTGCTGAATGCGAGGGCGCATCGGACGGCGCGGCCGGGCCCGTCGAAAGTGGCCAGAACGCCATCACCGGTGTTCTTCACAAGGGACCCGCGATGCCTGTCGATGATCTGACGCGCCAGATGATCGTGGTTGTCCAAAAGGCCGCGCCAGCGCTGGTCGCCCATTTCGGCGGCCCTGCGGGTCGAGTCCACGATGTCCGTGAACATGACGGTGGCGAGAATGCGCTCCAGCTCGGTCAGGCCGATATCGCGATGTCCGGTGACGAATTCCTCGACATCGCCGGTCAAGGTGTCGATATCCCCGGTCCAGAACGCGTGGTCGCCATCGGGATATTCGATATATCGAGCGCCCGGGATTTGCGCCGCCATCTTGCTGCCCAGCGCCACGGGAACCACGGCATCGGTTCGCCGGTGCACCACGAGGGTCGGGATTTGCAGCGTCGGCAGGATCGAGGTGACATCGATTTGACCATTCAGCGACAGAATGGTCCTCAGCGAACCGGGACTGCTCGCCAACCGCTCGAACTTGCCCAGCATCGCGACCGCCGCGGCGTCCTTCGCCTGGCTCGCCACGACGACTTTCGCCATGTCGCCATTGCCCCAGTTCCTCTCGCGCTGCGCGATACGGGCTTCGACCAAATCCGGCGTCAAATTCGGTGGCCGGAGGTCGGCGGCACGCGCAAAGCCGCCATAGAGCACGAGGTGCGAGACGCGTTCCGGATAGGTCGCCGCGAACAGGATGCTCATCGGACAGCCCTCGGAGAAGCCGAACAGAACCGTACGCCGCGAGCCAATCTCGTCCATGATGGCGCGGAAATCGTCCATCCGCTCCTCCAGCGTCGGGGCTCCCGATATCCTGTCCGACAATCCCTGCCCTCTCTTGTCGAACGTCACGATCCGGGCGAACTTCGCAAGGCGGCGCAGAAAAGTCGTGTAGCCGGGCAATTCGTGCGCAAACTCGATATGCGAGCACAGGCCCGGGACCGCAATGATGTCGACGGGTCCGTCGCCCATCGCCTGATACGCGATATTGATGTCGCCGTTGCGCGCGTAACGCGTCTCCGGCAATGCGAAATCAGTCATCGGGTCCCCGTATCCGGATCGTCGTCAAAAACGCGCGGCGATGAGCGCGCGCGGCAAGCGGCCATGCAACCGCACCGCCGAGGAGGGTAACGAACTGCCGCCGCCTCATGTCGTTCTCCCCGGGGCCCACGCCATTCCAAGGTATTACTGCAAGCGATAGCATATTTCATTCTGAAGCGGCGCTCCACATCTCACAAGAAGGATGGGACGACCGTGGATGTCACGTACTGGAAATAGCGGGTCTCCGCCTTTTGCCCAATCGGCAATGCGAAGTGACACAGCAGCTCCCGGCAATGCGTTCAGCGGATGCCTTCTTCCGCAATGTTTCCTCGGCGACCTCTGCCACCTGCCTTGCTTCCTCCGTCAGCACCGTCGCTCTCCAGCCGCCTTGCGCGAACCAGCATAGCGAGACGAGCGCGACCATGACGGTCGTGATCGGAAACGACCACCACAGGCCGGAAGCCTGCAAGCTGGTGTGCTTGGAGAGAATGTAGGCCAGCGGAAACTGGAACATGAACTGAGAGACCAGCGCGATCACCATGGCCGCCAGCATGTTGCCGGAAGCGCGGAAGGCGGAGACGATGCAGAGCTGCACGCCGATTCCGCCCCACGCCAGGCACATGATCCGGATGAAACGCGCGCCCTCGGCGATCACGTCGGGTGCGCGCGGCACGAAGAACGCCACCAGCGCCGGCGCAAGGACGTAGACCACCAGTCCCACGATCGAGAGAATGAGAAACCCGGTGCCGGCGCCGAGCAGCGCCACGCGTCCGGCGCGCTGCGGATTGCGCGCGCCCATGTTCTGGCTGACCAGGGTCGAAACCGCTTGCGACAGGCCCCAGGCGGGGATGGTGACGAATTGCAGGATGTTGGATCCGGTGCCATAGGCCGCCAGCGTCACCGTGCCGAAGCTCGCCACCAGGAACGACAGCAGCATCGGCCCAGGCCGCGCGTCGCGAGCTCGATCGATCCGGGCAGGCCTAAGAAGAACGCGCGCCTGATGTAGGCGGGATCGGGACGGAAGCTGCGCCACGACAGCTGGATGCCGTGGCGGCCGCGCAGGAAAATCGCAATCCCGAGCAGCGCGGCGAGCCCCTGCGTCGCCAAGTCGCCAGCGCCGCGCCCGTCACGCCCTGCGGCGGCAAGCGGGCCGAAGCCGAAGATGAACAGGGGATCGAGCAGGAAATTCAGCACCACGGTTCCGGCCACGATCATCAGCGGCGTGCGGGTTTCGCCGACGCCGCGCATCAGCGCCTGAAACATCCCGTAGGCGAAGACGAAGATGATGCCGATAAACGACACCCGCATGAAGCCGAGCGCGCCGGCATAGACATCGGGTTCGACGCCGATGCAGTTCGAGCAGATAAGGCGCCGCGGCGAAGCCCGCCGCGCCCAGAACCGCCGAGGTGATCGCCACCATCATCATGGTCTGCGCCGCGACATGATTGACCATGTCCTGCCGCCCGGCGCCCATATATTGCGCCGACAGCGTCGCGCCGGCGATGCCGAGACCGGCGCCGAGCGCGATCACCAGGAACATGACGGGAAAACTGATCGACACCGCGGCAACCGCGGCCGCGCCCAGCCGCCCGACCCAGAACGCATCGGTCAGCTGATAGCCGGTCTGCAGCAGGTTGCCGAGCGTGATCGGGATGGCAAGCCGGACCAGCGCGGTGCCGATCGGTCCCTCGAGAAAGAGTTTTTGACGCGGATGCGGCATGTCGCGCGCGTTCTGTCCGCTCGCGGCGAGCCGCGCAAGTCAAAATCCCGGGGGGCTGGCCTGCGCTTCAATTCGGAACTTTCGGCCAGTGAACGGGTTGGCCCCCGGAGAGGTGAGCTGTGGACCTGATGCAGCAACGCCTTCCGATCAAACCCGTTGCTCGCTCACCCCCGCATTTCGCAGCCCAACTGCTTGAGTGCGGCATCGACCCAGGCGCGGTCCATTGAACCGCCCGCCTTCAGCGCGCTCACTGTCTTGTCTTCCGACGCTTTCCGCGCGCGTCGTCAGCACGGCAGAAGTCCTTCGGGAAACAACGGGCAGTCCTTGCCAATCCAGGCGTGCACAATTCGTTGCTCGCCGATAGATCGCGATTGATCGCAAATTCAAACCGCCGGCCAGGCTGCAACTGGCCGGCGCCGCACTCGATGGCGTCGACCAGATCAGGCGCTGTAGACCTTGACCAACTCTCCGTGCGCCCACTTGACCGCATCGGCTGGCGACATGCCCTGGATCGCCTTCGCGTACATGTCGACGACGATGTACTTGGTCTGCACCTCGGCGGCCTTCTGGTTGGGTGATCCGGCATAGCCTGCCAACCGTCCCGTGACTGGAATCTGCTTGAACGGTGCGAGGACCGGATCGACGCGCCACACGGGATGATTTTCCCAAACCTTGGTGGGGCCGGCGGTGTAGCCCTGCTGCGAGACGAACCACTTGTCGAAGATTTCCTTCGATGAGATCCACCGCAGGAATTGCTTCGCCGCCGCTTGATTCTTCGAGTATTTCATCAGAAGGTTGGTGAACGGCCCGGGTAGATTGAACTGACCTCCGGAACCGCCGGGAATGCTGGCATGAAGGATATCGTCCTTCATCGGGGTTCCCCGCTCGGTCTTGTAGGTGTCCGGTTTTTTCTTGGCCTCCAGGTAGATCGACGCGCCGTTGTTGGTGGCGCTGATAGTGCCTGACAGGAAGGCGCGGTTGTTGTTCGTGTCGTCCCAGGCAAGCCCGCCCTCGTCCATCGTCTCCTTCCAGAGCGGCACGGCGAACTTGACCGATTCGAGCGTCTCCTTGCTGTCGAGCACGACTGTCTTGCCGTCGGCCTCGACCTCCTTGCCACCCCACGACCAGAGGTACGGATACCACCAACCAGGCGCGTCGCCGAACGTGTGCCCGGCGGTTTGGCCATAGGGTCGGCCGGCTTTTTTCAGCTTTTGGCCCGCGGTACGAAATTCATCCCACGTGGCTGGGAACTTACCGTCGAAGCCGACCTCGGCCAGCCATGACTTGCGATAGGCGACGAGTGTACCGCCGACGCACCATGGCACCCCGATCCACTTGCCATCGACCGTCGAGACAACCTTGCAGATGTCGTAAAAGCCCCCTTGCGCCTTGCCGAGTTCGTCGGCGATGTCGCCAACATCGACGCAACTCTGAGCATAGAGTTGCGGCCAGTTGTTGAGGGTCATGAAGATATCGGGGCCAGAGCCGGACTGGATCGACGAAGTAATGCGCGCCTGGATGTCGTTGGCGTTGATGGTCTCGACCTCGAGCTTGATACCGGTTGCCTTTTGGCATTCTTCCGTGATCTGGCCCTTGAGCAATTGGTCGGAGGCTGGCACGAAATCGGCCCAGCGCAGCCAATGCACGGTGTTGGCCTGCGCAAAGGCGGGCGCTCGTCCAGTGGCCAGAATGGCAGCGAGGCCGCCGGTTCTCGCTGCGACGGCACCGGCTCCGGACAGCTTCAGAATTGTACGCCGTGTTAAGCGTGCCATGTTTCCTCCTGTTCATTGTTGTGCGACGGAATCGCGCGTGGCTCGGTCGCGCTCTTGCGCGCCCCGAGGCGCCTAACAGGGCTTCATGGCCGTAGCGTCAGCCGAGTGCACCCCGATGCGACGCCGGTCGAGAATACGCCCATTTGGCCCAAACCGCATCCCCCATCCGGGCGGGGACGGCGTGCTCGCTCTGGCCTGATACCGGCAAGCTTGCTTCCAGCGCTGGAGGCCTGCCAGCATGAGCAGACCGGGCAATCCTTTCGACAAGGCCAAAGCCGAGCGCTTCATCAAGACGCTGAAGACCGAAGAGATCAACGGCAAGGCCTTCGCCGACCTCAGTGACGAAAGAGCTTATGACGTGGATGCGGCATGTCGTCGGCGCTTGTTCTTTAGGCGGCGGCGACCGCAATGCGATCCCGTTCTGAAGGCAAGGACCCGGCCAGCGGGCGCCACTGGCTCGCGACTCAACTTCGGACGCTGCAATCCGTTGCCGGCTTCACCACATTTCGCAGCCCAACTGCTTGAGTGCGGCGTCGACCCAGGCGCGGTCCATCGAACCGCCCGCCTTCAGCGCGCTCAATGTCTTGTCTTCCGACGCCTTCTTGGCGGCGGCGGCCTGGTAGACTTCCTCGACCTCGCCGAAGGGAACGCAAAGCAGGCCGTCGCCGTCGCCGATGATGAGGTCGCCGGGTTCGATCACCATGCCGTCGATCGCGATCACCTTTCCGATTTCGCCGGGGCCGGATTTGTAGGGGCCGCGATGGGTGACGCCGGCCGCATAGACCGGAAAGCTCATGCCGCGCACCGCGTCGGAATCCCGGATCGAGCCGTTGATCACGAGCCCGGCGATCTTGCGGTTGATGGCATAGCTGATCATGATCTCGCCGACGATCGAGTTGGTCAGGTCGCCGCCGGCATCGACCACGACGACGTCGCCGGGCGAGGCGATATCCAGCGCCTTGTGCACCATCAGATTGTCGCCCGGCCGCGTCTTCACCGTGAAGGCCGGACCGCCGAGCACGCCGCCGGCATGATACGGCCGCAGCCGCGGGCCGCCGCCGGTCATCCGCGACATGCAATCGCTGACATTGGCCACCGGCAGCGGGCGAAACTTCCGCACGTATTCAGGGCTGACCCGGCGCGCGATCGGCTGAATGGAAAATCCGATCATTGAGATTTCTCCTTCGTCTTCTTGTTGCTGCTTTTATTTTCCAGCGCTTTTGCCAGGCGGCTGTAGACGCGCTTCGCATTGCCTTCGTAGATCCTGGACTTGTCCGCCGCCGACAGCGGCAACTGGTCGATGTAGCGCTTGGTGTCGTCGAAGTTATGGCCCGTCTCGGGATCGACCCCGGGCACGGCGCCGATCATCTCGGATGCGAACAGGATGTTGTCGACCGGGATCACCTTGGCGAGCAGCTCCTGGCCCGGCAGGTGATAGACGCAGGTGTCGAAATAGATGTTGTTGAGGAGATGGTCCTTCAGCAGCGGCAGGCTAAGCGCCTGCGCAAGCCCGCGGAAGCGGCCCCAGTGATAGGGCACCGCGCCGCCGCCGTGCGGAATCACGAGCTTGAGCTTCGGAAAGCGCGTGAAGACATCCGAGGTGAGCATTTGCATGAAGGCGGCGGTATCGCCGTTCAGGTAGTGCGAGCCGGTGGTGTGGAACGCCGGATTGCAGGCGAAGCTGACGTGGATCATCGCGGGCACATCGAGCTCGACCATCTTCTCGTAGATCGGATACCAGTACGGATCGGACAGCGGCGGATCGGTCCAGTACCCGCCGGAGGGATCGGGATTGAGGTTGCAGCCGACGAAGCCGTGCTCGCGAACGCAACGCTCGAGTTCGCGAATGCAGTTCTTCGGCGAGACGCCGGGGCTCTGCGGCAGCATGCAGACGCCGGTAAAATTGTCGGGGAACAGGCCGCACACCCGGGCGATCAGATCGTTGCAGGCGACCGCCCAGGCTTCGCTGGTCCTCTTGTCGCCGAGGTGATGTCCCATGCCGGCCGCGCGCGGCGAAAAGATCGTCAGATCCGTGCTGCGCTCGCGCTGCAGGCGAAGCTGGCCGCCGCGAATCGAATCGCGAATCTCGTCGTCGGAGATCGCGGGCCGCCGCGGCGTCCGCGCGCCCTTCGAATGCGCCTCGATCTGCGCTTGCCGCCATTGTTCATGCTGTTTGGGAGCCGTGGTGTAGTGACCGTGGCAGTCGATGATCATCGCGTTTCAACCCTTGGCTTAAGCGGTTCTCGAACCGGCCGCCGTTAAAGAGCGGCGTAGTTGAGCCGCGGGAACCCGCCGAGGCAAGGGGCGCGGGGCGTTTTTGCGGGTCGAAATGTTACAGTAATGCAACACCGGCCGACAATATTGGTCCGTTCCTTGTACGTTCGGAAGAGTTGATGATGGGGCTTGCGCGACGCACGGTAGGTTCGGCGCGGGGTTGAGGATTGCTTCCGCTTTCGAGGGAGAGCCGACATGCCAGCCTATGTCCATCATCACGAGATCGAGACCGCGCCGATGATCTGCCCCGGCTGCATTGGACTGTTGCCCATGTTCGTGCGCGACGTCGAGCCGCACTGGAGCATGGCGAAGATCGACTTCATCTACGAGTGCTCCGACTGCGGCGCCGAAGTCAGACAGACCGTCGTCAAGCCGGAACGGTGGCATTAGGCGCGTACGGAGGTGAGAGCCCAGCAACGGGCCTCATGGTTCGAGACGCGCGGCGCTGCCGCGCTCCTCACCATTAGGGTCTAAGACCTCATCTTGAGGAGCACGCGTCAGCGTGCGTCTCGAAGGATGAAGCCCTGGATTTGAAAAATGCGCTAATGCGCGGTGCTTCGGGACTCAGCGCGATCGAGGTTGCATTCCCTGAAGTGGAACGCGATTTCGTCGAGCGCGCGCTGCTCCCACTCTTCGGCCTGTGCCAGCCAGAAATTTCGGCGCTCGGAATCCAGCAGAGCACGCTCGCGGCACATAAATTCCTGGTTGCGAATTTCGACGAGCTTGTCCATGACCCCCACCCCTTCGTGTGAAGCCAATTTGCCTGCATAACGTAGCAGAGTCGTGACCGAAGCGCCTCAAATTTGAAGTGTGCAGAGCGGTAGGATTCCGCCGTCGGCGCCGCAGTGCAACAAATGGCAGCGCCATATCAGCGTTCCTCACCACAAGGTCTGCCGCGCCCGATCCGGCCATTCGCGGTCGTACGCCTCGCCGCCGACGCGGTTGTCGCTCATGTCGGCGAGAATTTTTCCCGGCGTCGGCAACGTCTTCGGGTCGACCCGCTTGTCCGGATTCCAGAGGTCGGAGCGGACGATGGCGCGCGCGCACTGGAAGTAGATTTCGTTCACGGTCATGACGATGACGCTGCGCGGTGCCTTGCCGTCGATCCCGAACGACGCCAGCAAATCGGGGTCGACCGACACCCGCGCGCGGCCGTTGACGCGCAGCGTATTGCCGGAGCCCGGAATCAGGAACAACAGCGCGACCCTGGGATCGCGCACGATATTGCGCAGGGAATCGACGCGGTTGTTGCCGCGGCGGTCGGGCATCATCAGGGTCTTGTCGTCGTAAATCCGGACGAGACCGTTGAGATCGCCGCGCGGCGAGCAATCCAGCCCCTCCGGCCCGCAGGTCGCGAGCGCCGCGAACGGCGAGGCGTCGATCAGCGTGCGGTATGGCGGCGTGATGCGGTCGGCGACCTTGACGGTGGACGCCTCGTTCGGCCGGCCGTAGATCGCCTCAAGCTGCTCGACGGTTGCAATGATCGACATACCCGCTCTCCCTAAATGCCAGCGGCCCCTGATGATCCGCAGCAGCTTGCGCGCATGGTGTTCGGCGTCGCCGACATTGGTAATGACCGCATCCGGCGCGGCTGCGACCGTATCCACGGTTCGGTTCAGCCTGTCCTCGATCTGTCCGTCACTGCCGCGTGCCCGCGCCGCCAGGCGTTCGGCGAGCACTTCGGGCGGCGCCGTGACCGAAACCACCACGACCTCGGCATAGGCGCGTCGCATCGCCTCCACCACCGTGCGCGAGACATTGGCGACCACGCTATGTCCGGCCCGAATCTCGTCGTCGATCGCGCGCGGCAAGGCATAGCCATGGCCATGCGCCTCCCAATGCACGGCGAACTCGCCGCGGCTGCGCGCCTGCCGGAACGTCTCAAAGCTCACCTGCTCGTTGTCTTCGAAGCGGCTCGCCTCCCGCGTCACCACGCGGCGGGGAAAAACGACCGTTGCGTCACCGGCGCAGGCGGCCCGCGCAAGCCCGATCAGGGTATCCTTGCCGGCGCCGCTCGGCCCGACCACCAGCACGAGCCGGCCCGGCCCGATCGTGGCCGGCCTGGAATCGGAGATGGCCGGTGTTTCGCTCACGCCACGCGATGTCCTTCGCGCCAGACGCTGCGCACGACCGGAATGTCGCGCGCGACATGGACGCGGATCAGGTCGGCGCGCTTGCCCGGCGCGATCTCGCCACGGTCGTTGAGCCCGACCGCTTCGGCCGGCGTTTTTGTCACCGTGCGGATCGCGGAGGCAAGGTCGATGGCGGGCACGCGCTGCGGCAATTGCAGCGCCGCCATCAGCAGGCTGGAGGGGATATAGTCGGACGACAGGATGTCCAGCAATCCCTCGCGGGCGAGATCGACGGCGGCGATGTTGCCGGAATGCGAGCCGCCGCGCACCACGTTCGGCGCGCCCATCAGGATGCCGATGCCGGCCCGGTGCAGCCCGCGCGCGGCCTCGATCGTGGTCGGAAATTCCGCCACCGCGACGCGGTCGCGGATGGCGTCGGTGACATTCTCATCGGTGGTGTCGTCGTGGCTCGCGAGCGGAATCTCGTATTGCTGCGCCAGCGCGACGATCGCGCGCATGTTGGTCGCGGCATAGGCCTTCTGATAGGCAAAGCGCCGTTCGAACAGCACGTCGAGCTCGGCATCGGTCATGCCGGGACCCTTGCCGCGATAATAGTCGCGCAGCTTGACCTCGTCGCGAAACTGCCGCTGCCCCGGCGTATGGTCCATCAGCGACATCAGCCGCACGTCCGGCCGCCCGATCAATTCCTTCGCCTCCTCGACCACGCTCGGCATCGGAATCTCGCAGCGCAGATGCAGGAAGTGATCGGAGCGCAGCAGGTTCGCCTCACGCGCGTCCGCGATCGCCTTCGCCAGCACGCCCGCGCGCCCGTCGACCTCGTCGGCGCCGTCCTCGCGCCAGACCCGCAGCGAATCGAGCACCGTCGTGATGCCCGAGGTCGCGAGCTGCCCGTCATAGGAGACGACGGCGGCGATCGGATCCCAGAACACCTTTGGGCGCGGCACGTAATGCGCCTCGAGGTGATCGGTGTGCAGCTCGATCAGGCCGGGCATGATCAAATCGCCGCCGGCGTCCTCGGCCCGCGCGGGCGCGCGCCCTCGCCGATTTCGGCGATGCAGCCATCCGTCAAAGGCGATCCAGCCGTGCTCGATCACGCGATCGGCGAGAACGATCCTGGCGTTGCCAAGTACGGTTTCGGAGCTGGTCGAGGTCATGTGCCTTTCCCTCATGCCGCGGCGGCGAAATGTGGTCACGTCGATGACGCGGTCGGCGATCAACTGGCGTATCTCGTCATCGTGGACGATCGCCACCATGGCAACGCCGGCGCGCTTCTTCCTTTC
Organism: uncultured Alphaproteobacteria bacterium; assembly: GCA_963721135.1. GTDB lineage: Bacteria > Pseudomonadota > Alphaproteobacteria > Rhizobiales > Xanthobacteraceae > Bradyrhizobium. The sequence continues at coordinate 402,827 of CAVRIB010000015.1, forward strand.
GATCAGCTCGACCACGACCGCGCGATTGACGGCGTCGAGCGAGGCCGTCGGCTCGTCGAGCAGGAGGATCGGCAGGTCGGAAATGAAACCGCGCGCGATGTTGACGCGCTGCTGCTCGCCGCCGGAAAAGGTCGAGGGCGGCAGCGCCCACAGCCGTTCCGGGATGTTGAGGGTTTTGAGCAGGCTGCCGGCCCGACGGCGGGCCTCGTCGCGCGCCACCCCATTCGCGATCAGGGGTTCGGCCACGACGTCGATGGTCGGCAACCCGCGGCACCGCGCGCAGGAACTGGCTGACATAGCCGATGGTGGCGCGGCGCACGGCCAGAATCTGCCGCGGTTCGGCGCCGGCAAGATCGATCACCGTGCCCTCGTGCCGGACGCCGATGCGGCCGCCGTCGCAGCGGTAGTTGCCGAAGATCATCTTCAGGATCGAGGATTTGCCGGCGCCGGAGGGGCCGGACAGCACCACGCATTCGCCGGCGTCGACCTGAAACGAGACGCCGCGCACCACGGCAAGCTGCACCCCGCCCTGCAGATGCATGGTGAAGGTCTTTTCGGCGTCTGTGATGTCGATCATCGCGGTCATCGATGTCCTCATGGCGGCAAGATCGAGGAGACGAGCAATTGCGTATAGGGCTCGCGCGGATCGTCGAGCACCTGGTCGGTCAGCCCGGTCTCGATCACGCGGCCGCCCTTCATCACCATCACCCGGTGCGACAACAGCCGCGCCACCGCGAGATCGTGGGTGACGACGACGGCAGCAAGGTGCAATTCGCTGACGAGGTTGCGCATCAGATCGAGCAGCCGCGCCTGCACCGAGACGTCGAGCCCGCCGGTCGGCTCGTCCATGAACACGAGCCGCGGCTCGGTCACGAGGTTGCGCGCGATCTGCAGCCGCTGCCGCATGCCGCCGGAATAGGTGCGCGGCGCATCGTCGATGCGGCCTGTGTCGATCTCGACGCGCTCCAGCCAGGACGAGGCGGTGTTGCGGATATTGCCGTAGTGATTCCAGCCGACCGCCATCAGCCGCTCGCCGACATTGGCGCCGGCGGACACCGCCATCCGCAGTCCCAGCGCGGGGTCCTGGTGCACATAGCCCCAGTCGGTGCGGAACAGAAATCGCCGCTCCGCTTCGCCGAGCGCGGCAAGGTCGCGCAGCACGCCGTCGCGCATGCGGTAGGACACGCGGCCCGCGCTCGGGGCGAGCTGCGCCGACAGCAGCTGCAACAGCGTGGTCTTGCCCGATCCGGATTCGCCGACGACCGCCAGCACCTCGCCGGGATAGAGCGCAAAGGACACGTCGCGGCAGGCGGTCAGCCGGCCGTAATTCTTGCTCAGGCCATCCGCCACCAGCAGCGGCTGATCGTTCTCATGTTCAGCCATGCACGCCCTCCTTGTGCGGGGCCGCGCTTTCGGTCCCGCGATGACCCCGGGCCTGGCGGGCTTCGCAATAGTCGGTGTCGGAGCAGACGAACATCCGCCTGCCCTGATCGTCGGTGACGATTTCGTCGAGATAGGAATCCTCCGCCCCGCACAATGCGCAGGGCGCGTCAAAACGATAGCGCGTGAACGGATGATCCTCGAAGTCGAGCGACACGACCTGCGTATAGGGCGGGATCGCGTAGATGCGCTTCTCGCGCCCGGCGCCGAACAATTGCAACGCCGGGCAATTGTCCATCTTCGGGTTGTCGAATTTCGGCGTCGGCGAGGGGTCCATCACGTAGCGGGCGTTGACCTTCACCGGATAGGCATAGGAGGTCGCGATGTGGCCGAAGCGGGCGATGTCCTCGTAGAGCTTGACATGCATCAGCCCGTATTCGCCGAGCGCATGCATGCGCCGCGTTTCGGTCTCGCGCGGCTCGAGGAACCGCAGCGGCTCGGGAATCGGCACCTGATAGACCAGGACCTGGCCCGAATGCAGCGGCGCTTCGGGAATCCGGTGCCGGGTCTGGATCACGGTCGCGTCCGCCGTCGAGGTCGTGGTTTCGACGCCGGCGGTTTTCGCAAAGAATTTGCGGATCGAGATCGCATTGGTGGTGTCGTCGGAGCCCTGGTCGATCACCTTCAGCACGTCCGAGGGCCCGAGGATCGCCGCCGTCACCTGCACGCCGCCGGTGCCCCAGCCATAGGGCATCGGCATTTCGCGGCTGGCGAACGGCACCTGATAGCCGGGAATTGCGATCGCCTTGAGGATGGCGCGGCGGATCATCCGTTTTGTCTGTTCGTCCAGATAGGCAAAATTGTAGGCGGGCGCGTTCATTCGGCGGCCTCCTGCATGTCGGGCGAGGCGTCGGAATGTTCGAATTCCTGCCGCAATTTGCGCAACAGGCCGAGTTCGGACTGGAAGTCGACATAATGCGGCAGCTTGAGATGCTCGACGAATCCGGTCGCCTGCACATTGTCGGAATGCGACATGACGAATTCCTCGTCCTGCGCCGGCGCCATGACCTCCTCGCCGAGCTCGCGGGCGCGAAGGGTGCGGTCGACCAGCGCCATCGACATGGTCTTGCGCTCGCTCTGCCCGAAGGCGAGGCCATAGCCGCGGGTGAAGCACGGCGCTTCCGTCGCCGAGCCCTTGAACTGGTTGACCATCTGGCATTCGGTCAGCGCGACGGCGCCGAGCGGCACGGCGAAGCCGACCTCCTCGGCGAAGAATTCCACCTCGACCTCGCCGAAGCGGATTTCACCGGCAAAGGGATGGTTGCGGCCATAGCCGCGCTGCGACGAATAGCCGAGCGCCAGCAGGAAACCCTCATCCGCACGCGCGAGATTCTGCAATCGAAGATCGCGGTCGGCGGGAAAGCTGAGCGGCTCGCGCGTGAGGTCGCCGACCGGCGCATCAGCGTCCGCCTGCGGCGACGGTTCGATCAGGCCATCGCGGCCGAGAATGTCGGTGACGCGCGGTGTCGCGGCCGCAGAAGCGTCCGATGTCGCGGGCAGGTCGGGGACAAAGCCTTCGGCCAGTTGCGGATCAAGCAGGCGATGGGTGTAATCGAAGGTAGGCCCGAGGATCTGGCCACCGGGAATGTCCTTGAAGGTCGAGGAAATCCGCCGCCGCACCGCCATCTTGCCGGTATCGACCGGCTCGGTCGCGCCGAAGCGCGGCAGCGTGGCGCGAAAGGCGCGGACCAGGAAGATCGCCTCGATCATGTCGCCGCGCGCCTGCTTGATCGCAAGCGAAGCGAGTTCGCGGTCATACAGCGAGCCTTCGCTCATCACGCGGTCGACCGCGAGGCTGAGCTGCCCGGAGATCTGGTCGAGCGTCACCTCCGGCACGTCGCGATCGCCGCGGCGCTCATGCGCCAGCAGCCGATGGGCGTTCTCGATGGCGCGCTCGCCTCCCTTGACGGCGACATACATGTATCAGCCTCCCTTCGCGACAAGCCGCGTGGTGCGGGGTATCGCGACAATGGTGTCGTCATGGACCAGCACGACATCGATGCCGCGCGGAAACAGCGCGGCATTGATGGCGAGCCGTTCGAACAGGTCGGCAGGCTCGATCGCCGCCCGCAACACGGCGGTGCCGTCGATGCCCGGGCCGCGCAATTCGAATGCAGGGCCTTCCGTCAGGCTCTCGACCTGCAGGATCAGCGTGGTCGATCGATCCGGGTATTCATTGCTGCCGAACGCGAAGCGATCGAGCGCGGGAAGCGCCCGCGGCTCGCCGATCAGCGCAAAATGGCAGATCGAGCGAATCTGCGACCACCGGCGCGCCGGTGTGGAATTTCAGCCATTTGGTCACGTCAGGCGTTTCCGACATCGACGCATCGAGCCAGACCGGCGTATCGTGATCGAACAAGGTCAGCGCGATCGCCGCGGTGCCGCGCATCATGGCGCCGGGCGTGCCGGCGGAAGCCACGATGCGCTGCACGCTGCCGGGGCGCGCCATCGCATCCATCACCGAACGGAAGGTCGATTGCGCCGACAACACCTTGTCGGCGAAACCTGCAGGCATTTCGGCAACCGTCGTCATCACTCAACCCTCACCGCGCACCAGCGTATAGAAATCGACCCGCGTCGCCGCGGTCTCCTGCGCCTTGCGGTCTTGTTCGGCGGCAATCGCCGCGCGCAGCGGCGCCAGCACCTCTGCTTCCACCACGCGAGCGAATTCGCCCGATTGCACCAGGGCATCGCACAGCGCGATCATCCGCGCCTTTTCGCGGTCGCGGCCGAGCGTGTAGCCGAACCCGACTTCGCCGGTCGCAAGCCGCACCGCGGCACGCGACACCGTGGCCTCGCCGAGATTGAACGGCGCGCCGTCGCCGCCGATCCGGCCGCGCACCATGACGAGGCCGTTCTCGCCCTCGCGCAGGTTCTCGTGAGCCGGCACGGCAATCGCGCCGAGCAGCCTGGCGATGTCGGCTGCGTCGGAATGCGCCAGCACCGCCATCGCCGCCTTGCGCCGCGCCTGCATGCCGTTTTCGCCAGATTGCCGTCATATACGCCTTGCCAAAGGTCTTGCCGGACTCAAGTTGTCTATGATACTAGACAACTCGATAGTGAAACGCCATGACTGTTTCGTGACAAAGCCATGATTTTTCCGATGTGCTTTTTTGAAAGTTGCGCGCCATGAGCGTGCAGGACACGGGCTCCGGCGTGGCGCTGTGGCGGCAGGTCGCCGACGGCATCGAGCGCGGTATCGCCAATGGCAGCTTTGCCGCCGGCGAGCGGCTGCCGGGCGAGATGGAGATCGCCGATACCTACCGCGTCAACCGCCACACCGTGCGCCGCGCGCTGGCGGCGCTCGCCGAGCGCGGCCTGGTGCGCGCCGAACGCGGCAGCGGCACCTATGTCGAAACGGCCAAACTGGCCTATCCCCTGCGCTCGCGCACGCGGTTTTCCGAGATCGTCGGCGCCGGCGGCCACGAGCCGCGCGGGCAATTGATCGCCGCGTCGGAGGAACCGGCGACGCGCGAACTGGCGCGCCAGCTCGCCTTGAAAACCGGCGCGCCGCTGGTGCGGATCGAAGCGCTGCGGTTCGCCGACCGCACGCCGATCTGTGTCAGCACCAGCTGGCTTTCCGCCGAACGTTTTCCCGACGCGGGGCACGTTTTTGCCAGCACGCGCTCGATGACCAAACTGCTGGCACATTACGGCATCCGCGATTACCGGAGAGCATCGACCCGAATTACCGCAGCCATTGCAGATGCCTCCGACGCGGCCCGGCTCGACCTCGCCTTGGGGCGTCCGGTCCTCGTGGTCGACAGCACTGACGTCGATACCGAGGGAAGACCACTTGCAACCAAGCGCTCGCGCTTTGCCGCCGAACGCGTCGAGTTCGTCGTGGAGAATGGCTAGAGCACTGCGGGCGCGCGCTTCACACCACCGCGCGGCGGCCGATGATCGCAAAGCGGAGTTTTCCCGAAATCCAGTCGATGACCGCCACCGTGACCAAGATCATGATGACGGCGAACGCGACCTGATCAAATCGTAGGTCCTGATCTGTTCGGACAGCTGCAGGCCGATGCCGCCGGCGCCGACGATGCCGATGATGGTTGCCGATCGGACATTGGACTCGAAGAAATACAGAATTTGTCCGGCGATGATCGGGAGCACCTGCGGCAAGAGGCCGAAGCGCACGGCGAGCAGGCTGGTGCCCCCGCTTGCCAGCACCAATTCGCGCGCCCGTTCCTCGGTGGATTCGATCGCTTCCGAAAACAGCTTGCCGAGCGCGCCGGTGTCGGACACCGCGATCGCGAGAATGCCGGCGAACGGGCCGAGGCCGACCACGCCGACAAAGACCAGCGCCCAGATCAGGGCGTCGATGCCGCGGATGGTGTCGAGGCAGCGGCGGATGGCGAAGCGAATAACGGGATGAGGGGTGGTATTTTTCGCCGCGAGGAAGCTGACCGGAAATGCGACGACGGTCGAAATCAGGGTACCCAGGAACGCGATCGCCAGCGTTTCGCCCATGGCCTTGAGCAGGAGGTCGAGGTGACCGCCGCTCGAGGGCGGAAACATCAGCGCGATGAATTTTCCGAGCGACACCAGTCCCGGTCCGATCTGGTCGAAGGGAATGGCGAGCCACCATATCGCGAAAACCGCGAGCCCGGTGATGCCGACCGGCGCGGCTGCCGCGGAGGCGCGCTGCAGCGGAGAGGCGTCGAACAGGTTACGGTGCCGCTCGAGCACCGCGCTCGCATCGACGGGGCGCATGGCGCGGCGGGGGCTCACGGGCGCACCTCCCGGCCGGACAGCCGATGACGGATCCGCTCGGTCACGAGATCGATGATCGCGACGCAAACGATGATCATCAACAGGATGGCGCTGACGTCGGTGTAGTAGAATTTGCGGATCGCCACGAACAGATCCTGCCCGATCCCGCCGGCGCCGACCATGCCGACCACCGAGCCCGAGCGCACGTTGATCTCGAAGCGCAACAGCGCGTAGCTCGCAAAGGTCGACGTCACCTGCGGCAGGGCGCCGAACCGCACCATTTCGACGAATCGGCTGCCGGTCGAACGCACGCCTTCCACCGGCTTCATATCGATGTTTTCGACGGCCTCGGTGAAGAGCTTGCCGAACGTGCCGAAACTGTGAATGGCGATCGCCAGAATTCCCGCCAGCGGCCCGAGCCCGAAGGCGCTGACAAACATCAGCGCGAAGACGAGATCGGGAACGGTGCGACAGAACTCGAAGATGCGCTTGATGCTCCATCGCAGCAGGTGACTCGGCGCGAGATTTTCCGCGGCGAAGAAGGCGATCAGGAGCGCCCCGCCGGCGCCGAACAAGGTCCCGAGATAGGCGATCAGCACGGTATCGAGCAGAAGCTTCAGCCAGCCCGTGATGTTCCAGTACCAGTCCGCGACATCGGCGCCGAAATGCGCGAATGTCAGCTTCGGCACGATCCGGCCGAAATAGCTGGTGAAGTTCGAGATGTTGTCGACGAGATTGTTGAGGTCGACCTCGCCGAAGCGCCCGGCGATCGCAATCAGAATGGCAAGGATTGCCAACACCAGCAGGGATTGCCGACGGCGGCGCCCGACCACGCGCTGGTAGTCGGCGAGCAAAGCCTCAAGGCGCGCCGGCGATACGCTCAGAATGCTCAGAGCCATGACATCCTGCTTCGACCCGGACAAGAAGCGCTGCGGAAAATTGCGGGCATTCGGGCTTCAGGATCGCTTCTTGCGCATATCGTTGACGAACTGGATCATGTCGACGGTGTCCTCATAGTCCTTGTGCGTGACTGCAACGAACCCTTGGTCTTTGCCGTCCGAAAGGCGGGCGAAGGCCGCCTTGTCCTTGACGGGAGCTTCCAGGAACGCCTTGACGATGCTGCGCTTGAGATCGTCGGGCAGATCGGAAAGGTAGGCATAGGGCGAACCGGCCAAGAGGCCGGACTTGAAGACGATCCTGAAATCCTCCTTCTTCACCATCCCTTTCGCGACCATACGCGTGAGGTTGGACTCGTCCTCGGAATTCCACCAGTCGGCGGCGCAATCGACGGCGTCCTTTTCGAGCGCGATCACGCCGTTCTCGTGGCTTCCGGTGATGATCGACTTGCCGAAGAAGCTGTCGGAATCGATGCCGATCTTGTGCAGGAAGAAGCGCGGCGCGTTGTAGCCCGAGGTCGAATTCGGATCGACGTAGCCGATGGTCTTGCCCTTGAGATCCCCGATCTCCTTGTAGGGGCTGTCGGCCCGGACGTAGATCACCGAATAATAGCCGACGGTGCCGAGATTATTCCGGTTGGTGACGAAGGGCTCGGTCTTGACGTCCGTCATGTAGGCGGTGGAATAGGAAAGCCGGCCCATAATGAGCGATCTGGATGTTACCGGCGCGCTGACCTTCGATGACAGCGGCATAATCGTTGGCGATGCGCAGCTTGACCGGAACCCCGAGTTCCCTGGTGAGATATTCCACAAACGGCCCAAAACGATCGATGACACCGGACGCATTTTCGGCCGGCACGACCGCGAAGGTCAATTCCTTGTATTTCGACCTCCAATCGTCGGCATGGGCCGCGCCGGAGACGAAGGTGAGCGCAACCGCGGTTACGGCAACGGCAACGAAATCACGGCGGTTCATGTGGCCTTCTCCGCGGCTGACTTGAGCAATTGCAGCCAGGGCGCGTCGCCGCGGCTTTCTTGGATCGGAACGACGGCGGGAGCGGCGAGTTTTCGCCGCTCCCTCCCCGGTTTCAGGAACGCTTCTTGCGCATGTCGTTGACGAACTGGATCATCTCCACGGTGTTCTCGTAGTCCTTGTGCGTCACCGAGACGAATTCCTTGTCTTTGCCGTCGGACAGCCGGTCGAAAGCAACCTTGTCCTTGGTCGGAGCTTCCTTGAACGCCTTGACGATGGCCTGCTTGAGGTCAGCAGGGAGATCGGAGAGGTAGGCATAGGGCGAGCCGGCGAGCAGGCCGGACTTGAAGATGACGCGGAAATCTTCCTTTTTCACCATCCCCTTCGCGACCATGCGCGTGAGGTTCGAGTCGGTGTCGGAATTCCACCAGTCGGCGTCGCAATCGACCGTGCCCTTGTCGAGAGCAATCACGCCGTTCTCGTGGCTTCCGGTAATGATCGACTTGCTGAAGAAGGCGTCGGCATCGATACCGATCTTGTGCAGGAAGAAGCGCGGCGCGTTGTAGCCGGAGGTCGAATTCGGATCGACGAAGCCGATGGTCTTGCCCTTCAGATCCTTGATGTCCTTGTAGGGGCTGTCGGCCTTGACGTAGATCACCGAATAGTAGCCAACAGTGCCGTCATTGTTCCGGGTGGTGACGAAGGGTTCGGTCTTGACGCCCGTCATGTAGGCCGTCGAATAGGAGGCCGGTCCGTAATAGGCGATCTGGATATTGCCGGCGCGCTGACCCTCGATCACGGCCGCATAGTCATTGGCGATGCGCAGCTTGACGGGAACGCCGAGTTCTTTGGAGAGATATTCCATGAACGGCGCGTAGCGATCGCTGACGCCGGAGGCGTTTTCGGCCGGCACCACGGCGAAAGTCAGTTCCTTGTATTTCGCTTTCCAGTCATCGGCATGGGCAACGCTCGCGGTAAAGGCAAGCGCCATCGCGCCCGCTGACAAAAGATTGCGGCGATTCAGCATTTCTTCTCTCCTGTTGGGTGGTTGAGGTTTCTTGTCGGCGCGACGCCGAGGATATTCGGAAGGCGTGACGGCTACGCGATGGCAGGCACACCCAGAACGGATTCCTCGGCGGGGATGCCGAGCGGCCTGCTCGCCGGACTGATATTTCCGTCGGATTCGAGGCCGTAGAGACGTTGCGCTTCGCGTTCAGTGAGTTGCTCCGGCGTCCCGTCGAACACCACCTGGCCGGCCGCCATACCGATCAGCCGGCCGCAATAGCCGCGCGCCAGTTCGAGCGAATGCAGGTTGCAGATCACGGTGATGCCGAAATCGCGGTTGATGCGCGCTAGCGCGTCCATCACCACTTTGGTGTTGTGCGGATCGAGCGAGGCGATTGGCTCGTCGGCGAGAATGATATCCGGCTCCTGCACCAGGGCGCGGGCGATCGCGACGCGCTGCTGCTGGCCGCCGGAAAGCTGGTCGGCGCGCTGCGCCGCGAGCGAGGCGATCTCGAACTGTTCGAGCGCGGCCAGTGCGACCGCCTTGTCGGCGTCCGGCCACAGCTTCAGGAGCGACCTTACCTGCGAGACCGTCGCCAGACGCCCCATCAGCACGTTGGTCAGCACATCGAGACGGCCGATCAGATTGAACTGCTGGAAAATCATCGCCGAGCGGGCGCGCCACTTGCGCAGCTCGCGGCCCCTGAGCGCCGTGACGTCGACGCCGTCGAAAACGATCTTTCCCGAGGTCGGTTCGGCCAGGCGGTTGATCATCCGCAGCAAGGTCGACTTGCCGGCGCCGGAGCGGCCGATCACGCCGACAAAGCCGCCGGGTGCGATGGAGAACGATGCATTGTCGACCGCGGCCTTTGTGCCGAAACGGCACGTCAGACCCTCTACCACCAGCATGCAATGCTCCGAAAACGCTTTGGCGTTCAGCCAGCTTCATCGCTAACGTCTGGATTCAACAGTTGTGTGACAGCCACGCTGCATTGCGGCCGGCGTCCACAGCGGCATTTGCCGTCACCAATCCGTCATGACATTGTCATCACGCCCGCCGATCACGTGCAGGCTTCCGGACCAATCCGGTTGCTTCCTTTCAAATGATCTGGGATCACGCATGGCCGGCAAAATGCTTTCGGTCGAACCGACGATCGATCCATCCGCGAAACTGCACGACACCAGGCTCGGCGCTTATTGTGAAGTCGGCGCCCGCACGATCCTGCACGAGGTGTCGATGGACGATTATTCCTACGTCGTGAACGACGCGCAGATCACCTATACCGGAATCGGAAAGTTCTGCTCGATCGCGGCAATGGTCCGGATCAATCCAGGCAACCACCCCATGCATCGGGCATCGCAGGCGCATTTCACCTATCGCGCCAGCGCGTATTTTTCTGACGAAAGCGACGAGGCCGAGTTCTTCGATTGGCGTCGTCGACATCGCGTGCAGATCGGACATGATGTCTGGATCGGGCACGGCGCCATCGTGCTGCCGGGCCGCAACGTCGGTACCGGCGCCGTGATCGCGGCGGGCGCGATCGTCACCAGGGACGTGCCGGCCTACACCATCGTCGCCGGTAATCCGGCGCGGACCGTCAGACGGCGGTTTTCGGAGGATGTCGCGGGCCGGCTCGCCGAGCTCGCCTGGTGGAACTGGGACCACGAGACGCTGCGCCGCGCGCTACCCGATTTCCGAAAGCTTGCGGTCGAGGATTTTCTGGCGAAATATGAGGCGAGCCCCGACCGTTCCCGCAGCCCACGACGAAGCGCATTATCGTGACGGATATATCAATCGAAGGCGGCCGGGCATTGCTCGGCGGAGAAATTCGCGAAGTCCTCGCTGCAGATCGCAGCCGGCGAGATCAAGGCCGTGGGCGCCGAGAACGGACGCGGCTCATTGTGCCTCGATGCACGCGGACTGAAGGTGCTGCCGGGCATCGTCGACCTGCATGGCGATGCGTTCGAGCGGCAGATGATGCCGCGCCCCGGCGTCGATTTTCCTGTCGATGTCGCACTGATCGACAGCGACCGCCAGGCGATCAACAACGGCATCACGTCCGTGTTTCACGCCATCACCTGGTCCTGGGAGCCGGGCTTGCGCAGCGGAGATAATGCGAGACGGCTGCTCGAAGGCATCGAAAGCACAAGGCCGCAGCTCACGGCCGACACCCGCTTTCACCTGCGGCAGGAGACCTACAATCTCGATGCCGAGGCCGAAATCGGCCAATGGCTGTCAGCGGGGCGCATCGATCTGTTCGCGTTCAACGACCACATGGCTTCCATCGCGGCGGGCCGCACCAGGCCGCGCAAGCGCGCGCAGATGGTGGAGCGCTGCGGCATATCCAACGAGGAGTTCGATTCGCTCGTGGAGCGTGTCGCCTCGCGCGCGGCCGAGGTGCCCGCTTCGATCGCACGGCTCGCGGAAGCGGCGCGGAACGCCAATGTGCGGATGCTGTCGCATGACGACGACGGTCCCGAAATGCGCGCGGCCTTTCGCGCCATCGGCGTCGGCATCGCCGAATTCCCGGTCAACGAGGAGACCGCGCGCGCGGCCGCCGCCGCCGGCGATGCCATCGTGCTTGGCGCGCCCAATGTGGTGCGCGGCGGCAGCCATACCGGATGGACCAACGCGGCCGACATGATCGCCAAGGGCCTGTGCTCGATCCTCGCCTCCGACTACTACTATCCGGCGCAACTGCTCGCCGCATTCCGCCTTGCCGCCGACGGCGTGCGCCCGCTGGCGCAAGCCTGGAGCCTGATTTCGGCGGCCCCGGCGCAGGCTGCCGGTCTCCTGGACCGGGGAATTCTCGCCAAGGGATATCGCGCCGATATCATCCTCGTCGATGACGCCATGCCGCTGCGGCCGCGCATTGTCGCGGTGATCGCCGCCGGAAGGCTGGTTCACCTGACCGACGCCGATCGCCTGATCCGCTCATCCTATGCCTCCGGCGAGGCAGTTGCGGCCGAGTGAAGCGGCCCTATTGTGCGGGACATGGCAGGCTTTCCCCGCTACGCGGTCTACTACGCATGCGCGCCCGGCAGCGACCTGGATCGCTTCGGCGCGCAACTGCTCGGCTATGACGCGTTCAGCGGCGAGGATCTGCCCTTTCCGGACGGCATGTTGCAGGGTTTGCCTGATTGGCACGAACTGACGCGCGATCCCCGCAAATACGGTTTTCACGCCACGCTGAAGGCGCCGCTGACGCTGGCGCCCGGCAAGAGTGAGGCTGCGCTGCTTGAGGCCTGCGAATCCTTCGCCGCCTCGCCCCGCCCCATTCCGGTGATCCGGCCGGTTGTCAATTCGATCAGCGACTTTCTCGCGGTGGTGCCCGCCGAACGATCGGCCGAACTGGAGCTACTTGCCGCGGATTGCACCCGCGACTTCGATTCGTTTCGCGCACCGCTGACGGCGAAAGACCGCGCGCGGCGCAATCCTGCCGCATTGACGCCGAGGCAGCGCGAGCATCTCGATCGCTGGGGCTACCCTTACGTGATGGAAGGCTTCCGCTTCCACATGACGCTGACCGGCCGGCTCGATGCCGGCAGGCGCGAACCGATCCTGGCGAAGCTGCGGGAGCGTTTTGCCGCCCTTGGTCTGAAGACGCTCGCGATCGACAGACTGGCGCTGTTTCGTCAGGATGATGCAAATGCGCGATTCCGCATCGTCAGCCACTGGAGACTGCGCGGCGAAGCCTAGGACCCCAGCGCGCCTTTCCTGGCCACGATCTGCTGCATCGCCCAGCGCGCATTCTTACGCACCTCGGGATCGGGGTCGTCGAGCACAGGCTCGAGGTACTTCCGCCCCGAAGCGTCGGCGATTTCGCCGAGCGCGGCTGCGCCTTCCTTGCGCAGGTTCGCCTGCGGATGCGAGAGGCAGCCGCCAATCGCCTCGACCGCGCGCGCCACCTTCATCCTGCCGAGACTTCGGGCCGCCTTCAGCCGGACCTGCCAGAACTCATCGCTCAACGCCGCGATCAGCGCGTCTGCGGCCTGCATGCCGTTGACGTTGGTCCCCAGCGTCTCCGCCGCGACTTCGCGCACCATCCAGTCGCTATCGGCGAGCGCGCGCGTGATCGATTCGGCGGCCGGCTTCATGTGGGAAAACGCCAGCGCGCTGACCGCTGCCCGGCGCACATGGGCATCGGCATCCGTCGTCACCGACGTCAAGGCCGGGATGGATTCCTCCATCTTGAGAAAGCCGATCACACCGATCGCCTGCACGCGCACCGAGGCGTCGACGTCGCGCAACGCGTCGAGCGCCAGCTTCAGCGTGTCCTTGCGCCGCAATTCCTTGAGCGCTCGCAAGCTCGCCATCCGCACGAAGGCATGGGCGTGGCCGACCAGCGGCAGGATCGCATCGGCGCCAGCCGGATCCTTCAATTCAGCCATGCTGTCGGCCGCGGCCCGCGCCACCGCCTGCTCCGGATCGACCACGAGCTTGACCAGCGCCGTTGCCGCTTCGGGTCCGTCGAATTCACCCAGTGCCAGCGCCACCTGTTGCCGCACCCCCGGATCGGGGTCCGCGGTCATGCGGTCGAGATGCGCAATCGCTGCCGGATCGCCGGAATGCCCGAGCGCGATGATCGCGACGCGGCGTTCGCCCGAATCGGCCGCCTGCAACCGATCCTCGACGTCCTCGAGATCGTCATAGGATTCGAACGGATCAGCCATGGCTCACCTGAGCAGATAGGGAATGTTGACCTTGACCGCGCCGGTCGGACAATCGGCCTCGCAGGGCATGCAGTACCAGCATTCGTCATAGGCCATGTAGGCCTTGCCGGTCATGTCGCTGATCCGCAGCACATCCAGCGGACAGACGTCGACGCAGACGGTGCAGCCCTTGTCGGCGATGCATTTGGCGTCGTCGACGACGACGGGAACGGAAGTCTGGTAACTTGCAAGTGGCATCGATCGGCTCCTGTTGAAAGTGTTGGTGCGAGTGTCAGGCGCTGGCCCGGATGCGCTGCTTGTCGTAGAGGTCCTTCTCATCCTCCCCGATGGGCACGATGTAGGGTTGCACCGCGCGCTTCTCGCTGGTCATGCGGCCGTCCTTCTTGCTGAGCAGCGTGTGGCAGAACCAGTTCTCGTTGTCCTTCTCGGGATAATCGGTGCGCAGGTGATACAGGCCCCAGCGGCTTTCGGTTCGGAATAGCGAGGCGTGCGCCGCCATGTCGGCGCAGTCGACGATCGACTGCGTCTCCAGCGCGCGCAGGAGTTCGTGAGCATTGCGGGCAATCATCTGCGTTTCGATGTCCTCGCGCACTTCGGCGAGCCGCCGTTGGCCGAGTTCGAATTTGCGGGTGACCTTCGGCGGCTGCAGGTAGTCGTTCACCAGGCGGCGCGCCTTGTATTCGATCTGGTTCGGCGGGATGCCGTCCTCGCGCCGGGTCGGGGCCATAACGCGTTCCCGCTCCTTCTCGATTTCGGCGGGATCGAATTTCGCGAAATCGGTGTTGCCGGCGAACTCCATGGCGTCCTCGCCCGCGACCGATCCGTTGGTGAAGGCGCCGAGCATGTAATTGTGCGGCACGCTCGCCATGTCGCCGGCGGCATAGAGTCCGGACACGGTGGTGCGCGCGAATTCATCGACGAACACGCCGGACGCGCTGTGGCCCGAGCAAAAGCCGATCTCGGAGATGTGCATCTCGATCGGCTCCTGCCGGTAGTCGGTGCCGCGGCCCTCGTGGAACAATCCGCGCGTCGGCCGCTCGACCTTGTGCAGGGTGGTCTCGATCTCGCTGATGGTGTCGGCATGCAAGTGGTTGAGCTTCAGGAACACCGGCCCCTTGCCCGACTGCAGTTCGTTGTAGAATTCGAGCATCATCTGGCCGGACCAGTAATCGCATTCGATGAAGCGCGAACCCTCATTGTTGGCGGTATAGGCGCCGAACGGGCCGGCGACATAGGCGCAGGCCGGACCGTTGTAGTCCTTGATCAGCGGGTTGATCTGGAAGCATTCGAGGTTCGCGAGCGCGGCACCGGCGTGATAGGCCATGGCGTAACCGTCACCGGAATTCGCCGCGTTCTCATAGGTGCCGAACATGTAGCCGGAGGTCGGCAGGCCGAGCCGCCCCGCCGCGCCCATGCACAGGATCACGGCCTTCGCCTTGATGACAAGCATTTCCGCGGTGCGGGTGTTGACGCCGATGGCGCCGGCGATGCGGCCGTTGCTGCCGGTCAGAAGGCGGGTCGCCATATAGCGGTTCGAGATCAGGATGCGGGCGCGGCGCAGCTGGCGGTAGATCGCCTTCTTGACGGTCTCGCCGTTCGGCATCGGCAGCACATAGGTGCCGATGTGATGGACCTTCTTGACGGCGAAGTCGCCGTTCTCGTTTTTCAGGAAGCGGATGCCGAAACTGTCGAGCTCCTCGATGATCGAATAGCAGCGCTGGGCGTATTTGTAGACCGCCTTCTGGTCGACGATGCCGTCATTGGCGATGGTGATTTCCTTGGTGTACTGCTCCGGCGTGGCGTAGCCGGGAATCACCGCATTGTTGAGCCCGTCCATGCCCATCGAAATGGCGCCGGAGCGTTTGACGTTGGCCTTTTCCAGCAAGACGACATTGGCCTTCGGGTTCTTGAGCTTCGCCTTCAGCGCGGCCATCGGGCCGGCGGTGCCGCCCCCGATCACGAGAACGTCGCAAGCTACCTCTGAAAGGCCGTCGACAATTTCGTCCATCGCCATCGCGTCATCCTTCGCCTTCGTTTTCGTCGAAGCAAATTCCGTTCCAGAGCGCAGAGTTATTCAGACCGGCCACGGGCGATAGCAATTAGTTGTCATCAGGATGAATTGGGTTTGGGGGCCAATATCGTTACTGCGAAAGCAGGGACGAAAATCACCGTTCCACGAACGCCTTTTCGATCACGAAATGGCCGGGCTCGCTGTTGGAGCCTTCGGCAAAGCCGCGCGCCTCGAACATCTGACGCAGCTCCTCCAGCATCGCCGGGCTGCCGCACATCATGATGCGGTCGGTCGCGATATCCAGCGGCGGCTGGCCGATGTCGTCGAACAACTGCTGCGAGGTGATGAGGTCAGTAATGCGGCCGCGATTGCGGAAAGGTTCGCGGGTCACGGTCGGGTAGTACAGAAGCTTCTCGGACAATAACGGCCCGAACAATTCGTCGTCGCGCAGTCTGGCGACCAACTCCTCGCCATAGGCGAGTTCAGAGACCTGCCGGCAGCCGTGCACCAGCACGATGGTTTCGAACCGCTCGTAGACGTCGGGGTCCTTGATCAGGCTCGCGAATGGCGCAAGGCCCGTTCCGGTCGACAACAGCAGCAGGCGCTGGCCGGGGAGCAGGTTGTCGGCGACCAGGGTGCCGGTCGCCTTGCGACCGACCAGGATGGTGTCGCCCTCCCTGATCTTCTGCAGCCGCGAGGTCAAAGGACCGTCGGCGACCTTGATCGAGAAGAACTCCAGCTCGTCCTCGTGATTGGCGCTCGCCATGGAATAGGCGCGCAGCAGCGGACGGCCGTCGATCTCCAGACCGATCATGGCGAACTGGCCGTTCTGGAAGCGGAAGCTCGAATTGCGGGTGGCGCGGAAGCTGAAAAGCGTGTCGGTCCAGTGCCGGACGGAAAGAACTTTCTCGCGATGGAAGGCGCTCATGGGTTTTGGTTTGTCCTGTCATTGTTCGGTTCCGATGCGTTCATTCACCGGGAAGACGCGAGGCGCAATCGAGCTTTCAAAACCGCGGTCGATTAATTTCAAAAATCGTCCGACGGAAGCGAATCGGAAATCCGAGCGGCCGGGCAACTAATTGCTGTCGGCGTTCAGCGCGTGGTGATCGACTCTGTCGCGGGAGAAGCCTGATGCCACCAGCCGCCACATCGTCCGCCTTGACTGCCGCGCCGATCGCCGCGCCGGCGCACGTGGGAGTCAGCGAGAAACTCGATTTCCTCGATCTCACCACAGTGGACGGCAAGGCGCTCCGCCTGGCGGCCGCGCGGCTGCGCGGCGCCTGCAAGTGCACCCATTGCACCAGAGCGCGAATCGATGGTGTGTTTCCGGACAGGTTCGACGATATCGCTATCGTGCAGGTCTCGCCGATCGGCGACTATGCGATCAACCTCGGCTTTTCCGACGGACACGCGCGCGGAATCTATCCATGGCCCTATCTGTTCGCGCTGACCGAACCTGATCGGCCCGATCAAGGCCGTTAACGATTCGCGCTCGCCCCGCAGTTCCCCTCATAAGACGCCCGTAACCTCGCGCCGAAAAACGCCATCTTGGCACGAGGCTTGCTGCTCATTTTGGACCGATTTCAAGGTCTGGAGTGGACGATGCAAGTTTATGCAGCCATCAATGCCGCATCGGGTCCCGGAACCGGTTTGCCGAGGATCTCCGCGACTCCGACCGCGGGCGGCCAGTCGCTGCTGCTGACCGAAAGCGCGCAGTCGCTTGGCGGACCGCCGTCACTGTTCGAAGCGCTGTCGCCGCGCGAGCGGGAAACCGTGCTCCAGCGCGGCCGCCGCAAGGTGCTCTACCGCGGCCAGACGCTGTTCAATCAGGGCGCCAAGCACGACGGCATCTATCTGATCGAGACCGGTCGCATCCGGGTGTTCTACACCGCGCCTTCCGGGCGCGAGATCACGCTGGCCTACTGGCATCCCGGCAACTTCGTCGGCGGTCCCGAGGTCTTCGGCGGCGGCGTGCATCAATGGTCGGGCGTTGCCACCAGCAACTCCAGCGTGGTGCAGCTTCCCGGCAAGGAGTTGCGTACGCTCGTGATCGAGGTACCCAACCTCGCGATCGGCCTGATCGAAGGCCTGACGTTCAAGGGCAAGTGCTACTCGGCGCTGGCGCAAATGCTCGGCACGCGCTCCATCACCGAGCGGCTCGCGCACCTGCTGCTCCATCTGGTCGAACTCTACGGCGTCAAGGACGCGGAAGGCACGCTGATCGGCGCCGCCTTCACCCATGCCGACCTCGCGCACATGGTCGGCGCCACCCGGCAATGGGTCACGATCAGCCTCAAGCGCATGCAAGAAAAGGACATCGTGGTCACGCGTAAATCGCGAATCATCGTGCGACGGCCGGACCTGCTCAAGGGAATGAAGGGGCTCGGTGACTGACGCCGTGCCTATAGATTTGGCGCTCGGCCCGCAAATTGCTCAAGGACTAAGCACCCGCTCTTTGACGGCAACTAATCGACCGCCGGCATGAGACGACGTTTGCTCCATGCGGCAGATCGACAAAGGATACCCGAAAGCAGGGAGCAACGCCCAAGGCGCAATCAACCATCGAGAGGGTCTGCAATGGATCGCAATTTGGGATATCGCAGTTTTTCTGTCGTCGCCGTCGCCGTGGCAGCGTTAACTCTTGCCAATCCGGCCGAAGCGCAAACCACGGTCACGATCGGCATCGGGACCCAGGACACCACCACCAACACGGCGACCGCCGGCACGATCATTCGCGAACTGCATCTGCTGGAGAAGTACCTGCCCAAGGACGGCAAGTACGCAAACATCAAGTTCGAGCTCGATTGGCAGAACTTCACATCCGGCCCGCCCGTCACCAACGCGATGATGGCGAACAAGCTGCAGTTCGGCATGATGGGCGATTATCCCCTGATCGTGAACGGCTTCACCTTCGAGAGCAATCCGGAAAGCAAGAGCCGGCTGATCGCGGTCGCGGCCTATAGTCTGCAAGGTTCCGGCAACGGCATCGTCGTGCACAAGGATTTACCCTACTTTGAGCTTTCGGACCTCAAGGGCAAGCTGGTCAGCGTGCCCTTCGGCTCTGCGGCGCACGGCATGGTGCTGAAGGCGATGCAGGACCGCGGCTGGCCGTCCGACTACTTCCAGCTCGTCAGCCAGAGCCCGGAAGTAGGTTCCACCAACCTGCAGGAGAAGAAGATCGACGCTCACGCCGATTTCGTCCCGTTTGCCGAGCTGCTGCCGTTCCGCGGTTTCGCGCGCAAGATCTTCGACGGCGTCGAGACCAATGTTCCGACCTGGCACGGGGTCGTGGTCCGCACCGATTTCGCCGACAAATATCCGGAAGTCGTGGTCGCCTATCTCAAGGCCATCATCGCCGCCAACGCGTGGCTGCGTGCCGATCCGAAACTGGCTGCGGAGAAAATCCAGGAGTGGACCGGCATCAACAAGGAAGTGGTCTACATCTTCCTCGGACCGAGCGGCAACATGACGACCGACCCGACCATCAAGCCGCAGCTGATCGATGCCGCCGCCGCCGACGTCAAGGTGCTGCAGAGCCTCGGCCGGATGAAGGAGTTCGATCCAAAGAAATGGGTCGACGACAGCTACATCCGCAAGGCCTATGCCGAACTGAAGATGGACTACGGCGCCCAGCTCAAGAGCACCGAGAATTACGAGGTCAAAGGCGAGGACAAGTTCTGCAACAAGCCGATCACCGACCCGCGCAAGGCCGGCGAAGTCTGGGTTGACGGCGGCGACATCGAGCCGTTCTCCAGCGCCGCCTGCACGCTCGGCGCCTACAATGATCTGAAGGCCAAGGGAAAGAAGATCAACGTCGCATACGTCTTCGACACCACGCGCGGCATCAAGCTGTTCGCCGATCAAGCCTTCTTCGCGGTGGCCGGCGACAAGAGCGAAATCGCGCCGTTCCTCTTGAAGAAGGACGCCGAGGCCTATGCCGCGAAGATCCACGGCAAGGTGCTCGGTTTCGAAGACGCGCTCAAGATGGCCGTCAGCGGGGGTTGAACGTGGAGAGCGTCGCCCTTCGCCGCGAACAACAAGACCCGGCCGAGCTGGAGCCCGCGATTGAGGCGCTGCCCCAGCCGGCGGAGGCGCCGGCGAGCCTGTGGCCGCAGCTTCTGACCTACGCCAAGCGCTGGCTGTCGCTCAATCGCGGCGGACTGCGCGCCGTCTTGGTCGGCGCGATCTCGCTTATGCTGTTTCTGCTGACCTGGCATCTGCTGACGAAATACCGCGTCGTCTTTTTCGTCCGCTTCGTCAACGTTCCCTCGCCTGTCGCGGTCTACGAGAGTCTCGCGCGCGCGATGCATGATCCGAGATTCTTCATGCATGTGGTGCTGAGCTGCCGCCGCATCCTGCTCGGCTTTTCCGCGGCGGCGATCGTCGCGGTTCCGCTCGGGCTGGTCATGGGCCGGTTCAGGATCGCGCACGAGTTTCTGTTTCCGGTCACCGAAGTGCTGCGTCCGATCCCGGCGATTGCCTGGGTGCCGATGGCCATCATGCTGTGGCCGACCAACGAGCAGAGCATCGTCTTCATCACCTTCCTTGGCTCGTTCTTTCCGATCCTCGTCAACACGCTGCACGGCATGTCGCTGGTGGACCCGGTGCTGGTGCGCGCCTCGCAATGCCTCGGCGCGCGCGAAGCCTCGATCTTCCGCGAGGTGTATTTCCCCGCGTCACTGCCGCACATCTTCACCGGGCTGACCGTCGGCATGGGGGTTGCCTGGGTGTCACTGATCGCGGCCGAGATGATCTCCGGCCAATACGGCATCGGCTATTTCACCTGGGAGGCCTACTCGCTGGTGCAATATCCGGACATCGCGCTCGGGATGATCTGCATCGGCGTGCTTGGCCTCGGATCGAGCGCGTTGATCAGGGGGGTGGGGCGCATCGTGATGCCGTGGAAGCGAACATGAACGAAAAACCAGCGCCTTCGAAGGGCCGCGTCGACGTCCGCGATTTCGGCCTGAGCTACGACACGCTCGAGGGACCGGTCGAAGCGGTCTGCGACGCCTCGATCCATGTCAATCCCGGCGAGTTCGTCTCCATCGTCGGCCCGTCCGGCTGCGGCAAGTCGACCTTGCTCAACGCGGTCGCGGGCTTTCTCAAGCCCACCAAGGGTGCCGTCGCCGTCGACGATGAGCCGGTCGATGGTCCCGGCGCCGATCGCGGCATGGTGTTTCAGCAATATTCGCTGTTCCCGTGGAAGACGGTGAAGGAGAACGTCGAGTTCGGCCTGAAGATGAAGAATCTCGACAAATCGAGCCGGGATCGCGCCGCCCGCACCTTGCTGGGGCTGGCCGGCCTCTCCGCGTTCGAGAAGAAATATCCCGACAGTCTGTCCGGCGGCATGAAGCAGCGCGTCGGCATCGTGCGGGCGCTTGCCACCGGACCCAAGGTGCTGCTGCTCGATGAGCCCTTTGGCGCGCTCGATGCGCAGACCCGCGTGATCATGCAGCAGATTCTCACCAACATGTGGCAGCGCCTGAAGATATCGGTGCTGTTCGTCACCCACGATATCGATGAAGCGATCTTCCTGTCCGACCGGGTCTATTGCATGACCGCGCGGCCGGGAACGATCAAGGCCGAGATCACGATTCCGCTGGAGCGGCCGCGGCAACAGTCGATGATGATGTCATCGGAATTCCTGGCCTTGCGCCGCGGATTGATGTCGCTAATCCGTGAGGAAAGCATCAAGGCCATGGGCGGCGAGCTGAACGACCTCGCTCTCGACGGACTGAGCATCGACCTGCACGGCCAATCGCTCGCCGACGTCCTTTGATCGGATCGATCGGTCGCGATCGTCAAACCGGCGCGACGTAGCGCACGAGGCCAAGGCTGACGAGCAGCAGGAACAGCAATGACAGCGTCACCGCCGCAGTGACCCTGCCGCCGACGCGCCCGATCACGCGCAGGTCGACGCCAAGGCCGAGCGCCGCCATCGACATCACGGTCAGGATACCGGCGGTCTTCTGCAGCGGAAAGACGGCGCCTGCGGGCAGCAATGCAAGCGAGCGCAGCGCCGCCATCGCGAAAAAGGCGACGATGAACCACGGCACCGTCCTGAAGAAGCTGTGCGCCGCGGAATTGCCCGGCGACCGGTCGCCGCGCAAGCCGCGCGCGGAGACTGCGATGCAGGCGACGACCGGGCCGAGCATCATCACCCTGATCAACTTCACCAGCGTGCCGATCTGGGTAGAGACCAGGCCCGCCGGAACCGTCGCGGCGAGCACCTGCGGGACCGCGTAGACCGTCATTCCCGCCAAGATTCCGTACTGCGTTTGCGACAGCTGCCACAACGGGATCAGGAGCGGCAATCCCAGCACCACGATGACGCCGAGCACCGCGGTGAACGAGATCGACGAGGCGATGTCGTCGGTGCTCGCGCCGATCACCGGCGCCACTGCGGCAATCGCCGAGTTGCCGCAAATCGAGTTGCCGCAGGCGATCAGGATCGAAAGCCGGACCGGCAGGCCGAGCGCCCGGCTGATGCCGAAGGACACGCTGAGCGACACGACGACGAGTGCAGCGATGGCGACGAGCAGGACAACACCCGACGCCGCGATGGCGGCAAGCGTCAGCGAAGCCCCGAGCAGCGCCACGGCCACCTCGAGCAATTGCTTCGCGGTGAAAGCGATGCCCGCGAGCCAGCGGCGGCGCGGCTCCCAGATCGTGCGAATCGCGATGCCGAGCAGAATGGCGATGACGATGGCTTCGAGATAGGGATGTCCGACCAGGGTCTCTTCCAGAGACTGGATCGTCACCGCGACAACGGTGACGGCCGCACACAGCGCTATTCCCCAGCTCAAGGGAACCGCTTTCGCGAGCGCAGTGCCGACGAGCCCTACATTGTCAGGAGAATCAGCCCGATTTGGCACGCGATATCCTTCAAAGAGAAGGAATTATGCGCTAAATCAACCGAAATGGATATTATCAATTCAGAATAGGCCGATAGAAAGAGGTTATGCCCCTCAACCTTCATCTGCTTCGCATGTTCTCGACCGTCGTTCGCAGCGGAAGCTTTTCGAAGGCTGCCGAAATCCTCAACATCAGCCAGCCCGCGATCTCGAAGGGGGTGCGGGATTTCGAGCTCCAGGTCGGCTGCCGCCTTCTCAACCGTTCGCCAAAGGGCGTGGTGCCGACCCCGGAAGGGCTGGCGCTGTCGCGTCGCGCAGAGGCGCTGTTCGCCGTGGAACGCGCGGCCGAGGAAGAACTGTCCGCGCTCCGGGGGTTGCACAACGGCTCGTTGCGGATCGGCGCCAGCACCACGATCGCGACCTACATGATCCCGAGATATCTCGGCGCGTTTCACCGGACCTTTCCCGGGGTCGACCTTCAGCTGATCAGCGCCAATACCCGCGATATCGTGGAACAGATGGTCGAGCAGAACATCGACATTGGCCTCGTGGAAGGCCCGGTCGACGACAGGAACCTGATCGCCGAACCCTGGCGCACCGACGTCATGAAGCTGATCACGGCGCCCGACCATGCGTTCGCAGCGGCCGCCGAACCCATCGATCCCAAGCGGATCGAAGATGAGGTCCTGATCGTGCGCGAGCCGGGTTCGGGGTCGCGCGAAGTGGTGACGCAGGCGCTTGCCGCTCGCGGCATCGAGGTGGCTCGCACGCTCGAAATCGGCAGCACCGCCGCGATCAAACAGGTGGTTGCCGCGGGTCTCGGCATCTCGATCGTCTCGACCGTATCGGTGGAAGACCAGACCCGGCTCGGGCGGCTCAAAGTACTCGATTTGCGCGGCATGATCATCGAGCGCACCTTGTGGCAGCTGAAGCTGCCCGGCAGGGTCGCGATGCCCGCGGCGCGGGTGTTCGAAAAGATGCTGTTCGATCGCGCGGCTTTTCCGGACGAGAAGCTCAGCCGGGCCGCTAGAGCATGATCCGGAAAAGTGGACACCGGTTTTCCCTCGCGACAAACGCGGAACGCGTTTGCGCGGAGATCATGCTCAAACAAAAAAGATAGAGCGGGGTGACGATTCGAAGAAGAGTCATCCCGCTCTAGCGGGTAATCGTCTGCCTCACATCGCCTGCGCTGCCGACGTCGAAAGTCGGGCCCGCCGGATAATAGATAATCCTGAAGGAAACGATGACAACGACCAACAGCCAGAACGCCGCCTGGCCGACGCGGCCCAGAATCACGGACGCCGCGCTGGCGGCTTCGCGCTTGCCGCGCGGGGCGTCCGGCAACATCTCCCCATAGGCGTCAAATTTCTCGGTCGGCTTCGCTATTCCGGCGTCGTTCATGCTGCGATTTATGTCGCAAGAGCCGCCGGCAAAACAATAGTTGGAACTTTCAATGTTCGACCGGGAACGAATGCTTTCGTTCATTCGCGGGCCGGGTGCAGGCAGTTTTAATATCCTGACCGCAAAAGCACCGCCGAACCGGGCTCACATGGTCAGCCGCGTCGCCTCCGGTCGGCCCGCTACGCAAGATCGCCGACGCGCTCGACGCCGGCGGCAGCCATCGCAGCCCAGGCCGCATCGAGTGAGCCGGAAAGATCAATGGCCCGGCACCCGGCCTCGATCACCGTCGTTTCAAAGCCGAGCCGGCGCGCGTCCACCGCGGAATAATGCACGCAATAATCGGTCGCGAGCCCGGCGAGGTATATCCGCCGCAAGCCGCGCTCGCGCAGATAGCCCGCCAGGCCCGTCGGCGTGCGCCGGTCGTTTTCGTAGAAAGCGGAATAGGAATCGATTGCAGACCGAAAGCCCTTGCGGATGATCAATTCCGCCCGCTCCGTCAGGAGTTGCGCGTGAAACGCGGCTCCCGGCGTGCCCTGGATGCAGTGATCGGGCCACAGCGTTTGCCGGCCATAGGGCATGTCGATGGTCTCGAACGGGGCGGACGCGGGATGCGACGAGGCGAAGGAACTGTGCCCCCGCGGATGCCAGTCCTGGGTCATCGCAATGTGCGCAAAGCGCGCCGCGAGGCGATTGATGACCGGCACCACGGCGTCGCCGTCGGCGACCGCGAGCGCCCCGCCCGGGCAGAAATCGTTCTGCACGTCGATGATCAGGAGCAAATCGGCGTCGTTTATCTGCATTTCGCACCCGCGGTGAATTTAGCACTTCAGAGGTTAGCGCAAGGCGCGATTTTTATCAGCACGGAATCGCCGGCTGCCGATGCAGCCGGTCCTCTGCGCGATCGTCGCGCATTGACCGGTTCGGAAGACATGATTGCCGCCGCCCCGGCCGGATCATATGCTGCCGGTGCAATCTTCCAGAGGCCGGGCCCACATGACCACACCACTCGATCCAGTTGTCGCCGAGATCATTCCGCGTCTGCCGCTGCGCGATCCCAACACGATGACCCCGCAAAGCGCCCGCGATGCGCTCCGGGCACTCGCCGCCTCGCGCGCGGCCATTCCGCCGCCGCCGGTCGCGAGCGTCGCCGACCGGCAAGTCAAGGGGGCCACCGCACCGCTCGCCGCGCGCGTCTATCGTGCCAGCTCCGGAAAGTCGCCGACCGTGGTGTTCTTCCACGGTGGCGGCTGGGTTGCCGGCGATCTCGAAACCCATGACCGGCAGGCGCGACTGCTGGCCATCGAGACCGGCGCCGTCGTCGTTTCGGTGGATTACCGGCGTCCGCCGGAGACGCGTTTTCCCGGCGCGTTCGAGGATGCGTTTGCGGCCACGCGCGACATCGTCGAACGCATCGCGGAATTCGGCGGCGACATTTCTCGCGTCGGCGTTGCCGGCGACAGCGCGGGCGGCAACCTCGCCGCAACGGTCGCGATCGCGTGCCGCGACGCCGGCATCGACCTCGCCGCGCAACTGCTGGTCTATCCGGTGACCGACGTCGCCGGCAACTACGCCGACGAAAAAGCCAATGCGCGCTTTCCGTCGCGCCGCGAAAACGCCGAAGGCTACTTCCTGTCGCGCGCGGTCATGCAATGGTTTGCCGGCCATTATCTCGCGGACGAAAGACACGGCGAGGACTGGCGCGTTTCGCCGCTGCGCGCGCAAAGTCACGCGGGGCTTGCGCCTGCGGTGGTGTGCACCGCATGGTTCGATCCCCTGCGCGACGAGGGCAAGGCCTATGCCGAGGCGCTCGCAGCCGCCGACGTCGTGACCAGGCACCATCCCGGCGCCGGGCTGATTCACGGCTATTTCGGTCTTGGCGACGCCTCGGAAACGGCGCGATACGAGGCGCAACGCGCCCGCGCCGATTTCAGGGCGATGCTCGTGCGGGGCCTTTGAAGGCCCCGGCCTGCGCGACGATAGCGGCAATTTTTGACCATCGAGTTCGGTTTTGGGAGCTTGATTGCGGAAGGATTCCAAGGTCCAATCCGGACGCCGTCTCGGCTCAAGGGAGAAACCACCATGAAGCGGATTTTACTGGCTGCAATGATCACCGCGTTTGCGATCGGGTCTGCCGTCGCGCAGGAATCCTGTGCGACCAAGGCCGTCGGCAAGGACGGCAAGCCTCTCGCGGGCGCAGCGAAAACCTCGTTCATGAAGAAGTGCATGACCGACACGTGCGCGACCAAGGCCGTAGGCTCGGACGGCAAGCCGCTCGCCGGCGCGGCCAAGACCAGCTTCATGACGAAGTGCGAAAAGGGCGCGTAAGCGACCGCTCACGGCAAAGGCCGCGACTTCAGAATCTGCGGAAGCAGCCCCTCACCCTACCCTCTCCCCGCGAAGAGCGGGGCGAGGGAAAAGTATTTGTCGCAATGCCCCGAAGGCGACGGCCTCAGCCCTTGCCGGTGTGGCCCCAGGCCTCGTCCCAGTCCTGGCCGTTGGCGTCGACGACGCGGCCGTCGGCCTCGAAGAACTTGTTGGGCACCTGGAAGATCGCAAGCATCAGTCCGCCCTCGGGACACCATGCGACGTGGCGGCTGCCTTGCTCGCGCCAGACGAACTCGCCGGCCTTGGCCTCGATGCCTTTGGCCGGTCCCTCCTTGTCGACGAGGCTTCCTTCCAGGACATAGGTCTGCTCGATGTTGACGTGCTCGTGGTCGGGCAGCACCGCGCCCGGCGCGAACCGCATCAGGGCCGTCATCAAGCCGGTCGCGCGGTCGAACAGCAGCGTCTTGGCCTCGCAGCCGGGGAAGCGGGTCTTCTGCCACTCCATGGTCGAGGGGCGAACGAGGTGGGAATGGGTGTCGGCGGTCTGCGCGGACTTTGGCGTCACGGCGTCCATGGCGATTGCTCCCTTGCGGCGTGCTTCGAGCGATCATAGCAGCTTGGCCGGCGGCGGTCAGCCGGCATTCTGAAACAACTTGGTCATGCCCGGGTGTGTTCCGGCCATGACGGAATAGCTTCAATCGCGCTTGTACCGATAGTTGAAGCGGTCGCCATCCGCCGTTACCAGTCCGACCGTCGGCGCCGGGAAATGGATCGGCAGAATCAGCGTATCGGTCTCGGCGACAGAGGCCAAAAACTTGCGGCGCGACACCGCCGATTGCTTGCCATCCCAGTCCGGCCGCGCCGACCAGTCGGGCTCGCGGCACTGGATGATGTGATGCATCATGTCCCCGGTCACGACCGCGCGCTTTCCGCGCGAGAAGATGTTGACGCAGCAATGGCAGGGCGAGTGCCCCGGCGTCGGCGTCAAGGTGATGGTGTCGTCGAGCGCGTAGTCGTCGTCGACCAGAAGCGCCTGCCCCGCTTCGACGATCGGCAGACAGTTGTCACGGAACACCGTGCCGGGCGGATTGGCGCCCTTGGCATTCTCCGCTTCCCACACTGCATATTCCTTCTTGTGAAAAATGTATTTCGCGTTCGGAAACGTCGGCACCCAGCGGCCATCGCGCAGCGTGGTGTTCCAGCCGGTGTGGTCGATGTGCAGATGCGTGCAGAACACATAATCGATCTTGTCGTAACTGATACCGAGCGCGAACAGCTCGTTGCGCCAGCGCTCCTTGCCGGGAAAATCGAACGGCGGCGGATGGCCCTTGTGCTCGCCGGTGCAGGTGTCGACCAGGATGGTGTACCGCGGCGTCCGCACCACGAAGGTCTGGTAGGTGATGACGATCATTCCGAGCGCCACGTCGAACACCTCCGGCTCCATCGAAGGCAAATGCCGCTTGAAGGTGGCCTCGTCATAGGCCGGGAAGAAATCCTGCGGCCGCCGCCACGGGCCCTCGCGCTCGATGACCGCGTCGATGGTGATGTCGCCGATCCGGATCTGCTTCATCTGCCTCCCCTTTTGATTGTTTGATAGAAGGGTAGCGGGCGTCCCCCAGGGGTTCAAGCCGCGCGCCGGGCATGCCTGCCACGACATCGCCTGGAGTGCCAAAAATAAACTCGCGACCGGCATCGGCGTGCTCTAAAACCATCTGCGAATGGAGCACAAAACAGCGATGGACAAACATCTTCCGGCAGCTTCGATCGAGGCCGTCACCGCAGGCCTGGCGTCGGTCGGCTATATCGCCAGCCAGCAGATCGCAACCGCGTTGTATCTCGCCGAGCGGATCGAGAAGCCGATCCTGGTGGAAGGCCCGGCCGGCGTCGGCAAGACCGAGCTCGCCAAGGCGCTCGCGGCCTGGCGCGGGCTCAGGATGATCCGCATGCAGTGCTACGAGGGGCTCGATGAAGCCAAGGCGTTGTACGAATGGAAGTACGCCAAGCAGCTGCTCTACACCCAGATCCTGAAGGACAAGCTCGGCGAAGTGCTCGGCGGCGCCGAAACGCTGTCGGCGGCGCTCGCCCGCCTGCACGATTTCGGCGACGTGTTCTTTTCCAAGGAATTCGTCGAGCCGCGCCCGCTGCTGCAGGCGCTGGAGCAGCCCAAGGGCTGCGTGCTCTTGGTCGACGAGATCGACAAGTCGGACGCCGAATTCGAATCGCTGCTCTTGGAAATCCTCTCCGATTACCAGGTCACCATCCCCGAACTCGGCACCGTCTCGGCCGTGGTCAAGCCCATGGTGATACTGACCTCCAATGGCGAGCGTGATCTCTCCGATGCGCTCAAGCGGCGCTGCCTGCATCTGCATATCGGCTTCCCCGAGCAGAAGCTCGAGGAGCGCATCGTAGAGAGCCGCGTCCCCGGCATCTCGAAATCGCTGCGCGAGCAGATGATCGGCTTCATCAACCAGGTTCGCGCGCTCGACCTCAAGAAACTGCCGTCGGTCAGCGAGACCATCGACTGGGCGCGCGTGCTGGTGCTGCTGCAATCCAGCGAACTCGATCATGAGACCGTCAAGGACACCCTCAACGTGCTCCTGAAATACGAGGCCGACATCGAGACCACGCTGCCCCAGGTGACGACCTTCGTCGCGAGAGCCGGCCGGCAGGGCGTGTTCGGCTGATGCGCGAGGAGCTGCATCGCTTCTTCCGGGCGGCGCGCGGCGCCGGCGTGCATGTCTCGCCCGCCGAAAGCATCGATGCCATGCGGGCGGTCGCCGATGTCGGTTTCTCCGACCGCGGCATTCTGCGCGACACGCTGCTGCTGACGCTCGCCAAGAGCGAGGAGGAAAAGCAGGCGCTCGGCGAATGTTTCGACCTGTTCTTCAGCCAGCCGGAGATGAGGGAGGAGACCGATCCGGGGGATGCCGACGAAGCTGCCGAACCGGATCAGGCCGCGAGCGAATTGCAGCCGGGTGGCCCCGGCGCGCCGGCGCCCGAACTCGGCGATCTCACGCAGATGCTGCTGTCGCGGGACCGCAACGCGATCGCGGCCGCGGTCGCCAACGCCGCAGGCAGCGCCGCGCTCTCCGATATCAGGTACTTCACCCAGCGCGGCATCTTCTCGACCCGGATTCTCGAGGCGCTCGGCATCGCGCGGCTGCGCGACGATCTCGACGCGCTGACGGCCGCAAGTCCCGCCGACGCCGAGCGGCTTGCGGCCGCAATCGAGGCGTTGCGCGAAAACGTGCGCGACCTCGTCAACCAGGCCCTCTTGCTCTACGGCCGCGAGGAAAGCGAAAACCTGCGCCATGAAATCCTGCGCAACGCGCCGCTTGCCCGGCTCGAACGCCGGCAGGTCGAGGAGATGAAGGCCCTGATCCGCGCGATCGCGCGGCGGCTGCGCGAGCGTTACGGCAAGCCGCGCAAGCGCCAGCGGCGCGGCCACCTCGACACCCGGCGCACGCTGCGGCGCAACGCCGCCTGGGGCGGCGTTCCGTTCCTCACCTCGTGGAAACGCCGCCACCGCGACCGGCCGAAGATCGTGGCGTTGTGCGACGTTTCGGGATCGGTGGCACAGGTGTCCGACTTCTTCCTGCTCCTGATCCACAGCCTGCACGAAGTGGTCGACGACGTCCGCTCCTTTGCGTTCTCCGGCAACCTGATCGAGGTCAGCGACATCCTCGACACCAGATCGCCGGAAGCGGCGATGCAAGAGATCATGTCGAAAGTCGGATTCGGCTCGTCCGACTATGGCGGTTCGCTGGTGGATTTCGAGAAGGGTTGTCTCCGCGCCGTGACGCAGAAGACGACGGTGATCGTGCTCGGCGATGCCCGCACCAACAACCTCGACCCGCGCGCCGACATCCTTCGCACCATCTCGGAGCGAGCCAAGCGGCTGGTCTGGCTCAATCCCGAAGGCCGCATGGCCTGGGGCTGGGGCGATTCCGAAATGCCGCGTTATGCCGCCTTCTGCAGCGTAGTGCGGCAGTGCGCGACGGCGAAGCAACTCGAACGCGCGGTATCGGACATCGTGGCGGCCTATCAGTAATCGCTCTACTTTCCGAGCGCCGCCGCGAGCAGCGCCTGGGCCTGCCTGGTTGCCTCAGTGAATGCGGGCTGTTGCGGCGCGCGTTGCGTGAGGCAGCGCCTGAAGGCGTTTTCGCCTTGCTCCTGGAGATTGGTGGATTTGGACCGCGGGTTTTCGGCCGCTTTCTCGGCCCTCTTGTTGTAGTCATCCCGGATGACGATGCAGGCCGGAACCTGCACCTGGGGTTTGATCGAACCGTAGGCGACATAGACCTTGCCCCCGGCGAGCGCGGCGACGAATACTTCGTCGGCCGCGTTCGGAATAGTGTCCTGGGTATGCGCGCCCAGCATCGCATAGGCGAAGGTCGCGGAGGCGGGTTTGGCGATCGGCAAACTGTCGATTTTCACCACCGCGGAACCGCTCACGAATGCCTGGGTATAGAAGTCTTCATCCTGAAGCGCCGCGCCGATCTGTTGCGGCACATTCCTGGCCCCCTTGTCCCACCAATTCCTGTGTCCGCGAAGCCAACGCAGAAACATCGTCTGCGTCGTGACGACAATGTGGGACCTGGGCTCGACATATTTGCCATCGGCACCGTTGGCGCCCGCCTTCTCGCCGTTTTCGCCGACGATGGCATCGAAGCGCAGGCCGTCGAGCGTGCCAAAGTCCTCATCGCCCTTGGCAAGTGTTTCGATATTGAGCCGGGCTGGCCCAAAACCCTCGCGCCCGGATTCGCCGAGGATCGCGCTCATCTGGTTTTCGAGATCGCTGCGCGCGGCGTCCTGCGCGTGATCCGCCGCGTCGTCGGACTTTGCGTCGTATAGCGATGAAATCTTGGCGATCGCCGCATCGCGCGTGGCGATGTAACGATCCTCGGGCGAGGGTTTCAGGGGCGCCGCCACGGCCGTCGAAAGCATCGCGATCGGACCGGCGGCGAGGATGAGTTTGAAAATAACGGATGAGGCCTTCATGCGTGGTGGGTCGCGGAGACGGCTGCTCGGGTTCAACGGCGGCGGCGTCCCGCCGTCGGCGGAAATTGCCCCGATGCCTGCGATCCCCGGACCGATAAGCCACTGGTTGCGCGCCCTCGGGCGCGATAAAGTCGGGGCATGGCAGTCACGGATATCGCGACCCGGACCTATAATCACGGCTGGCGGCTCGACCCGATCGTCCGCAGCCTGCTCGATACCGATTTCTACAAGCTATTGATGCAGCAAATGATTCGGGAATTTTACCCGGACCAGCGCGTGACCTTTTCGGTCATCAACCGTTCGCGGCATGTGCGCCTTGCCGAGGTGATCGACGAAAGCGAGTTGCGCGCCCAGCTCGATCACGCCCGCACCATCCGCTTCAGCAAGCAGGAATTGATCTGGCTTGCTGGCAACACCTTCTACGGCAAGACCCAGATGTTCTCGCCCGATTTCATCAACTGGCTCGCCGACTTCCGCCTTCCCGAATACGAACTGCACAAGGTCGAAGGCC
Organism: uncultured Alphaproteobacteria bacterium; assembly: GCA_963721135.1. GTDB lineage: Bacteria > Pseudomonadota > Alphaproteobacteria > Rhizobiales > Xanthobacteraceae > Bradyrhizobium. The sequence continues at coordinate 434,637 of CAVRIB010000015.1, forward strand.
AGTACGAACTGCATTTCCACGGGCCGTGGACCCACACCACGATGTGGGAAATTCCGGCGCTCGCCATCCTCAGCGAGTTGCGCTCGCGCGCGGTCATGAAGGGACAGGGACGATTTGCGCTCGATGTCCTCTATGCCCGCGCCAAGGCCAAGCTTTGGGCCAAGGTCGAACGCCTGCGCAAGCTGGAGGGCTTGCGGCTTTCTGATTTCGGGACGCGGCGGCGCCACGGCTTTCTGTGGCAGCGCTGGTGCGTCGAGGCCGTCAAGGAAGGCCTCGGTCCATCCTTCACCGGCACCTCCAATGTCCTGCTCGCGATGGACAACAATCTGGAGGCGACCGGCACCAACGCCCACGAACTGCCGATGGTCGCAGCCGCGCTCGCCAACGACGATGACGAACTGCGCTGGGCGCCGTATCGGGTCCTCGATCAGTGGCGTCATACCTATGGCGGCAATCTCCTGATCGCGCTGCCGGACGCCTTCGGCACCAAGTCGTTCCTGCGCGACGCCCCGGAATGGGTGGCGGACTGGACCGGCTTTCGACCCGACAGCGCACCGCCGATCGCGGCCGGCGAAGAGATCATCAAATGGTGGAAGCAGAAGGGCCGCGATCCCAGGACCAAACTACTGGTCTTTTCCGACGCCATGGACGTCGGGTCGATCGAGGACACCTACCGTCATTTTGCCGGCCGGGTCAGGATCAGCTTCGGCTGGGGCACCAACCTCACCAATGATTTCGTCGGCTGCGCGCCGAACGGCTCCGTCGATCTCGATCCGATCTCGATCGTCTGCAAGGTGACCTCGGTCGACGGCCGGCCGGCGGTGAAGCTTTCGGACAATCCGGAGAAGGCGACCGGCGTACAGTCCGAGGTCGACCGTTATCTCCGCGTGTTCGGCAATGCCGGCCGCGTTCGCGCCGCGGTGCATGTCTGAACAATTCCCGATGACCAATTTCAATCGGCGCTGGAGTGCTACTCCGCCGCCACCTTGGCGTGAATGCGTTGCGAGCGCATCTCGTACGCCGCCGCCTCGTCCGCCGCCACGCGCGACAGCCGAACCGGAATGTGTTTGTGATAGGGCGTGCCGGCGATCGGATCGCGGTTGCCGCTTTCCGTGAGCAGGTTGATCCGCGGTCCGTTGGTGAGGCGCTCGCCGCCGGGCGCGGGATAGGACTGGCCGTAGCCATGCGGCAGCGCGAGCTGGCCGCTCCGCATGGAATAGTCGGCCCGGCAGCGGACGACGATGCGCCCCTTTCGCAATTCAACGGCAACCCAGTCGCCATCGCCGGCGCCGAGTTCACCGAGATCGGCCGGATTGATCAAGAGCGCGCCATCCGGATCGTCGCGGCGCCAGGCAGGATCGCGAAAGATCTGGTTGGCATTGAACATGCGCCGCTGCCCGGCCGCCAGCACGAAGGGAAATTCCTTCGGCGCCTCGGCGCTGGCCGGATTGAGGCGCGCGAGCCATTCGAGCATGCCGGGCACGACGAGACGGATCTTGCGGTCGGGATGCGCAACCAGCGACCACACCTCGTCATAGTCGTGCTGCGTGATCGAGGTGCCCTGCCGCGCCGCGATGATCGCGTCGAACAGCGCGTCGCCGAGCTGTTCGTCGGAAACATCATCCGTCGCGCCGATCGCCCGCCTCACCGCCTGCGGCGAACGCCTCGCGCAGGCGAGCGCCGCGTTCCACAACGGCGCCGCGGCCGCGGTGCCATCGGGGAGCGTCTGCCCAAGCGTGTGATAGAGGATCAGCGGGGCGACCGCGGCGGTCTGCGGGTTTTCAGCCACGAAGGCGCGGAACGCGGCGGCGAATTCGCTTCGTGAGTGCGAAGCCGCTTCCCTCAAGGGCGCCAGCGCGTTGTCGCCGGGGAGGAAACCCAACGCCCGCGCAAGCCGGGTGTAGATTTCCGGCTCCGGCAAGGTGCCCTCGAGCGGCGGCAGGATGCCGGCGCGGACGTGAAAATAATTGGTCGGGAATTCGAAGTTGAACAGCGTGAATTCGGTCTTCTCGTATTGGGAAGAAGCGGGCAGCACGTAATGCGCAAGCTGCGCGGTCTCGGTCATGGCGACGTCGACCACGACGCAAAGCTCGAGCGATCGCAGCGCGCGCTCGACGGCTTCCGTATTCGATGCGGTGTTGGCGGGATTGGAGCTGTCGATCCAGACCCCGCGCAGGCGGTCGGGGTGATCGCCGATCACCGCGTCGGGAAAGCTGTTGGGCGGCAACAGGCCTGCGATCACCTCGTCGCCGGTCGGCGAAAATTTCTGGCCGGGCGAGTTGCCCCACAGCGGCTGCAGCCAGCTGTGCAACTGGTTGGTGCCTTTGCGGCCGAAGCTGCCGGTCAGCATGATCAGCAGTTTCTCAAGATAGGAATTGAGCGTCGAATTGACGCCCTGCTGGATGCCGAGCTCGACGCGAACGACCATGGCCTTCGCAGCCGCGATCATGGCGGCGCAGCGTTCGATGTCGGCGACGGAAACGTCCGCCGCGGCCGCCCACGCCTCGACGGGGATTTTCAGGAGAGCCTCCTCGACCGCGTCGAAGCCCACGGTGTGCGCGCGGACGAAATCGCGGTCGATCGTCCCGGACCGGACCAGCGTCGCCAGCAGCGCGCCGAGCAGGAAGGCGTCGGCGCCGGGGCGGACCGCAAGATGCAGATCGGCCATCTCGGCGGTCTCCGAGCGGCGCGGATCGATGACGATGAGCTTGCGCGCGGGGTCTTTGCGAATCTGGTTGAGATGGTCGCGCGCATTGGGAAAGCCGTGCGCGGTCCACGGGTTTGCCCCGATCACCAGCAACAGATCGCAGTGGTGCACATCCTCTGACGTATGACAGGTCTGGCTGCCGAACATGTGGCCGTTGAGCCAGAAGTCGCCGGTCTTCTCCTGCGAGAGCGCGTTGAAGACGTTGCGCGAGCCCAGCGCGCGCAGGAACGCATTGGCATACGCGCCGCCGGCATGATTGCCCTGCCCGCCGCCGCCATAGAGCGCCATGCTCTTGCCGCCGTGCCGGTCGACGAGTTGCCGCACCCGCGCTGCGATCTCGGCAATCGCGACATCCCACGTAACGGCCTCGAAGCCGCCGTCGGCGCGACGCCGCAAGGGAGTCGTCAGGCGATCCTTGTGGTGCGCGTAATATGGAATTCGCGCCGCCTTGTTGCAGAGATAGCCCTGCGATTTCGGGCTGGAGCGATCGCCGCGGATCTTGTCGATGCGCCCGTCATTGACCAGCACTTCGACCCCGCAATTGACGTAGCAGAGATTGCATGCCGTCTTGTGCCATGTACCAGCTGTCATGTCGGCCTCCGCTCGGGATCGATGGTGTGCCTGCCTTGAAGGGAGCGCAATCTATCCCGCGAGTTTGGAAAAATCCGGCTTGCGGCGTTCGGCAAATGCCGTGAACGCCTCGCGCGCCTCGCCGGTCTGCAGGCGCTCGCGAAACAATGTGCTTTCCCGGTTGATCTGGGCAGCGATCCTCTCCATGTCGCGCATCAGCGCCTTGGTCTGCGCGAGCGAACCCGCCGGCCGCTTCGTCAGCGCTTCGGCGGCGTCCCGCGCCTTTGCGCGCAACTCCGCGGCCGGCACCACGGCATTGGCGAGACCGCAGGCGAGCGCGGTGGCCGCATCGAGCGGTTCGCCCAACGCAAACATGGCGTAGGCGCGGACATGTCCGATGCGCGCCGGCAACAGCCAGCTCGAGGCCGCCTCCGGGACCAGCGCGAGATTGACGAATGGCGTGATCAGCTTTGCGTTGTCGGCGAGAAACACGAGGTCGCAATGCAGCAGCATGGTGGTGCCGACGCCGACCGCGTTGCCCTGCACGGCGGCGATCAGCGGACGGGTGGCCTTGCCGAGATTGCTGATGAAGCGATGCGCCTGGCTCTCGCCGGTGTCCTTGCCGTTCGCCTGCGCGCTGAAGTCGGCGATGTCGTTGCCGGCCGTAAAGCTGTCGCCGTCGCCCTGGAACAGCACCACGCGCACGGAGCGATCCATCTCGGCGCGCTCCAGCCCGTCCGACAGCGCGCTGTACATCGCGTTGGAGAGCGCGTTCTTCTTGTCTGGCCGCGCCAGCGTCAGCGTCAGGATGCCGCTGGCCAGCTCGCTCTTCACGTGTTCGGTCATGGTCGATCCTCTTCCGGACAGCTATCTTAGATGATTACCATCATACAAATCAATCGCGTTCGGGCGGTCATCCGTCGCCAATGCCGACGCTCACGAACTTCAGGCGACCTTCAGCGGCGCCCTGGTCTCGGCACCCAAAAATCCCATCAGCCGCTCCCGAATCAGGCGATCGGCATCGGCCATGATGCGGTCGATCAGTTCCTTCACCGTCGGGATGTCGTGGATCAGGCCGACCACCATGCCGCAGCTCCAGGCGCCCGCATCCATGTCGCCGTCGATCATCACCTTGGGATAGACGCCGGCGACCTCCTCGTGGATGTCCTCGATCTTGAGCGTCGCGCCCTTCTCGCGCTCGATTTCGAGCAAGCCGCTCGACGCCCTTGTTCTTCAGCACCCGTTCGGTATTCCGTGATCGCGCGCATGACAAGCCGCGTGTCGAGCTCGGATGCTTCGACCAGCGCCTTCTTGACATTGTCATGGACCGGCGCTTCCTTGGTGGCGATGAAACGCGTGCCCATGTTCATGCCGGCCGCGCCCATCGCCAGCGCCGCGACCAGGCTGCGCGCATCGGCCATGCCGCCCGAGGCGACGAACGGAATTTTCAATTCTTCCGCGGCGCGCGGCAGCAGGATCATGTTCGGCATGTCGTCTTCGCCGGGATGGCCGCCGCACTCGAAGCCGTCGACGCTGACGGCGTCGCAGCCGATCTGCTCGGCCTTCAGCGAATGCCGCACCGAGGTGCATTTGTGAATCACCTTGATCCCGGCGGCCTTCAGCGCCGGCATGTATTGCTTCCGGGCTGCGGCCGGCGGTCTCGACGATCTTGATGCCGCCTTCCCTGATCGCGGCGATGTATTCCGGATAGGGCGGCGCGGCGAAGGCCGGCAGGAAGGTCAGGTTCACGCCGAACGGCTTGTCCGTCATGTCGTGGCAGCGCGCGATTTCCTTGGCCAGCAATTCCGGCGTCCGCTGCGTCAGGCCGGTGATGATGCCGAGCCCTCCCGCATTCGACACCGCGCCGGCAAGCTCGGCAAAGCCGACATAATGCATGCCGCCCTGGATGATCGGATGCTCGATGCCGAACATTTCGGTGATGGCTGTTTTCATCTTGCGCTCCAATCAGGTCTTTGGCGATTGCGGATCAGGCCCGCGTCGCGGCCTGCACCCTACCATTTCTCGCCGAAGGGCCGGATTTCCATTTCGAAGGTCCAGGCGCTCTTCGGCTGCTGATACAGCTGCCAATAGGATTCCGCGACCGACGCCGGCGGCATCAGGACGATCGGGGTTGTTGAGCGCGTCCGGCCCCAGCGCCTCGATCCGCCGCTGACGCACCCATTCGGTGTCGACGCCGGAATCGATGACGAGATGGGCGACATGGATGTTCTTCGGCCCCAATTCGCGCGCGATCGACTGCGCCACGGCGCGCAGGCCGAACTTGGCGCTGGCGAATGCCGCATAACCGACACCGCCGCGCAGGCTCGCGGTCGCGCCGGTGAAGAAGATGTTGCCCCTGCCACGCGGCAGCATCAGCCGCGCGGCTTCGCGGCCGGCAAGGAAACCGGAATAGCAGGCCATTTCCCAGACCTTGCGGAACACGCGCTCGGTGGTGTCGAGGATCGGGAAATTGACGTTGGCGCCGACATTGAAAATGCAAACCTCGAGCGGCGCATGCTTGTCGGCGTCAGCGAGGAAGGCGGTGATCTCCTCCTCCTTGCGCGCGTCGAGCGATCGGGCGTGAATTTCGCCGCCAGCCGCCTCGATCTCCTTCACCAGCGGTTCGAGCTTGGCGCCGTTGCGGCGCCCGGCGAAGACCGTAAAACCTTCGGAAGCGAACTTCTTGGCGATCTCGCCGCCGATGTAGTCTCCGGCGCCGATGACCGCGACGGTGGCGTTTCGCTTTTGCAAGGGATAACCTCCGGGATGTTCGGTTTCGAACCTGCGCCTGGTGGAACCATACAGTTCTTTTTTAGAACTAGTCAATGCCATCAGGCCGATGTGATCGCGGCCGCGCTGCCGCGGTCTCATGCGGCCGCAAAATGCGCGTAAGTGCCACAATTCCGTTTACATCGGTACCGCCGGGGTCTATGAATTCATTAGTACCAAATAAGAACTTACGGGGATTGGACGCGCGATGACGGATCCGGTCGGCGTTGCTCTCTTGGTCGGTGCCGGCGACGCCATCGGCGCCGCGGTGGCCCGGCGCTTTGCCAAAGGCGGCTACAAGGTCTGCATCGCCCGGCGCGACGCGGCGAAATCGCAAAAGCTGGTCGACGAATTGACGGCCGAGGGCTGCTCGGTCCACGCCTTCAGTGTCGATGCCCGCCAGGAGGCCGAGGTACGAGACCTGTTTGCGCGCGTCGAGGACACGGTCGGGCCGATCGAGGTCTGTCTCTTCAACGCCGGATCGAACGTCAACAAGCCGCTGCTGGAGACCACCGAAAAGCTGTTCTTCAAGGCGTGGGAACTGGCCTGCTATGCCGGATTCCTGGTCGGCCGCGAGGCCGCCGCGCCATATGCTCAAACGCGGCCACGGCACCATCCTGTTCACCGGCGCGACCGCCAGCATTCGCGGCGGCAAGGGCTTTGCCGCGTTTTCCTCGGCCAAGTTCGGCCTGCGCGCCGTGGCGCAGGCGATGGCCCGCGAGCTCGGACCGAAGAATATCCACGTCGTCCATCTTCTGATCGACGCCGGCGTCGACAGCGAGGCGATCCATGCGCGCATGAAGGCGGCGACCGGGATCGACGCCAGCAAGATCCCGCCGGACAGCCTGACCAAGACGAGCTCGATTGCCGAAGCCTACTGGTTCGCGCATCATCAGCACAGGGATGGCTGGACCCACGAACTGGATCTGCGGCCCGCCGTGGAAAAGTGGTGACATGGCCGCTGCTCCAAACCTCGTGCTGTGGGGAGTTGGGACGAGCCGCACGGTTCGTCCGCACTGGGCGATGCACGAACTGGGATTGGCGTACGAAACGCGCCCGATCGGCCCGCGTACCGGCGAGACCAAGACCGCGGAATACACCGCGCTCAATCCCCGCCAGAAGATTCCGCTGCTGCAGGATGGCGACTTTCTGCATCGGCGAGAGTGCCGCGATCGTCGCCTATCTGTCGCGGACCTATTCGACCCCGGAGCGCGCGCTGATTCCCGAAGCCCAGCGCGACTATGCCGCCTGGCTCGAATGGTGCTTCTTCATCGTCACGGAGCTCGATTCCACCAGCCTCTATGTCATGCGCCGCCACCGCGCCGACGCGCTCGGCCACATCTATGGCGTCGCGCCCGACGTCGTCGCCCAGGCCGGCGAGTATTTTCGCGCAGCAATTGCGCCATGTCGAAGTCGCGCTTGCGGACGGCCGCACCTACCTGATGGGCGACCGCTTCAACAGCGCCGACATCCTGCTCACCACCTGCCTCGAATGGGCGATCGCCTACGGCGTCGGCATTTGCGACAACGCCCATCCCTATCTCGAGCGGATCCAGGCAACGGCCGGGCTACCAGCGCGGCAAGGCCGCCAACGTTCCGCCAGCGGCAGGCGCGCCGGCGCGGCCGGGCTGACCGGTAATAAATAGCCATCGATCGTCATTGCGAGCGAAGCGAAGCAATCCATGGCACGGCAAGCGGAGCGCTGGATTGCTTCGTCGCTTCGCTCCTCGCAATGACGGCTAGACAAGCGTTCTCGTTCTCGCCGCATGTTTTTCGCGCGAGTCTTGCCAGAAGCCGTCGGCCCTCGGAGAAGTGAGGGCGCAGGGAAAGCCGGGCGCACGATGCACCCGCAGCCTCGCGTACGATAAAAAACAAAGTACACGAGCATAGTCACCACAGGTTCACCGGAACGGCCCGGCCTTCCCTGCGCAATGGTTTTAACGGTTTCCTTCGTGCTCTCCCCGGGGATCGGGCTGTTTTGTCTCCGTCGCCCCGCAAGGATGGCCCCCGCGAGACTTGACGCCAGCGTCGAGGCGCCAGGACCACACGACTTCGCCGTCCGCATCAGGCGCGTTCGTCCAAGTACCATCAGCGTCCATCGCATCCCGCCCCGCGTTGATGACGTTGCGCAACGCCCCTCTGTGGGACGGGACGGGAGGGAATATAGGGTGATTTGCTAATTCTGAAAACCAGAAATATTCTAGAAATGGCCGGTCGACCCTGCGACAAAACGACCCGACGGGCAAATCAGTTGCGCGCTTTTTTACCTCTCCCCCTGTGGGAGGGGATATAGTTATAGCGGCGACAGTTCCGTTTTTTGACCACACTAAATCAAAATCAATCCAAATTTGCGAGTTACAATGCATGTCCGCTCTTGCTCGCATAGCGAACTCAAGTCGGACATCGCGTCATGTCCGTTTCGTGCCAACAACGGAAGTTGCCCAACTGAAGCGGCCAAAACAAAAGCCGCCCGAAGGCGGCTCTTAAATTCAACCTGATTATTTGATCAGGCGGCCATCAATGCTAGCTTTGATTTCCGGCGATATGCCATGAAGCCAAGGCCCGCGAAGCCGAGCAGCAGCATCGCCCACGTGGAGGGTTCGGGAACAGCCTGAATGTAACCCGTGAGGCCAAATGGTATAAAGCCTGACGGAGTATTAAATTCCCCTTGGTCGAGATAGATAAACGGATGACCTATAAGAGGATTGGATTGATCATTTGGATAAATGAAATCAACATATCCAAAATCCCCACTCGTGTTGCTAAAATTTACTTCGTAAAGCAAGCCCGTTCCATTTGGTGACGTATACTGGCTACCTGTAACATTCAATGGTGCAAAGAGCCCGCCCGGAATGAGAAGATCAGAGGAAACAACGCTGCCAGTAGTCACATCGATGTAAAGCGTCCCACCTAAAGGAATTGGGGTAGAGGGTAGAGGCGGCCCCGGTGGATCATATTCATCATCTGCGAACGATCCAAAGACATGGTAAGTGACATACGTATCGGCTTTCGCAATTTCAATCGACGCAATACCTCCGATCACCGTACCGGCGATGAGACACAGCAGTTTCGTTTTCACGATCAAGCCCCTCCATACAGAAGCCGCTTATGAAGTATAGTCTTTATCGATGGTGCTGCATAGGGCCTACCGGCAACAGGAGGAAACTCCGGCTATGGTCGCGGAGTCGTGAGCAGCCCGAACGTCGCGTATAACGGGATTACTTGCGACGACCGCGCGGCGCAGACCGTTGGTTTCATTCCCGATGTCGGTTTGGGGTCAATCTCGACCGAATTGGGCATTCCGCGCCATGTCCGGTTTACCCCCGTTTGCGACCGAACTGCGGACGTCGCTGGTGGTCCGGTTCGTGCCAGAAGCAGTTGTTTTGCCGCCGGAACGGATTGCCTAGGTTCGTGTTGTCAGGCCCTACTCAAGGCGGCGTAGAGCTGCACATTTTCCGGCAAGCCCTTGAGTGCGTGGCGACCGCGATCATCGAAGCGTAACCCGGAACCTGCTACCAGATCGCGCACTGTGCTGGACACTAATGTCTCGCCGGGGCCCGCCATCGCCGCGACCCGTGCCGCGATGTTGACCGCGATGCCGCCGATATCGTCGCCCTTCAGCTCGATCTCGCCGGTGTGCAGCCCGCCGCGCACGGCGATCCCCAATGGCTGCATCGTATCGGCGATCGCAGAGGCGCAGCGTACCGCCCGCGCCGGCCCGTCGAAGGTCGCAAGAAAGCCATCGCCGGTATGCTTCACCTCGCGGCCGCGAAACCGCGTCAGCTGCTGGCGCACGATCTCGTCGTGCCGCTCCAGCGTCGCGCGCCACATGCGGTCGCCGAGCGCCGCCGCGCGCTTGGTCGAATCGACGATGTCGGTGAACATTACCGTCGCCAGCACGCGGTCGAGCTCGGCGTCGGCGCGATAGCCGGTGAGAAACTCCTCGGTCTCGTCGACGATCCGGTCGACGATCTCGCGCTCGCTGGTGGGGATATGGTCGATGCCGGGCAGCTCGACGTATTTGGCGCCGGGGATGTGCGCGGCGAGGTAGCGGCCGGCATCGACGGTGATGCGTGTATCGCCGGCCCGGTGCAGGATCAGAGTCGGTGTGTGGATCGTCGGAAGGATGGGCCGCGCGTCGATCTCGGCGTTCATCCGCAAAATCGCGGCGACGGCCGACGGGCTCGCGCTTTGCCGCTCCGCGCGCGCCAGGCTGCGCCGCAAGGCCTCGTCGTTGGCGCGGCTGGGAAACATGAAGCGGGCGAGATACTCGCCCGTGCCCCAGCTATGTTCGATGATCGCGAGTGACTGGGGCAGAGTCTCCGACGTCAGCGTCGGGTGGCGAGCATAACTGCCATACAGCACCAGTCCGGCGGCCCGTTCCGGGTAGGTGGCGGCAAAGAGGAGGCTCATCCCGCCGCCTTCGGAGGCGCCAAATAGTGCCGCGCGCTCGGAGCCGACCGCGTCCATTACGGCGCGCACGTCGTCCATTCGTTCTTCGAGGGTCGCGATGCCGGCCACCCGGTCCGACAGACCGGTGCCGCGTTTGTCGAAGCGGATCAACCGCGAAAATTGCGCAAGCCGCGTAAACCAGTGCGCCCAGCCAGGGTTCTCCCACATAGCATCGAGATTGGACACGAAACCGGGCACGAAGACGAGGTCAAGCGGCCCGCTGCCGGTGACTTGGTAAGCGATGTTGAGATCGCCGCTTTTGGCGTAGCGGGTTTCTGGCGGGTCCATGCGAGCCCCCTGGTCAGCGATAAAATAGCCCCTTTTTGTCCCGCCGCGCTACTCCTGCGACGCGATGGACGCCTCGGCCTCAAAGGCCGCTAGAAGGCAGCTTTGGGTCATTTTCAGACCTCGGGCCGCGTCCGAGCTAGGTCCGTTCATCCCTCAACAGCGGACATGCGGGGACTCCGGCGGCATGTCCGTTTGGTGCCCAGGCCGTGTGGAAACGTTTTTTGTATCCCAATAACTGCAAGTAGCCGGGCGTGATGGACCTCGACGCGATCGGCTGAGCCTATTTTTGCTGTATCGGGTCTGGAGTCAATCCGGGCGCAGCCTCGGGCCATGCTGAGCGACCCTAAGGGTCTCACAGCGAGCACCATGACACGCTCCTCAAGCCCGCATCGCGGCCAGGAGTGGTTTAATACCGATGATGTTCACTATTCGTGTGAGGTTGTAGGCGAGCACGTGCAACGCCATCTCGGTCGCCACCTTCGGCAGCGTCTTCATTAAAAAGTGCGTCGCCCCCATCCGCATCTTTAGCGTGCCAAACGGATGCTCGACCGTCTCGCGGCGGGTACGCATTGCATCCGGATTTCTGTCCAGGCGCGCCTGCACGGCATCGACAACGTGCTCGTGCTCCCACCGCTTGATACGACGTTGCGGTCCCTTCGTGCACTGGGCTTTCAGCGCGCAGGTGCGGCACGCGTTGGTCCAGTAGTGGTGCAGGACCACTCCATTTTCCTCGTTCGTGAAGTGGTTGGTCAGCTTCTCACCGGCAGGACAAATGTAGATGATGTCGAAAAATCCCAGATCGATCCGCGAAGGGCCATACTTGGCGGGATCAAAATGCATTGCGGTCAGGTCCAGTATTTCTTCGCCCAGCAGTTGCTCGACGTGAGCAAGCCCGACCGTCCGCTGACCTGAAATCAGCATGCGACCTTGTTTGTCCAGAGGAATAACGACATCGCGAGGCGCGATATCCGCGATCTGATGCCCACAACAAAACAGCAAGTGTCGATCTTGAAGCTTTAGACCAGTCGCACTGCCTCGAAGTGAATAGGGGTGAGCTTCCGATCCCGTAAGACAAAAAACGAGTTTGGTATGCCGCGCCAGCGCCGCTGGAAGGCTGCGTACCGGATACCAGATCGAACCAATCCGTATACAGGCGTCGGTAGGCACTTTCTTGATCGCCATTACCACGCCCCGTCCATTACCCGCGAAATCGCCGAATGCTTCCGGTTCTTCACCTTGACCCAATGTCGAGACCGTCCAGCCTGGAAGGGCTGGTCCCGCCGCTTCGACACCAGCCCTTCCAGCCCCATTCGGCAGGCGGCCCGAAACAGGTCCGGCCCGATCTCGCCCTGTTCGAAGGGCGCGACAAAGATACTGTCCGGTCGCCGCGCCAACAGCCGCGCCTCGCGCTGGAAGACTGGCGACGCGACTACAACAATGTCAGGCCACACTCGCGCATCGGTTGGCTCGCGCCGGCCGTCTACGCGGCCCAATTCTCACCCCAACTTGGCCAAGGCGCTGCGCTCCGCAAGGGCTCCGCGCCTTGGCCAACGGCTGCAACTATGCAAGATGGCAACCGCCAAACTCTCAGTCCAACTGGATAAAGTCGGGGGCAACGTCATACCCGTTGCGGGTGATCAGCCGGACGCGGTCGCCGTTGCGCTCGACCCGCAATCGATAGCCGTCATATTTGATTTCGTGGAGCCAATCCGGGGTGTGCGGGACCTTTGTCCCCCGCGTCGGTATGCAGAATTCGAAGGCCTTGTTCATGCAACTAAAATAGGGGTGGGGATAAAAATTTGCACGGGTTCAAAGGCGCGGTTTGCCTGAGTCCGGTCTGGAAGCTGTCTGAGCCGGCGCTCAAGGAAAAAGGAATACCGATCGAGGAAGCCTTCAAGCACGTTCGCGTCGCCGTTAACAAGGCAACCGGCGGACGGCAGACCCCTTGGGACAGCTCGTCACTGACCGAGGATTTTGAGTTTATTTCGGACGCGGACCATCCTGGGGCGAGGACGCTCGAGGTCAAACGCACAGTCGAGGAGTGGCGGCGCGAATTGCGGGGCAAAGACGCGGAGACGGCCGATGATCTCATCGTCGCCGCAGGCACCGACGAATCCTACGAGGCGTTTGTTGACCTGTACGCGAAGTCGAGCTTCGGTCCACAGGCCCGGGATTGGCTCGATCGCCATCGCCGAATGATGGCGTGGAACAAAGCCGTCATCATAAACACGGCCGCAGGCTATCACGCTTTTCTTGCACAATATCCCGACAGCGATCTCACTTTAACCGCTCGTAAGCTGGAAGAACGCTTGCAATATCGTGCGGATAAAGCGACGGCATCTACGACTTCGACTTCCGTTCGACCGGAGACCGCCACCGCGCCGAGTGCGCTGCAGCCCGAAGCGGCTCGCCATGCGGTGCAAAAGACGGAAACGCCGGCTAGGAAGCCCAAGCACGCGGAACGGCGTGCCACACCTCGCGCCCCGAGTTACGGCGGCGGTGGCTCATACGGCGGTTACAGCCGGTCAGGGTACTGAGTAGTCCTAGTCGTGGCAACGTTTAAGACATCCCAGCTGACCCTGATGATGTCCGTTTCCGGGGGACGACCGGAAGTAGCCGGACCAAGGTCAGAACGACGCGATTGACGAGTCGCCCGAGGGACTTTCACCCTCGGGCGCTCCCAGAACCGTACTTGAACCTCTCAATTCATACGGCTCCCGATGTTCGGCCGTTGCCATGGCATAGTGGCCAATGGGCAAAGAGTGCTGGATTCGCGCGGCGCAGCCGATCGAACCAGTCCCTCGCGCCTTTGGTCCAATGGACCATCCGCTTGTATTTGCGGCGGGCCCATCGAATGACATAGGCATCGATCCTTTTCAGGGTTGGACGCAACTGCGTCGGATAGAAGTGGCTGTAGTAGTTGATCCAGCCCCGGATGCACGGGTTGTACATCGCGGCCAGATCGCTGAGGGACTTGTCGCTGCGGTGATGAAGCGCCCAGTGCCGGATCTCCCGGCTGATGCGCGTCAATGCCTTTGGGCTGGCAGCAGGCAGGAAGCTGTGTGCGAAGATGCGCCTATCCAGCTTGACCCACATCGTCTTTCGGGCTCGGAACTGGTAGCCCAGAAAATCAAAGTGGATGTCCGGGTGGTCGCCGCGCCGGTTCACATCCTTGCAGTAGACGATCCTCGTCTTCTCAGGATGGAGAACCAGCTTGCAGACCGCACAGCGGTCGGCAATCGCACGCCAGAGGGCCCGTGCGTCCTCCTCGGTTCTGCAGTGACAGATCACGTCGTCCGCATAGCGCTCGAAGGGGATGTGCGGGAACTCCCGCGCCATCCATTTGTCGAGCGCGTAGTGCAGGAACAGGTTCGCCAGCAGCGGCGAGATCACCCCGCCCTGTGGCGTTCCCGCCTGTCGCGGTACGACGCTGCCATCTTCCATCTGCACGGACGCCTCCAGCCAGCGCTCGATGTAAAGCAGCACCCAAGCACAGTCCGTATGTTGGCGGACCGCCTTGAGCAGAAGCTCCCAATCGATGCTATCGAAGAAGCCCTTGATGTCGAGATCGAGCACCCAGTCGTAGCGCCAGCAGCGCTCGCGGGCTTTCGCCACGGCATCAATCGCAGACTTGCCGGGCCGGTAGCCAAAGGAGTCCGGATGAAACACCGGCTCCAAGATCGGCTCCAGATATCGGCGAGTGACTTCCTGAGCAATGCGATCGGCGACCGTTGGAATGCCCAACGGCCTGATACCTCCACTTGCTTTCGGAATGTCGACGCGCCGCACCGGCGGGGGGAAGTAGCTCCCTGAGGACATTCGATTCCAGAGCTTGTAGAGGTTGCCCGACAGGTTGGCCTCGAAGTCTTCGATCGATTGTCCGTCTACGCCAGCCGCTCCCTGGTTGGCCTTCACACGCTTGAAGGCTTCCCAGACTTCCCGCTTGGGGATCAGAAACGGCTTTGCCTCGTCCATGGGTTCGTCCTGTCTCCAGTTGGCCCATGGCCAAGGCTGAACAACGCAGCCCCTTGGCTCCAGCCCCATTACAGGACCTTCACTGCTACTACGGGCTGCTCCGTCCCTGCCCTGCGTGTCGGTACTCTCGCCCTCGCGATTGGCGCCGCTTGTGGCTTGTCCCTTCACGCCGCCCATTGAAGGCGAGCGGTGTGACGCAGTGCAGGTTCTCACGTTCCATACGAAAGCCTGGTCGAGCTTCGCGCCGCCTACATGCCGGATGCCGCCCGGGCCGTATCAGGCATCCCCCGGGCTAATCCCGGGGGAAGGGTCATCCCCCGGTTTTGACATCGCCTAATCCGCTTTCGACACTTCATCGACGGTTTGCTTACGCTCGCCTCTCTCGACCTTGCCGTCTGGACTTCCTGCCCAGACTTGACTGCAACGCTCACCACCACGGCTTTTGGCCGTTGCAGCTTGCAGTGGCTTGGGATCAGCACCTGATTGCCGAACCCGAAGGGCCCTCCTTCATCTCTCGTACAGTTGCGCATCGCCGTTTGGACCGGCGACGCTCGTGACACACGACCCGGAACGGACATGAAGATTAGCTTTCAGATTGTATTCCCAGCCGGTAAAATGCCGGCCCTGTACAAGCGACGGGGAAAGGTATGAGGCGACGGAATATCACTGGGATTGTACTTGGCTCGTTGGCCCCGCTATCGATCGCTGGCGCTGTAGGCGCTTCATGAATCCTATGGCATCCGATGCTGCCCAGACAGGCATCGTGGGGCTGAAGCGCCTGCTTGCTGAACGCACGTCCGAGCGCGATGAAGCCCTGGCGCATCAGGCGGCGGCAGCGGAAGTTCTGCAGGTGATCGGTAAGTCGATGGCCGATCCCCAGCCTGCGTTTGAACGCATTGTTGACAGCATCGAGCGGCTACTCCCCCACAAGCAGATCGGCATTTTTCTCGCGCCGGGCGACGGATTTGTACATGCGGCTGCTTTGCGCGGCCTCAATATGGATTTGGTAAGCGCAATCTATCCAGTGCCGATCGAGCAGAGCGCCACTCGTTTTATCATCGAAGCACGGCGACAAGTCTACTTTCCCGACCTCCTGAATGGCGCTGACGTACCACCCAGTCTTCGCCGCGCCGCCGAATTAGCCGGCAATATCTCCAATGTCCTAACCCCGATGCTGTGGCAAGGACGCGTCGTCGGCAACATTTCCATGACGCGCGAGCCGAATGTACCGTTCAGTGTTCAAGAGATGAGCCTGCTCCAGACCTTTGCCGACCAAGCGATGATCGCCATCGAGAATGCGCGGCTGTTTGGCGAGGTGCAGGCGCGAACCAAGGAACTCGCAGCGTCGCTCGACGACTTGCGTACCGCGCAGGATCGCCTGGTCCAGACCGAAAAACTCGCCTCGCTCGGCCAGCTCACCTCCGGTATCGCACACGAGATCAAGAACCCGCTCAATTTCGTCAACAATTTCTCCGGTCTCTCAGCCGAACTGGTCGATGAACTGGCGGAAGGGCTCAAGGCTGTGACCCTCGACGATAACCAGCGAGCCGAATTCGGCGAGCTGACGGAGACGTTGCGCGGGAATCTGCAAAAAGTCGTTCAACACGGCAAGCGCGCCGACGCTATCGTCAAGAATATGCTCCTACATTCGCGTCAGGGCTCGGGCGAGTATCGGCGGGTTGAGGTCAACGCCCTCGTCGAAGAAAGCCTTATTCTCGCCTATCATGGCGCGCGGGCGGAGAAGCAGGGTTTTGAAATCACCCTAGAAAGGTCCTTTGATCCGGCCGCTGGCGAAGTCGAGCTCTTTCCGCAGGAAATAACGCGGGTACTGCTCAATCTTGTTTCCAACGGGATCTATGCGGCCACGAGGCGAAAAGCCGAGGTAAATGCGGATGATTACGAACCAACGCTTGCTGCCGTGACCAGAAATCTCGGCCATAGCGTCGAGATCAGAATCCGCGACAATGGCACCGGCATATCCCCCGAGGTGAAGGAAAAGATGTTCAACCCGTTCTTCACGACAAAGCCTGCCGGCGAAGGAACTGGACTGGGCCTTTCCATCAGTCACGACATCATCGTAAAGCAACACGGCGGCAGCATCGATGTCGAGACGGAACCCGGACTTTTCACTGAGATCAAAATTGTCTTGCCGCGGACGAGCCAAAGGTAATCTGCCACAGCGATTGCACCACCTAGTCAGCGTCGAATTTGCTGCGGTGCATGAGTTTCTCGTTGGCACTTTTCGGACCTCCCGCGATGTCCGCTTGATGTCTTCTTTCAGGGGTAAATCGGAAGTCGGCGTCGGCCAGTTCGACTTCTGTTTTTGACCCTGGTGGAAGGCTCTTCAATGGGCCTCGACGCGACAACGTGGTAGGCTCCAAGTCTACAACGTGGAGGAGCACATGCGACGGCGGGACCTTCTTGCAGGACTATTGGCCACTACAGCGGCAAGCGCGTTGAAGGCCGCCGAAGAAAATAAGGTTCATCGTCTGGCAGTTTGTGCAGCCGGTTTGGAATGGTCCTCTAAAAATGTTTGGACGACACTGTTTAACCGGCTTCCTCAGATCGGGTTCGTGGAAGGAAAAAACCTTATCATAGATCGATATACCACCGATGGTCGGACCGAACACTATGGAGAGGTTGCGCGTAACATCGTGCACGCCAAACCCGACGTGATAGCGCTGGGCTTCGATCATCAGCTCATCCTGAAGATCGCAAAGGAGACAACCACAATCCCGATTGTTGCTACCTTCGGCGATCCCGTGGCTGCTGGAATAGTGAGGAACATGGGAAGGCCGGAACGCAACATCACTGGTGTTTCATTGGACGCCGGCATCGAGATGCAAGGGAAGCACCTCGAAATCCTCCTACAGGCTGTCCCTTCGGCATCGCGCGTTGGTGCCGTCCGGAATGCGGTTGGAATTCGGTGTGGCGCATTCTCCGGTAACATGAAGGTATCGTTTCAGGCGGCAAGGTCAATCGGCTGATCAATTGGTTTTGTGGAGAGCGTCTGCCAACCATCCACCTTGCGCATGTTGATCTGTCCTGAAGCGAGCAGCGCCCAGAACAACATCGCGGCGGTGTCGGCGGATGGCAGAACAGTTTGAGTCTTGATCCGTCGCTTAAATTCTTCGTGCAAACGCTCGATTGCATTTGTGGTGCGTACACTGCGCCATTGGCTCGGCGGCAGGCGAGTGAAGGTGAACAAGCGTTCTCCAGCCTCTTCCAGGCTGTCGGCGACAGCGCGATGCTTGAGCCTCCATTTGCGGATGAAGGCCTTGCGGTGGACCTCTATCTCCTCGGGTGTCGTCGCGTAGATCATGTCGTTGTAATCCGCGGTGATCTCGTCATGCAGGCGCTCGGGTGCATGCGCGAACAGGTTTCTGTGCTTGTGAACCGTGCAGCGTTGCACCGGCACTCCGTCCCAGACGGAGGCAATGGCCTTGTCGAGCCCCGGCGCGCCGTCGACAATGAGGAATTCGGGCCGCCGCAGCCCGCGTTTGATGAGATCGTCGAGAACAGTGCGCCAGGCCTCGGCGCTCTCCCCGCCCATGCTCTTGATCGCGAGCAGCACCTTCTGGCCGTCCGCGCGCACGCCCAGGACAACGAGCAGCGAGATCGAGGTCGCCTTGCGGTCGAGCCGCACGCGAACGACGGTACCATCGAGGATCAGGCGAACGATCGGATCCTCGGCCAGCGAGCGGGTGTTCCAGGCATCCCAATCGCTCTTCACCTTGCGCCACGTCCGGCTCACGGTGTCCTTGCCGACTGTCCCGCCGAACAACGTCGCCAGCGCGCGACGCACCCGCCTTGTATTGGTGCCGGCGAGATAGGTGCTCGCGATCAGCGCGTCGGCGGCAAGCGTGCGCCGCTGATAGGCCCGCAGCGCCTGGCTCTTCCATTCCGTCGTCTTGCCTTCCGGCGTGGTCAGCCGGGCCCGCGGCACCGCAATCTCAATCGGCCCGAACGTGCCTGTCAGCGATCGCGTGCGGCTGCCGTGGCGGTGGCCCGCAACGCCGGCTCCTGCTTCATTGCCGGCCATCTTGCTTCGTTCGTAACGCGGCCGTGCCAGCGCGGTATCGAGCTCGCCGCGGATCAGCTCTTCGATGAACTGACGCGCCCGAGCCCGTACCTCGGTCTCGATCGGGTCGAACCAGTTGTCGAAAAGATCAACAGCCATCTCAGTCGCAGGCTGCATGGAATCAGGCTTCGTGGTAAGCTTGGTCATGGCGTAGTCTCCAGTCCGACGCTTCAACGCCGGATGATTCGAGGTTGATCACCCCGGAGACTACGCCACCCTCAATTCCTACCAACTCCGCGACGGCACCCGCGCGTTGCCTATCTATCAAACAGTGTTGAATGGGAGGGTGCTTGGGGACAGTCTGTCAGAGACGCCGGCCGCCGGTTAGAAATTTCAATCATCGGCGTCCCGTTGGAGCATTCGGCAGGCGAACCAGAATACCGGCAGGCCTACGAGAGGATGGAGCAGCAATCGATTAAGGCGCTCATGGCCAACGGATTTCCACCTAATTTCGACCACCGAGACCTGATACTTGAATTGGCAGTGAAATATCGCCTTCCATGTATCACTTGGTGGCCGGACCGTGTCGAAGGTGGACAGGGATTTTTGTCGTATGCGCCGGATTATCCATATTATTTCCGTCTCTGGGCTGATGAAGTCGGCCAAGCTCTCAACGGGGTTGCGCCATCCGACATTCCTATTCAGCAGGCGACCAAACTCTTACTCGAAATCAACCTGAAAACCGCTAAGGCGATTGGTCTCGATGTACCTGAGACATTTATCTCCAGGGCCGACAAGGTGATCGAATGAGGGAGCCCATTTGCTGCGATGCATGTGTCCGGTTGTGGCACGAAGCGGAAAATTTATGCTTGGCTTGAGCTTTTCCGGTTTTGACTCTCTGTGAGACCTCGGCCAGCTCATGTTGCAATAGCGAAGCTGGTTTCGGTCTCTGTCAAAACACTCGTTCGAGCGTTACCATGGCTTGGGAGCGGAGATGAAGCGTAGAGATTTTCTCAGTATTCTCAGCGGTGCGGCGGCGGCGTGGCCGGTGGTGACGCTGGCCCAACAGCGCACAGTACCTGTCATTGGATTTCTGAGCCCCATGGCTGCGGCCAACGCCACTTTCTTCCGGAATGCATTTCGGCAAGGATTGAAAGAAGCCGGTTTTGTAGATGGTCAGAATGTAGAGATTGAATACCGATGGGCAGACGGCGAATACGACCGGCTCCCAGCGTTGGCAGCCGAACTCGTAAGGATGCGCGTGGCAGTCATCTTCACAATTGGAGACGCCGCGTACGCAGCGAGGGCGGCGCAACCCCCAGCCGCTCACGACGCCATTCCAATTGTGTTCGCTTTGGGCGATGACCCGGTGGCGGTCGGCCTCGTCTCAAGTCTCAATCGACCGGGCGGGAATATCACTGGAGGGACTAGCTTCGGCCATTCCATCGGACCGAAAAAGCTGGAGTTTCTTCGGCAGTTCGTACCGGCCGCAAAGACTTTTGGCCTTCTCATCAATCCGAAGCAAAAGGGATATATTGAAGCCCAGGACATAGAGCAAACGGCAGGCAAGTTTGCGTTGAAGGTTCGAACCCTCTACGCCAGTAATCCCGGCGAACTTGATGAAGCATTCGCCATAGCGCAGCGGGAACACATCGACGGGCTGATCATCACCGTCGACTCCTATTTCTTTTCAGAAAGCGCCAGACTGGGCTCGTTGGCTGCTCGCTATGCAGTGCCGACAATCGGTTCACTGCGTGCGTTTGCGGCGGCTGGCGGTCTCGTCAGCTTCAACGGCAGCGTCCCAGACAATATGCATCAAACCGCTCTCTACGTGGCGCGGGTTCTCAAGGGCGAAAAGCCAGCTGATCTACCAGTTCTTCTTCCGACTAAGTATGATCTAATTATCAATCTAAAGGCCGCTAAATCACTTGGTCTTACCGTACCGCTTCCGCTGCTGGCTCTTGCTGCCGACGTGATTGAATAGTGACGTTGTTTGCTGCGGCGCATGAGTCCGTTATTGGCACGAACCGGACCACGAGCGATGTCTGCAATTTGGTCGCTACCGGGGGTAAACCGGACATCGTGCGGCAGCCCATTTCGGTCGAGATTGACCCCTTAGCGGCGATGTACCGTTATCGACAAGTGTTTCGCGTAATCAGCCCGGGTCGAAACCCTTGGCCTTCAGGACGAGCGCTGCGGCCGGTCCGGTAATGAACTTGATGAATGCTTTGGCGGCATCGGGTCCTTTGCTCGCCGTAGCGATGCCCGCGGTAAACAGTGTCACGCTGCCAAGATTGCCCGGCAACGGTCCGAGCACCTCCGCGCCCGCGACCGGAATGATTTCCGAGCCTTGCGCTACGCCCAATTCGGCTTCGCCCTTGGCGACAAGCTCGGGAGCCTGGGCGCCGGGCACTAGAATTGTCTTCGCCTTGAGTTCATCGGTCAGGCCGAGCTGCCCGACAACGTTGGCGAAGTATACGCCGCTGGCGCCACCTTTCGCCGGGTCAGCATATGAAATCGATTTGGCCGCGATCAGCGTATGTTTCAGTGCATCGACAGTGCCGATATCCGGCTTGGGGGCGCCCGCGCGAATGGCGATCGCAATCGGCGTGCCGCCGACATTGGCGAGGCTGCCGGCCGTCAATTTCCCCTGTTTAAGAAGATCTTCCATCATCGGACGGATCAGGATGGCGACGTCGTCCGCTTCGCCGTTGGAGACCCGCTGCTTCAACTGCGCCGCAAGGCCATAAACCATCGTCACCTTGCCGCCGCCGGAGCTTTCGAATTTTGCCGCAAGGTCGTCCAGCGTCGATTTCAGGGCGACCGACGCCATCACTTTGATCTCGTCGGCTCGAGCAAGTCCGCTGCCAGCCAAAAGTGATAGCGACAAAAAGGCCGCGACTATGTATAGCGCAGCTCGCCGCATTGTCGTACTAGTCATGACCGTCCCCCCGAGCTTTCATTTTTAGCAGCGTAATCGGCGCGGTCGAGCTTCGCAATACGTAGCCGAACTTTAGCCCTGATGCTGGGGGCTGCCCTCTTACGGGCGCAAGAGTTGAAGCCGGTTGCTGCAGTGCGCAAGTCCGTTGTTGATGCTGTGGACGGCTCCTCCACCGGCACATCGGTGCCATGGATGTGGGCGCTGTTGAGGCTCCCACGACTCAGAGGAGCGAGCCATGCAGACGATAACGACAATCGGTTTAGACATCGCCAAGTCAGTTTTCCAGGTTCACGGCGTTGACGCTGGCGGCCAGGTGGTCATTCGCCGCCAGTTGAAGCGCCGCTACGTCCTGACGTTCTTCCAGAAGCTGTCGCCATGCCTGGTCGGTATCGAAGCCTGCGCCTCGGCGCACCACTGGTCACGCGAGCTGCAGGCACTGGGTCACACCGTGCGGTTGATCCCACCGGCCTATGTGAAGCCCTACGTCAAGCGGCAGAAGAACGATGCGGCTGACGCAGAGGCTATTTGCGAGGCAGTCACCAGGGCCAACATGCGCTTTGTACCAACCAAGACCCCCGAACAGCAAAGTGGCCTGGTGCTCCACCGCACGCGCCATCTGTTCATCCGTCAGCAGACCGCAGTGATCAATGCGATCCGGGCCCATCTTGCTGAGTTCGGGATCGTTGCGCCAGTCGGGCGTCACGGTGTCGAAGAACTGCTCAACGTCGTCGCCGATCCAAGCGACAGGCGGGTTCCTGAGATAGCTCGTGCGTGTCTGTCGGCATTCGGGGCTCAGTTGCGGAGGATCAAGGAGCAGATCCTGGAGTTCGACCGGCTGATCAGGGCCTGGCACCGATCCAACGAGATGAGCATGAGGCTCGAAGAAGCCCCCGGCGTCGGTCCGGTACTGGCCACTGCTTTGGTCGCAGCCGTTGCTGATCCAAAGTCCTTCCGATCGGGGCGCAACTTCTCGGCCTGGATCGGTATTGTGCCGAAGCAGCACTCGAGTGGAGGCAAGAACAGGCTTGGCAATATCAGCAAGCAAGGTGACCGTTATCTGCGCGGCCTGTTCGTGGCCGGCGCGCTCGCCGTCATCCGTTACGCCAAGATCCATGGCACCCAACATCGGCCCTGGCTCACGGCCTTGCTGGCGAGGCGGCCAACGAAGGTTGCGGCTATTGCGCTCGCCAACAAAATCGCCCGAATGGTCTGGGCTATGATGGCCAGGGGTGAGCGATACAAGGAACCCGTCGCGCTTGCGCGATAAACGAGATCGCGCCGGACAACCGGCGTGATGTGAAGGTTGGGAGGGCGAACAGCACGTAAAGCAGAGCCGGTCGATCCGGCGATCAGGACAACCCACATGTGCCAAGGCATTCTTGAATGCGAGGTGTTGGTCGGGACCTGATCCGCGGAGGGCATTATGGCCAGCGGTCATGTGAACCGCATCAAAAGGCCGAACACATGGCTGCACCGACCAATGCTGCAAAACGTGAAGAAAGCTCTTGCCAACACGGAGCCGTCCACACATGGCACGAACCGGACATGCCGCCCTGATCGCTCTATGTCCGTTGTCGGAGGCTCTACTCGCAGCGAGCATTTCCGGGTTTGACCGATACTGTTGAAAAAGTCGAAAATCGAACGACGCCAAAAATCTCGCAAATGCTCGTTTTTAGACAACTCCGCCGTTGGGATGCGTCGTAGCGCCGATACGAAGGTCCGCGGTCGCTTTTCTGAGATGCGACGTGGTCCCTCACATCGCTGCGCACGAAATGGATCAGCGGCTCTCGAAAATTTCGTTCGCCACCCCCAAAAGACTTTTTCAACAGTATCGACCCATTTGAGACATAGCTTGCATCTTGCCTTTGGCATTAGGCGACGGCTTCATGTTCAGAATGAACTGGATGCCTGAAACAACGATTGCTGCGTGGTTGATCTTTATTGCAACCTACGCTGTCGTGGCCCTCGGCAAGATCCCGGTATACCGGATTGACCGGGCTGGGGCGGCCCTGCTTGGCGGCAGTTTGATGGTCGCCACGGGCGTGTTGTCGCTCGAAGAAGCATATAGAGCGGTCGACTTCAATACCATCGTACTGCTCCTTGGCATGATGATCGTCGTCGCCAATCTCCGACTTTCAGGGTTTTTTCGCGTCATCACCCATTGGATCGCAGCCTACGTTAGACGGCCGATCACGCTGCTTGGAATGGTAATTTTTTCCTCCGGGGTTCTCTCAGCGTTTCTGGTCAATGACACGATCTGTCTGGTGATGACCCCGCTCGTGCTCGAACTCGTGACGCGGCTGAAACGAAACCCTGTTCCCTACCTCTTGGGGATCGCTACCGCATCGAACATCGGTAGTGTCGCGACTATCACGGGCAATCCCCAAAACATTATCATTGGGAGCATTTCCCGCATTCCTTATGGCACTTTTGCCACGGCGCTTGTGCCGGTCGCTGTCGTTGGCCTCGTGATCAGTTTTGTTTTAATCGCGTTATCCTATCGGAGCGAATTCTTTGCAGGTGATCATCTTGAGAAGATCAGTGCGCCTACCCGCTACCATGGACCGCTGTTAATCAAGTCCATTTTTGTTTTGGCAGTTATGGTCGTGCTGTTCTTCTTTGGCCAGCCAGTCGCCAAGGTGGCTATAGTTGGTGGCGCATTTCTACTGCTCACGAGGCGAGTGAGACCTGAAAAGATTTATTTCGAGATTGACTGGCCGCTTCTGGTGATGTTCGTCGGGCTTTTTGTTGTCGTCGGCGGGCTGGAGAAGGTGGCGATCACGCCGGATGTTAGTGCTGCGATTGGCCGCCAACACCTCGACAATTCAGTAATCCTAGCCGGTGTCACGGCCGTATTATCCAATGTCGTGAGCAACGTTCCAGCCGTGCTTTTGCTCAAGTCATTTGTTCCGAGTTTACAGGACCCTCAACGCGCTTGGCTTGTGGTCGCGATGGCGGCAACGCTGGCCGGGAATTTCACACTGGTCGGTTCTGTTGCCAATCTTATTGTCGCCCAGCGTGCGAAGGCGAGAGGTGTGCAATTCGATTTTTGGACGTATTTCAAGGTGGGGGCACCGCTCACGGTCCTGACCATTGCTTTTGCGCTTTTGTGGCTCTGAGCAGGGTTGCAAAAAGGTCCAATAGCCGCTCTTGGCACGAACCGGACCTCCAGCGATGTCCGCAGTTCGGTCGCTATCGGAGGGAAAGCGGACATGGTGGGAGCAGCCCAATTCGGTCGAGAATGACGAGTGGCCCGGGGGAGTTTCACCCTCGGGCGCTCCCAGAACCGTACGTGAACCTCTCAATTCATACGGCTCCCGATGTTCGGCCGTTGCCATGGCATAGCGGCCAATGGGCAAAGAGTGCTGGATTGCGCGGCGCAGCCGATCGAACCAGTCCCTCGCGCCCTTGGTCCAATGGACCATCCGCTTATATTTGCGGCGAGCCCATCGAATGACATAGGCATCGATCCTTTTCAGGGTTGGACGCAACTGCGTCGGATAGAAGTGGCTGTAGTAGTTGATCCAGCCCCGGATGCACGGGTTGTACATCGCGGCCAGATCGCTGAGGGACTTGTCGCTGCGGTGATGAAGCGCCCAGTGCCGGATCTCCCGGCTGATGCGCTTCAATGCCTTCGGGCTGGCAGCAGGCAGGAAGCTGTGTGCGAAGATGCGCCCATCCGGCTTGACCCACATCGTCCTTCGGGCTCGGAACTGGTAGCCCAGAAAATCGAAGTGGATGTCCGGGTGGTCGCCGCGTCGGTTCACATCCTTGCAGTAGACGATCTTCGTCTTCTCAGGATGGAGAACCAGCTTGCAGGCCGCAAAGCGGTCGGCAATTGCACGCCAGAGGGCCCGTGCGTCTTCCTCGGTTCTGCAGTGACAGATCGCGTCGTCCGCATAGCGCTCGAAGGGGATGTGCGGGAACTCCCGCGCCATCCATTTGTCGAACGCGTAGTGCAGGAACAGGTTCGCCAGCAGCGGCGAGATCACCCCGCCCTGTGGCGTTCCCGCCTGTCGCGGTACGACGCTGCCATCTTCCATCTGCACGGACGCCTTCAGCCAGCGCTCGATATAAAGCAGCACCCAAGCGCAGTCTGTATGTCGGCGGACCGCCTTGAGCAGAAGCTCCCAGTCGATGCTATCGAAGAAGCCCTTGATGTCGAGATCGAGCACCCAGTCGTGGCGCCAGCAGCGCTCGCGGGCTTTCGCCACGGCATCAATCGCAGACTTGCCGGGCCGGTAGCCAAAGGAGTCCGGATGAAACACCGGCTCCAAGATCGGCTCCAGATATCGGCGAGCGACTTCCTGAGCAATGCGGTCGGCGACCGTTGGAATGCCCAACGTCCTGATGCCACCACTTGCTTTCGGAATGTCGACACGCCGCACCGGCTGGGGGAAGTAGCTCCCTGAGGACATCGATTCCAGAGCTTATAGAGGTTGCCCGACAGGTTGGCCTCGAAGTCTTCGATCGATTGTCCGTCTACGCCAGCCGCTCCCTGGTTGGCCTTCACACGCTTGAAGGCTTCCCAGACTTCCCGCTTGGGGATCAGAAACGGCTTTGCCTCGTCCATGGGTTCGTCCTGTCTCCAGTTGGCCCATGGCCAAGGCTGAACAACGCAGCCCCTTGGCTCCAGCCCCATTACAGGACCTTCAATGCTACTACGGGCTGCTCCGTCCCTGCCCTGCGTGTCGGTACTCTCGCCCTCGCGATTGGCGCCGCTTGTGGCTTGTCCCTTCCCCCCGCCCATTGAAGCCGAGCGGTGTGACGCAGTGCAGGTTCTCACGTTCCATACGAAAGCCTGGTCGAGCTTCGCGCCGCCTACATGCCGGATGCCGCCCGGACCGTATCAGGCATCCTCCGGGCTAATCCCGGGGGAAGGGTCATCCCCCGGTTTTGACATCGTCTAATCCGCTTTCGACACTTCATCGACGGTTTGCTTGCGCTCGCCTCTCTCGACCTTGCCGCCTGGACTTCCTGCCCAGACTTGACTGCAACGCTCACCACCACGGCTTTTGGCCGTAGCAGCTTGCAGTGGCTTGGGATCAGCACCTGATCGCCGAACCCGAAGGGCCCTCCTTCATCTCTCGTACAGTTGTGCGTCGCCGTTTGGACCGGCTACGCTCGTGACACACGACCCACAACGGACTTCGCATCCCATCGCCCTCGGTGTCCGGCTATTTAAGGTGCCGGAGCCGCGAAACTGGATTGACTTACTACCTGATCGGGAATTCAATATGGGGGTATTTCAGCCCTCGGTGTCCGGCTATTTAATTTGAAAAATTTGAGGTTATCAGCCCGCTCGCAATTAAATATTTCTTGTAAATTTACCGGTCTCAGACATGGATGGCTTGCCCGGCACCCCGGTTCATCTCTATTTTTAAGTATTCCGCCGCTTCGGAATTTGCTATAATATTTTAATTACCGATGAAAAATGGGCCGAATTGAGCGCGTAGCCTGAACATCGCTTAACTGTGGCGGGAGAATTGCACTTATGCGCTGTGTTCTAGTCGCTCTTCTGTTCGGGACCGCTTTAGTTGCCCCAGCCGCCGCCTCGGAGATTGATTTCGCTACTAAGGTCGATATTTTTGTTGGCACGGCGCAACTCTACTCGCCGAGCAATCAGCTCATCTCGACAACAACCGCCATGACGGTAGAGGGGGCGGCGACGGGGATTGTGCCGGATTCTCTTTTGGTTTCGTACGGGCAGAATATTGCGTCACAGATCGCTGGCGATTCGACGATTCCGCCGGCATTTGCCGGAACGCCTAACGCAATTCCAACCCTCGCCTCCTATCTTCAAAGCAACATTGGAAACTTCGCCAACGGCGTTGGCTTGGGGTTGGGGACTTTCACCAATGCCACAAATGTGCATGGCTTGGGGTTGGTGACTTCCGATCAGGCTGAGTTCGACTTCTACACACTTCTTACCTCACAGCCCAACCCGTTTGTCATCACCGGCGACAGCGGTCTGTTTGCGATCACACAGTCTTTCGTGTTCGTGTATGAGTTCGGCCCGATTCCGGATGGACAGAATACGGACGCTTACCTTGCCAATGTGAACATTCTAGAGCGAGACGTCAGAGAGACAGTGGCCGCAGTCCCCGAGCCTTCCACCTGGGCAATGATGCTTCTCGGCTTCGCAGGCGTCGGCTTCATGGCCTATCGCCGGAAGTCAAAGCCAGCATTGATGGCCGCCTAACCCACAACCATCCGTTTGAATGAGAGCCGCCTTCGGGCGGCTTTTTCTTTGCCCCGCGACTTCCGCTGTTGGCACCTTTGAGACATGCCGACCGGCTCTGGCGATGTCCGTTTCTGGGGGAGGACCGGAAGTGATGGCCGACGGCCAAAAATGACGCGATTGCCGAGTAGGCTCGGGGAATTTCACCCCGAGCCTCTCACAGATCCGGACTTGATACTCTCGCATCATCCGGCTCGTGCCATCGATTGAAGGCTGCCGCCTTCCGTTGAACTTCGGGCTCCTCCCGTTGCCAGTTGGCCCGATTCATCGTCGATGACCCGCCCCCTTCGCTCCACGACCATTGCAGCCGCTTCCTCGCTACTACGGAGCAGTCCGCCCCTCTCCGGCGCATCGGTACTATCGGCCTTGCGGTTGGAGCCGCTTGTGCCTTTTCCCTTGGCATCGCCGGCCAGGTTCTCACGTTCCTTACAAGAGCCTGGTTGAGCTTCGCGCCGTCTACATGCCGGATGTCGCTTGGGCCGTATCAGGACATCGCCCAAGCTGATCCCGGAGGAAGGGTCAGCCCCCGGTTTTGACATCGCCTGATCCGATTTCGACACTTCATCGACGGTTCGCTTGCGCTCGCCTCTCTCAACCGTACCTGCCGGGATCAACCGTCCCAGCGTTTCCGCAGCGCTCACCACCGTGGCTTTTGACCAAAGCGGCCCGCGGTGGCTTGGGATCAGCGACCTGATCGCCGAACCCGAAGGACCTACCTTCATCTCCTATAAAGTTGCGCGCAGCCGTTTGGACCGGCTACGCTTCGTGACACAAGACCCAATTCGGACATGTTGCAGCATTTCTCTTCTAAGAAGGTAGTACTTGTAAATTCCGCGCGTCGTGTCTTTGACGGTAGAAGAGATATGTCGGCGAACGGCGTCTCCTCACTTTACGAACCCATCAACGAGTATAAGCCGTTTGCAGCTCACATCGGCATCGTGGACGGACCGTTTGAGTACGTGTCGATAGCGGGAATGAAGATGCCGTGGCCCTTCACGACGCGGATGACCGTCGTGCAACTCGCGACCGGTGATCTTTTTCTTCATTCGCCAATTGCATTCGACGCTACACTCGCAACCCAGCTCGGCTTCTTGGGGCGGATACGCCACCTCGTTTCGCCTAATCGCGGACATTACGCGCACATCGGCGAATGGGCGCGCGCATTCCCCGAGGCCGTCACATGGGCGTCAGCGGGAGTGCGCGAGCGCGCGCAATCACAGAACATCGACGTCCATTTTGTGAGAGACCTTGGCCAGACCGCGCCACCAGAGTGGCGCGATGAGATCGAACAGACGATCATTCCCGGCTTCGTTTTGGACGAAGTCGTTTTCTTTCATAAGAAAACAAAAACGCTTATTTTAGCCGACACCATCATGAACTTCGAGCCCGACAAGATAGGCCAGCCTTATCGTCTGATTGCGCGGCTCTTCGGCGTCTCCTCTCCCTCCAGCGGAATGCCGGTTGATCTGCGCTTGGCGTTTTGGCCGAGTAGAAGAAAGGTGAGACCGGCTGTTGAAAGTATTCTGTCTTGGCAACCGGAGCGCATCATTCTCAGCCACGGGCGCTGTTTCGAGGCGAACGGCAGTAAAGAAGTCGAGCGGGTTTTCAGTTGGGCACTCTAAGAAAGCGGCCTTGCCACAACAAGTTCCGAAGGCACGCCGAAGCGAACGACAATGTTCGTGTAAACAATTTGCCATTGGGCATTCGAAATCAAGGTACGGAGTGTAAGCGGTCGGCAGCCGCCGACGAGCCACGGCGATATGCGATGAAAGCCATGCCACATCGTTGATACCATCCGGGAGATCGGGCTCGGACCGTTTGTCAAACTGGCAAGGCCGAGCAGTCCATCCGGCCTTAGGACGCGGTGAGCCTCGTTCAGCACAGCTTTAATCTCGTCGTCCGACAATAGGTCGAAGACATAGGCAGAAATAAATCTGTCGAAGGTACCATCCGCGACATCGATATGGGCCGTCCCGTCGGATTGCCTGACCTCGGCGCGCTCCCCGAAAGGGCGCAGGCGGCTCTTAGCTAAACGAACCATTGTGGCGCTGACGTCCAATCCAAGATAGGTCGCGTCGGAAGGGAGGTGCGCGCTCAGCAGTTCTGCTGCGAGCCGGCCGGTTCCAAAGCCGAATTCCACTACAGATCGGCATGTCTCCAGTCCAAGATGCGCAACAAGGTCGTGCAGCGCTGCAGCCTCGTAGAACGCTTGCGTGTCGAGTCCGGCGCCCAGCGCGTCATAGAAGCGTGCGGCCTGGTCGTGCGAGAGCAGCCGTGTCGCCGCCATGACTCAATCCCTTGCGGATGGTGTCGCTCGCTTGATATGGATCAAAACAAGCGAGTGGTTGGTCGATAATGTTAATAAGCCTTAGCGTAGACCGACACCCTAGCTTTAACTTCGCCCCGGAGGAAGATCGATGATGTGGGGTTATGGACCGAGTTGGGGAATGATGGGTTGGGGCTATGGTGCATTTGGATTTTTTCACATGATCTTTTGGATCGTCATCTTGGGTGCAATCATCGCTGCGGTGATCTGGTTTATGCGGACGCCCGGCGCGTATCGATCATTTCTGCAGCGGTCTTCCGGCCTAGAGGTGCTTGAGGAGCGCTATGCGCGCGGTGAAATCAACCGAGAGGAATATCTGCAGAAGAAACAGGACATCGCCAGCATCCGGTAGCGCGCCCGCCGAGCGTTATTGAGGCAGGCTCTTTTGTTGTGCCAGTGGATGCCACAACAGAGCACGAACGATGAGCGGAACCCCAACGACTAGAGGCAACAGCCAATAGGTGAAGTGGGGGAGATTGCTCCAAACAGGCAACTGCTTTCCGTTGTCCACGTAGAAGGCGATTAGGAGCAAAACGTAAGATGTCCCCATGCCGGTGATGTGCAGCCTAGCCCAATTGCGCCAGCGTCGCCGTCTGGCTTGGCGGCCAAAATACGCTGCCGCGAACGACAGAGCTCCGAGAATGAACAAGTGGTAGTCCTCGGCCCAACGCGCCACAGCGAGGCCAGTTGCAGTTAGGAAAACCCCGGCCAAACACCAAAAGTAGATCGTGCCGTACCAGGGATGGCGACCCGCACGTTTCTGACTTAGCACGGCGATGGCGCCTGTGACGGTGCAGGCGAGCCCCAGCAGGATATGAACCCCAACCACCGCGAGAAAGATTGGATCAGTGGAAGGTATCTCAATTCCTGCTACATTGGTTATCCCTTCGGTCATGCAGATGTTTCCAGCATCTCAAGCATATCCACAATCGCGGATTTTCAAAAGCCGCTATGCCACGTTCGTCTGCTTGTGGCACGGAACGGACCTCCAGCCGTGTCTGACTTGAGTTTGCTATCAGGGGCAAAGCGGAAGTCGCATTTTGAGGCCGTGAGGGCAGCTTTTGACCGATAGTGTTGAAAAAGTCGCTCGTGATTATCGGCGAATCATGATTCCGTTTCGTTGAGGGTTTCAGCGGCGGAGGCGGATCATGATGGGTCGGCAGACGGTCGATCAGAGCCAGCTGTTCTATCTCTTCAACCTTGAGAAGCGCATCCCGGAACGCCATCTCCTTCGCCGCATCAACCCGATTGTGGGTCGGATATTAGCTGAGTTTCGGGAGAAGCTGGCGCCTTTCTACAGCGAGATCGGGCGGCCATCGATCGACCCCGAGCTGATGATCCGCATGCTCATCGTTGGCTACTGCTACGGCATTCGTTTTGAGAGGAGGCTTTGCGAGGAGGTCGAATTGCATCTCGCCTATCGCTGGTTCTGCCGCCTCGATCTTGACGACAAGGTTCCTGACCACTCGACGTTCTCAGCCAATCGCCACGGCCGGTTCCGCGAGAGCGATCTGTTTCGTCAGGTATTCGAGGCAGTGGTGCGAACGTGCATGGACGCGGGTCTGGTCAAGGGTGAAGCCTTCGCCGTCGATGCCAGCGTCATGGAAGCGGATGCCAGCCGTTATCATGGCAAGGCTCCTGACGAGATCGACTGGTCGGCGCCGGAACGTCAGACGCGGGCGGTGGCCGAGTTCCTTGGAGCCCTTGATGACGAAGATCCCGACGCCGATCGCAAGGTGCCGAAGGCGATTTCTCCAGTGGACCCGTGTTCGGCCTGGACCGCGAAAGCCAACAAACGCGTCCAGTTTGGTTACGGGCTCAATTACCTGATCGACATCGAATATGCGATCGTCGTTGACGTGGAAGCCACTCCGGCCCGCACCTACGACGAGGTGGCCGCGACCAAGACGATGATCGTGCGCACCGAAGAGACCTTGGGCTTGAAGCCCGACCGACTGGTGGCCGACACGGCATACGGGACAGGCAAGTTCCTCGGCTGGCTCGTCGGCACCGGCATCACGCCGCACATTCCGGTGTGGGACAAGAGCGATCGGGAAGATGGAACCTTCTCGCGCAGCGACTTCACGTTCGATCGTGAGCGTAACGTCTACGTGTGTCCCGCGGACAAGCTGCTCAAGACCACTGGCAACGTCGGCAGAGACCACAAGGTGCGCTATCTTGCGCTTAAGCGCGACTGTGGTGCATGTCCCCTCAAGCCGCAATGCTGTCCAAACACGCCCTCGCGGAAGGTCACACGCGACGTCGACGAGGATGCTCGCGATCATGCGCGTTCCTTCATAGGTACGCCGGAGTTCGAGAGATCACGCGACGAGCGCAAGAAGGTCGAGATGCGCTTTGCGCACCTAAAGACCCACCATCAATTCGAGCGCATGCGCCTGAGGGGGCTCTCCGGTGCGCGCGACGAATTTCACCTCGCAGCCATTGTGCAGAACCTGAAGACGCTGGCAAAGCACGTCTGGCGGCCGAGGCCTCACGAACCGACGACGACCTGTCTTGCATGAGGGGTTGTTGCGTCCTCCCTGCATCAACGGCGGCACGCCACAGCCAAAGCCACTGATGCCACCACAAGGGAGTAGGTAAAAAAGCGGTCTCGCAAATGCTCCAGAGACGAGCCAAGCCCAAAACATTGAAGCCTTTTTCAACACTATCGACCCACAACGGTCATTGCAGACACGGCGGTAGAGTAGAGCCTCTCCACAAACTGTCATAGGCTTGGTGGTGCTGACCCCCGGTTTCTCTCCGATGTCACACTCGCACATCGGACCGACGGGTTCGGAGCATTTCGACTTAAGCAAAGGGAGAACAATTATGAAACGCATTCGATCTGTTTTTGCCTGTCTCAGCATCGTTCTGGGCTTCGCCGTGGCAACGCCCGCTCATGCCCAAAACTTTCATAGTTTCGTTTCGGGGAACGGCAGCGGCACCGCCTGTACGTTTTCGGCACCGTGTGCCAACTTGGGCACCGCGGTCGCTGCGACGAATTCCGGAGGCCTTGTAACTTGCGTCGACCAAGGCGGAAATTCGGGGGGCAATACTATATTTGGCTTTGTCATCACCAAGAGCATAACAATCGATTGCGCTGGGATTTCAGCGGGAGTTTGGGAAGTAAGCATATATGGCCTAGGAATTGTCGTGACGCTGCGTAACCTGAATATAAACGGACTTAATGGTAATGGAGGCATTGGAGTCGATTTTCAAAACGGCTCTGCCCTGTTCGTCGAACATTGCGTCATTGAAAATTGGAACAGCGGCAGCCCCGCTACAGGGATCCATTTCTCTCCACCTAGCGGCGTCACGGCTGAACTCCATGTGACTGATAGCATCATCAAGAACAACGGTAACGGTACCGCCGGCGGCGGCATCATTATCCAGCCATCGGGATCGGGTAGTGCACATGCAGTGATCGAACGGACGACGGTCGAAAACAACACCTATGGCATCTTCGCCAACAATGCCGGCGGCACCGGTACGATCCTGCTTCATATCAAGGACAGCACGGTAGCAAACAGTACCGTCAACGGCATCTCCGCCTACACGGCAGGATCGATCACGGCAATCGTTATCGATCACAGCTCATCGCTGATCAACGGCGGCAGCGGTATCCTGTCGCAAGGCTCGGGTGGCCTCGTGTTCCTTTCGGATACGACCGTGATGTCCAACCTAACCGGCCTCTCCACGGCGGGGGGCGGTACAATCTACTCCTACGGCAACAACCGGCTGACCGGGAACGCCAGCGACGGAGTAACGCCGGTGACCGGCGGCTTCGCATTGAAGTAAGACCCAACCGGACTTTGAGACTAGCCCGTCAGCAGCCTGCCGTGGTTGAATGGCCACGCGGTTGCGCTCGCGCGCGGTCGAATGTCGTCAACTCAAAATCATTTGGGGTAAGATGATGAGAAAAGTCGTTTTGTTTTGCGCCTCGCTTTTCGCGGTGGTGCTGTTGATTTCGGCAAGCCCGGTCCGCGCGCAGAACGTGTTGTGGGTCGGCCCTAACGGAAACGACGCTAACAACTGCGGCCAGACCGCCCCGTGCGCCACATTCCAAGGCGCGTTCAATAAGGGCAATGTCTCCCAGATAAACTGCATCGGTAGCGGCAGCTACGGCACGGTTGCCATTACCACCTCTCTCACTATTGATTGCGGCACCGGCAATGTCGGAAACGTATTAGCCCCGGCAAACAATAGCAACGCGATTGTGGTCGAAGGTAGTCCGGCGATAAACATTGTGCTTCGCCATCTCAGCCTGAATGGCCTTGGTACGGGTGGCGTAGGAATTGCGGCTGCTGCGTTTGCCACCGGTTCGCTAGTCGTCGAGGACTGCGTAGTGCAGGGGTTCGTCGATGGGATTTTTCTTTCTTCAAGCTCCGGCCGAAGCTTGCTGAACGTATCAAACTCGCGGTTCATCAACAACTCTGGGAACGCAATCCAGATCGATCCGCACGGGGTATCCACCATCGAAACGATCGCCCTCGACCATGTCGAACTGTCCGGAGGTGGAACCGGCTTCGACATCGAGTCTGATACCGGCGTTGCCGCCGGCACGATCCGCAACAGCCTGATTTTGGGAAATTCCGGAGATGGCATCCATACGACCGCAAGCCAAGTCTATCTCACGGTCGAGAGTTCGACCATCAATGCCAATGTGGGGACTGGCATCCATGCCAATTCGGCGGGCTCGAATATCGACGTGTTTTCATCGACCATCGGCGCTAACGGAACAGGCGTGCAGGCTACTCAAGGAGCCATCGTATCGTTCGGCAACAACGGCTTGAACGGCAACGGCGTCAACGGAAACTTCACCAGCACGACGGCACTGCAATAGGCTTGTGGTTTAAGGCGGAGGCCGCCTACTAAGGCGGCCTTTTTCGTTATGCAAGTGGGGACTTCTGGTGTTGATGCTGTGGACGGCTCCTCCACCGGCACATCGGTGCCATGGATGTGGGCGCTGTTGAGGCTCCCACGACTCAGAGGAGCGAGCCATGCAGACGATAACGACAATCGGTTTAGACATCGCCAAGTCAGTTTTCCAGGTTCACGGCGTTGACGCTGGCGGCCAGGTGGTCATTCGCCGCCAGTTGAAGCGCCGCTACGTCCTGACGTTCTTCCAGAAGCTGTCGCCATGCCTGGTCGGTATCGAAGCCTGCGCCTCGGCGCACCACTGGTCACGCGAGCTGCAGGCACTGGGTCACACCGTGCGGTTGATCCCACCGGCCTATGTGAAGCCCTACGTCAAGCGGCAGAAGAACGATGCGGCTGACGCAGAGGCTATTTGCGAGGCAGTCACCAGGGCCAACATGCGCTTTGTACCAACCAAGACCCCCGAACAGCAAAGTGGCCTGGTGCTCCACCGCACGCGCCATCTGTTCATCCGTCAGCAGACCGCAGTGATCAATGCGATCCGGGCCCATCTTGCTGAGTTCGGGATCGTTGCGCCAGTCGGGCGTCACGGTGTCGAAGAACTGCTCAACGTCGTCGCCGATCCAAGCGACAGGCGGGTTCCTGAGATAGCTCGTGCGTGTCTGTCGGCATTCGGGGCTCAGTTGCGGAGGATCAAGGAGCAGATCCTGGAGTTCGACCGGCTGATCAGGGCCTGGCACCGATCCAACGAGATGAGCATGAGGCTCGAAGAAGCCCCCGGCGTCGGTCCGGTACTGGCCACTGCTTTGGTCGCAGCCGTTGCTGATCCAAAGTCCTTCCGATCGGGGCGCAACTTCTCGGCCTGGATCGGTATTGTGCCGAAGCAGCACTCGAGTGGAGGCAAGAACAGGCTTGGCAATATCAGCAAGCAAGGTGACCGTTATCTGCGCGGCCTGTTCGTGGCCGGCGCGCTCGCCGTCATCCGTTACGCCAAGATCCATGGCACCCAACATCGGCCCTGGCTCACGGCCTTGCTGGCGAGGCGGCCAACGAAGGTTGCGGCTATTGCGCTCGCCAACAAAATCGCCCGAATGGTCTGGGCTATGATGGCCAGGGGTGAGCGATACAAGGAACCCGTCGCGCTTGCGCGATAAACGAGATCGCGCCGGACAACCGGCGTGATGTGAAGGTTGGGAGGGCGAACAGCACGTAAAGCAGAGCCGGTCGATCCGGCGATCAGGACAACCCACATGTGCCAAGGCATTCTTGAATGCGAGGTGTTGGTCGGGACCTGATCCGCGGAGGGCATTATGGCCAGCGGTCATGTGAACCGCATCAAAAGGCCGAACACATGGCTGCACCGACCAATGCTGCAAAACGTGAAGAAAGCTCTTGCCAACACGGAGCCGTCCACACATGGCACAAAACCGACCAACCGGGCCGGTCTGGCGACGTCCGTTCATAGGGGTAGAACGGAAGTCGCCCTTCGGGGCCGTCAGGACCGTTTTTGACCCAGGCCGTGTGGAAACGTTTTTTGTATCTGACGTTGCCCCCAACTCTTATCCAGTTGGACTGAGAGTCTGGCGGTTGCCATCTTGCATAGTTGCAGCCGTTGGCCAAGGCGCGGAGCCATTGCGGAGCGCAGCGCCTTGGCCAAGTTGGGGTGAGAATTGGGCCGCATAGACGGCCGGCGCGAGCCAGCCGATGCGCGAGTGTGGCCGGACATTGTTGTAGTCGCGTCGCCAGTCTTCCAGCGCCAGGCGCGCCTGTAGCAGCGAGGTGAACAGCGTCTCGTTCAGGAACTCGTCCCGCAGACGGCCGTTGAAGCTCTCGACGAAGGCGTTTTGCATGGGCTTTCCCGGCGCGATGTAGTGCCACCCGACGTGGGTTTGATCGGCCCAGCACAGGATCGCGTTGCTGGTCAGCTCGGTGCCGTTGTCGCTGACGATCGTCTTGGGCTTGCCGCGCGTGGCGATCAGAAGATCGAGTTCGCGTGCGACCCGGCGGCCTGATAGCGAGACGTCGGCCACGGCTGCGAGGCATTCCCGGGTGCAAACGTCGAAGATCGCCAGGATGCGGAATCTGCGGCCGCTCGCGAACTGGTCGGAGACGAAGTCCAGCGACCAGCGATCGTTCGGTATCAGCGGCACCGCCATCGGTGCCCTTGTTCCCAAAGCTCTTTTGCGGCCGCCCCGTTTGCGCACCATGAGCCGTTCCTCGCGGTAAATGCGGAATAGCCGCTTGTGGTTCACGACGAAGCCTTCCCGGCGCAGGAAGATGAGCAGCCGGCGATAGCCGAACCGTCGGCGTTCCCGTGCCAGCGCCCGCAGACGTTCGCGCAAGACCGGATCGTCCGGCCGTCGGGAGCGATAGCGCACCGTCATCCGTTCGCAGCCGATCACCCGGCACGCCCGCCGCTCGCTCATCTCATGTGCCGTCCTGAGATGGGCGACAGCCTCTCGCTTCACAGCGGGCGTCACCATTTTTTTGACAGCAGATCCTTCAAGGCCGCGTTGTCGAGCATGGCGTCGGCCAGCAGCCTCTTCAGCTTGCCGTTCTCGTCCTGAAGCTGCTTCAGCCGCTTGGCTTCGGACACGTCCATGCCGCCGAATTTGCTCTTCCAGTTGTAGAAGGTCGCCTCGCTGATCCCGTGCTTGCGGCACAGATCGGCCGTCTTCGCACCTAGCTCGTGCTCCTTCAAAACCCCGATGATCTGCTCTTCCGTAAACCGCTTCCGCTTCATCGTCTGGTCCTTCCTTTAAGGGCCAGACTCCAGTTCAATCCGGATTAAACGGCGGGGGCAACGTCATATCCCAATAACTGCAAGTAGCCGGGCGTGATGGACCTCGACGCGATCGGCTGAGCCTATTTTTGCTGTATCGGGTCTGGAGTCAATCCGGGCGCAGCCTCGGGCCATGCTGAGCGACCCTAAGGGTCTCACAGCGAGCACCATGACGCGCTCCTCAAGCCCGCATCGCGGCCAGGAGTGGTTTAATACCGATGATGTTCACTATTCGTGTGAGGTTGTAGGCGAGCACGTGCAACGCCATCTCGGTCACCACCTTCGGCAGCGTCTTCATTAAAAAGTGCGTCGCCCCCATCCGCATCTTTAGCGTGCCAAACGGATGCTCGACCGTCTCGCGGCGGGTACGCATTGCATCCGGATTTCTGTCCAGGCGCGCCTGCACGGCATCGACAACGTGCTCGTGCTCCCACCGCTTGATACGACGTTGCGGTCCCTTCGTGCACTGGGCTTTCAGCGCGCAGGTGCGGCACGCGTTGGTCCAGTAGTGGTGCAGGACCACTCCATTTTCCTCGTTCGTGAAGTGGTTGGTCAGCTTCTCACCGGCAGGACAAATGTAGATGTCCTCCTCAGCCACGTAGCGGAAATCCTGCTTGCCGAAGCGGCCTTCCGACTTCGCCTCCGATGTCTGGGGTTTCGGCAGGGTGACCGTGATGCCAGCCTCATCGCATGTGAGGATCTCCTCACCCTTGAAGTAGCCGCGGTCGGCAAAGGCTTCGAGTTTTTCTGCCTCCAATGCCACCTTCGCTTGGCCGGCTATGTTCGCGAGATGCGACTTGTCGGTGCCGACGTTGGTCACCTCATGCGCCACGATCAGATCGTTCGTCGTATCGACGGCCACTTGGACATTGTAGCCGACCATCCCGGAACCGCGCCCGCTGGTCGCCATCGAGCGGGAATCAGGATCGGTGAAGGAGACCTGCTGATCGGGCGCGGCGAGCATCACCTTCTCAATCGCTTTGAGGCGCTTCACCTCCTCTTCGAGCTTGATCAGCTTCTCCTTGAGCCGCGTAGTCCTGGCCGCAAGCTCCTCCGAGGGCGCCTCACCGGTGGCTGTCTGGCGATCGGCGGTGTCGAGCTGGCTCAGATAGCGCGCAACGCTCTCCTCGATTTGCGCCAGGCGCCGCTCCATCTTTCCTTTCGTGAAGTTGTTGTCGCGCGAATTAACCGCCTTGAACTTGCTGCCGTCAATCGCAACGCTCGCTTTCGCCAAAAGACCCATCTTGCGGCACAAGGCAACGAATTGCGCGCAGACCTTCTTGATGGCAGAGCCGTTGTCTTTGCGGAAATCGGCGATGGTTTTGTGATCTGGAGCGAGCCGTCCCGTCAGCCACATCACTTCCAGATTGCGGCCAGCCTCACGCTCCAGCCGCCGGCTCGATTGGACCCGGTTCAGGTAGCCATAGATATAGAGCTTCAGCATCGGCGACGGATGATATGCCGGCCGGCCGGTCGCTGCCGGGGTGGCGCTATCGAACCCCAGTTCACGCAGTTGCAGCGCATCGACGAACACGTCCACCGCCCGAACAGGATTGCTCCCGTCCACCCAATCATCAAGGCATTCCGGTAACAGCGTAGTCTGCTGGCGATCTACCCCTTGAACAAAACCCTTCATTGTTCCCCCCGCGATTCAGCAAGGGAATCATAGCATCAGTGGGGTTTTCACACAGGCTGTGCCAAAAGCGGAAGTCAACAGACTTTCAGTTAGAACAGCTCTCTGCTGCCTGCGGGCATTACCCGCACTCCAAATGCTCACATCTTCATCCCTGCGGCTTGCCCGGCCGGCAGATATGCTCGTCCGGATCTTTATCCGCGTCAGAGGTGTGCCCTTAGGGAATAAATCTAAGTCGCAGGAGTTTTTATTGCTGACATTAGCGTATGAGCAACCAAGAGAAGGAGGGATACTGTCATGATTTCCAAGACATTCGCCGCCATTGCAGCAGCAGCTGTTGTTTTCGCAAGTTCGATAGCGTTCGGGCAAATGGCTCCCGCAAAAACTGCCGACACCGCAAAAGGTAAAGCGTTAGTGGATGGTAAGGGCATGACCCTCTACGCCTTCGACAAGGATGCCAATGGCAAGTCGATGTGCAATGGCCCCTGCGCAGAAAACTGGCCGCCGTTGATGGCCAACGCCGAAGCCAAGCCCACAGGCGACTGGACGGTCGTCACCCGCGACGACGGCAAAATGATGTGGGCTTATAAGGGTAAGCCGCTCTACACCTTCAAAAAGGATACCGCGCCAGGTGAGACCAACGGCGATGGCTTTCTTAATGGCGCATGGCATATGGCGAAGCCATGAGCCACTGAGCGGAACCGCTGAGAAGGGGTTCGCTCCCACAGCTAAGAGCCGCGTCATCCGCCAAGTTGGCGCGGCGCGCGTTTTGACCTGTTCGCTGCTGCTCGTAATGGCGGTATTACGTCATCCATACGGTCGTAGAAATCCTCGGCGACGCTAAAAACCGTCAGCGGGCCCCAGCTCGAGCAGGATCTTGTCGGGATAGATCAGCATGCCGATAACGGACCCTGCCGACCCTGGCGACGTTTGCACCGTGTCCGACACAAACATGCCGGCCAGCGAGCTTGCTACTACTCCAGTGTTAAACTCCGGCCGATCTCCTGTCGTCTCCCCTGCTCGCGACGGTGTGCGGGCAGAACGATATTGTATGCTACATCTTCATATCCGAATGGCCTGGCATCTTCTTCATGTCCATGCCGCCACCGCCGGCTGGCCCCTGTGCGCCGACGCCCTGCACGTCGAGAGAGATCTGCACCTTCCCGGCTCTTTCGAACTCAAGCGTCATCGGCAGCTTCTCACCCTTCTTCAGCGGGCTCTTCAAATCCATCATCATCAGATGATAGCCGCCCGGCGCGAGCTTGACGGTCTTGCCCGCCTCGATGGCTAGGCCCTTTTCGAGTGGGCGCATTTTCATCACGCCGTTGTCCATAGACATCTTGTGGACCTGCACGCTGCCAGCAATATCGGCCGAACCGCCGAGTAGCGTGTCGGGTGCCGTTCCCTTGTTCTCGATGGTAAGATAGCCGCCACCTGTTTTCGCGCCCTTCGGCGTGGCTCGGGTCCAGGCCTGGCTGATGACGAGGTCGCCAGCCTTGATATCCTCCGCGGCCGCGAAGGATGTACCGGCGACCAGGACCGCAAGTGCAA
>CAVRIB010000016.1:0-208378 GCA_963721135.1 uncultured Alphaproteobacteria bacterium
GTGAAGCAATAACAGAAGCAAGGTGTCCAATGGAGAACGGTTCTTGCTTAGGAGATCACGACTAATCGGCGCGTGCTTGATTGGCTTGGTGGGCCACGCTTACGCCAACAATGCTTCCGTTAATTGTGAATTCGCGATCTTGAAAGAAGCGCACGAGACGCTGGTCTTCTGCGGCGAAAGAATCGATTCTGCAAGCGAGGCTCGGTACGATAAACTTACCAAAGACTTTCAGTCCTTCATTGCCTAAAATCCGAGCTCCAAAGCCGCCTGGGCCGGAACGGATGAAATCCGAGGACACCTGCTTAGAGAGGGGCGAGATAGGGTGTGTAAGGACGAAGACTTGGAATGGTTGAGGCGTGCTTTTCACCGATATCGGACGCCGGTTTGGCGGCGGTGGGCACTCTATTGAGCCGCTCTCGGGACCCGTCCGAGGGAGACTGCATGTAAATTGAGAGCGAGCTGTTGCCGGGGACGTGTCCGCGATGGGACGGGGTACGATAGACGAGCAGCCGATGGCAGACGTTACAGTTCGTCTTCCTTAGGTGCATCGCGGCGTCCATCGCGGATATGGATAATAATCAATTCGTCCTCGCGAATCCGATGATAGACAAGATAGGGATAACAGGCGGTCGGAAATACGCGAACACCTGGAATGTTGGTCTCTCGCCCCAGCCCAGGATACTGCGCGAGAAGGCGGCCCGTTGCGCGAATTTGGCGCACCACAGAGGTCGCGGCGGCGCGATTGTGTTGCGCAATGTATCCGTGAATATGGACGATATCGGCGTGAGCACGCGGCGCGTACCGCAGCTTCACAAACCGCACTTCTTCCAAAGCGCCGCCATTTCATCATCACTAATGAACTCGCCGCGCCCGGCCTGTTCAAAACCTTCGAGAACGGCAGCACGATGCTCCTCCGGTACGATGAACAGATCGCTGCCCGCGGCGGCGATCTGTTCCAATACCTCGGCGGCATAGGCCTGCCGCTCTTCTGGCAGTTTGCGGATCTTCTCGATCGCGTCTTCCAACGTTCTCATCATCGGCGCATCATATAATAAAAGGAAGCAGAACGCGAGATGCCGTGGCAACTCACCCCAGATGCTTCCTGAAAAACTCCGTCGCCCGGCCCCAGGCGAGCTCGGCGGCCTGACGGTCGTGCACCGTCATCCGCTGCTCGTTGGCGAAGCCATGCTCCGCGTCATAGCGGAACAGTTCGAGCGACTTGCCGGCGGCCTTCATCGCCTTTTCGAAGGCATCAACGGCTTGCGGCGTGCACCAGTCGTCCTTGTTGGCGAAATGCGCCTGCAGCGGAACTTTCACGTCCGAAGGCTTGGCCGCTTGCTCCGGCGGAATTCCGTAGAACACGACACCCGCGGTCAATTCGGGAATCTTGGTGGCGCCGATGATGGTCACCGCGCCGCCCAGGCAAAAGCCGGTCAGGCCGACCTTGGCGCCATTGCGGGCGAGATATTGCGCAGCGCCGCGCACGGTCTGCGTGGTGAGGTCCATGAAGTCCAGCGAGTTCATCTCCTTTCCGGCGGCGTCAGTGTCGTGATAGGGCACCACCTTGCCCTTGTAGAGGTCGGGCGCCAACGCATCGAAGCCGGCCAGCGCGAAGCGGTCGCACATTCCCTTGATCTGGTCCTGCAGCCCCCACCATTCCTGGATCACGACCACGCCCGGCGCGTTGCCCCGCGCGGCGTTGGCGAGATAGCCGCCGGCGTCCTTGCCG
This sequence comes from uncultured Alphaproteobacteria bacterium, assembly GCA_963721135.1. Classification (GTDB taxonomy): domain Bacteria; phylum Pseudomonadota; class Alphaproteobacteria; order Rhizobiales; family Xanthobacteraceae; genus Bradyrhizobium. Next base: position 1,730 of record CAVRIB010000016.1, read on the forward strand.
TCCGGCCGCTTGAACGAGATGCTGGTGCCCATGGGGTTCCTCCGATGATCTTCTTGGGGTGGCCGACTGGCGGCTATTTTGTCCGCTGTGCGGCCGGGATGCAATCGCCCACCGTCGTTCCGGGGCTGATGCGAAGCATCGAACCTGGAGTGACGGGCAAACAAAAAGCCCCCGCGGGGGCTTTTCAAATTCATGCCATCGGCGTAGCGGTCAATGCGCGTCGGCCCAGACCTTCTTCTTGGTGAAGTACATCATGCCCGCGAAGATGATCAGGAACACGAAGACCTGAAAGCCCATTCGCTTACGGACCTCCATGTGCGGCTCGGCGGCCCACATCAGGAAGGTCGCGACGTCGTGGGCGTATTGCGCAACTGTTGCGGGCGAACCGTCGTCGAAGGTGACCATACCGTCGCTAAGCGGCGGCGGCATCTTGATGGCATGGCCGGGAAAAAATTTGTTGTAGTAGGAGCCATCGGGGATGGTGACGCCGGCCGGCGGCTCCTTCTCGAACCCCTGCAGCAGCGCATCGACGTAGTTCGGGCCCTGCTCCTGGAACTGGGTGAAGAAGTCGAAGATGAAGGTCGGGAAGCCGCGCTCATAGGAGCGCGCCTTGGCGATCAGCGACAGGTCCGGCGGCAACCCGCCGCCGTTGGCCGCGCGCGCGGCCTGCTCGTTGGGGAACGGCGCGGGGAAATAGTCGGCCGGCCGGCCGGGCCGGTCGAACATTTCGCCCTGGTCGTTGGGGCCGTCCTTGATCTTGTACTCGGCCGCGAGCGCCGCGACCTGCGATTCCGAATAGCCGGGGCCGCCGGGATCGGCGAGATTGCGGAACGCGATATAGTTCAGCGAGTGACAGGCCGAGCAGACTTCCTTGTAGACCTTGAGGCCCCGCTGCAACGCCCCGCGATCATATTTGCCGAAGGGGCCAGCGAATGACCATTTCTGCGACGGCGGGGTCACCTGCTCGTCGGCGCGCGCGTCCTGCACGCTTGCCGCGAACAGCGCACCGGCGACCATCAGCCCGATCACCGAAGACACCACCGCCGTCCTGCTTCCGCTCTTCGCCAGCACGTCGTCGGCGATCGAGTTCGGAACCGGCCTCGGCGTTTCGATCCGGCTCAACAGCGGCAGCACGATCAGGAGATAGGCGAAATAGCAGAAGGTCAGGATGCGACCGGCGATCACGTAGATGCCTTCCGGGGGCTGCGCGCCGAGATAGCCGAGCAGCACCGCGACGATGACGAAGATCCAGAAGAACTGTTTCGCCAGCGGGCGGTACTTGCACGACCTGGTCTTCGCGGTGTCGAGCCAGGGCAGGAACGCCAGGATCAGGATCGAGGAGAACATCACGACCACGCCGGCGAGCTTGTTCGGAATCGAGCGAAGCATCGCGTAGAACGGCAGGTAATACCATTCGGGCACGATATGGGCGGGCGTCACGCCGGGATTGGCGGGGATGTAGTTGTCGGCGTCGCCGAGGTAGTTCGGCATGTAGAAGATGAACCAGGCGAACAGGATCATGAAGCAGGCGACGCCGAACCCGTCCTTGATGGTCGCGTAGGGCGTGAACGGCACGGTATCCTTTTCGGTCTTTGCCTCGACGCCGGCCGGATTATTCTGGCCCGCGACGTGCAGCGCCCAGACATGCAGCACCACGACGCCTGCGATCAGGAACGGCAGCAGGTAATGCAGCGAGAAAAAACGGTTCAGCGTCGGATTGCCCACCGAATAGCCGCCCCACAGCAGGGTGACGATGCTTTCGCCGAAATAGGGAATGGCCGAGAACAAATTGGTGATGACGGTGGCGCCCCAGAAACTCATCTGGCCCCACGGCAGCACGTAGCCCATGAAGCCGGTTGCCATCATCAACAGGTAGATGATGACGCCGAGAATCCACAACACTTCGCGCGGCTCCTTGTACGAGCCGTAATACAGCCCGCGCAGCATGTGGACGTAGACGGCGAAGAAGAACATCGAGGCGCCGGAGGCGTGCATGTTACGCAAGAGCCAGCCGTAGTTGACGTCGCGCACGATGCTCTCGACCGAGTGGAACGCCATGGTGGCCTCCGGCGTATAGTGCATCGCCAGGATCACGCCGGTGAGGATCTGGATGCCGAGCATGAACGAAAGGATGGCGCCGAAGGTCCACCAGTAGTTCAGGTTGCGCGGCGTCGGATAGGCCACGAACGAGGCATGGACGAAACCGAAAATCGGCAGGCGCCGTTCGATCCACTTCAAGGCGGGATGGGTCGGTTGGTAGTCGGATGGTCCGCTCATGATGCGATCCCTGGGGAAATAAGACGACGCGACGGGTCCAACTCTCGAAACACCGTATCTCGAGACCTAGCCGATCTGGATTTTGCTATCGGAAACGAATTTGTATGGCGGCACCACCAGATTGGCCGGTGCGGGTCCCTGGCGGATGCGGCCTGAGGAGTCGTATTGCGAGCCGTGGCAGGGGCAGAAGAAGCCGTCGTAGTTACCCTCATGCGCGATCGGGATGCAGCCGAGATGCGTGCAGATGCCGATCACGACCAGCCACTGGTCGTGGCCCTCCTTGACCCGGGACTGGTCGCTCGCCGGATCGGGCAGGCTCGCGACCGGCACCTGGCGGGCTTCGTCGATCTGCTTCTTGGTGCGGTTCATGATGTAGATCGGCTTGCCGCGCCAGAACACCTTGATGTCCTGTCCGGAAGCGATCGGCGCCAGGTCGACTTCGATGGGCGCGCCGGCCGCGATCGTCGAGGCGTCCGGATTCATCTCGGAAATGAACGGCCAGAGCGAAATCAGTCCGCCCACCGTTGCGGCCGCCCCCGTTGCAACAAAGAGGAAATCACGGCGTGTAGGATGATCCGCCGAAGTCGCTGTCGTCACGATTCCAGTCCCTTTCCAAGCTGCAGCCGGTGGAACCGCCCCAGGCACGACAGATACGCTAGCCGGGGGAGGCTGCCGGCGCCCGCGACCCCCGCGGCGGCAGAAAAACTGCTTTTCCGGGCCCAGGCGGGCGGAATAGGCAGTCCAGAATCGTTCTATTGGCACCCTTGCCGGACGAGCGCAAGCCCGCTATCGGCTGGGGTGCGTGCAATGCACGAATTCCGCCGCAGGCGTTGATTTCCTGATACATTTCATGAGGGCCGGCAAGGCCGCCACCAAATGCAGATCGCGCTTTTCCAGCCCGACATCCCCCAGAACACCGGCACGATTCTCAGGCTCTGCGCTTGCCTCGACGTGGCGGTCCATATCATCGAGCCGGCGGGGTTTGCGGTATCCGACCGGCACTTCCGCCGCGCTGGCATGGATTATCTCGACCAGGTGACCCTGATGCGGCACGACGCGTGGCCAAAATTCGAGGAATGGCGCAGCCGCGGGGGTTACCGGCTGATCCTGTTCACGACCGGGGGCGCCAGTTCCTATCTTGATTACCGCTATCGCGCGGCCGACATCCTCTTGTTCGGGCGGGAATCCGCCGGCGTAACCGACGAGGTCGTTACGGCGGCCGACGCGCGGCTGGTGATCCCGATCAAGCCGGGCCTGCGTTCGCTCAATGTCGCCGTCGCTTCCGCGATGGCATTGGGCGAAGCGCTGCGGCAAACCGGTTCGAACCTCAAGGAGATGGCGCGGTGAGCTACGCCGTGAAGGAGATCTTTCTCACCCTGCAGGGCGAGGGCGCCCATGCCGGCCGCGCGGCGGTGTTCTGCCGGTTTTCGGGGTGCAATCTCTGGAGCGGCCGCGAGCAGGACCGCGCCAGCGCGACCTGCCAATTCTGCGATACGGATTTTGTCGGAACCGACGGCACGCTGGGCGGACGCTATGCCTCGGCGGATGAGCTTGCCGACACCATCGCCGCGCAATGGACGGGAAAGAGCGAAAACCGCTACACGGTCTTGACCGGCGGCGAACCGCTGTTGCAGGTGGATGCGGCGCTGGTCGACGCCTTGCACGCGCGCGGCTTTGCGGTCGGCGTCGAGACCAACGGCACGATCTCCCCTCCTCCCGGCATGGACTGGATCTGCGTCAGCCCCAAAGCCGGCGCGGAGCTGGTGGTCCGGAACGGCCACGAACTCAAGCTGGTCTATCCGCAGGCCGACGCGGCGCCGGAAAACTTTGCGGGCCTTGCCTTCGAGCGCTTCTCGCTGCAACCGATGGACGGACCCGACGTGATCGAGAACACCGCACGCTGCGTCGACTACTGCCTGCGCCATCCGCAATGGCGGCTCAGCCTGCAGACGCACAAGACCCTTGGCATCAGATGAAGGTTGGAACAGTCGAAATGTGGGAATTGACGAAATCGTTCCGGTTCGAGGCAGCGCACGCGCTGGCGGCAACGACGCTGGGCGCGGCAAGCCAGGAAATCCACGGCCACTCCTTCCGCGCCGAGGTAACCGTGCGCGGCACGCCCGATCCCGCAACCGGGATGGTGCTCGATCTCGGCCTGCTCCAGCGCCGCATCGAGGAGGTGCGGAAATTGCTCGACCACAAGCTGCTCAACAAGGTCGAGGCGCTCGGGCCGCCGACGCTTGAAAATCTTTCGCGCTTCGTCTGGGAGCGGCTGCAGCATGCCGGCCAGATCGCGCGGGTGAGCGTTCACCGTGACAGCTGCAACGAAAGCTGTACCTACTACGGCCCGTAGGGCTCGCGCGTCTTCAGCTGCGAACAACGCGTCAAACCGGGTGGCAACGCAGATGGATCTGTCCGTAATCGAGGATCGCAAGGCGCGGGCGAAAGCCTGGTTCGAGCGCCTGCGCGACGACATCTGCGCGGCCTTCGAGAGACTGGAAGATGAGGCACCGGCCTCGCTCTATCCCGGCCCCACCGGAAGCTTCGTGCGCACCCCCTGGGATCGCACCGACCACACCGGAAAGCCCGGCGGCGGCGGCATGATGTCGATCATGCGCGGACGGCTGTTCGAGAAGGTCGGCGTGCATTGCTCGACCGTTCATGGCGAATTCGCGCCCGAGTTTCGCGCGCAGATTCCGGGCGCGGCGGAGGATCCGGCGTTCTGGGCGTCGGGGATCTCGCTGATCGCGCATATGCGCAATCCGAATGTGCCCGCGGTGCATATGAATACCCGCTTCGTCGTCACCACCAAGGCCTGGTTCGGCGGCGGTTCGGACCTGACGCCGGTACTGGAGCGGCGGCGGACCCAGGAGGACCCCGACACGCTTGATTTTCATGCCGCGATGAGGGCTGCGTGCGGCGGGCCGAACGGGGTCGCGAACTACGACAAATACAAGAAATGGTGCGACGAATATTTCTATCTGCCGCACCGCAAGGAGGCGCGCGGCGTCGGCGGCATCTTCTACGACTGGCACGATTCCGGCGACTGGGACGCCGATCTCGCTTTCACCCAGGACATCGGCCGCGCCTTCCTGAACATCTACCCCGAGCTGGTCCGGCGCAACTTCGCCACGCCATGGAGCGCGGAGGATCGCGAGGAACAGTTGATCCGGCGCGGCCGCTACGTCGAATTCAACCTGCTCTACGACCGCGGCACCATCTTCGGGCTGAAAACCGGCGGCAATGTCGATTCGATCCTTTCCTCGATGCCGCCGGAAGTGAAGTGGCCGTAAAGACAATGACGCAACTGCCCCGCGCGATGCTGATCGATCTGGATGACACCATCCTGTCGGCCTATGGCCGGCCGGAGTTCGCCTGGAACGACATCACGGCGGAGTTCGCCGGCGAACTCGCGCCGTTATCGCCGCAACAGGTCGCCGCGGCGATCCTCATCTCGGCGCGCACATTCTGGGCGACGGCGGAGGCGGAGTGGCGGCTGAAACTCCCCGAAGCGCGCCACGAGGTCGTCAGGAGCGGATTTTCCGCGCTTGCGGAGGCCGGCCACGCCGCTTTGCCCGCCGACCTCGCGATACGGCTCGCCGACCGCTTTACCGCCTATCGCGAAGAGCAGATGTTCATCTTCCCCGGCGCACATGACGCCATCGACGCATTGAAGGCGCATGGCGTGAAACTGGCGCTCGTGACCAACGGCGCGGCCGGAACCCAGCGCGCGAAGGTCGAACGCTTTGCGCTGACGCATCGGTTCGATCATATCCAGATCGAGGGCGAGCATGGTTTCGGCAAACCGGACGAACGCGCGTACCGCCATGCCATGCAGGCGCTGGGGGTGATGCCATCGGAGACATGGATGGTCGGCGACAATCTGGAATGGGAAGTCGCGGTGCCGCAGCGCCTCGGCATCTACGCCGTCTGGATCGATGTCCACGGCGAAGGCCTGCCCGCGGAATCCACCGTCAAGCCCGATCGCATCATCCGCTCGCTGACCGAGTTGCTGCCGTAGGGCGCCGGGACCGTCACAGCAATTGCCGCAGCGCCGCCGACATCATCACGATCGCGCCCGCGATCACGGCAACGTCGAGGATCGCGGTGTGAATATGCACCGGCATCCGCTCGACGAAGGCCTTGGCGAGAAAGGTCCCGGGCAACGCAAGCGCCCCGATCAGAAGCGCGAAGGCGAGCACCTGCGCGGTGACGACGCCGGCGAGGCCAAACACCGAAATCTTGATGAGGCTGGTGACGATCGAGATCACGGCGTCGGTGGCGATCACGGCTGCACCTTCCAGCCCGGCCGCCATCAACAGCGACAGCAGGATCACGCCCGAGCCCGAGGTGCCGCCGACCACGACACCGTAGCCGATTGCGCTGGCGCCGAGCCCGGCGTCGCCGATCCTGATGTCGCGGCGCCTCGCCAAGCGGCGCAGCGGCACGCTCAAGATCAGCATCATGGCGATTACGAGAGCCGCGCCGGTATTGGTCAGCCGGGTATAGCCGTAGGCACCGAGCGCCGTCGTCAATGCGGCAGCCGCAATCACGATCAGCGCGCGGCGGCGATCGACATGACGAAAGTAGGCGGCGGTGCGGCTCAGATTGGCGAAGACGGCCGAAATCGCGATGATCGGCACCACCGGTTCGGCGCCGATCAGCGGCACCAGCACCAGCGGCATCAGCGCCCCGGTGCCGTAGCCGGCAAGCCCGCCGATCACCGAGGTGAACAGCGCGACGCAGGCCACCAGCAGGAGTTGGGCCAGGGAAATGTCGGCAAAGCCCGAAAGGATGCTCACAACCGATGGTCGCGGGTGAAACGGGTTGCGGTCTGATCGGCAATGGCATCGAGCGCGGCCCGGTCGAGCGGAAAATCCGCCGCGAGCCAGGCGTCCTCGGCAAGCGTCAGCACGTGTCCGAGCGCCGGGCCTTCGGCAATTCCGCGCGCGATGAAGTCGGCGGCCTTCAACGGAAATTTCGGCGCGCTCCAGCGCTCCGGCAGGGTAGCAAGCTCCCGCCAGGCTGTGGAATCGGTCGCCTCGCCCGCCCGCGCCCAGGCCAGCATCAGCCGGTCGCGGTAGCGCTCGGCGCCGAGCCGATAGAGCCTGCGCCGCGCCCTCTTCTCATCCATTCCGGCGAGCCGCCACCAGCGATGGCCCATCGAATCCAGCGCCTTGGTCTCGGCATTGCTGAGCTTGAGGCGGCTTGCAACGCGCCTTGCGTCTTCGGTGACGGCGACCGCGAGCGCGCCGAGCCTTCTTATCGCGTCCGGCGCCAATTGCAGCGCGCGCTCCGCCGCGATCATTGCGGCGAATGGCCCGGTATAGGCGACGCCGCCCAAAAACGACAGCAGCAAGCCGCCATCCGCCATCGCTTCGACGGCGCCGGCGGCGTCTTCGGCGACCACGAGCTTGAGCATTTCCATGCGCACCCGTTCCGCCGACAGCGCGCCAAGGCCGGCGCGCGCGCGGATGCAGGCGAGATAGCCGGCGCGATCGGGCTTGCCCGCGCCGAAGGCGGCGTGAATGCGGAAAAACCGGAGGATGCGCAGATAGTCCTCGGCGATGCGCTGATTGGGGTCGCCGATGAAGCGCACCCGCCTCGCGGCAATATCATCCAGACCGCCGACGTGATCGTGCACGACGCCGGCAGCGTCGACCGACAGGCCGTTGATGGTGAAGTCGCGCCGTTCCGCATCGATCACCCAGTCGCGGCCGAACGCCACCCTGGCCTTGCGGCCGAACGTCTCGGTATCCTCGCGCAAGGTAGTGACCTCGAACGGCACCGAATCGACGACGAGGGTCACGGTGCCGTGGTCGATGCCGGTCGGTACGCTCTTGATGCCTGCTGCCTTGGCGCGGCGGATCACCTCCGCCGGCAAGGCGGTGGTCGCAATATCGATGTCGCCGGTCGGAATCTTCAGAAGCGCATTGCGCACCGCGCCGCCGACTACGCGCGCTTCCTCGCCCTCGCCGTTCAACAGCTGGAGCACGCGGGCGGTCGGACCGGATTTGAGCCAGGGCGCGTCATCGAGCACGCGCGTCGCGCTCATTTTTCAACTCCCGGAACAAGTTTGCCGTTCTCGATATGGGCGGGGACGTAGGTCGAGTTCGGCGACGCGCCGGAAAAATGCGCAAGCAAGACGAAGCTCGCGATCACCAGCAGCAGCGAACCGACCAGCAGGCGGGCGACGACATGCAGCGGCCAGGATGACTGCACCAGCATTCCCGAACGCGACGCGAACAGGATCAGCGCATAGACCGCAAACGGGATCAGAAAAATTCCAATCTCCGTGAAGGCAGGCCGGATCATGACTGATAAATCCGCTCGTAGAGTATGCGCAGGATGCCGGCGGTCGCGCCCCAGATATAGCGTTCCGCGAACGGCATGGCGTAGTAGGAGCGCTCCATGCCGCGGAATTCCCTGGAGTGCACCTGATGATTTGCCGGATCCATCAGGAAGGCGAGCGGCACCTCGAACGCGTCGTCCACTTCGGAATGGTTGATCTTGAGCTCAAAGCCCGGCCTGACCCGCGCGACCGTCGGCAGGATGCGAAACCCGAAACTGGTTCCGTAGAGATCGAGATAGCCGATCGGTTCGACGAATTCGCGGGAAAGTCCGATCTCCTCCCAGGCCTCGCGCAGCGCGGTCTCGAGCGGCGAAGCGTCGGTCGCATCGATCTTGCCGCCGGGAAAGGAAATCTGCCCCGCATGATCGTTGAGGTGGGCCGAGCGCTGCGTCAGGAGCACGGTCGGTTGCGGGTGGTCCACCACCGGGATCAGCACCGCCGCGGGGCGGATCGGCCGCTCGCGCGCGATAATCTGCAGCATGCGATCGGTGCCCTGATCGCCGCTCTTCGGAACGATATTGGGGTCATCGAGGCCCGGCGGCACCTCGAATCGCAATCGCGCGCGCACCCGATTGAAAAATTCCGCCGAGCTCATCGCCGCCGGGTCCGTCTTCAGCGTCGGTTCGTTCAAAGCGCGCCCCTCACCTGCTCCGCATCCGCCATCGCGAAGAATTCGCCACCCAATTCTACACCGAACATCGGGCGGCCATCGACCACCCGCTCCTCGCCCATGTCAACCAGATCGTAGTAAAGCGCGCGGGTGACCTTGGCCCACAGGTCCGCGCGGACGTGAAGATACGGTGTAAGCCCACCGTCGGCGGCAGCCTCAAATCGCAGGGGATGGGCGGCATCGCAAGTTACCCAATCGTCGACATTGGTCCGGAAGCACAGCACTGCCTCCTGATCGTCCCGCTCCTTGCGCATCTCGACCGCAATGAACGGCGCATCGTCGACGCGAATGCCGACCTTCTCCGCCGGTGTCACGAGAAAGTGCTTGCCGTCCTCGCGTTTGAGGATCGTCGAAAACAGCCGCACCAGCGCCGGCCTTCCGATTGGCGTACCCAGGTAAAACCAAGTACCATCGCCGCTGATTCGCATGTCGATATCGCCGCAGAATGGCGGATTCCAGAGATGCACCGGCGGCAGCCCTTTTTGGGCCGGGCTGGCATCCTTGAGGGCAGCCGTCAGTCCCTCGAGGCCTTGATTGGTGCTCTGCCCTTGCTTCGCCATGGTTTGCCCTGAGTTTGATCGCCGAGAATTGGCACGATTGGTGCAAGACTTCCGATGTGGGTCGCAGGACAAGTTCCGCCCGTAAAACCCCGGAACAGGTCGCCACAACGTGATGCCGTTAATACCCCCAAATGCCGATAATGTGGGGATAGTTTAATTCAACGAATACATGGGCTTTGCACAAGTTTAGCATCGGGTTCATGGCATGACGACGCGGATCGCGGTGTTTTAACCTCCAAGGAGCGAGCATGGCTGGCGCAGACAGTGTCGAAAAACTCGAGGACGTGATCGTCCGCTCGGCCGAACAGGTCGCGGGTCAAATCCGCGCCGCGAAGGACGCAGTCTCGACCGTCATCTTCGGTCAGGAGCGGGTGATTGAGAATACCCTGGTGACGATCCTGTCCGGCGGTCACGCCCTTCTGATCGGCGTGCCCGGTCTCGCCAAGACCAAGCTGGTCGAAACCTTGGGCGTCACGCTCGGGCTCGATGCCAAGCGCATCCAGTTCACGCCGGACCTGATGCCGTCGGACATTCTGGGCGCCGAGGTGCTCGACGAGAGCAGCTCTGGCAAGCGCTCGTTCCGTTTCATCTCCGGTCCGGTATTCGCGCAGCTCCTGATGGCCGACGAAATCAACCGCGCCAGCCCGCGCACCCAGTCGGCCCTATTGCAGGCGATGCAGGAGCAGCACATCACCGTCGCGGGCGCCCGGCACGATCTGCCGAAGCCGTTCCACGTGCTCGCGACGCAAAATCCGCTGGAGCAGGAAGGCACCTATCCGTTGCCGGAAGCGCAGCTCGACCGCTTCCTGATGGAGATCGACGTCGATTACCCCGATCGCGACGCCGAGCGCCGCATCCTGTTCGAAACCACCGGCGCGGAAGAGACGCTGGCCAAAGCCGCGATGAATGCCGATCTCCTGATCGCGGCGCAGCGGCTGGTACGGCGCCTGCCGGTCGGCGATTCCGTCGTCGAAGCGATCCTGTCGCTGGTGCGCTCGGCGCGTCCCGGCCCCGAGGGCGGAGAGGCCGGCAAGCTGATCGCCTGGGGACCCGGTCCCCGCGCCAGCCAGTCGCTGATGCTGGCGGTTCGCGCCCGCGCGCTGCTCGACGGCCGACTTGCGCCCTCGATCGACGATGTGCTCGATCTGGCCGAACCGATCCTCAAGCATCGCATGGCGCTGACGTTCTCGGCGCGCGCCGAGGGACGCACCATTCCCGACGTGATCCGGCAACTGAAGACACGGATCGGTTGATGGCCGCAGAGAACAAGCACCAGGCGAGGGAGATTGCAGCGATCCGACGTGCCGATGGCGAAAGTCGAACGCTCGCCGCGTCGCTGCCGCGTCTGGTGCTCGAGGCGCGCCGCATCGCCGCCAACGTGATCCACGGCCTGCACGGACGGCGGCGCGCCGGCGCCGGGGAAAGTTTCTGGCAATACCGCCGCTTCGTCTCCGGCGAACCCTCGCAGAGCGTCGACTGGCGGCGTTCGGCGCGCGACGATCATCTCTATGTGCGCGAGCAGGAATGGGAAGCCGCCCATACGGTGTGGCTGTGGCCGGACCGCTCGCCGTCGATGGCGTTTGCCTCGAAGGCGTCGCGCGACAGCAAGCTGGAACGCGCGCTGATCGTCACCTTCGCGCTCGCCGAACTGTTGGTCGACGGCGGCGAACGCGTCGGCATTCCCGGCCTGCTGAGCCCGACCGCGAGCCGCAGCGTAATCGACAAGATGGCGCAGGCCATGCTGCATGACGATGCGGACCGCCTGAGCCTGCCGCCGTCATTCGTGCCCTCGGCGCTCGCCGAAATCGTGGTGCTGTCCGATTTCTGGTCGCCGATCGGCGAGATCAGAAGCATGCTCGCGGCACTGTCGGCATCGGGCGCCCACGGCACGCTGGTCCAGGTCGTCGATCCGGCCGAGGAAAGCTTCCCGTATTCCGGGCGTATCGAATTCGTCGAACCGGAAGTAGGCAGCGCCATCACGGCCGGCCGCGCGGAGAAATGGACGGACGATTATGTCGCGCGGGTAGCGCTGCATCGCGACGAGATCCGTGCCGAGACCGACAAGCTCGACTGGCTGTTTTCGACCCACACCACCAGCCGCTCGGCCGCGGAGCTGCTTCTCTTCCTGCACTCGGGCATGATGGTCGCCAAGGGCAGCGCGCTGGCTGCGACCGTCAAAGCGGGACGAAGCGCATGATCGCGGGCCTGCCTCTGTCTTTCGCCGAACCTGTCCTGCTGCTGGGTCTGTTGAGCCTGCCGGTGCTGTGGTGGCTGTTGCGGGTGATGCCGCCGCGGCCGCGGCGCATCGAGTTTCCGCCGACCCGGCTGTTGTTCGACATCGCGCCGAAGGAAGAAACCCCGTCGCGCACTCCGTGGTGGCTGATCGCCTTGCGGCTGGCGGCGGCCGCGCTCGTGATCATAGCGGCGGCGGGGCCAATCTGGAATCCGAAGACCGCGCTCGGCGGGTCGCGCGCGCCGCTTCTGATTTTGCTCGACGACGGCTGGAGCGCGGCCTCGAGCTGGGACATCCGGATGAAGGCCGCGGACGAACTGATTGCCAATGCCGACAACGACCGGCGCGGCGTCGCGCTGGTTCCGCTGTCCGAGCCCGCCCGTGACGTCACCCTGATGCCCGGCGGCACCGCGCGCGTGGCGTTGCGCCAGCTTTCGCCAAAGCCCTATTCGATCGAGCGGGTCGAAACTCTCCCCATCATCGAGCGTTTTCTGAAAGCGACCGGCGACTGCGAAATCGCCTGGCTGACGGACGGCGTCGATACCGGCCGCGGCAGCGAGTTTCTCGAGGGCCTGAGCAAGACCATCGGAGATCGCGCGTTGACGATCTATGAAGGCGGCACCCCGCCGTCGCTTGCGCTGGCCGGGGCCGAAAATGCCGCAGCCAAGATGACCGTGAAGGTGCTGCGCGCCGACGGCGGCGTTGCCGCGGGCCTGGTGCGCGCGCTCGACCAGAAGGGTTCGCCAATCGGCGAGGCGCGCTTTGCCTTTGCCCCGCAGGCCCGCGAGACCGAGGCCGCATTCGACCTTCCGGTCGAACTGCGCAACGACATCTCGCGGCTCGAAATCTCGGGCGAACGCTCCGCGGGCGCGGTGCAACTGCTCGACAAGCGCTGGCGCCGCCGCGCGGTCGGCGTCGTCAGCGGATCGAGCGTCGACACCGCGCAGCCATTGCTGGCTCCGACCTTCTATCTGACGCGCGCGCTTTCGCCGTTCGCCGACGTGCGGCTCGGCGACAAGGGCGCCCCGCAGCAGGTGATCACGCAGTTTCTCGACCAGAAACTGCCGATGATGGTGCTGGCGGACGTCGGCACGCTGTCGCCGGAAATCCGCGAACGCCTGTCGGCCTGGATCGATCAAGGCGGCGTGCTGGTGCGCTTCGCCGGGCCGCGCCTGGCGCAGGCCGATGACGATCTGGTGCCCGTGAAGCTGCGCCGCGGCGGCCGCAGCCTCGGCGGCAGCCTGACCTGGGAGAAGCCGCAGCATCTTGCCGCGTTCAGCGCCGACCAACCGTTCGCCGGTCTCGCCGTGCCGAAGGACGTCACCGTCAGCCGCCAGGTGCTCGCCGAACCCGATGCGGTGCTGGCGACGAAAAGCTGGGCTTCGCTGGAAGACGGCACGCCGCTCGTCACCGGCGAACGTCGCGGCAAGGGCCTGGTGATCCTGTTCCACGTCAGCGCCGACATGCGCTGGTCCGATCTGCCGATGTCCGGCACCTTCGTCGAAATGCTGCGGCGGATCGTCGATATGTCCGGCTACACGTCCAAACCGGGCGCCGGCGTTGCGAGCGAAGCCAGCGCGGAGACGGTGGCGCCGCTGCACATCCTCGACGGGTTCGGCGCGTTCGGACCGCCGCCCTCGACCGCCAAGCCGCTGCCCGCCAATTTCCGCGATCGCGCCACGCCGGAGCATCCACCCGGGTTCTACGGCCCGGCCGACGGTCCGCTTGCGGTCAATACGCTTGCCGCCGCGGATCGCATCGCGCCGCTCGACACTTCCTCCCTGCGCGCGCGGCGCGCCACCTATTCCAACGCTGAACCGCAGGATCTGCGCGGAATTCTGCTGTCGGCGGCGCTCGCTTTGTTCCTCATCGACGCCGTGATCGTCGCCATGCTCGGGGCCGGCATCGCGGCGCTGTTGCGGCGGCGCGCGGCGCCGGCCGCATTGGCGTTCGCGTTCATGCTGGCTGCGATGGCCGCGGCGCCGGCGCCGCTGCATGCCGACGAAAAAGACGATTTCGCGATGCGCGGCGACCTCGCAGACCCGGCTCGCCTATGTCGTCACCGGCAATGCCGACGTCGATTCCATCGTCAAGGCGGGCATGGCCGGTCTGACCTTGTTCCTGGCGCAGCGCACGGCGCTGGAAGCCGGCGATCCCGTCGGCGTCGATCCGGCCCATGACGAATTGGCGTTCTTCCCGCTGATCTATTGGCCGGTGCGTGCCCGGGGTGGCGAAGCCGCCGCAGGACGCCCTCAACCGCATCGACGCCTACATGAAACAGGGCGGCACCGTGCTGTTCGACACCCGCGACGCTATCGAGGCGCCGCCGGGAGAGAACGGCGCATCGCAGACGCCGGGCATGCAGGCGTTGCGCGACCTCCTCTCCTCCCTCGACGTGCCCGAGCTCGAGCCGGTGCCGCGCGATCACGTCCTGACCAAGACGTTCTACCTGCTGCGCGATTTTCCCGGCCGGTTCGACACCGGGCAGACCTGGGTCGAGGCGCTGCCGCGCGGCGAGGAGGACGAGGACGCGACGAAGCCCGCCCGCGGCGGCGACGGCGTCTCGCCGATCATCATCACGTCGAACGACCTGGCCGGCGCCTGGGCGATCCGCCCCGACGGCCAGCCGATGCTGCCCCTGACGCCCGGCGAGCCGCGGCAGCGCGAATTCGCCTTCCGCGCCGGCGTCAACATCGTGATGTATACGCTGACCGGCAACTACAAGGCCGACCTGGTGCATGCGCCGGCGCTGATCGAACGGCTTGGACAATAGCGACATGCAGTACGGTATCGCGTTTACGCCGCTGGTTCCCTCGCTGGTGCTTTGGCTTGCGCTCGCCGCCGTCGCCGTGATCGCAGTCCTCCTGCTGCTGGGACGCGCGCGCGGCGCCGCCATGCGCGTGGCGGCGCTGGCGCTGATCCTGCTCGCGCTCGCAAATCCGTCGTTCACCCGCGAGGAGCGCGAGCCGCTGTCGTCGGTCGCGGCCGTCGTGGTCGACAAGAGCCCGAGCCAGGAGTTCGGCAACCGCACGAAGGAAACCGAGCAGGCCAAGGAGGCGCTGGTCGACGCCCTCAAGAAGATCAGGGGGCTCGAGGTGCGGGTGGTCGAGGCCGGGCAGGCCGACGGCGAAACCGACGGCACGAAACTGTTCGGCGCGCTGTCCTCGACGCTGTCGGACGTTCCGGTCGATCGCGTCGCCGGCGCGTTCCTGATCACGGACGGGCGGGTGCACGATATTCCCGCCAATGCCGCAGCGCTCGGATTCCAGGCGCCTCTGCATGCGCTGATCACCGGCTACAAGGGTGAACGCGACCGCCGCGTCGCGATTTCCGCCGCGCCCCGTTTCGGCATCGTCGGCCAGACCCAGACCATCACCTACCGGCTCGACGATCAGGGCGTCAGCGGCGAACGCGCCAAGGTCGTGGTGCGCCGCGACGGCGAGGTCATCAACGAGCGCACCGTGCTGAGCGGCCAGACCGTCAACGTCGACGTCGATATCAAGCACGAGGGGCCGAATATCGTCGAGATCGAGGCTTCTCCGCTCGAGAACGAACTGACGCCCGTCAACAACCGCGCGGTGGTTGCGATCGACGGCGTGCGCGACAAGTTGCGGGTGCTGCTGGTCTCGGGCGAGCCGCATTCGGGCGAGCGCACCTGGCGCAACCTGTTGAAATCCGACCCCAGCGTCGATCTCGTGCATTTCACGATTCTGCGCCCGCCGGAGAAGCAGGACGGCACGCCGATCAACGAATTGTCGCTGATCGCGTTTCCGACCCGTGAGCTGTTTCAGCAGAGGATCAATGACTTCCAGCTGATCATCTTCGACCGCTACGCGCGCCAGGGCGTGCTGCCGATCGCCTATTTCGACAACATCACGCGCTATGTGCGCGCCGGCGGCGCGGTGCTGGTCTCGGCGGGTCCGGACTATGCTTCGTCCACCAGCATCTGGCGCACGCCGCTGGATTCGATACTGCCGGCGGAACCGGTGGGCGTCACCGAGAAGCCGTACTACGCGCATCTGAGTGACGCCGGCAAGCGTCATCCGGTGACACGCGGTCTCGAAGGCTCGGCCTTCGAGCCGCCGCACTGGAGCCGGTTCTTCCGCACCGTCGATACGCGCAACACGACCGTCGCTCCGGTCATGACCGGCGCCGACGGCGAACCACTCCTGCTGCTGTCCCGATACGGCGAGGGCCGCGTCGCGCTGTTGTTGACCGACCACATCTGGCTGTGGGCGCGCGGCTATGAGGGCGGCGGGCCGCATCTCGACCTGTTGCGGCGGATGTCGCACTGGCTGATGAAGCAGCCCGATCTGGACGAGGAGGCGCTGCGCCTCAAGGTCGAGGGCCACGATCTGGTGGTACTGCGGCAGACCATGGCCGACAGCGTCGCGCCGGTCACGGTGACGTCCCCGACCGGAGCGACGCGGCAAGTGACCTTGAGCGAGAGCGAGCCGGGAATGTGGCGCTCGACGATGCCCGCGAACGAGCTCGGCCTGTGGCAGGCGACCGACGGCACGCTGAAGGCGCTCGTCAATGTCGGGCCGACCAACCCGAAGGAATTCTCCGAAGTCACTTCCACCACCGAGACGCTGAAGCCGCTGACGCAGGCGACCGGCGGCGACGCGCGCCGTATCGCCGACGGCTCCGGCATCGCGCTGCCGCGCATCGTGCCGGTGCGCGCCTCCAGCATCTTCCGCGGCGACGGCTGGATGGGCGTGAAGATGCGCGATGCCAGCGTCGTCAAGGGGGTCGGCGTGCTGCCTCTGTTCGCCGGACTGATCGGCCTGTTGCTGCTGCTTGGCGCGTTCGCCGCCACCTGGCTGCGCGAGGGGCGCTGAGCGCCAGCTCGCTCACGCCGCAGCGCGAAACCGGCATTCGCCTTGTTGGATCATGCGCTATCGCGCCAAGCTCCAGTCCGGGCGGATCGCGCCCGAAACGTCGGCGAAGGCACCGTCGGCGAGCTCGGCCACCAGGAGCCGCTTGTAGTCCACAGGTCCCGGCATGATCGCCCGTCCCTTCGGCACCGGCTTGAAGCCGACGCGGCTGTAATAGGCCTCATCGCCGACCAGAAGCACGAGCCGATGTCCCCTCGCCTTCGCGTCTTTCAGTGCGCGATCGAGCAGCGCGCGGCCGACGCCGCGGCCGCGAAACGGCGGCTCGACCGTCAACGGCCCGAGCAGCAACGCCTTGGTATCGCCGATGCAGACCGGCAGCTGCCGCACCGAGCCGACCAGCAGCGTGCCGATCCAGGCGGTGAAGGACAGCTCAAGCAGGTGGTCGACATGCTCGCGCAGCCGGTAAGCGCTCAGCACGAAACGGCCGGGCCCGAAGGTGCGCTCGTGCAGCCGCTCGATCGCGTGCGCGTCGTTGGCGGTTTCGGGCAATATCGTTAGCGACAGGTCACTCATGAAGCGCGGGATAGCATCTGCACGCGGCGCGGTCCATTGCCCCGATCCCTGCCGATTTCGCGCCGCATCAGCGCTTGATGGGGGCCTGCGATAAATAGGCCAACAGCTTCATCTCGCGGCGCCCACGCGTCACGGTATCGAGCACCATCCCCGACGACGCCGACAGCATGGCCAGGATCATCAGGCCCATCGACAAAACCGCGGTTGGCAGCCGCGGAACGATACCCTGCTCGAAGAAGGTCACCAAAACCGGAATTGCGAGGCCGACCGACACCAGCGCCAGGAAAATCCCGATCGCGGTGAAGAACCGCAGCGGCTTTTCCGATCGATAAAGCTTCAGGATGGTGCCGAGAATCCGAAATCCGTCGCGCCAGGTGTTGAGCTTGCTGAACGATCCCTCCGGCCGGGCGTAATAGGGCGTCTCGATCTCGGCGACCGGCAGCGCCAGCTCGAGCGCGTGCACGCTGAGCTCGGTCTCGATTTCGAAGCCATCCGACAGCACCGGAAAGGATTTGACGAAGCGCCGCGAAAATACGCGATAACCGGATAGAATGTCCTTGAAAGCCTGGCCGAACACCGACGACAGAAAGCTGGTCAGCATCCAGTTGCCGGTACGGTGGCCGGGCCGATAGGCGGCCTGAACCTGATCGACGCGAAAGCCAACCACCATGTCGAGATGGTCCGACAACAGCCTGTCGATCATGCGCGGTGCGCTGGCGGCGTCATAGGTCGCATCGCCGTCGACCAGGATGTAGATATCGGCGTCGACATCGGCGAACATGCGCCGGACCACGTGGCCCTTGCCCTGCCGGCGTTCGCTGCGCACTTCGGCCCCGGCCTCGCGCGCGACCGCGACGGTGCGATCCGAGGAGTTATTGTCGTAGACGAAGATTGTGGCCGTCGGCAGCGCTTTGCGAAAATCGGCGACGACGGTGGCGACCGCGGCTTCCTCGTTGAAGCACGGCACCAGCACCGCAATCCGCATCGCTGTGGTGTCATCGCCGAAACGCCTGCCCCTCCAAGCCTGCCGACTCAATGTCCCATAGCACGATCAGGCCCTCGCCGCCTGCCCGAGCAGCCGCATCGTCCACCGCTTCCACCGGCGCGCAGGAGGGAGGCGAACAGCAGGCTCCACAGCGAAAGCATGGCGATCGGTATCGTATAATAAGGTGTGAAGATGGGGTGGGTGAGGAAGAAGGCCATATTCACGGGCGAGATTTCCAGCCGTGACGAGCGGCGACCTGCCTCGTAGCCGTTGCCGCGCGGCCAGCGCAACAGCACAATCAGTCCACGCGGCCGCAAGCAGGAGCAGCACGAATTGCATGTCGGCGAGGTAACTCCAGACGATATCAAAACTGAAACCCGGGGGCGTGACATCGACGGTTCCGTAGGTCGTGGAAAGCGGACTGCCGGCGTTGATCGCGTTGGCGAGCAGCGTCGGCGTCATGCCGACCAGCAATGCGATGGCGAACAGGGCGCCCTGCAGGAAAGTTTCGAGTTTCCGGGACGACAGCAATGAAACGAAGAAGAACAACAAATATCCGGAAGCGAGAAGCAGGTTCGGCAATCTGAAATTGACCGACAAGGCCGATGATGAGGCCGACGAGCCCGGCCAAAAGGAGGCGATGCCGTTGCCTCGCAGGAAAAAGTTTCGCGGTGAGAAAGCCGGCGAGCGCGCACGCCGCCATGGTCGGCGCCACCGAATAGCTGGCCTTGGCCGGATTGATCATCAGGTAGATCGCGAGGCAACCGAAGCCGGCCGTCAGAAGGCTGGAAGATCTGGATCGCGCATAGAAATTCCGAGCAGCGCAAAGCCGAAGATGATGACGGTCGCCAGCACGTAGAGCGGGATCACCTGAAAGCCCTGCGGAAACAGCGCCAGCAAAGCCGGTGCCCGGCGGATATTGCATCACCCTTTTTCGTCGCCGGCATCAAGTATGACAGGGCGCTCGTCGCCGGATCGTTCCAGGCCGGAAAGCCGATCTCCTTCAATTTCGAAGCAAGATAATGATCGTCATCGCGGGAGATATCGGTGTCCAGGCCGCCAAGGCCGAATCGCTGGAACAGATGCGCCTGCCGCAGATAGCAGATGTCGTCGTAAACGCCGCGGGCTTCGCTCCAGCGCGACATCGACCAGACATTGCTGGCCAGCACCAGAAAACAGAGCAGGCCGCAAGCGGCCTTGAGATATTTCATCGCTTTTGTCCCGGCGCATGGCGCTCTCACGGTTTGTCGCCAAATCCGCAAAGCCCGCAAGGCCTAACGCCAGGTCGCGATCGGCGGCCTGCCCTCGAGCGCTTCGGCGATCCGCAGGCGGGTGCCCTGGGGTCGTCTCCGCCGGCAGCGCGCCGGCTTCGAAAAAGCCGCAGGCGATGATCTCGCGGTTCGGCTCGGGCAGCCGATCCTGCCGGAAATGCCGGACCAGATAGACCGCGACATGGTCGCGGCGCGACACATGGCGGTTGAGGAACAGGCCATGCAGCGCCGGCTCGCCCAGGACTCGATCCGCCCCTCCTCGGCCAGTTCGCGCCGCAGCGCGTCGCCAAAGGTTTCGCCGACCTCGACGCCGCCGCCCGGCAAATGCCAGCCCGCGACATAACTGTGCTTGACCAGAAACACCCTGTTGTCGCCATCCAGCACCACGGCGCGGACCCCGAGCGTCATGCCCCGGGCGAAGCGCCAATAGAGATGAAACATCCGCCGCAGCACCGGCTCGAGGCGTTTTCGCAAGGTTTGCAGTTTCGTCGCCCCGAATTTCCGGAGTTCCGCCATCGTGTATCGATCCACGTTTGATCCTTGCATCGCCCCGGCGCGGCTTGCCATTACATTGCCGGAACTCACAGGATATCACGAGATGATCGCGCCGTGGCTCGGTCTCGCAGGCGCCCCGGCCGGATGGATGTGATGGCGGCATTCACCCTCGCCCATCTGTCCGATCCGCATCTGCCGCCGCTGCCCGCGGTGCGGCTTGCCGATCTCGCGGGAAAACGCGCGCTCGGCTATCTCAACTGGACGCGCAACCGCCATAAATACCATCGCCGCGACGTGCTCGATGCGCTGGTCTCGGACATGCAGGCGCAGACGCCGGATCACATCGCGATAACAGGCGATCTCGTCAACCTCGCGCTCGAGGCGGAGTTCGCGCCGTCGCGGGCATGGCTGGAGAGCGTCGGCGCGGCGGATCGGGTCACGGTGATCCCCGGCAATCACGACGCCTATGTCCGCGCCACCCGGCATCGCTTCGCGCAAGCCTGGGGAAGCTATCTCGACGGCGACGACGCGCCGGCGGCGGCGCGTTTCCGTCGCTGCGCCGGCGCGGCCCGCTGGCGCTGATCGGCCTGTCCTCGGCGGTCCCGACGGCGCCGCTGATGGCGACGGGACGGCTCGGACGCGCCCAGCTCGGCGACTCGAGCGCATGCTGGCGGGGCTTTCCGCCGAACAGGCGTTTCGCGTGCTGCTGATCCATCATCCGCTGCGCTCGGATTCGCGCATCAAGCGGCTGACCGATTCAGCGGAACTGCTCGCGCTGCTGAAACGGCATGGCGTGGAACTGGTCCTGCACGGGCACGATCACGTGCATTCGACGATCTGGGTCGAGGGTCCGAACGGCGCGATACCGGCGGTCGGCGTGCCCTCGGCGTCGGCGCTCGCGCACGGCCGCTATCCCGCCGCCGCCTATAATCTGTTTGCGATCGAGCGCGACGGCGCGGCGTGGCGCGTCGAGCAGACCGTGCGCGGCATCGACGAGGCTTGCGCGTGCGGCAATTGCGTCAGACCCGGCTGATCTAGAGATCGCAAGGTCACGATCGGCGTCGCGGCATCTCGGCCGCGAACAAGGTTGCCTTAGCGGATGCCGGCGCGCAGGAAACTCTGGATGAAGGCGCGCTGGAACAGCAGGAAGGCGACCATCAGCGGCGCCGAGGTCATCAGCGCGGCGGCGCAGATCACCGACCAGTCGATGCCCTGATCGACCGATGCGAAGACCTGCAGGCCGACCGTCAGCGGCCGGGTCTCGACCGAATTGGTCACGATCAGCGGCCACAGGAAATTGTTCCAGTGATAGCTCACCGAGACGAGGCCATAGGCCACATAGACCGGGCGGGCCAGCGGCAGATAGACCCGCCAGATCGTCTGCAAGGTGTTGGCGCCTTCCATCCGGGCGGCGTCGTCGAGTTCCTTCGGGATCGACTTGAAGTTCTGGCGCAGCAGGAAGATGCCGAAGGCCGAGGCGACATAGGGCAGCCCCACTCCCGTCAGCGTATCGATCAGGCCGAGGCTCTGCAGCGTGCGGTAATTTTCCAGGATCAGCACATCCGGCGTCACCATGAGCTGGACCAGGATCAGCGCGAACAACACTTCGCTGCCGAAGAATTTCCGGCGCGCCAGCCCGAACGCCGCCAGCGTGCAGATCACGAACTGCGCCGCCATGATGCCGAGCACGAGCACAATGGTGTTGAGGAAGTAGCGGGCGAAGGGCGCCGCGGTCCAGGCGCGCTCGAAATTCTGCAGCGTGAGCGGCGCCAGCAGATCGAAATTCGTCGCGAACGCGGACGGGTGGAACGCGGCCCAGATCGCGTACAACAGCGGCAACGCCCAGACCAGCCCGAACAGCCAGGCGGCGGTCGTCGAGGCGATGCTTTCAGGCGGTCGGGCACGAGTGTCCGCTCCTTCAGCGATAGTGAATCCTGCGATCGAGCAGGAAGAACTGCAGCAGCGCGATCGTGGCGAGCACCAGCAGCAGCACGGTCGACAGCGCGGCGGCGTAACCGGTGTCCCAGAAGCTGAAGGCGACCTGGAAAATATAGAACAGCAGCAGCGTGGTCGCGTTGTTCGGCCCGCCGCCGGTCATCGCGATCACCTGATCGACGACGCGGAAGGCGTTGATCAGGGCGTTGACCGCGACGAACAGCGTCGTCGGCATCACCAGCGGCCAGGTGATGCGGCGAAACACCAGCCAGCGGCCGGCGTTTTCCATGCGCGCCGCCTCGTAGAGAACCGGCGGCACCTGCTGCAGCGCCGCCAGGAAGAAGACCATGAAGAAGCCGGCCTCCTTCCAGATCGTCACCGCCATCAGCGCCGGCAGCGCGGTCGCGGGACTGCCGAGCCAATTGACGCTGCCGAAGCCGAAGGCGCGGATGATCTGATTGAGCAGGCCGTAGTCGGGCGTATAGAAGAAAAGCCAGATATTGGCGGCGGCGACCATCGGCAGGATGGTCGGCGTGAAGAAGGCGAGCCGCAGCGCCGCGCGTCCCCTGATGCGGCCCTTGACCCAGAGCGCCATCGCCAGCGCCAGGCCGATCGCGACCGGTACGGTGATCAGCGCATAGAGCAGATTGTTCTTGAAGGCCAGCCAGAAGATCGGGTCGGCCAGCATGTTGCGGTACTGATCGAGGCCGATGAAGACGGCCGGCCGCTTCCCATGCGGGGTCGAGAAGAAACTGTCGATGACGGTTGAGACCGCCGGCACGTGGGTAAATGTCGCCAGCAGCACGACGGCCGGCAGCGCCAGCAGCCAGCCCTGCACGTGGATGTTCAATGCGGTGTGCGCGCGTCTGTCATGGCGGGAGCGCGCCGGCCGGAGCGACTGCGCCCGGCCGGCATGCCTGTCAGTGCTGATAGCTGGCGAGGATGCGGGTGGCTTCCGCCTGCGCCTCGTCGAGCGCGGCCTTGGCCGGCTTGGCGCCGGTCAGGATCGCCTGCAAGGCATCGTTGAGCGCCTTGGTGACGCGCTGATTGTCGTGCGTCGAGAGCTCGGCGACGGCCTCCTTGAGCTGGTCGCGCGCGACGATAGCCGGCGGGAATTCGGCGGCGTATTTCTTCATCGCGTCGGTCTGCCAGGCATCGGGCCGCGTCGCGACGTAGCCGGTGGCGATGCCCCAGTCGGCCGCGCGCTCCGGCGTGGTGAGGAAGCGGGCGAATTCCAGCGCCGCCGCCTGCTTGGCCTTGTCGCTGCTCTTGAAGATATAGATGTTGCCGCCGCCGGTCGGCGAGCCGCCGCGCACCTTCGACGGCATCGCCGCCACGCCGAACGCGAACTTGGCGTTGTTGCGGACATTGGTCAGGTTGCCGGTGGTGGTCCACATCATCGCGGTCTTGCCCTCGAAGAAATCCTTCGGCGTCGTGCCCCAATCGATGATGCCCTTCGGCATCACTTCGTATTTCTGGCTGAGGTCGGCAAAGAACTGCGCGGCCTCGACGACCTTCGGATCGTTATAGGCGACCTTGGTGCCGTCCTGATTGGCGAGGATGGCGCCGTTCTGGGTGGTCAGCGCCTGAAACAGCCAATAGGGGAAGCCGGAGGACGGGATTTCCACGCCCCATTGGGTGACCGCGCCGGACGCATCGTGCTTGGTCAGCTTCTTTCCGAACGCGACCATCTCGTCCCAGGTGCGTCGGCGCCTTTTCCGGGTCGAGGCCCGCGGCCTTGAAGGCATCCTTGTTCCAGTACTGCACGATGGTCGAGCGCTGGAACGGAATGCCCCAGGTATGGCCGCCGGCCTGGCTGTTTTCCATGAACGCCGGATAGAACGACTTGATCCAGGCCTGGTCGCTTCCGACTTGGCGATCGCTTCATAGGGCTCGATCAGATCGTCGTCGATCAGCGTGAACATGTCGGTCGACAGCAGCACCGCCACGTCCGGCGCATTGCCGGCCTTGGCCGCGGTCATCGCCTTGACGATCGAGTCCTGATAGCTGCCGGTATAGACCGGCTTCACGGTGATGTCGGGATGCGCCTTGCTGAACTCGGCGGCATAGCCGTCGACGATCTTGGTGATCGGGCCGCCGACGGCGATCGGATAGTAGAAGGTGATTTCGGTCGCGGACGCGGCCGAGCCGCCCAGACCGTGGCCGCCAGCGTCGCGGCGATGCGTCGGCCGGGCAAGTTTGTTCATGCGCAAGTGCTCCCCTGATTTTGCGGTTGTGTGTAGATGTGGCGACCGCGATCTGGTGCCGGTATCGATGGCAACGCGTCGCCCGCTCGCGGCATCGAAAACGTGCGCGGCCGAGGCTGTCCCAGGCGAGGCAGACCGTGGCGCCGACCGGCGGAGCGCCATCGCCGCGCGTGCGGGCCAGAATCGACCGCTCGCCAATCAAGCAGGTGACGAGCGCCTCGGCGCCGAGATATTCGACGCCCGTGACACGCGCATGAAATCGCCGATGCCCGCTCGTCATTATCCACCGTGACGTCTTCCGGCCGCAGGCCGAGCACGCGGCCGCGTCCTGGCGCGGCAAACAGCGCCGGGCCCGCAGTGCCGGCGATTACCGCGCCATTTGGACCGTTATCGAGCTCAAGGAAATTCATGGGCGCGCCGCCAATGAAACGGGCGGCGAACAGGGTTGCCGGCCGCTCATAGAGTTCGGCGGGCGCGCCGTTTTGCTCGATGCGGCCGGCGCGCATCAGGATGACACGGTCGGCCATGCTCATGGCCTCGGTCTGGTCGTGCGTCACATAGATCATGGTGATGCCGAGCCGCTGCTGCAGCGCGCGGATTTCGCGGCGCAAGTCCTGCCGCAGTTGGGCGTCCAGATTGGACAGCGGCTCGTCGAGCAGGCAGACCGGCGCTTCGGCGATCAACGCGCGGCCGAGCGCGACGCGCTGTTGCTGACCGCCGGAAAGTTGTGCCGG
The DNA here is from genome assembly GCA_963721135.1 of uncultured Alphaproteobacteria bacterium. GTDB lineage: Bacteria > Pseudomonadota > Alphaproteobacteria > Rhizobiales > Xanthobacteraceae > Bradyrhizobium. The sequence continues at coordinate 26,860 of CAVRIB010000016.1, forward strand.
CTTGCGCCGAGCAGCTTTTCCAGCCCCAGCAGCGCCGCGATCTTGTCGAGCCGCGCGCCATCTCCGCCTTGGGCGTGCCGCGCACCGACAGACCGAAGGTAATGTTGTCGGCGACCGACAGATGCGGGAACAGCGCGTAGGACTGGAACACCATGGCGACGCCGCGCGCCGATCCGGTCAGGCCGCAACATCGCGGCCGTCGATTTCGATCGAGCCGGCGGTCGGCTCGTCGAGCCCGGCGATCATGCGCAGCATGGTCGACTTGCCGCATCCGGACGGTCCGAGCAGGACGGCGAAATGGCCCTTTTCGACCGCGAACGAGACATCGTCAACCGCGGGGGTCTCGCCCCAGGCCTTGGTCACCGATCGCACGTCGACACTGATCACGTTCTCGAATCCACCGCCGTCGAGCACCGCGCTACTAAGTGGCGATATCGACGCTTTATGAAGGTTATGTGACGCCGACGCTGCGAGCGAAGCCGGGCATTGACGCCATCGCGGGGCCGTTGTCAGAGATTGCGCAAGGTCGCAAACAGCGCGAAGGCGAACAGCGCCAGCGCGCCGAGAATGAATCCGAGCACGAAAATCCCGAACCCGCGGCGGCGCGGCTTTTCGACCACGACCGGCGGCCGGCGGCGGGCATCGCCACCAGCGCATGCTCGCGCTCGATCATCCGGCGCGCGACATAATCCGTGACGGCTTCGACAACCGCCGAGACCTCGTGCGATTCGGCGAGCACGATGCGGCCGAAGCGGGTGTCCTGCACGAAGCGATAGATCCGCTTGTCGCGTCCCATCATCACATGCGCCACCACGTCGATCCACAGCCGCGGCGTATCGCCCTGGCTGATGCCGCGGTCGAACAGATCGACATGATCGGGGATCTGGCCGAACAGCGGATCGAGCGCCTCGTTGAGAATTTCAAGCCGCGCCACTTCGGCGTCGCGCAGATCGACCACCACGCCGGTGCGATCGGCGGCCTCGATCCGCGCCTGCCGTAGCGCGTCGCGCAGCCGGACCGGGCGCGAATCACTGCGCTGGCTCGGTGTTTTGCGGCTCTGACATTGCCTGGCGGCCTTTGCTGGTGGTGGCGATTCGCCGTTAACCTATCAGTAACCACGTTTACCCGCAAAGGCCTTTAGTTCCAAAGGCTTGCTCCTTTGCAGCCCGCAGACGCCAGCGGCCCCAACCGGATAACCGGAGGGGCCGCACTCTCCTTGGTCGTTTCTTCTAACTTGCCGTCCTGGCCGATCAGGCCGGCACGCGGCTCGGCTCTTCCACGATCGAGAAGCGCACGCCGGCCTTGTGACGGTTCTCTTCCGAGACCCTGCGCCAGGCGTCCTCGGCCTCCTTGCGGGTCTTGAACGGGCCTTGAACCTGGGCCGAGCCTTCCACCAGCTTGTGGAAGTTCATCGAACCGAACTCGCCGCCAATCACCCAGAAATTGCTGCTTTCGTCATGGTCGTCTCCTGCTGTTAGGGAAAGGGGAGAAGAGGAGTTAAGACCGTTAGCCGAACTGGTTCATCGTGTTGTGGGCGCCGCCCGCCTTCAGCGCGGCTTCACCGGCGAAATATTCCTTGTGATCGTCGCCGATGTCGGAGCCGGCCATGTTCTGATGCTTGGCGCAGGCGATGCCCTGACGGATCTCCTGGCGCTGAACATTCTTCACATAGCCCAGCATGCCCTGGTCGCCGAAATATTCCCTGGCGAGATTGTCGGTCGACAGCGCTGCCGTGTGATAGGTCGGCAACGTGATCAGATGGTGGAAGATGCCGGCGCGCTTGGCCGAATCGGCCTGGAAGGTGCGGATGCGCTCGTCGGCTTCGATCGCCAGCGGCGTATCGTCGTATTCCGCCTTCATCAGTTCGGCGCGGTTGTACTTGCTGACATCCTTGCCGGCTTCCTTCATCGCGTCGTAGACCTGCCAGCGGAAGTTGAGCGTCCAGTTGAACGACGGCGAGTTGTTGTAGGCCAGCTTCGCGTTCGGAATCACTTCGCGGATGCGATCGACCATCTTGGCGATCTGCTCGATATGCGGCTTCTCGGTCTCGATCCACAACAGGTCGGCGCCGTTCTGCAGCGAGGTGATGCAGTCGAGCACGCAGCGGTCTTCGCCGGTGCCGGCACGGAACTGATAGAGGTTGGAAGGCAGCCGCTTCGGACGCATCATCTTGCCGTTGCGGTTGATGATGACGTCGCCATTCCTGGCGTTGGCGGCGGTGACTTCCTCGCAATCCAGGAAGCTGTTGTACTGGTCGCCGAGGTCGCCGGGCTTGTGGCTGACGGCGATCTGCTGCGTGAGACCAGCGCCGAGCGAGTCGGTGCGGGTCACGACGATGCCGTCTTCGACGCCCAGTTCGAGGAAGGCATGGCGGCAGGCGCGAATTTTCGCCAGAAACACCTCATGCGGCACGGTGACCTTGCCGTCCTGGTGGCCGCACTGCTTTTCGTCGGAGACCTGGTTTTCGATCTGCAGCGCGCAGGCGCCCGCCTCGATCATCTTCTTGGCGAGCAGATAGGTCGCCTCCGCATTGCCGAAGCCGGCGTCGATGTCGGCGATCACGGGCACGACATGGGTCTGGAAGTTGTCGATCTTTTCGATCAACGCCTTTTCCTTGGCCTGGTCGCCGGCCTTGCGGGCGGCGTCGAGCGCGCGGAAGATATCGTTCAGCTCACGGGAATCGGCCTGACGCAGGAAGGTGTAGAGCTCTTCGATCAGCGCCGGCACCGAGGTCTTCTCGTGCATCGACTGGTCGGGCAGCGGTCCGAATTCGGAGCGCAGCGCCGCGATCATCCAGCCGGAGAGATAGAGATAGCGGCGGTCGGTCTTGCCGAAATGCTTCTTGACCGAAATCAGCTTCTGCTGCGCGATGAAGCCATGCCAGCAGCCGAGCGACTGGGTGTATTTGGTGGGATCGGCGTCATAGGCCGCCATGTCGGCGCGCATCAGCGCCGCGGTGTAGCGGGCGATGTCCAGCCCGGTCTTGAAGCGGTTCTGCAGGCGCATCCGCGCCACGGCTTCGGCGGTAACGCCGTTCCAGGTCGGCTGGGTCTTGAGCAGCGCCTCGGCGGCGCCACCTCGCCCAGATAGGAGGCCGGTCCCTGGAGTGCCTGGTCCTGATGCCGCGTGGCTGGTAGTTCATGTGCGTAATCCTTTCGGTGACGGCAAATCTGCGGCGTGTCTTCGCCGCTACATTTCGACATTCGTGACAGTGCATTGCGAAAGCGTGTCAGGAGCTAAACGCGAAACTGCTTAATTCGTATAGATAGCTTGTCATCGAATGGTGATGTGATGTAACATCACGACTTGTAATAGATGTAATTTTGTCAATTTTGTCACAAAATGGCGTTCGATCTCCCATCCCCGGAAGGCGGAGATCGAGGTGCTGCACACGCCTCGATGCTGCGTCGGCCAATCGACGCGCCATGGCTGGCGATTCCGGAAAAAAGCTGTTCGTCGGTCCCCGGTTCCGGCGCATCCGCCAGCAATTGGGGCTGTCGCAGACCCAGATCGCCGAGGGGCTCGGCATTTCGCCGAGCTACATCAACCTGATCGAGCGCAACCAGCGCCCGGTGACGGCGCAGATCCTGCTGCGGCTGGCGGAGACCTACGACCTCGATCTGCGCGACCTCGCCACCGCCGACGAGGACCGCTTCTTCGCCGAACTGAACGAGATCTTTTCCGATCCGCTGTTCCGCCAGATCGACCTGCCCAAACAGGAACTGCGCGACCTCGCCGAGCTCTGCCCCGGCGTGACCCATTCGCTGCAACGGCTGTATGCCGCCTATACCGAGGCCCGCCGCGGCGAGACCATGGTGGCGGCGCAAATGGCCGACCGCGACGAAGGCACGCGCTTCGAGGCCAATCCGATCGAGCGCGTGCGCGACCTGATCGAGGCCAACCGCAATTATTTCCCGGAACTGGAACAGGCCGCGGAAAATCTGCGCGACGAATTGAACGTGCCGGCCGAGGAATTGTTCGCGGCGCTGGCGGCGCGTCTGCGCGAAAAACATTCGATCGTGACCCGCATCATGCCGGTCGACGTGATGCGCGAGACCTTGCGGCGGTTCGACCGGCATCGCCGGCAACTGCTGATCTCCGAACTGGTCGACGGCCCCGGCCGCGCCTTCCAGCTCGCCTTCCAGATCGGGCTCGCCGAATGCGCCGCGCATTTCGAGACCATCGTCGGCCGCGCCGGCCCGCTCGACGACACCCCGCGGCGGCTCTACCGCATTACGCTGGCGAATTATTTCGCCGCCGCCGTGATGATGCCCTATCAGGCGTTTCACGCCGCCGCGGAAACGCTGAGCTACGACGTCCACGTGCTGGCGCAGCGCTTCAATGCCGGCTTCGAGCAGGTCTGTCATCGCCTGACCACGCTGCAGCGGCCGAACGCGCGCGGCATGCCGTTCTTCCTGCTGCGGGTCGACAATGCCGGCAATGTCTCCAAACGGTTTTCCTCCGGCACCTTCCCGTTTTCGAAATTCGGCGGCACCTGCCCGCTGTGGAACGTGCATTCGACCTTCGACACGCCGGACCGGCTGCTCAAGCAGATCATCGAACTGCCCGACGGCGCGCGGTATTTTTCGATCGCGCAGATGGTGCGCCGGCCGGTGGCGCCGCACCCGCAGCCGCAGCCGCGCTTTGCCATCGGTCTCGGCTGCGAAATCCGCCACGCCGCCAAACTGGTCTACGCCACCGGCATGGACCTGGAAAAAACCGAGGGCACGCCGATCGGCGTCAACTGCCGGCTCTGCGAGCGCGAAAACTGCAGCCAGCGCGCCGAGCCGCCGATCACGCGGACGCTGATCCTGGACGAGAACACGCGGCGGGTGTCGTCGTTCGCGTTCAGCAATGCGCGGGAGTTGTGAGGGCTTAAGTTGCCAGCCGGCTCAACATGGGGGAATTGTAAGGTGCCAAACGCGGCCAGTTCGGTATCGCTTCGTGCCGCGCCCCGTGGTTTTCGGCCTTTTCGCCGCATACAGTGTGTCCCATAAGGCAACCGCATATCCTCTGACCTGAAAGATAGCGCAAGCGATGTTTGTTTCATTCTTCCCCCGGCCCAAACTGTTCTTTCTGTCGGCAATCGTCTGGACGGCGCTCGCGATGGCGTTCTGGTATGGCTTCGCCGGCAATGTCATCGGGTCGTCAGCGCGGAAAGGCGGTCGGCGTGGCGGTGTTCTGGTCGGCGCGGTCGCTTTGGTTCGACCTCTATTTTGCCCTTAGCGTTGCCGTCTTTGCGGGCGCCTGGATGTTATTTGCGCCGCATCCCTGGGCGCCATGGTCGATTCTCGGTTCCGCGCTGATCCTGTTTACCTCTTACTTTCAGGTCGAGGTCAGCGTCGCCATCAACAGTTGGTACGGGCCGTTCTACGATCTTGTCCAGGCCGCGCTTTCGAAATCGAAGCCGGTCACGATCGAGCAGTTCTACAGCGAATTGTCGACCTTCGCCGGCATCGCCCTGGTCGCGGTCATGGTCGGCGTGTTGACGCGATTCTTCGTCAGCCACTACATCTTCCGCTGGCGCACGGCGATGAACGATTTCTATGTCGCAAACTGGCCGCGGCTGCGCACCATCGAGGGCGCCTCGCAGCGCGTGCAGGAAGACACCATGCGGTTTGCGACCACCATGGAAGGTCTCGGCGTCAATCTCATCAGCGCCGTGCTGACGCTGCTCGGCCTTCCTGCCGGTTCTGGTGAGGCTCTCCAGCAATGTCACGGAGCTGCCTCTGATCGGCTCGATCCCCTATCCGCTGGTGTTCGCCGCGGTGATCTGGTCGGTGCTCGGAACCGGCGCGCTGGCGCTGATCGGCATCCGGCTGCCCGGGATCGAGTTTTTCAACCAGCGGGTCGAAGCGGCCTATCGCAAGGAACTCGTGCTCGGCGAGGACGATCCGGCCCGCGCCGATCCACCGACATTGAGCATGCTGTTCGGCGACATTCGCCGGAACTATTTCCGGCTCTATCTGAACTTCATGTATTTCAATGTCGGCCGCATCGTCTATCTGCAGACCGACGTCATTTTTCCCTACATCCTGCTCGCGCCAACGATCGTTGCCGGCAAGATCACACTCGGCGCGATGAACCAGATATTGAACGCGTTCACGAGGTCCGAAGCTCGTTCCAATATCTCGTCAATGCGTGGAGCACGATCGTCGAACTGATTTCGATCTATCAGCGACTGCGGGGTTTCGAGGCCAAGATCGACGGCGAGCCTTTGCCTTCGATCGAGACGCGAACGGAGCCGCAGTCATTGTAGCGGCGGCGGTGCCGCTGTGGACGTCGCGTATGCTCGTTTTCGAGGCATCCGGCCGCATCGAAAAGCCCGGTCATGACGCTTCCGTATCTGCATCGGCGCTGTTAGGTTTATTCCACAAGACGACAGGATGCCGGCTTTTGCCGTTCGGCGGAAAAAATATGGGGAAGGAGATGAAGGATGTTCTCGCATGTGATGATCGGGACCACCGACCTGGAAAGGGCCAAGTCGTTCTATGATGCGTTGCTCGGCACGCTCGGCATTCCGCCCGGGCGCGTGGACCGCCATCGCGATCTTCTACAGGACCAAGACCGGCGTCTTCTCGGTGACGTTGCCGATCGACGGCAAGCCCGCGACCCATGCCAATGGCGGCACCATCGGCTTTGCCGCAAGCTCGCCCGAACAGGCCAACGCCTGGCACGCGGCCGGCGTCGCCAATGGCGGGAAATCCTGCGAGGATCCGCCCGGCGTGCGCGAGGGAGCCGCGGGCAAACTCTATCTCGCCTATTTGCGCGATCCCGACGGCAACAAGATCTGCGCCCTGCACCGGATGACGTGACGGCGCGGACATCCATCATGACCAGCGCACAAGAGGCCGGCGGCGCGGCGCGATTCCGCGACCAGACTGTTTGCTTCGGCGAACTCGCTGCCGGCAGGAATATCGAAATTCCGTCGGCCTCGCCGGTGAACTATCATCAGGTCATCAGCAGGCCTGCGGACATGCCGCGGGTCACGATCGACGGCAAACTGTTTCTGCCCGCCTCCAGGCGCTGCGGAAAAACTGCCGCTGGTCATGATCGTACCGGGCAGCCTCGGGGTCGCGCCGTCGCATCTCGCGCATGCCGAGGCGCTGACGCATGCGGGATTTGCAACCTTCGTGCTCGACAGTTTTGGCGCCCGCGGCGTCACCTCGACGGTCGCCAACCAGACGCAGTTCTCGTTCGCCGCCAGCGCGTACGACGTGCTGGCCGCTTTCAAGGTTCTTGCCAGCCTGCCCGAGATCGATGCATCCCGGATCGGCGCGCAAGGACATAGCCGCGGCGGATCGGCGGTGCTCACCGCGGCAACGCGCCGTTTCGCGGACGCCGTGGTCGGCAAAGGCACTGGGCTGAAAGGCGTGCTCGCCGCCTATCCCTGGAGCGGCCACCAGTTCTGCTGACCCAAGGGTCGGGACGACTTCGATTCGCGTCCTGATGGGGGATGCCGACGAATGGTGTTCGCCGATGCAGGTGCAGGGCCACTGTCAGGCCATCCGTGTCTCCGGCGGCGATGGGACGATGCGGCTGATCGCGGGGGCGCACCACAGCTTCGATCGCGGCACGCCGATATCCGACGTCGCCGAGGCCTCCGTTTCGCCGGCGGCGCCGACGGCCTATGTCGCCGATGACGGCGCCTTCATCCATCCGACCCGCGACACCCCCGATCCCGGCCTCAGGGATCGCGACTTGATGGTCTATGCATTGAAGGCCGGCTACGGGCGCAAGGGCGCGAAAATCGGAAGCCAACCCGGCGAGGCCGAATTGTTCAGGGCTGACATGCTCGCGTTCTGGACGCGCCTGTTCGGCAAGCCTTCCTGATTTCGCGGACCGAGAACGAGGAGCTGAACGATGCGGATCGCAGTTGTCGGCGCCGGCGGAGTTGGCGGCGGGTTCGGCGCGGCGCTGGCGAAAGCGGGAGCCGACGTCACCTTCATCGCGCGCGGCGCGCACCTTGCCGCGATGAAGAAGGACGGATTGAAGATCGAGGGCGGCCGCGGCGAGACCCATCTGGTGCCGACCAAGGCCACCGACGATCCCGCCGAAATCGGCAAGGTCGATCTCGTGCTGTTCTGCGTCAAGCTGTGGGACGTCGAAAGCGCGGGCGAACGGATCAAACCGCTGATCGGCCCCACCACCGCCGTGATCCCGCTGCAGAACGGCATCGACGCTCACGAACGGCTGATCCCGATCCTCGGGCGAGGCGCCGTCATGTGCGGCGTGGCGCAGATCAGCGCGTCGATCGTCAAGCCCGGCGTGATCCACCAGGTCGGCACCTTCATGCGCATGATCTTCGGCGAACTCGACGGCAAACGCAGCAAGCGCGCCGAAGGCTTTCTCGCGCTGTGTCAGAAGGCCGGTTTCGACGTCAGCTTGAGCGAGCATATCCTCACCGATCTCTGGATGAAGTTCATCCTGCTCGCCGCCAATGCCAGTATCACGGCAGCGACGCGCCTGCCGATCGCCAGGTTGCGCGACGATCCCGATGGCCACGCCGTCTTCATGGCGGCATGGCGGGAAACCATCGCGGTCGGCCGCGCCCGGGGCATCGCCCTGCCGGCCGACGCGTTCGAGCAGATTGCCGAATTTACCAGACATCTGCCGCCCAACATGAAAGCCTCGATGGCGCTCGATCTCGAGCGCGGCAACCGGCTGGAGCTGCCCTGGCTCGGCGGCAAGGTTGCCGAGCTCGGCCGCGAGCTCGGCGTACCGACACCGACGCACAGCCTGATGTACGCGCTCTTGAAACCCTACATCATGGGCGTGCCTGGCTAAGCAACTGGTAGCCCGCCTGAACGTAGCGAGATACGGGTCCTGGAAATCCCGGATGTCGCGGAGCGTCGTCATCGGGCGCGCGTTTGCGCGACCCGTTGGCTCATTCGGTCTACGAGCTATGGGCATACTTGTCGACGGATCGCCTCACCTCACCAGCGCCATCCATCGTTCCGTCGCCTCCAGCGCCGGCGCCCACAGGCCTTCGGTGGGCTGGCCGCGGTGCAGCGCCTTGCCGATTTCGCAGATGGCGAGGAAAGCGCTGGACCGGGCGTCCAGGACTTCCAGCGGCTGGTCCGGGTCTCCCTGGACCAGTCCGATTAGACCGTTCAGGATCGGCAACGCGTCCTGCGCGGACGCGGCTTCAGCGGCCTTCAGGGCTTCGACGACTTTTGCGGCTTTCTCGGAATCGTTCATCAGCGACGATCTCTCTTCAGCAAGCAGCCCGCGTTAACGCCGCTGGCGCCTCGCGCCTTAGCGCCCCTTGAACACCGCCTTGCGCTTTTCCTTGACCGCCAACTTCGCCTCGCCGGCGTCTTCGCTTTCCTTGACTTCGTGAAGTAAGCGCTGGGCTCGGCCGGACTGTTCGGACGGTCCCTGCGCCAGAACCCCTTCCGTGACGAAACGCTTCAAGGTCTTGAGCACCAGCGGCGAGAACCCGGCCATTTCGCGGGCCATCTTCAGCGCGGCCGGGACCTGCTGTCCGGTCGGCACCACCTCGTTGACGAGCCCGATGTTGAAGGCGCGTAAGGAATCAAGGCCGCGGCACAACAGCATCATTTCCATCGCCACCTTGTGCGGAATACGCGCCGCGAGGCCAGCGATCAGCCCACCGGTGAAACCCAATCGCGCCTCGGGATAGGTGAATTTCGCATTCTCCGCGGCGACCGTCAGATCGCACATCATCGAGAGCACCAGCGCGCCGCCGACGCACCAGCCGGCGACCGCCGAGATGATCGGCTTATTGGTCTCGAAGCCGACGGTCGGAATGCAGCGCCACAGTTCGGGAAAGTTGCCGGTATCGGCGCCGCCGGAAAACGCTTCGTTGCCGGCGCCGGTGACGACCGCGGCCCTTTGCGTTTCCGAGCGCTCGAATTCCACAAACGCCTTCTGCAGCAGCAGTGCCGTCTCGGCGCAGATCGCGTTGCGGCGTTCGGCGCGATTGATCGTGATCAGCGTGGTTCCGTCGGTGTTGTTCTCGACCAGGACCTTTTGCATGGCAATTCCTTCTCAATGGACCGTACGGCGAAAGCTCGTTTAGGCCAGCCGAGCCCTCCGCCAAAGAACGAAAACAGAAGGCGCAAAGCTGCCGACTATCCGGCGGCAAAAAGAACCACCTCGTCTTTTTTCGCGCAAATTTCCGCCGCTATCGGCGGACTAAATTCGCATCACCAGCGCCCGAGAATTTGTATCCAGTATTTCGGGAGATGAGAAATGAAACCGAACCGCGTTCACTTGCGTGATGACTCCTCCGTTCCGGACGACGCGTCGAAACCCGATCTCGATGCCCTGGAAGTCGCGATGGCAAGGCAGGACCTTTCCCATCAGAAACTGGAAAAGTTCATCGCAGCGGCGCTTGCCGAGCTGAGCGACGAAGTACGCGCCGCCTAGCCGCCCCCACGCTTCCCCTCGATCACCACCTGCAAGAGCTTCGGCGGCGACGTCGGGCGGGTTGGCCGCAAGCGGGTCCGCGTTCGCGCGGGCCCGCTGGCTGACCCGCCCTACTCGGCTGCCTGGGCTCTTCCGCCCTCCAGCGCCTCCAGCACCTTCGGCGGCGACATCGGCAGGCTGTAGAACCGTATGCCGAGCGCGCTGTGGACGGCGTTGGCGACCGCCGCCATGACCGGCACCAGCGGCACCTCGCCGACGCCCTTGACCCCTTGCGGATGTTTCGGGTTCGGCACTTCGACCATCACGGTGTCGAGCATCGGCAGATCGGAACAGACCGGCATGCGATAGTCGAGGAAGCCGGGGTTATCGACCTTGCCCTGCTTGTTGTAGATGTACTCCTCGTTCAGCGCCCAGCCGATGCCCTGCGCGACGCCGCCCTGCATCTGGCCCTCGACATAGCCGGGATGGATGGCGCGGCCGACGTCCTGCACCGCGGTGTAGCGGATCACGCGCACGATGCCGAGTTCGACATCGACCTCGACGTCGCAGATGTGGGTGCCGAAGCCGCCCTCGGCGCCTTCGGTGTTGAGCTGCACGCCGGCGCCGATCGGCCCACCCATCGACGGGGCTTTTGCGGCGAGCTCAGCCAGGGTCAGCGGCTCGAACTGGCCGGCATTGGGGCTTGCCGGATGCGCCGCGCCGTTTTCCCATTTCACCGCATCGGGCTCGATCCCCCAGATCTTCGCGGCGCGTTCGCGCAAGGTGGTGATCACCTTGTCCGTCGATTGCGTCACCACCATCGCAGAGGCAAACAGCACGCGGCTGCCGCCGGTCAGGTTGGAGAAGCCGACGGTCGCGGTGTCGCCGATCAGGACGGAGACGCGCCGATAGTCGATGCCCAGGAGTTCGGCGCAGATGTTGGCGATCGCCGCGCGCGAGCCGCCGATGTCCGGATGGCCGGTGGTGACGACGACGTTGCCGTCCTCGGTGATGTTGACCTGGGCGGAGGATTCGCCGCCGGCGTTGAACCAGAAGCCGGACGCGACGCCCCTGCCCTGCAGCTTGCCGAGCGGGGCCGAGTAGTGCGGATGGGCCTTGGCGGCCTCGAGCGTCTCGACGTAGCCGATACGCGGAAACACCGGGCCGTGCGCGGCTTTGGTCCCCTGCTTGGCGGCGTTCTTCAGCCGCAGATCCAGCGGGTCCATCTTCAGCGCTTCGGCGAGTTCGTCCAGCACGCACTCCACCGCGAAGGCGCCGATCGGCGCGCCCGGCGCGCGATAGGCCGCGACCTTGGATCGGTTGGAAAGCACGTCATAGCCGGTCGACAGCACGTTCGGGATGTCGTAGGGCGAGAAGCTGCAGCCCACGGCGCCGCGGATCGGCGAGCCCGGCAGCGCACCCGCCTGCAGGTAGAAGGTGCCCTGGGCGGCGACGATCCTGCCGTCCTTCTTGGCGCCGATCTTGACCGTGCTCTTGGAGCCCGAGGTCGGCCCCGTCGCCCGCATCACCTCCTCGCGGGTCATCACCATCTTCACCGGACGGCCGGACTTTTTCGCAAGCAGCGTGGCAAGCGGCTCGAGATAGACGATGGTCTTGCCGCCGAAGCCGCCGCCGATTTCCGCCGGGATCGCACGGATGTCGCTCTGCGGAATGCCGGTCAGATACGCGACCATGGCGCGCACCATGAACTGGCCCTGGCTCGAGCTCCAGATCGTGGTCTTGTTGTCGGGCGCGACGCTGATCAGGCAGGCATGCGGCTCGATATAGCCCTGATGCACCGGGCGGGTGGTGAAGGAGCGCTCGACGATGACGTCGGCCTCCTTGAAGCCCTGCTCGATGTCGCCCTTCTTCACTTCCAGCTTGCCGGCGATGTTTGACGGCTTGCCTTCGAATTTGTTGAACTCGTGCAGGATCGGCGCATCGGGCTTGAGCGCATCGTCGATCTCGATCGCCCAGGGCAGCACCTCGTAGTCGACCTCGATCAACTCGCAGGCATGGGCCGCAATCGCCTCCGAGGTGGCGGCGACCGCCGCGACCGGGTGGCCGGGGAATAGCGCCTTTTCGCGCGCCATCACGTTGCGGCACATCCAGCGCATGTCCTGGATGCCGAGCATCACCGACTTGTCGACCGGAAAGTCGACGATATCGCGCGCGGTGACCACCGCTTTCACGCCGGGCAGCGCCTCGGCCTTCGAGGTATCGATGCCCCTGATGCGCGCATGCGGGTGCGGGCTGCGCAGGACCTTGCCCCAGATCATGCCGGGCATATTGGTATCGGCAGCGAAGGCCGCACGTCCCGTGACCTTGTCGGCGCCGTCAGGGCGAATGGTACGCTGGCCGATCCACTTGTTGTTGGTGACGATGTTCATTGCGCAGCCTCCTGCATTTCAGCGGCGGTCTCCAGAACCGCGCGGACAATCTTGTCGTAACCGGTGCACCGGCAGAGATTGCCGGCAAGCCAGAACCGCACCTCTTCCTCGTTCGGATGCGGATTTTTCCTGAGCAGCGCCTCGGAGGCAACCAGCATGCCCGAGGTGCAGATGCCACACTGCAGCGCCGCCAATTCCAGGAATTTCTGCTGCAGCGGATGCAGCTTCTCGCCGTGGGCCATGCCCTCGATGGTGCGGATCTCATGACCTTCGGCTTCGGCGGCGAGCATCAGGCACGAACAGATCAGGCGATCGTCGAGCGTAATGCTGCAAGCGCCGCAATCGCCAGAGGCGCAGCCTTCCTTCGAACCGGTCAGCGCCAGCGGCCCGCGCAACGCGTCGAGCATGGTATCATTGGGCTCGCACAGAAACTCCATCGGCTCGCCGTTGATGGTGGTGGATACATGCAGTTTGGCCATGGTCCTCAATTCCCTCCGGCGCGCTTGGCGGCGATGGCGGCGGTGCGCTTCAACAGCACGCCGGCGATCTTGGTTCGGTAAACGATGGTGCCGCGCTTGTCGTCGATCGGATGGCAGGCGGCGCGGCAGGCGGCGGCCGCGGCATCGAGCGCTGCGGCTTCGAGACGGCTGCCGATCAGCGCCTTCGCCGCCGGCTCGACCAAGAGTACGGTCGGCGCCACCGCGCCGAGGCCCACTCTCGCCGCGGTGCAGACGCCGCCTTTGAGCGTGAGACTGACGCCGCAGCCGACGACCGCGATGTCCATTTCGGTGCGCGGGATCATGCGCAGATACGCATCGCTCGAACCCGGCGGCCGCGGCGGCAAGGTGAAGCTGACGACGATCTCGCCGGGCTTGAGATTGGTGCGGCCGGGGCCGGCGGGCACCTGCTCCACCGGCATCTCGCGGCGCCCGTTCGGCCCCTGCACCGTAACGATCGCGCCGGCCGCGATCATCGCGGGGACGCTGTCGGCGGCCGGCGAGCTGTTGCAGAGGTTGCCGCCCGCGGACGCCCGCCCCTGCACCTGCTTGGAGCCGATCAGGTTGACGGCTTCCAGCACGCCGGGCCAGACCTTGCCAAAGCGCGGGTGCTCGGCCAGCGCCATGCCCGAGACGGCCGCGCCAACCCGAAACCCGCCGCCGGCGGTTTCCTCGATCGCCATCATCTCGTCGATATTCTTGATGTCGACGATCAGCCCCGGTTTCACCGCGCCCGAGCGCATCTGCACCAGGAGATCGGTTCCGCCGGCCAGGATGCGCCCGGCGCTCCCGGCGGCGGCAAAGGCGGTGACCGCTTCGTCGAGCGTGCGCGGGCTCAAATATCGCAAATCTGTCATGGTCGTTCCGCTGTCTCCCTAATCTTCCCTGGCGCCGTTGGTGATTGTTGGCTCACTTTTCGCTCGGGGGCTCGCGCCCAGGCAAGTGTACACGGCCCGGAACGATCGGAACAGCCTCCGGCGTCCGGTTCAAATGGCATGCTCCTATGCGCTGAAGCGCCTTGCCTCCACCTTCGGCGTCTCCGAACCGCATTTTGCGGGATTTGCGTGCCTGGAATTGCCGGGCTCGCCGCGCGCGAGTCAGGGTTCGACGCCGAGCCGCTTCAAGCCTTCCAGGGCAAGCGCCCGACCAGGGTCCAGCGCCAGCGTCTTGCGGTAGTCGGCAATCGCCGCAGCGCGATCGCCTTCCTTCTCATAGAGGTTGCCGCGCCTGGCATAGGCGAACGCGTAGTCCGGTTTCAGCTCGATTGCCTTGTTGAGATCGATCATCGCCTTGTCGAGTTCGCCAAGCTTGACGTAGGTCGAGCCTCGCTCGCCGTAAGACCGGTGAAACGTCGGGTTGACTTTGATCGCCGTGGAGTAATCGGCGAGCGCCTGATCGGTGAGCCCCTTGTCGTCATAGACGTTGCCGCGGGTGACATAGGCGAACGCGTCGGCGGGCCCCAACTGGATGGCCTTGCTTAGATCGGCGATGGCCTGGTCATACTGCTTTTGGCGATAGAAGACGACAGCCCTGTTCGAATAGGCGGGCGCATAATTGGGAGCTATCTTTATTGCCTGCGCGTAATCGGCAAGCGCCTGGGCGCTTTGGCCGGTGTCGTCATAGATATTGCCCCGACCCACATAGGCTTCGGGGTAATTCGGCTTGAGTTTTATCGCATTCGAATATCGACGGATCGCCTCGGCCCCATCATTTCGGCCGACAGCCTCGGCAGCCGCCCTATACTCGCTGGCGGCGTCGGCGAAGGCCGGCCCGGCGATCGCGAACACCAGGCTCGTGACCATGATAAGCAGACGCATCGATTCCCCCATTTCGGGCTAATCCGAAATCCCTATCAGGATAGCCAATATCGGAGTTTTGAGGTAGCCGGTCCCGGCATGTGCCTGGACCACGCTGGTGATGACGCGGTCAGGCTGCGATGCTACGAAAGAGTCGCCCTCCCGAACTCCCCGCGACCGGTAACTGCATGCGAAGCTGTTCAACGACACGATTTTTCCTTGGCGCGGCCCTGTTTGCGATGCTGTGCCGGCCAGAGCCCGTATCGGCTCAGCTGACGCCAGCCCCCGCAAGGCCGGCGGCGGTTGCCATCCCGCGCGGCGCCTCCTGCCACAATGGGATGTCGTTCGACCGCTTCCTCGCCGAGCTGAAGCCGCAGGCGGCCGCCGCCGGGGTGTCGCAGCGGGCGATTGCGGAAGCCTCGCCCTACCTCGTCTACGACCAGGGCATCGTCAATCGCGACCGCGGCCAGCGGGTGTTCGGGCAGGTCTTCACCGAGTTCGCCGGGCGCATGGCAGCGCCTTACCGGATGCAGCAGGGCCAGGCCCGGATCAAGACCTATGGTGCGGCGTTTGCGCGTGCCGAGAAGGAATATGGCGTGCCGCCGGCGGTCATCGCCGCGTTCTGGGGGCTGGAGAGCGATTTCGGCGCCAACATGGGCAACCTGCCGACGTTGCGTTCGCTGGTGTCGCTGGCCTATGACTGCCGCCGCTCCGAGCGATTTGTCGGCGAAACCATCGCCGCGCTGAAGATCATCGACCGCGGCGACCTCACGCCGGCGGAGATGGTCGGCTCCTGGGCCGGCGAACTCGGCCAGACGCAATTCCTGCCGACGCATTATTTCACCTATGCGGTGGATTATGACGGCGACGGGAGGCGCGATCTGCTGCACAGCCCGGCCGACGTGATCGGCTCGACGGCGAACTACATCGCCACCGGATTGAAATGGCGGCGCGGCGAACCCTGGCTGCAGGAAGTGCGCGCGCCGACCGCCGCGAATTTTCCGTGGGACCAGGCGGATCTTGCGATCCAGTTGCCGCGTTCGAAATGGGCGCAGTTAGGGATCACCTATCCGGACGGCCGCGCGCTGCCGAACGACGCTCTGCCGGCGTCGTTATTGCTGCCGATGGGTCGCATGGGGCCGGCGTTTCTGGCCTATGCGAATTTCGCGGCCTACACCGAGTGGAACAATTCGCTGATCTATTCGACCACCGCGGGCTATCTCGCTACCCGCATCGCAGGCGCCGCCCCGATGCACCGGCCCGCGGCTCCTGTCGCGCAATTGCCGTTCAACGAGCTGCGCGAACTGCAGCAACTTCTGGTGCGCGCAGGTTTCGATGTCGGCAAGGTCGACGGCGTGATGGGCCAGCAGAGCCGCAGCGCGGTGAAGGCAATGCAGATCAAATATGGTCTGCCCGCCGATTCCTGGCCGACCGCCGAACTGTTGGGACGGATGCGCGGAACGCCGCGGGCGCAACCGCTGCCGCGAGGCGCGACGGCCGTGCGGTAGATAGTTCCCGTCATTCCGGGATGATCCGAAGGACCAGACCGGAATGACAATGACAACGAAAGAGAGCTACCCATGTCCTTCTACGATGCCACCGTCCCGGCCTTCCTGCAAATCCTCGGCAGCCTCAGCGCCATCCTCACCAAGGCCGAGGCGCACTGCAAGGCGAAGAATA
This sequence comes from uncultured Alphaproteobacteria bacterium, assembly GCA_963721135.1. Classification (GTDB taxonomy): domain Bacteria; phylum Pseudomonadota; class Alphaproteobacteria; order Rhizobiales; family Xanthobacteraceae; genus Bradyrhizobium. Next base: position 43,597 of record CAVRIB010000016.1, read on the forward strand.
TCGCGCCCGAGGTGCTGTTTTCCGCGCGCCTCTATCCGGACATGCTGCCGTTTTCGAAACAGATCCAGCTGGTGTCCGATTTCGCCGCCAAGGGCTGCGCGCGGCTGACGCACAGCGAGGTGCCGAATACGTCCGACACCGAGAAGACCTTCGATGAACTGAAGCAGCGGCTGGCAAAGACCATCGACTATGTGAAGACCTTCAAGCCGGCGCAATTCGACGGCGCCGACAGCCGCGACGTTACCTTCCCGCTCGGCCCCAACACAATGACGCTAAAGGGCCAGCAATTCCTCAGCGCCTTCACATTCCCGAATTTCTACTTCCACGCCGCAATCGCCCACGGCATCCTGCGCCATAACGGCGTGGAAGTCGGCAAGCGCGATTTCCTGGGGGTGAGCTAGGAGCGCCATCGCGGTTCATCCCCTACCGGACCGGCCGGTAGATCGCCTTTGCTGCTTGTTGATCGATTTCGAACGGATCATCCTCCGCCAGCGCGTATGCGGATTATTGATGCAGTTCACATCGCAGTGATGGTGCGGAGCTAGCCTGCATTTGCCGAATGGCTCGCGGCTTGTCGTGGGTGCTCGGAATGTACACCTTGGTGACACCTTCCTCAGTTCAATTCATCGGAAACAGCAAGAAATGAGCACGCCGACCAAACTCTTCGAGCCCTTCAGGCTTGGCCCGATCACGCTGCCCAATCGCCTCGTGATGGCGCCGCTGACCCGTAATCGCGCGGTCGCGGGCATGGTGCCGAGCCCGCTTGCGATTGAATATTACGGCCAACGCGCCTCCGCCGGACTATTGGTCACCGAGGCGAGCCAGGTGTCGCAGCAGGGCCAGGGCTATCAGGACACGCCCGGCATCTACTCGAAGGAACAGGTCGCCGGCTGGCGCAAGGTGACCGAGCGCGTGCACGCGCGTGGCGGGCGCATCTTCGTCCAGCTCTGGCATGTCGGCCGCATTTCGCACATCTCGCTGCAGCCCGGCGGCGGCGCTCCCGTCGCGCCCTCGGCGATCCGTGCCAAAGGCAAGACTTTCGTCAACAACAGTTTTACCGAAATCTCAGAGCCGCGCGCGCTTTCGCTGGAAGAGATCCCGGGGATCATCGAAAGTTTCCGGCGCGGCGCCGCGAATGCGCTGGAAGCGGGCTTCGACGGCGTCGAGATCCATGGCGCCAACGGCTATTTGCTCGACCAGTTCGCCAAGGACGGCGCCAACAAGCGAACCGACGCCTATGGTGGATCGATCGAGAATCGCGCCAGGCTGATGCTCGAAGTCGCCAAGGTAGTCTCGGCGGAAGCCGGCGCCGGGCGGACCGGCATCCGCATCTCGCCGGTGACGCCCTCCAACGACATCTCCGACTCCAACCCGCAGCCGCTGTTCGACCATATCGTCGACCGTCTCAACACCCTGAAACTTGCCTACATCCATGTCATCGAAGGCGCGACCGGCGGCCCGCGCGACATCGCGCCGTTCGACTATGCGAGCCTGCGCAAGCGCTTTGCCGGCGTCTACATCGCCAACAACGGCTACGATTTCGAACTCGCCACCAGGGTGCTCGCGGCCGGCGCAGCCGACCTGATCGCGTTCGGAAAGCCCTTCATCGCCAATCCCGATCTGGTCGAGCGGCTGAAGCGTGGCACGCCGCTGAATACGCCGGACAAGGCGACGTTCTACGGCGGTGGTGCCAAGGGCTACACGGACTATCCGGTGCTGGGGGACTCGCTTCAGCCCGCGCAGTAGGGGCGGCGCTGTTGGACGCTGACTAAAGTTTCGGCGCGCTGCCCTGTGGCGTCGGGCTCCGCTCGTTCTTCTGCGCAACGAGCGCGTCGCTATCGATGGCGGCCGCGCTAACGATGCGCTTGAAATCCACCAGCGTGAATTGTGCACTCCCGATCCGGTCCGGCGAGATGCCCGGCGTCAGTTCGACGCTCAGCGCGCCATCGCAGTTGGCGCCCTTGGCCTCGTCCAGCATCGCGCTCAGCGTTTTTTCCTTTGCCAGCGAGCGCTTCACGCCGGCCACGCAACTGCCGTGGCCGTTGGCGTCGTCGAGCTTGATCGCGGCTCTCGGGTCCAGCGGGCGATCGATTGCGTCGCGTGCCGCCGTCCCCTTGTATTTGGTTCCCACCGATACAATCTTGCCTTTGCGATAAATGTAATAGAGATGATGGTCACCGACGATGGTCGGCACGCCATATTTATCCATGACCTGCTTGATCATCTCGGTCTTGGACGGTTGCTGGCTCTCGGCGAACGTCAGGTTTCGCGCGATGAAATAGGCGCGGTTGGCGCTCGCGGGCGAGGAGAAGCTGCTCGAAAGCATTTCGCCGGTCGCTTTCGGGCCGGAAGGGGCATTGAAATTCAGCGCCGCGATATAGCTGATGGCGGTATCCCCGAATTTCTCCTGCTGAATGTCGATCTTGGTATCGGCGCGGCTCTTGAAGGTCGATTTACAGATCGCGCGTGCGGATTCGGCCGTGGAGTCCATTGAGATACCCAGGATATCCGGATGCAGTTTTGCCGCGAACGCCGACTCGGAAATCTTCGCCTTGATCTCGTAGGCGAAGGACGCGGCGGGCAGCATTGCCGGACTGATGGCAAGTATTGCAACCAAGGCACGGCGAAGCATGACCCACCTGCGAAACAAATGAAGAAGAACGGAAACGAAAACATTACGCCTAATTTTCAATCGCAATGTCAACATCGAAGTTCCGTCAGGGCGACGGTTCGTGCTATCCTGAACAACGATGGCCCTAAAAATGCTGCCGGTAATCTCACGTGAAACCACGGACGCCTGACGATCAGCGGCGGCACGCCGAGGCAATCGACACGGCGCTCGCCGCGTTGCGCGAAGGTCGTATCGAGCAAGCCGGGATGATGGCTCGCGCGCTGATCGATGACGCGCCGAATGACCCGGCGGCGCATCAGCTCGTCGCAACGGTCGCCTGGCAGCGGGGTGACCACGAAGAGACGCTGCGCTGGGCGCAATCGTGCCTCGCGCTGCAGGCAAGACACGCGCCCGCCCTGATTCTCGCTGGTCGCGCCGCGAGAGCCGCGGGCGATCGCGATCGCGCCTTGCGGTTTTTTCGCGAGGCCGCGCAATGCGCTCCGGAAAGAGCCGATGCCGCTTTCATGACATGTCTCGCACTGCTGGAGCTTGGCGATCCCGAAGCAAATGACGCCTTGCACGATCTGTTGCGCCGCTTTCCCAATGACGCCGAAGGATGGCACGAAATCGGCGTGACGCTGCACAAGGCCGGCAAGTTCGAGGCGGCGCTGGTCGCCTTCACGCGTGGGGCGGAAGCGGGTCGAAATCCTCGATACGAAATGGCCCGCGCCGCGAGTTTGCGGGAGCTGGGCCGGCTTGGCGAGGCCGTCGATGTCTTGCGCGCGGCCAGATCGCTGTCGCCGGATAACACCGATGTCGCATTGCAGCTGGCGCTCTGCCTTCACAAGCTTGGCGAGCTTGCGGCAGCGCGAGCCGAGCTCGAGCGCGCGGTCGCTTCAGACGCCGCCGGCGCAAATTTCTGGTTCGCCTATGGACTGGTCTGCCAGGACTCGCGTGACACGGCGACAGCCATCACGGCCTATCGGCGTAGCCTGCAGCTGTCTCCCGAACTGGCGGAAGCCCATGTCAACCTCGGCATCTGCCTGCAGCAGACGGGCGATATCGCAGCCGCCAAAGCCATGTTCGGCCGCGCGACGCGGCTTCGCCCCGATACATTCGGGCGCATCGCACAAGCCCTTCCTGCAGCGCCGCGCGGCGAGCTATGGCTCGATATCGAACGGCTCAGGCGATCACTCGCGGGTTGAGCGCCCCCGCCTCGCGCGGAATTTTCGCCGATATACGCCTCGCCGGCCCAGGAGCACAGCGGCAGTTTCGTCATAGCGGCGCACCGCCTCTGCCGAAAGGGCTTCATAGTGCAGCTCCAGCGAGGTTCGCGCGACCGGAAAACATTGCGCGACCGGCGTGCCGCGCGGCAGCACACCTTCGAAATGGGGGTCGGTCCAGACCGCCGGAAACAGCACGCCGACATCGGAAAAGCGATCGCAATCGACAAGGCCGCTCAACAACCGAAATGGAAGATCGGCGCGGTTCAGCGGGTGGGTTGCAAACAGCGAGTATCCGGGCTCGAGCTCGATGGTCCAGAAGCTGTTGAACTTCACGATCGACGTCGCCGCGTCGTGAAAAGGCGTTTCCATCACCTGCGCCGGAACGTGAAAGCTGATCGGTGAGCGCGGGTGCGCATCCGCCGCCAGCTGCGGCAATTCCCAATCCCACGACAGCACGCCGTCACGCATGGTGACGTCGCAAGGAAGCGGGATAACGAAGCCGAAGGCCATCGCGTCGACAAAGGGCGGGCAGTGCTTGACCGTACGGACGTCCTCGCCATGCAGGGCGGACCAGGCAGTACCAGGCATGTTCCTGAGCCAGTCAGGCAAGGCCTGCCGGGCCGGCATTGGCCGCGCCAGCGTGTCGATCAATGCCCGATCGCAACGAAACGTCACCCGCATGAGACCACTCGCTTGCCGTTCGTTCGGAGCTTCATGAGTTCGGATACAGGCCCAGATTGAAGGCGATCGATATACGCAAGGAATTGCCGGTGTAGGGGCGCACCGCGTGCAACAGGAACGACGGAAACAGGAACAGCAGCCCGGCACGCGGCCTGATCGTCTGCGCGCTTCCCGCGGAGCGGCCATCCTCGCCGGCAAACTTGAGCAGCGGCGCATGCATCATCGGCGACGGGCCGCGTGGATCGAACATTTCGAACTCGCCGCCGAGCGTGGCGTCATCGGCGCAACCGCCATCGGCGACATAATAAGTGCCGGACCAGAACGAGCCCGGATGATAGTGGCACGCGTTCGAATCGCCCGGTCCGATGACGTTGGCCCAGGCTTCGACCTTCCAGTCAGGCTTGATCGGGTTGCCGTCGCGGTCGGCGGTCAGCTGGGTCGCAACAGATCTGCCGGCGCTCAGCACCTGCTCAATACCCTTGCCGCCCCATTCCACGATGTCACGCGCCGAATGCCAGCCGCCAATGCTCGACGCCCCGATCGATGGCTGGGCGGTACGGCGCCGCAAGATGATTTCGGTCAATTCCGCATTGCGTTCCTCGGCGCCGGGCAACATCACTGCCGCTACCGGCGTAGCAAACAACCCCTTCACTTCAACTTCGGTGCCGGACATGCCCGGATTTCTTCAAACCGTTCCACTGCGCGAAAGAAAAAGGGGTGGGAACCTCCCCAAGGAGCTTCCCACCCGGTTCGTCAGGCGTCAACCGGCTTAGGTCTTCTTCTGCGGAACTTCGGCCTTCCAGCTCTTGATGAGTTCGTCATAGTCCTGCGTGACGCCCTGCGGCTTCTCGTTGGCGAGCTTGCGTTGCGGGGCCACATTGCCGTCCTTCTCGGACTTGGCGTACCAGTACTCCGCGGTTTTCTCCTCATTGAGCTTCGGCCCAAGCTTGCCTTGCACGCCGGATTTTTCCAGTCGGCCCAGGATCGCGTCCTGCGCCTTGGCCAGACCGTCCATCGCCTCCTGAGCAGTTGCCTCGCCCGAGATGGCTCGCGAGACGTTCTGCCACCAGACCTGAGCCAGCTTGCCGTATTCCGGCACGTTGACGCCGGTCGGCGTCCACAACTTGCGGGCCGGGCTGCGGTAGAACTCGACGAAACCGCCGACCTTCGGCGCAAGCGCCGTCATCGCGTCCGCCCAGATGTCGCTCTCGCGGATCACATGCAGGAACTTGACCGACTTCTTCAGCGAGACCGTCTTCGACACGCAGAACTGCGAGTAGAGCCAGCCCGCCTTCACCCTCTCCGGCTTGGCATATTTCAGGAGCGTCCAGCAGCCGACGTCCTGATAACCGAGCTTCATACCCTCTTTCCAGTACGACCCGTGCGGGCTCGGTGCCATGCGCCACTTCGGCGTGCCATCCGAGTTCATCACGGGCAGTTCCGGTTTCGAGAGCGCCGCTGTGAACGCGCTGTACCAGAAGATCTGCTGGGCGATGTGCCCTTGCGCCGGCACCGCGCCGGCCTCGAGGAAGTCCATTCCGGCGGCTTCCGGCGGTGCATACTTCTTGAGCCATTCGACAAACTTGGTGAGCGCGTACACCGCCGCCGGTCCGTTGGCGTCGCCGCCACGCGTGATCGAGGAGCCGCGTGGAATGCCGTCCTCCATGCGGATGCCCCACTCGTCGACCGGCCGGCCATTCGGAAGCCCCTTGTCCCCGTTGCCGGCCATCGACAGCCAGGCGTCGGTGAATCGCCAGCCGAGCGACGGGTCTTTCTTGCCGTAGTCCATGTGGCCGTAGACCCGCTGGCCGTCGATTTCCTTCACCGTGTTGGTGAAGAAGTCGGCGATGTCTTCGTACGCCGACCAGTTGACGGGAACGCCGAGCTCGTAGCCGAACTTGTTCTTGAATGCGGTCTTGAGTTCGGGACGCTTGAACCAGTCGTAACGGAACCAATAGAGGTTGGCGAACTGCTGGTCCGGCAGCTGATAGAGCTTGCCATCGGTGAATGTCGCAAACGACAGCCCGATGAAGTCGTTGAGATCGAGGTTCGGATTGGTGACATCCTTGCCTTCCCCCGCCATGAAATCGGTCAGCGAGCCGCCGGCGATGTCGTTATAGCGAGGGTGTGTGCCGATGAAGTCCAAGTCGTTCATCCAGAAGTCGTAGATCGGCTTTCCGGATTGAATCTCCGTCGAGATTTTGTCGACGATCAAGCCTTCATCCATCATCTCATGGTTGACCTGAATGCCGGTAATCTCGGCGAATGCCTTCGTCAGCGTCTTCAACTCATACTCGTGAATGCCGAGAATTTCCGAAGCCGTGCTGACCTGCAGGCCCTTGAAGGGCTGCGATGCCTTGATGAACCATTCCATCTCAGCCATCTGCTGATCCTTGGTCAGCGTCGACGGTTGAAACTCGTTGTCGATCCACTTCTTGGCGGCATCGAGCTGTTGCGCATAGCTCACGGTTGGCGTGAGCAACGCCGGCACGCCGACCGCGGCCGCGGCTGCGACCGTGCCTGCGCCCTTTAGAACGTCACGACGCTTGATATCCATCTTCCCTTTCCTCCCTTTTTGACCCCGCACACAACGCACGAGGCATTGCAGTTACGCAAAGCGAAACATGGCGACGGCGAACGGAATGCAGATCGCGAACGCATACCAGAGCTCGCCGCCGCCGAGGCGGATCCACAGGATGAAAATGAACGCGGAGCCGAGCAGCGAGACGAAGAAGCGGTCGCCCCGCGTCGTCGGAAATCCGAGAACGCCCTTGCGCGGCGTCTCCGGCCGGTAGATCGCGAGCAAGGTCAGAATGACGAGCGACAGCGCGATGAAGGCAAAGAAGATCGCCGTCTGCGACGTCCAGGCCATCCACGCAAGTGACATGTCTGCCTCCTAAACACGGCCCAGGGCGAAGCCCTTGGCGATGTGATTGCGTACGAACCAGATGACGAGAGCGCCCGGAATCATCGTCAGCACGCCCGCGGCAGCAAGCAGCGACCAATCCATTCCGGATGCAGAATAGGTGCGCGACATCACGGCCGCGAACGGCAGCGCATTCGTCGCCGTCAGCGTGGTGGCGAGCAGCTGTTCGACCCACGAGAACATGAAGCAGAAGAAGGCCGTGACGCCGACGCCGTTGGCGATCAGCGGCAGGAAGATGCGCACGAAGAAACGCGGGAGCGAATAACCGTCGATCGCGGCCGTCTCGTCGATTTCGCGCGGCACGCCGCTGATGAACCCTTCGAGAATCCAGACCGCGAGCGGAACGTTGAACAGGCAATGCGCGAGCGCGACCGCCCACACCGTGTCGAACAGGCCGACCGCATAGTAGAGATTGAAGAACGGCAGCGCGAAGACGGCCGTGGGCGCCATCAGGTTGGTGAGCAGCCAGAAGAACAGGTGCTTGTCGCCGATGAAGCGGTAGCGGCTGAAGGCATAGGCCGCCGGCAGCGCTACGGTGACCGAGATCACCGTGTTGATCGCGACGTAGGTCAGCGACACCAGAAATCCATGCACCCAGGTCGGGTCGTGCAGAATGAAGAAATACTTGACCAGCGACGGATGCCGCGGCCAGATCACAAGGCCCGACATGATGTCTTCGTTGGTGCGCAAGCTCATGTTGATGAGCCAGTAGATCGGCAGCAACAGACAGATAAGGTAGACCACAAAGCCGAGCTTCGGGAGAACACCTTGACGCATCTCAGGCCTCCTTCCACAGATCGAGCTGGGTCATCGCGGTGAAGAAGATCCAGCACAGCGTGATCGTGATGAGGTAGTAGACGAGCGACATCGCGGCTGCGCTGCCGAGGTCGACCTGTCCGAGCGCGATCTTGACCAGGTCGATCGACAGGAAGGTGGTCGCGTTGCCCGGTCCGCCGCCGGTCACGACAAAAGGCTCGGTGTAGATCATGAAGCTCTGCATGAAGCGCAGCAGGATCGCGAGAACGAGCACGCGCTGCAGCTTCGGCAATTCGATCTTGAGAAAGACCGACCAGCGGCCGGCAGCATCAATCTTGGCCGCCTGATAAAACGCGTCGGGAATCGCACGCAGCCCGGCGTAACTCAAGAGGATGACGAGCGGGGTCCAGTGCCAGACGTCGATCACGAGGATCGTGAACCACGCCGACACCGGGTCCTGCGTATCGTTGTAATTCAGGCCCAGGCCGGTCAGGGCCGCGCCGAACAGGCCAATGTCGGCGCGCGCAAAAATCTGCCACATGGTTCCGACGACGTTCCACGGGATCAGCATGGGAAGCGCAACCAGCACCAAACTCGGTCCGACCGCCCAGCCGCGGCGCGGCAGCGCGAGCGCGAGCGCGATGCCGAACGGCACCTCGATCAGGAGGACCACGAGCGAGAAGATCAGATTTCGTTCGAGGGCGCCCGAGAAACGCCCGCCGATTTCGGTATGCGGATCCAGCAGGTCGCGGAACCATGCATCGCCGTTCCAGAAGAAATGATTCTCCGCCATCGCGTCCTGAACCGAATAATTGACGACCGTCATCATCGGCAGCAGGGCCGAGAACAGCACCACGATCATTACCGGCGCGACCAGCAGCCAGGCACGGTTGTTGACGGTCTTCTTCATCACGCCGCTCCCTCGACCAGCCGGCTGTCGGCATAGACATGCACGTGCGCCGGATCGAACTTCAGTGCCGCTGCGCCGTCGGGGCTCGAGAAGTCCGGCGGTATGCGCGCCGCGAATTTGACGTCACCGACCCGGACGCGCGCGAAGCGGACGCGGCCGAGATCGTCGATCCGCTCGATAGTGGCGGCAAGCAGCCCGGGCGTCGGCGGCGCGATCTCGACGAATTCGGGACGCACACCGATTTCGATTTTCGCGCCGGGCGGCAGCGCGCCGTAGCTGCGGTCGAGCGCGATGGTGTAGCCGTCGATCCGGGCCTCGCGGCCCCGGACTTCGGCGGGCACGATGTTCATGCCGGGCGAGCCGATGAAATAGCCGACGAAGGTGTGCGCCGGCCTCTCGAACAATTCCGCCGGCGAGCCGCTCTGCACGACGCGGCCGTCATGCATCACGACAACGGTATCGGCGAAGGTCAGCGCCTCGGTCTGGTCGTGGGTGACATAGATCATGGTGAGATCGAGAGCGCGGTGCAGCGCCTTGAGCTTCGAGCGCAGTTGCCATTTCAGCTCGGGATCGATCACGGTGAGCGGCTCGTCGAACAGGATCGCGGCGACGTCGGCGCGCACCAGCCCGCGGCCAAGCGAGATCTTCTGCTTGGCGTCGGCCGTGAGCTGCGTCGCCTTGTGCTTCAGATAAGGCGTGAGATCGAGCAGGCCGGCGATCTCGGCGACCCGCGCCTCGATCTCGCTCTTCGGCACGCCGCGATTCTTCAGCGGGAACGCCAGGTTCTGCCCGACCGTCATGGTGTCGTAGATCACCGGGAACTGGAACACCTGTGCGATGTTGCGCTTCTGGGTCGACAGCGGCGTAATGTCGGTGCCGTCGAACAGGATTTTTCCATGCGACGGCGTGACGATGCCGGAGATGAGGTTGAGAAGCGTGGTCTTGCCGCAGCCCGACGGTCCAAGCAGCGCATAGGCGCCGCCCTGCCGCCAGGTCATCGTCATCGGCTTCAGCGCAAAGGATTCGGGCGGCGCGGCATTGCCGCTGTAGGAGTGCGCGAGATCGACGAGGTCAATGCGGGCCATGCGGCATCCCCCTCACGCCGTGCCCGGCGCGGCCACCAGACGGCCGGCCGCGTCGAACACGAAGACATTGTTCGGGTCGAGCGCGGCATCGAGCACGCGCCCGGGCGGGAATTCGTGCACGCCGTGCAGCACGGCGACCCAGTTGTCGGCGTCGCGCTTGAGATGCACGAAGCTTTCGGAGCCGGTGATTTCCGTCACCGTGACGATGGTCTGGAACGTGTGACGGCCGGCGACGCCGTTGGCGACCTCGACCTGGTGCGCGCGGAAGCCGACCCGGTAGGGACCATCCGCAAGACCGGCATAGAGCCCGGTCGCGGGCGCCTGCGCGCCGCCGGCGTAGCGCACCGAACCGTTCTCTTTCTCGATGGCGACGGTGTTGAGCGGCGGATCGGAAAACACCTGTGCGACGCGCAGGGTGTCGGGATGGCGATAGACCTTGGTGGTCTCGCCGGCCTGCAACACCTCGCCTTCCCACATGCACACGGTCCGGCCGCCGAGCAGCAGCGCTTCGGAAGGCTCGGTGGTCGCATAGACGAAGATTGCGCCCGAGGCCTCGAAGATGCGCGGCAGCTCGGCGCGCAGTTCCTCGCGCAGCTTGTAGTCGAGATTGGCGAGCGGCTCGTCCAGCAACACCAGGTCGGCGCCCTTCACCAGCGCACGCGCGATCGCCGTACGCTGCTGCTGACCGCCGGACAGCTGCAGCGGCGTGCGGGTCAGGTACGGCTCGAGCCGCAGCAGTCTTGCGGCCTCCTGGACACGCTTGTCGATCTCCTCGCGCGGCCGGCGCTGCACCCGCAGCGGGGAGGCGATGTTCTCGTAGACCGACAGCGTGGGATAGTTGACGAATTGCTGATAGACCATCGCCACCGAGCGCTGCCGCACATCGAAGCCGGTGACGTCCGTGCCGTCGACCAGGATGCGGCCCGATGTCGGCTTGTCGAGGCCGGCCAAGAGCCGCATGATCGAGGTCTTTCCCGACAGCGTCGGGCCGAGCAGCACGCTCAACGTACCACGCTCGAGCGTCAGCGAGACGTCGCGAATGGCCGGAACGCCGTCGACGGTTCGTGTGACGTGGTCGAGCGCAACGCTCATGAGCCACCCCCTGCTTCCAGCAAGGGACTGCCGAGCGGCGCGCGGTGCGCCGCGATCCAGTCGTCGATGGCGGCGATCTCGGCGGGCGACAATCGCAGGCCGAGCTTGGATCGCCGCCACACGATGTCTTCGGCGGTCATCGCCCACTCCGCCGACATCAGGTATCTGACCTCGCGTTCGGTCAGCGTGGCACCGAAGGGCTGACCGAGGTCGGCCATCGATTTGGCGTTGCCGAGCAGCTTGGCGGCGCGGGTACCGTAGGCGTGCGCCAGCCTGTTGGCATGCGCCGGGCTCAGGAATGGATAATTGCGCACCAGTTCCGCCGACAGCGCCGATACCGCGGAAACGTCCATGTCGCCGCCGGGCAGTGGCGATTTCGCGGTCCAGCCTTCGCGCGCGCCCGCGCTGCTCAAATAGGGCGACAACCTTTCCAGCGCCTCCTCGGCGAGACGCCGATAGGTCGTGATCTTGCCGCCATAGATCGAGAGCAGCGGCGCGCCGCCGGGCGTATCGAGTTCGAAGACGTAATCGCGGGTGGCGGCCTTGGCTTCGCTGGCGCCGTCGTCGTAGAGCGGACGGACGCCGGAATAGGTCCAGACCACGTCCTCGGGCCTGACCGGTTTTGCCAGGTATTCGCTGACGGAATCGCAGAGATATTTGATCTCTTCCTCCGACGCTTTCACCTTCGAAGGATCGCCCTCGTAGTCGCGATCCGTGGTGCCGATCAGGGTGAAATCGTCCTGGTAGGGAATCACGAACACGATGCGGCCATCGCTGTTCTGGAACATGTAGGCGCGGTCGTGCGCATAGAGTTTCCGCACCACGATGTGGGAGCCTTGCACCAGCCGCACCTTGGCCCGCGCGTTGACGCCTGAGCCGGAGGCCAGCACCTGCTCGACCCACGGCCCGCCGGCATTGACGAGCACGCGGGCCTGGATCGTCGAGCGCTTGCCGCTCAGGGTGTTTTCGACCGTGAGGTGCCAGATGCCGTCGGCCTGCTGGATCTCGACGGCGCGTGAACGGGGATGAATTTGCGCGCCGCGGTCCGCCGCATCCCGCGCAGTCAGCACCACGAGGCGGGCGTCGTCGACGAAGCAGTCGGAATATTCGAAGCCGCGCGTATAGCGGTTCGGGAATCAGCGGCTTTCCGACCTCGTCGCGGGTAAGGTCGACCGAACGGGTTGGCGGCAACAGGTTGCGGCCCCCGATATGGTCGTAAAGGAACAAGCCGAGCCGCAGCAGCCAGGCCGGGCGCAGCCCGGCATGGTGGGGCAGCACGAATCGCAGTGGGCGGATGATGTGTGGCGCGATTTGCCAGAGGATTTCGCGCTCGATGAGCGCTTCGCGAACCAAACGAAACTCGTAATACTCAAGGTATCTCAGTCCGCCATGCACGAGTTTGGTCGACCAGGACGACGTCCCGCTTGCCAAGTCATTCATTTCACACAGGAAAACTGAATTGCCGCGGCCCGCTGCGTCGCGCGCGATGCCGCAGCCGTTGACGCCGCCTCCGATGATCGCGAGGTCGAAAATCCGGTCCAAAGACGCTTCCCCGACGTTCGCCTATTCACTTTGGCGATTTCGCTTTCGTTTTGGAATAAATCACAACCAAATACGAAAGCAAGCTAAAACGGGAACCGGAATTGATCGTTATGCCCGGGCTCATCCCAGCCATCCCAGGTCTTTTCCGGCTTTGGATCAGGCAAAAACGTGAATGCCCGGCACAAGGCCGGGCCTGACAAAATGTCCGGGGATTTCGGTCTTCAGCGCAGCCGCGTGACGGTCGACGCCGGTTCTGGACTCATTTCGTCGATATCGGGCGTCGACTTTTGCATCGCCTCGACCACCTGGATGCCGCGGGTGTGGCAGATATTTGCCAGGCCCGCCGACAGCGGCGAGTCGGTGACGAAGGTCTGGATCTGGCTGATATGGGCGATGCGCACCGGCGCGCTGCGCCGAAGTTTCGTGGAGTCGGCGACCAGCATCACGCTGCGCGCGTTGGCGATGATGGCTTGCGCCGCCTGCACCTCGCGATAGTCGAAGTCGAGCAGCGCACCCTCCTCGTCGATCGCGGAAGCGCCGATGATGGCGTAGTCGACCTTGAACTGGCCGATCAGGCTGATCGCGGTCGAGCCGATCACCGCGCCGTCGGCCCGGCGCACCGCGCCGCCGGCCACGATCACCTCGATGCGCGGATGCCGGTACAGGAGCATTGCAACATTGAGGTTGTTGGTGATGACGAGGAGGTCTTCGTGCGAGGTCAAGGCGGTTGCGACCTCCTCCGTGGTGGTGCCGATATTGATGAACAGCGAGCAGCCGTTCGGGATCAGCGCCGCCGCGGCCGCGCCGATCGCCTTCTTCTCCTCGGCGGCAACGAAGCGGCGGGCTTCGTAGGCAAGGTTCTCGACGCCCGAGGCGATGATGGCGCCGCCATGGATGCGGGTCAGCGAGCGGTGGTCGCAGAGATCGTTGAGATCCTTGCGGATGGTCTGTGCCGAGACCTCGAACCGCTTGGCCAGGTCTTCCACCGTCACCCGGCCAAAGGCGCGGGCAATGTTGAGGATCTCATTCTGACGGTGGGTCAGGCCGGTCATGGCGACACCTCGGGACAAAGTCGTCCATATGGTGCGACCGTTCCGGCATCCGGTCAACGCGGCAGATCAGTCAGAAAGCGAACCGCCGTCCGAACGTCCGATTACGGTTAAGGCGGACGGAGGCGGATGGGCGCGCAAAATCTCTGGCCTCCCGGCTGCAATGTCAGGCTCCAGATGCCATAATTGCAACAATCGCTGGCGACGCCCGCTGCTGGGCAAACAGGACCTTGGGGAGGACCGATGGCTTTGACGGAATCCTACGTCACGGGACCGACGCATCCTGCCGTGCGCGACATCACGCTCGGCGGGCTGCTGGAGCAGGCGGCAAAGTCGGCGCCCAATCGGATCGCGCTGATCGCCGGCGTTTCCGATCCCACGCTGCGCCGCCAGTGGACCTATGCCGAACTCCGTGCAGAAGCCGAGCGGACGGCGCGCGCGCTGCTGACCCGCTTCAAGCCGGGCGAGCGGGTCGCGGTCTGGGCGCAAAATATCCCCGAATGGGTCATGCTCGAATTCGGCACGGCACTGGCGGGCATGGTGCTGGTCACCGTCAATCCCGGCTTCCGCGCGCGAGAACTCGAATATGTGCTGAAGCAGTCGCGCTCGGCCGGGGTGTTCGTCGTCAATGGGTTCCGCGGCAATCCCATGCTGGAGACCGTGCGCGAGGTCGCACCGCGCTGCGGTGAATTGCGCGAGATCATCTGCTTGGACGAATGGCCGGCTTTTGTCGCGAGCGGCGACGACAAGACCATCGCGCTGCCCGCGGTCAAGCCGACCGATCCCGTCATGATCCAGTACACCTCGGGCACCACGGGCTTTCCGAAGGGCGCGCTGTTGCATCATCGCGGCCTCGCCAACAACGGCGCCGACACCGCCGAACGCATGGGGGTCGGGCCTGGCGACGTATTCGTGGTCACCATGCCGCTGTTCCATACCGGCGGCTGCGTCTGCTGCGTACTCGGCGCGGTGTCGAAGGCGGCGACAATGGTGCTGCTGGAGGCTTTCGAACCGGGCCTCGTGCTCGAACTGTTCCAGACCTATCGCGGCAATGCCATGATCGGCGTGCCGACCATGCTGGTGGCGATGCTGGAGCATCCGTCTTTCGCCTCGACCGATCTTTCCTCGGTCAAGGCGATCTGCTCCGGTGGTTCGACGGTGCCGGCCGCGCTTGTCACCCGGTTCGAACAGAAGCTCGGCGCGCCCTTCACCATCGTGTTCGGGCAGACCGAATGCTCGCCGGTGGCGACGATGACCATGACCACCGACAGCATCGAGGACAAGTCCGGAACTATCGGCCTGCCGCTGCCCAACATGGAAGTCAAGATCGTCAATCCCGACACCGGCAAGACCTGTGCGATCGGCGAGATCGGCGAGTTCTGCACCCGCGGCTATCACGTCATGCTGGGCTATTTCGAAATGCCCGACGCGACCGCGGCCGCGATCGACGCCGGCGGCTGGCTGCATACCGGCGACCTCTGCGCGATGGATTCGCGCGGCTATTGCACGGTCGAGGGCCGGCTGAAGGACATGATCATCCGCGGCGGCGAGAACATCTATCCGCGCGAGCTGGAGGAACTGCTGTTTCGCCATCCCAAGATCAGCGAGGTCGCGGTCGTCGGCCTGCCGCATGAAAAATGGGGCGAAGAGGTTGCGGCCTTCATTCGCCCAGCCGCGGGCGCCGTGATCGACAAGGAGGAACTGTCGGCCTACATGCGCGCCTCGCTCGCCCCGCACAAGACGCCGAAACACTGGTTCGTGGTCGAGGCCTTTCCGCTGACCGGATCGGGCAAGATCCAGAAGTTCAAGCTGCGCGAGTTCTGGACGAAGGGGGAGCTGCAGGCGTTGTGAATGTGCGTCGGGTGGGCAAAGCGAAGCATGCCCACCCAGGATTGAGCAGGTGGGCACGGCGCAAACGCGCCTTCGCCCACCCTATAAACTTCTCATTTGGCCTTCCCGGCCGGCAACTGGACCGGGACATGCGGTGAGCTGCTGACCACGCGCGGGCTTCCATCCGGATGGGCGGTATGGCTCCGCAGCGCCTCGAGCACCAGCATGAACTTTTCGGCTAGCATGGGCATCAACTCCCTGATGGACAACCACCATGCGCGCCCAATGTATCCTGATGTCTTCGTGGGACCGCCAAAATGGTTTCTTCGCAGGTCTGCCCGGTTTCTTCGCAGCCCGGCCGACGAAGCAGGCTCACGCGGCCGTGAGGTGGCACGGTGCCTTGTCTTCCGCGCAGAGGCCGGTCGTACACTTCCGGCACCGTTCACTGCAATTGGCCCCTTCCGGCCGCGCGGAAGTGATGTAGCCTCTTGCCCAGAACCAAAGCCCCGATCTCGGGCCAGGGAGGGCAGGATGACCGAGCACGAGGCCCAGCACGGCGCGAACCGCCGCCACCTGCTTCAAACCTCGGCCGCAGGCGCAGCCACATCCGCCGCCGGCGGCTCTCCCGCGTTTGCGCAACCTTCGCCAGCCGCGGTGCTGAGCGTTGCCTCGGCCGAGGATTACGCACTCAACCCCACGCGCTGGGGCAGCGCCGAGGTCGCCGCTCTATTCCCCGGATTTCGGCACCTCGACATGCGGACCAGCGGCGCGGTGATCCGGTTGCGCCATGGCGGCTCCGGGGCGCCGTTGCTGCTGCTGCACGGCAATCCCCAAAATCACGTCGCCTGGCACAAGATCGCCGCGCGTCTGGCGAAGAACTATCACGTGGTGTTGCCGGACCTGCGCGGCTATGGCGACAGCTCGCTTCCGGAGTCGGGGGCGAACCACATCAACTACAGCTTCCGCGCCATGGCACGGGACATGGTCGAGGTAATGGAGCAGCTTGGCCATCACAGATTCTTCCTGGCAGGCTGCGATCGCGGCGGCCGCACCTCGCACCGCATGTGCCTCGATCACCCGGAGCGCGTGATCAAGGTTTGCCTGATGGACGTCCTGCCCAACTACTTCGTGTGGACCAATATCACCAGGGCCTGGGTGATCGGCACCTGGCACTGGGCCTTCATGGCGCAGCCCGAGCCGTTTCCCGAGCGAATGATCAGCGCGGTGCCGGCAGAGTTTTTCCTGAAGAGCCGGATGACGATCCGCGGCGGCAACGGCCTGGATTTCCTGACGCCCGCGGTGTTCGACGAATATGTCAGGTGCTACACGCTCAAGACCATCTCCGGCTCGTGCCGCGACTATCGCGCCACCGCGACCTGCGATTTCGAGATGGATACCGCCGACAAGGACCGGCAGATCGAGATGCCCGCGATCGTGCTGTGGGGCGCGCGTGGGCAGTCGCCCGCCCGCTCCAAGGAATTTCTCGACGTCTGGAAGAAATTCGCCAAGAATCTCGAATACGGCGAAGCCATGGACTGCGGCCACTACATGGCCGAGGACATGCCCGATGACATCTACGACAAGTTCACGAAATTCTTCGTCGCGTAGCGTCTGCAGCGGGCCGCCCGTTGGATTGCCCGTCACGCCATAACTGGCGGCTCGTCGCGCTTGATGAGCTGCGGCTGGCCCTGGTCATCGATCGAGACGTAGGTGAAATTGCCGTCGGTCACGAGGATCGAATGCATCTCCCTGCGACGCAGCACCCAGGCCTCCAGATGGACGGTGATCGAGGTCTTGCCGATCTTGACCAGGTTGGCATGCACGGAAACGAGGTCGCCGACATAGACGGGTTTACGGAAATTCATCGCCTCGATTGCGACCGTCACGGTGCGGGATTTCGCGATCTTGGAGGCGAAGATACCGCCGCCGATATCCATCTGGCTGAGCAGCCAGCCGCCGAAAATGTCGCCGTTCTGGTTGGTATCGGCCGGCATCGCCAGCGTCCGGGTGCAGAGATCGCCGCAGGGCTCGGTCTCGGTATTCAGCGGGGCGTGGACGGCTGTGGTGTCGGTCACTTGAAATTCTCCCAGCCGGCATCCGGCGCGAAGCGGCCGCCGAATTTTGCAGCCAGCGTTCGCAATGTTTCGACGACGTTCGACGGTCCGCGGGTTCGCGCATAATTCAGCGGCCCGCCGCGGAACGGCGCATAGCCGGTGCCGAAAATCATCGCGCCGTCGACCAGGTCGGCATTGTCGACGATGCCTTCGCGCAAAGCTGCGACGCAGACATTCGAGATCGGCAGGATCAGGCGGTCGATCATTTCGGGCGTCGGCTGCGCGGTCGAAGGCGAGCCGGCGGCCTTGTCGGCCTTGCCGTCGCGCCATGCATAAAATCCCTTGCCGGTCTTGCGTCCGAGTTCGCCGCGCGCAACCTTCTCGCGCAGCCACGCCGGCGTCGGCGGCAACTGGTCGCCGAATTTCGAGCGCAGCATGTCGCCGACCGCGAGGCAGATGTCGAGGCCGACCTGGTCGGCGAGTTCGATCGGGCCCATCGGCATGCCGAACTTTTCCGCCGCCGCATCGATGACCGACTTGTCGACGTTCTCGTCCAGCATCACCATCGCCTCGAGCATGTAAGGCGTCAGCGCGCGGTTGACGACGAAGCCCGGCGAACTCTTGACCGGCAAAGGCAGCCGGTCGATGGCGCCGACGAATGCCAGCGCCTCCTTCAACAGCTCCTGGTCGCTGCCGTCGTGGCTGACGACCTCGACCAGCTGCAGCCGCGACACCGGATTGAAGAAATGCAGGCCGACCAGCCGCTCGGGCTTCTGCAGCGTGGTGCGCAAGTCCTGCAGCGGAATGCTCGAAGTGTTGGTGGCGAGAATCGCGCCCGCCTTCATCTTCGGTTCGACGCCGGCATAGATCTTCTGCTTCAGTTCGAGATTCTCCGGCACGGCCTCGATGATGAGGTCGGCGTTGCGCACGCCCTCGGCGCCGAGGTCGGGCATCAACCGGTCCAGCGCGTCGCGGAGACCGGTGCCGTTGCGCAGGATCTTGCCGTAGAGGTCGGCGGCGCGCTTCATCGCGCCCGCGATCGGCTCGGCCTTCATGTCGCCAAGGGTGACGCGAAGGCCCTGGCCGGCGCACCATGCGCCGATGTCGCCGCCCATTGCGCCGGCGCCGATGACATGGACGTGCGCGACCTTGTTGCCGCTACCGGCGAGCTTCTTCATCTGCTCGCGCAGGAAAAACACCCGGATCAGGTTTTGCGCTGTCGGCGTCACCATCAGATGCGCGAATGAGCTCTTCTCGGCTGATAGCATCGCCGCCTTGTCGCCGCCGTGCTTTTCCCAGAGATCGATCAGCCCGTAAGGCGCGGGGTAGTGCTCGGGCGAGGCCGCCTTGGCGGCTTCGTGGCGCATCCGGTTGGCGAGGAAGCCGCGTACCGGCGCGAAATTCAGGATGGCGTTGAGAGGAGAAGGCCGGGCGCGTTTCAGGCGGCCGAACACCGCGTCCTTCACGGCATTGCGGACATGCCGTTCCTGCGCCACCGCATCGACCAGCCCCAGCGACTTTGCCCGCCGCGCGTCGATGGTCCGGCCGGTCAACATCAAGGTCATCGCCTGCATGGGATTGACCAGATGCGTGAAGCGGGCGGTGCCGCCGAGCCCCGGATGCAAGCCGAGCATCACCTCCGGAAAGCCAAAGCGCGCGCCGTCGATCGCAATGCGCGACTGGCAGGCGAGCGCCACCTCGAGGCCACCGCCAAGGCAGAAGCCATGGATCACGGCGACCGTCGGAATCCTCAATGCTTCGAGCCGGTCGATCACCGCATGGGCCCGACCGATCGCGGCCTCGACCGGTCGCGGGTCGGTCGCGCCGCGGAATTCGTTGACGTCGGCGCCGGCGATGAAGCCGGATTTCTTCGCCGAACGGATGACCACGCCAGTGGGACGCTGGCTTTCCAGCACGGCCAGTACCGCGTCGAGTTCCTCGATGACGTCGGCCGACAACGTGTTGGCGCTGGAATCGGCCCGATCGAACAATAGCCAGGCGACGCCGTCGGCATCGCGGGTCAGTTTGAAATGGCGATAGGGGCCGCTCTCCTCGGGCGTCGGTCCGAGTTGCAGCACGCGGTCGTCGAGAACGCTCAACACCCTGGATTCCATGGTCACACCATCTCGATCAGCATGGCGCCGCCCTGCCCGCCGCCGATGCATTCGGTGGCGATGCCGCGCCTGGTGCCGAGCCGCTTCATCGCGTTGACGAGATGCAGCACGATGCGGTTGCCGCTGCAGCCGACCGGATGGCCGAGGCTGATCGCGCCGCCGTCGACGTTGAGCCTCGTGCGGTCGATCTCGCCTGCGGCACCATCGAGGCCCAGGATTTCGCGGCAGAATTTCTCATCGCTCCAGGCAGCGAGGCACCCGAGCACCTGGGTCGCAAAAGCCTCATTCAGTTCCCAGGTCGCGATATCACCGAGCGACAGGTTGTGACGCTTCAGAAGCGCGGTCGAACACAACACCGGACCCAAGCCCATGATCGAGGGATCGAGCGCCGACCACTGGCTGTCGACGATGGTGGCCTTCGGCGTCAGGCCGTGCTTTTTCACCGCCTCTTCCGAGGCGAGGATAGTCCAGCAGGCGCCGTCGGTGATCTGCGAAGAATTGCCGGCGGTGACCTGGCCCCACGGCCGCTCGAACACCGGTTTGAGCTTTGCCAGCGTTTCCGGCGTCGAGTTCGGGCCGGACGCCGTCATCGTGATCGTAGAATTTGCCATCCCGGCCGAACGCGGTCTCGACCTCGCCTTTCAGGAAGCCCTGCGCCTGCGCGTTCGCGAGCCGCTTGTGGCTTTCGACCGCATAGGCGTCGGACTGCTCCCGGGTGATGCCGAACAGATGGCCGACCACTTCGGCGGTCTGCCCCATGTTGAGTTCGGTGATGGGATCGGTCAGCCCGCGCTCAAGCCCGATGATCGGCTTGAAATAGGACGGCCGCGCCCTGGCGACCGCGGCCAGCTTGGCCAGGATCCCCTTGGCGCCGGCGAGGCCTGCAAACCAACGCACCCCGGCTTGCGGCCACACCAGCGGCGCGTAGCTCAGCGCCTCGGTGCCGCCGGCAAGGATCAGGTCCGAGATGCCTTCCTGAATGTAGCGGTAGGCGGTGTCGATCGACTGCATGCCGGAGCCGCAATTGATCTGCACCGTGAAGGCGACCATGGCTTCGCCCATGCCGAGCCGCAGCGCTGCGACCCGCGCCGGGTTCATCTCGTCGGCGATGACATTGACGCAGCCGAGGATCACCTGGTCGAAGGCTGATGGCGCAAAGGGTTGCCGCGCCAACAGCGGCCTGCCGCACTGCACCGCAAGATCGACCGGGGTGAAGGGTCCGGGGCCGCTGCGCGCTTTCAGGAACGGCGTCCGGCTGCCGTCGACAATAAAAACCGGTCGCGCCATCAGCTTGCCGCCCTCTGCTCACCCACTTCCTGAAAGAACTGATGCACCTCGGCAGGCTTCTTGTAGATCGGCGAGAGTTGTTCCGGCGGAAAATCATCGACCTCGATCACTTTCGCTACCGCTTCATGTGCCGCTTTAAGCTGCTCGCCTTCGGCCTGGGTGATGACGCCCTTCTTCACCGCCTCCTGCCAGTCGCGGGTGTGCGCGGCGCGCATTCTTCTTGCGATATCTTCCGTGGCGGTGACCAGCAGGAACGCTTTTTCCAGCCGCGCCACGCCGCGATCGTCCTCGACATGGGACAGATCCGATGTCAGCCGGTCGCGCGCCGCTGAGGGTTCCAGCACCAATTGCGCGCATTCGTGCACCACCCGGTCCGAAGGACCGAGCACGCGGGCGCCGAACGGCTGCACCAGGAATTTCAGGACGACCGCGACAAAGCGGTTCGGCAGATTGGCCAGGATCTCCGCTAGGCGGTTTTCGATGGTCTTGAAGCCGCTTGCCATGCACCATTCGAGCGCGGGGAAATCGGCCGTCTGGCGGCCCTCGTCCTGCCAGCGTTTCAGCGCCGCGGAGAGCAGATAGAGCTCGGACAGGATATCGCCGAACCGCGCCGACAGCATTTCCTTGCGCTTCAGCGCACCGCCGAGGGTGAGCAGCGCCATGTCGGCGCACAGCGCGAAGGCCGCCGAATAGCGCGAGAGCTGGCGATAGAAACGGGTCGCCTCGCCGGCCTCGGGCGCGGGCGCGAACAGCCCAAAGGTCCAGCTGCGGCCGAAGGCGCGGAGCATGGTGGCGAGGCTGTGGCCGATATGCTTCCAGAACGCGGTATCGAAGGCATCTAACCCTCGGGCGCGGTCCTCGTCGCCAAGCGCGTTCATCTCCTCGAGCAGATAGGGATGCGCCCGGATCGCGCCCTGCCCGAACACGATCAGGTTGCGGGTCAGGATATTGGCGCCCTCCACCGTGATGCCGACCGGCACCGAACGATAGAGATTGCCCAGGTAATTCTGCGGGCCGTCGATCACGGCCTTGCCGCCATGGATGTCCATGGCGTCGTCGATCGCGATCCGCATCCGCTCGGTCGCCTGCAATTTCATGATGCCGGAAATCACCGCCGGGTGATGGCCCTGGTTGAGCGCGGCGCAGGTCAGCCGCCGCGCTGCGTCGAGCAGATAGGCGGTACCCGCAATCCGGGCCAGCGGCTCCTCGATGCCCTCGAACCTGCCGATCGGCACGTTGAACTGCTCGCGGATCCGGGCATAGGCGCCGGTGGTGCGCGCCGCATAGGCTGCGCCCGCCGCCGACAGCGATGGCAGCGAGATGCCGCGCCCGGCCGCCAGCGCCGTCATCAGCATCTTCCAGCCCTGACCCAGGCGCTCTTGCCCGCCGATGATGTAGTCCATCGGGATAAAGACGTCGCGGCCCCAGTTCGGGCCGTTCTGGAAGACCTGCATCGCCGGCAAATGGCGGTGGCCGATCTCGACGCCGGGCAAGTGAGTCGGGATCAGCGCCACGGTGATACCGAGCTCGTCTTGCTGCCCGACCAGGTGATCGGGGTCGTAAGCCTTGAAGGCGAGCCCGAGCAGCGTCGCGACGGGGCCGAGCGTGATGTAGCGCTTGTGCCAGTTCAGCCGCAGGCCGAGCACCTCGCGCCCTTCGAAATTGCCCTTGCAGATGATGCCGCTGTCGATCATCGACGCAGCGTCCGAACCCGCTTCGGGACTGGTCAGGCCAAAGCAGGGAATCTCGCGGCCGTCGGCGAGCCGGGGCAGCCATTGCTGCTGCTGTTCCACGGTGCCAAAGCGCATCAATAGTTCGCCGGGGCCGAGCGAGTTCGGCACCATCACGGTGACCGCAGCGGTGAGCGAGCGTGACGAAAGTTTCCGCACCACTTCCGAATGCGCATAGGGCGAGAAGCCGAGCCCGCCGAATTCCTTCGGGATGATCATGCCGAAGAATTTGTGGCGCTTGATGAAGTCCCAGGCCTCGCCCGGCAGATCGCGCCATTCCCAGTTGATCTTCCACTCGTCGAGCGTCGCGCAGAGCTCGTCGACCGGTCCGTTGAGAAAGGCCTGTTCTTCCGCCGTCAGGGTCGCGGGCGCGATAGCGAGCAGCTTCGACCAGTCGGGATGGCCGGTGAAGAGATCGGCATCCCACCAGACATCGCCGGCTTCCAGCGCCTCGCGTTCGGTATCCGACATCGCCGGCAACGCGCCGCGCGCCCAGGAGAAAATCGGTTTGGTGATGAAATCGCGGCGAAATTCATGGGAGTTCATGGCGATGTCCTCCTTGGTCGAACGAGCGGTGCAAATCCGTTGATCGCAGATTCACTTGAACAGGCGGGCTCAATCTAACAGGAAAGCGCAGGATTCAATTGACAGTTCACGCTCAAAGTAAAGCGAAATTGAAGGAACGACTGATAACGGCAAGTCGCTGCAACGGTTCCTGAAAACGCTGCCGATGCAACGCAACCTTTGGCATCAGGATCAATCCGGACGAGCCATTTCGAACATGGCATCCGGCCGGATCACGAAATAATCGCCCTTCCTGCCGGCGCGCACGATCGGGCGGGCCAGCGCGGTCTGGTAAATGCCGTCCTTGATGAAGGCCTTGTCGATGTGGACGGCGACGACCTCGCCGAGCGTGAGCCAGGCCTGCGCCTTCCGGCCGTCGGCGCCCTGCAGCTGGATGATCTGAGACAGCTTGCACTCGAATGCGACCGGGCTTTCGGCGACGCGTGGCACGTTGACCAGCCTGCTCGGCGCGGCGGTCAGTCCCGCGATCTTGAATTCGTTCACCTCGTGGGGGACATGCGCGGCGGTCGCGTTCATCTGCTGCGCGAGATCCATGGTCGCGAGATTCCAGACGAACTCCCCGGTTTCCTGGATGTTGGCGACGGTGTCTTTCCAGTTGGTCGAGGAAAAGCCGACGATGGGCGGGGTGTAGCAGAAGGCATTGAAGAAACTGTAGGGCGCGAGATTGATGTTGCCCCTGGCGTCGCGCGAGGAAATCCAGCCGATCGGCCGCGGCGCGATGATGGCGTTGAAAGGATCGTGCCTGAGGCCGTGACCGTTTTTCGGCTCGTAATAATGCAGGTCTTTCGGAGATGATGCGTCCACGGCGTGTCTTCCTTTGAAGTGCGGTCATTCCGGGATGGTGCGCTAGCACCAGACCCGGAATCTCGAGATTCCGGGTTCGATGCTCCGCATCGCCCCGGAATGACAAATCATCTACCCCGCTTGGCCAGCCCCGCGAGAATGAAATCGACCATCTGATCGAGCGACGCGCCCGGCTTGTTGGAGGCTTGCGCTATCATCTGCGGGTGGAAAAACTGCAGCATCGCGGTGCAGACACACATCGCCGCCAGCGGCACGTCCGGCGCGTCGAATTCGCCCGATGCGGCCCCCTCGGCAATGATCCGGGCGAAAGTCTCGGTCAGCCGCTGCATGTGGGCGACACATACGTCCCAGCTTTCCTCCATCGCGATCTCAACCATCTCGTGCAATTTGGAATCGCCGACATAGCGCTCACTGTTCATGCGGTGGATCGTAGCCACGAGCTCACGCAGCCGGGAAGCCGCCGATTCGCCCTTGCCTGCGATCGCCTGGGCCGCATCCTCGACCTCGGCCATCAAGGCGCGCGCCACCCCCTCGTGGATCGCCTTTTTCGAATCGAAGAAGCGATAGACATTCGCCGGGCTCATGCGCAGCGCCTTGGCAATGTCGGCGACGGTGGTCTTCTGGTAGCCGATTTCGCGGAACAGCCGCTCGGCCACCACGAGAATCCGTTCCCGCGTATCGGGCTCGATATGTTCGGAAACCAGCGTCATGTCAGTGCTCAAATTCAGCCCCGCTCAATCTTCAATTATTCCGCGGCCGCGGCAAGCGGAAATGCGGGTTCGGTTTCACGCGGATGCTGCGGCGCAAGATCAACACGCTCGCTCGCGCCGCTTTCTTCTAGGCTGTTGCGGAACCAGAGCGCGTAGAGGCCCGGCAGGTACAACAAGGTGAGGAAGGTTGCAACAAACAGGCCGCCCATGATGGTGATGGCCATCGGGCCCCAGAACGCCGAGCGCGACAGCGGGATCATCGCCAGGATGGCGGCGAGCGCCGTCAGAACCACTGGACGGGCGCGCCGGACGGTCGCCTCCACGATGGCCTCCTTGCGGGAAAGGCCATGCGCGACGTCGGTTTCGATCTGGTCCACCAGAATCACGGCGTTGCGCATGATCATGCCGGCGAGCGCGATCAATCCGAGCAGCGCCACGAAGCCGAACGGCTGGTTGGCCACGTTCAGGCCCAATGACGCCCCGATGATGCCGAGCGGCGCGGTCAAGAACACCAGGATCAACCGCGGAAAACTCTGCAGCTGGATCATCAGCAGCGTCAGCATGACGATCACCATCAGCGGAAACAGCGCGAAGATCGAGGCGTTGCCTTTGGCGGATTCCTCGAACGCGCCGCCCGCCTCGATCCGGTAGGCCGGCGGCAGCTGATCGCGGATTTCCTTGAGCTTGGGCCAGATCTGGTTGGTCACGTCGGGCGCCTGCACGCCGTCGGCGACGTCGCCGCGCACGGTGATCGCCATGTCGCGGTTGCGCCGCCAGATGATCGGCTCTTCGTGCGCGTATTCGATCCTGGCGATCTGCTGCAGCGGCACCGCAACCCCGTTGCGCGAGGTGATGGTGAGATCGCCGACATGGGCGAGGTCGAGCCGCTCGGAGGGGACGGCCCGCGCGATGACGCCGACTTTCTCGATGCCGTCG
Source organism: uncultured Alphaproteobacteria bacterium (assembly GCA_963721135.1). Taxonomy (GTDB): domain Bacteria; phylum Pseudomonadota; class Alphaproteobacteria; order Rhizobiales; family Xanthobacteraceae; genus Bradyrhizobium. Next base: position 69,525 of record CAVRIB010000016.1, read on the forward strand.
CGGATCGTCGTCACCGGCGCGCCCGAGATCAGCATGGAGAGCGCCTGCGAGACGTCCTGCGGGGTCAAGCCGAGCGCCCGGGCACGATCCTGGTCGACGACCAGCTTCAGGTAGGGCGACTGCTCGTTCCAGTCGAGCTGTGGATCCCTGACGTTGGGATTCTGCCGGACGATGTCGCGCACCTTGTAGGCGATGTCGCGGACAACAGCGGTGTCCGGCCCGATCACGCGGAACTGCACGGGGAAGCCGACCGGCGGGCCGAAATTGAAGCGATCGACGCGGACGCGGGCTTCGGTCAGCGCGCCGTCATCGGCCGCCTTCTCGATCCGCGCCTTGATCCGCTCGCGCGCCTTGACGTCCTTGGCGACGATCACGATCTCGGCGAAGGCTTCGTTCGGAAGTTGCGGGTTCAGGCCCAGCCAGAAGCGCGGCGAGCCCTGCCCGACATAGGAGGTGTAGGTCGCAATATCCTGGTCGCCCTTCAGCAGCGCCTCCGCCTTCTCGACGGATTTTTCGGTGACGTTGAAGGCGGTGCCCTCGGGCAGCCGCAGCTGCAGGAACAATTCGGGACGCTCCGACAGCGGGAAGAACTGCTGCTGGACATGGCCGAAGGCTATGATCGATGCCGCGAACACGCCCGCGGTCGCGAGCACCACCTTGATGCGGTGCTCGACGCACCACTGGATCATGCCGCGCAGAGTCCGGTAGACGCGGGTTTCGTAGACCGCGTGCGGATCGTGGTTGTGGCTGACCGTGATGTTCGGCAACAGCTTGACGCCGATATAGGGCGTGAAGATCACCGCGACGAACCAGGACGCCACCAGCGAAATCGCCACGATCCAGAAGATGCCGCCGGCATATTCGCCGACCGCGGAGTTCGCAAAGCCGATCGGCAGGAAACCGGCGGCCGTGACGAGAGTGCCCGTCAGCATCGGAAAGGCGGTGGATTCCCAGGCAAAGGATGCCGCGCGGACGCGGTCCCAACCCTGCTCCATCTTCACCACCATCATCTCGACCGCGATGATCGCGTCATCGACCAGGAGCCCGAGCGCGATGATCAGTGCGCCCAAGGTGATGCGGTGCAGATCGAGCGACATCGCGTTCATGACGATGAACACGATCGCCAGCACCAGGGGCACCGAGGCGGCCACCACGATGCCGGTGCGCCAGCCGAGCGCCACGAAGGAGACGAACAGCACGATCGCGAGCGCCTCGATGAAGGAGTGCACGAATTCGCCGACGGCGTGCTCGACCACTTTCGGCTGATCGGCGATCTGGTCGACATTGATGCCTTGCGGCACCGCCTGCATGAATTCCGCGGTGGCGGCGGCAACGTCCTTGCCGAGTTCGAGGATGTTGGCGCCGTTGGCGGTAACGACGCCGATGCCGATCGCGGGCTTGCCTTCCTGGCGCACCACGAAACTCGGCGGATCGACGTAGCCGTGGGTGACGTTCGCTATGTCGCCGAGGCGGAACACGCGGCCGTTGCTTTCGACCGGCGTCTCGGCGACCGCCTTGACGCCGTCGAGCGCGCCGGTAACGCGCAGCGGCACGCGCTGCGCCGAGGTTTCAACCGTGCCTGCCGGCACGACGTTGTTCTGCTTGGCGAGCGAATCGAACAGCGCCTGCGGCGTGATGCCGAGCGTCGCCAGTTTGGCATGCGAGAACTCGACGTAGATCCGCTCGTCCTGGGTGCCGTAGAGATCGACTTTTGTGACTCCCGGCACCTTCAGCAGGCGCTGGCGCATGCCTTCCGCGGCCTTCTTGAGCTGCACATAGTCGGCGCCGTCGCCGGTCATCATGTAGAGAATGGAATCGACGTCGGAGAATTCGTCGTTGACGAGGGGGCCGAGCAGACCCGCCGGCAGCTGCGGCTGCACGTCGGCGAGCTTCTTGCGCAACAGGTAAAACAGATAGGGCACCTCCTTCGGCGGCGTCGAATCCTTGAAGGTGACCTGCATCGCCGTGAACGAGGGTTTCGAGTAGGTCTGCACCTTCTCGAAATAGGGCAGCTCCTGCAGCTTCTTCTCGATGGGATCGGCGACCTGCTCCTGCATCTCGGCGGCGGTAGCGCCCGGCCACATCGCCGAGACGTTGACCACCTTCACCGTGAAGAACGGATCCTCGGCGCGGCCGAGCCGCTCATAGGAGAAGAAGCCGGCGGCGCCGAGCGCGATGACGAGGAACAGGATCAGCGCGGGATGGCTGACCGCCCAGGCGGAAAGATTGAAGTGTTTCATCGCGCCCTCCTCGGATCAAAACGACAGTGACGAGACGACCCTGACCTTCTGGTCCGGATCGAGCTTTTGCACGCCGAGAGCCACGACCTTGTCGCCTTCCTTGACGCCGCCGGTGATGACGACGTCGTTGCTCTCGTAGGATTTGACCTTGACCGCTCGCAGCGCCACGTCGCCGTTGTCGCCGACGACATAGAAGGAGGGATCGCCGCCTTCGCTGAACAGTGCCGACAGCGGCAGCCGCGCCACGCGCGTGGTGGCGGGATCGGCGAGCGTCAGCGTCGCGGTCATGCCGAGCGAGACGTTGTCGCCGGCGTTCGGCAGCGAGAACTTGGCGAGATAGGTGCGCGTCGCCGGATCGGCTGATGGCGCGATCTCGCGCAGCTTCGCGGTGTATTTCTTGTCCGGCTCGGACCACAGGGTCACGGTGGCGGTGCCTGCCTTGGCGCGGCCAAGCAAAGTTTCGGGGATCGCGACCACAGCTTCCTTTTCCGCAAGGCGCGCGACGCGGATCGCGGTCTGTCCTGCCGCGACGACCTGACCGGGCTCGACCAGGGTCGCGGTGACGACGCCGCGGCTGTCGGCAACCAGCGTCGCGTAGGAAAGCGAGTTGTTGGTGAGTTCGACGGAGCGCTGGGCGCGGTTGAGCCGGGCGCGCGCCTCGTCGGCGCTGGCCCTGGCCTGATCCAGCTGCGCGTCCGTGGTCCAGCCCTTGGCGCGCAGTTCGTTGGCGCGGGTTTCGGCGGCGGCGGCTTGCGCCAGCACGCCGGTGGCGGCGCGCAACTCGGCCTCGGCCTGCTCGGCCTGCAGCTTCAGATCGATCTCATCGAGGGTGGCGAGCGGCTGGCCGACATCGACGGTCTGACCGACCTCGACCAGACGCTTTGCGACCTTGCCGGGGACCCGAAAGCCCATGTCGGCTTCGATCCGGGGCTTGATGGTGCCGACAAAACTGCGTTCCGGCGATTCCGCCTCATAATGCACCGTGGCAACCAGGACAGGGCGAGACGAAGCGGCTTTTTCCGCAGCCACCTCATTGCAGCCGGTCAACGCAATCGCCATCAACGCCAGCGCTAAGCCAGCTAAGAATCTGGAATAGCTAGCTAAAACGGAACGAACGAGCATCGGAACCTCCCTCGCCTAGAACATAAGGGAATGTCGATTGTTTACTGATGAATGTCAATAATCGTCAGTAATCATGATTTCGTGAACTCTAACTCACCGCGGGCTGGCGCGGGGCGCGCCGACGGGTCCGCGCAAGGCGCGGCCCGATCTCTACCCCGGACTGACAGTGGCTCCACCGCCCTGCGCGAAATCTGCACAAGAATCCGCAATTCCTGAACAGCCTGAGCAAACCCGCTGCCAATGCGGCGGGCATCGTCAGGCCATGGGGAAAATCATCCGCATCCAATTCCGATCGCGACTGCCACGGCGGCTGCTCAAGGACGGCTGGTGGCTGGAATCCCCGCCCGCCCGGCCGCGCGTCCTCGCCTTTCCCAAAATCAGCCCGCCGAGGTCCACATCCAAGATCAGGCATCTCACCCTCGTCCATCCCGGGAAATAGAACCATGTCGCTCGCGACCGCGTCCGATTTCGAAATCGCCCCCGTTCCCGATCGCCCGCTGGTGATGCCGCTGGTGCTCGCCGCCGCCTGCGCCGCGCTGGCGGACTGGCTGTTCTACGGCTGGGAGGTCGGCATCTCGCTTGCGCTGTTTCTCGGCGTGCTCGGCGTCGTCGCCATCGCCGCCAATCGCGTGCGCGCCACGCCAACGATACGGATCGTCATGACGCGCGGTATTGTCGCGGGTCTGCTGCCGCTGGTCGAGGACGTCAGTCTGCTTTCCGCTCTCGTCGGCACGCTGGCGACCGCGATGTTCGTCATCGTGATGACGGCTCGCGAGGCAACGTCCTGGCAACGCAACCTGTTCGAGGCTGCGACAGTTCCGTTTCGCGGTCCGTTTCAGCTTGGCCGGCGATACGTTCGGCGCGCTACAGCGAGATGAAGGCGGGACGCCGGAATGGCTGCGCGCCGCTCGCTCGTCGCCTGGATCGTTCCGCTCGGCATCTTCGCGGTATTCCTGGCACTGTTCTCGTCGGCCAATCCGCTGATCGAACACCGACTGGATGCAGATCGACCTGCGTGTCCTGCTTCGACCTTCTCGACGGGTGGCGGATCGCGTTCTGGATCGTGGTCGTCTGCCTGATCTGGCCCCTGATCCTTCGGCGCGCACCGCCGCAAGGCCGGTTCGCGCAATCCGAACCCCGGCGCCGCCGTCGCCGCCGAGCCTTCCGGTCTGGAGTATCTGCTCGGCGTGCAGGCGATGTCGCGCTCGCTGATCCTGTTCAACGCGCTGTTCGCGCTGCAGAGCGGGCTCGATCTGGTCTATCTCTGGGGCGGCGCGGCGCTGCCCGACGGCATGAGCCACGCCGAATACGCCCATCGCGGCGCCTATCCGCTGGTCGTGACCGCGCTGCTCGCCGCCGGTTTCGTGCTGATCGCGATGCGCCCGGGCGGGCCCGGCGGAGCAGTCGCGGCTGATCCGCCCGCTGGTGCTGGTGTGGATCGGGCAAAACATCCTGCTCGTCATCTCGTCGATCTTCCGGCTCGATCTCTATGTCGCCGCTTTCTCGCTGACCTATCTGCGGCTCGCAGCCTTCATCTGGATGGGGCTGGTGGCCGCGGGGCTGCTGCTGATCCTGATCCAGATCCTGACGAGAAAATCCAATCTCCTGGCTGGTCACGGCCAACGCCGCGCGCTGGCGCTCGTGCTGTACGGATGCTGTTTCATCAATGCGCCGCGGATCATCGCCGCCTACAATGTGGCGCATTGCCGGGAAGCCGGCGGGACCGGACCCAATCTCGATTTGAAATATCTGCTTTCGCTGGGTCCGCAGGTCCTGCCCGCCCTCGAACCGCGTCTGCAGCAGATCCCGGCGCTGCAGCCGATCGGTTGCGGAAATGCGATCCGGTAGGGCGTTTGCAGCAACCGGCAACGGCCTCTGGAAAACTGGCGCGCCTGGGGCTTCCGGACATGGCGCCTGCAACGATATTTGGCTAACAATCCCACCACACCGCCGAATCCTGCCGAAAGCGGCAAAGGCTAGCGCACGATGGCTCATTCCATTCTCGTCGTCGACGATGACCCGCATATCCGTGACGTCGTGCGCTTCGCGTTCGAAAAAACCGGGATGGCGATTTCGATCGCGCAGGACGGCAAGGAGGCGCTGCGCCAGTTCGACCGCAACGTCCACGACCTCGTCGTGCTCGACATCGGCATGCCGGAGATGGACGGGCTCGAAGTCTGCCGCCAGATCAGGAAGACCGCGGATACCCCGATCCTGTTCCTGTCGGCCCGCGACGAGGAGATCGACCGCATCCTCGGCCTCGAGATCGGCGGCGACGACTACGTGACAAAGCCGTTCAGCCCGCGCGAACTGGTCGCGCGGGTCAACGCGATCCTGCGGCGGACGCGCAACGCGCCCGCGCCGGCCGCCGCCAAAGCGATGAGCCATGGCGGGCTCGCGATCGATCCGGACGCCCACACCGCGAGCTTCGGCGGATACGCCGGTTTCGCTGACCGCGCTCGAATTCTCGATCCTGCGCACGCTGCTGGCGCGGCCGGGTTTCGTGTTCACCCGCGAGCTGATCCTCGATGCCGCCTATGCCGGCAACATCCATGTCGCCGACCGCACCATCGACAGCCATGTCAGGAACATCCGCGCCAAGATGGCCGCGGCCGGCTGCGATTCCGTGATCGAGACCGTCCACGGCGTCGGCTTCAAGCTCGGACGCTGCGAGGCGTCGCGTTGACCGACGCCGCCCGACCGACGTCCGCACGCCGCGCAGAAATGGCGGCCGAGCCTCAGCCTCGTGGTCTTTCTGGTGCTGGCGAGCGTGCTGTCTGCTGCCGCTGTTCAGCCTGTATTTCCTCAAGGTCTACCAGAACCAGCTGATCCAGCAGACCGAGTCCGAACTGATCGCGCAAAGTGCGGCGCTTGCCGCGGTCTTCAAGCGCGAGGTCGAGACCGCAATTCCGCCAACGTGTCGCGCTCGGCGCACAAGGCTGCCGCCCGCCGCGCAAAAGCCGGCGGACGAACCGTATCAGCCGATCTGGCCGAAGCTCGAACTCGCCAATGAGAGCGTGCTGCCGCCGCGGCCGCGAGGCGCGCGCGCCGTCCGCGCCGGCCGATCCCGCCTTCGTCGCGCTCGGCGCGCGCATGATGCCGCGATCTCGCCGCAACCCAGAACGTGACGCTCGCGGGCTTCCGGCTGCTCGACCCCAACGGCGTCGTCATCGCCGGCCGCGAGGAAGTCGGGACTGTCGCTTGCGCATCTGGAAGAGGTCGCCGAGGCGCTGCAGGGACGCTTCAGCAGCGTCTTGCGGGTGCGCATCTCCAAGCACGACCAGCCCTCGCTCTATTCCATGAGCCGCGGCACCGGCATGCGCGTCTTCACGGCGATGCCGGTGATCGTCCGCGGCCAGGTCGCGGGCGTCGTCTATGCCTCGCGCACGCCCGAGCAACGTCTTCAAGTATCTCTACGAGCAGCGCGCCAAGGTCGCGCTCGCGATCCTGTTCATGATCGTGCCGACGCTCCTGATCGGCTTCCTGTTTCACCGCACCATCACCGAGCCGATGCGGGAATTGATCGAGCGCACCAATCTGATCGGCAAGGGCGACCGCGATGCGCTGCGCCCGCTGAAGCGCCACGGCACCTCCGAATTCGCCCGCCTGTCGCAGAGCTTTCTGGACATGGCGCGGCGGCTGGATACGCGCTCCAATTTCATCTCGACCTTCGCCACCCACGTGTCGCATGAACTGAAATCGCCGCTGACCTCGATCCAGGGCGCCGCCGAACTGTTGCGCGACGACGTCGACGCGCCCTCGATGGACGACGAGGACCGGCGCAAGTTTCTCGACAACATCATCGCGGACGCCGACCGGCTGGCCGAAGATCTCGGTGCGCCTGCGCGATTTCGCCCGCGCGGAAAATCCGGTCGCGCTCGGCGCCGCCAAACTCGCCGACGCCGATCGCCGGCCTGCGCTCGGCCTTCGCCGCGCTCGAAATCCGCGCCGGCGGCGACCTCGATATGCCGATGCGCATATCGCGAGGAAAATGCCGCGATCATCTTTTCCAATCTCGCCGACAACGCGATGCGCCATGGCAGCACGGCGCTCGATCTGTCCGCCGACGCGGCAGGGAAGACTTGCTGCTGATAACGTCAGCCGACAACGGCGAAGGCGTCTCGCCCAACAACCGCACGCAGATCTTCGACAGCTTCTTCACGACACGGCGCGACAGCGGCGGCACCGGCATGGGGCTTGCCATCGTCCGCGCCATGCTGGACGCCCATGGCGGCGCCATCCGCCTGGTCGATTCCGCAGAGGGAACCGCGTTCGAGCTGACGATCCCGGTCGCGGACGAGCCTGCCTCGTATTGACGGCATCGTGCACGGATCGCCAGTGCTGCCCGCCTTGCCTGTGCTGTGCGATCATCGTCTGCGGCCTCGCCTTGCGCGGATTTGGGCTCGGCCTCGGGTTGCCGGCCTTGTCGTCAAATATGGCGGCTCGATGCTGTGGGGCGCGATGGTGTTCTTTCTGGTCGCGATCGCCGCCCCGCGCCTGTCGCGCCGGACATCGCGCTGATTTCGGCCGGTGATCGCGGTGTGCGTCGAGCTGTTTCGGCTCGTTCACGCGCCCTGGCTCGATGCCTTCCGGCTGACGCTGCCGGGCGCGCTGCTGCTCGGCCGCATTTTCTCGCCTGGGACATGCTCGCCTATGGCGCGGGGATCGTGCTGGCGATCGGGCTCGATCGGCTGGCGAGCGGGCTTCGCAGAACCGCTCACTCCCCGAGCTGAAACCGCTCGAAGCGGTGCAGCTCCTCCTCGATGCGGCGCTTCAGATCCTTGCGCGCGCCTTTCGGCGCGCCGCGCCGACCCAATTCCATTTCTGCAGCAGCAATTTCCGGTTCTGGCGGTCGGTCTTGAGGTCGAGCGCGGCGACGATGTCGTCGCCCGCCAGAACCGGCAGCGCGAAATAGCCGAACAGGCGCTTTTCCTTCGGCACATAGGCCTCGAAGCGATGCTCGTAGTCGAAGACGAGATGCGTCCGCTTGCGCTGGATGATCAGGGGATCGAACGGCGAGAGGATGTGGACCAGCTCCGGAGCCGCGCTCGCCGGCTATCTCCAGCGTCTCCGGCCGCGCCCAATGCTCCTGCTTGCCCGCGCCTTCGAGCGCGACCGGCACCAGTTCGCTGCGGCGCACCCGCGCCTCGATCAGGCGCCGGACCGCCGGCTTGCTCGGCGCGTCGAGATGGCAGATCGAATCGAGACTGACGACGCCTTGCGCGCGCAGGGCGCGGTCGAGCAGATAGGCGGTGGTCTCGCGCGGCGAGGCGCCCTTCGGCGGCTCGTCCCAGCCGAAATGCCGGTCCATCAGCTCATAGGTCTTGAGCATGCCGTTGCGCTCGGAGATCGTCAGCCCGCCTTCATAGAACGCCAGTTGCAGCGCCCGCTTCGACGGCTTGCGGCTCGCCCACAGATGCTCCTTCTCGACCAGCACGTCGTCATCGATGTCGCGGATGGTCAGCGCGCCGTCGCGCCGGATCAGCCGCATCACCTTGCGCAAATCCGCCGGCTTGACCGAGTTCAGCCATCTGTGGCCCTCGCGCCGGTGGCGCTTCATCGCGGGAATGAAGAAACGCAGATCCTTGGTCGGCACATAGGACAGCGCATGGGTCCAGTATTCGAACACGCTTTTGTCGACGCTCTGGGCCTGGCGCAGATCGCGCGCGCCGATAGGCGGGAATCCGGTTCCAGAGAATGTGGTGGTGGCAGCGCTCGATGACGTTGATGGTGTCGATCTGCACATAGCCGAGATGCTCGACGGCGGCCGCCGTCGCCTGCTGGCCCCTCGCCGAACGGCGCTCGCGTGTCGAGCCGCTGGGCGCGCAGCCAGAGGCGCCTGGCTTCGGCCTTGGTCAGCGGATGGGATCGATCGGCGCGGGACATCACGCGCCAACTTACCGGGATTCGCCGCTACCGTGGGCAAATAACAAGCCGCGCCGCCCGAAGGTGGCGCGGCTGGAAAAAGGCAAAAACTCTCAGGGGCCCGCCGCTTACTTCTTCATCATACTCATCTTCTGGGCCTTCATGTAGTGCGTGCAGGCACTGCGCATCTTGCCCTTGCTCATGTCCGTGTTGGCCATCGCCATTTCCTTGTTGGCAGGCGATTCACCGGGGGCCATCATGGCGGCGGATTTCATCATATTCTCACCCGTGCACGCCATCATCGCCGCTGAAGCGGGCGACAAAGCCAGCACCGAAAACATCGCGGCAGCGATCAATATCCTCATCTGAACCTCGCAGAGAAATCAAAGCCAGCGGAATGCTGGCTATCGGGATACGGATTTTCCAACCCTTGCGTTTCAGGAAGAAGACAATTTTTTGTGTTGCGCCGCAGCGTACCGCGGACCGGCGTCGCCATGGGATGTATTGTGGCCAGCTCAGGCGGGGCCGGTTGCCGAGGCCCTGGATGGCGCGATCCTGCCGGCCGCCTCGTCCAGGAAATAGCGATTGGTCATCCGGTCCCGATAGGCGACGAGGCCGGCCTGACGCTGTATCGCGTCGCGAACCGTCGAATTGAGCGGCGGCGTCAGGATCGACGTCACGATGCCGAACACGGAGGCGTCCGCCCCGCAGGGCTCCTCACCCGTCAGAAACGGTTTGTCGCCGAGAATCTCCGCCAGCGCCTCGACATCGCGTATGGCGAGCTCCGCGATCACCGATCGCGAATGACGGCCGATCCCGTGCCCGTGGAGCCTCTTCGCGTTCATTCGGCGCAGCACCGATTTGGCGACCGGGCGAAGCGGCGCCGGAACCGCGCCGAACATATGCCGCCCCAGGCCGCTATCGAAATTGACGGCATCGGCCCAGCGCATGTCCAGCATTGCAAAGTAGAGATGATCCTCGCACATCCTCTCGGCCGCCCAGGCAATCGCCTTCTGCCGGGAATTCAGGTTTGCATCGAAGTTCAGGCGATACTTCTTCTCAAGATGGAAACGAATCAGCGTGGAGTCCGCGATCCTGACCCCGTCGTCCTCGATATAGGGCAGAAAGCGGTGCGGGCCCTTGAACGGGTTTCCCAGCGCCGCACGGTAATCCAGCCCGGCAAGCCGCAGCAGCGTCATGACCTTGATGACGAAGGGACTCAAATCAGGCGTGCCGAGAAAGGGGCCGAATCCGTAGAGCGTAATCATATTGGCTTTTCCCTGGCACGGTCCCTGCAACTTAGATGCGAACGACGATCTTGCCGTTCGCCTCGTTGGATTCCATCAGCCGGTGCGCGGCCTGGATCTCTTCAAGGCGAAATACCTTCGCCGGTTTCGCCTGGTAGGCGCCGCACGCGACGCGATCGACGATATCCTGGAACGGAATTTCCGAGAGCGGGAATTCGGCCGCCCCGGTGACGAGGGCGCTCGCGAAGACGCTGAGCTTCCTGCCGCTCGGGATCTGAAACACCGGCTCCAGCGACAATGGGCCGCCGCCGCCCAGAAAACCGACGAGACATACCTCCCCACCTCGCCGCAACGTGTGAAGCGAATCGAGCACGGTCGTGTTGCCGACGATATCGAGCACCGCGTCGATCCCCTCCGGGTGACGTTCGCGCACGCGCTTGGAAAGCTCGGTGGATTCGACCACGACTTCCTTGGCGCCCAGCGCCTCCAGCATCGGCGCGCGCCTGATGTTGCGCGTTGCGGCAATGACGCGGGCACCGATTTGTGCGGCAATATTGATCGCCGCCTGGCCGAGCGCCGACGTCGCGCCGCGGATCAGGACGGCCATGCCTGCGTTCACGGCCAGGATGCCGCACAGCGACGTCCAGGCGGTGGCGTAAGATTCCGGGATGGCAGCGAGATCCTCCCAGGGCAGATCGGTCTTGATTGCCGCGACATTGCTCGCGGGCACGCTGACCAGCTCGGCATAGCTGCCGCCAAAACCGCGTCCCATGCCACCGACGACGGCGAGAACCTTTTGGCCGACCGCAAACTGTCCTTCTGGATCGGACCTCACCACGCCGACGCATTCGATGCCGCTGATCTCGGCGACGTCGCCCCAGGCGCCCTTGCGGAAATAGATTTCCGCGTGGTTGAGGCCGAACGCCTTCACCTCGATCAGGACATGGCCGGGCTTGGGCTCCGGATCGGGGCGCTCTTCGAGCGCCAGCACCTCCGGTCCACCGTATTGCTTGATGACGATCGCGCGCATGACCGATTTCCCTTGGCTGTTCGAACCGGGGGCCAGCGTGATGGATTGCGATATTGGGAAAAAGAATATAATATTGATCATCTCCATAGATTATCCGAATAATGATCGACGGCATCACCCTGCATCAACTGGTCTGCTTCGAGGCCGTCGTCAGCGAAGGCAGCTTCCAGGCGGCGGCCGAAAAGCTAAGGCGGGCGCAGCCGACGGTCTCCTCATCGGTCAAGAACCTCGAAGCCCAGCTACAGCTGAGCCTGCTCGACCGCTCCGGCTATCGCGTGACACTGACGGAGGCGGGACGATCCTTCTACGAGCGCACCCGGGTCTTCCTGCATGAGGCGAAACGGCTGCGCGACCACGCCACGCAGCTCTCGATGGGCGAAGAAAGCGATTTGCGGGTCGTGATCGGCGATGTCAGCCCGCTGCCGGAGACGCTCGGCCTGCTCCGCCGCTTCTTCGACAATTGTCCCGGCACCAAGCTGCATCTGCATTTCGAGGCGATCTCCGGGCCATGGGAGCGCCTGTTCGACGACGAGGCCGACCTGATCTTCCACTACGTCGAAAAGAGCGACCCGCGGCTCGAATTCGTCGACCTGTTCACGGTCAAGATCGTGCCGGTGGTGGCGCCGAATTTCCTGCGCTTTCCGATCACGCGGTCGATCAGCCCGGAACAGATGCGCGACTACGTGCAATGCGTGATCCGCGACACCGCGCGCCATCCGCAATCGCGCAACTATTACCTGGTCGAGGGCGCGCGCAGCTGGACCGTCAGCGATCAGCTGATGAAGAAGGAACTGATCCTGCAGGGCATGGGCTGGGGCCACATGCCGCGATATCTCGTCGAGCCGAATCTGCGCGACGGCGGTCTGCTGCCGATCACTGGTCGGCACCTCAAGGGCGGACAGGCTGAACTCGTCGCGGCACGCCGCCGCGACACGCCGCACGGTCCCGTCGCCAACCGGCTGTGGCAATATATTCGCGACCAGGCGGCGGAGCTTATTCCGGCCTAGACTTGCCCCGGTCGCCGATGCTTCCCGTGGCGATGTCGGGCGCGCAGGAGGCCTTGCCGCGTCCCGGGGCCTGGCACCTGTAGACATTTCCGGTGAGCCGGTCGACCAGCCACATGGTGTCCTCGGCCGGACTGTCCATGCCGACGAAGCGCGTGCCGACCGCCGTGATCAGCGTCGACAGGAGAATCGCCGCCGCGATCATGGCGGCGCCGATCAGGATCGGCATCGTACCGCCGCCGCGATCCTGCAGGACCGCGCGATACCCCTGATACTCGCTTTGCCGCTTCGGTGACTGGAACAAGGCCCTGACGCTTCACTGTCTCTTGTTCTTGTTGGCGAGCGGATTTTCTACTGGCGCATCTGGCCGTTTTGTTGTCCGCACCCCGGCACTGGCGCGACCGCTTTGCGACCAGCAACAGCGGAACGAAAAGGCGGCCCGCATGGACCGCCTTCTTGCTCAAGGTTCCAATCCGCCTTCCGAAGGAGAATTTCTACCTTCGGAACAATCCGCCCATCATCCCGCCGAAAAATGCGCCGGGTCCGCCGCCGCGGTAGTGACGCCCGCCGCCTCCGCCGCCGTGGTGGCGGACGTGGTGGACCTCGTCATCGGCTTCGTCGGTCGAGGCGACGCGGGTCGCGACGATCTCGGACTGCAGCGCCTTGAGCTGGAGCGCGTTGAGGAAGCCGGACTTCGGATAGCCGCGGGCGGCCTGCCAGCGGGTAATCACGGCGCGGGTCGCCTCGTCGAACCTGCCGGTGGCGCGGGTGTCGAAGCCGAGGCCGTTGAGGCGGCGCTGCACGTCGCGGCGCTGGCTCTTGTCGAGGCCGAGCTGGTCCTCCGAGGTCTGGTCGGCTTCCTCGGTGAAGGTCGAGGGATCGATGGCGGCGGACAGGTTGCGCGTCGTGGTCGACGGGCCGTCCTGCAGCGACGCGATGCGGGCCAGCGCCAGCGACTTGAACGTGCCGTTCGGATAGTTGGTCAGATAGGCGTTGAGCTCTTCCGGCTTGTTCGATTCCCTGACCGAGCGCCAGAATTCGAGCTCGACTTCGGAAGCCGGGCCCGCGGCGGCGACCGGCGTATTCGGCGGCCTCGGCCTGCTCTTCCGTCCCGTTCGCGGCCGGATTGAGATAGACGGTGCCGATCAGGTTGGTGTGACCCCAGGGCAACTGGTTCTTGTTGGTCTCTTCGTTGACCTGGGCGCGGACCTTGGTCATCGCCTGCTGGATCTCGACGCCGGGGGCGGCGATATTGGCGAGCAGCGCGCGGGTGAACGGGCTGTTGGTGCCGGCCTCGCCGTCGAGCGCGGTCTGGCCGGGACCGGTAGCGAACGCGATCAGCGTGCCTTCGCCGGATTTCATTTCGGCAAGCCCGGCTTCCACCGAAACGCTGCGGGTCGCCCTGGCGGAACGGATCTTGCGCCGCGAACGGATTGTCGCGGCAGGCGTCGAGGAACACCAGCTTGACCTTGGCGTCCGCCATGGTCTGCTCGAGCGTGAGGTCGACGTTGATCGCGGCGCCCAGCTTGACGTCCATTTCGGATTTGAGGTCGGCGTCGACCGGCAGCAGGTAGTTGGTGCCGTTAACGGCGATGCCGTGGCCGGCATAGAAGAACAGCGCGACGTCGGCGCCTTCGGCCCGCTTGCCGAAATCCAGGAGCTTTTCCGTCATCTTGTCGCGGGTGAGGTTGGTGCCTTCCACCACGTCGAAGCCGACATTGCGCAACAGCGCGGCCATCGCCTTGGCATCGACCGGCGGGTTCGGCAGCGGCGAGACGTTCCGGTAGGCGCCGTTGCCGACCACGAAGGCGACGCGCTTGTCGGCAAAGGCCGCGTTGCCGCTGACGAGGAATGCTGCGACTGACAATGCTGCGATCCAGAAGCGCATGATCCACTCTCCCCTGCTCTCGAACTCGCTGGCCCCGAAGGGCCCATCCGTTGGGGGGAATGTGATCCGGTCGGCGCGGGGAGACTGTGATGTGGGTCACGCAGGCAGAGCCGCGGCCGAACCGGTTCGTCCGACGTTGCGACAGGGCAAAATCTGGAGCCTGCCGCGGACGCCATTCGGCCGACGTTGTCGGGCGCAATTCACGCTCATGCGGGCGAACTGAAGTCATTCACTGCGCGAGGATGGAAGCTCGGTCGCTTCGTCGACTCCGTCTGCGCTCGTTGGGCTACGGCAAACCATCAGCACCTCGCAAGCGGCTATTTTCAGGGCGTAACTGCGCCGATTATTGCCATGTGACCTAAATCACATCCGCCATACTTCGCCTGTCCTATCCTCCCATCATCAAGACGCGGTTTTGGCGTCATAGCGAGGACACGACAATGACCAGCTCTCTCAGACTTTCCGCGCTCAAAGCGATTACGCTCACTGCCGCGCTGTCGATGACGGCGGGCCTTGCGGTGGCCGGCGACATCGTCCCGGCCGATCAAATCCTTCATGCCCTGCAGCCGAAGCCGCTGACCCGCGGCCTGACGATCGGGCCGCAGGCCGATCCCGCGGTCAAGGCCAGGGAAACCGGTTTCATCGCCACGATCAAGAACCGCAAGACCCGCTCGCTGTCGCTTGGCGAGCGCGACGAAATCGCGGAGATCGCCTCGACCAAGCCGAAGATCGATCTGGAAATCCAGTTCGACTACAATTCGGCCGACATCCGGGCAAGCTCGGTCCCGGCGGTGCAGGAACTCGGCAAGGCGCTCTCCAATGCGAGCGCTCAGGGGCTCGACCTTCGTGGTTGAAGGCCACACCGACGCGATCGGCGGCGAGGCCTACAACCAGGATCTCTCCGAGCGTCGCGCCGACACGATCAAGCATTACCTGGTCGAGAAGTACGGCATCAACGGCAGCGATCTCGTCACCGTCGGCTACGGCAAGGATAGGCCGAAGGATCCGAACGCGCCGATGGACCCGATCAACCGCCGCGTCGAGGTCGTCAACCTCGATACCAAGACCGCCTCGAAGTGAGGTCGCAACGCCGATCCGCCTGCCGGGATGACGGCGGGCGGATTTGAGGGAATGCAGGCCAGCCGATCGTCAGGCGGATGGCCGTCTCATCGAAACGCCTGACCTCGCAAAACCTCACAACAGGGGATTCCCATGAAAAAACTCGTCATTGCCGCATCGCTTCTCATGATCAGCGCCTCGGCTCACGCCGGCACCTACTCGTACGAAGGCGTTACCGTGCACGTGCAGGACGGCTGCCGCTCGTCGTCATGCGTGTCGGTCTACGCGCCCGGCTACGGCTCCTACAACGGCGGCCACACGGCAAAGCTGCACAAGGCGCACAAGGACGCCACGCGCGTGGCCTCCGCCAAGAAACAGGATGCGGCTCCGGTCCAGGCGGCTCCCGCGGCGGAAGCCGCGCCGGCCAAGGTGCAGGAAGCAGCGCCCACGGATGCCGCCGCTCCGGCGAAGTGATATGGATCGTCATTCCGGGGCGCGCAAAGCGCGCACCCGGAAATGACATTCTCAAGGAATCATCGCCATGAAAACTCATTTCACCGGCCTCGCCGTCGCGGCATTGCTGATCGCCGGCCCCGCGTCCTCCGCCTTCGCGGAAGATGCGGCCAAAACACCGACACCGCCCGCTGCCGCGGCCGAGACCAAACCCGATGCGCCGCCGCCGAGCGTGCCGCGTCCATCGATCGTGCCGAAGACGGCTGAACCAGCACCAACGCCGGCCGCTGCCGAGGCCGCGCCGCGCCACCGGCGCTACGCCCACCGTCGCTGGCACCACCGATGGGGCTATTACCGCACGGCCTATTGGGAGCCGTTTCCGATCTTCTGGCCGCATTTCCACCACGACCGGATCCACTGGGTCCGGATACCCTGGCTGATCAATTTCTGACGCCGCTGACCTCGCTTATATCCAGTTCTGGAACAGCATCAGCCGGCTGAAGGTAGCCATCGACGTTCCGACGAACGCCGCCGAGATCGGCAGCATCGCGGCAAAGCCGGAAAAGGCTGCCGCGACGAACGCCCACAACAGCCAGCGCGGGTTGTTGCCGCGCCTCAGCGCATAGACCAGCGCGAGGCTCGCAAGCGTCGCGGACGGCAGATAGTAATACAGAAATCCGAGCGTGCGCGGCAGCAGCGCCCAGGCGAGATACGCGCCGAAATAGAACGACAGGATCAGGAACGCATCCCACCGGCGCGCCACGACAAAGTCGCGCAGGCAGACCGCGAGCGCCGCGAGCGCCGGCCACAACACCACGGGATTGCCGAGCAACACGATCGCGGCGATCCGGTCGTCGCCGATCTTGTCGAACAGGAACCACACCGGCCGCACCAGAAACGGCCACGACGGCCACGAGCTCATGTAGGTGTGGCCGGCGATCGCGGTCGTGGTGTTGTCGGCGAAGATCCGGCGCTGCGCTTCCAGGAGATCCGGAACGGACCATCCGTAAAGGGGCACGAAGCTCGCCAGATAGAAAATCGCGGGAAGCAGCACGAAGCAGGCGGCGAAATGCCAGGCGCGGAAATCCGGCCAGAGTGTGGGCCGGTACCAGTCGGTCGCATTGGCGTCGGCGAATTCGGCGCGCCAGCCCTGCATCAGGCGGATTGCGGCCACGATGACGATGCAGGTCGCGAGCACGAACAGCCCGCTCCATTTGCTGGCGATCGAAAGGCCGAGGAAAAGCCCGGCGAACGCGAACAGGAGATGCGGCCGCTCTCTGCGGTAGCCGTGCATGAAGGCGGCTACCCCGAGCAGGCTGAAGGCGAGCGCGTAGATATCCAGCATCGCGATGCGCGACTGCACGAACAGCATCTGGTTGAAGAAGCCGAGCAGAGCCGCCGCAATGGCCGGACCCTGGGCGGAGAACAGCGCCAGCCCGCAGAGATAGATCGCCACCACCGCGAGCGCCCCGAACAATGCGCTTGGATAGCGCCAGCCGAGCGCGTTGTCGCCGAAGGCCTCGATCGACAGCGCCATCAACTGTTTTGCCAGCGGCGGATGCATCGGATTGAGCATCGGCGAAGACATCACCGGCTCGAGCATCTGACGCGCGGCCGGCACGTAATGCACCTCGTCGAAAACGAATTTCTCCGGCGTCGTCACGCCGGCCAAGAGCGCAAGGTGGACGACGACAAATATAATTGTGGCTATTGTGGCGCAGCGTATCGCCGAGCGATCGGGAACAGAAGGTGATTCACGCAAATTTTTCACGGATCGATATTCGCAAATGAATGACGCCGATTTTCGATTGTGGGCGAGGCTCACTTCTATGTCCATCGCAGCTTCGAGAAAACATCTTGCGAAGATTGATGGATTGCCGGGTCACCTGTCTACGCTTCGCCGGGTCTTTCGATACTGGTCCGCCGAAGCCCTGGCGAAGGCGGAAGCCCGGCAATGACAACCAACTCGCAAACACGGCTTCGCGATCCCGCCGCTTGTTTTCGCGCGAGTCTTGCCGGAACGTTCGCTCCCTCGAAAGTCAGAGGGCGCAGGGAAAGCCGGGCGCACGATGCACCCGCAGCCTCGCGTACGATAAAAAACAAAGTACACGAGCATAGTCACCACAGGTTCACCGGAGCGGCCCGGCCTTCCCTGCGCAATGGTTTTAACGGCTTCCTCCGCGCTCTCCCCGGTGACCGGGCTTGTTTGCCACCGTCGCCTCGCGGGATTGCTCCCGGCAAGACTTGACGCCAGCGTCGGGGCGTCAGGACCACACGGCTTCTCCGTCCGCGTCAGGCACGTTCGTCCACGTGCCATCGGCGTCCACCGCATCCCGCCTCGCGTTTCGTGACGTTGCGCAACGCCCCTCTGTGAGGCGGGACGGGATGCATATAGGGTGATTTGCGATTCTGTAAAACAGAAATATTTTTGCGGGCAGGACTTGACACGCCGCAATTTAAGAACGCGAAGTGATTTGCCCGACGGGCAATCAATTGCGCGCCCGCTCACGCATCAGCGGCGGCGAGCCTTGCCTTTTCGGCCAACCGGTTCTTGCGCAGCAGCACCATCACGCCGCCGACTTACCCTCATAGGCCCGGCGCAGCCCGTCGATGTCGAGCTTGACCATCCCCAGCATCGCGCCCATCGCGCGCTCGGCGCCGGCGCGATCGGGACCGCCAAGCAGTTGCGGCAGCGCGGTCGGCACGATCTGCCAGGACACCCCGAAGCGATCCTTGAGCCAGCCGCAGCGCTCGGGCTGCCCGCCATTGGCGGTGAGCGCGTCCCACAGGCGATCGACTTCGGCCTGATCGGCGCAATCGATCACGAACGAGACCGCATGGGTGTATTCGAACCGCATGCCGCCGTTGAGCGCCATGAAGCGCTGGCCGGCGAGGGTGAATTCGACCACCAGCACGGTGCCGGCCTTGCCGGCCGGACCGTCGACGATGTTCTTCTGCACCTTGTCGATCCGCGAATCCGGCAGCAGCGAAACGTAGAATTCGGCGGCCTCCTCGGCCTCGCCGTTGAACCACAGGCAGGGGGAGATTTTTGACATCGGGGTTCCTCTTCAGTGTGCGATCGCCCCGGAGGACGAACGGGGTGGCATGATTCCGACAACCTGGTCGTTTTTTTTCTGCCGTCATTGCGAGGAGCCAACGGGTCGCGCGCATGCGCGCCCGATGACAGGCTCCGCGACGAAGCAATCCATTCTTACTTCGCGGCAGATGGATTGCTTCGCTTCGCTCGCAATGACGCGGGGGTCATCCGGGCCGTCACGCTTCGCGTCGCCCCGGAAGGACACCTCACGTCGCGGTCGGCGCCGGCATGGTGAGGAACGAGCGGGCGACGTGCCAGAACAATTGCCGGTTGATGGCGAGCGCGACCGAATGCGCGGTGCCGGGCAGGATCACCAGCTGGCGGTCGCCGTTGGGGAGCTGATTGTAGAACGCCTCGAGGTCGGTGACGGTGGCGATCCCGT
Source organism: uncultured Alphaproteobacteria bacterium (assembly GCA_963721135.1). Lineage (GTDB taxonomy): Bacteria > Pseudomonadota > Alphaproteobacteria > Rhizobiales > Xanthobacteraceae > Bradyrhizobium. The sequence goes on from CAVRIB010000016.1 coordinate 88,912, forward strand.
CATATTCGCCGCGCGTCAGAAGCACCGGCGACAGCACCTTTTCAGGTTTCACCACCGGCAGGTTGGCGGTCATGTCGAGATAGGTGCCGGTCGGGCACTGATCACCGAACTTGAGCTCCACGTCCGCCAGCGCCTCGACCACGGCGGGATCGCTGGTGCCCGGCTTGTCGCGGGTGGCGATCGAGCGGATCATGTCGCGATCGCGCTTGCGCATGTTGTGCGAGCGATAATATTCGAGCTGCTCGGCGCGCTTCTTCAGGGTTGGCGATCCCTCGCCCTTGTAGGTGAAGGCGGCGAACACCAGCCGGTCGGCGCGCTCGGGCGCGGCCATCGCAAAGGCGCCGGCACGCAACGCGCCCGAGGACTCGCCGAGGAAATGATATTTTTGCCGGCCGGTCTCGCGCGCCACGACCTCGACCGCGGCCTTGAGGTCCTCGACCCCGCTCGCAATGTCGGAATTGCCGGAGGTGCGCCCCGACTTGCCGTAGTTCTCGTGGTCCATGGTCCAGCAGTCGAAGCCGAACTTGGCGAAGGCATCCATGACCGAATAGTCGCCATGGCCGGGCACGTGCAGATCGAACACCCGCGAGGAGACCGAGGAGCCGTGAACGAAGAACAGCACCGGCCGCGACGACTCGCCGGCCTTCGGCGCGCCCACCCGCTTGCGGAACATCCACAGGGGAATGTCGCCCTTCTTCGCCCAGTACTCGCTGCTCCAGATTTCGCCCGCCGGCGGAGATTGCGCGCGCGCATTTTGCACGGGCAACTCGCTCGCGAGCGCACCGGCCGTGAGCACGAGTCCCGCGCCCCTGATGACCGCGCGCCGCGGCAGCGGATGATCGAGATTTGCCATGTCTTCCTCCCCTTGCATTTTGCGGATGCTGCGCAGCACGCCGGCGATGCCCGATCGCAGAAAAAAGTTCACCGCAAAGGTACAGAAAACCGTGATCGCAAAACAGCCGGAATCCGGAAACTTTTCGCCCATCTCCGACTTGTCGTTTCGAAGCTCAACAGCGAAGGAGAGTTCCCATGGGTGCAACCGCGGACAAGGCCAAAGGCGCCGCCAACGAAGCGATCGGCAAGGTCAAGCAGGGCGTCGGCGAAGCCGTCGGTTCCGACAAGTTGCAGGGCGAAGGCGCCGTGCAGGAGATCAAGGGCAAGGGCGAGAGGGCCGTCGGCGACGCCAAGCAGGCGACCAAGGACGCCGTCAACAAGGCCGCAGCGGCGGCGAACAAGAATCTCTGAGTCGGCGCTACGACCATTCGTCATGGCCGGGCTTGTCCCGGCCATCCACGTCTTGGGTGCTCCAACTGAGGAAAGAACGTGGATGCCCGGCACAAGGCCGGGCATGACGCTGAACCGCCAGTCCCTCACCTTCGCCTGCCCATCACATCGGGATTGACCACATTGATCGGCGTTCCCGCCGCATAGGCGAGAATCTGGTCGAAGATATCGGTGAACTGCAGCTCATATTCGTCGCGCGTGACGTAGCCGATATGCGGCGTGCACACGACGTTGGGCATGATCAGCAGGGGGTCGCCGGGATCGCGCAGCGGCTCCTTCTCGTAGACGTCGACCGCCGCCATGCCGGGCCGTCCCGCATGCAGCGCGTTCACCAGCGCGTTCGGTTCGATCAGGGGCGCGCGGCTGGTGTTGACCAAAAGCGCCGTCGGCTTCATGCGCGAAAGATCGGCTGCGGTGACGATGCCTTTCGTCGCCTCGACCAGGCGCATGTGCAGCGACAGCACGTCGCAGGTTTCGAAGAATTGTGCCTTGCTTTCGGCCGTCTCGTAGCCGTCGGCGCGCGCCTGCGCCAAGCGCCTTCTCGCGCGCCCATACCACGACCCGCATGCCGAAGGCCTTGCCGTATCCGGCGACGACCGAACCGATCCGGCCGTAACCGTAGATGCCGAGCGTCTTGCCGCGCAAGGTCTGGCCGACGCCGATCTGCCACTGGCCCGCCTTCATCGCCGCCATCTGCTGGGGGATCGCGCGCATCGCCGCCAGCACCAGTCCCCAGGTCAACTCGGCCGTCGCGTAGGAAGGCGTGTCGGCGTGCTGGCCCGACGACACCACGATGCCGAGTGCGGTGCAGGCGGCGATATCGATGTGCGGATAGACGCTGCGCTGGCTGATCAGTTTCAGCTTCGGCAGCCGCTGCAGCAGCGGCTCCCTGATCTGCGTGCGCTCGCGGATCAGCACCAGTGCCTCGGTGTCGCTCAATCGCTCGGCCAGCGCATCGACGTCCTGGACGTGATCGTTCCAGATCGTCACCTGGTGGCGAGCGAGCTTCTTGAAGCAATCGAGCGTGCGCACCGTGTCGAAATAGTCGTCGAGGATGGTAACCTTCACCGAGCCCCTCCCCTGTTCGCCGGTTGCAATCCTACTTCACCGCCAGCAGTTCGACGTCGAACATCAGCGTCGCGTTCGGCGGAATCACCCCGCCGGCGCCGCGGGCGCCGTAGCCGAGCGCGGGCGGAATGATCAGCGTGCGCTTGCCGCCCACCTTCATGGTGGCGACGCCTTCGTCCCAGCCGGCAATCACCCGATGCTGCCCGATCGGAAACTCGAACGGCTCGTTGCGGTCCACGGATGAATCGAATTTCTTGCCCTGCTTGCCATTCTCATAGAGCCAGCCGGTGTAGTGCATGACGCAGATCTGCCCGGGTTTCGGGGATGCGCCGGTGCCGACGGTAGTGTCGGTGATCTGCAGGCCTGATGCTGTGGTCATGGTTTTTCCCGCGGTCTGGGCCGCTACAGTGGCCGGTACCAATGCCGCAGCAACAAGCGTTGCCGCGATCGCCGCCATCATTGTGATTGTTGCATGCTGAAGACGTCGCATCTTTGAGGCACCTTCCGTTAATCGATGACGGTGTCTAGCGCAACGGGCCTGGCGTTGCCAGCCCGGCCACAAGACGATCGAGGGCAGCCCTCAATAGCCGAGCGCGCAGCCGTCCTTGCGCGGATCGGAACCACCGGTCAGCGTGCCCTTGTCCCAGTCGATCCAGATCGCCTGGCCGCCGCCGAGCGGGCCGACGACGCTGGTGGTCTGGTGTCCGAGCTTGCGCAGGCCCTCGACGATGTCGGCGGGCACGCCGTCCTCGAGCTGATAGACGTTTTCGTAGTGCAGGCCGCGCGGCATATCGATCGCTTCCTGCACGTCGCAGCCGTAGTCGAGCATGTTGGTCAGCACATGGACCTGCCCGACCGGCTGATATTGCCCGCCCATCACGCCGAACGGCATCCGCGCCCGGCCATTCTTCGTGACCAGGCTCGGGATGATGGTGTGCAGCGGGCGCTTTCCCGGCGCGATGCAATTGGGATGGCCGGGCTGAACGCGGAAGCCGCCGCCGCGGTTCTGCAGCAGGATGCCGGTCTTGTCGGAGACGATCGCCGAGCCGAAGGAATGCGCGATCGAATTGATGAACGAGCAGACGTTGCGGTCCTTGTCCACCACGGTGATGTAGATGGTCGACGGATTCATCGGCGGCGTCACGCTGGGCAAATCGAGCATGCGGTCCATCCGGATCCGGCCGCCATACTCCTCGGCGAATTCCGGCGTCAAAATCCTGTTCACGTCGACGTTGACCTGGGCGGGATCGCCGATGTGCTGCTCGCGCATCATGTAGGCGATCCGCGCAACCTCGGCCTCGAGGTGAAAGCGCTCGACGCTCATTGCCGCAAATTTCGTCAGATCGAAACGCGAGAGGATGTTGAGCATCACCAGCATGGTGATCCCCGGGCCGTTCGGCGGGCATTGCCAGACGTCGTAACCCTCATAGAGCGTGCCGATCGGAGAAGTGGTCTCGGTGGTATGGCCGGCAAAATCGTCCAGCGTGTGCAGGCCGCCGATGCCGCGCAAGGTCTCCACCATGTCCTCGGCGACGGCGCCCGTGTAGAAGGCGTCGCGGCCGTTCTTGGCGATCGAGCGCAGCGTCTTGCCGAGTTCGGGCTGCCTGATCACGTCGCCGGCGACGGCGGCCTTGCCGTGCGGCAGCAGATAGCGTTCGGTGTTGGTGCCTTTCTTCAGCTTCTCGAACTGGTTCTTCCAGTCGAACGCGGTGCGGGGGGTGACGACATAACCCTCCTCGGCGACCTTGATCGCCGGCTGCAGCAGGCTGTCGAGCCCGAACTTGCCGTGATCGCGCAAAATCGTGGTCCAGGCATCGACCGCGCCGGGAATGGTGACCGCATGCGCCGAGGTCAGCGGGATCGCGTGCATCTTGCGTCCGAGATAGAATTCCGCCGTCGCGGCGCGCGGCGCGCGGCCCGAACCGTTATAGGCCGTGATCTTGCCCTCGCCCCTGGGCTGGATCAGCGCGAAGCAGTCGCCGCCGATCCCGGTGGACTGCGGCTCGATCACGCCGAGCAGCGCACACCCCGCGACCGCCGCGTCGGCGGCGGTGCCGCCTGAGCGCATCACCTCGATCGCCGTCAGCGCGGCCATCGGATGCGACGTCGCCACCATCGCGTTCTGGGCATGGACCGTCGACCGGCCGGCGAGATGGAAGTTCCTCATGAAGAATTGCTCATCTTATCGTTGTTTTTCAATGCGGATTTACATGGCACATTCATGTGGCGATGGGCAATGGGATCAAGCGCATACCTCGATCTCGAGGAACGGCAGAGGGAAAGCGAGAGCGATGAGTGAGATAGCGACGCTCGGCGACCGCATCGACGCGCTCGAGGCGAAACTGATGTTTCAGGACGAGGCCATCGAGGCGCTGAACAAGACCATCACCGGACAATGGCTCAGGATCGACGCGCTGACGCGCCAGGTCCTGACCTTGAACGAACGCCTGCAGGAGGCGGAAGCGGCCGCGCCCGGCCCCGCCAACGATCCGCCGCCGCATTATTGAATGCGTTCGTGGGCCGATGGCTTCATCCTTCGCGACGCCCGCAAGAGCGGGCTCCTCGGGATGAGGTCTGGCTCCTCATGGTGGGAGCGCGGCGACGCTGCGCGTCTCGAACCATGCGGCCCGATTTGCCGTATCTGCTATCGCGCGGCGGACACGGCTGAGAGCAGCCGCGCGGGCTGGGCCGCCATCTCGAAGCGGTCGCGCCCGTGGTCCTTCGCGGCATAGAGCGCGTGATCGGCCGCCTCGACCAGCGAGGCGTGACCCGCCGAGCGTTCGACGCCCGGGCGGCAAACCGCCCCGCCAATGCTCGCGGTGACGATGCACGACGGAGAGTTCAGTTTGTGCGGCAGCCCGGCGTCCCTGATCTCGCGGAGAATCCGTTCCGCGATGCGCGCGCAACCTGTCGCGTCCGTATTGGGCAACAGCATCACGAACTCCTCGCCGCCGTATCGCGCGGCAAAGTCCGTGATCCGGTTGGCTTCCGCCGCCAAAATCCTGGCGATGGCGCGCAGGCATTCATCGCCGGCCGGGTGTCCGTATTCGTCGTTATAGGTCTTGAAGTGGTCGAGGTCGAGCATCAGCAGCGACAGGCAGGTGTGCTCGCGATAGGCCCTCGCCCATTCCTCGAGCAGCCGCTCGTCGAAGCTGCGGCGGTTGGCAATCCCGGTGAGGCCGTCTTCGGTGGCGAGCGTCTCGAGCTTGCCTTCCAGCTTCTTCTGTTGCGTCACATCGCGGGTGATCGCGACGACGCCGTCGACCACGCCGTTCTCCGTCCGGGTGACGCGCAGGGTGGATTCGACCCAGATCTCGGATTTTTCGCGATGGCGCGTGCGGTAGGTGATGCGCACCTCCTCGGTCTCGCCGCGCTTCAACGCGGCGACGGTTTTCTCAACCTGCGGCAGATCCTCCGGGTTGATGCCGGCGAGCGCGGGGGTTCCGACCAGCTGGTCCGCGCGCCAGCCCACGACGCGCTCCGACGAGGGCGAAGCATAATGGACCCGCTCATCCAGCCCGATGCGGGTCACCATGTCGCTCGAGCCTTCCGCCAGCAGGCGGAAATTGGCCTCCTTGGCGGCAAGCGCCATCGCCAGCCGCCGTCCCTGCAGCAATTGCCACACCAGATAGACCCCCATCACGGCAACCAGAAGCGCCAGACCGAACACAAAGCTCATGCGGGTGATGGCGGCACTGCGCCATGGCGCGAGCACCTCGTCCTGCGCCTTCGTGACCAGAATCATGAACGGATAGAGATTGCTCTGCTGATAGAAGCCCAGCCGCAGCGCTCCATCGAGGTCTGAGCGAAAATAATGCACGCCGGAAGGCGTGTCCGGATGCATCGCCCTGAAGAACGGCCCGCCCGACAGGTCGCGTCCGACATTGCCGTCGTCGGGACGCCGCGCCAGGCTGATGCCGCCGGTCGAGAGCAAGGTGACGGCGCCGCTCGTGCCGATATCGAACCCGCTATAGTATTCCGAGAAGTAGCTGGCATTGATGACCGCGATCACCACGCCGGCAAAGCTGCCATCGCGATAATTGAAACGACGCGAGAGGGTGATGATCCATTCGCCGTTTACAATGTTCCTGACCGGGCGCCCGACGAATGCGCCCGGATCGGTCGATTGCTCGTGATGACGGAAAAATTCGCGATCACTGACGTTCTTCCCAACTCCGCCGGACGAAGCGAGCCAGTCGCCGTTCTCGTCGACGATGGCAAGCCCGTTGACACGTTTCGATGCGGCCTTCCGCGACACGAAAATGTTCTGAAGCTTGGCAAGCGTCGCAGGCGTCGCACCATCCGCCTCGAGGCGGCTGACGGCGCCAAGGATGCTGGCATCCAGCAGATCAAAAGTGTCGTCGGCGTGTTGGACGAGCGAACGTGCCAGATTGGCGAGATTGCCTTCGGCATCCCTTAGATCGTCTGTGCGCGAGTTCCATTCGCGCAAGCCGCTCATCCCGAGAATGGCGACACAAACTACCACAACGAATGCCGCCGCCCGAAAAGGCAGGCGCAACAGTCGGGCTTTCTGAGCAGCAGCATCCATCTTTCGGGAATCTCCAAACAAGAGAGGGTCCCACGCACATCTTATTTATCCCTGAAGTGCGCCGTGCAAAGACGCGCCTATTTCACGGACCCTTTCCCGTAGCAATACGGAAGGACCCGATGACCGTTTTACCTCACGGTGATGGTCTCCCGCGGACGCTGCAACGCGGACACGACAACGCGCAGGGACGCCGCCGCACAGTTCTACCGAAACACCGCGCGCACCTTGTCCCATAGCGAGCCACCCTCGCGCTCGCCATCGTGCTTCGACGGCGACGGCTGTGCCGCGCTCACGGGATCGGATGCCGGAAAACTGTCGATCAGGCCGGCCTCCAGTCTGGCGTGGAGTTCCTGGTCCGCCGCAGCGGCTTCGCGAGGGTCGGCGGCGTGCTTGTCGTGCGCCGCGGGATCGAATTTCTCGGCCATGGCATCCTCCATGGTGCAGCAACGCGCGCGCCATCGAGGAGGTTCCAGACCCCGGCCCGGTTCCAGATCTCGTTGCCGGAAAGGTTAGCGAAGAATGAGCAAGCGAGTTCAACTCGCCCTCGCGGCACGTAGGCGCCGCACCCCTCACCCGTTTTGTGCCGCCAATGCACGAAAACGGACACAACGCTGGTCACAGGATTTTTGTGCCGTATGACCGCTATCGCGCAGACATCTGCCGCGACTTCGATTCGACTGGCCGGGCGATGAGATTGCATCCTCGTCGCCCTAGGCAAACACGTGGGGCGCTCCAAAGAAAAGCTCCGACCCAGCCCGTTTGGGGTTTCCGCTTTGGGGCGCTCGCCGGACCTATCCGCCAGGCCGGAGGACTGCGCGTACAAGGTCCCAATTTCCCCAGGACGGCCTGATGGCCGCCTGCCCGTCTGCCATCGCCGCGCGCGTTCAGATCGCGCCCTGGAGCGACGAACTCGCCAGGACGGCATTCCGCTTCCTGGCTTTTTTGCGCGCTGAGCCGGGGCCTTGACCGGCGATGTCGCCTGGTTTCCGAGGCGATCGCGGCTTGGCCAAGCCCGCATCCGCAGTGTATCAGGAGCAACGCCCCGCCTCCCGATCTCTCCAGCGGAAAGTTTGAGTGTTTGGCCCAAATTCAGCCCGAAAAACCCTTCCTCGAGGTGCTTTCAGGCCGGCGGCAGACCGTGCCGCCGATCTGGATGATGCGGCAGGCCGGCCGCTATTTGCCGGAATATCGCGAGCTGCGCGCCAAGGCGGGCGGCTTTCTCGACCTGTGCTTCACGCCGGAGTTCGCCGCCGAGATCACGCTGCAGCCGGTCCGCCGCTTCAACTTCGACGCCGCGATCATCTTCTCGGACATCCTCGTCGTCCCCTACGCGCTCGGCCGCGAGGTTCGGTTCGAGGCCGGCGAAGGTCCGCGACTTCGAACCGCTGGATACGCCCGAGAAGGTCGTAACGCTCGCGAAGACCGCCGATTTCGGCAAGCTCGCGCCGGTCAATGAGGCGTTGCGCCGCGTGCGCCGTGTGCTTGATCCCAAAACCGCCCTGATCGGCTTTTGCGGAGCGCCATGGACGGTCGCGACCTACATGGTGGCCGGACGGGGCACGCCGGATCAGGCGCCGGCGCGGATGATGGCCTATTCGCATCCAGAGGCGTTCGCGAAAATCATCGACGTGCTGGTGGAAAACTCGATTCGGTACCTGCTCGGGCAGCTCGATGCCGGCGCCGACGCGCTGCAGATCTTCGACACCTGGGCCGGCGTGCTGCCACCGCGCGAATTCCTTCGCTGGTCGGTCGAGCCGACCCGGCGCATCATCGAGGGCGTGCGCGCGCACGCGAAGGACGCGAAAATCATCGGCTTCCCCCGCGGCGCCGGGGCGCTCTTGCCGCAATATGTGGAATCAACCGGCGTCGATGCGGTCAGCATCGACTGGGCCGCCGAGCCATCGCTGATCCGCGCGCGCGTGCAGAGCAAAGTCGCGGTGCAGGGCAATCTCGATCCGCTGGCATTGATCGCCGGCGGCCGCGCGCTCGATCAGGCGGTCGACGACGTGCTCGAGAACTATGCGAAGGGCCGGCTGATCTTCAATCTCGGCCACGGCATCCTGCCGGAAACCCCGATTGCGCATGTCGAGCAGATGATCAAGCGGGTACGGGCGTTTGGAGGTTGAGTGCTTCAGACCGGCCGGCTGCGTTCGATGATCGCGGCGGCCCCCTTGTTCAAAAGCTCGAGCCCGACCGCGCGGCCGAGTTCGCGCGGGCGGTCGGCGGGGCCGCCATGCGAGGCCTCGATGAAGAGGTCGCCCGCTTCGTCCAGCACCGACGCTGTCAGCGTCATCTGCGCGCCGTCAATCACGGAAAATCCGGCGATCGGCGAATTGCAATGGCCGTTCAGCACCCACAGCACCTCGCGCTCGGCGTCAGCGCAGCGGTGCGCGACGGGATCGTCGATGGAAGCGAGGATGCGCCGGGTCTGCCAATCCTGCGCGGCGCATTCCACCGCGACGATGCCCTGGCCGACCGCCGGCAGCATCTCCGGAATCGAAAATTCATGGGCGATGCGGCCGGCGAGGCCGACCCGTTCGAGCCCGGAGCGCGCCATGATCAGCGCGTCGGCGGGGCCGACCGCGCCGCCATCGGGCAGCCGCTGCATTTCCTTTTGATCGAGCTTGCGCACGCGGGTGTCGGCGGCGCCGCGATAGTGGATCACCTCGATTTGCGGAAACAGCCGGCGCGCATAGGCCGCGCGCCGCACCGCATTGGTGCCGAGCTTGAAACCCTTGCCGCGCGAACGCCTGAGATCGTCGAGCAAGACGCCGGCGCGCAGCACCAGGGCGTCGGTGGGCGGGTCGCGCGGCAGCGTCGCGCCGATCACGAGCCCGGGCGTCTCCTCGTTGCCCGGCATGTCCTTGAGTGAATGCATCGCGGCCTGCAATTCGCCTGCAAGCACCGCTTTGCGGATTTCGGCGACGAACGCGCCGCCCTTGCCGCCATGCGGCAACAGCTTGCCGATCTGATCGGTATCTCCAGTGGTTTCGAACTTGACGATCTCGACGTCGATGCCGCCCACGGCCGCGGTCAGACGGCGGGCAATTTCTTCGGTCTGCGCCAGCGCCATGGCGCTCCTGCGCGTGCCGATCCTGATGCGAACTGCCGCCATCGACGCTTCCCTTTTGCCGCGCAACGATCGCGGCGGATTTCCGGCCGTTAGATAAGGCGACCCGACGCCGGAATGCAAACGCGTAGCGGCCCTCGCTACAGATTCAACTGATATCCGTGCGGGACCCATCGGTAACCGCCATCCGTCCGCTCCGCGAAACCGATGCCGGGAAACGGCATGTGAAAACCGAGGACGAAGAGGTCGTCCGCGACCACCATGTCGAGAATGCGTTTGCGGGTTTCCACGGCCTTCTCCTTGTCATCATCGACATCGAGATGAATGTCGGGCCGCTGGATCGACAGCACATAGTGCGTGCAGCTGTCGGCCCAATTCAGTAGCCGCTTGCCCCCGCTTTCGATCAGGTAAGCCAGCATTCCCGGTGAATGCCCCGCCGCGTCGATGGCGCGGATACCCGGCACGACTTCGTCGCCCGGCTTGATGAAGCTCGCCCGGTCCGCGAGCGGCACGGCGATCTTCATGAACAGCTCGCGATTGAACTTTCGCGCCTCGCGCACCTCGCCGCGCTTCCAGAAATCGAACTCGGCTGCGCCGAACACATAGCGTGCCTTCGGAAAGGCCGGCTGGCCTTCTCTCACCAGTCCGCCGATATGATCGGGATGACCGTGCGTGACGACGACCACGTCGACATCCTCGGGCGCATGCCCCGCCTCTCGCAACCGCTCGACCAGACGCCCGTCCGGGAGGCGGCCGCGAAGCTGCTCGTGCTTTGATCGCAATTCGCCGTTCCCGGTGTCGAACAGGACGAGCTGCTTACCGGTGTTGACGAGGGCGGGTATGAACGGATGCTCATAGCGCTGGGGGTCGATCCTGTTGGCCCGCGCCAGCGCCTGGATCTCCGTGGCGTGAGCTTCGCCGCCGAAGCTCGCGGTCAATCCCTCGCGGACGACCTTGCTGTCGAGGATGCTTGCGACCTCGAACTCGCCGAGCCTGAAGCGGTAAACCGCCGGCTGCATCTCACCCTGTGTCGAAGCGGACATCTGTTCCTCGTCTGGTTCCTGTCATTTACGGCAACGAAGCGCCAGCGCGAAAAAGAAACCGCGCTAGCGATCCCGCAAGATCATGTCGGAGGCTTTTTCGGCGATCATGATGATCGCGGCGTTGGTATTGCCCGACACCAGATCCGGCATCACGGAGCCGTCGACCACGCGCAGGCCTTCGATGCCGCGCAGCCGCAGGCGCTGATCGACGACAGCGAGCGCGTCGTTGCCCATCCGGCAGGTCGAAGTCGGATGATAGATCGTGGAGCCGCGCGCCCGGCAGTAGTTCAAGAGCTCCTCGTCGGTCGAAACCTTCTTCCCGGGATCGACTTCCTCGACCACATAGGGGCTCAGCGCCGGCGCGTGCAGTATCCTGCGCAGGATCTTCAAACCCTCGACATTGGCGGTGCGGTCGGTCTCCGTCGCAAGGTAGTTGATCCGTATTTCCGGCGGCACTGTCGGGTCGGCACTCCTGATGCGGAGCGAGCCGCGGCTTTCGGGGCGCAACTGGCAGACCGAGGCGGTAAATCCCGAAAACGGATGCAGCTTCTCGCCCATCTTGTCGGTCGAGAACGGCAAAAAGTGGATCTGGATATCGGGCGTCGCCAGCCGCGGACTGGTCTTGAAGAACGCACCGGAGGTGCCGGCGGCGATCGACAGCGGTCCGTCGCGGAAGGCCGCATAGCGCAGCCCGGCCATGATCCTGCGCGCGGGGTTGTTGACGACGTCGTTGAGCGTGATTGGCCTCGTGCAGCGCATCACCACTCGCACCTGCATATGGTCCTGCAGGTCGTGGCCGACGCCGGGCGCATCGAGCACGACACCGATGCCGTGCTGGCGCAACAGTTCCGCTGGTCCCACGCCGGAGAGCTGCAGCAATTGCGGCGAGTTGAACGCGCCGCCGCAGACCAGGATCTCCTTGCGCGCCCGCGCCGTTTGTGGCGCGCCCTCCTTGCGATACTCGACCGCGACCGCCCGGCGTCCGTCGAAGACGATGCGCTGCGCCAGCGAAGAGGTCTCGACATGCAGGTTCTTGCGGTTCTTGGCGGGGCGAAGATACGCCACCGCGGTGCTCGCCCTTCGGCCGTAACGCGTCGTGGTCTGGAAGAAGCCGGCGCCTTCTTGCGTGGCGCCGTTGAAGTCAGGGTTTTTCGGCAGGCCCATCTCCGCGGCGGCCTCGATGAAGGCCGCCGACAGCGGATCGGCAAGACGGTGCTCGGAGACCGGCAGCGGGCCGCCGACGCCATGGAAATCATCGGCGCCGCGCACCTGGTGCTCGGCTTTCCTGAAATAGGGCAGCACGTCGTCAAAGCCCCAACCCTCGTTGCCGCGCTGGCGCCAGCGGTCGTAGTCCTCATGCTGGCCGCGGACGTACAGAAGGCCGTTGATCGAGCTCGACCCGCCCAACACCTTGCCGCGCGGCTGAAACACCGTCCGCCCGTTGAGGCCGGGCTCCGGCTCGGTCTGGTACATCCAGTTGACGGTCTTTTCCTTGAACAGCCGGCCATAGCCGAGCGGGATGTGGATCCAGGGGTTGGTATCCTTGGGGCCCGCCTCAAGCAGCAGCACCGAGTTCTTGCCGTCCGCGCTCAGGCGGTTGGCGAGCACGCAGCCGGCCGAGCCTGCACCCACGATCACGTAGTCGAATTCGCTTGCGCCGTCATCGGAACGCATCAACGGCCCGCCATGCATTCAAGGTGAAACCACGGAAGTGGCGGGAGACTGTGACGGTCCGGAAGGCCGACACCAACCCCTTGCGTTTCCAGCTATTATTGGGCGGCGCGGGGCGCGTCAATCGGGGAATGTCGGGCTGGTCGGGTCCGCGCGGGACGGCGGACAATCGTGCCGGCGCGACGGCGGAGGGCCCACTGGTCGAGGGGTCAGGTCAGTTCGATCAGGCGCGGCGGGGCTAAATCCCCAAAATCCAGACCGCGACGATGGCGCCAAGCACGGCGAGGCCGGAAATCGTCCAGCCCGTGGCATAAAGCGCACCGTCGGTTTCCGGCCTGTCGACCATCGTATCGTGCCACTGATGGTTCATGACAGCCTCCACGAGATTGCCTCTGCTAGCTAAGTCTCCACCAGCAGCGGAAGGTTCAAACGCTCTTCCAATAAGCGCCGTGGTGGCCTGAGGGTTCCGCGCCTGTCACGTCCCGCAGCGCAGCAATATCGCATGGAGCCCGGCGCCTCGCGACGACGACCGCCTGATAGCGATGTGCTACCAGAGCCCGGACCGAGCGAATTAGCGAAAACGACCAACGACAGCGCGGGAGAAACCATGGGCCCCCTGACCGGATTGAAGGTCGTCGACCTCACGCATGTGATGGCAGGCCCGACCTGCACCCTGATGCTGGCCGACATGGGCGCCGACGTCATCAAGATCGAGAAGATCCCCGCAGGCGATGACACCCGCTACATGGTGCCGCCAAAAATCGGCGACCAGACCGCCGCGTTCATGATGATGAACCGCAACAAGAAGGGCATCGCGCTCGACCTGAAGACGCCCGGCGGCGCCCGGGTGCTGCGGCGCCTGATCGGCAAGGCCGACGTGCTGGTGGAAAATTTCGGCCCCGGCGTCATGGAAAAGCTCGGCTTCGGTTACGCCGATCTCGCCAAGGACTATCCCGCGCTGATCTACTGCTCGCTATCCGGCTTCGGCCGCACCGGCCCCTACAAGCATCGCCGCGGCTTCGATCTGGTCGCGCAGGCGATGAGCGGCATGATGAGCTTCACCGGCGAACGGCCGGACGGGCCGCCGGTGAAATGCGGCCCGCCGCTGTCGGATATCACCGCCGGCATTCTCGCAGCGCTCGGCATCGTCGCCGCCTATACGCACCGCCTGAAGACCGGACAAGGCCAATGGGTCGAAACCTCTTTGTTCGAGGCGGCCCTGGTGCAGACCTACTGGCAGGCGGCGATCGCGCTTGCAACCGGCGTGGCGCCGAAGGCGATGGGCTCGGCGCATCCGCTGAACGCGCCGTATCAGGCGTTCGAAGCCTCCGACAAGTGGATCGTGGTCGGCGGCGCCAACCAGAAGAACTGGCTGCGCACGCTCGAGGTCCTGGGCGCGAGCGAACTCGCGCGCGATCCGCGCTTTGTCACCGGCGCCGAGCGGATGGCGCATCTGAAGGAACTGGAGGCGGCACTGTCGGCGCGGTTTAAGACCAAACCCGCCGATCACTGGCTCGAACGCGCTGGAGGAGGCCGGCGTGCCCTGCGGTCCCGTCAACGACATGCTGCAGGCGCTCTCCGATCCGCAGACCATCGCGCGCGAGATGGTGACCGAGGTCGAGCATTCCTCGCTCGGCAAGGTCAAGACCATCGGCCTGCCGATCAAATTTTCGGCCACCCCCGGCAAGGTCGAGTCCGGCGCCCCGCGTTACGGCGAGCACACGGTCGCGGTACTGCGCGCCTACGGCTTCGACGACGCGGAGATCGCCGCGCTCGAGAAGGAAGGCGCCGTGGCCGGGACGAGCGTCGTGCGGGACAAGGTGAGCTGAGGCACGCACTGTTCACCTGATCGGCTTGCGGGGGGTCGGATTGCTTCTTCCCTTCGGGTTCCATCAACGCGCGCTCGGACGTCGAAGATAGTGTCCAAGCTAAGTCCGTTCCTCCCCTTAACGGCGGACGTGCGGCGACTGCGACGGCACGTCTGTTTGGTGCCCAACAGCGGAAGTCGAAGCTACTATTCGATCACCTCGTCGGCACCGACCAGTATCGTTTCCGGAATAGCAATATCGAGCGTCTTGGCAGTCCTCAGATTCACTACGACGTCGAAAATCGCCGGTTGTTCGATAGGCAAATCGCCAGCGCGCTCGCCCTTGAGAAGCTTATCGACGTAGTGCGCCGCACGTCGATAGACAATGTCCAGCTTCGGCCCGTAAGCGATGAGGCCTCCGGACTTTGCGAAATCCTTATAGATCGATACGACAGGAATCCGACGCTCAGCCGCAAGATGAAGGACTTCTTGACGATTCGCAGTGATCGCTCCATCGTCCATGACGAAAATCGCCTGTGACTTGGCACTGTCGGCGAGGTCGAAGGCGCTTGCGATGTCCTGGGAGCCGCTTTGCACCGGAGCACGAACGAACTTCAGGCCGAGCCCCTCGGCCTTCCGGATTACCTCATCCACGATCACAACCGCTCCTGCATTATCTCCCCGATACAGCGCAGCCATTCTTGTCAGCTTGGGAAGTATCTGGTGGAGCAGCTCCACCCCTTTTGGCCCAAGAGCGTCCGGCATGAAGCTCAACCCGGCGACGTTTCCGCCCGGTCTGGCAAAACTCGCCACAAGTCCTGACTTCACGGGATCGGCCACTCGCATCATGACAATGGGGATGGTTTGGGTGGCTTTTTTGCCAGCTTGCGCCGCAGGCGTATTGACGGCGACGATTACCTCGACCCTCAGCCTCAGGAGCTCTTCTGCAAGTGCTGCAAGACGCTCATTTCGTCCTGCCGCATCCCGCAGTTTTATGCTGACGTTGGTTCCTTCTACATAGCCAAGCTTTCGAAGCTCGTCGCGAAAGGCCTCCATCAAGCCCGGCTGAAGGTCCTGAGCAAGCATGCCGATGTGGTGAACTAGCGTGGCCGGCGATTGCGCGTGGACCCTTGCGAAAGGCAATCCGGCCACCACTCCACTGAAGAACGCAAGAAGTTGTCGTCGCCTCAGATTCATCGCCGCCTCCTAGGAAGGGCATCCTAGCGGCTCCAACCAGCATAGCGGAAGGGGCTAAGGGCAGGCGAAGTGTCACCGGCTGAGTGGTCGTCAGATGTCGCTGTTGGGTCAAAGCCGGAAAAGCTCGCTGCGAGCACATGTTTTCTGCTTTGCCCCTGATAGCGGAATTTGTGCAACGCAGTCGCCTGGTCCGAAAAGTGACCACAAGCAGACTCATGTAGACGATATTCAATCTTCCAAAAGCAGACCGACCTTGGCGAAGCGCCGCGATCCGGATGAGTGTCGTGGCTGAAAGCCGCGCGACAAATCGGCCGCCGCGTCTGCCTCACGCGATCGCGGCGCGCGGAGCAAGCTGCCGCGCGGCGACGCGGCGGATCAAGTCCGCCGCAGCATCCGGCGCGGTCAGCGGCAGCATGTGACCGTGCGCATCCAGCAGCACCAGATCGAGCGCCGGGCACTGCTGCTTCATCGCCTCACCCTGCCTGCGGTAGTCGAGGATGAGGTCGCCCTTTGCGAACAGCATGCCGAGCGGAATGGAGAGACCGCTATAGCGTCTCATCATGTCAGGCAGATCTTCCGCCGCCGAGACGAGGTCGGCTGAGGTGTTGTAGAAACTTTTCGGCCGCAGGCCGAGCAGCCCGCCGCCGCGGAGCGGGAAATCCGCCGGCACGGCATCGGGTCCGAACACGATCCCCAACAGCTTCGGCGCGTTCCGGATTCCGAGCGGCGTCGCCAGCGTCCAGGCGATGATCTTGCGCATCAGCGGCGAGTTGATGACGAGGCCCTGGAACGGCTCCGGTATGTCGTCCTGCGCCTGGGTCAGCGGCGCGATCAGCGCCAGCGCGCCGGCGCAATCGGGGTGATCGAGCGCGATCTTAAGCGACAGCGCGCCGCCCAGCGAGTGGCCGACCAATAGCGGCTGTTTCAGCCCGAGCGTGCGAATGAACTTTGCCAGCGTTTCGGCCTGCGCGCCGAGCCTTGCCGGCGCATCGTCCGCGCGCTGCGAATAGCCGGAGCCGGGCCGGTCGACGGCGATGACGCGGAATTCGCCCGCGAGTTTGTCGGTGAGAGCGTAGGTATAGTGCCTCAGATTACCCCCGAGGCCGTGGATCATCACAAGGGCGGGGCCGCCTCCGCCGCTGTCGAGGTAATGCAGCTTTTGGCCGTCGATCTCGATGAATCGACCCACCGGCGGCACCGCGGCCTCGACTTTCCGCGCGGTGTTGGCCGCGAACAGGACCAGTCCCGCGACGATCGCGGCCAGGATCAAAACCAGCGTCAGCAGAATGCTCATGTTCGGCATACCTATCGCGATTGGTGGGTCTGATTACGGGCGGAGAGCCGGCTGCGTATTCGGCAAGGGCGCCTGCTCCGCAAGACCGTCTTCCGGCAGCTTCTCCCCATGCACGGCAAGGGGGGTTCCGATCCAGAGCGGATTGACAAGATGATCCCGCCGCTGGTTGGTCGTGTTCGGATGGACCAGGACGCTCAGGCTGCCATGGTTGAGCATCAGCCACGGCACCAGCGTCGGAAACAGCTCCGGGGCAAAGGCCACCTGATACATCGCCTGGTCGTGCGGCCCGACCTTGACGTCATGCCAGCGGCCCAAGGTGACGGCGAAGCGCTCGCCGATCCAGCCGCGCAGCCGCTCGGCCTCGGCGCGCGAGGTGGCCGGATCGTAATAGATATGCGCGTGATAGCTCGCGATCTCGCTCGCCGAACGCGGGACGGAATGATCGGGCAAGTCGGTCATCTCCAAAATCTCTTGCAGCGCGAAGAGGATCGCAGACAGCGGCGAGCGGTGTCAACGCAGCTGCAGCATTTCGCTTGCAATATCGTCGGATCGCGGATTGCTCCGATGGATTCACGACGCAGGTGGTGCGTCATCGCTCGGAAGGTCCCCCAACTACCGCTCCTGAATAGGTCAGCTGTCTTGACCGGCTTTAGTACAGATGTCGATAGCAATACCGGCGCGCTATGGTGATTGCTCAAACTAAGAAAATGAAAAATCACCGGACGAGGCCAATCCCGCATCGGGGTTCGCCTCGTCCGACCGGAAGCAAAGGGAGGAGGATTCGAAAATGAGCAGACTTTTGCGTGTTTCGAGGCGCCGCTTCTTGCGGCAAACGGGCCTCACGCTTCTCGCTGCCGGCTCGGCGCCGGTGATTTCCGCGCCCTTCGTGTCGCGCGCCATGGCCGACACCAAGACGCTCTCGATGGTGCAATGGAGTCATTTCGTTCCCGCGTTCGACAAGTGGTTCGACCAGTTCGCCAAGGACTGGGGGGAGAAGAACCAGATCGCGGTGACCGTCGACCACATCCCCGTGCAGGACGTCGCCGCACGCGCGGCCGCCGAGGCGTCGGCCGGATCGGGCCACGACCTGTTCCAGTGGAACGGGGCCGGTGGACCGCATCTCTACCGCAAATTCCTCATCGATATGACCGATCTCGTCCAGTACGTTGAGCAAAAGCACGGGAAGATCAGCGTCATCGGCAGACAGATCGGCTACAATCAGGACGACAAGACCTGGTCTGCGTATCCCGACTACTACATCAATTTCCCGGTCATGTATCGCAAGAGCCTGTGGGACGGGATCGGGGTAACGCCGGACACTTGGGACAACATCCGGAAAGGCGGCGCGAAGCTGAAAGCGAAAGGCAACCCGGTCGGGATTTCGCTCGGTCACAGCAACGATCCAAACACCACCTGGCGCGGCCTGATGTGGAGCTATGGCAGCACCGTTCAGGACGAGACCGGCAAGCGCGTCACGCTCGACAGCAAGGAGACGGTCGAATCGGTCAAGTTCGTCGCCGCCCTCTACAAGGAGGCGATGGCGCCGGACGTGCTTTCGTGGAACGACGCCAGCAACAACCAGTACATCGATTCGGGGGTCAGCTCGCTGATCATCAACCCGATCTCGGCCTATCGGACGGCCCAGCAGCTCAACAAGAAGGTGGCGGACGATATCTTCGTGATGAAGCCGCCCAAAGGCCCGGTGCGCCTGTTGGCCGGAAGCGCACCGAATTCCTACGGAATCTGGAAGTTCGCCAAGAACAAGGAGACGGCGATCGCGTTCCTCAAGCACTACGCCGATAACTGGGTCGAGGCCTTCAAGGCAAGCACCGGATACAACATGCCGATCTATGCCAATATCGTGCCCAAGCCAATGCCGATCCTGGCCGACGATCCGACATCGACTCCGCACGACAAGCTGGCGATCCTGCAGACCTCCGACGAGTGGTCGGCCGCCACCGGCTATCCGGGACCGGCCTGGGCCGCGACCGACGAGATCTACAACGACTTCGTTATCTGCGACATGATGGCCAAGACGGCGACGGGTACGATGTCCGCAGAGGACTCAGTCAAGTGGGCCACGCAACAGTGCCAGGCCATCTTCGACAAGTGGATGCACAAGGCCTGATCAGGACTGCCCGACCCGGGCCGCGCGCTTCCGCGCGGCCCGGAGCAGACGGCGGTGGACCGGGCAGGCAGCGACGCGCGCCACGCCGCCCGCGGACAGGCGGCGCGGTTTTCCTTCCCTTACTTTCAGGAACATTCAATGGCTGCGGTATTTACCAGGGATATCATCAAGAAATTTGATGAGGTTCCCGCCGTCAACGGCATTACGCTCACGGTGCCCGACGGCGAGTTCATGGTCTTGCTCGGGCCCTCGGGCTGCGGCAAGACGACGTTTCTGCGTATCATCTGCGGGCTCGAGCGGCAGACCAGCGGCGACCTGATGATCGATGGAAACCTCGTCAACGATATTCCGCCGCGCGCCCGGGGCGTGGCAATGATGTTCCAGAGCTACGGGCTCTATCCGCATTACACCGTACGCAAGAACATCGCCTTCCCGCTGCGGACGCAACGCGTTCCCACCCCCCAGATCGAAAAGAAGGTCGAGTGGGCGTCGCAATTGCTCGGCATCGGCCATCTTCTCGACCGCCGGCCGCGCCAGCTCTCCGGCGGCGAGCGGCAGCGGGTCGCGCTGGCGCGCGCGCTGGTGCGCGAGCCGACCGCGCTCCTGCTCGACGAGCCGCTCTCCAATCTCGATGCCAAATTGCGCGCCTCGGCCCGCCAGGAGATCAAGCAGTTCCAGCAGCGGGTCGGCATCACCACCATCTATGTGACCCACGATCAGGTCGAGGCGATGGGCATGGGTGACCGCATCGCCGTCATCGACCATGGCCGCGTGCGACAGGTGGGAACACCGACGGAAATCTACGACGACCCCGCCGACCGTTTCGTTGCGACCTTTGTCGGCACGCCGCCGATGAACCTCCTCGTCCACAACGACGGCTATCTGGGTTTCCGCCCGGAGAATTTCCTGCCCAGGGAAATGATCGACGACGGCAACGGCGGCATCACCGAGTTTTCGTTCCGGGTCGATCGCTCCGAATATCTCGGCTCCGAGCGGATCGTTTACGGCGTGATCGAAGGTTTCGATCAGAAGCAGGTGATCACGGCGAAATTGCCCGGCGCGCACGTCGCCGAGGAAAGCATCCGGCCCGGCGAGTGGCATCGCTTTGCGGCGCGCAACAGCGCGCTGCGCCATTTCGGCGCGGACGGCAAGCGGGCCAGCCGCCACTGAAAACGGGTTTTCTCCGATGGCCTCAATAGCTGAACCAATCGTCAAACCGGTATCGCGCTTTCGCTTCATCCTGGACCGGCGCGAGGTGCTCGGCGCCGTCTTCGTGGCGCCGGCGATCCTTTATGTCCTGCTGCTGGTCGGTCTGCCGTTCCTGCTCGCGGTGTATTACTCGGTCAGCGCCTACACCATCTACGATCCCTCGTGGCGCTTCGTCGGGTTGGCGAATTTCAGGCAGATCCTGCAGAACCCGGTATTCCTGCAAACGCTGGGCAACACCTTCCTCTTCACGTTCGGCTCGCAACTGCTCGGCCTCATCCTCGGCAAGTTCGGCGCGCTGTTGCTGTTGCGGCCGTTCCCCGGGCGCAAGATCGTCAGGGCGCTGATCATCCTGCCCTGGGCGGTGCCGATCGCGCTCGCCGCCGTCGCCTGGGAATGGATGTTCGATTCGCTCTACAGCGTCATCAACTGGACCATGATCGCGCTCGGCGTCTTCAACCGCGGCGAGGCGCCGAACTGGCTCGGCACGCCGCATCTGGCGATGCTGTGCGTGATCGTCGTCAACGCCTGGCGGTTCTTTCCGTTTGCGATCGTCGTCTTCCTGGCCGGCATCACCGCCGTGCCGCAGGACATCATCGACGCCGCCACCGTCGACGGCGCCGGCTTTTGGCGCCGCAACTACCAGATCATCATGCCGATGATTCTCCCGATCGTCGCCATCGGCCTGATTTTCGGCATCGTGTTTACGTTCACCGACCTTTCCGTGGTCTATCTCCTGACCAATGGCGGCCCCGTCAACGCGACCTCGGTGCTGGGCTTCCAGGGTTTCCAGGTCGGCATCGTCTCCGGCGACGTATCGCATGGCGCCGCCATCTCGCTGTTCATGCTGCCGGTGCTGTTCGTCGTGGTCATCGGCATGCTGCGCTTCATCCGGCGGCGGGAAATCTGACATGCAGCGCACCGTCGGCAAGATCGCCCGGGAAACCGCGTTCTACGCGGGGGTTGTGTTCTTCGTCCTGCTTGCGACGTTTCCGTTCTACTGGATGCTGATCACCTCGTTGAAGAGCAATCCCGATCTCTACAACGTCACCAACATTCCGTTCTGGTTCAACGAGGCGCCGACGCTCGAGCATTACAAATATCTGTTCGAACAGACGGAGTTCACGCAATGGCTGTTGAACTCGCTGATGATCGGCGTCTGCGTCGTCGTGATCACCCTCGTTACCGCCCTTCCCGCCGGCTATAGCCTCGCGCGGATGACCGGCCGCAACGGCGAAGCGCTCGGGATCGGCATCTTCCTGACCTATCTGGTGCCGCCGACCTTGCTGTTCCTGCCGCTGTCCCGGCTCGTCGCCAACCTGGGCTTGCAGAATTCGATGTGGTCGCTGGTGCTGATCTACCCGACGTTCACGATCCCGTTCTGCACCTGGCTGCTGATGGGATTTTTCAAGGCCCTGCCGCCCGAGATCGAGGAGGCGGCGATCGTCGACGGCTGCAGCCTGTTCGGCGCCTTCATCCGGATGGTGATCCCGCTGTCGCTGCCGGGAATTCTTACGGTCGTGATCTTCACCTTCACGCTGACCTTGCAGGAATTCGTCTACGCGCTGACCTTCATTTCCTCGACGGCGGAAAAGCCGATCACGCTCGGCGTGGCGACCGATCTCGTCCGCGGCGACATCTTCTTCTGGGGCGAGATCATGGCCGGCGCATTGATCGCGAGCATTCCCGTGGCGATCGCCTACAACCTGTTCCTCGATCGCTTCATCTCCGGCATCACCGGCGGCGCCGTCAAATAGGTCTCGCAATACCGGGCCGAAGTTTTTGCTGGGATTTTTGTCCCGTTCGGTGAACAATGCCATTCGGTAAAGGCCGGGAACGCCGAATGGATTTCATCGAACTGGACGGCGTAGCACTGCGCTATGAGCTCGGCGGCACGGGCGAACGTACGCTGGTGCTGGTGCACGAAATGGGCGGCTCGCTGGAGAGCTGGGATGGCGTGGCGCCAATACTTTCGGGATCGCGCCGCGTGTTGCGTTACGACACCCGCGGCGCCGGTCTGTCGCAGAAGGTGCGCGGCGAGCTTTCCATCGATACGATGGCCGACGATATCGCGGCCCTTCTCGACAAGCTCGGCATCGAAGGCCCGGTCGCGCTTGCCGGCATCGCCGTCGGCGGCGCGATCGCGCTGCATTTTGCCGCCCGCCATCCCGAGCGCGCCGGCGCGGTGGTGGTCGGCAGTCCCGCCATCGGCATCGAGCCCGATCGCCGCACCACGGCGCTCGAGCGTGTCGCCAGAATCGAGTCCGTCGGCATGGGCTTCGCGGTCGATGAGTCCATGCGCAACGGCTATGCGCCGGAGCTGCGCGGCGATATCGCCCGCTTCGAGCGCTATCGGGCGCGATGGCTCGGCAACGATCCCGCAAGCTATGCGACGATCTGGCGGATGCTGGCGGGGATGGATTTGCAGGGCGAACTCGCCACGTTGCGCTGCCCCGTGCTCGTGATCGGCGGCAGCCTCGATCGCGTGCGGCCGCCGCCGCTCGCGGAAGCTGTCGCCAAAGCCATTCCCGGCGCGCGCTACGTCGAAGTCCGCACCGGGCATTATATGGCGGTGCAGACGCCCGAGCTGATCGCCGATGCATCGCCGATTTCCTCAAGGCGGTCGGCGCCTGAACGAAGCCGATCATTCTCCATCGCCAGCCAGGGTCTTTCCTTATGACACCACCACCCACGCAGCAAATTCCCGGCGTCTATCACCGCAGGATCGGCGACATCGTCGTCACCGCCATCAGCGACGGTTTTCTCGACGGCAGCCTCGACGTGATGCGCAATGTCGACCTCGACAAGGCGAACCAGCTCTTGCGCGACGCCTTTCGCCCCGCACGCCGCACCAGCGTCAACGCCTTCGTGATTCATTCCAAGGGCCGCCGGGCGATCGTCGACACCGGCTCGGGCAATTACCTCTTGCCGACCGCCGGCTTCGTGCAGCGCAACCTTGCCGCCGCCGGCATCGACGCCAAGTCGATCGATACGGTGCTGTTGACCCACATGCACCCCGATCATTCCGCCGGCCTCGTCGACATGTCGAACGGCGCGCTGTTGTTTCCGAACGCGGAGCTCGTGATGCACGAGAACGAGCCGAAGCACTGGTTCGACGACGGCGCGATGGCCAAGGCCGACGAGCGGGCGAAGAAGCTCTATTTCCTCGCCGGTCGCGAGCAGGTCGCGCCCTACAAGAGCAAGACGCGATTGTTCACGCAGGGCGAGGTCTTTCCCGGCGTGACCGCGGTGCCGAGCCTCGGCCATACGCCGGGCCACACGGCCTACCTCATCGCGTCGGCCAAGGACCAGCTGATGATCTGGGGCGACACCGTGCACGTGCCGGAAGTGCAGACCGCGATCCCCGAAGCCGGCATGGCCTTCGATACCGACCTCGCCGCAGCCGCGGCCGCGCGCAAGCGCATGTTCGACCGCGTCGCCAGCGACGGCGTTCTGATCGCCGGCATGCATCTGCATTTCCCGGCCTTCTCGCACCTCGCGCGGAAAGGCAGCGCCTACGAGCTTTATCCGGAAGCCTGGGCGCACACGATGGAAGCGATCTAGCGGGTAGCCCGCATGAGCCAAAGGGGTCGCGCAAAGGTGCGCCCCGTTGGCTCGTCCGGGCTACGTCTGCTGAATACGTGCGGCACGACGCGCGTCCGCCGCGGCGACGACGGCCCTCGCGCCCGCCAGCGCGCGGCGCGCCCGCAACTCCGCATCGCACGTCTTCGCCAGTTCCACGGTCGGCACCTCGACGCTGATGGTGATGTCTTCGGGCATCTCGCTGGTCAGCGCGAGGAGATCGATACCGCCCTCGCCCGGAAACATGCGTTCTTCGCGCGCTGCGTAAATCAGCTGCTCGGTGGACGCAGGCCGCTCGGCCGGAGCATCGCAAAGCTGCCAGTAGTGCAGCCGTTGGCGCGGAATTTTGCGGAGGTCCTGGATGCGGCTTTGCGATCGGTCGAAATGCAAGGCGTCGACCAGGACGCCCGCGCCCGAGCTGGCGATGCTCTCCACGATGCCGACAGCAGCTTGCAGGTTCGGCACATAGGTCCATGGCATGAATTCGAGATCGGCGGTTATTCCGAAGCCTTGCGTCAGCTCGGAATATTCGGCCAATCGATCGCGAAACCGTTGCAGGTCGGGATCGTAGGCGGCAACCAGCGTGTGCTTCGCGCCGAGCCTTGCCCCTGCCTCGAGGAACGGCCGCAGCGCCCTGACGTCGATCTCCGGCCTGAACGCCACGACCTCGAGATCGGCAACGGTGATGCCGGTATCCTCCAGGCGCGCGATCGTCTCTTTGAGCTGGGCCTGATCGTCCATCAGCGGATAGGCGAGGCCCTGCGGCGTGGCCGGCAATAGCCGCAATCCCACCTTGTCGTACCCGCATTTGGCGGCCACCTCGACCAGTTGCGGCGGCGACAATTCGAGCGCAGTGAGGGCTGCAAGGGAAAACGACGGCATGTCGCGGAAACCTCCGACGGCATGGATGCTAGCATGCGGCCTGGCCGGCAATACAGGTTGATTTGCATTTCACGAGATGATCTCTATTTCACCGCACGATGAGCCCTTGGGGCGCTGGTAATGAGAGAACAATGAGCCGCTTCTGGAGCAGCCTGACGCATGCGCTCAAACCCTACGTCCCGGGCGAACAGCCGCGCATGGCGGATCTCGTCAAGCTCAACACCAATGAGAGCCCGCTTCGGCCCTCGCCGCGCGCGCTGGACGCGATCCGCGCCGAGGCCAATGCTACGCTGCGGCTCTATCCGGACCCGCAGGCGACCGCGCTCCGCGCCGGGTTGGCGAGCTACCACAAGGTGCGACCCGAACAGGTGTTCGTCGGCAACGGCTCGGACGAGGTGCTGGCGCACGCTTTTTGCGCGCTGTTGAAGCACGATGCGCCGCTGCTGTTTCCCGACATCACCTACAGCTTCTACCCGGTCTATTGCCGCCTGTTCGGCATCGCGTTTGCGACCGTGCCGCTCGATGCGGCCATGCGGATCCGCATCGCCGATTATCGGCGGCCGGCCGGCGCGATCATCCTGCCCAATCCGAACGCGCCGACGGGGATTGCGCTCTCGCGAGCCGAGATCGCGACCCTGCTGGACGAACATCCCGACGCGCCCGTCGTCATCGACGAGGCCTATGTCGATTTCGGCGCCGAGACCGCTATCCCGCTGGTCGCCTCGCACCCGAATCTTCTGGTCGTGCAAACCATGTCGAAGTCGCGGGCGCTCGCGGGCCTGCGCGTCGGTTATGCCATCGGCGATGCCGACCTGATCGAGGCGCTCACCCGCGTAAAGGACAGCTTCAACTCCTATCCGCTGGGCCGACTTGCGCAGGCCGGCGCCATCGCCTCGCTTCAGGACGAGGCGTATTTTCAAGCCGCCCGCGCGCGCGTGATCGAAGGCCGCGGGAAATTGACCCGCGGACTGCTCCGGCTCGGCTTCGAGGTGCTGCCGTCCGCCGCCAACTTCGTGTTCGCGCGTCATCCGGCGCATGAGGGCGCGCGGCTGGCCGCAGGCTTGCGCGAGCGCGCCGTGATCGTTCGCCATTTTGCCGCGCCGCGCATCGCCGACTATCTGCGCATCAGCGTCGGCTCGGACGCGCAAATCGAGCGGCTGTTGTCGGCCTTGTCGGAAATCGCAGGCGCAAGCTCAGCGATGAAGGTCCGATAGCGAGGCGAGACGTATTGCCAATTGCGCCCACAAAATCGGCGGGTTACGGCTCCGCCTGACCCGCCCTACCCGCTACGGGCTGACCAAACGAGTCCGCGCCAGGGCATGCCGCCATCCAGCACGGTAAAATCGCGCGATAAATCGCGACGCAGAGAGAGACGCCGCATGACGGCCTGCGATCTCAGATTGTCGGGGGCCGTATAGGCGAGGACTTCGGTGAGGCCGCACCGTTCGAACGCATCGGTCAGCGCGGCGCTTGCCGCTTCGGTGGCATATCCGCATCCCCAGGCGGATCGCACCAGCCGCCAGCCGATATCGACGTGGGCGCCGAGCGGGTGATCCGATGGCTGCGCCATCATCCCGGCGTAACCGAGAAGATCGCCGTTCAGATCCTCCACCGCCCAACGCGTAAAGCCATGCTGTTCGAATGCCGCAACGTAGCGATCCAACTTCGCATCGCTCCGTTGTCGGTCGAATGGTCCGCCCCTGTCGCGCATGACTTCGGGATGCTCGTGCATCGTGGCGAACGCATCCCGATCAGAGCTCCTCCAGCAACGCAACCTGATCCGGGGCGTTTCGGCGATCGTCAAGCGTGCTGTCACCGTCATCCGTCGACCATCTCGGCCTCGCGTTGGCCCGCCTATCATGTATAGTGTTACGGGCAATTGTCGTCGACAACAACCTGTACCGAGCTGACATGGACCAGGCCCCGGACTTCACCGACCCGGAAATGCCGCCGCGTTGGGTCCGCGTGCTCATTACACTACTTTTGACCTTTCTCCTGGTCACGGCGCCAATCTTTATTGTGGTGAACCTCGCCTTGACCGGCGCATTGGCACGGATTTCCGAAGACCATGCGCGCGCGGTGCTCGGCGTTCCATGGGCGGGAGGCGCCGCCCTCATTGTGGTCTTGATCCTGCGCACCGCATTCGGCGCGGTAGAGTTCAAAGATTTTGGGTGTCGAATTCAGGGGCGCTTCCGGCCCGATCGTCATGTTTCTGCTCTGCTTCCTGGCCGAGACTCTTGCGATTCAGTTGTTGTGGTGAATGCCGGCAATTGCAGTGACCGTGCGTTTAATTCGATCCAGAATTTGACGATACTGGTCGTCAAACAGCAGTTGAAGTCAATTGAGTGCACTGTCACCGTAACGCGTCATGAGACGCCGGCACGCCGCTACTGGGCTGCGAACCCGTCGACGATAATCAGGTTCCCGGCGCTGCTCTCGTGTCTGAGCGAGATTATCTTCCGATACTCCGCTGATTTGTACCAGTCTTCCGCCGCAGCGCGTGACGGGAACTCGATCATCACAAATCGTGTATGCGGCCATTCGCCTTCGAGCACAGTCTGGTTCCCTCCACGCGTAACGAACTGTCCGCCGAACGGAACGAGCGTTGCCGGGACTTGCTTGCGATAGAGATCGAACATCGCCGGATCGTTGACCGTCTCCGCGGCAACCACATATGCCTTCATGACCAACTCCTCTTGCTCAATTGCCGTGGCAGCGAGTAGCCCGCATGAGCGTAGCGATATGCGGGGACCGCAGAAAGTGGAAAGCCCCGGATATCGCTACGCTCATGCGGGCCAAGTGCTCCAATCTGTGCCTTCCTCAGGCGCCGCCATACTTGGAGGGATCGTCGTAGGCGGGAGGGTCGTCGTGGTCGGTCCGCAGGCCGCCCGGAACGGAGTCGTCGCGAAAGATCCGCTTGCCGCTCGGCGTGACGAAGCTTGGGATCGCGGCCTGGGCGGGACGAACGATCGCACGTTCCGGTCCGGCATGATGCGCCCTCGCTGCGGCGCTCGCGGAAACGCACAGGGCGATCAAGAAGCCTAACGCCAGGACAAAACGCATTGCATTGTCTCCATCAGCACCAATCCGACTTGGTAGCCAGTCCGCGCCGCCGCAACTTGCAGCGGTCTCCGGATGGTTCAAATCCGGGTGATCATCGGTTTTCCGACCATCCCGGAGCGATTTTTTGCAGGGCATTTCTTCAAGCCCGGTCCACGCGGGGAGCCGGTTGCAAAAATGAAGGGTTCACCTCGATTGCGGGCGATGAAGCCGGTATCGTCTGTGAATGCCGCGTGCGGACGGGGAGATCGCGCTGCCTTCCAAGTCGTCGGCGCGCGCCAGGCTGTTAAAGCCCGCGGCACCCCTGGCTGCAGGAGTCAAAGCACCTCCATTCAGCACATCCCGGTCCGGATGCTGTGCCTCAAAGGCGGCCGGCTCCGAGAACTGGGCCAGCGCCCCCGTCGCAGTGATCGTCGAAAGCAGCGCTACGGCTGCCGCTATCCTCAATCCATACATGGTAAATTCTCCAGCTTCGTTGAGTTGCATTTGCAGCCACAAACTACCGTCGGCCGAGGCTCCCGCTAATTATATCGAGGTGGCTCGCGCTTCATGCCTTGGTGGCGGCCGCTCATACTCTTGTATTAGCCGTCGAGCCGGACGTCGCTTCTGCGGCCAGCAACGTCACGGCGATCGGCAGCTTCGACTTTGCCTGACGGGCAAATCACCCCGGAGGCGCTCGAACAGGAACGATTCCAGCGGGCGCGCTAAGCCCATGGCCCGGCTAGCTATTTCCGATTTTCGGAAATCATGCTTGAAGCCGGGCTAGAAACAGTCGTATTGCAATCGCGTCCCGCCTCCGCTCGAGGGGCGTTTCGCGATCGTCACGGACGTTGGCGGCGGGATGCGGTGGACGCCGAGGGCACGTGGACGAACGTGCCTGACGCGGACGGAGAAGCCGTGTGGTCCTGACGCCCCGACGCTGGCGTCAAGTCTTGCCGGGAGCAATCCCGCGAGGCGACGGTGGCAAACAAGCCCGGTCACCGGGGAGAGCGCGGAGGAAGCCGTTAAAACCATTGCGCAGGGAAGGCCGGGCCGTTCCGGTGAACCTGTGGTGACTATGCTCGTGTACTTGTTTTTTATCGTACGCGAGGCTGCGGGTGCATCGTGCGCCCGGCTTTCCCTGCGCCCTCTAACTTTCGAGGGAGCGAACGTTCCGGCAAGACTCGCGCGAAAACATGCGGCGGGATCGCGAAGGGCGCGTGTCTTGCCGTCATGTATGGACGGCCCCCTTTCGGCAAGGGCTTTTTTGGTGTTTCGGCAAACGGATCGGGGAGCGGTCATGTATACGGCCTCGAGATGCGGTCTGTGACCGCGGGCCCTGATGGAGATCGCTGATCGAATTCCAATCATTGCGGCGCGCTGTGACGCGCGATGACGGTACGGAGTGTTTCGATCCCGGTTTCCTGACCATTTGCCATCACACCATAATTGCCCTTCCGAACGGATGAGCGCGAGCGCGGCGGCTGTCGCCCCTCAACTAGGCAGCAGCCGACGCGCTCGCGCGGTCGTAGTATTGTTCTCCTTTGACCAGCATGGCCCAGAGGATACGCGCAGTCTTGGCGGCGAATGCCACCATGGCGACCTTGTAGGGCCGACGCGCGAGCAGCTCGCGCAGCCACGGGTCGCTGATGCCGCGCCTTTTCTGTTGCCGCAGATGGGCGCTGGCCCCGCTGATCAGCAGGGCGCGGAGCACGCGGTCTCCCTGTTTGGAGATGCGCCCGGGACGATGCTTGCCGCCGGTGCCGTGATCGCGACCGGTCAGTCCGATCCAGGCCGCGAAATCCCGCCCGCTGCGGAACACCTTCGCATCAGGCACTTTGGCCAAAACCGTGCTGGCGATGATCGGG
The DNA here is from genome assembly GCA_963721135.1 of uncultured Alphaproteobacteria bacterium. Classification (GTDB taxonomy): domain Bacteria; phylum Pseudomonadota; class Alphaproteobacteria; order Rhizobiales; family Xanthobacteraceae; genus Bradyrhizobium. Next base: position 118,600 of record CAVRIB010000016.1, read on the forward strand.
CCGACGCCCGGCACCTCCATCAGCCGGCGAGCCTCGCGATCGGCGCGGGCGGCCTTGGCGATCTGTCGCTCGATCGCGCGCTCGTCGGCATCGAGCGCCTGCCAGTGCCTGGCCAGCACCAACAGCGCGCCGCGCAGCATCTCGGGGATCTCCTCGCTCGGTGCTTCGAGCTTGGCCATCAGCTCATGCAGCCCCTCAAGGCCCTGCGCCGCCACGATCCCGAATTCGCTCAGCGCAGCTCGCAGCGCGTTCGCCGCCATCGTGCGTTGCTTAACCAACAGCGCTCGCGTGCCGTGAACAGCCAGCATCGCCTGCTGCTCCACACTCTTCACCGGCACAAACCGCATCGTCGGCCGGCCGACCGCCTCGCAGATCGCCTCTGCATCCCGGCCGTCGTTCTTGTTGCGCTTCACGTAAGGCTTGACATAGGCCGGCGGCATTAGCCGCACCTGGTGGCCATAGCGGCTGATCACCCGCGCCCAATGATGCGCGCTGCCGCAGGCTTCCATGCCCACCGTGCACGGCGGCAGCTGTGCAAAAAACTTCTCCACCGCGCCCCGCCGCAGCTGGCGCCGCAACACCGCTCTTCCCGTTGCATCAACTCCGTGCACTTGGAACACGTTCTTCGCCAAATCCAAACCAATCATGCTAATCTTGTCCATGGACGGCTCCCTTGTCTGGTCGAATCGACATCACCAGTCTGGCACACTGATGCCGTCGGGGGCCGTCCACCCCATCTTTGCGAGCCAACGGGTCGGCGCAAAGCGCCGCCCGATGACAGGCTCCGCGAAGCAATCCATACTGCCGCAGCAAGGATGGATTGCTTCGCTTGCGCTCGCAATGACGCGTTGGGGTTTGAAAATTGAATCGGAAATTGGTGCGAGACGGAAACGCATCGAATTCGAGCCGCCCTCCTTCGCCAAGGCTTCGGAGGGCATCCTGCTTCGCGATCCGGCAGGATGAAATCCCGCGAAGCGCCTCGGCGCGAAGCAGGATGGTAGCGGGGGAGGGACTCGAACCCCCGACCCCAGGATTATGATTCCCGTGCTCTAACCAGCTGAGCTACCCCGCCACGGCGTTCGCCAGTGCGGCTCTTGATGCCGCGGTCGCGAACGCGCGGCATATAAGAAGCAGCTCTCGGGCGTGTCAAGCAAACCACGGGACCGGCGCCAGGAAGAACAAGATGAAGCTGCAAACACCCATTATTTCGGCCGGATCTCGGGATTGCCGCCGGGGCTGCCGGGCGGCGGGATCACCGGCATGTTGCCGATATCGGGGGTGGGCGCGCGCATTTCGGGATCGACGCCGGCAGGCGGGCACAAGACGCCGTTCGATCGCGCGAGCTTGTCGGAAAGCGGCTCGTTGCTCTGGCCGGTGGTGGTGCCTTCCGGCGCAATCGTGCCGCGCGGCGGCACCGGCTGCATCGGTGCGCAGCCATTGGCGCGCACCGGCGGCGCGGTTTGCTCCGGCGGCGTCGACGGCGCAGGCGGAGCCTGGGCGTGAGCGGCCTCGGCCACCGCCACCGCAAGGACGCATGAGAGAAGAAGTACATGTTTCATCCGCATGCGGGAAAACGGTTCGCGCGGACGGAGGTTCCTCGAAAGATGCCGGGAACCGTCAGCTCTTGCGGTAGCGGATCAGGGAAAAGTGCCCCAACGGCGGCATCGGGCGGCGTTCGGCGAGCGTGACGCCGCCGTGGCTGGCCGCCCATTTGACGAGGCGCGCCCACGGAAATTCCGGGCGCCAGCCGAGCCGCCGCGCCAGCGGCGCGAAGGCGAGCTCGAAGACGCGGCGCGGGCCGCTTTCGGCGCCGATGTGGTTGACCAGGATGAGTTCGCCGCCGGGCTTCAAGACGCGGATGAAATCATCGAGCGTGCTTTCCGGATCGGGCACCGCGGTGATGACATATTGCGCCACCACCGCATCGAACGAGGCATCGGCGAACGCGAGATGCTTGGCGTCCATCACCGCGAGCGTCTCGACATTGCGGAGGCCGAGCGCCTTCACGCGGGCCTGCGCCTTGCGCAGCATCGGCTCGGAAATGTCGACGCCGCACACCTTCGTCGTCGGCGAATAGTCCGACAGCGACAGGCCGGTGCCGACGCCGACGTCGAGAATGCGTCCGCCGATGCGGTCGGCTTCCGCGACGGTGGATTGCCGGCCGTGCTCGAACACCTTGCCGAACACGAGATCGTAGACCGGCGCCCAGCGCTCATAGGCCTTTGCGACCCCCGCGCGGTCGATGTCGCCTGCCATGCCCCCTGCCCCGAAAAACGGTTAGCCGCGCATGGCCTCGACGAGCGGCCGCGCCGTGCTTCGCGCCGCGGCGCGCGTCGCGGTCGCGCTCTGGATGAAGCCGCCGCCGAGCACGCGGGCCTGGCCCGAAGGCGCATCGTAGAACACGCAGGCCTGGCCCGGCGAGACGCCCTCTTCGCCCGCGACCAGTTCGACCTCGTAGCCGCCGTCGGCCGCGCGCAGCCATGCCGGCTGCGGCGCGCGGGTCGAGCGCACCCGCACGAAAATCTCGATGCCCCTCGCCGACCGCGTCTTCCAGCGCGCCATCGCCGATCCAGTTGACGTCGCGCAGCGCGATGCGGTCCATCCGCAGCGCCTCGCGCGGGCCGACCACGACGCGGCGGCTTAGCGGCATCGAGCCGCACCACATAGAGCGGCGCGCGCGCGGCGATGCCGAGCCCGCGCCGCTGCCCGACCGTGAAATGCACGATGCCCCGATGGGCGCCGATGACGCGGCCGTCGAGATCGACGATATCGCCGGGTTCGATCGCATTCGGCCGCAGCCGCCCGATGATGTCGGTGTAGCGCCCGGTCGGCACGAAGCAGATGTCCTGGCTGTCGTGCTTGTCGGCGACCTCGAGGCCGAAGCGGCGCGCGAGCTCGCGCACCTCGGGCTTCGCTCTGTCGCCGAGCGGAAAGCGCAGATAGTCGAGCTGGTCGCGCGTGGTCGAGAACAGGAAATAGCTCTGGTCGCGATCGGCGTCGGCGGCGCAGAGCAGCGCCCGCGATCCGTCGGCAAGACGGCGCGAGGCGACATAATGGCCGGTGGCGAGCGCCGCGGCGCCGAGCTCGCGCGCGGTCTCCAGAAGGTCGCGGAACTTGATCGCGCGGTTGCACTCGATGCAGGGCACCGGCGTCTCGCCGAGCGCGTAGCTGTCGGCGAAATTGTCGATCACCGATTCGCGGAAGCGGTCCTCGTAATCCAGCACGTAATGCGGGATGCCGATCCGCTCGGCGACATTGCGGGCATCGTGGATGTCCTGGCCGGCGCAGCAGGCGCCCTTGCGATGGGTGGCCGCGCCATGATCGTAGAGCTGCAGCGTGATGCCGACGACGTCGTAGCCTTCCGACTTCAACAGCGCAGCCGTCACCGAGGAATCGACGCCGCCCGACATGGCGACGACGACCCTTGTGTCCTGCGGACGGCCTTCGAGGTCCAGACTGTTGCGCATGGTTCCGGTCATTAAAGCGGTCGCGGCGGCCTCAAACGCTTGTCCGTCAGCGCCGTCGCCAGGAAGCGCGGCTCGTGCGGAAACGGCTGAAAAGCTGCTCTTTAATATAGGCCGTATTCCCCGCAGGCAATCGCGCGAGCGGCTTTTGCGCCAGCCGCGAACGGCAAATCTTGCCGCCGGGCAGAAAAGGAGGCCGCAAATGGCGCTCCGTAGTTCCCCTGAGGCGCTAGTAAGCACATTGAAATATCGATATATTTTACATAACGCCGGGTGGCCCGGTCCTTGCTGATCTGATTGCTGCCAGTTCCAATGCAAGAGGCCGTGCCCCGTGCTCAGCGTTACACCGGATGTCACCGCAAGCCTGTCCTTCCAGACCGCGCCGCAGAAAGCGGCGCGGCCGGACCCGTCGCAGGGTACCGACAGTTTCGGGTCGCTGGTCGATTTCAGCCTCCCGGCAGATAGCGGCAACGCGACCTCGACCGCACAGCAGCAACAGCCGCCGCCGCCGCAGCAGCAGCAGCAGCCGCCCGCCGCGCCGCAGCAGGCCGACGATGCGTCGGCCAGCGCCGAGAATGCGCCGCCGCGCGACAATTCGCCTCACCGATCAGGCCGCAAACGCAAACAATGCCCCTGACAACCCGAGCGCCGGCGCTCAGCCGGCACCGGCGCAATGCCACGGCGAGCGCCAACGCCAATGCGGTCCAGGGTCGCGACGAAGCCCGGCAACTCCAACGCCGGCGCCGCAAAGCCGACAGCGAAATCTTCATCGGACAGCAACGCTTCCGAGCCTGTCACTCCAACGCAGCAGGGCGCCGCGGTGGCGGTGACGCCGGTCGCGGTCGCAATCGCGGCTGCGATCCCCGTCACCGTTGCCCCGACCAACGTTCCCGCGCCAACACCGGTGCCCGCTAACAGCAACGCGCCGCTTGCGATTGCCGCGGCGGCGATCGCGGCAAGCTCTGCTGCCACGTTGGCGCCGGTGGCATCGGCCCAGGGCAAGATCGATTCCGATACGGTTGCGACCGCGGCCACGACCGCGACGGTAACGGCGACTGACGCGGCAGGTGCTGCCGCAATCACGGCGAGCGGGGCCGCGGCGGCGAAGATCGCCGTCCCGGGTGCAAGCGGGCCAGTCGCCACTGCGGCGAAGCAGCCGGCCACGCTGCCCGCTACCACAGCGGCGGCCGATGCCGCGTTGACGTCGGTGGTCGCCGCGGCGGCGCCGGTTGCGCCGAAACCCATATTGCTCAAGGCTTCGACTGCGCCGCAGGCCAAGACTCCCCGCAGCCGTCCAGACTTCCAGTTCGAGCCCGTCCGATCCATCCGCTGCCGCCGCGCCGGCGGCGACGGCACCGTCCGACCCTACACAACAACCGGCAGCGACCGCCAAGCCGCCGCAGACCCCGAGCGACACCGCCGACGCGACGAAGGCGGACGCTTCCGCAACGCCTGCCTCGACGGCGACCGCGTCACCGGCGCATGACCATCCGCAAGCCCTCGCTACGGCACCAGCGCCAACCATCGCATCGGATAGCGCGGCCCAGGCAACGGCTGCGGTCCAGCCGCAATTTTCCCCCGCGACGGCGGTCACGGCCCCAGTCGGGCCACTGAGCGTCACCGCCGCCGCCAATGCGCCGGTGCCGTTGAGCGGGCTCGCGGTCGAGATCGCCGCCTCGGCGCAGAGCGGCAAGAGCCGCTTCGAGATCCGGCTCGATCCGGCCGACCTTGGCCGCATCGACGTTCGCATCGACGTCAACCGCAACGGCCAGGTGACGTCGCATCTGACGGTCGAAAAGCCGGAAACACTGTCGATGCTGCAGCAGGACGCGCCCCAGCTGCAGCGCGCGCTCGACGACGCCGGGTTCAAGACCAGCGACGGCGGCCTGCAATTCAGCCTGCGCGACCAGTCCTCCTCGGGCCAGAACGGCGGCAACCCGGCCAGCGGCAACGCGCAGCGGCTGGTGATCAGCGAAGACGTCGCCATCCCGGCGGCGGTTGCGGGACAGAGCTATGGCCGCATGCTCGGCTCGAGCAGCGGCGTGGACATCAGGGTTTGAGGAGACGGACATGACAGTTGTTTCGGGCACGACGCCGCTACCGGCCTCATCCTCGACGAGCTCCACGGGCGGCGGCACGCTGACCTCGACCACGGACACCACGCTCGCCGGCAACTTCCAGACCTTCCTCACCTTGCTGACCACGCAGTTGCAGAACCAGAACCCGCTCGATCCGCTGGACACCAACCAGTTCACCCAGCAGCTCGTGCAGTTCGCTTCCGTCGAGCAGGAGCTCAAGACCAACGATCAATTGACCACGCTGGTGTCGCTGCAGCAGACCGCCCAATCGACGCAGGCGCTGGGCTTCGTCGGCAAGACCGCGGTGGTCGACGGCTCTACCGCGGCCCTGACCAACTCCCAGGCGACCTGGCAACTGAGCGTTCCGACCAATTCGACCGTAAACGTTTCGATCGCCAACAGCACCGGGCAGACCGTCTTCACCGGCAGCTATCCGGTCAGCGCCGGCAACAACCAGCCCTTCACCTGGAACGGCCAGGGCAATGACGGCACGCAATGGCCGGACGGCAAATACACCCTGAGCGCCACCGCCGCCGACAGCGGCGGGCAATTCGGTGGCCGTCTCCACCCAGATCCAGGGCGTGGTCAGTTCGGTCGATCTCACCCAGTCGCCGCCGCTGTTGTCGATCAACGGACAGACCTACACGGTCAACCAGATCAAGAGCATCGCCCAGTAACAATACCGGGCTCGTGATTCCGCAATGGTTCGAAGCACCATTCCCGGAACGACGCCTTAATCATTAATCATTCCTTCACAGACTGCGTCCGCCCGGCGTCCGCGGAGCGGGGGTCAGCGGTCTTCTGCAGGCATTTCCAAGGAGAATCGTATTGAAGCCTTGGGCTTAGGCAAATTTTAAGCCGCGCGGCGTAGGTTGGTACGGTGAGTTCAGTGGTTGAGAGTTTGTGAGTACGCCATGACAGAACCCCATCGCCCGAGGGTAAAATATGTCATCGGGCCTGACGGCAGTCCGCTAACGATTGCGGATTTGCCCGCGCCCGGGACCAAACGGTGGGTCATTCGCCGGAAGGCCGAAGTCGTTGCCGCTGTGCGCGGCGGCCTGCTCTCGCTTGAGGAAGCCTGCAGCCGCTACACGCTGACCGTCGACGAGTTCCTCTCCTGGCAGTTTTCCATCGACCAGCATGGTCTTGCCGGACTGCGCACCACCCGCATCCAGCAATATCGCCAATAACACCCTCCAAACCAACGGCATTTGATGAAAATCGGCTTCGCACTGCGAGGCCGATTTTTTTCATATGCCATTTTGGACCATGCGCCTTAACCCGCGTTAACCATATCGAAACCATCCCGTAGGCAATAATTGCCCAGTCGGCTGTTCGGGCCGAATCCGAGGGGCGGTTGGTTTGCAGAGTCTCGTAAGCTTCCTGAGAGGCCTGGGCGCTTCGCGGTTGATGGCGATGGTCGCGGTGACAGCCGCGCTGATCGGCTTCTTCGGCTTCGTCATCATGCGCGTCACCACCCCGCAGATGACCACACTCTATACCGACCTCAGCTTCGAGGACTCCTCCGCCATCATCAAGGACCTGGAACGCCAGGCCGTTCCCTACGAGCTGCGTAACGACGGCGCGGTCATCATGGTGCCGAAGGACAAGGTCACGCGGCTGCGCATGAAGCTCGCCGAGGGCGGCCTGCCCAAGGGCGGCGGCGTCGGCTACGAGATCTTCGACAAATCCGACGCGCTCGGCACCACGAGCTTCGTCCAGAACATCAATCATCTGCGCGCGCTCGAGGGCGAACTTGCGCGCACCATCCAGGCCATCGACCGCATCCAGGCAGCGCGGGTCCATCTGGTGCTGCCGGAGCGGCCGCTGTTTTCACGCGAGACGCCCGAACCGTCGGCCTCGATCGTGGTTCGGGTGCGCGGCTCGCTGGAACCGCAGCAGATCCGGGCAATCCGCCATCTGGTCGCCTCCGCCGTCAGTGGCCTGAAGCCGCAGCGGGTCTCGATCGTCGATGAAGCCGGCCAATTGCTGGCGGACGGCGCCGGCACCGGCAACGATGCCGACAACACCATCGCCGACGAGCGCCGCGCCGGCTTCGAGAAGCGGATGCGCAACGAGGTCGAGACCATCGTCTCCTCGGTGGTCGGGTCGGGCCGCGCCCGCGTCGAAGTCTCGGCCGATTTCGACTACAACAAGGTGACCCAGACCTCGGACAAGTTCGATCCCGAAGGCCGGGTGCTTCGCTCGAGCCAGACCCGGGAAGAATCCTCGGCCACCGCCGACAACAGCGGTCAGGTCACCGTCAACAACGAGCTGCCGGGCAATCAGAACAACAACAATGCGCAGACGGCGCGCGACCAGAGCAAGAAGACCGAAGAAACCAACAATTACGAGATTTCCCGCACCACCAAGACCGAAGTGACGGAAGCCGGGCGCGTCAACCGCCTCTCGGTCGCCGTGCTGGTCGACGGCAGCTATTCCAAGAACGAAAAAGGCGAGATGGTCTATCACGAGCGCAGCAAGGAAGAGCTCGACCGCATCGCCGCCCTGGTCCGCTCGGCGATCGGCTTCGATCAGAAGCGCGGCGATCAGGTCGAGGTCGTGAACCTGAAATTCGCCGAGGCACCGGCCGTCATCCCGCTCAGCGAGCCGACCGGCCTGCTCGGCATGCTGCATTTCACCAAGGACGACGTGATGTACGTCATCGAGCTCGGCGTCATGATGCTGCTTAGCCTCGTGGTGCTGTTCATGGTGATCCGGCCGCTGGTGAAGCGCATCCTCGCCTCCGAAGCGACCGCCTCGCCGGCGCCCGAGACGCAGGCGTTGACCGACGCCAGCGCCGCGGCGGCGCCCGGCCAGAATCTCGTTCCCGGCACCAATACCACCGCGCAGCTGATCGACGTCGCCCAGGTCCAGGGTCAGGTCCATGCGCAGTCGGTGCACCGCGTCGGTGAACTCGCCGAGCGCAATCCCAACGAAACCGCCAACATCATTCGTCAATGGCTAACCGAGCCCGCAGCGTGATCTGACATGGCCCTGCCGCAAACCACCAACGCCAACGACATCTCCAGCGTGATTTCCTCGCTGGCCGCCCGCCAGGCCAATCGTCCGCAGGCGCCGAAGCTGACCGGGCCGAAGCGCGCCGCGATCCTGATGCTGGCGCTGGGCGAGCAGTATGGCGGCAAGGTCTGGTCGCTGCTCGACGACGACGAGGTGCGCGAGCTGTCAATCCACATGTCGACGCTCGGTACGGTCGAGGCCGACGTGGTGGAAGACCTGCTGCTCGAATTCGTCTCGCGGATGTCGGCCTCCGGCGCGCTGATGGGGACCTTCGACGCCACCGAACGGCTGCTGCAGCAATATCTGCCGGCCGAGCGCGTCACCGGCATCATGGATGAAATCCGCGGTCCCGCCGGCCGCAACATGTGGGAGAAGCTCTCCAACGTCCAGGAGGAGGTGCTCGCCAACTACCTCAAGAACGAATATCCGCAGACCATCGCGGTGGTGCTGTCGAAGCTGAAGCCGGAGCACGCCGCCCGCGTGCTGGCGATCCTGCCGGAGGAAATGGCGCTCGACGTCGTCAACCGGATGCTGCGAATGGAGGCGGTGCAGAAAGAGGTGATCGAGCGCGTCGAACAGACGCTGCGCACCGAATTCATGTCGAACCTGTCGCAGACCCGCCGCCGCGACGCCCACGAGGTGATGGCCGAAATCTTCAACAATTTCGACCGCCAGACCGAGACCCGCTTCATCACCTCGCTGGAAGAGGACAACCGGGAGTCCGCCGAACGCATCAAGGCGCTGATGTTCACCTTCGACGACCTGGTCAAGCTCGACTCGGCTTCGGCGCAAACCCTGATGCGCCACGTCGACAAGGACAAGCTCGGCGTCGCGCTGAAGAGCGCCAACGAGGAGGTTCGCGGCTTCTTCCTCGGCAACATGTCATCCCGCGCCGGCAAGATGCTGCTCGACGACATGGCGGCGCTGGGACCGGTGCGGTTGCGCGACGTCGACGAGGCGCAGGCGCTGCTCGTCAATCTCGCCAAGGACCTCGCCGCCAAGGGCGAGATCATGCTGACCAAGAACCGCGCCGACGACGAGTTGGTGTACTGATGGCCGCGCCCGCAAAATTCCTGTTCGACATGGACTTCTCGGCGCCGGACAGGTCGCGCGAGCGGCCCGCCACGCCATCGGAAATCGCGCAGAAGGTCGCCGCCGCCGAGGCGAGGGCCTATCGCGACGGCTTCGATGCCGGCCAACGCGAGGCCAAGGCGGAGAGCGACCGCCGCACCGCGCTCGCGCTCGAGGAAATCGGCCTCGGCATCAAGGGCATTGCGGCGCGCTTTTCCGGCATCGAAACCCGGATGGAAACCGAAGCCGTCGACGTCGCAGTCGCGGTGGCGCGCAAGCTGTGCAGCGAACTGATCGCCGGTGAGCCGCTGGCCGAAATCAGCGGGCTCGTCAGCGACTGCTTCGCCCACCTGGTATCGACGCCGCATCTGGTGGTCCGGATCAACGATTCCCTCTACGAGCCGGCGCGCGAGCGGGTCGAGCGGCTGGCGAAGCAGAGCGGCTTCGAGGGACGCGTGGTGATTCTGGCGGAGCCGACCATCGAGACCGGCGACTGCAAGATCGAGTGGGCCGATGGCGGCGTCGTGCTGGAGCGCACCGCGATCGAAGCCAAGATCAACGAACTTGTCGGGCGCTACATCGCGTCCCGCAATCAGGCCGCAACCGAGAGGCCATGAGGACTTGAACCATGAGTGAAACCGACGGACAAGTTCCGCTCCCCGACCTCAACGCCGCAGATACGCCTTCGCTGACCGGGGATGTGACCTATCAGGAAGACGAACAGGCGTCCCGCGTCGCCGCCGACCTGGAGGCGGTGTTCGACGTCCCGGTACAGGTCTCCGCCGTGCTCGGCCGCTCCAAGATGGATATCGGCGAATTGTTGAAACTCGGGCCCGGCACGGTGCTCGAACTCGATCGCCGGGTCGGCGAGGCCATCGACATCTACGTCAACAACCGCCTGGTGGCGCGTGGCGAGGTGGTTCTGGTGGAAGACAAGCTCGGCGTGACGATGACGGAAATCATCAAGGCGGAACGCACCTAACGGCTATTTTTGACGATACGGCGCTCAACAGGCGCGAACAGACGGACAGGAGATTACCATGCGGCTTCTCATCGTTGGCACACTGAAGGGCCAGCTTACGACAGCCACCAAGATCGCGATGGACAACGGTGCGTCCGTCACCCATGCCGAGGATCACGAGCAGGCCATGCGGGTGCTGCGCGGCGGCAAGGGCGCCGACCTCTTGCTGGTCGACGTCGGCCTCGACATTCGCGACCTGGTGATGCGTCTCGAGGCCGAGCACATCCATGTGCCGATCGTCGCCTGCGGCATATCCAACGACGCCCGCGCGGCGGTAGCTGCGATTCATGCCGGCGCCAAGGAGTACATCCCGCTGCCGCCGGATCCGGAACTGATTGCCGCGGTGCTCGCCGCCGTCGCCAACGATTCGCGCGACCTGGTCTACCGCGACGAGGCGATGGCCAAGGTGATCAAGCTGGCGCAGCAGATCGCCGGTTCAGACGCCTCGGTGATGATCACCGGCGAATCCGGCACCGGCAAGGAGGTGCTGGCGCGCTATGTGCACACCCGCTCGGGCCGCGCCAAGAAGCCGTTCATCTCGATCAATTGCGCGGCGATCCCCGAGCAGCTCCTGGAATCCGAACTGTTCGGCCACGAGAAGGGCGCCTTTACCGGCGCGGTCGCGCGGCGCATCGGAAAATTCGAGGAGGCCACCGGCGGCACGTTGCTGCTCGACGAAATCTCCGAAATGGATGTGCGGCTGCAATCCAAGCTGTTGCGCGCCATTCAGGAGCGGGTAATCGACCGCGTCGGCGGCACGAGGCCGGTGCCGGTCGACATCCGCATCATCGCGACCTCGAACCGCAACCTCGCCGATGCCGTGCGCCAGGGCACCTTCCGCGAGGACCTGCTGTTCCGCCTCAACGTCGTCAACCTGAAGATACCGCCGTTGCGCGAGCGCCCGGCGGACATTCTCGAACTGGCGCAGCACTTCGCGAAGAAATATGCCGATGCCAACGGCGTGCCGCTGCGCCTGATCTCGGCCGACGCGCGGCGGGTGCTGACCACCAACCGCTGGCAGGGCAACGTCCGCGAACTGGAAAACACCATCCATCGCGCGGTCCTGATGGCGCAGGGCGACGAGATCGGCGCCGACGCCATCCTGACGCCGGACGGTGACCGCCTCGATATCGCGAAAACCGTGCCGGCGGTGGCGCATGCGACCTTCGCCGCCGAGCAGGTGACCCGCGCTTTGGTCGGGCGCACCGTGGCCGACGTCGAGCGCGACCTCATCCTGGAGACGCTGAAGCATTGCCTCGGCAACCGCACCCATGCGGCGAACATCCTCGGCATCTCGATCCGCACCCTGCGCAACAAGCTGAACGAATATGCCGACGGCGGGTTGCCGATCACACCCGCCGGCGCGGGCGACTATCACCGCGCCGCCATGCCGGGGTGAGCGGGTTACGCCGTCATCCCAGGATGCAGCGCAGCGCCCCGATGCGCTGCTGCGTCCAGGAAGGGTGTCACGAATAGTTCGGCGCGTCGGGGTTGCGAAAGATGTGGATCGGGTCGCCCGGCCGCAGTTGGCGTCCGGTGAACGCCGCATAGGCGTAGAGCGCGAGATAGAGAACCGCGAGCGCACCGATCCCGTAAAAAGCCCAGACCGCGATCCGTTTCATCTCGATGTCAGTTCCGCATGGGCGACGGGCCAACGCGACCCGGACGGGACGTTTGGCATTTCCGTGAACCCTATCACTCCTGATGGCCTCCTTCATCCGTAAGGCACCGGCCGCATCCCGACCAGCCTGGTTCTCGCCATGCCCCAGGTAACAACGCGCGGGCCATTGGCAGGGCGCGCCTCCCCGAGGCGTGGCGCGCCGCGGGGCTAACAATCGCGGAGATTTTGTGGCACATGGTGCGCCAGCCCCAGCCTATCCGGCAAACCGCATCGTTTCCGAGCGCACCATGCCCGCACCCAAGCCGCCCGCCTTCGAGACCCTGAGCCTGCACGCCGGCCAGCATCCCGATCCCGTCACCGGCGCGCGTGCCGTGCCGATCTATCAGACCACTTCCTACGTCTTTCAGGATTCCGATCATGCCGCGGCATTGTTCAACCTCGAACGCGCCGGCCACATCTACACAAGGATTTCCAACCCGACCACGGCGGTGCTCGAAGAGCGGCTGGCTGCGCTCGAGAGCGGCGTCGGCGCCATCTGCACGGCGAGCGGCATGGCGGCGCTGCATCTCGCCATTGCGACGCTGCTCAACGCCGGCGACCACATCGTCGCCTCCTCCTCGCTTTATGGCGGCAGCATCAATTTGCTCACGCATACGCTGCCCCGCTTCGGCATCACCACCAGTTTCGTCAAGCCGCGCGCGCTGGACGAATTCCGCGCCGCGATCCGCCCCAACACGCGTCTGGTGATCGGCGAGACCATCGGCAATCCCGGCCTCGAAGTGCTTGATATCCCCGAGGTCGCGCAGATCGCCCACGATGCGAGGATTCCGCTTCTGATCGACAACACCTTCGCGACGCCTTATCTCAGCCGACCAATCGAGCTCGGCGCCGACATCGTGATGAATTCGGCGACCAAATGGCTCGGCGGCCACGGCATCGCCATCGGCGGCGTCATCGTCGACGGCGGCCGTTTCGATTGGCGCGCATCCGGCAAGTTTCCGGTGCTGACCGAGCCCTATGCCGGCTACCACGGCATCGTCTTCGACGAGCAGTTCGGCCAGGCAGCGTTCATCATGCGGGCGCGCACCGAAGGCCTGCGCGATTTCGGCGCCTGCCTCTCGCCGACCAACGCCTTCCAGCTCTTGCAGGGCGTCGAGACACTCGGCATCCGCATGGAGCGCCACATCGCCAACACCGCCACCGTGCTGGAATTCCTCGCCGCCAACAAGGCGGTCGAGTGGGTGCTGCATCCGTCGCTGGAAAGCCATCCCGATCACGAATTGGCAAAGCAATTGCTGCCGCGCGGCGCGGGCTCGATCGTCAGCTTCGGGATCAAGGGCGGCCGGCCCGCCGGCAAGAAATTCATCGAGTCCTTGCGGATGATCAGCCATCTCGCCAATGTCGGCGACGCCAAGACGCTGGTGATCCACCCCGCCAGCACCACCCATCAGCAGATGGACGCCGCCCAGCTCAAGGCCGCAGGCATCGGCGAGGAATTGGTACGGCTGTCCGTCGGGATCGAAGCCGCCGCCGACATCGTCGAAGATCTCGGCCAGGCGCTCCGCATTTCGCAAAGGGCTTGAGCCATGCAGCTGTCCGTGAACGGCATGGAGACCTTCGTCGCCACTGGCGGCCGGGAATTCGACTCAGCCCTCCCCACCATCGTGTTCCTGCACGGCGCGGGCTTCGATCACACCACCTGGGCCCTGCACAGCCGCTGGTTCGCGCATCACGGCTTTGGCGTGCTGGCGCCGGATCTGCCCGGCCACGGCCGCTCCGGCGGCGCGCCGCTGTCGAGGATTGCCGACATGGCCGACTGGACCGCGGCGTTGCTCGACGCGGCCGGGGTTGCGAAGGCGCGGCTGGTCGGCCACTCCATGGGTTCGCTGATCGCGCTCGAGACTGCCGCGCGGCACCCGGCGAAGGTAGCGGCACTCAGCCTGATCGGAACGGCCGCCACCATGACGGTCGGCCCCGATCTGCTCAAGGCTGCCGAGGCCAACGACCACGCCGCCATCGACATGGTCTCGATCTGGGGCCTTGGCTATCAGGCCGAACTCGGCGGAAGCCTCGCGCCCGGTTTATGGATGCATGCCGGCGCCCAGCGCGTGCTTGAAAACTGCCGGCCCGGCGTGCTGTTCAACGACCTGTCCGCCTGCAACGCCTATCAGAATGCGCTGGCCGCCGCCGCGAAAATCACCGTCCCGGCGACGCTGATCCTCGGCGAGCGCGACATGATGACGCCGGCAAGAGCCGGCAAGGCGCTCGCCGCAGCCCTGCCTGGCTCGCGCACATTGGTGCTGGCGGGCGCGGGCCACATGATGATGGCGGAGCGGCCCGACGAATTGCTGGCAGCGCTTCGGGGCTGATCGCGCCCGATCTATCCCGCCGCCGTGGTCGCCGGCTTCGGCGCCACGCTGACGGCGAGCTTGCCGTAGCGGTCCGTGAAGGCCTGGGTGTCGATCTCCTCGAGCTGGATCGCGCCGCTCATCACGCCGGCCTTCCAGGCGTCGTGCTCGGGATCCTTGCGGAACTCCGGCATCACTTCCTTGGCGAAAAGTTCAAGCGACTCGCAGATGTGCTCGTGGCTGTTCTTGCCGGCCTGGTTGAGCAGGATCACCTGGTCGATATGCGAGGTACGGAACCGCCGCAGTTTCCGCGCGATGGTTTCGGGCGATCCGATCAGGCCGCCGCGCAGCGCCGCCTCCTGCGCCTCCGGGTTGTCGCGCTTCCACTTGTTGTATTCGTCCCACATGTTGACGGTGCCGGGCGCCGGACGCGCCCGGTTCTGCCCCTGACCGTAGTAGCGTAGCGCGAACTGGAAGAAGGTCGCGCCGTCGGCGCGCGCGCGGGCCTCCTCGTCGGTCTTTGCGCACATGAAGAACGACACCAGCGCCATGTTCGGGTTGATCTCGTAGTCGGCGAGCTTCTTCAGCCGTTTGGTGATCGCGTTGTAATAGGCGTGCACCCAGGCGTGCGCCGCATCCGCGCTGACGAACTGGAAGCCGAGCGCGCCAAATCCGTTGCGGCCGGCGCGCTCGATGGTCGGAAGCTGCGAGCACGCCATCCACAACGGCGGATGCGGCTTCTGCACGGGCTTCGGCACCACGTTGCGCAGCGGCATATCGAAGTATTTGCCGTGATGCTCGCTGCCGCCGTCCTTGAACATCGGGAAGATGGCGCGGACCGCCTCCTCGAACACTTCCTTCTTGGTTTCCATGTCGCGGCCGAACGGCGTCAGCTCGGTGATCGAGGCACTCTCGCCCATGCCGAACTCGACACGGCCGCGGCTCAACAGATCGAGCACCGCGACGCGCTCGGCAACGCGCGCGGGGTGATTGGTGGTGAGCTGGAAGATGCCGTGGCCGAGCCGGATGTTCTTGGTGCGCTGGCTGGCGGCGGCGAGGAACGATTCCGGCGACGGCGAGTGCGAATATTCCTCGAGGAAATGGTGTTCCACCACCCAGGCGTAGTCGTAACCGCACCGGTCGGCGGTTTCCAGCTGCGTCAGCGCATCCTGATAGAGCCTGAGTTCGTCGCCGGCGACCCACGGGCGCGGCAGTTGCAGCTCATAAAAGATGCCGAATTTCATGACGTCGCTCCCGAGGCCGGCTTGTTGATTACCGACAGTTTATTCCCGGGGCAGGCGGAGTCCAGCCTTGGGCAATTCCGCCGTGCGGGAGAAAGCCTCGTAATCGCGCGAAGTCTCCATCGTCCGGGATCAATCCAGACTGAGCCAAAGCTCAAGCGCCAGGACGGAATGCGCGACAGACCTGCGGATTCACCTCAATTGCGCGCGCGCCTATCAGATCGAGACAATATGGGATCGCCGGGAACACAGCATTCAGACAGACGTCGATCGCCGCCGGACGCCCGGGCAAATTGACGATCAGACAATGGCCACGAGTTCCCGCGGTCTGGCGCGAGAGAATGGCGGTCGGCACCTGCTCCAGACTGACGCGGCGCATCAACTCACCGAACCCCGCCAGCTCCCGTGTGATCACCATCCGCGTTCCCTCCGGAGTGAGATCGCGTGGCGACGGCCCGGTGCCGCCGGTGGTCAGCACGAGGTCGCAGTCCTCCCGGTCGGACATTTCGACCAGCGCCTCGGCGACGCTGTCGGCGCCATCGGGCACGATCTTCATGACCGCGATCCAGTTCGACTGCAGCGCTTTGTTCAGGAAATTATTGATCGCCCTGCCGCTCTCGTCACTGTATTCGCCCCGGCTGGCGCGGTCGGAGATCACGAGAATGCCGACCCTGGCCAGACCGCGCGAGTCCGCTGCCGAACTCTGCCGGCTAGCCTGATCGCTCACGAGCAGCCTCCGTTCCCTCCGCAGGAGCAACCCTCGTGCGCCGGCGTTGGCGGCGCCTCGTCCTGCTTCAGCGACCATTTGACCATGTAGGTCAGGCAGTCGATTCCGGGATCGCTTGCCCGCTCGATCACGTTCATCAACCCGAGCCAGTCCTCGCTCACGGCCAGATTGGCAAAACGTCGTACCGCACCGGCGGCGTATTCCCCTGTCGTTTCTTCATAGCGCTCCGCCGCTTCGCCGACCTGCGCGAACAGCACGATGTCGTTGCAGGCCAGCAGCGCCTCGTTGGCGGTCGCTTCCTCGCTGAAGCCGCGGATGATCTCGCCGAGCTGCATGAGGCCTCTCCTATTGCACCAGCGGCGATGCCGACGCCGCCAGCGCAACACCGGTGATTTCGGCGCGACCGGCCAGCACCGAAACATATTGCGCCAGCGCCCGATGCTGGACGCTGGTCGCGAGATAGTCGGCGATACGGTCCTGCGCGAGTTCAAACGGCAGCACCTGACCGGGCGCGTGACGATCGAGCCGGACCACGTGAAAGCCGTAGCGGGTTTCCGCGATGGCGCATTCACCGGGGCGCATGCGCTCCAGCGCGGTCTCGAATTCCGCAACCGTCTGGCCGCGCGTGAGTTGACCGAGGCGGCCGCCGTCCTCGCCCGAGGTCTTGCAGTCGGAATGGCTGCGCGCAAATTCGGCGAACGATGCGGGGTCGGCGCGGACGGCGGACAGGATGATGTCGGCGGTCGCCCGCGCCGCGGTCCGCGCGGCCGGATCGCCAAGGGGCGCGGCGATCAGGATATGCGCGGCCTCATAGAGGTCGCCGGAACGAAAGCGTGCACGGTTCTGCTCGTAGAAGCGGCGGCAAGCATCCTCGTCGGGCTCCGGCGTAACTACCTCGCGTTCGATCAAGGCGCGCATCGCCGCCTCTTCCGGGGTCTCGAAACGTCCTTCGGGATCGCGGAGCGGCTCGGCCTCGATGCCGAGACGCCGGGACTCCTGCAGCAGCAGTTCGCGCACGACCAGTGCCCGCGCCGCCGCCTGCCAGGCCAGGATCGGCTTTTCCGCCGGATGGTTCTGTGCTTCGCGGGCGATGACCTCGCGCGGGATCACCGCGCCGTTAACGCTGATGGCCCTCGGCTTGGGCAACGCGGTACTGAGCGAACAATCCATGACCTACTCCGCAGGCTGAAGCGGACGGGACCGGCGGCCGCCGTCGCGGCTGCGCACCACCTGATAGCCGCGGCGGCCGAGATACCAGACCGGCGCGCTCCAGACGTGAACCAGCCGGGTGAACGGGAACACCAGGAAGATCGTCATGCCCAGCACCAGATGCGCCTTGAAGATCGGATGCACATCCAGAATGTTGGCCGCGACGCCAGGCTGCAGCGTCAGGATGCCCTGCGCCCACGCCATGAACTTCACCATTTCATGGCCGTCGAGATGCTGCATCGAGACCGAAATGGTGGCTAGCCCCAGCAACAGCTGCGCAAACAGCAACAGCAGGATCGCGGTATCGCCGAACGAGGAATTGGCGCGGATGCGCGGATCGAACAGGCGCCGGTGCGTGAGCAGCGAAATCCCGACCAGGCACATCAGGCCGGCCACGCCACCAGCGACGATTGCCAGCATCTGCTTGAAGCCGTGCGACACGCCCAGCATGTCGAACACCCAGATCGGCGTCAGGAGGCCCACGAAATGGCCGACGAAGATCACGAGAATTCCGACATGGAACAGGTTGGAACCCCACATCAATTGCCGCCGCCGCAATAGCTGGCTCGATCCGGTCCTCCAGGTGTATTGCTCGCGGTCGAACCGGAACAGGCTGCCGAACAGGAACACGGTCAGGCAGAGGTAGGGATACCAGCCGAACACGATTGAATTCAGCGTTTGCATCGCTTCGCTCCTTACTGCGGGGATGGCGCGGGACCGACCGCGCGTCGGGCGTGGCGAAGTTTGGCGATCAGGCCTTCGTGACCGCAGGCGCCCTGGCCCTGCGCGCCCGGACCGAACCGAACCTCTTCCTCTTCCCAGGCCGCATCGAGCGCCACGAAATCCATCGGGTCGGCATCAGGCGCCTTCAGCAGTTCATCCACGATATCGCGCCGCGGCGCTTCCGCAGCGATAGCCACCAGCGCATCGAACACCGCCTTATAGCTCGACTCCCGCCGGCCCAACCGTTCGGCCAGCGCCGCAATAATGTGGGCGGTTTGTCCGAGCAGTTCGCGCGCCTCCGCGAACGGCTGCGTGGCCAGGAATTCGAGAAACAGCGGCACGTAATCGGGCAGTTCGTTCGCGGCGATGGCAAGCCCGGCCTTTTCATACATCGCCTTCAGATCGACCATGGCCTGGCCGCGGTCGCGGCTTTCGCCGTGGACGTGCTCGAACAGATGCAGCGCCAGCGTCTTGCTGCGATCGAACAGCAAGCCGTAACGCTCCTGCAGGTCATAGAGATCGCCGACCGCGATTTCCTCGATCAGGACATCGATGGCCGGCCGGCTCGCTGCCGGTATCAGTCCTTCGCTATCGAGCACGGCCAGAAGCTCCGGCGCGGCTTCGATCAGCGCCTCGGTCGGATAGCTCAGGAGCGCCGACAAGACCTTGAACGTTCGCATCACGCCACCTCCATCGGGTTCCTGGCCTTGCGCGGCGAGCCGAACAGGTTGGTTTCGCTCTCCCCGCCCGAGCAGCCATTGCCGAAAGTGAAGCCGCAGGAGCCGCGCATGTCGTAGGCGTCCGCTCCGAGTTCGCGATGGGCCGTCGGAATGACAAAGCGGTCCTCGTAATTGGCAATCGCCATGATCTGATACATCTCATCGATCTGCGCCGGCTCAAGGCCCACGCGCCTGGCGATCGCCGCATCGACGACGCCGTCGATGGTCTTGGCCCGCATATAGGCGCGCATCGCCAGCATGCGCTCCAATGCCAGCGTCACCGGCTTCTCGTCGCCCGCCGTCAGGAGGTTGGCGAGATAGCGCATGGGAATGCGCAGCGATTTGACGTCGGGCATTTCGCCATCGAGCCCGATCTTGCCGGCGGACGCCGCCGAGGTGATCGGCGACAGCGGCGGCACGTACCAGACCATCGGTAGCGTCCGGTATTCCGGATGCAGGGGGAAAGCGACCTTCCATTCCATCGCCATCTTCCAGATCGGCGAGGTCTTGGCCGCCGCGAGCCAGGCATGCGGGATGCCCTGCCGCTCGGCTTCCGCGATCACGGCGGGATCGTTCGGATCGAGGAAGACGTCGAGCTGGGCCTGATAAAGGTCGCGCTCATCCAGCTTGCTCGCGGCTTCCGCGATCCGGTCGGCGTCATAGAGCACCACGCCGAGATAGCGGATGCGGCCGACGCAGGTCTCCGAGCACACTGTCGGCTGGCCGGCCTCGATGCGCGGATAGCAGAAGATGCACTTTTCCGATTTGCCCGACGACCAATTGTAGTAGATCTTCTTGTACGGGCATCCGGAGACGCACATCCGCCAGCCGCGGCACTTGTCCTGGTCGATCAGGACGATACCGTCCTCCTCGCGCTTGTAGATGGCGCCCGACGGACAGGCGGCGACACAGGCCGGGTTGAGGCAATGCTCGCACAGCCGCGGCAGGTACATCATGAAGGTGTTTTCGAACTGACCGTAGATGTCCTTCTGGACGCCCTCGAAATTGACATCCATCGACCGCTTGGCAAATTCGCCGCCGAGGATTTCCTCCCAGTTCGGACCCCACTCGATCTTCTCCATCCGCTCGCCGGAAACCAGCGAGCGCGGCCGCGCCGTCGGCATCGCCGCCATTTCCGGCGCCTGCTGCAGATGCTGGTAGTCGAAGGTGAACGGCTCGTAGTAGTCGTCGATTTCAGGCAGATCCGGATTGGCGAAGATATTGGCCAGCACGCGCCACTTGCCGCCGATCCGCGGCTCGATCTTGCCGTTGCGCTTGCGTTTCCAGCCGCCCTTCCAGCGCGCCTGGTTTTCCCAGTCCTTCGGGTAACCGATGCCGGGCTTGGTCTCGACGTTGTTGAACCACGCATATTCCATGCCTTCGCGGCTGGTCCACACGTTCTTGCAGGTGACGCTGCAGGTGTGACATCCGATGCACTTGTCGAGATTCAACACCATTGCGATTTGAGCGCGGATTTTCATTCTGCAGCCTCCAGACGCGGAGTACCGGGTTGATCGGCCGTCGGCGTATCCAGCCAGTCGATTTTCGACATCTTGCGGACGATGACGAATTCGTCGCGGTTGGAGCCAACCGTGCCGTAGTAATTGAAGCCGTATGATTGCTGGGCGTAGCCGCCGATCATGTGCGTCGGCTTGAGCACGACCCGGGTGACGGAATTGTGGATGCCGCCGCGCTGCCCGGTCTGCTCGGAGCCCGGCACATTCACGATCTTCTCCTGGGCGTGATACATCATGCACATGCCCTGCTTGACGCGCTGCGAGACCACCGCACGCGCCACCAGCGCGCCGTTGGTGTTGAAGGCCTCGATCCAGTCGTTGTCGACGATGCCGGCGCCCTTGGCGTCGATCTCGCTGATCCAGACGATCGGCCCGCCACGCGACAGCGTCAGCATCAGCAGGTTGTCGGTGTAGGTGGAGTGAATACCCCACTTCTGGTGCGGCGTGATGAAGTTCAAAACCACCGAGGCGTTGCCGTTCGGCTTGCGGTCGATCACCGGCTTGATGGTCTTGGTGTCGATCGGCGGCCGATAGACGCAGAAGCCCTCGCCGAAGGCGCGCATCCACAGATGGTCCTGGTAGAGCTGCTGACGGCCGGTCAGCGTGCGCCATGGGATCAGTTCGTGAACGTTGGTGTAGCCGGCGTTGTAGCAGACCTTCTCGGATTCCAGCCCCGACCAGATCGGCGAGGAGATGATCTTGCGCGGCTGCGCGACCACGTCGCGGAATCGGATCTTTTCATCTTCCTTCGGGATCGCAAGATGGGTGTGGTTTCGGCCGGTAAAGCCTTCCAGCGATGCCCAGGCCTTGACCGCGACTTCGCCATTGGTCTCCGGCGCAAGGCTGAGGATGACCTCGCAGGCGTCGATGGCGCTGTCGATACGGGCGAGACCCTTGCTCGCCCCCTCCTCGGTCACGATGCCGTTGAGCTTTTTGAGCAGGTCGACCTCGTGGTCGGTGTTCCAGCTCATGCCCTTGCCGCCATTGCCGAGCTTGTTCATCAGCGGGCCGAGCGAGGTGAAACGCTTGTAGAGGTTCGGATAATCGCGCTCGACCACGGTGACCGCCGGCATGGTCTTGCCGGGGATCGGATCGATCTCGCCCTTCTTCCAGTCCTTGACGTCGAAGGCTTGCGCGATTTCGCCGGGGCTGTCGTGCATGATCGGGGTGAGAACGACATCCTTCTCGATCCCAAGCACTTCCGGCGATACTCGCGAGAAGGCTTCGGCAATGCCCTTGTAGATGTCCCAGTCGCTGCGCGATTCCCAGACCGGATCGATCGCCGCCGACAGCGGATGGATGAACGGATGCATGTCGGAGGTGTTGAGATCGTTCTTCTCGTACCAGGTCGCGGTCGGCAGCACGATGTCAGAATACATGCAGGTGGTCGACATCCGGAAGTCGAGCGTGACCAGCAGGTCGAGCTTTCCTTCCGGCGCCTCGGCGTGCCATTTCACCTCGGCCGGCTTCTTCCTGCCGTCTTCGCCAAGGTCCTTGCCCAACACGCCATGCTTGGTGCCAAGCAGATGCTTGAGGAAATACTCGTGTCCCTTGCCGGACGCGCCCAACAGATTGGATCGCCAGACGAACAGGTTGCGCGGCCAGTTCTGCGGATTGTCCGGGTCATCGCAGGACAGCTTCAGGTCGCCCGATTTCAGGGCTTTCGCGACATAGTCCTTCGGCTCGAGGCCGGAGGCCGCCGCCAATTTCGATACCTCGATCGGATTGGTCTGCAGTTGCGGCGCGGATGGCAGCCAGCCCATCCGTTCGGCGCGTGCGTTGTAGTCGATCAGCGCGCCGTCCCACGGGCCGGCGGGCGCCGTCGGCGACAGGATCTCCTTGATGTCGAGCGTCTCGTAGCGCCACTGATCGGTGTGGGCATAGAACGCCGAGGTCGAGTTCATCTGCCGGGGCGGACGTCCCCAATCGAGCGCAAACGCCAGGGGAGTCCAGCCGGATTGCGGCCGCAGCTTTTCCTGGCCGACATAGTGCGACCAGCCGCCGCCGGATTGGCCGACGCAGCCGCACATCACCAACATGTTGATGATGCCGCGGTAGTTCATGTCCATGTGGTACCAGTGGTTCAGCCCGGCGCCGACGATGACCATGGAGCGGCCGCCGGTCTTCTCGGCATTGGCCGCAAACTCGCGCGCCACCGTGATGATCTGGTTGCGCGGCACGCCGCTGATCTTTTCCGCCCACGCAGGCGTATAGGGCTCGACGTCGTCGTAGCTCTTGCCGAGATGTTCGTCGCCGAAGCCGCGATCCACGCCATAATTGGCAACGAAGAGATCGTAGACGGACGCCACCAGCGCCTCGCCGTCCTTCAGCGCGATGCTCTTGGCCGGGACCTTGCGGGTGAGAACGTCCGGATGGTCGGTTCCCTTGAAATGGTCGTGCTCGCGATTGCCGAAATAGGGGAAAGCGACGTCGGCCAGTTCGTCCCTGACATCGGCAAGCGAAAGCCGAAGCCTGGTGTCGCGGCTCTTGGAATCATGCTCCTCGAGATTCCATTTGCCCTTTTCGCCCCAGCGGAAGCCGACGGAGCCGTTCGGCACCACGATCCCGCCGGTGGCTTCGTCATAGGCCACCGTCTTCCATTCGGGGTTGTTCTTCTCGTCGAGCGAAGTGGCGAAATCCGAGGCGCGCACGAACCGCTCAGGCACGAGCCGTCCGTCGGATTTCACCAGACGCACCAGAAATGGCATGTCCGTATACTGGCGCGCGTAATCGTTGAAATACTTGGTCTGACGATCGAGGTGGAATTCCTTGAGGATGACGTGGCCCATCGCCATCGCCAACGCGGCGTCGGTGCCCTGCTTGGGCGACACCCAGAGATCGGCGAATTTCGAGGCTTCCGAATAGTCGGGGCAGATCACGACGCTCTTGGCGCCCTTGTAGCGAACCTCGGTGTAGAAATGCGCATCGGGGGTGCGCGTCTGCGGCACGTTCGATCCCCACAGGATCAGGAAGCCCGAATTGTACCAGTCAGCGCTTTCCGGCACGTCGGTCTGCTCGCCCCAGGTCTGCGGCGAGGCCGGCGGCAGGTCGCAATACCAGTCGTAGAACGACATGCAGACGCCGCCGAGCAGCGACAAATAGCGCGCGCCGGCCGCGTAGCTCACCATCGACATCGCCGGGATCGGCGAGAAGCCGAACACGCGATCGGGGCCGTAGGTCCTGGCGGTATAGGCATTCGCCGAGGCCACGATCTCATTGACCTCGGCCCAGCTGGCGCGAACGAAACCGCCCAGACCGCGCTTCTGCACGTAGGATGCGCGCTTCTTCGGATCTTCGACGATCGACTTCCACGCCGCCACCGGCGTCATCAGCACCCGCGCCTCGCGCCACAGCTTCAATAGCCGCGAGCGCACCAGCGGATATTTCACACGATTGCCGGAATACAGGTACCAGCTGTAGCTCGCGCCGCGCGCGCACCCGCGCGGTTCGTGATTGGGAAGATCAGGCCGCGTGCGCGGATAGTCGGTCTGCTGGGTTTCCCAGGTGACGATGCCGCCCTTGACGTAGACTTTCCACGAACACGAGCCCGTGCAGTTCACGCCATGAGTCGAGCGCACGATCTTGTCGTGCTGCCAGCGCTTGCGGTAGCCGTCCTCCCAGGAGCGGTCCTCGGTCGTCATCACGCCGTGGCCGTCGGCGAACTCCGCCTTGGCGCGGGTGAAAAACGACAGCCTGTCCAGGAAATGGCTCATCCTTCGTCTCCTTATTCGGCGGGCTGGGGCGCCGGCGAGATTCGGCCGCCGCGTTCGACGTCATGAAGCAGGCCGCCCTTGCGCGTATAGACGGCCCAGGTGATCACGACGCAGGTCACGTAGAAGATGAAGAATCCCCACAGCGCCGCCTGCACGCCGCCGGTGAGGTCGATCGACGTCCCGTATGATTTCGGAATGAAGAACGCGCCGAAAGCGGCGATCGCCGAAGTGAATCCGGTGATCGCGGCCGATTCCTTCTCGGCTTGACGCAGCCGCGTGGTGGCGTCGGCGGTCGGCATCAACCGGTTCATCTCCTGGCGCATGATGTTGGGGATCATCTGGAACGTCGAGGCATTGCCGACGCCGGTGGCGAAGAACAGCACCAGGAACATCGCGAAGAATCCCCAGAACGCGCCGGGCTGGTCCTTGATACCGAGGAAATAGAGGATCCCGAGCACGCCGGCCATCATGAGCAGGAACACCCACAAGGTGACGCGTCCGCCGCCCCATTTGTCGGAAACCCACCCCGTTGCCGAACGCGACAGCGCGCCGACCAGCGGCCCGATGAAGACGAATTGCAGCGCGTCCACCGTCGGAAACTGGGTTTTCGCCAGCAAGGGGAAGCCCGCGGAGTAGCCGATGAACGAACCGAAGGTGCCGGTATAGAGCCAGCACATGATCCAGTTGTGCCTGCGCTGGAAGATCACCGCTTGATCGGAGAACGACGCCTTTGCGGAGGCGATGTCGTTCATGCCGAACCAGGCGGCGAACGCGCTGACCGCGATGAACGGCACCCAGATGAAGCCGGCATTCTGCAGCCAGAGCGGCGCCTGCTGTGTACCGCTGGCAACCATCGCCGGATCGCCGCCGAGCCAGCCGAACACGCCGGCCGTGATAACGATCGGGACGACGAACTGCACCACGCTGACGCCGAGATTGCCGAGCCCGGCGTTGAGCGCGAGCGCGTTACCTTTTTCCGCGCGCGGAAAGAAGAAGGAAATGTTGGCCATCGACGAGGCGAAGTTGCCGCCGCCGAGGCCGCACAACAGCGCCAGTGCCAGGAACACCGGATACGGTGTCGACGGCGTCTGCACCGCGTAGCCGATGCCGACCGCCGGGATCATCAGCGACCAGGTCGCGAGCGTCGTCCACAGCCGGCCGCCGAAGATCGGTACCATGAAGGAATAGAAGATTCGCAGCACCGCGCCGGAAATGCCGGGCAATGCCGCCAGCCAGAACAGCTCGGCCGTGGTGAACTTGAAGCCAACCGACGGCAGCTTCGCCACCACCACCGACCAGACTTGCCAGATCGCGAACGACAGCAGCAGCGCCGGGATGGATACCCAGAGGTTGCGCCGCGCGATGGCGCGTCCCGAGGCTTCCCAGAAGGTCCTGTCCTCGGGACGCCAGTCGGTCAGCACGGCGCCGGACAAGGCGCCGATGTGCTCGGGCTTGTGAATCTCCTCCATTTCCGGGAGTTCGGGCAGCTTCTTCAACGCCTCGCCGACGACGCCGCGTTCCATCTGCCGGATCGCGACATGCATCCAGATCAGCGCGCCCGACACCAGCAGGAACAGCAGCATGAAGCAGCTGGTCCACAGGCCAGTCAGGTCGACCAGCGCGCCGAAAGCGATCGGAAGCACGAAGCCGCCGAGCCCGCCGATCATGCCGACCAGTCCGCCGACGGCGCCGACATTGTTGGGATAGTAAACCGGGATATGCTTGTAGACGGCGGCCTTGCCCAGCGCCATGAAGAAGCCGAGCACGAAGATCGTGACGATAAACGGCACCAGCCCCATTTCAAGATGGAAGCCGACGGTGCCGCCGACCGTCTTTACCAGATAGTCGGTGGGCGGGTAGGACAGCACGAAGGTGGCGGCGACCGCGACGAAGAAGGTCCAGTACATCACGCGGCGGGCGCCATAGCGGTCCGATAGATGGCCGCCATAGGCCCGGAACACGCTTGCAGGGAACGAGAACAACGCCGCCGTCATGCCGGCGGTCTCGATGTCGACGCCGTAGACCTTGATCAGATACTGCGGCAGCCACAGCGACAGCGCGACAAAGGCGCCGAACACGAAGAAATAGTACAGCGCAAAGCGCCAGACCTGGATGTTCTTCAGCGGTTCGAGTTCCAGCCACGCGCTTTTCGGCTTCTCATTTTGCGCGCGACGGGCGCGTACCACCGGATCTTCGTCGGAGAAGATCCAGAAGATTATTCCCATCAGGGCGATGGCCAGCGCCCATACCTGGGCCACCGTTTGCCAGCCATAGGCCACCAGCACGAACGGCGCGAGGAATTTGGTTACGGCCGCGCCGACGTTGCCGGCTCCGAAGATGCCGAGTGCGGTACCCTGCTTGCCCGCCGGGTAGAAGCGCGCGACATAGGCGATCCCGACCGCGAACGAGCCGCCTGCGATGCCGACAAAGAGCGCTGCGACGAGGAATTCCGGATAGGTGTGGGCCCAGGTCAAAGCGTAGGTCGCGACCGCCGCCGCGAGCATCACGACCGTGTAGACCCGACGTCCGCCATATTGATCGGTCCAGATACCGAGCACCAGGCGGATCAGTGAACCGCTCAGGATCGGCGTGCCAATCAGCAGACCGAACTGGGTATCGTTGAGGCCGAGTTCCTGCTTGATCCGGATACCGATGATCGAAAAGATCGTCCAGACCGCAAAGCAAATCGTGAAAGAGATGGTCGAAAGCCAGAGTGCCCGGCCTTGATGTAGGCTGCTTGAGTCGGTCGTGACCATGGAATCCCCCAAAGGAAAAGCGTCGGGGGAAACAGATGATGAAATCCGGCGATGCCGATTTGTGATGGATCAAAGAGACCGCTGAGAATGGTCTATTCTATGAGATGTTGCAGCGCAAATTGACGTATGACGCCACATGATGTGACTTTTATCACATTGACACTTGATAGATATCAAACGACCGGGCGCCAGACCCGAAATCAGGAGCAAGCTTGTTGCGCCCTCACGAACTGATCCAGTTGAAGGCTCTGCCGCTGTTTTCCGAAATGGCAGAGGAAAGTCTCGCGAGCCTGCTCGAGGCGGCGTTGCTGCAGCAATTCCCGACCGGCGTTATCCTCATCCGCGAGGGTGAGCCCGCCGATTTCCTCCATGTCCTTGTTGATGGTCTGGTCGAGATCTTCACCGAACAGGACGGCAGCGAACTGGGAATCTCCCTGATCAACCCGGTTTCGACTTTCATTCTTGCGGCCGTGGTAAGCGACCAACCCTATCTGAACTCCGCCCGCACATTGGCAAGCTCCCGCGTCTTGCTGATTCCGGCGCAACGGGTCCGCGCGATATTCGATCAGGACGCAGCATGGGCGCGCATCGTGGCGCGGGAACTTGCGTTCGCCTATCGGTCGTCGATCAAGAAGCTGAAGGGCTACATGGGCCGGTCAAGCGTCGAGCGCCTTGCCAACTGGATCCTGACCGAGGCCCACCGGGAAGCTGCCGAGGGAAATATCGTCGTCCCGTTCGATCGCGGCACGCTGGCTTCGCATATCGGCACGACGCGCGAGAATCTGTCCCGTAACCTTGCGCAGCTGACGGAATATGGCGTGCGCATCCGCGGGCGCGAGATCGTCATCGACCGCAGGGAATTGCTGGAGGCCTTCGCGCGTCCGCAACGCTTCATCGATGACCCGGCGTCGTAAGAAGCACCCGCGTTCCGGCAAATCCGCGGCGGGCCGGCTTGCGCTGGGGCCGCGAATGGTTAGTTTTGGCGATTAGCGAGTTCGCGTCCGCGCGCGGCTTTCCCCGCCCGAGCCTCCATGCCGACTTTCACGATGCCGACTTTCACGCCGCATCAGGATTCCGCGCTGAAGGCCGTCGCCGACTGGCTGAAGGCCAGGCCCGGCAGGAACGGCACCCCGCCGGTGTTCCGGCTGTTCGGTTATGCCGGCACCGGCAAGACCACGCTTGCCCGCCACATTGCCGAAGGCGTTGACGGCGAGGTGAAGTTCGCGGCCTTCACCGGCAAGGCGGCGCTGGTGATGCGCAACAAGGGCTGCGACAACGCCTCCACCATCCACTCGCTGATCTATCGCGCGCGCGAATCCGGCGTCGAGCAGCCGAGTTTCGAGCTCTGGGACGACGCGCCGGCCTCGAAGGCGAAGCTGATCGTGATCGACGAATGCTCGATGGTCGATGCCGAAATGGGCCGCGATCTCCTGTCGTTCGAATGCCCGCTGCTGGTGCTCGGGGACCCCGCGCAATTGCCGCCGATCCAGGGCGGCGGCTTCTTCACCGGTTGCGAGCCGGACGCGATGCTGACCGAGGTGCACCGCCAGGCGCAGGACGATCCGATCGTGCGGATGTCGATGGATATCCGCGAGGGCCGCGCGCTCGAGATCGGCCGCTTCGGCGCCAGCGAAGTGGTCAAGCGCGCCGAGCTCGATCCGGACCGGGTCATGCAAGCCGACCAGGTGCTGGTCGGACGCAACAACACCCGCCGCGCCTACAATATGCGGATGCGGCAAAGGCAGAACATCGAGGAACCCCTTCCCGTCGCCGGCGACAAGCTCGTCTGCCTGCGCAACAACCGCAAGAAGGGCCTGTTCAACGGCGGGCTGTGGCGGGTCAAGTCGCGCGCGCAGTCGCGGTCGAAGTCGAGGATCATAGGCCTGCGGCTCGCGCCGGATGAAGAGTTCGGCCACAAGGTCACGAAAGTCTCGGTGCGCTGCGACTGCTTCGAGGGCGGCATCGAGGCGATCCCGTGGGAGCAGCGCAAGCCCTATGACGAGTTCGACTACGGCTACGTGCTCACGGTGCACAAGTCGCAGGGCTCGCAATGGGACGATGTGGTGCTGTTCGACGAGAGCTTTGCCTTCCAGGACAGCCGCGCGCGCTGGCTCTACACCGGCATCACACGCGCGGCGAAGCGGCTGAGCGTGGTGGTGTGAGGCGCTGCACGTGACGACCTCATCCTGAGGAGCGGCCCTCAGGCCGCGTCTCGAAGGATGGGCAACGTCGCGGCCTCATGGTTCGAGACGGCGCCAACGCGCCTCCTCACCATGAGGGACTGCGATTACTTCCCCGAGACGAAATAGAAATCCTCGCGTCCCGGCGGCGAGCCGTAGGTGAAAGGCTGCTGCTCGTGCTTGGTCGAGCTCCAGACGTCGTCGCGGACGATATCGAACAGTTTTCGCACCTCGACGTGCGGCTCCTTGACGTCGTGCGCCAGCGCCACCGCGAATGGGCTGTCGGTACCCTCGCCGTCGAGCGCGGTCTCGCCGTGCTTGGCGGCATACACCACCATGAATCCCGACGAAGGCTCGATGTCGGAAAAGCCCTTGTCGACCAGTTGCACCTCCATGGTGCGCTTCATGGTCGGCGCGAACGGGTTGTCGCGGCAGGCATCCAGCATCACGAGGCGCAGCTTGCGCGCGCCGCCGACCGCGGCGATCACCTGCTCCAGCGCCACCGCCTCCTTCTCGGCGTCCTTGTCCTCCGCGAGCCTGGCATCGACCGGCACCAGATAGTTGACGCCGCCGATCTCGAAGCCGTGGCCGGCGTAATACACCACCGCCCAGTCGGCCTTCTCGGCGTCGCTCGCAAACGTGCGCAGCACCTCGAAGAACTTGTCGCGGGTGAGATCGTTCGACAACGTCACGGTCTGGAAGCCGACGTCCTTCAGCGCGGCCGCGACCAATTTGGCGTCGCGCGGCGGATTGTCGAGCGGATGGACGTTGCGGTAGGCGCCGTTGCCAATCACGAGCGCGATGCGGCGTCCGGCGTTCGCCGCCGCCGGGCCCTGCGCGGTGAGCTCGGCGAGCCGCTCCTGCGCCGTCTTGCGCGCCATCGCGACGTCGATCTCGTCGTACTTTGTCAGCGCAAAGGCCGCCGAACGATAGTCGGCGCGCGCCTGCGCGAGATCGCGCCGCCGCTCGAACAACTGGCCGCGGTCCATGTGGGCGCGCACGTGATTGGGATTGATGCCGAGCACCTTGTTGAGGTCTTTCAGCGCGGCGTCGAGATTGCCCTTGCCGATGTAGGCCTCGGCGCGCTTGCAGAGGGCGAACAGGTAATTCGGTAGCTTGGCAAGCACGGTGTTGCAGTCGGTGAGCGCGTCGTCGAACTTCGCCATCGCGACATAGGTCTCGCAGCGGTAGGTCACCGCCTGCGGCGCGTTCGCGTCGATCGTCAGCGCTTCGGCGAAATCCGCAAGCGCGCCGTCGAAATCGTTGCTCATGGCCTTCACCCGCCCGCGGTTGGCGTGCGCGATATACATCTTCGGCGCAAAGTTGAGCGCCGCATTGAAATCGTCGAGCGCGCTCTGCAGCGCTTGCCTGCGCTGGTACAACAGGCCGCGGTTGTTGTAGACGATGGCGAATTTCGGGCGTTTCTCTAGGGCGAGGTTGTAATCGGCCAGCGCCAGGTCGTCCTGGCCCTTGGCCATGTAGGCCCAGCCCCGCAAGTTGAGAATCCCGGCATTGTCCGGATCGGTGGTGACCGCGGTCGAGTAGGCCTCGATCGCCTTGTCGAGGTTGCGCCGCTGGAAGAACCCGTTGCCGCGCACGGCGTAGGCGACCGCCAGATCCTTGGCGGTGGCCTCTCCGTCCGCGATCACCTTCTCGCAGGCGTCCTGCCGTGTCTTGGGGTCGTGCTGGGGCTGCCGGCAGGTCGTGAGGTCATCCGAGAGCGTCGGGCCGGCGGCAACGGGCGCGGCGGCAAAGCCGATCCACACGATCATCGCTAGCAAGAGGGCGCGCAACATTTTCGAAACGCTCCGGCGTATCAATCTTTGTCGCCTGATCGCGCGCACGGTTCAGGCGAGCGCAAATGCCTTGAAAACCCGCAGCTTAATTCACGAACTCGTGTCCGTGAAGCGGTAACAATGCCGGTCCTGCTGCGTATCTTGGGGCATCCGGCGGCAAGACCCCGATTGCGAATGGCGGCCGCCGTTCTACACTGCCTTTCATCCCGCCGAGCCCCAGAGGAAACCCCAAAGGAACTCCCATGTCGTTGCCCCAATTCAGCCGCCTTTCGCTCTGCGCTGCCGCGCTCGGCGCGCTGGCCGTCGCCGCTTTCGCCATCGTTCCATCGCTCGCCGCGGAAGATGCCGTCGTGATCCCCGCACCCGCCATGGATGTTCCGGCCACCGACGGCACCCAGACCATGGTCGTGGCGGGCGGCTGCTTCTGGGGCGTGCAGGGCGTGTTCCAGCACACCAATGGCGTGGTCAACGCCGTGTCCGGCTATACCGGCGGCAACAAGGCGACCGCCTCCTACCCCATCGTCTCCACCGGCACCACAGGGCACGCCGAGTCGGTCGAGATCAAGTACAATCCGAAGCAGATCAGCTACGGCAAGCTCCTGCAGATCTTCTTCTCGGTCGCGCACGACCCGACCCAGTTGAACCGGCAGGGGCCGGATTCGGGCACGCAGTATCGCTCGGCGATCTTCACCACGTCCGACGAGCAGAAGAAGGTCGCGGATGCCTATATCGCGCAGCTCAATGCCGCCAAGGTCTACAAGAAGCCGATCGTAACCAAGGTCGGGCCGCTGGAGGGATTTTATCCGGCGGAGGATTATCATCAGGACTACCTGACGCTGCATCCGACCCAGCCCTATATTGCCTATAACGACATCCCGAAGGTTGAAAACCTGAAGAAGCTTTTCGCCGACAACTATCTCGATAAGCCGACGCTGGTGAGCGGCGCCAAGGTCACCAACTGAGGCCGTTTCGGAAAACGTTCAAGGAGGCTCCATGTCCGACGCCAAGACGATGCCAGGCAAGGTCGCAAAGAGCGAGGCCGAGTGGCGCAAGGAACTGACGCCGATGCAGTATGCGGTGCTGCGCGAGAAGGCGACGGAGCGGCCGTTCTCCGGCGAATATGAGCACGAGCAGCGCAAGGGCACCTATCTCTGCGCCGGCTGCGGGCAGACGCTGTTCGAATCCGACGCCAAGTTCAATTCCGGCTGCGGCTGGCCGAGCTTTACGGCGCCGGCGGCCGCAAGCCACGTCGACGAGGAGCGCGATGTCAGCCACGGCATGATCCGCACCGAAGTGTTGTGCGCGAAGTGCAACGGCCATCTCGGCCATGTCTTCGACGACGGCCCCGGCCCGACGGGCTTGCGCTACTGCATCAATTCGGCCGCGCTGAAGCTCGAGCCGAAATAATCCAGCCACCCACCCTACGGATTCTGTGCCGGCGAAAGCACAATAAACAGTGTCATCGCCCGGCTTGCCGCCTTCGCTAAAGCTTCGGCGGCCGAACGAATTCGTGGCCCGGCGAAGCCTTGGCGGAGACGGGACCGGGCGATCCAGTACGCCGCGGCTTCTCGATTCTTTCACTGCTGCCTCTGGAATACTGGATCACCCGCTTTCGCGGGTGATGACAGTTGGGGACATAGCTTCGCGATCTCGCCGCATGTTTTGCGCGAGGTTTGCGTTTTGGTCCGGCTCCCTCGAAACAGAGGGCGCAGGGAATGCCGGGCGCTCGATGCGCCCGCAGCCTCGCATGCAGTAAAAAACAAAGCATGCAAGTGTAGTCACCACGAGTACACCGGAACGACCCGGCATTCCCCGCGCAATGGTTTTACGGCTTACTTCGTGCTCGCCCCGGTGCACCGGGCTTGTTTGCCACCGTCGCCCGCGCGCCTTAACGCGAACTTGACACCAGCGTCGGGGTGCCAGGCCCACACGACTTCGCCGTCCGCCTCAAATGCCCTCGTCAGAAGCACTCTCGGCGTCCACCGCATCCCGCCCCGCGTCCGTGACGATCGCGAAACGCCCCTTGGTGGGACGGGACGGTGGACATCTACAACTGATTTGGGACGGGCGCAAGCATTATTTTCGAAATTCGGAAAATTATTTCCGTAATTTGTCGGTCTCATTCCGGCCCGGACCGGCGCGTCCAGGCCGCCTGTTGCCGACCTGGCCAATGATACTGCCGAACTCCCGAGTTCGGGCAGCGCATCCCGGAATGACAAGCGCGGTTCCGCCGCTGGAACCAAAGGCCGGGTTGTGCTTTTCTTCCCACGCGGCGGATGCCATCCGCCGCGAGCGGTCCGGGGAGAGCGCCATGACGCTTGGAACGATACTGATCATCATCGTGATCATCATCCTTTTGGGCGGATTCAGCGGCCGGTTCGGCGGCTACGGCTATGGCCTCGGCCATTCCGGCATCGGGCTTGGCGGCGTCATTCTGATCGTGCTCATCATCCTGGTGCTGCTCAACAAGCTCTGATCCGCACAAGTAATTGAAATAGCTGAATTTATTTCCGATATGCGCCGCGCCGGCCCCGATTCATCATCCCTCCGGTCAGGAGTCGCATTTCTGTCAAACAGGCTTATATTGAAGGCTGAAATGACGCGTGCCGGCATGCTGATGGCGGCCTGCGCGTACGCTCCGTTCGCGACTGTGAAATCGCGTTCTCACTCAATAAAAAGATCAGAGGTCCCTGACCATGGCTTCATTCAGCTTCAACACCGCCGCCGAACTGTTTCC
The DNA here is from genome assembly GCA_963721135.1 of uncultured Alphaproteobacteria bacterium. GTDB lineage: Bacteria > Pseudomonadota > Alphaproteobacteria > Rhizobiales > Xanthobacteraceae > Bradyrhizobium. Next base: position 152,542 of record CAVRIB010000016.1, read on the forward strand.
TGCCGCGATCCGCAAGAAAAAGCGGGCGGGCTTTGCGTATCGGCGATTTGGCACCGCGGCCGAAGCGGTTCGCTTCGCGATCGAGGAATTGCCGGCGGATTCGCTGAATGGCGCCTATCTGCAGGTCGACGAAGCCCGCTTCGACCAGAGCGGCATCCGCTCGCTGTATGAGAGCCAGGATTTCCCGCTGCCGCGCCGCCCCCGCAAGCCCGAGGCCGCGCCTGCCGGCGACAAGACCGACACCGAAGCCGCGTAATCCGTTTGCATCGAGCTACGCAACCCTCGGGCCATGCCCGAGGGTTTGCTTTTGCGCTGACGCGATCCAACGCTAGCGCAAATTCCAGTTGAGCAGAATCATGACGGCCTGTCCGGTGGCCTCGTGGTTCGAGACGCGCGGCGTTGCCGCGCTCCTCACCATGAGGATCGAAGACCTCATCCTGAGGAGGCGCGAAGCGCCGTCTCGAAGGATGAAGCCACCGAACTGGAAAATGCGCTAGCGCGGTTGCTTCTCCATCCAGCGCCGCAACAGCCTCGCATTGCGCATGTTGGCGCGGAACAGCACGTCGAACGCGTCACCGGCCACCGGCACCGTTCCGACCACGCCCTGGATCGCGACATTGCCGAGCATGCGCGCCGTGACGTGCCAGGGCGCGCCGAGCGCGCGCGCCTCGCGCACCAGCCACAGCGACAAGGCGGTCGCGATGATGTCGCCGACCACCGGGATCAGGCCGATGATGCCGTCGATGCCATAGCGGATATTGGTGCCCGGCAGGATGAAGGCGATGTCGAGCAGTTTGGCGATCGCATCGAGCCGCGCCAGCCGCTGCTCGCGCGTGAGATTGCCGAACGGACCAGCGCTGCCGAAATCGAAACGAAAACCCTGGAAATGCGGACGCAGCGATTCCTCAGGAATCTCGCGCCCCTCCTGATCGATGATTTTCGCGCGCGCCTGCCTGCCGCGAAAAGGCGCGCCGGAAGCCTTCCCGGAGCGGGCGCGGGCCGTATTCGGAATGAGAATTTCTTCGTTAGACATGACAATCACATGGGTAACGCGCGGGGTCGGCGCAAGTTGCACCCCGCCCCCGCGAACGCGGGGGCCCATAACCACAAATGTTGGTTACTGCGAGCTCGGCGAAGAAAGGCGACAACCACCGCCTCTCTCGGAATGGTCACGGCGTTGCGATGAGCGCACTTGCGCTCACGCAGGGGCCCCCGCGTTCGCGGGGGCGACAGATTTACTTGCTCTCCACCGCCGGCTCCGGCGAGGTCTGCGCCGGTTCATCGGCCTTCGCCGGAAAATCGATGGCCTCATGCGCCAGCCACGACGAGACCACCGCAGGGATGAAGCCGGCCAGGCCATAGAGGACGAACTGCAGCGCGCCGCTGTCCGATCCGCGCGAGCCGTAGAGCGCTTCCGCGCCGGCGAAGGCGAGCACACCGACGATCAGCATCCGTCCCACGGGGTGAATGCGCTTGACGTGGAACAGGATGTCGTCGAACGCCGCCATCGCCAGCGCCGGCAGGATGCCGAACAGGTAGCTGTATTGCAGCGTCTTGGCGAACACCAGGACCACCTTGCCGACCTCCGCGGCATTGGGCGGATGGCTCCAGTAGCCGGACATCACCGTCGTCGTGATCAATACCCAGGCCCCGCCGAGCAGCGGGACCAGGGCTGCAAAGATCAGATAGCGTTTCATGCTCCTCCCTCGCGTGTCCTGGCCGTTATGGCGGTGCAAGGAGATTTCTGCTCACGCCAACAAGCTCGGTGGCGTCCGCTTGAAATGAATACAAATCACGGAAACCCGTCAAGCAGACGTTGGGCGCATATCGACGATTGCGTGGCAAACCGCAGCAAAAGCTGCTAGATTTGCAATATGCCAAAGCAAAAACGCTCAAACGGAAAAGCCGGCAAGGCTGGCTTCGTCTTAGGCCCCGCAGCCTTTGCGAAGATCAGCGCAGTCGAAGGCGTTCGACTGAAGCCGGCGATGAAAGCGCGCGCCGCAGAAGCCGCCGGCAAGGGCCTGTCGGCCGAGGAATATCGCGAGCTGATCGTCCGCGCTCACCGCAAGGCATGAATGTAGTCGCATGTATGACGCGACGGACGATCCCTATACCTACGAAAATTCCACCGTTCTCATAAACAAGCTCAATTTGCGCGAACAGGCCAAACTCGACGATTTCGAAGCCGAGATTACCAATGCGCGTGCAGGCGAACCCTTACCCAGCGGCAGCCTGAACTTTGCGCATTTCTGCGCGATTCATCATCATCTGTTTCAAGATCTCTTCGATTGGGCAGGCATTCCACGAACAGTACGCATTTCGAAGCGGGGCAACGCATTCTGCTTCCCCGAGTATATCAATTCCCAAGCAAGCCAGCTGTTTGCCGACCTAAAAGCTGCGCGCTATTTCGAAGGGCTACCGGCGAAGGATTTCGCCGAACGTGCGGCTCACTTTCTGGCGGAGTTAAATGCGATCCACGTCTTCCGCGAGGGCAACGGCCGCACGCAATTAACATTCTTTGCGATGCTTGCAGATCATGTCGGCCATACGCTTGACCTCGAAAGGCTCAATCCCGACGCAATGCTTCAAGCCATGATCACGAGTTTCGACGGTGACGAGTCCGAACTGGCGGCGGTCATCTACGGACTTATCCGCTAGCGAAATCCTTCGAAAACGAAGGCAAGAAATCTTCATCCCCCTCACTCCCCCCACGCCGCGAACGCGTCGTTGAAGGCGCGCTCGCCGGGCGGGCCCTTCTCGATCGCGATGATGGCGCGGCGCTGGTTGACGTAGACCAGCGGCACGTCGAACCAGGAGCGCTCCTTCAGGAGCTGGATGTTGCGCGCGCGGTCGGCGTCGACATTGGACAGCCCGACCAGGAAGAAGCCGTCGGTGACCTTGACCGCGAGCCCCGCGAGCGGGGTGCCGCGCGCCTGCTCGTTCGACTTCATCAGGATGCCGGGCACGTTGCTGACGCCGCCGCCGTCGAAATCCTGCGGCAGGATGAAGGTCAGTTCCGCGGTGTGGCTCGCCGGCAGCGAGGTGTCGGTATTGCGGCGGAACGACATCGTCATCTTGAACTTGCGGTCGGGAATCTCGATGTCGGCGCGCACGGCGAGGTCGGGCGGCTGGCCGGCGGCGCCCTTGACCTGCTCGGTGCGCCAGACCACGGAGCCGACATATTGCTTGCCCTTGGGGTCGGAGGGGTCCTCGTCATAGAGCACCACGCGCTGCGCCACCGGCGCGACCGTCTCCGAGGACGGCGGCTGGCCGACGCGATCGGGAATCTTCGGCTTCGCCAGCGGCGAGGTATCCTTCGGCGCTTCCACCACGGTCTGCGCCGGCTTGAACAGGCCGCTCACCGTCTGCACCACCGACTTGCCCCACAGGATGGCGGCGCCGGCCAGGATCAGCACCACGCCGATGGCGATCGCGCTCTTGAAGGGAAACACCGCGCCGGTTCGCGCGCGCTTCTTCGGCTCGCGGTCGGCGGCGATCCGCGGCCGCGGCGTCGGCGCCGGCGGCGCGTAGCGCTCGGCCTCCTCGATCGATTCGTCCCAGGAATAGGGCAGGTCGGGATCGGCGCCGCGGTTCTCCAGGTTCGGCTCGAGCCGGTCGAATTCCGGCGAGGGCGAGGGTACGTTGGCATAGGTCTTTCGCGCGGCGCGATTGGCCTGGGCGGCGGCGCGGCCGAGATCGTCGGCGTCAGCCGTGATGTCGCGGAAACCGCGCATGCCCGGCGCCTGCGGCACGGCGTTGTCGGGCCCGCGGCGCGGCGCGCCGGTCCGTTCGCGGGTCGGCGGCAGCTGCGGGTCCTGCATCGGGACCGGCGGCGGCGAAGGCGGTTGCGGCCGCGACGGCGGCGCCTCCGGGCGGGCATTGCGTCCGCCGCGGTCTTCCTGCCCGAGCGGCGGCCGGTCGTTGCGCGAGGCCGGCGGCGATGGCGGCACGCGGACGGGACGGCGGCGGAGCCGGGGCTTGCGCGTTGGGCGGCGGCGCCGGCTCGCCCGGCCGGCCGGGGGCGCGGGTATTGGCGCGGAAAGCATCGCCGGCGCGGGCGCGCTCGCCTCCGCCCGGTGCGCGAGGCGTCGCGGGCGCGCTGGGCGGCTTCCGATTCGACCTTGCGCACGGCCTCTTCCAGCGACAGCCGCTCGCGGGTGATCTCGGACTCGCTCAAGGGCGGGTCGACGCTGCGCAGCTGCGCGATCAGCGCCGCGCGCGCCCGTTCGTAGAGCGCACGACGGCTCTCGCCGGGGGCATTGGGATCCAATCCGGCAATGGCGCGGGCAATCAGCGGATAGTAATCAGCCATCTTTACTCAACAATGCAGGGCTTCCCGTAACATCCCGTTAAGCCTCGAACGGGTTCTGGACCAGAATAGTATCTTCGCGTTCCGGGCTGGTGGAAAGTAAGGCAATCGGACAACCCACGAGTTCCTCCACCCTCCGGACATATTTGATCGCCTGGGCCGGCAGATCGGCCCAGGAACGGGCGTTGGCGGTCGGCTCCTTCCAGCCCTCGATGGTCTCGTAGACCGGCACTACCCGGGCCTGGGCGCCCTCGCCGGCCGGCAGATGGTCGATTTCCCGGCCGTCCAGCCGGTAGCCCACGCAGACCTCGATGCTATCGAAACCGTCCAAAATATCGAGTTTCGTCAGCGCCAGGCCGTTGATGCCGCTGGTCCGCACGGTCTGGCGCACCAGCATGGCGTCGAACCAGCCGCAGCGCCGCTTGCGCCCGGTATTGACGCCAAATTCCTTGCCACGGCGGCCGATCTCCTCGCCGATCGCGTTCTTGAGTTCGGTCGGGAACGGCCCCTCGCCGACCCGGGTCGTATAGGCCTTGCAGATGCCGAGCACGTAGCCGACCGTGCCCGGGCCAACCCCGGTGCCGATCGCGGCCTGCGCCGCCACCGTGTTGGACGAGGTGACGTAGGGATAGGTGCCGTGGTCGACGTCGAGGAGCGCGCCCTGCGCGCCCTCGAACAGGATGCGCTTGCCCTCGCGGCGTTTTGCGTCGAGCAGCCGCCACACCGTCTCCGCATAGGGCAGAAGCTGCGGCGCAAGCGCCGTCAGCTCCTTCAGGATGCCGGCGCCGTCGATCTCTTCGAGGTTGAGCCCGCGGCGCAGCGCATTGTGATGCGCCAAGAGCCGGTCGATCTTGTGCGGCAGCGTATCGAGATCGGCCAGATCCATCAGGCGGATGGCGCGGCGGCCGACCTTGTCCTCATAGGCCGGACCGATGCCGCGCCGCGTGGTGCCGATCGCGGTCGCGTTACTGGTTTCCCTGAGCGCATCGAGTTCGCGATGCAGCGGCAGGATCAGCGTGACGTTTTCGGCGACCCGCAGGTTCTCCGGGCTGACGGCGACACCCTGGCCTTTCAGCTTGGCCACCTCCTCGAGGAAGGCCTGCGGATCGAACACCACGCCGTTGCCGATCACCGCGAGCTTCGAGGGCCGCAGCACGCCGGACGGCAACAGCGCCAGCTTGTAGGTCACTCCGTTGATGACCAGCGTATGGCCGGCGTTGTGGCCACCCTGGAAGCGCACGACGATGTCGGCCTGCTCCGACAACCAGTCGACGATCTTGCCCTTCCCTTCGTCGCCCCACTGGGCGCCGACGACGACGACATTGGCCATTTCGTAAAGCTTCCCTCTGCGACTTTCCCAGTAACGAACATGATCCGTGCGGAAAACCGCAAGCCCGGCTTTCCGGATCATGCGCCCAGCCCAAATCACGGCCGGGGGCCGCTCGCATGCGAGGCATTCCACCGGATAAAGGAAGCGGGCTATCGACGCAAGCAAGAACGGGGTTTTGGGGCGGCCTGGGAAGCATTCCAAGCCATTGATATCCCCGTAAAATTTGCGTCGAAACGAGGGCGGCGGATGCGGCCAGGGTTGAATTGGGCCGTCGACCACATCGACGATCTTTTCAGGTTGCCTGCGCGACAACGGCGCGGAAACGCAGGATTGCGAGGCCAAAGAACAATGCGCCGATGCCAGCGACCGCGAGAAATTGCGGCCACACCACGTCGAGACCGGCACCGCGATAGAGGATCGACTGCGCAAAGCTGACGAAATGCGTCGACGGCGAGACCTGCACGGCCCGGGCAAGCCAGGGCGGCATGCTCTCGAGCGGAGTATTGCTGCCCGAGAGCATGTTCATCGGCAGATACACCAGCATGTAGAGCAGCCCGAGTTGCGGCATGGAGCGCGCCACCGTGCCCAGAAAGATTCCGATCGCGGTGGCGAAGAACAGATAGATCACCACGCCGACCATGAAGAGCGGTATCGAGCCCGCCACCGGGATCCCCAGTATCATGCGCACCACCAGATAAAGCGAAAGGCCGACCGCCACCGCGATCACGAGCCCGTTCGCCCAGACCTTGGACATTGCGATCTCGAACGGCGTCAGCGGCATAACCAGAAGATGATCCATGGTGCCGTGTTCGCGCTCCCGCACCACCGCGGCGCCGGCAAGGATGATCGCCAGCATGCTGATGCTGTTGATGATCGCCATCACGCTCGTGAACCAGGCGGTCGTCAGGTTCGGGTTGAAGGCAATCCGCACATCGAGATTTACCGTCGACGGCGGGACGGCCTCCGAATGCGAAAGAAAATCCCTGATCTCGGTGGTAATGATCTGCTGCACGTAGCCGGAACCAAGCCCCGCCTGCACCATCGCGGTCGCATCGACGTCGATCTGAAGCGCGGGCTGGCGTCCCGCCAGGACATGCTGCTGGAAATCCGGCGGGATATCGACCACGAAAGTAAATCTTCCGGCGTTCATCGCGGGAATGATGTCCGGTTCGGAGATCAGTTGCGGCGTCTGGAACAATGGCGGAAAGAACGCATGCGCGATCCGGCGCGAAAGCTCCGAGTGGTCCTCATCGACGATGGCGATCGAGGCGTTGTGCAGCTCCTGCGAATTGCTCCGGGCCTGCAGGGTCACGGCCAGCGAAAATGCATAGACCACCAGCCCCAGAAGAACGAAGTCATGCAGGAAGCTGCGCAACTCCTTCAGCCCGAGCCAATAGATGTTTGCAACCTTGCGCATCGTCGTCGATTCTAGCGTTCCTGCTTGCGGAGCAGGAGAACGCCGGCGAGGGTGAAGATCGGAACAAAGATCAGGAGCGCCAGCAAGTCCCGGCTCAAATCGGCAAAGCCCAGTCCCTTGGTGAAAGTGCCGACGCTGATCGGCACGAAATAGGTCATCGGAAATCCGCGGCCGATGATTTGAGCGCCCGCGGCGAGCGAGGAAACCGGCGTCATCATGCCGGCAAATTGCGTCGCGGGCAGAACCGTCAGGATGGCGGTGCCGAACAATGCGGCGATCTGGGTCCTGGTGAACGCCGAGATCAGCATGCCGTAGCCGGTCATCGCCGTCACATAGATCAGCACGCCCAGGAGCAGCGTCGGAAAGCTTCCCTTGAGCGGGACCTTGAATACGAACAGCGCCAGGATCAGCATCAAGGTGAAATTCGCCATCGCGACGGCGATGTAGGGAAGCTGTTTGCCGAGCAGAAATTCGACCCGGCTGACGGGCGTCACATACAGGTTGGTGATCGATCCGAGTTCCTTCTCGCGCACGATCGAAAGCGCCATCAGGATCGCCGGAAACAGCGCGAGCAGCATCGACATGTTCGCAGGCACCAGGGCATAGATGCTGTCGAAATCCTGATTGTATTTGAACCTGATTTCGATATCGGCGGGCGGGGAGCTGGAAGGCACCGTCGTCTTCACGGCGGGATCAGTCAGGTACAATTGATGCATGCCCTGCAGATAGCCGCGAATGGTTTCTGCCCGGAACGGCATCGCGCCATCGACCAGGGCGCTGACCGAGGCCGGGCGGCCGCGCTTGATGTCGCTGCCGAAGCTGGGCGGGATTTCGACGGCAACCGAGATATTTCCGCTCTTGAGACGGTTGTCGAGCTCGGCGTAGGTGGCAAGCGGCGCCTTCTCCGTGAAATAGCTCGAGCCTCTGAGCTCTTCCAAATAGGCGCGGCTTTCCGGACTTTGATCGTGATCGAGCACCGCAAACGACAGGTTGTTGACGTCGGTCGAGACCCCGAAGCCGAACACCAGCATCAGAAGCGTGGTGCCAAGCAGGCTGAAGCCGAGCCGGATCGGATCGCGCAGGAGTTCCAGTGCCTCGCGGATCGAATAGGCAAGCAGGCGCTGCGGGCTGAATATCGAGCGCTGCCGCGCCGACGCTTGCGGTTGATGAAGGATCTTGCCGGACTCCTCGAATTGCCCGGCTCTCGGCGCGCGCGATCCGTCGGCCGCTTCGAGATAGCTGATGAACGCGTCTTCGAGCGTGGCGGCGCCACGGGATTCGACAAGCTCCCGCGGCGTGCCGGTCGCCAGCACGCGGCCCGAATCCATCAACGATATCCGGTCGCAGCGCTCGGCTTCGTTCATGAAATGGGTCGAGACGAAAATCGTCACGCCCTGATTGCGCGAAAGATCGATCAATGCTTCCCAGAAACTGTCCCGCGCCAGGGGATCGACGCCCGAGGTCGGCTCGTCCAGGATGAGGATCTCGGGCTCGTGGACGATGGCGACCGCCAACGACAGCCGCTGACGAATCCCCAATGGGAGATCGAGCGTGCGTTGATCGAGATAATCGGCCAGGCCGAACTTTCCAACCAGCTCCGCGATGCGCAGCGCCGCCTTTTGCGCCGGCAGATGAAAAATTCGCGCATGAAGATCGAGATTCTGCCGGACCGTGAGTTCCGTATAGAGAGAGAACGACTGCGACATGTAGCCGACGCGGTAGCGGGAATTCATGTCGTTGGCGTCGAGAGGTTGTCCGAACAGCAGCGCTTCGCCGGCGCTGGGCGGCAGCAACCCCGTCAGCATCTTCATGGTCGTGGTCTTGCCGCAGCCGTTCGAACCAACGAAGCCGAAGATCTCGCCGCGCTCGATCGTGAAACTCACCTGATCGACCGCCGTGAAGTCACCGAAACGGCACGTCAGGCCGCGCGCCGCAATGATGGGCTCCCCGTCAAAGACCTGCCGCGGCGGGATATGGAGCACCTGGTGCCCGGCGCGTCGCTGCTCCGGAAGCAGGGCAATGAAGGCCTCCTCGATCGTCGCGACGCCGGCGCCGGCCTTGAGCTCGGCCGGGGATCCGGTCGCCAGGACCTTGCCGGCGTTCATGGCCGCCAGCCAGTCGAACCGCTCGGCTTCCTCCATATAGGCGGTCGCCACGATGACGCTCATGCCGGCGCGGCGAGCGCGGATGCGGTCGATCAGTTCCCAGAACTGGCGGCGCGACAGCGGATCGACGCCGGTCGTTGGCTCGTCGAGAATGAGCAGGTCCGGATCGTGGATGAGGGAGCAGCAAAGTCCAAGCTTTTGCCGCATGCCGCCCGACAATTTCTTCGCCGGACGATCTTCAAACGGAGCCAACCCCGTGCTGTCGAGCAATTCGGCAATTCGCCATTCTCGCTCTTCGCGCGATTGTCCGAAGAGACGGCCAAAGAACTCGATGTTCTCGCGAACACTCAGGTCGGGATAGAGATTTCTCCCCAGCCCCTGCGGCATGTATGCGATCCGCGGACATACCGCCGCCCGGTGCCTTGCATCGGAGATGTCGCCACCGAGGACGATGGCGCTGCCGACCTGATTTTGGCGCGCGCCCGCGACGATACCGAGAAGCGTCGACTTTCCCACCCCGTCAGGACCGATCAGCCCGACCATGCAATCGGCCGGTATGCCGATCGTTACGCCATCCAGCGCCGTGACCTTGCCGTATCCTTGCGTGAGGCTGTCGAGGACGGCAACCGCTCGGCCCCGCGAGCTCATGGCGGCCCTTGCAGATTTTCCGGCCACGCCACCGCTGGATCCGTACGGACGTAGGCGACGCCGGGCAACCCGCTACGCACGGACAGAGCGTGATCGCGCGAGCGCTCGGGATCGATGCGCACGCGGATCCGGAACATCAGCTTGTCGCGTTCGCTCTGGGTCTCCACCGTTTTCGGGGTAAACTGCGCCTGGCTCGCCAGGAAGGAGACTTTCGCCGGAATCGGGCGAATCCGGGTAGGCATCGAGCAGGATCCGGGCATCGGCTCCGACCTTCACCTTCCCGGCCTCCAGAGCCGGCAGGTAGACGTCCATGTAGACATACGAGACGTCGAGCATCGTAAAGACCTTGCCGCCGGCGGAAAGCACCTCGCCGATATTGGCGATGCGGTACTGAATCCGGCCGTCACGCGGCGCGACCAGATCGTTGTCGGCGATGTTGACCGTGTAGAGGCCGACATCATGTTGGGATGCTTCGAGCCCACGTTCGGCTTGCGCGACCCTTTCCGTCGCGGCCCGTATTCCTGCGTTGGTGGCGTCCATGGCCTGCTTCCGCTGGTCGAACAGCTCCCTGGTCGCATAGCCGTTATTCAGCAGGGTCTGCGTACGCTCCAGTTCCTGCGCGGCCAGCGTCTGCTGTGTGCGTTGCTGCTCCAGGTTGGCGTTGGCCTCATCGATCGCGCGCTGCGCCTGCTTGACCTGCGCCTGCGCCTTCTTGAGCGACTCCTGAATATCCTTGGTGTCCATCCGGGCAACCAGCTGGCCTGCGGTGACCATATCGCCGATGTCGGCGCGCAGTTCGGCGATCCTGCCCGGGAATTTCGTATCGATATCGATCTCGTCGGCTTCGAGCCGGCCGTTGCCCCAGCTTATGCCGGGCGGCAGTCGCGATTGGGAATGTTTCCACCAATAGATGCCGCCTCCGCCCGCGGCGAGGACAACGACGACAAGACCCACCGAGAACCGCAACCGTCGCCTGTTTCGTATCGGGGCCAAGGGTACGGTTGCGGGCAAATTCGTCGTCGTCGTCACCGCAGGGGCATTCTCGATTGCAGGCGGCCTCTCATCGACAGCTTCGGGCAGTTTCATTTCTTCTCCGCCATCTGACATCGTTTCTCCGGTCCTGTTTGGCATCGCCCTTCAGGCGAGTATTGAGGGATATCAAACGGCGCACAGCGCCTGATGTTGGATGGAACCCGGGGTGGCGGCTTGGCGCGCATCCGCGTTTCGCTACGGCCTGCGCCGGGTCAAGCGACCGGCGCCTCACTCACCAGCGGTCGTGCCAGCGCCGGAACCCGTGGCGGCCGTAAGCCTGGTCGAGCCGGGCTTTCTGTTCATCACTCAGCGTTGCATAGAATGCGTCCAGCGCAGGCCGCATCGTGCGCACCGCCTGCAGCATGGCGTCCATGCGCTTTTCCACGGCTTCGGCGCGGGCCACGATCGTCTCGGGAACTTCCGTCACGCAGATGCAACCAGCACGGTTCTCGATCTTGTCGTCATCGTGATCTTTCCGCGCAATCCCGCCGCCCGGTCCTTTCAGCCGTGCTGACCGGCGCGGGTGGACATGCCGAACGCCGAGTAGGCGGGGCAATATCCGAAGACCGCGGTGAGGATCGGCACCACGCCGATCCAGCCGATCCAGTTCCAGCCGGTCTGCGGGAAGCCCAGGGGAATGGCGAATGCGATGAGCAGCAGTCCCACCACGATGCGGGCGATCCGGTCGATCGATCCAACGTTGCGCATGATGCCGCACTCCTTTTGCAAATCTCCGGCAACGATATCGGGGTGTTCCGGCAAGGCATTGACGTGGGTCAAAGGCCGCTCTTGGCAGACGCCAGCGACGATGACCGCGGATCTCTGAAGCGTCAGCGAAATCCGTTCGGTGGAGTTCGGCCGGACCGCGTTGCCGCCGGGCGCGTCGCCGCGCATGGTCGCGATGCATCCCGCGCCATTGATAGCCGGCGAAAATCCGTGTCTCTGGGTGGGCCGGGCTGGACCGGCCCGGCGGCTGCCGGGCGGGGCCGCGGCGCATCGAACCTGGGCCCAAAAACCGCCGCCGCATGTCCGCCTCCGATCAAGCCCCGCACGTCGCCTCGCCCGGCCGCTGGCTCGCCAACCAGCCTTACGTGCTGCTCTCGATCACCGCGCTGTTCTGGGCGGGCAATGCCATTGTCGGCCGCCTCGCGGCCGGACACATTCCACCGGTGACGCTGTCGTTCCTGCGCTGGTCGATGGCGTTCCTTATTATTCTGCCCTTCGCCTGGAAGCACCTGAAGCATGATTGGGCCACGATCCGCGCCCGGTTCCGCATCATGGTCCTGCTTTCCCTCACCGGCAACGGCGTCTTTTCGAGCCTGCAATACACTTCGCTGGAGTATACCCAGGCGCTCAATACGCTATTGCTGCAATCGGCCTTGCCGCTGTTCGTCGCGGTATGGTCGCTGATCCTGCTCGGCGTGCGGCTGACGCTGGCGCAAGGCTTCGGCGTCGCGCTGTCGCTGGCGGGCGTGCTGGTGATCCTCCTGCACGGCGACGTCACCGCGCTCGCAACCATCCAGTTCAACAAGGGCGACATCATCTTCACGGTGGCGCTGGTGATCTTCGGCCTTTACTCGGTGCTGACCTTGAAGCGGCCGCAGGTGCACGGGCTTTCCTTTGTCGCTTTCACCTTCGGCTGCGGCGCGGCCTGCCTGATCCCGCCGGTCATCCTTGAATTTTTCACGCGCCCGGTGATGGCGCTGGATATGGCGAACCTGCTGACGCTGTTCTACGTCGCGGTGTTCCCCTCGACGCTGGCCTATCTGTGCTTCAATCGCGGCGTGCATCTGATCGGCGCCAACCGCGCCGCACCCTTCTTCCACATGGTGCCGGTGTTCGGCTCGATCATGGCGATCGTATTCCTCGGCGAACGCCCGCAAGCCTTCCACGTCATCGGCTTTGCGCTGGTGCTGACCGGCGTCTTCATCGCCTCGCGAAAACCCGCCAATGCCGCCTGATGTGCTACAATCCACTTCCCAACACACGGATCGCTCGCCAACATGCATGACAAAACCGCAAGCTCGAATCCGCCGCCCTCGGTCGTAACACGCCCCGAGAGCTCCGTGCCGCCACACCTGCGGCGCTATCTCGCGCTCGACGATTTCGAGGCGACCGCCAGACGCCGGCTGCCGAAATTCCTTTATGGCTTCATCTCCGGCGGCGCCGAGAACGATGCCGCCGTGGCCGACAACCGCCGCGCCTTCGCCGAATACGGCTTCGTTCCGCGGGTGCTGAACGACGTCTCCGGCCGCGAGCAGACCACGACCCTGTTCGGCAAGACCTACGCCTCGCCGTTCGGCATTCCGCCGATGGGCTCAGCGGCGCTGTGCGCCTATCGCGGTGACATCGTGCTGACACGCGCGGCGGCGGCGATGAATGTACCGATGATCCTGAGCGCATCGTCGTTGATCAAGCTCGAGGACATCAGGCGCGAAAATCCGGCCGCCTGGTATCAGGCCTATCTCGCGGGCGACGCCTCGCGCATCGAGCCCCTGGTCGACCGGGTGGCCGCCGCCGGCTACGACACCTTCGTCGTCACCGCCGACGTGCCGGTGCCGCCCAACCGGGAGAACAACATCCGCAACGGGTTTCGCGTTCCCATCGGCGTCACGCCGCAGATCGCCTGGGACACCCTGACCCACCCGCATTGGCTGTTCGGCACCTGGGCGCGCACCTTGATGAAATCAGGCATGCCGCATTTCGAGAACATGGATGCCCAGCGCGGGCCGCCAGTGCTTTCGAAGAACCTGATGCGCAACATCGGCAAGCGCGACCAGCTCGCCTGGAAACATGTCGAGCTGATCCGCGAGCGCTGGAAGGGCAAGCTCGTGGTCAAGGGCCTGATCGCGCCTGCGGACGCGCGCATCGCGCGCGAGTTCGGCGCCGACGGCGTGATCGTCTCCAATCACGGCGGCCGCCAGCTCGACTACACCGTCTCCCCGCTGCGCACCCTGCCCGAGATCGCGGCGGACGCTGGCGGCATGACCGTGATGCTGGACGGCGGCATCCGCCGCGGCACCGACGTGATCAAGGCGCTGGCGCTCGGCGCGCAATTCGTCTTCATCGGCCGGCCGTTCCTGTTTGCAGCCGTTGCCGCCGGCGAAGCCGGCGTGCTTCGGGCGTTGACACTGTTGAAGAACGAGGTCGGCCGCGACCTGGCGCTGCTCGGCATCCGAAGCATCGCCGAGATATCGCCGGATCTGGTGCGACGGCTGTAGCGTTGCCGCGCCGGAATGGAATTTTGGCAATGATTTCTGCCGGTTCGTCGGCGTTCGACGGCGCCAGCCAGGAGGAAAAACCGATTTTCGATTGACGATTGTTTTTCAGCCTGCCACCGTTGCGAGCCGTGCTCCTCCTGACGACCATGCATCTCGTCGAGCTCGCCGCTCCCAAAATTTCGATGGCAAGCGACGCGGCTGAACCGGCGGGAAAAATGTCGGGAGCAACTCACAAAATACAGAGGAAGCGCCAAATGAGCATCACACGCCGCCATCTGCTGGCCACCATGGCCGCATCGACCACGCTCGCCGTGCCAGGAATCGCAAGAGCCGCGGACAAGGTCCGTATCGGCCTGCCGACCAAGACCTACTGGCCGACCACCATCGCCGAAACCGCGGTGCGGCAAAAATTCTTCGACAAGGAAGGTATCGGCGCGGAGCTCACCATCTATCGCGGCGGCGCCGAGACATTCGAAGCGCTGGCGGCGGGAGCCGCCGACCTCATCCTCGATGCGCCGTCGCTGGTGGCCGCGGGTCGCACCAAAGGCGTGATGTCGAAACTCGTGGCCAACGCCTGCATGGGCAATTACGGCTGGCAATTGATGGTGCTTTCCAAATCGACGCTCGACGTCAAGGACCTGAATGGCAAGAAAGTCGCCATCACCTCCGCGGGCTCGGGCTCGGACCTGCTGGCGCTGTGGACGATTCAGGAAAAGAAGATCGACTTTACCCGCGTGCCCGTCGGCGGCGGCGGCCTGGTGCCCAACCTGCTCGCCGGCAATGTCGACGCGGCGGTGGTGTATTCGCCGCTGAGCTTCCAGATCGCCAAATCCGGCGAAGCGCGCACCATTCTCGACTACGCCAAGGCGGTGCCGCCGAGCCTCACCGCCGGCTGGATCGTGCCCGACAAGTTCGCGCAGGAGAAACCCGAGGTCACGCAGAAGGCCCTCAATGCGCTGTACGGCGCGCTGGCCTTCATGCGCAGCAACAAGGACACGACCGTCAAGCTGATCGCCGATCTCTACGAGATTCCGCCCGAAATCGCGGCGCTCGAATACGAAAACACCATCATGAAGCTGGAAACCGACGGCAGCATGGGCGCGCCCAACACCATGCCGGCGCTGCAGCTGTCGCTCGATTTGGCAAAACTCGGCGGCATGAAGGATCTGGCACCGGCGGCCGAGATCGTGTCGACGCAGTTCAAGCCGGTCCCAACCAGGCTCTGAGGCTGGCGCGATGACGGGGACATCAGGGGTAAAGCTGGCGCGGGTCGCTCTCGTGGCGGCGATCTTCGCGGCGTGGGAATTGCTGTCGCGGACGGGAATCGTCAATCCGCGCCTGCTTCCCTCGGCTTCCGATACGCTCGCCACGCTCGGCGAGCTGCTACAACGCGCGAGCGTGCGCAACGATCTTGTGGTGACGGCGAGCGAGGTGCTGACCGCCTTCGTCCTCGCCGTCCCCTGCGGCGCCCTGATCGGCTACCTGATCGCGGAGAACCGCTACTTCGCCGAGGTGGTGAAGCCGCTGTTGTTCTTCGCTTTCAGCATTCCGAAATCGATCTTCCTGCCGATGTTCATCCTGGTGTTCGGCGTCGGCTTCGCCGAGAAGGTCGGATTCGGGTTCTTCTCGACCATCTTCATCGTCATCATTTCGACGACAACGGCGGTGGAGTTGGTCAAGGTCGAGCACCTGACCGTCGCGCGGTCCTACGGCGCAACTCCCCTGCAGACGGCGTTCCGCGTCTATCTGCCGAGCATGCTTCCGGTGCTGCTGGAGGCGCTGCGGATTTCCATGATCTTCAACCTCACCGGCGTGATCCTGGCCGAGATGTATGCGTCGCGCGACGGCATCGGCCACCAGATCGCGAGCTGGGGCGAGAACTTCCAGATGCGGCAACTGCTCGCCGGCGTGGTGATGATCGCCGCGATCGCCATGACATTCAACGAACTGGTCCGCTCGGTGGAAACGCGATGCAGCCATTGGCGAACATAACCCCGCTAAAGCCCGCGATGCGCGCCGGCTCGATCAGGATCAGCAATGTCGGCCAGGTCTTCAGGACCAGCACGCAGGACGTGGTGGCGCTGTCGGATTTCTCGCTCGAGGTGAAGCCGGGCCGCTTCGTGGTGCTGGTGGGACCGAGCGGCTGCGGAAAGTCGACGCTGCTGATGATGATGGCCGGGCTGCGCCAGCAGACCTCCGGCACCGTCCTGATCAACGATGCGCCGATCCTTCAGCCCGATCCGGACCGCGTCGGCGTGGTATTCCAGGAGCCGAGCCTGTTTCCGTGGCTGACGGCGGAAGAGAACGTCGAATTCCCGCTGGCGCTGCGCGGCGTCGCCAAGTCGGAGCGGCGCGCCAGGGCCGAGGACGCGCTGAATCTGGTCGGCCTCGAAGGCTTCGGCAAGCGGCATCCGCACGAATTGTCCGGCGGCATGAAGCAGCGCGTATCGATCGCGCGCGGCCTGGTGCAGGATCCGCCGGTGCTGCTGATGGATGAGCCGTTCGCGGCGCTCGACGAGCAGACGCGCATGACGATGGGGGATGAGTTGCTGCGGATCTGGGCGGCGACCGGAAAGACCGTGGTGTTCGTCACCCACAGCCTGACCGAAGCGGTCTATCTCGCCGACGAGGTGGTGGTGATGTCGGCCCGGCCGGGCCGCATCGTCGATCAGCTGAGCATCCCGCTGCCACGTCCGCGCACCTACGAGATGCTGAGCGGCGAAACCTTCGGCACCCTGCGCGACCGCATCTGGCGCCACATCCGCAAATCGGCGTGAGGTCTTTCCGATGTCCTCGACAACGCTGCGCCGCCTGATCGTCGTCTCCCTCATCGTGCTGTGGGAGCTGTTGCCGCGCGCCGGGCTGATCCCCGAGCTGTTCCTGCCGACGCTGTCGTCGACCCTGGCTGCGGGCTGGAGCGAGGCCGGCGAGTACGGCCAGGCGCTGGCGGTGACGCTCTATGAGGTCGCGGTCTCCATGGTGTTCGCCTGCGGCGGCGGCATCCTGGCCGGCGCGGTCGTCGGCAGCCTGCCGCGCCCGCGTGTGTTGATCATGCCGATGGTTTCCAGCCTTTACGCGGTGCCGCTGGTGATCCTCTATCCCGTCTTCACGGTGTGGCTCGGCATCGGTTCGGAATCCAAGATCGCCTTCGCCGCCATCTACGGCTTCCTGCCGACGATGCTGGCGACCGCCGCCGGCATACAGACCATCGATCCGCAGCTGGTGCTGGCCGCGCGCAGCATGGGCGCGACGCTGAGCCAGCGGCTGGTCCGCGTCATCATTCCGGCGGCGATCCCGACCGTGCTGTCGGGCTTGAGGGTCGGCGGCGCGCTCGTCATCGTCGCCGTCGTGGTGTCGGAAATGCTGATCTCCTCGGCCGGCATCGGCTACCTGATCTCGCGCTATCGAACCATCCTCGACAGCCCGCATGTGTTCGCGGGCGTGCTGCTGGTGCTGGCGATGGCGATCGCCTTCAACGCCGCGATCCGATGGATCGAGGGCAAGGCCTCGATCTGGCGCACCGGGACGCGCGCGGGCCTCGGCGCGGCCGAGGACATGACTGCCGCGGCCATCGCGCCCGCAACCTGACAAGATCGTGCTGCCCATCAAACCCTGCGTATCAACCACCGAAGAAAGCATCGCTTTATGAAGATCCCGAGTTTCATGCCGAGGCATCTGTTGCCGACCACGGTGGTCGGAAGCTATCCGCAGCCGGAATGGCTGGTCGACCGCGCCATGCTGTCGAAGGTGGTTCCGCGCACGCGCATGCACGCGATGTGGCGGCTTGCCGAGGAGCACCTCGAGGAGGCCCAGGACGACGCCACCATCGTCGCGATCCGGGACATGGAGCGCGCCGGCGTCGACATCGTGACCGACGGCGAAATCCGCCGGGAGAGCTACTCGAACCGGTTCGCCACCGCGCTGGAGGGAATCGACAGCGACAATCCCGCGATCATCACCGCGCGAAACGGACAAAAGACGCCGGTACCGCGCGTCGTCGGCCCTATCCGCCGCAGCCGCCCGGTCGAATTGCGCGACATGGAGTTTCTCCGCCGCAATACCGACCGCGCGGCGAAAATCACCCTGCCCGGCCCCTTCACCATGAGCCAGCAGGCCAGGAACGAATTCTACAAGGACGACGAAGAGCTGGCGATGGCGTTCGCCGACGCGGTCAACGCGGAGGCGCGCGAGCTGCAGAAGGCCGGCGCCGACGTGATCCAGCTCGACGAACCCTGGGTGCGCAACAATCCGGATCTTGCCAGGCGCTACGCCGTGAACGCGATCAACCGCGCGCTTGAGGGCATCACGGTGCCGACCGTGGTGCATCTGTGCTTCGGCTACGCCGCCGTGGTGCCGGGCTCGACCAAGCCGGCCGGCTATTCGTTCCTGGCGGAACTGGCCGACACCAATGCCGAGCAGATCTCGATCGAGGCGGCGCAGCCAAAGCTCGATCTCGGCGTGCTCAGGGATTTGTCATCGAAGAAGATCATGCTGGGGGTGCTCGACCTCGGCAATCCCGAGATCGAGACCTCGGAGACCGTCGCCGAGCGTATCCGGCACGGCCTGAAATACGTCGCGCCGGAGCGGCTCGTGCCCGCGCCCGACTGCGGCATGAAATACATGCCGCGCCACATCGCCTTCGGCAAGCTGAAGGCGATGTGCGACGCCGCCGCCACCGTGCGCAGGGAAATCGGCTGACCGCTGCAGGCTTCTTCCGGCAGATGGTCGCAGCCGCTACGGCGGGGTGCGAAAAGACCCGCCGATGTCGCCACCGCGGCGATGATCGTCAGCATCGCGCGACGCTGTGAGACGGTGTGAGCTCGCTGACGATCGCGGGACTGAGGACATAGATCACCGAGGGAACTGAGGGCCAATTCTGACAGTGTGATCATCAACTCCTGTCAGTGGAAGCGCGGTTTCAACCGCGATAAAATGGCTTGTCGCCGCAGATGGTCACACGATGGCCATAGCGCCGCTCCGGGAAATAATCCCACAGCGCGTGATGCTGCGCACAGCGATTGTCCCAGAAGGCAATCGAGCCTGGTTGCCATTTGAAGCGACACATGAATTCGGGCGTCTCGACATGGCGGTACAACATCTCGAGCAGCGCCGCGCTCTCCTGCTTCTTCAGCTGCGGGATGTGCGTGGTGAAGCCGCGGTTGACGTAGAGCGCCTTCCGTCCGGTCACGGGATGGGTGCGGATCACCGGATGTTCCGATTTCGGGAATTGCATGTCGGCGCGATCAGTCGCTTTGTGGCGGTAGGGATGTGCCTTGTTGCTGTCATGTATTGCCGTGCAACCCTCGAGCAAATGCCGGATCGGTTCTGAAAGTGCATCGTAGGCGGCATACATATTCGCGAACATGGTGTCGCCGCCGCCGCTCGCGGGGGTTTCATGCATGTAGAGGATGGAACCCATCGGCGGCTCCTCATCGCAGGACACGTCGGAATGCCATTCCTCTCCGGCGACCCGTTTCGACTTTTCGTCGGCCTTGATCACCAAGATTTCCGGATGGCCTTCGATCAGCTGCGGCGCGTTTGGGTGTACATGCAGCTTGCCGAACCGGCGGCCGAAATCCTTGTGCTGCTCCGGCGTCAGCTTCTGGTCGCGAAAGAAGATCACCAGGTTCTCCATGAGCGCATCGTGCACCTCCTGGAATTGCTGGTTACCTAGCTGCCCGCCAAGATCGACGCCGAAGATCTCCGCGCCGATTACCGGGGTCAGCTTTCGTACTTCGATTGACTGATATGCCATTGCATTTCCTCCATATCGACGCTGGTCCGTTTGCCTGTCTTCGTTGTGTTTGCCGGAAAACACCCAAATGAGCTTGCTGATTCTGAGTGGATTCCGTATTACGGAATGGCCAGGCGAGACGTTCGGCATGGATGCGGGCAAACCGGTAGAGCCAGTAGTGCGGGCGCTGAAGCTGCTCGAGGCGCTTAATCGCAAATCCGCGAGCAGCCTCGGCGATCTGCGCGCTGCTACAGGCTTGCCGAAGCCAACGCTGATCCGCCTCTTGAACACTCTGATCGCCGCTGGATACAGCGCCCGTATCTCGAGTGAGGCCGGCTACCGGATCACCGAGAACGTGTTGGCGCTCTCGATTGGCCTTCGCTTCATCGATCGCATTGTCGACGCCGCGGTGCCGGCGATGAGCCAATTTACCCGGGAACACAATTGGCCAATCGGGCTCGCCAGGGTCCGGGATGGCGTCGTGGCGCTTCTCCACAGCACCGCCCCGCAAAGCCCACTCTCTTTCGAGCGGACGGGATATGATCGGACTTATCCACTGATACCCAGCGCGCTCGGGCAGGCTTACCTGGCCTTTTGTACTGCGGAGGAACGGCGGCGTTTGATTGGAGAATTGCTTCCCGATACCGAGCTCAGCGTTTTAGGCATGCGGGACACCCAAGCCTTCGAGGCGCATCTCGCCGTGGTTCGGCGCCGTGGCTATGCCGTGACGCTGTCGCCGCGCCCTTTTAGGGTGCTTGGGCTCGCGGTTCCCGTGCGGCAGGGTCGCCATGTGCTCGCCTGTCTCGTGTTGCGTTTTCCCCGATCGGTAATGACGCATGAACAGGCGGCCGATCGCTATCTCGGATCGCTCAACGCAACTGCACGCGCTATCGTAACGGCGCTCGCGGCGCGGGACGAGGCGGAATGACCGCCACTCGCTGAGTATTTCTTGCACCGTCGATCGGTCCTCCGGCTCAATCCTTTTCAGCGCAGCAATCCTATCCGATCTTGAACTTGCTGTACGCCTCGCTGGTGGCGATGATCACATGTTCGGCGCAGCCGTTGCGACGGTGCGGGTCGCTCAGGTTTTCATAATCCGCCGATGTCATCATGTCGATGAAGGCGGCCACGTCAGGATAATATACCAGCGCCAGATAGTCCCACCGGTTGCCGGCCTGCTCGCCCAGCGCGACCGCCTTGGCGTCTCCGGTCCACAATAGCGTGCCGCCGCGCGCCTTGATCATCGGTACCGTAAGCGCGCTGTAGCGCAAATAGGCGTCCCAGCCGCTTCCGTCGCCGTCGAGCGAGCGATCGCGAAACCGCATCAGGTTCACCATCACGATCGGCCCCTGATGCTCCATGTCCTTCAGTCCTTCGACATTCAACAAGTCCACGGCCATTTCCGGCTCCTTCCGCAGGCTCAACCGATTTCCGGCATTGTAGCATTGCGGACGCGGCAGTTGTCGCGCGGCGTGATTCCGGCGCAACTTCAAGCCAACCGATGACTGCTCCCGCGCCAGCACCGCCTGCTCCCAACCCGGTCAGGTGGCTCAACAACCAGCCCTATCTGCTGCTGAGCCTGACCTCGCTGTTCTGGGCCGGCAATATCGTGCTGGCGCGCTACGTCGCGGGCCACGTGCCGCCGATGATGCTGTCCTGCGTCCGCTGGATCGGCGCATTCCTGTTGCTGTGGCCGTTCGCCCGGCCGCATCTCCAACGCGACTGGCCGGCCATGCGCGCGCGGCTGCCGCTGATGGTGGCGCTGTCGGCGACGGGTTTCGCGTTCAACAACGCGCTGTCCTACTGGGCGCTGCAGTACACCCAGGCGCTGAACGCGCTCCTGATCCAGTCCTCGGGGCCTCTGTTCGTGGCGCTGTGGTCGCTGACCCTGTTCGGGGTGCGGCTGACCTGGGCGCAGCTCGCCGGCATCGCGATCTCGCTTGCCGGCGTGCTCACCATCATCCTGCGCGGCGATCTTTCGGCCCTTGCCAGCATCCGGCTCAACAAGGGCGACCTGATGTTCGCCGGCGCAGTGCTGAGTTTCGGACTGTATTCGGCGCTGATGCCGCGGCGACCGAAGACGCATCAGCTGTCGCTGATCGCCTTCACCATGGGTTGCGGCTCGCTGCTGCTGCTGCCGTTCTCGGTCCTGGAATATTCGACCGGCACGACGCTGAAATTCGACGCTCTCACGCTGGCGACCCTGATTTACGTCGTGATCTTTCCCTCGACGCTGGCGTACCTGTTCTTCAACCGCGGCATCGCGCTGATCGGGCCGAACCGCGCCGCGCCGTTCCTGCATCTGGTGCCGGTGTTCGGCTCGGCGATGGCGATCCTGCTGCTCGGCGAGCAGCCGCGGCCGTTTCACCTCATCGGCTACATACTCGTGCTCGCGGGCGTCATCATCGCCTCGCGGCGGGGCTCGGCCATCGCGTGACTGGCCTACGCCGCGCGGACCTTCGCCAAAAATCCGTCGACGGCGCTGCGCAGCATGCCGGACTGGTTGTCGAGCTCGCGGGCGTTCGACAGCACGTCCGTCGCTGCCGTGCCGGTCGCCGCCGCGGCCGTCGTGACGCCGCCGATATGGGCCGAGATCTCGTTCGAGCCGGCCGCGACCTGCTGGATGTTGCGCGCGATCTCCCGCGTCGCGTCGCCCTGCTGGTCGACCGCGGTCGAGATGCCGACCGTGATCTCGCTCATCTGCGCAATGGTCTGGGTGATGCCGCTGATCGCCGCCACCGCGTCGCTGGTGGAAGCCTGCATCGCCGCCACTTGAGCGGAGATTTCCTCGGTCGCCTTCGCGGTCTGGTTGGCCAACGCCTTGACTTCGGAGGCAACCACCGCGAAGCCGCGGCCGGATTCGCCGGCGCGGGCCGCCTCGATGGTGGCGTTCAGCGCCAACAGATTGGTCTGCGCCGCGATCGAGTGGATCAGTTTAACGACTTCGCCGATCTTCTCGGCGCCGGTCGACAATACCTGAACGGTGGCGTTGGTGCGCTCGGCGTCGCCCACCGCCTTGGTCGCGATCTCGCTGGAGCGCGTCACCTGACGGGAAATCTCGGCGACCGAGCTCGACAGCTCTTCGGCCGCCGCGGCAACGGTGGAGACATTGTCGGAAGCGCTTTGCGAGGCCGAACCGACAGTGGCGGCGCGCGCGCTGGCATCGCTCGCGGTCGCGGTCATGGACTGCGCGGTCGACTGCATCCCGGCGGCGGCGGTCGCGACCGACCGGACGATGCCGTTGACGCTGCGCTCGAAGTCGCCGGCAAGCGCCTCCATCGCCGCGCGACGCTCGGCGGCGGCGCGGGCCTGCGTCTCCGCTTCGGCCTTCTCCAGGCCGCGAATGCGGACCGCGTTATCCTTGAAAATCTGCACGGTGGCGGCCATCGCGCCGACCTCGTCCCCGCGTCCGATGCCGGGAATGTCCTTTTCGAGCTCACCATCGGCCAAGGCCCGCATCCGGGTGCCGATCAGGCCGAGCGGCCGGCTGATGCTGCGCCCGATCATCCAGGCGATGCTGCCCGAAATCACGCCGATGACCAGGATGGCAATACCGAGCGCCCAGATCACCGGCCTCAGCTTGGCATCGAGATCGTCGAGATAGGCGCCGGACCCGAGATACATGTTCCAGCCGGGAATGGCGACGGCGTAGCCGATCTTGCGGACCGGCGTTTTCTGACCGGGCTTCATGTATTCATAGCTGAGCAGGATTTCGCCCTTGGCTTTGACGCCGTCCATGATTTCCTGGGACAGCTTCCTGCCATTGGTCACAACGTCCATGCGATTGGTCCCGACCTGCTTGGGGTCGGGCGAAAGCACCGTGATGCCCTCATAGGTTGTGCCGAACAGGTAGCCATTGCCGTTGTCGTACCTCATCGTGTTGGCGCGACGGCCGAATTCCGCGATCGCGGCTTCCTTGGTCATCTGGCCGGCCTCGACCTGCTTCTGCAGGCCCAACGCCATATTGCGCGCCATCTCGACGATGGCATGGACCTGGTCGACCCGCGCGTTCAGCATCTCCTGCTGCATCAGATAGCCTGCCAGCATCCCGGCGACGCAGAGGCCGAGCAAGGTCACGCCCACCAAAATCCCGAGTTTGGGGGCAATCGTCAGGTTATTGAGCTTCACGGGGAGTCTCCGGGGGATTTTGGGCGCGGTGAGCGCGATTCGCGGAATGGGTGACGGCACGGTATAGTGAAACCCTTTAGCGCTTGGTTACGAACCCCCCCGTAGAAGCCCGGAGGCGGAAGCTGCATTGTTGGGGGCAGCCGGGACTCCGCGGGGCAAGCAAACCAGGACGCCGGAATGGGGAGGTCATCGACCGCACCGTCGCGGCCATAACCAACACCGAAACCTCAAATCGGGAGAAAGTGGGAAATGCCGAAATTCAGGGTTGTAACGCCGAAGGGCGCGAGTTTCACGGTCGCCGGCGGCGGCTATGGTTATGAAAAAGAGGCGCTCGACCCGATCGGCGCCGAGATCATCGAAGCGCCCGCCAACGAGGCGGAATTCATCGCGGCCGCCCGGGACGCCGACGCCATCTATGCCAAGGGCATGCGGATCACCAAGGCGGTCATCGACTCCTTGCAAAACTGCAAGGTGATCACGCTCGGCAGCGTCGGCGTCGACAGCGTCGACGTCAAGGCCGCCACCGCGCGCGGAATTCCCGTCACCAACGTGCCCGACACCTTCATCGAGGAAGTCGCCGACCACGCCATGACGCTCTTGCTCGCCGGATTCCGCCGCCTGATCGAGCAGGACAAGATGGTCCGCGAAGGCCGCTGGGCCGAGGGCCGCCCGGCGCTACTCAAGATTCCGCGGCTGATGGGACAGACGCTCGGCTTCGTCTCGTTCGGGCGGGTGGCGCGCGCGGTGGCAAAGCGCGCCGCGCCGTTCGGCCTGCGCATGATGGCCTATGATCCCTTCATCGCCGAGACGCTGATCTACGATCACGGCGTGCTGCCGGCCACGCTCTCGGAAGTGCTGTCGCAGTCCGATTTCGTCTCGATGCACGCGCCGGCGCGGCCCGAAGTGCACCACATGCTGGGCGAGAACCATTTTCGCCAGATGAAGAAGAACGCGATCTTCATCAATACCGGCCGCGGCCCCACCGTCAACGAGGAGGCGCTGATCAAGGCCTTGCAGGAGGGCTGGATCGCGCATGCGGCGCTCGACGTGCTGGAAAAGGAGCCGCCGTCGCACAACAATCCGATGCTGCGCATGGAGAACGTGACGCTGACGGCCCACGTCGCTTCCGCCTCGGCGCGCTTCGACGAGGCCCGCAAGCGCCGTGTCGGTTATGAACTGTCGCTGGTGCTGTCGGGCATGTGGCCGGTGAGCTGCGTCAATCCCGCGGTGCTGCAGAACACCACGCTGCGCCGCTGGCAGCCCGTCAGCATGGAGCGCGGCCCGAACAGCTAGCGCACAAGATCCCGCCGCTCGGCAGCGACGAAGCACGCCGGCGGCTGTCATCGCCGCCGTCAAACACGCGCATTGAGCTGAATCAATGCAGCGTCGCGCGAGGCATGCTTTTTTGCCTGTGTCGCAGCCGGCTATCGCGCGACCGGTCGCGATATTGCCCTAAATCGAACACTCATCCGCCGCTGCAGCATAACTGATGTGTAAGCCCGGCGGGCCCGCATGCGCCCGCCGAAAATGCTGAAGTGTTCCAGATCTCACGGCGATTGCCGAATTGAACCACCTTCGTCGATACCTGCAGGTATTTTCCTTCGTCCCGCGAAGGAGAAGAAGCCTGCGCCTTGCGCTGGGATCGCGCACCGACGGCCTTCGGCGGCCGGGATTTCGGCTTGCGTTGGTCGGCGCGATCATCCTCTCGACTGCCGGATGCGCAACCATCTCCCCGCGCAACGTGCTGCCGGAGGCCAGCGCGAGCCATATCGAGCTTCAGGGGTTTCATAACATCCGCTTTTGGGGCGACGCGCCGGTTCAGGACATCCGGGCAATCATGACGGCGGATGCGCCGACGGCGATTTCCCCGGCGGATGGAAGACACCGCGCGGCCTTGAACCTTCTCGCCATCTCCGGCGGCGCACAAGATGGTGCATTCGGCGCCGGCCTGCTGGTCGGCTGGAGCGATGCCGGCACGCGGCCGACATTCGATCTGGTCACCGGCGTAAGCTCCGGCGCGCTCATCGCCCCCTTCGCTTTCCTCGGACGCGAACACGATGGCCAGCTCCGGGAGATCTTCACCAAATACGGAAGGACGGACATTTTTACCTACAACGTCCATGGCATCATCGAAGGATCATCGTTGGCCGATGACGCGCCATTGGCGCTCTTGATTGACAAATATGTGGACGCGACGCTGCTTCAGGAAATTGCAAGAGAGCGGGCCAAGGGCCGCATTCTGCTGATCGGCACCACCAATCTGGATACGCAACGGCCGGTCTTGTGGGACATGGGCCGAATTGCGATGAGCAACAATCGCGAGGCGATAACATTGTTCCGCAAGATACTGCTCGCGTCGGCGACGCTTCCCGGGATTTTTCCGCCCGTGCGAATCAAGGTGCGTGTCGGCGGACAGGACTATGACGAGCTGCACGTGGATGGCGGCGTGACCCGGCAGGTCTTTATTACACCTTCGATGTTCTCGGCTGTTTCCCACGATCAAAAGTCGGCGGGAGCTGCGGCGAAGCCGCGTTTGTTCGTCGTCAGAAACGGAAAAATCTATCCCGAGTGGCAGTCCGTCAGCGAGAACGTCCTGTCGATTACGCAGCGTTCGATTTCCACCCTGATCAAGAACCAGGGGATCGGAGACCTCTACCGAATCTATTCCATCGCCAGGCGCGACGGAATTGATTTCAATCTTGCGAGCATTCCGCCTGATTTCAGCGACACCAGCGACGAACCATTCGACCAGAAATACATGATCGCGCTGTTTGATCGCGGCTACAATCTCGCAAGCCAAAACTACGTCTGGGCAAAGACCCCGCCGGGGATGGAATTGGCTGCGCGGGCTCCGCACAACTGAATCTTTTCGCACGGAGGCGGGACGCCTTCATCCGTGCACCAGCCTTCAGCCGGAAACGAAACTACTCCTTGCGGGTGCGATAATCGCCGAACGCCGTGTCGCGCTGGTCGAGCTGCGCCTTCACGCTGCCGCCGTCGCGCCGGAACGTCGACATGTAGGCGCGGCTTGCTTCGGTGGTGAATGCCAGCGCCTGGATTTCGGTGCCGGCGCGGATCGCGGCGCGGGCGCCCATGATCTCCATGGCGCGATGCACCGAGCGCTTGTTGAGCTGCTGCAGCTCGACCGGCACTTTCGCCGCGCGTTCGGCGAAATCGAGCGTGCGCTGCTCGAGCTCGGCAAGCGGGAACGCGCGCGTCGCAAAGCCCCATTCGGCGGCTTCGCGCCCGCTCATCGCGTCGCCCGTCAGCATCAGCTCCATGGCGCGGCGCATGCCGACGAGCCACGGATGATACTGCATGTCGGGCGGGCTCATCAGCCGCACCGGCGGATAGCCGATCTGGGCATCGTCGGCGACGTAGACGATGTCGCAGGCGGTGGCGAGCTCGGTGCCGCCGGCCAGGCAATAGCCGTGCACCTGCGCGACCACGGGTTTTGCGAGGTCCCAGATCGAGAACCAGCCCTCCACCACATGCCGCGACCATTGCCCCGGCCCCGCCGCCGAGTGATAGGGCTGGTCGACCGAATTGTTCGCCGACAGGTCATAACCGGCGGAAAAGCAGGGGCCGGCGCCGCGCAGGATGGTGATCGATACGTCGGGGTCGCGATCGGCGGCCTCCAGCACCTCGAAGATCTCACCACGCAGGGTGTTGTTCAGCGCATTGCGCTTTTCCGGCCGGTTCAGCGTGATGCGCCGCACCCGCGGCCGGGGGTCGTCAACGAGAATGTGCTGATAGGGCATTGCGGACTTCTCCCCGATCTCGGGCCTGTTGAGCGGCCCTGCCGCCAGTTCATGCCTGAGATCGGGAAGGATGTCATCGGTCAGTTGCGGCGCGGCGTTAGCCGGCCGGCGTCATGATCACGGCCTTGTCCTTGGGCCAGCGCACCCGCCAGGCGAAGGCAATGTCCCTGGCCTCGCCGGGCTTTGCCTCGAATGCCCATTCGAGCACCCCACGCTTGTCGTGCACGTTGGTCGTGGTCGGCGGCGTCGTCTGCGGCAGCATCTCGACCTGGATGTCCTCGTTCTCGCTGACCGGCAGTTGATCCTCGATCGCGATCAGAATCGGGAAATCATGGCCGTTGCGCAACGTCGTCTTGAACGAGCGTTCGTCGGTCTTCGCCGTCGTCACGATCAGACCCGCCGAACCTTCATTGCGTTTGACGACGGCCCGTTCGATCTTGACCTTGTCGTCGGCGCCGAAGCCGAGCCGCACCGTTTCATCCTTGCCGGCGGCGGCCATCTGGCCGCGGCCGACAAAGATGCCGTCGCGATAGATCGAAACCCGGCCGGGCAGCAGCGGCGCGTCCTCCTTCTGCACGAAACTTGCTTCGAGAAACGCCGTCGGATCCTTGACCGGGACCGAACGCACGGCGAGCTCGGGCGCAATCGTCGCGGTGGAGATGCGCAAGTCCCTGGCGTCCTCGCCGGCCGCCACGCTGACGCGGCCCGCAATCTTGAACGTCACCTGGAAACCGCCGACTTCGGCCGTGGCCTCTTGCTCGTCGGCGCGTTTCGCAAGCCCGTCAAGCGCCGCCGGCGCCGCCATCGGTGCCTGCATCGAACGGGGCGCCGCGAATTGCGAGACGGCGGCGGAATTCTGCGGACGCAGGACTTGCGGATATTGCACGATCAGGGGATTGAGTTCGGGCGCGCTGCCGCCGCGTCCGGTCCTCACCGTCGAAACCGCGAGCGCGACATTCGACCAGTCCTCGCCGGTGCCCTGCGTGATCTCGGCGCGGCGCACCAGTTCGAGCGCGGGCTTGCGGTCCTTCGCCCCGCTGTCGAGCCGGGCGTCGTAGAGCGGCACCCAGCGGGCGTTGCGCACGGCGTAGGTCACCCGCAGCGTCGCCTTGGTCGCCGCGGTGGAGGCAAGCTCGATGCGGACCTCGAGCTTGCTCGGCGGCCTGGTCGCCCGATCCGCTTCCAGCCGCGCGATCTCGCGGTCGAGGTCGCGCTGCTTGTGTTGCGCATCGCGGATCGCGGCATCGGCGGCGGCGACCTCCTCGGCGACGGCGGCAAACGCCGCGCGCCATTCGGCGAGCGGACGCGCCTCGCCCTTCTCGCCCAACCCCGCCGGCGAGGCTTGCGCAAAGCGCTCGGCGAATTTGCGCCGCGCGGTGGCGGCGCTGATGGCGTCGGCGAGATTGGTGTATTCGTCGCGCAGCGCCTCGATGCGCTTGTCGAGCTCCGGCAGATTGACCGGCGGCGCGGCGCGCGGCTGCCTGGTGTCGATGGCGCCGATAGTGAGCTTGGTGCCCGCCTCGCCCTCGACCCGCAGCGAGGAGGGATCCAGCGTCAAGGGAAAGTCCTTCGCCACCAGCGTGTTGTCGCCGGAGGGAAGGTCGACCGTCACGACGCGCGTGACGCTGGCGCCGTCGGGATAGACGGTGACGGCGTCGACCGTCGAGCTGACGTCGAGGTCGGCCGCTACCGCCGGCATGGCGGCGAAGGCGGCAATGACGACAAGACTGGTGGTTAGAAGACTGTTCGCAAGCGTTCGCATGAATTCCCTCCGCAAAATCCCCGCGCATGGCGCGCAGCTGCTTGGCGGGTCCGGCGGCAGCCAGACCCGGTAAAGGGCGCATCACCCCTGGTGATGAGACGCAGCGAAGAAGGAACCGGTTCGATTGGGGTAACGGTAAGGCGCATCTGGGGCGCGCCCGCGGCGAGCCGCGCGGAAAGGCGTTCGCGGTCGTAGAGACGCAAGTCCAGCGTCTCCCTCAGGCAGGCGCCGAACTGGATGGCGAACGAACCATCCGGGTCCGGCTTCGCCGTGAGACCGTTGATCGAATAGGCCCCGCGATCATTCTTCTCGAAAAAGCCCCTGTCGTTGCAGACGCTGAGCACCAGCGCCTTGCGGACGAATTTCGGCCCATTTTTCGCCTCCTTGGGAATGTTCCACTGCCTCCGCACCCAGATTTTTTGGGGCGGGGTGCGCTCTTCGCCTTGCAAGGCTCCAATCGACGATTGGTTTCCGAATCCCAACCGGGGCGTGTCCGCGGGCTCCGGCGGGCGCGCCGAATCCGGCTTTCGGAGGTGAAGCGGAATCCAAGGCGCAAGCTGAACATTAGGCGGCACCGGTTGGCCTGATGCTACTAAAGTCATGTGTCTGGCGAATGGTGGTGCGCCCGTTAGTGGGATTTGATCGCGAGCAAAAGCAAAACAGGTAATCCAGGGAGGGACGTATGAGACGAATTTCTACAATCTTGTTCGGCGCGGCCGCCGCGATTGCGATCTCAGGAGCGGCGCAGGCGCAGATCATCATGAAGGCGTCGCATCAGTTTCCCGGCGGCAAGGGCGACGTGCGCGACGACATGGTGCAGATGATCGCCAAGGAAGTGAAGGCTGCCAATGTCGGGATCGACATTCAGGTCTATCCCGGCGCCTCGCTGTTCAAGCCCAACGACCAGTGGAACGCCATGGTCAGCGGTCAGCTCGACATCACGTTGTTTCCGCTCGACTATGCCAGCGGCAAGGTGCGGACCTTCAGCGCGACGCTGATGCCGGGCCTGATCCGCAGTCAGGAGCGGGCAAAGCGCATCAACAACTCGCAGTTCATGAAGGACATTCACGCCGAAATCGAGAAACACGGCGTCATCGTGTTGTCCGACGCCTGGTTCGCCGGCGGCATGGCTTCGAAGGAGAGCTGCATCCTGAAGCCGGACGACATGAAGGGCCGCAAGTTCCGGGCGGCCGGCCCGACCTTCGCCGGCATGTGGGAAGCGGCCGGCGCCAGCATCGTCAGTCCGCCGTCCAACGAAATCTACAACGCCTTCCAGACCGGCGTGGTGAACGGTACCGACACCAGCCTCGGCACCTTCCAGTCGATGCGGCTCTATGAAGTGACGGACTGTCTGACCGCGCCGGGCAACAATGCGCTGTGGTTCATGTACGAACCCGCGCTGATGTCGAAGAAGAGCTTCGACAGGCTCA
This sequence comes from uncultured Alphaproteobacteria bacterium, assembly GCA_963721135.1. Lineage (GTDB taxonomy): Bacteria > Pseudomonadota > Alphaproteobacteria > Rhizobiales > Xanthobacteraceae > Bradyrhizobium. The sequence goes on from CAVRIB010000016.1 coordinate 183,419, forward strand.
ACAAGGCGCAACAGGACGCCGTTCTCGCGGCCGGCAAGAAGGCGCAGGCGTATTACGAGGGCAAGGCCGACGAAGTGAACAAGGATGCCGTCAAGACGTTCGAGGACCACAAGGTCAAGGTCGTGACGCTGAGCGACGCCGATTATCAGGCATGGCTGGAAGTGGCGAAGAAGAGCTCCTATGCCAGCTTCGCCAAGGACGTGCCGAACGGACAAAAGCTGATCGACGAAGCGCTCGCGGTGAAATAGCCTTGGGTGGCGGGCCCGGCGAATCGCTCTGCCGGGGCCCGGCCGCGAGCCGGCATCTACCCTCTCAGCTATTCGGACGGTCCGATGGACAGTTTCATACGAGCCGTGACCTTTGTGTCACGCGTCGTCGGGGTAGCCGGCGCTCTGCTCATTGGGCTTGCCGTTCTCGTGATCTGCGACATGGTGATTGAGCGCTACGTGTTCAACCTCACCACCATCTGGCAGATCGACGTGGTCACGTACTGCATAGTGGGCGCGACTTTCATCGGCAGTCCCTACGTCCTGATGACGCGCGGGCACGTCCATGTCGACGTCCTGCCGCTGCACGTCGGCCCACGCACGCGCTACTGGCTTGCCCTGGTGACCGGCCTCATCGCGTTTGCCTTCTGCATTGCAATTTTTGTGCTTTGCACGGCCTACTGGTACCAGGCTTTCAGCGAAAACTGGCGATCCAACACCGTCTGGCGTGCACGGCTCTGGATTCCCTATCTCTCGATGCCGATCGGACTGGGCCTGGTGGTCCTGCAATACCTGGTCGAACTGGTTTGCCTGGTGACGGGGCGTTCTCCGCCTTTCGGCATTTCGGAGAAGCAGACCGCGGAAGACGTTGCCCGCGCGCAAGCGCTTGAGGCCTTCGGAAATACCCCATGAGTCCGGGCATCGAAGGCTTGCTTGTTCTCGTGGTTACGCTGTTGATGCTGGTGTCCGGTATTCAGGTTGCCTTTGGTCTCGGCGCGATTGCGTTGACCTTTATCGTCATCTTCCAGGGCTTCGACGGCCTTAGCGTCGTGGCCGAGACGTTCTGGTCGGGGCTCGACGAGTTTACTCTGGTAGCCATTCCGATGTTCGTGATGATGGGTGCGGCGATCGGCTCCTCGCCGGCCGGAAAAGACCTGTATGAAGCGCTCGATCGCTGGCTTTATCGTCTTCCCGGCGGACTGGCGATTTCCAATATCGGCGCCTGCGCGATATTTGCGGCGCTGACCGGGTCCTCGCCCGCCTGTTGCGCCGCCATCGGCAAGATGGGCATCCCGGAGATGCGCCGCCGCGGCTATCCCGACGAGGTCGCGACCGGCTCGATCTGCGCCGGCGGAACGCTCGGCATTCTCATTCCGCCTTCCATCACCTTCATCCTCTACGGTATTGCGACCGAGACTTCGATCGGCCGGTTGTTTATCGCCGGCGTAATACCGGGGCTGATGCTGACCGCCCTGTTCATGCTGTGGACGCTGTACAAGATCTGGCGCAGCGGCTTTCGTTCGCATGCCCCGGGCTTTCGCTACAGCTGGAGCGAGAAGTTCTCGTCAATCCCGAAGATCGCCCCGTTTCTGGCCATCGTTATCGGCGTCATGTACGCGCTCTATGGCGGCATCGCCACGCCGTCGGAGGCGGCCGGCGTCGGCGCCGCGCTCTGCCTGATCCTGGCGATCGTCATTTACCGGCTTTGGCGGCCGGACCAGATCTGGCACATCCTGCGCGACACCATGCGGGAGTCGGTGATGATACTGACCATCATCGCCACCGCGGTGCTGTTCGGCTACATGCTGACCTCGCTCTATCTGACGCAGACGCTAGCGCAGTCGATCGCCGACCTGCACGCCAACCGATGGGTGCTGATGCTCCTCATCAACATCTTCCTGCTGGTTTGCGGCTTCTTCATTCCGCCCGCCGCCATCATCCTGATGACGAGCCCGATCCTGTTGCCGATCATCACCGCCGCTGGCTTCGACCCGGTCTGGTTCGGTGTGATCCTGACCATCAACATGGAGATCGGCCTGATCCATCCGCCGGTCGGTCTCAACATCTACATCGTCAGCGCCATCGCCCCCGACGTGCCGCTGTCAAAGGTGATGTGGGGCACACTGCCCTATGTGGGCTGCATGATGCTGGCGATCGTGATCCTCTGTATTTTCCCGGAAATCGCAACCTGGCTGCCCGACCATCTGATGGGGCTCGCGCACAATTAACATGTGCCGAGGGGCGACTTCAGAACACCAGCGCCTTGGCCTGCTTGACCTGCGGCAGCGCCTGCACCTTGGCGAGCACGTCGGCAGGCACCGCGCCGTCGACCTCGACCAGCGCGATGGCGTCGCCACCGGGCTTGTTGCGGCCGAGATGGAAGGTCGCGATGTTGAGCCTGGCGTCGCCGAGCAGGCTCGCGAAACGGCCGATGAAGCCCGGCTTGTCCTCGTTGGTGACGTAGATCATCGACTTGCCGAATTCGGCGTCGACCCGGATGCCCTTGATGTCGACCAGCCGCGGCTTGCCGTCGTGATAGACGGTGCCGGAGACCGAGCGCTCCTGCCGCTCCGTCGTCACCGCCACGGTGATCAGGCTTTCGTAGTCGCTCTGCGCCGCGCGGGTCACCTCGTCGACCACCATGCCGCGCTCCTTGGCGACGACCGGCGCCGAGACCACGTTGACGTCGCCGAGCATCGGCCGCAGCAGGCCCGACAGCACCGCCGAGGTCAGCGCCTTGATCTTCATTTCGGCGACGTGGCCCTCATAGGTGATCTGCACCTTGACGATGCCGGTCTCGGTGAGTTGTCCCGCGAACGAGCCGAGCTTTTCGGCGAGTTCAATGAACGGCCGCAGCTTCGGCGCCTCTTCCGCCGTGATCGAGGGGAAGTTGACCGCGTTGGAAATCGCCCCGCTCAACAGATAATCCGACATCTGCTCGGCGACCTGAAGGGCCACGTTCTCCTGCGCCTCGGTGGTGGCGGCGCCGAGATGCGGCGTGCAGATCACGTTGGGATGGCCGAACAGCACGTTGGAGGTGGCCGGCTCCTCGGTGAACACGTCGAACGCCGCGCCCGCGACATGCTTGGAGTTGAGCGCGTCGACCAGCGCCTGCTCGTCGACCAGCCCACCCCGCGCGCAATTGATGACCCGCACGCCCTTTTTCATCTTCGAAAGCGCGGCGGCGTCGATGATGTTCTTGGTTTTTTCAGTCAGCGGCGTATGCAGCGTGACGAAGTCGGCGCGCTTGAACAATTCGTCGAGATCGACCTTCTCGACGCCGATGTCCTTGGCGCGCTCCGGCGACAGGAACGGGTCGAACGCGATCACCTTCATGCGCAAGCCCAGCGCGCGGTCGGCGACGATCGAGCCGATATTGCCGCAGCCGATGATCCCGAGCGTCTTGCCGGTGATCTCGACGCCCATGAAGCGGTTCTTCTCCCATTTTCCCGCCTGCGTCGAGGCATCGGCCTGCGGGATTTCGCGCGCCAGCGCCAGCATCAGGGTGATCGCGTGTTCGGCGGTCGTGATCGAATTGCCGAACGGCGTGTTCATCACGATGATGCCCTTTGCCGTCGCGGCGGGAATCTCGACATTGTCGACGCCGATGCCGGCGCGGCCGATCACCTTCAGCCGTTTGGCCTTCTCCAGGATTTTCGCGGTGGCCTTGGTGGCCGAGCGGATGGCGAGACCGTCGTAGTGGCCGATGATCTCGGCGAGCTTGTCCTTGTCCTTGCCGAGATTGGGCTGGAAATCGACCTCGATGCCGCGATCCCTGAAGATCTGCACGGCGGCCTGTGACAACGCGTCGGAAATGAGAACCTTGGGTTTGTGCATTGGTTTGATCCGTTGATGGACGATGCATTTGATGTCGTCACCCGCGGGCTTGACCCGCGGGTCCATCGTTCTTCGATGGATGGCCGGGTCAAGCCCGGCCATGACGATGATGGGATGAAAGAACTTACGCCGCCTTCGCGAGCGTCGACTTGGTTTCCGCAAAGGCCCAGTCGATCCACTGCGTCAACAGCGCGACGTCCCTTGCTTCCACCGTGGCGCCGCACCAGATGCGCAGGCCCGCCGGGGCGTCGCGGTAATGCGCGAAATCGTAGCCGGCGCCCTCTTTCTCCACCAGCGCCACCAGCTTCTTGGCGAAATCGGCCTGCGCGTCCGCCGTCAGCGAAGCGATCGCGGGATCGACCACCTTCATGCACACCGAGGTGTTGGAGCGGATCGCCGGATCCTTGGCCAGGAAATCGATCCACGGCGTTTTCGCCTTCCAGTCGGCGAGCGCCTTGGTGTTGGCGTCGGCCCGCGCCATCAGCGCCTTCAGGCCGCCGATCGACTTCGCCCAGTGTCAGCGTGTCGAGATAGTCCTCGACGCACAGCATCGACGGCGTGTTGATGGTTTCGCCCTCGAAGATGCCCTCGTTGAGCTTGCCGCCCTTGGTCATGCGGAAGATTTTTGGCAACGGCCAGGCCGGCTTGTAGGTCTCGAGCCGCTCCACCGCGCGCGGTGAGAGCACCAGCATGCCGTGCGCGGCCTCGCCGCCCAGCGCCTTCTGCCAGGAGAACGTCACCACATCGAGCTTTGGCCAGTCGAGGGTTTGCGCGAACGCCGCCGAAGTGGCGTCGCAAATGGTGAGGCCTTCGCGGCTCGCGGCTGATCCAGTCGGCATTGGGGACGCGCACGCCCGAGGTGGTGCCGTTCCAGGTGAAGACGATGTCGGAAGCGGGATCGGCCTTGGCGAGATCGGGAATCTCGCCATAGGGCGCATGCAGCTTGGTGACGTCCTTGAGCTTCAATTCCTTGACGATATCGCTGACCCAGCCTTCGCCGAAGGATTCCCAGGCGATCGTCGTCACCGGCCGCGCGCCGAGCAGCGACCACAGCGCCATTTCGACCGCGCCGGTGTCGGACGCCGGCACGATGCCGATCCGGTAATCGGCCGGCACTTCAAGCACTTCGCGCGTCAATTCGATCGCGAGCTTGAGCTTGGCCTTGCCGATTTTCGCGCGATGCGAACGGCCGAGCGCGGCGTCTTTGAGATTTTGGGGGTTCCAGCCGGGGCGCTTGGCACAGGGGCCGGAGGAAAAATGCGGCACATTCGGCCGCAGAGCGGGCTTCGCTGCAGTCATGATCTATCCTTCCAGATAGCTAAGCCTCCCGTTGGGGGGAGGTGTCCCGCCGCGGTCAATAAGGGAATCGCCCGGAATCGTCAAGGAACTTCGGGGGATCAGGTATGACCCCGGGATCACGGGCGATTGATGGCGCGGCGGGGCAGGCCGCGGCAATTGCGGGGCGGGCTGCGAATTCAGAAGTACCGCCGCATCGGTGACGAGCCGGGCGGCTCTGCGTCGGCTCGCGATTTTCAGGACGCTCTTTTCGTCCGCCTGCACCACGTACTCGTTGCCGACCCGGACAATCGAATAGATTTTCATGTGCGGTCCCCAAGCTCCCCGAGCCCGCCCGGATAGGCGATGATGTCACGGATCGTTCCGCGGCAAAAATTACGAAGGCCGGTTGGTTTATCGCGCGTTAACCGGAACGAATGGCAAAACGCGTTTCGCAGCGATGGCAAGGACCGCGGATCAGTGATGCCCAATGAGTGGCCAAAGACCGGCGATGCCGCCGCGGCGAGCCGGCGCAAACAGCATCGACGCCGGCCGCCATGAAGGACCAGCGTCGAGGCGAACACCGCCGGTTGCTAGCCGTGATCATAGGCGACGCCGTCGCTGAAGATGATGCCGCTCGCGCAAGGCGCGAACCAGCGTTGCACGCGATACGGCAGCGCGCCACCACAGGATTGCAACCGGCGGACATGACGCACCTCGCCTTCGGTGGTATGCTTGCGGCGGAGGTCTGAACAAAGGGCAACGGCCGGATAGGGAGTATTCATGAGCTCGGCGAGCTTGCGCTTATTCCGGTATTTGGTTCGCACGGCGGCAATCGCAGCAGGTCGGTGATAGCGGCCTCAAAACCGCAAGGTCATCCCGACATGGCTCGGCGCAAAGCCGAGCCGCTTGTAGAAGCGCTGCGCATCGAGGCGGGTGTGATGGGTGAGCAGCTCGACCAGCTTGCAGCCCTTGCCGCGCGCTTGCCCGACCGCCCATTGCACCAGCTGCTCGCCGATGCCGCGGCTGCGGCGATGGCTGGCGACGCGGACGTCCTCGATCAGGGCGCGCGAGGCGCCCTGCGAACTCAGGCCCGGCAGGATGCAAAGCTGCAGGCAGCCGACCACGGCGCCGCCCTCCTCCGCGACCACGAGCTGGATATTCGGATCGCGTTCGACCGCCTCGAACGCCCGGAAGTAGGAGGGCGGCAGCGGGTCCTCGATCCGTTCGCGCCCGCTGCCGAGCGGATCGTCCGCCAGCATCGCCACGATGAAGCCGACGTCATCGCGGCGGGCGCGGCGGATGGTGACGGAGGAAATCGCAGCCATCGCGATTCCAGTCGTGCTAGCGCGCCGGCGGCAGGCCGAGGGATCGTCTCGGCCTCGCCGATCCAGCGCCGCAACGAGGCGTAGCCATCGAGGTGAAAGCCGCCCTCATGCGCCACCCTGGTATAGGCCAGCAGCGCGACGTCGGCGAGCGAGATTGCGTCGCCGACCAGAAACCGCGTCGCCGCGAGCTGATGCTCCATCCGCGCCAGCGCCGCATAGCCGCGCTTGATTTTTTCCGGATCGAGATCGGAGGCGGGCTTGCCGAGATAGACCATCTGGAAGCGGCACACCGCGATGTAGGGCTCGTGGCTGTATTGTTCCCAGAACAGCCATTCGTCCATCTTCGCGGCCGCAAACGCGTCCGCGGGCACGAGATCGCTGCCGCGGGCGAGATACCGGATGATGGCGTTGGATTGCGCCAGCGTCCGGCCGTCGTCGAATTCGACCGTCGGCACCTGGCCCGCCGGGTTGAGCTTGAGAAATTCGTGCGTGCGGGTCTCGCCCTTCTGCGTATCGACGTCGACCCAGTCGTAGGGCAGCGCCAGCCGGTCGCAGACCCATTTCACCTTGAGACAATTGCCGGAATTGCGATCGCCGTAGATCTTCATCGATGCGCGCCTCGCTCGAATTCGGGAGGGCATCGGAACAGCGGCATCATCCGCTGTCAAGGCAGCAGAGCACGGGGATCAGAACTTGTAGCCGATGCCCGCATGCAGGCTGTTGGTCGAGACCGTCGTATTCTTCACCGACAGGAACTTGATGTATTCCCACTCGCCGCGCATGAACAAGTTGCCCCACAGCATGTATTCCATACCGAGACCCCCGGTCCAGCCGGCCACGATGCTGTTGGATCTCTCTTCGCTGGCGGTCTGCGAAAGCGACGGGACATTGCTGAACACCGGCGGCAGATTGACGGTTATGGTATTGCCGCCCACGGTTTCGGTTTCGGTGGCATCGTCGCGCAACACGACGTTGGTGGTCACCGAGCGAGCAACGTCCATGCGGCCGATGGCCACGCCGCCGAACAGATAGGGCAGGAAATTGCCGGTCGCCCAACCGGCGCGGCCGCGCAATGTCAGCACGTCCTTGATCTGCAGGCTGGCTTTGCCAAACAGACTCGTCTCATAGGTATAGGTGTGATTCGGCGGCGGACTGGAGCCGGGAGGGTTGACGATGCCGAGCGCCATCGAGTTTGAGGCTGAACTCGCCAATCGGTTCAGATAATTGTAGTTCGCTTCGAAGCCGAAGACGAGGTCATCCCACTGATAGTTGCGCCCGGCAAAAACGCCAAGGCCGGTGCCTTGCGGGGCGGTCTTGTTCAGCAGCGACCACGACGACGTAGGTTGCTGGAGCACGCTGTTGCGAAAGATGAAATTCGTCAGGCCGACGATGCTGCTGCTGAAATCCGTCGACGCCGAGGTGTAAGCGGCCTGGCCGCCGACGTACCAGCCTTCCCAGTTTCTCGAAGTCGCGCTGAGGCCGTCCGGGAAGCTGCCGCGCAACACCGGAAGATCGGGAAGATCGGCCGCGTGCGCGCAGGACGCCGCTCCGAACATCACCGCCGCCAGCAGAGACCTACGCATCGCAACGCTCCCATCCAACACTCCGACTTGGCGCCGATCATCGCTCGTTAACCTTAACCAATCGTTGTCGCGCGGCCGCGATTGGCCTGATCCGCAAAACAAAACGGCGCGGGAAAATCCCGCGCCGTTAGCAAGTGTTAAGAGACGAGAAAGCGAATCAGCCCTTGCGGATCAGCGGCGGCGGGGGCGGCGCCACGTCGCAGCAGGTCCAGCGCACGCCGAACCGCAGATCATGCGAGGTCAGGTCGTTGACAGTCCAGGCATGGGTGCCGAGAACGCCGGGGCTCGAGAAGGCAAAGTTGGTGTTGCCGGTCACCGCGCTGCCGAGGTCGAGATAGCGGTAGGCCAGTTCGATCGTCAGGTTCTGGTTGACGCGGTAGGCGAGGCCCGCGTGGGCGGCCCAGGCGAAGCTCGCCTTGTCGCCGGTAGCGGCGAACTGCGTGCCGGCGGTAAGGCCGTTGAAGGTCGTCAGACCGTCGTCGCGGAAGCTCGACAGGTGATTGTAGGCGGTACCGACACCGACGCCGACGAAGGGTGTGATGCACCACCAGGTGCCGAGATCGGCATAGGCGTTGGCGAGGAACACCAGGCTGGAGAGGTTGGCGCTGTAGTTGTCCACATCGGCGAAAGCGGCGCCGAATGCGGAGAACTGCCCGAACACCGAGCCGCGCACCGTGGCCTTGTTGCGGTATTCCGCGGTCAGGTCGGCACGCAGCCAGTTGTTGAAGCGGTAACCGACGCCGAGATCGAAGCTGCCCGAACCCGACAGTTCGGTTCCGACATAGTTCGGGCCCGAGACGTTCAGCGTGGTGTCGAGCGGGTTCGATATCTTCGAGGCCTGCTGGTTGGTGATGCCGATATCGCCGCGCAGATACCAGCCGCCAAAATCCTCGACCGGGGCCTGGTAATATTGCTGCGGCGGGGGCGGCATGATGGAGGGCATGTCCGCGGCAAGCGCCGCCGACGACAACAACGATGCCGCTCCGGCGGCAACAATAATCTTAACGCTACGCATTGGCTTCGTCCTTCTGTCCGGGTGAGGCAGACAACGGAGGCCTCACATCGAGAAACTCACGGCCGGACGATGCCACCAAATACTTAAGCGCCGCTTAACCCTAATTCTTAAGGTTGATAATCTCTGACGATTTTGTCGGCTGATGCAAACCGGCCACGCCGAAAATGGCGGACCCGCCACAATCGCTAACAATGCGTTGATGAAATCGCGGGAACTCCGCGCGCCCTTTCAAGGCCTCAGCGCAGATGCCTCGGCATCTTCGGCAGGAACACGGCCAAAAGGCCGATCGCCGGCAGGAAGGAGCAGAGCTGATAGACGTAGGCGATGCCGGTGTGATCGGCGAGCTTGCCGAGCACGGCGGCGCCGAGGCCTCCGATGCCGAAAGCGACGCCGAAGAACATGCCGGAGATCATGCCGAAACGATGCGGCATCAGTTCCTGCGCGAACACGATGATCGAGGAGGTGGTCGAGGACAGGACGAAACCGATGCAGATCGTCAGCACCGCGCTCGCGTGCAGGCCGGCATAGGGCAGCGCCAGCGTGAACGGCAGCGCGCCGAGCACCGAAATCCAGATCACATATTTGCGGCCGAAGCGGTCGCCGAGCGGCCCGCCGAAGAACGCGCCGATCGCGTTGGCGGCAAGGAAGATGAAGAGATAGATCTGCGCGGTCTGGGTCGAGACGCCGAACCTGTCGATCAGGTAGAAGATGTAATAGCTCGACAGGCTCGAGACGTAGAGCTGCTTGGAGAACAACAGCGCCACCAGCACGGCGAGCGCGATCATGACGCGGCGCGAGCTCGGCGCATCCGGATGCAGATGGATCGGCGCTGCCTTCCGCGCGGTGATCTGCGGCTTGTACCAGCGTCCGATACGCCACAGGATGACGATCGCCAGAAACGCGATCGAGGAGAACCAGGCGATGCTGGGCTGACCGAACGGCACCACGATCAGCGCGGCGAGCAACGGCCCCATCGACGTTCCAAAGCTGCCGCCGAGCTGAAACACCGATTGCGCAAAGCCGTAGCGCCCGCCGGAGGCGAGCCGGGCGATCCGCGCCGACTCCGGATGGAATACCGCCGAGCCGAGGCCGACCAGCGACGCCGCGATCAGGATCACCGGATAGTGCCGCGCGACGCTGAGCAAGAGCAGGCCGAAGAAGGTGAATCCCATCCCGATCGCGAGCGAGAACGGCTGCGCCTTCCTGTCGGTGAAATGCCCCACCACCGGCTGCAACAGCGACGCGGTGAACTGGAACGCCAGCGTGATCATGCCGATCTGCGCGAAATCCAGCGCATAGGCGGCTTTCAGGATCGGATAGACCGACGCGATCAGCGACTGCATGGTGTCGTTGAGGAAATGCGAGAAGCTGATTCCCGCCAGCACCACATAGGCCGGCCCCGCCGCCTTTCTTGCAACCGAAGGCGCCGTGACGTCCGGCACGGTCACCGGCGCGACCAGTGCTTCCCCGGAGACGACGATGGATTTGTTCAAGGCGGGATTCCCGAAACGACTGGCGGTGCGAGCTTGGTTACCTACGATGACGGCGCGGCGCCGACCAGCACCATTCGATAATGGCTGCGATGCGTTTGGTGTGATCCGCCAAGATGCGGCGGTGCGGCGAGAGCATCATGCGCGCTTCAAGCAGGCACGTTCAGGCGGCGGCCTCGCCGAGCGCGGAGACGATGTGGTCGACCACTTCCTCGACCAGGAGGCGGTCGTCGCCCTCGCCCATCACCCGGATCACGGGCTCGGTGCCGGAGGAGCGGACCAGGAGCCGGCCGTGGCCGTTGAGCCGCTTCTCGCCGGCGTCGATCGCCGACTTGACCTCGGCATCGTCGAGCGGCTTGCCGCTGCGATAGCGCACATTCTTCAGGATCTGCGGCAGCGGATCGAAACGGCGGCAGACCTCCGATACCGGGCGGCGCAGTTTCTGCACCACCGCCAGCACCTGCAGCGCCGCGACAAAGCCGTCGCCCGTGGTGGTGTAGTCCGACAGGATGATGTGACCGGAGGGCTCGCCGCCGAGATTGTAGCCGCCGCTCAGCATCTGTTCGAGCACGTAGCGATCGCCGACCGGCGTGCGCACGAGTCCGAGCCCGATGCCTTCCAGGAAGCGCTCCAGTCCCAGGTTGGACATCACGGTCGCGACGATGCCGGGCCTCGAGAGCCGGCCGTCTTCCTTCCAGCTTTGTGCGATCACCGCGAGCAGCTGGTCGCCGTCGACCAGGTGGCCGCGCTCGTCGACCAGGATGACGCGGTCGGCGTCGCCGTCGAGCGCAATCCCGATGTCGGCGCGCATCTCGCGCACCTTGCGCGACAGCGCTTCCGGCGAGGTCGAGCCGCATTCCTTGTTGATGTTGAACCCGTCGGGGTCGACGCCGATCGGAACCACGTCGGCGCCGAGTTCCCACAGCGCTTCCGGCACCACCTTGTAGGCCGCGCCGTTGGCGCAATCGATCACCACGCGCAGGCCGTCGAGGCTGAGATCGCGCGGCAGCGTGCGCTTGGCGAATTCGATGTAGCGGTCGTGGACGCCGTCGATGCGGCGGGCGCGGCCGAGGCTTGCGCTCTGCGCCAGCTTCTTGTCGAGCGATTCGTCGAGCAATTGTTCGATCTGCTTCTCGACGTCGTCGGAAAGCTTGAATCCCTGCGGGCCGAACAGCTTGATACCGTTGTCCTCGAACAGATTGTGGGAAGCGGAGATCATCACGCCGAGATCGGCGCGCATCGACTTGGTCAGCATCGCCACCGCCGGCGTCGGCATCGGGCCGAGCAGCAGCACGTCCATGCCGACCGAGGTGAAGCCCGCGACCATGGCGTATTCGATCATGTAGCCGGAAAGCCGCGTATCCTTGCCGATGACGACACGATGGCGATGCTCGCCGCGCTGGAACACGAGACCGGCCGCCTGCCCGACCTTGAGCGCGAGCTCCGGCGTGATCAACCCGTTGGCGCGGCCCCGAATCCCGTCGGTCCCGAAATATTTGCGACTCATGTACCCCCCAGCGGCTATCGGGAATTCTCGAGCCGACCCGGCAAGAAGCCCGAACGCCCGCCATGCCTGGCGTGTAGCGGTTATAATGCCTCTCGCGCTAAAATGGCTTCAAAAAATATGATGAATGATTACCGGTTGCCGACCCGCAAGCCGCCCCTTAACCTGTTGTTAATACATGAAATATGCCAGAACGCGGACGCCCGGCGGAACCGGCGCTAGCCTTGGCGCCTGATGGGTCGATCGTCCCGTGCGGGCGGCGGCTGGGTGATGCTCACGGGATCGGAGGCCGGAAAGGTCTGCTTCAGGCCCTCTTCCAGTTCCTCCTCGCGCCGGCGCCTGTCGGTGCTTTCGGCGTTTTTCGCCTTGGAGCGTGGTCCGGTCATGGATGCCTCCTGGTCGGTGGCCTGTTCCGCAGGGAGCGTTTGGCGGACAGTCCATCCGTGCTAGATGACTGCGGGGCAAGAAAATACAAGAAGGGCCGGAAACGCTCATGAAGCACATCACCTGCATCGAAGATCTGCGCCAGGTTCACATGCGAAAGGTGCCCAAGGCATTTTTCGACTACGCCGACCGCGGCTCCTACGCGGAAGAAACGCTGCGCGCCAATCGCGACGATCTGCAAGCGATCAAGTTCCGTCAGCGCATTCTGGTCGATGTGTCCAAGCGCGATCTTTCGACCACGATCCTCGGCGAGCCCGCCGCGCTGCCGCTGATCCTGGCGCCGGTCGGATTGACCGGCATGCAATATGGCGACGGCGAAATCCATGCCTGCCGCGCCGCGCAGGCCGCGGGCATCCCCTACACGCTGAGCACGATGTCGATCTGCTCGATCGAGGACGTCGCGCAGAATGTCGACAAGCCGTTCTGGTTTCAGCTCTACGTCATGAAGGACCGCGGCTTCATCAAGGCGCTGATCGAGCGCGCGATCGCGGCGAAATGCAGCGCGCTGGTCCTGACCGTCGACCTGCAGGTAATCGGGCAGCGCCATGCCGACATCAAGAACGGCATGACGGTGCCGCCGGAATGGTCGGTGTCGAAATTGGTCGATTTCGCCACCAAGCCGGCGTGGGTCGCCGGCGTGTTGCGCGGCAAGCGCCGCACCTTCGGCAATCTGGTCGGCCATCTCAAGGGCACCGACGACATCACCGCGCTGGGCACGTGGATCTCGACGCAGTTCGACACCACGCTGAACTGGAAGGACGTCGAGTGGATCCGCAGCATCTGGCCGGGCAAGCTGATCCTCAAGGGCATCCTCGACGTCGAGGACGCCAACGAGGCGACAAAGACCGGCGCGCAGGCGCTGGTCGTCTCCAATCATGGCGGCCGTCAGCTCGACGGCGCGCCGTCGTCGATCGAGGTGCTGCCGGAAATCGTCGACGCCGTCGGCTCGAAAATGGAAGTGATATTCGACGGCGGCATCCGCTCCGGCCAGGACCTGATGCGCGCGCTCGCGCTCGGCGCCAAATCGGCCATGATCGGCCGCGCCTATATTCACGGCCTCGGCGCCTTCGGCGGTCCCGGCGTTGCAAAGGCGATCGACCTGATCGCCAACGAGCTCAGCGTCACCATGGGCCTGTGCGGCGTCAACAGGATCGCCGAGATCGACGACCACGTGCTGGCGATTTAGATCTTCGTCGTCGCCTCTTGTTCCCTTCTCCCCTTGTGGGAGAAGGTGTCGCGGACGCAGTCCGCGACGGATGAGGGGTCTCGATCCGCGGAGACAACCCCTCACCCGTCTTCGCGGAGTTTGATCATCGGGCGGCGCTTCGCGCCGACCCGGTGGCGAAGCCACCCTCTCCCACAAGGGGAGAGGGAAGAAAGACGCGTCACATCGGCGGCGTCAGGCCGTCGCGGCCGACGCTGACGCGGCTGGCCTCGAACGAGCCGTCGGGCAGCTTCTTGAAGAAGGCGATCACCTTGGCGCCGGGCTTGAGGTTCGGATTTGTCGGCGGGAACGTAGGTCACGACCGGCGTGTCCGGCGAAACCAGGACCTTCTTCTCGCCGCCCTTGTATTTGACCAGCAGCGTGTGACCGTCATTGCCGGCGACGCTCTCGGCCACCGTCGCGTTGGTCATGGTCGAGTTGGGACGCAGGTCGAACGGCCGCGACCCCTCCCCGGTGCCGCGCATATTTTCCGGAAACACGTGCACTTCGACGGCGTTCTGGCTGCCGTCGGGTCCCGGCACCGTGGTGGCGCCGATGAAGGAGCCGACCTTGATGTCGGACAGCGAGATCTTGACGAGCCCGACCACGCGCGTGTCGGCGGCCATGTGCAATTTGAAATCCTCGCCGTCGCGCGACTTGACCGACAGCATGTCGCCGTCGACGGCCTCGACGGTGCCGCGGACCCGCGACGGCGCCGGCGGCTGCTGGGCGATCGCGCAGAGGACGACGCGGCGACCACGGCGATGATGACCAGCGGACGGGCAGGGGTTGAACGGCGAACGGGCATGAAGAGTCTCCGGCTGGCGGCACGTAACACATGGACACCGGCGCTGCAACGATATTCCGCGCTCAAAGTTTGGTGAGATCGGCCTCGACCAGCGCGCGAAGTTCCGGCGTGACCTCGGGCCGCTGTCCGAACCATAATTCGAACCCGCGCACCGCCTGGTGCAGCAGCATGCCGAGCCCGTCGGCGGTCTTCAACCCCCGCGCCCGCGCCGCCGCAAGCAGCGGCGTCTCCAGCGGCACATAGACGAGGTCGGCGACGACGGCATGTGACGGCAACCGGCCGACGTCGAGTTGGAGCGCGGGCTGGCCGTGCATGCCGAGCGAGGTCGTGTTGACCAGGAGATCGCTGCGCGGAATCAGTTCGCCGATCGCTTGCCATGGCACCGGATCAACGCCGGCGCCGAATTGATCCGCCAGCGCCCGCGCCCGCTCGAGCGTCCGGTTCGCCAGATGCACGCGCTTGACGCCGCGCTCGAGCAGGCCGAACACCACCGCGCGCGACGCCCCGCCGGCGCCCAGCACCAGCGCGTCCGCGGCGGCGTCCCACCCGGGCGCGCAGGCGTCGAGATTATTGACGAAACCTTCGATGTCGGTGTTGGTCGAGCGCAATTCGCCGTTCTCGTACCACAGCGTGTTGGCGGCGCCGACCGCGCGCGCCCGTTCGTCCGGCCTCGGTCAGCGCCAGCGCGCGCTCCTTGTGCGGAATGGTGACGTTGGCGCCGACGAAGCCGTGCCGCGACAGATGCAGCACGAATTCGGCGAATTCTTCCGGCGGCACCGCCTCGATGTTGTAGCCGCCCTCGATGCCGAGCGTGCGCAGCCAATAGTGATGGATCAGCGGCGAGCGCGAATGCGCTGCCGGCCATCCGATCAGGCACGCGGCGGGGGTTTTGCTCATCGGCGGTCATCGACCATCCTGTTGCGGCGCCCGATCAAGCAGGGCGCCGTCACTGCTCAAATCGGGCAAGCCGCGCTCCCTGTCAATGTCAGCGGTGCACGGTCACGGCGACGATCGCGCTCAGCGCCAGCGCCCAGCCGGCGGCAAACCAGATCGCGGCGAGGTTGATCCAGTGATAGCCGAGCGCGCCGCAGACCGAACCCGCCACCAGCGCCGCCCACAGCAGGAGGTTCGGCACCCAGCCCCAGCGCGGCGCCGCCGCGTCAGCGCGAGGGCGGCGAACTGGCCGACCTTGACCAGCGCGCCGGTGACGTAGGTGAGGCCAAGGCCGGCGCCGCCCTTGATCTGGAACACTGCGTTTTCGAGGCCCATCGCCAGCACGATCGCGGCGACCGCCGCATTGGACTGACCTACCGCGTAGCAAAGTGCGGCGGCCGCGAGCAGCAGTGCCTCCGCCAGCAGTACCAAGGGCTGGCGATGAACGCCGTGGCCGAGCACGATCAGGCTGCCGGCGGCCGCGCCGATCACGAACAGCACGATCAGTCCGAGCGACTCCACCGCACCCGCCCACTGCCCCGCCGCCAGGCTGACGCCCATCCGCGTCGAGTTGCCGCTCATGAAGGAGACGAACAGGCCGCCGAGATGCAGGAAGCCGATGGCATCGACATAGCCCGCGAGCGCCGAGAGCGCGCAGGCCAATGCAATGTTGCGGGTGGTATCAAGCATCGGTAAGCGTACCATCGCCGTGAGGTGCGATAGTGTTCATGAAAGTGGTCGGATTGGGAAGCGTCCGACGCAGCAATGCATTTCGTCATTCCGGGATGCGCCATTTTGCGCGCCCCGGAATGCCAGTGCGCAAAATCACGCCGCGTCGCGGTGCGCGGCGATGATCTGGTCGGCGGCGCGGCCGGTGACTTCGGCCATGCGGTCGAACTGCCGGGTGAAGCTGCCGGCGCCGGCGGTGGCCGAGCGCAACTCCACGATCAATTCGCCGATCTCGGCTTCCGGCATCATGGCGCGGACGCGGTCCCAGCCCGGCCAGCCCTCGCGGGTGTCGAAGCCGAGAATTTGTCCCCGCCGTCCCGACAGGATGGCGTTGATCTTCGCGGTGGCGTCGGTCGGACAGACGATCTCCACCACATGGATCGGTTCCAGCAGCACCGGCTGGCACTGCGGCAACCCTTCGGACATGCCGAGCCGCGCCGCGGTGCGGAAGGCGAGATCGGAGGAGTCCACGCTGTGATAGGAGCCGTCGGTCAGCGTCACCTGCACGTCGATGACGGGAAAGCCGAGCGGCCCGCGCACCAGCCCGTCGACCACGCCCTCTTCCACCGCGCCGATATAGTTGCGCGGCACCGCGCCGCCGACCACCTTCTCGTGGAACTCGAAGCCGCTTCCGCGCGGCATCGGCGTGATCTCCAGCACGACGTCGCCGAACTGGCCGTGGCCGCCGGACTGCTTCTTGTGCCGGCCGCGCTGGGTGACCGATTTGCGGATCGTCTCCTGATATCCGATCGCGGGCGGATGCGATTTGACGTTGACGCCGAAGCGATCGCGCAGCCGCTCCTGCGCCACGCGCAGATGCATCTCGCCCTGTCCCCACAGCACGATGTCGTGGGTCTGCGGGTTCTGGATCATGGACAGCGAGGGATCTTCCTCGTTCAGCCGCAACAGCGCCTGGCCGAGCTTGACGTCGTCCTTGCGATCGGCGGCCGCGATCGCCATCGCCAGCACCGGCGGCGCCGGCTCGACCTTGACCAGCGCAGCCGGCGCGGTCTTGCCGCTCGACAGCGTGTCGCCGGTCTTGACGGTGTCGAGCTTGCCGAGCGCGACGGTGTCGCCGGCCTCGGCAGCGGCGCGCTTGTTGTCATGGGCGCAGTTCGCTCCCGTAATGCCCGACACCCGGCCGCTTTCGCCCGCCGAGGTTTGCAGCGTCGCGCCGTCGTCGAGGCGGCCCGAAAGCACGCGCGCCAGCGACAGCTTGCCGCCGTGCTGCAGATGCACGGTCTTGAGCACATAGGCCAGCGCATCCTTCGACGACGGGCACGCCGAGCCGCTTGGCGGTGTCGGCCACGCCGGGCGCTTCATGGCGCAACGCCTTCATCAGCCGCAGCACGCCGTTCTCGCGAAGCGCGGAACCGAGCAGCACCGGGCAGATCAGCCCCTCGCGCAATTCGCGGGCGAGATCGTCGAACACCGCGTCGCGCGGCGGCGGAATGTCCTCCAGCAGTTGCTCCATCAGCGCGTCGTCGTGATCGGCGAGCTTTTCCAGCATCGAGAAGCGGGCTTCCTTCTCGCGGTCGAGATCGCCGCCTTCCAGCGCCACGACTTCGGAAGCCTTGTGCTCGCGATAGACGAAGGCGCGCTCCAGCGCCAGATCGACGAAACCCGCGATCAGATCGCCGTTCCAGATCGGAATTTGCCGCAGCACCAGCGGAATCCGCGATGCCGGCTGCAAGGTCGCGAGCGTCTCGCGGATGCGCTTGTTGGCGCGGTCGATCTTGTTGAGAAACAAAAAGCGCGGAATGCCGAGATCCTCGAGCTCGCGCAGGATGATCTGCAGCTGCGGCAGCTTCTTCTCGTCGGCCTCGCAGACCACGACCGCGGCATCGACCGCCGGCAGCGCGGCGCGCATGTCGTGCGCGAACTCGACCGAGCCGGGACAATCGACGAAGGTGTAGCTGTCGCCCATGAAACTGGTGGTGGCGGCGGTGAGGCCGGCGCCCATCTTGTGGTGGCGGGCCTCGGGGCTGGAATCGCCGACCGAAGTTCCGGCATCGACGCTGCCGGCGCGGGGGATCGCGCCCGTGCGCGCCATGATCGCTTCTAGAAGTGTGGTTTTACCGCTTTGGAAAGGGCCCACCAGCGCGATGCACCGTGGACCTCGGGGACTTCTGACGTCTTGTCCCATTGCCGCCTCCTTGGTTGGAGCTCGGCCCTTGATTGGGTCGGCGGCGGCAATGCTCCCTCTCCGTCTGGCGATTTGGCAAGCCGGAAAAACGTCGCTGCGGTGCATTGGCCGCGCGATGCCGTGCCGCTGCCTGCCGCTCGCCGCAACGGCTTCCGGCTTATCCCGGGAGCCGCATTGTCTGGCGCGAATGACGGAAAGGAAACCGTCACTTTCCTGGCCGCGAGTCGGGCATTCGGCGATTGCATGTCGGCTACGCTCGGCAATGACGCTGCCGCAAGAGTTGCGACATTCATTTCAAACACCAGATACACGTCCGCCTTCTCGCGGCGGGAGGCGCCCGAGGTTTGCGTTTCGTTGTCCCTCAAACAGGAGGGAGCAGGGAATGCCGGATGCGCGCTGCACCCGCGGTCCCGTGTGCAAAGGGTAGACAAGAAAATCGCACACGAGCATACAGGGCAGCGGAGGCAATCCGACATTCCCTGCGCAATGGCTTTACGGCTTATATCGCGCTCTCCCCGGAGTATCGGGCTTTCTTGCCTCCGTCGCCTCCCGGAAACCGGCGCTCCGGCCCGGTTGGGCCTTCGCGCCTCCGAAAGACTTGACGCCGACCTCTGAGGCGTCAGGACCACACGACTTTACCGTACGCTTCAGCATCGCTCGTCAGCACGTCCTGTGATCGCTCACGGAGTTTATCCCGCCCTGCGATCCCATCGCGCGCACGATGCCGCCGCGTCCACCGCATCCCATCCCAACGTTCGGTGACGATGGCCAACGCCCCTTCCTTGGGGACAGGATGGCGTGAATTCTAAAAGTGATTTGCCCGACGGCAAAAGCGAAATTTTGCCCGTCGGGTTAATTTGTCGCAGGCGGGGCTGGGATCGTAGGAAGCGAAGCGGCTGCAGGATGGGGCGAATCCTTCGAAACCCATCGTAGACAACTGCGATGTGGCAGTGCGGGTTAGTCATGGCGTGAACTCATAAACGAGACGCTTGGCGGACGTCCGGTTTGGTGCGCACAACGGACTCCGGATTAGACATCGCACCATGTCCGATATGTGCCACTCGCGTCGATTTCGGCATACCCGTCGATGTCCGCTCAGCGGGCATTCGGACAAATGCCACTCCATTGGTAGGCTGTAGTCGACCCTCTTGAGGGTGTACGTTTGAGAAATCTTGGCACGGCCAAGGCGGGAAAATAGACCCATGACAGAGACGATCTACAACTTATTTCTCATGTATCAGGACGGCGTTTGCGGTCAGGTCCGCTACGTCACGCATGAGACAGACGCGAGCGATCAGGAAGCGTTGGATTTTCTTCTTAGTCGAGTGGCTGTGGACTTGAACAATTCGAAGGTTATCAATCTCACCAAGCCGTTTGATAAGGCCGAACACGACGCCCGAACCAGGCTCGGCCACGGTCAGGTAGTCTGGGACGCAAGGTGTACCAAATTCTTGGAGCGGGCGACCAGCCCCTGAGCGTGGTAACGCCGGTGGTGAATGGCATACCTCAGGTGGCGTTCAGAGCCAAGCTCGGCGATCCAAACATATACCTTCGGGAGGATATGACGCAGGGCGTCCAGATGGACGACTGGATTCTGAAGTACAGGAAGGATGATGGCCTAGACCTCCCGCAGCTTATCCACGATGACTATTTCGAAGCGATCAAGATCACTTTCAACGCGAAGCTGCACGTCAGTGCAATGAAAAAAACCTGCTGCTGAGTGCCATCGACTCCCAGCCTACATCGAGTTCGGCGACACTACCAACGTATTCATCAAATGGATGGAATGGCGCACCCTCGCCGACCTCAAGCCCCTCGGCATAACCTCAGAAGAACTCTGGGAGTTGCGCAACGGCTTGCTTCATATGACAAACTTGGACTCTCGTGCGGTCAACAAGAATAGGGTCCGGAGAATTTCGTTTCACGTAAGGGCGAAACTCTTCTACGAGCGCGATGGAATTCACTACTTTGGTTTTTATGATCTCCTAATGGAGGTTGCAAGAGCTCACGTCAGATGGTTGGAAACCTACAATTCAAAACCCGAGAAGCGAGTGGAGTTCGCTAGCCGTTACGACCAGACCATCTCAGATACTCGGGTCGCACGGTACGGTTCGGCGCCGCCTCCGCACGGCCAAGCGATCGGCTAATTCTCAAGGACACGTAAATCGACGCTTCGGCTTGCCCTCGCCAAGCTTCCCCCGCAGATGCTTATCGACCTCGCAGAACGCAGCCCAGACTTTCCCCAGTACAAGCGATGTCTAGCCGCCATTAGTCGTCCGCTTTTCGTGGTGAGTTGGACTTTGGATCGGAATAGGGCCATGTCCGCAACGGGTCAAAGCCGGAAAAGCTCAAGGGGAGCACATGTCTTCCGCTTTGGTCCCGATAGCGGACTAGGTCGGGCACGGTTGCCGGAGGTCCGTTTCGTACCCGTAGCGGACTTGAGCGTCCGCCGCTTCAGGTCCCGGTCTTCGCCTGCCGCGCCGCCAGCTTGTCGATCTCGGACTGCACCGCCTGCGCCGCCTGGCCGGCGAACTCCTTCTGCTGGGTCGCGGCCGCGGCGTAAGCTTCGACGCGCGGCGCAAAGCTGTTCTGGAAATGGGAATGAACGTAGCGTGCCATCAGCTCGTAGTGGCGGCGGGTGGCGTCCCAATCGGCCCAGTTATGGGCGAGCTCCATGATCACGCCGAAGCCGCCCGAGCCCTTGAGCAGCTTGTCGATATAGGCGATCGCGTCATCGGGCGTGCCGATGCATGCGGTGCCGGTCTCGACCAGCCAGTCGTAGTCGTCGGGCACATCGGGCGGGATGATCGGGAAGGTCGCGATCTCGCGGAAATAGTCGGCGAACGCCTTGAGCCCGAACTTGACGTTCTTCTTCGCCTGCTCGCGGGTCTCGGCGATATGCATCAACGTCACGACGCGCCACTTGGCGCGATCGGGCACGTGGCCGGCTTTGCGCGCCTCGGTCTCGTAGAGATTCCAGTTCGCGGTGTGATGGGCGATCGAGGTCGGCGTCGCGCCGCCGATTGCCAGCATGCCGATGCCGTGGCGCGCCGCCGCCATCGCGCCGACCGGCGAGCGCGCGCTGGCGACCGCCATCTCGATCATCGGCTTGGTGTAGGGCGCAAGCTGCAGGCTGGCGTTGCAGAGCTTGAACCAGTCGGTCTCCTTGTTGACCGTCTCGCCCTTGAACAGCGCGACGATGACGTCGAGCGCCTCATCCATCATGCGCCGCTGATCGCCGGCGTCGATCCCGATCTTGTTGGCGTCGTACACCAGCGCACCGGGGCCGACGCCGAACATCGCGCGCCCACGCGTCATGTGATCGAGCTGGACGATGCGGCTCGCGAGCATGAAGGGGTTATGATACGGCAGCGACGACACGCCGGTGCCAAGCCGAATGTGCCTGGTGCGTTCGGCCGCCGCGGCAATGAACATATCGGGCGCGGCGATGATCTCGACCCCGCCCGAGTGATGCTCGCCGATCCACGCCTCGCTGTAGTTCAGCCGGTCGAGGTGCTGCAGCAGCTCGAAATCACGTTCCATCGCCAGCGTTGGATTGTCGGCTTTGGCATGAAACGGAGCGAGGAAAATACCGCTGCGGAGAGGCGTATTCATCGGTCCTCCTGATGGTTTTTGCCGGCGGTCGATTGCCGCCGATTGGGCTCGAGCATGTGTGACTGAGGCAGTCAGCTGTTCGCGAAGGCTATCAGGTCTGCCGGTCGGGAGTTCGGATATCCACGGCACCGTCACTCAATTCTTTCTTAATGGCCTCCATCCGCTTGGCTGCAGATTGAGGTGTGCCGGCAATTCGCTCTTGGCGATGTGCCGGCCACAATACCCGTAGAGAGCTTATCGGCCGCGATGGCGCTTGTCAGCCTCGATAGTTCGCTCCGGGTCTAGGGCGACTGTGGCCGGAGGCGGATGCCACAGCCGGTCTCCTCCAACTCCGGAAATGAGCCGGTGCATTCCGGCACTTGCGCGTCGTGCCAAAGCGCAAAGTCGCTGCGCTCCAGCCCGCTGCGCGGGGGCAAGAGCCGAGAGACCGGAAGCCAGCTGAGAGGAACCGCGCTGGCGGGCTTGAGAGCCCCGTCCTGAGATCGAGGTGTTGTCAACCTCAGCCGCCGAACAGCGCCGTCAGCCACTGCAGCTGCACGGGCTTCCAGATCGACAGGCCAGAGAGCACGATGACCACACCGATCAGGATGATCCCGGCGTAAAGCAGCTTCTGAACGTAATTGTATCGGGTGAGGTCGTCATGCGACAGCCGGCCCGTCAGCGCAGCCTTGGTGTCAGCTATCACGCCCGACGGCATGAGCGGCAGCAGCTTGTTGGCGAAGCGGCCGGTGGCAAAACCCAGCGTCAGATAGACGAGACCGTTGACCACCAAGAGCCACATCGCCGCGAAATGCCAGAGCAGCGCACCGCCGAGCCAGCCGCCCAGCGTGATCGAATGCGAAAACTTGAAGGCGAACAACGGCGAGGCGTTATAGACCTGCCAGCCCGACATGATCATCAAGATCATCGCCACGGCGTTGAGGGCAGTCCCAGGATTCTCACCCAAACCGGCTGAATAATCTTGGCGGCGTCGAATGCGGTGTGGGCGTCGGTCGCTGAAAGACTGGACATGATCGTTTCCCTGGCCGTTTCATCGCTACTGGATCGATACTCGCTATACACCGGCAGACCTCACAGCGTTACTGCCGCGCAGGGAATAAGACCTATCGGCGCAGGACACTTCGTTCATAAAAGCCCGAGCCGAGTTTGGCGTTTGCGGTCGCACGTCCGCCCGGCCCGCATCCGGAACGATAAGGGTCTTGCGACGCGGCAGGATCAGCCGACCGAGCTTCGTAATGAGGGAACATAGACCATTATAGATCATCCGATCTACAATAAAAATGCTGATGGGAGCCTGAAAGCGGCCTCAGCATCCACGCCAAGCTCGATGTACGTCCGGAGGACGACCAACCTCTTCAACGGACAAGCAAATATTTCCTTCCTGGAGCGGCCGCCCACAATGACATCAGATATTTCCGGGCATATATCAAAGTGGTAATTGGAGGGCATCGGGATCATGGCAAGACCGAGAGAGTTTGACGAAGCAGCCGTGCTGGACGCGGCGATCCAGCAATTTTGGCTGCGCGGTTACGAGGCCACCTCGGTGCGCGACTTGGCTGACGAAATGGGCATTGCCGGGGCCAGCCTATATAATGCATTCGGCAACAAGCGAACGCTTTTCGAGCGCTCGCTCAACCGCTATCTCGACCAGACTTTCCGCGAGCGAATTCGCCGCCTCGAGCATAGCCTTCCGCCGCAGGATGCAATCGTCGCGTTTCTGCAGGAAATCATCAAGCGAACCTTGAACGACAAACAGCGACTAGGTTGCCTGCTGGTCAACTCAGCACTTGAAATCACACCGCATGACAGGGAGCTCCAGCAGATCGTTGCAACGTTCCTGAACGAGGTCGAATTGTTTTTTCTTCGATGCGTCACGTCGGGCCAGCGAGAAGATACCATTCCGAAAGCACAAACGGCCGAGGACTTCGCCAGACTTCTTCTGGGCGTTCTACTCGGGATTCGCGTGCTGGCGCGTGCCCGGCCCGACCGCAAGCTGCTGGAGGGACTGGCGCGACCGGTATTTGCTTTGCTCGATAATGCGGCACCAAGGAAGCGTCCTGGCAAAAGCGGCAAACGGGCAGCCAGTTAGGGCAGCGACGAGAGCAAGTGAAAGCGTTCCGTCAATTCTCAAATCGGCGGCGATGGACAAGGTTGCCGATATCCTTCAGCACTTGTTCTGCCGGCGCGCTGACCGATCCGGATTTCTGTCGCCGGTGTCAAGCGGGACCGCTTCGGTACGGCAATCCGGTCTCCCGCGCATCACGGTAACCTTTGCCGGATCGGGTGTCGGGCGGAAATAGAAACGGATCATGCGTTTTCTGCCTTTGGGCTGATGGATTTGCCGGATCCCACGGCAAGCATCACTCCGGCCCCTATAACCGTGATAATGACAGACGAAGCTACAGACGGGAATTCGTCAAGGATCGGGATTGCGAACACCGTGACGGTCACAGGAACGAGTGCGATGACTGCCGCCGCAGCGTTCGGACCGAGGGACGCTACCCCGCGATTGAACGCGAAGACCGCAATGACGCTCATCAGAAGGCCCTGGTAAACCGATTGAAACAGCAGTTCGGCCACCGACGCACCGGCCAGATTGACGGCCCAGAGGCCGCGTAGACGGGAACGAAGACAACCGTTGACCAAAAGCAGATCAAGGCCGTCGCCTGAAGGGTGATAGACCGCTTTCGCGCAGTCGGAGCGTATATGCCGCCCACATCGCCGCCGCGACAGCGAGACACAAAAGCCCGAGCAGATCCGGATGGCCCCTCAAGGATGTGACGTCACGACAAGCGCAACAAGCCCCGCCGCAATCAGCACGTAACCGGAGATTTGCAGCGGACGGGGCCTCTCCCCGAAGGCAAGCCAGGCCATGGCGCCCGCAAAGACGGGCATCAAGGCTGGTGCGATCGAGGACGCCAATGTCGCCGAGGTCAGTCGCAATTCCGTTCCGACCAGGAAAATGAACGGCGCGCCCCAGAGGATCGCAAGCGGTATGCCCCTTATCCAGGCCCGCAATGGCAACCGAAACTTGCCCACTACCAGGCTCGAGTCGGCAGAAT
>CAVRIB010000017.1:0-323598 GCA_963721135.1 uncultured Alphaproteobacteria bacterium
ATTGACAAGCCGCAGCGCAAAAGACAGTCCCTGATCCGGGGCATCCTTGAGAAACTGAAGGAAAGGACCGCGACAATACAAGGGAGGATCGCCGCCATGCCAATGATCGAGGCCGGTCTCAGGCATCGAGCTGCGACCGAAATCCTCGTGTTGCGGGGGCTCGATGCAGACCGCCAACAAGACTTCAAGCGCGGCGTCCGGTCTTGCGCGCACGAGCGCCGAAAAGGCCCCAGTGTCGAGACATGCCTCCTGAAATGCATTCTGCACGCCATCGCGCGGGCCGTCCGGCCAGGGATCACGCAGCTCGCCGTGCGGCCAAGCCGGAGGAAACGACGACCTCTCCCGTCTTTCCGGATTCGCCTCAAGAAATTGGCGTCGTTGCTCGCGCTGCCGTTCATGCGCCTGTTCGACCCGTGCGACGATTGCGGGGTCGAGATCGCGCCTTTGCGCAAGCTCAAGACAAAGTTGCGCGACTTCATCCGGCAGTTCTGGTGCGGCGGACAAGACAGCCTCGTACACCGTCTTGTCGTGGCCATCAGAATAATAGTTGCCCTCGGCATTGAGCGCCTGGACTTCGCGGCCGATGGCCAAGGCGAGTTCGGCCGCCTGCTTTCGCCAGGGCATCGGCTGTCCCTCGCCCAGCTCGACGGGGACTGACTTCAGCCACAGTGCGCAAAGTTTGGCGGCCGCATGCGGAACAAGTCGCGCAACCTCGTCGCGATGAGCGTGGAGCACGGTCAGCATCGGCCCCCAATAAGGCCAATACGGCAGCCGGAACAGATGGTCCCACTCGCCGGTGTCCTCCGTCTCGGACAACAGCGCGCCGATCCTCGGATCGGGCAGCGTCGCTGCAAACATGAATCGCTCAAGCATCAGCGCGAGAAGGCGACCGCGATTTGCCGTCAAAGCCTCCCAACTGCGTTGGAGCAGCGCGACCGCATTCGTCGCAAGGAACAGCGCCTCAACGAGCTGATCGCGGATAATCGCACCTTCCTCAGTGCCATCTTCCAGATCTCTCGACCGCTTGTCGCCAGCGCTCGGGGCCGTCGTCAGCCTGTTCGAGAAGCCTCTGCCCAAAGAGGCGCATGGCGCGATGCCAGCGCGGCAGCTTCGCGCGGGCGCGAACGGATGGCGCGGAAAGGCCCGGCTCGCCGATCAGCACATAGAGGCGAGCCCAGTCGCCAAGCATGTCGTGCGTGAATCGCACGCGCTGGTCGCGGATGCGCACAAGGTCCGAGGACGTCAGGCTCCCCAACGCAGCCTGCTCGCTTTGTTCCAATTGCATGCGCGGCACGCTGGCGAGAAGCGTGTCGCCTTCGAGCGCGCCGAGCCGCATGAGGAGATGCGAGCGGCCAAGCTGGTCGGTATCGCCTTCGACCCAGCGCTCCCATAGCGCGTCCACCAGATAGCTGACGCCAATGATCGACGCCGGATTGATCGCCTTCCCGCTGCGCGCTGCCGCGACCAGCCAGTCGAGGATTTTCAGGTTCGTCAACAACGGACGAAGCTCGGGCCGCAACGATGCCCATTGCAACTCCGCAGATCGGCGCGACAAGGCTTTGAACGTCGTCGGCCGACGGCAGATCGAGTGGCGTCGTTCGGTGCAGGGCCGCCGGCAGGCCGGCTTCGATGAAGCTCCGGATAAGCTTGGGCGCCGGTTCGATCTGGCCGGTCATCAGAAGATGGACGTGCTTCGGACCGTTTTCGGCGAGCAGCACTTGCATCCAGCGGTGCGCGAGGCGCTGCGCGCGCGGCGAGTAGCGTTCGAAGCTGTCGAAGACAACCAAGCACGGCTCGGGCGATGCGGTCAGAATTTCGCAAAGCGGATGAGCGATACCGATTTCGCGCTCGAACGCGGCTTCCGTGTCGCAGTCGATCGTGGTTTCGGCAAACCACACGCACCGGCCGTAGTCCGCCTCGCCGATTTGCTTGGCCAAGGCAGACTTCCCGCTTCCGGACTCGCCGACAAGAAAGCATGCACGGTCCCGATTGAGACAATCGAGCACCTTGGCGCGCGCTTCGATCGCGAGGTAGCGGGGCCAAGCCAGAAATCTGGCTGCGAATATCGGCCATAAGCTCGCGGCTTGACCGGTCCAGGACTTCCCAATCACGCCGATAGTCGGGATGGTCGCGCAGATCGAATTCATCGCGCAGCTCGGCAAGCAAGCCCGCAAGGTCGAGCGATCCGCCCGTCCTGTTGGCGTCCGCAATGGCAACAAGGCGGGACCAAAGGCTCTTGGCCTCGTCGGCATCGCCGGACCGCAGAATGTTCTGGCAGTCGCGAAGCGCATGATCATGATCGCGCGACGGCGTGGCCTCGAAGTCGAAGCGCATCAATCGCAGGCGGCAAAGGAGTTGAATCGCGGCGCTGTCGCTGGCGTCGCCTTCGTTACGAAGCTCGTCAGGGCAACGTAGGCTCGCGAATAGTGCCCGCTGCAACGCCGAGGATTGCGAACCATCGGCGGCTGCGGGCTCGGCAAGCCGGGCGAGCATGCGGTCGGGCGTCGTGATCAGGGCGTCGCTTAGCAGATTCGACCAGGCGTCTTCGACATCATGCGACAGACTTCCGACCATCAGGACAACAGCGTCGTCACTGCCGCGAAGGACGCGCTCGGTCTTGACGCCGAACCATTGCGCCCATGCGATGGCGACGAAATCCGGAGGGAAGCCCGCGGTCGTAACTTGCCGATCGCTTTTGATCGAAATGCCGGCGGCGCGCTTGCCGGTGGAAGCCGAGCACTCGATCAACGAGATCGTCTGCGAGCCAGCCTAGGTCGCGTCCTTGCCACTGCACGCGATCGATCTTGCCGAAATCCGCGCCGAGCGTGTTGGTCCCGGCCAAAAGATCGAGAAGAAAGCGCGCGGCAATGCAATTCTCATTGCGGAAGCCGGTTCCGGCAGTGAGTTGAACAGGGGCTTTTTTCCTCGGTGTGGCCTTCTTCATCGTCAGTGTCCAAAGGGCCAAGCGTTCTAGAACGTTTAGGGAACGTCCGCAACGACATTTCCACCTGTTGCCGCGGCGACACGACGGGCAAATCACTTCGGCTATTCAGAAATCGTGTCCGATGTCCAGCCCCCTTTCGCAAAAATATTTCTCTTTCCGAAATTCGGAAGACATGATCTAACCGCCCCGTCCGGCCCACAAGAGGGGCGTTTCGCGATCGTCACAATTCGTTGGCGCGGGATGCGATGGATGCGCGGCGCCGCAAGACGAGCGGCGAAACGCGTACGGTCAAGCCGTGTGGTCCTGTCCCCTCGACGCTGGGGTCAAGTTTGCGGGCGATCCGCAGGCGACGGTGGCTAACAAGCCCGAGACACCGGGGAGAGCGCGGAGCAGCCGTTCCAACCATTGCGCAGGGGATGCCGGAGTGATTTCGGCGTACCTGTGGTGACTACGCTCGTTTGCTTTTTTAATTCGCAAACGAGGCTATGGGTGCGGCGTGCACCTGGCATTCCCTGCGCCCTCCGTTTGATGAGGGACGAGGTTATCGCAAAGCCCGGGCGCAAAACGCGTCGCCGGAATGCGAATTCGTGTTTTCAAAGCTTGCGCGAACGCGCTTGGGCATGCTTCACATCCGGCTCAATCTGCCGCAAGTCAAGGAATGGCCGCCGAAGCGTCGGATTCGGGGCCCGCCGGGGGAATGCATGTCGTCTCATTCCGAAGATCTCCAGTCCGCGGCGCTCGCCTATCACCGGCTGCCGCGGCCGGGAAAGCTCGAGATTCAGGCGACCAAGCCGCTCGCCAACCAGCGCGACCTTGCGCTGGCCTATACGCCGGGGGTTGCGGCCGCCTGCACCGCGATTGCCGAAAATCCGGCGGAAGCGGCGTCGCTGACCACGCGCGCCAATCTCGTCGCCGTCGTCACCAACGGCACCGCCGTGCTCGGCCTCGGCAATATCGGGCCGCTGGCCTCGAAGCCCGTGATGGAGGGCAAGGCGGTCCTGTTCAAGAAATTCGCCGGCATCGACGTGTTCGACATCGAGATATCAGCCGACACCATCGAGCGCGTGGTCGAGACGGTCGCGGCGCTGGAGCCCACCTTCGGCGGCATCAATCTCGAGGACATCAAGGGCCCGGAATGCTTCGAGATCGAGGCGCAGCTCAAGGAGCGCATGAAGATCCCGGTATTCCACGACGACCAGCATGGCACGGCCATCATCGTCGGCGCTGCGATCACCAACGCGCTCTTGCTGAATGGCAAGAAGCTATTCGACGTCAAGATCGTCTGCTCCGGCGCGGGGGCTGCCGCAATCGCCTGTCTCAATCTTTTGGTCTTGATGGGCGCGCGGCGCGAGAACATCTGGGTCGTCGATATCGACGGCGTGGTCTATCAGGGACGCAAGACGCTGATGGACCGCTGGAAGGCGGTCTATGCGCAGAATACCGAGATGCGGAAGCTTTCGGAGGTGATCGACGGCGCCGATATTTTCCTTGGGGTTTCGGCGCCCAATGTGCTGACGCCCGACATGGTCAAGCGGATGGCGGAAAAGCCGCTGGTGATGGCGCTCGCCAACCCGAACCCGGAGATCATGCCGGATGAGGCCCGCAAGGCCCGCCCCGACGCGATGATCTGCACCGGGCGAAGCGACTTTCCCAACCAGGTCAACAACGTCCTGTGCTTTCCCTTCATCTTCCGCGGCGCGCTCGATGTCGGCGCGACCGCGATCAACGAGGACATGAAGAAGGCCGCGGTCGAGGCGATCGCGCAGCTCGCGCGCGATCCGCCCGTCGACGCCATCCTGCAAGGCTTCGACTCCGGCGAAGCGCAGGGGTTCGGGACGGGTTCGCTGATTCCGAGCCCGTTCGATCCGCGGCTGATCCTGCGCATTGCGCCCGCCGTCGCGAGGGCGGCGATGGAATCCGGCGTCGCCTCGCGTCCGATCAAAAATTTCGACGATTATACCGCCCAGCTCGAGCGCTTCGCGTTCCGCTCGGGTCTCGTCATGAAGCCGGTGTTTGCCAAGGCAAAGACCCAGCCGGTGCGGGTGATCTACGCGGAGGGCGAGGACGAGCGGGTGCTGCATGCAACCCAGGTGGTGCTCGAAGAGAACCTGGCGCGACCGATCCTGGTCGGGCGTCCCTCGGTGGTGGAGGCGCGGATCAAGCGCTACGGCCTCGCGATCAAGGCTGGCCGCGATTTCGACCTGATCAATCCCGAGGACGATCCGCGCTATCGATCCTACGTGCAGTCCTACATTGCCGTCGCCGGCAGGCACGGCGTGACCCCCGATGCCGCACGCACGGTGGTGCGCACCAACGCCACCGTGATCGCGGCGCTGGCGGTGATCCGGGGCGAGGCCGATGCCATGATCTGCGGCGTCGAGGGCCGTTATATGAGCCATCTGCGCCATGTGCGCGAGATCATCGGCTTCCTGCCGGGGGTCAGCGATTTTGCAGCCCTTGCGCTGATGATCACCAGCAAGGGCGCCTATTTCATCGCCGACACCCAGGTGCGGCCGGACCCGAGCGCCGAGGAAATCGCGGAAATGGCGGCGCTGGCGGCGCTCGCCGTGCAGCGCTTCAATATCAAGCCCAAGATCGCCTTCGTGTCACATTCGGACTTCGGCAGCTACGATACCAACTCCTCGCGCAAGATGCGTCGCGCCACCGCGATTTTCAAGCAGCACCATCCGGAACTCGAGGCCGACGGCGAAATGCAGGGCGATACCGCGCTCTCCGAGGCCGAGCGCAAACTGGTCCTGCCGCATTCGAAGCTGGAAGGAGTGGCCAATATCCTGATCATGCCGAACCTCGATACCGCCAACGTCGCCTATCAGATGATCAAGGCGCTGGCGGATGCGCTTCCCGTAGGCCCAATCCTGATCGGGCCTTCGCGTCCGGCGCATATTCTCACCCCCTCGGTGACCGCCCGCGGCGTCCTCAACATGACGGCGGTGGCCGCCGTCGAAGCCCAGGAGCGGGCCGGCCGCCAGCAGCCGACCTTGTTCGGTTAAAGCATGATCCGGAAAAAGTGGACGGCGGTTAGGCGGATTGATCGTTTGAAAAGCCGGGGCGGAACCCCCATAATCGTCCCGTTCTTGGCGACCGTATTTCGCAGCATCCAGTGAGGCCGACATGCCAGCGTTGATTACTTTCGGGCGGATCTTGTTCGCGGTGCTGTTTATTTACTCGGGCGCCGCCCAGCTGTTCGCAATTCCCGCCACGGCGGAATTGATCGCCGCCAAGATCGCCATCCCTGCACTGCTTGCTCCCTACACGTCACAGCTCGAAACCATGACGGGAATGACGACGCCGCAATTGCTGGCCATCGCGGTCGGGGTGTTCGAGGTCATCAGCGGCCTGATGATCGCGGTGAATTTCGGCGCCCGGTTCTTTGCCATCCTTCTGATCTTCTTCGTGGCGGCGACCATCTATTACTTCAACGATTTCTGGAACCAGCAGCCGCCGGAAAACGCCAAGACCCTGGTGGACGCACTCAAGAGCCTGTCGATCATCGGCGCGCTGTTCATGATCGCGGGCTACGGCCGCAGACCGCGGGTGGCTGAGCCCGCCTATGGCGATGTGTGATCCGATCGCCGCCACGGGGTGACGCTGACGTCGCCGGCGCGATCCAGGATTTGGGCTTCGCCCGGCTTCAGTCCATGCGCGGCCAGAATTTGCTGCGGCGATTGCGCGGGCACGCCGGGAAAGCAGGGTTCGCCGCCCGGAAGCCGCACATGGGGGGCCTGCGAGAGCCAGAAGGTTTCGTAACGGTCCAAAAACATTCCGAACACGCCGGGCCCGCCGATGACGGCAACAGTACCCGATCGCACGCCGGCGAAATCGCAAGCCGCCTCGAACGACGCGCCGGCCGGATTCCACAGCGTTGCCTTCGGATTGGACGGATCGGCTGCAAGCGCGCCGACGCCCCGCGTCAGGACGATCCGCTTTCGCCGCGGCGAGTTCGCCTGTTCTTCGCCGGAGTGGCGGCCGTGCACGATCAGGTCGGCGCGATCAAGCGCGGCAGTGAAGAATTGCTTGTCGCCATCGAATTTCAGCTCAATCGGCATCACGCCGGCGGCGTTCGCCAGCATGCCGTCCGCGGACACGATGACGTAGCCGTCGACGCTCAGCCCCGGCATCGCGCGGCGAACTTATTGCGAGATCGTCTGCACCACGGCGGAGACCGGTCGCGTGCTCACCGTCGGCAGTTTGGTCTCCTTGAGGATCTCGTCGTCATACTGGGCGATCGTTTGCACCGGGAATTTCGGGATCATCTTGACGACCTTGTAGCCTTCGGCCTTCAGCCGGTGCAGCAGCTCGGGCAAGGCTTCGGCGGTGTGCTTGTGGAAATCGTGCAGGAGGATGATGCCTTTGCCGAGCTTGTCGAGCTTCTTCATGGTGACGTCGATCACTTGCTGCGCGTTGCGCGCCTTGAAGTCGAAGGAGTCGAGGTCGCAGGAGAACATCGCGATGTTGCGGGTGCCGAGATAGGTGACCATTTCCGGCGGATGCTGCAGCGCCGGGAAGCGGAAGAACGGCGCCGGCGAAACGCCGCCCAGCGCCCACTTCACCGCGCTGAAGCCCTTTTCGATCTCTTCCTTGCGCTGGTCTTGGGACAGCTTCTTGTTGGTCAGCGTCGCGTGCGACCAGGTGTGCGTTCCGATGGTGTGGCCGGCGGCGAGAACCTCTTTCAGGATTTCCGGATAATAGGTCGCATGCTTGCCGATCGAAAAAAAGATGCCGCTCGTGCATTCGTCGGCGAGCGTCTTCAGCACCGAGGGCGTATTGACCGGCCAGGGGCCGTCGTCGAACGTCAGCACGATTTCGTGGTCGCGCAGGAAATCCAGTTGCTTGAAGTGCTCGAAGCCGAAGCCCGGCCCGCCGGTGGTGTCGATTTCGACCACGCGGGAGATGCCGATCGCATTGGGATTGGCGCAAGCGGGTTTGACGGCCGCCGCCGGAGCCGGCGAAGGGGCTGGCGTCGGAGCGGCGGCAGCCTGCGGTGTGGCTGCGCCCGTGGTGACCGCCGTCTGCGACCAGGCCAAGCCTGATGCACAAAGCGAAACCGCGCCTGCAAAGATAAATCCTGCCGCAATACGCATCATATTCCCCTTGATATTGGTCCCGTGACATTGGTCCCGCGCCAGACGCCGGCGTCTTGCCGTCGCCCGAGCCATTTTCCGCCCCCGATCAACATAGCCTAGTTGGACCGGCGCCGCCACGGCAACGGATTTTGTGCGGGCGCGTCGCTTTGTCCATCAAACCGGTTAATTCAGCAAACGTGTCAGGACGGTACGTTCGCCGCCAGCGCCCGCGCAATGGCGGTTTTGACGCGGGTGTCTGTCGGCTCGACGACCGAGGGAAAAGCTTCCGCAATGTAACCGTCGCGGCCGATCAGATATTTGTGGAAGTTCCAGCCTGGAACATCCTTCGGGCGCGCCTCCGCGGCCCATTTGTAGAACGGATGCGCATTCGGGCCCTTCACGATGGCTTTGGCCGCGATCGGGAAGGTAACGCCGTATTGGTGTTGCGCGGTCTCCGCAATCTCGGTGGCGCCGCCCGGCTCCTGGCCGCCGAAATCGTTGGAGGGAACGCCGATGATCATCAAGCCACGGTCGTGAAATTCGGTCCACAATTGCTGCAAGCCGGCATATTGCGGCGTGTAGCCGCACAATGATGCGGTGTTGACGATCAGGAGCGGACGGCCGGTATATTCGGCAAGGCTGATCTCGCCGCCGTTCAGTGCCGGAAACGAAAAGGCGTAGGCGGTGATCCGGCTCATCGCTCCCTGCGCCCACGCCGTCCGCGTCACGGTCGTCCCTGCCATCGCAGCCAGCGTCGCGGTGAGAATGGTCCTGCGGTCGATCATGGCGAGCCCCCGTTGATTTAGATGCAACCAGAGTAATCCAAACAAGCAGGCGGCTCTCTTCAACAAGCCGTTATGGCCGCGCCTGCGGAGAACCGCACCAGGGCAACTTCAATAGCGGCATGTAATAGCCCTGCCATTCGCAGATCGGCTCCGGTCCCCGCCGCATGAAGGCATATTTGGCCGGCTCGGCCTGGCCGACGGCGATGTGCAATCCGAACAGGGTGATGGCGACCGGATAGGTCCATTTTCGGAAGCGCAGATCGGTCAGGCCATCGAGCAGGATCGCGCCGGAGAGGATGATCAGCGGATCGGTGAAGATGAAATATTCGGATTTCAACCCGCGCCGCACGCCCAGGGTGTCAATCCCGATCGCGGCGGCGAGCAGCAGCAGGGCCTGGATCGCGGCGAGCCGCTCGCCGCGCCGCCACGCATAGACGATGCCGGGGACGATCAGCCAGGTCAAAAACACCGTCGGACGCGGCGAGGAATGCAGCACGAAGCTGTAGCGCGCCAACACGGATGCGACGCCCTCGAGCAGGAGCATGAGGATTGCCGCCGGCTTCGCGCCGTTCGCGGCATCCGAAGTCGTTGCATCCGCAAAAGTCAGCATCTTCTCCAGCGGATTGAAAACCGCGATCACGTTGCTGGCGTTGTAGTCGATCTTGAGCAGGAGCAGCGTGATCAAGGCGCCGGCGGCAACCGCAAACATCGCGGCGAGCGTCTCGGCCGCGCTGATGCGCCAGATCGCGGCATAGCCGACCATGCAGCCGCCGATCAGGACCACGAGCGCGGCCTGGTAAAGGCCGTAGCGGCCGAGCGCCAGCGGCTGGAACTGCGCGGCGTGAAGCAAAACGGGATCGAAGCCGGTTGCGATCAGCGGCCATGCCGCCCATGCTGCCAATATCGCCGCGACGGCAGCGACGCCGGCTGCAAGCCAACTCATTGGCGTATTGCGCCAAAACGCGACGCTTGCGCCTGCCGTGCCGCCGAACGGCATGATGAGCAGCGGCAGCGCGCCGACCACCAGGATGGCCTGCACCTTGTTTTCGAGACCGAGCACGCACAGAGCAGCAGTGAGCGCCATCCACAGCGGGCGCGCCAGGCCGGCACGGCGTCCGGCCGCCATCAGGATCATCAGCGCGAAGATGACGGGCAAGGCCGCGACAAGCTCGCTGCGCAGGATTCGCGAATGCACCGCGATGCCGCCGGTGAATGCGAACGCCAGCGTCGCCAGCATCGCCACGCGCCAGTCGCGCAGGATGCGGCGAGCGAGCCATGCGAAGATCAGCACGCAGCCGGCCGCGATCAGGAACGCGAGAACCCGCCCGGCCCGCACGGCATGGGTCATCGCGGCATCGAAGGCGGGTGCATCGCTCGCGCTTGGAATGGCCGAGAGCGACCATGCGTCGAGCAGGCCCAGCGTGTGCAGCAAGCGGAACCAGGCTTTGGCTGACAGAATGGTCAGATAGGCGGTGTGATCGAAGAACAGCTGCGGCTTGCCATCGTTCATGACAAAGGCGTTGTAGATCACCATGAAATCCATGTCGGCGTTGCGCCAATAGATCAGAGCGTAGCCGTACAGGAGGAACGAGGCGGCGAGGCCGGCGATGATCGCGGCCAATCCCCATCGCCACCCGAGGAAGGTCAGGCGGTCGAAAGCATCCTTTGCCGCGTCGGCATTCGGTTTGGCCGCAGCAGCGGGAAGCGAAAACTGGGTCATGCCGGCGGGGGTTTTAACGCAGCCTCCGATGCAAAGCGACCGGCTGCGCGGCTGCCGCAACGGCGGCTTTAGCGCAGCGAAACGATGAAATCCGTTCCTTCGCCGGTTTCGCCCTGGTTGATGCCCTGGTCGGAAACCACGATCGAGGCGCCGGTCGAAAGCGCTTCCGTAATGCGCGCCATCGCGTCGGCCGGGATCGTGATGCGATCCAGGGCCTCAGTTGGGCTATCCGGTTCAGGCAAGGGTTTCATTTCGACCGGGGCGGCCGCAATTTTCCGCCGCCGCGAGGGACGGCTGTCCTCGTCACGCCGCTCGGCGTGCCGGGAGACGGGAAGCGAAACCACCGACCAGCGCACGACATTGGGATCGTTCTTGTCGATCTCGGCGGTGAAGACGTGGGTTCCGAGCGGACGGTCGCTGGGCGCGATCGTCACGGGCACGTCGAACAGCGGCTCGAAACGCTGCCGCACATAGAGTTTCGAATCCTTGCGGCTGATGAACACCGCGATCTGGCCGGTGCGTTTGGGCTCGGGCACGGCCGCGGGGTCGGCGTCCGCCACGACGGACTTTGCCGCATCGGGCACGCGGGTTTCATCCTTCTTGGCGTCAGGAATGCTATTGCCGATATCTGTGACCGCCTTCACTACCCCGTCGGGCTTTTCGCTCGGTTTCGGAGCGTCCGTAGTCGGCGCGTCGATCTTGACGCCGTCGGCCTTTGCTTCGGTCGTCTTCTCTTCGGTCTTTGCGGTTTCGGTAGCGGTCACCTTGTTGTTCACGACGTCGCCGGCGGGCTGGCCAATGACCGGCTCATCCGTCCTCTTGCCGGCTTCGCCGGTGGTCGTCGCCTCGGCCGGCTTGATTTCGGCGGTCGCGTTTTCCGGTTGTTTGGGCTCGAGCGGCTTGTCGCCGGTGGACGCCGTCTCGGCGGGCTTCGCGTCGACCGGCCCGGCGTCGGACGTTGCCGCTTGCACCTTCGCATCAGGCCTCAATTCGTCGGCGGCCTTGACTGGAGCGGCGTCCGTGGTCGGCGGTACGTTGTCGGTTCGCGCGGCAGCGTTATCGGGCGACGGAATATCGCCGCCGGAGGCCGTCGCATCGGTCATCGTGACCGGAGTTTTCATGGCGATATCGCCGCTGGCGTCCGCGGTATGAATCGGCTCCTGCAATGGCGCCGTCGCCTGAGGCTCGTCGATGACGGGCTTTGCGTCATTGCCGTGTCCGACCGACGGTCTCAATTCAAGCTTGGCCTCGGAGATCGGAGGCTCCGTCGTCACTTCGATGCTCGCGCCCTTGTCGGATTTCGCTGCGACCGGTGCGTCCACCTGCGGTTCGCTGGCGACAACCGGCTGCGGCACCACCTTCAATGTCGGCAACAGCGGATGCGAAAAAGGAGCGGGCGACATCTCGCCGGGCGTGACGAAGACCCGCGCGCCCGTCTTGGTCCAGTTCCACATCTTCACGGCAAACGCCATCGGCATGCGGATGCAGCCATGGGAAGCCGGATAGCCGGGCAGCACCCCGGCATGGATGGCGACGCCCGACCAGGTGATCCGCTGCATAAAGGGCATCGGCGCGCCACTATAGATGTTGGAGTGGTGCATCCTTTCTTTTTCGAGCACGCTGAAAACGCCCATCGGCGTCAGGTGTCCCTTCATCCCCGTGGAAACCGGGGCTTCCGCGAAAAGTCCGTTGTCATCGTAGATTTTCAGGTTCTGGTGGTCGATCGAGACCGAGATGATCAGGGGTCCCTGCGGCTTGGCGGTTTCCTTCTCGGGCGCCTCGAGCTTCCTGGCCTGATGACGGGCGGGTTTGGGCCGGCGATGCGGAACGGTCGGTTCGGGCCGGTAGTAACCGGCCTCGTTGTCGTACCAGTAATAGCGCGCGGCTTGCGCCTGGGACGCAGCGCCGAGCGAGCCCGCCGCCGTCAAGACGGCCAAACGCCAGAGCCCTCCGGCGACAAGATCCCTCTGCCCGCGCACGCGCTTCATCCTCGAATCCCCAGCCATCGATCCTTAGTGTTACAGACGGGGTATGCGTTCACCAGCTTAACGCACTCAATCCCCGCAGTTTTCACCCCAAGCGTAACAAAAAAGCCTCACACCGCGTTAAACGGGCCGCAGCCCCCGCTGCCGGCAGCCTTCCCGCGAAGTCTCATCGCGCCTACATGGGGCAGGCTGACCAACGGAGATATCCATGACACGCAAAGCCCTAATAACGTATGACACGAGGTGGAAGCCTCTGGCTTTGCTGGCGCTTACGCTTACGTTATGGCCGCTTTCACGAAGTTTTGCCGCCGACGAGCCGGACTTGATTTTCCGCCGCTCCACCGTCTTCAAGCTGCTCAGCCCGAACGACAAACTTGCGACCTATGGTGTCGACGATCCCGAGGTCGAGGGCGTGGCGTGCCATTTCACGGTGCCGGAGAGGGGCGGCTTCAAGGGCTGGCTCGGGCTCGCCGAACAGGTCTCCGATATCTCGCTGGCCTGCCGCCAGATCGGCCCGATCCATTTCAAGGGCAAGCTCGAGCAGGGCGACGACATGTTCCGGCAGCGGCGATCGATGTTCTTCAAGAAGATGCAGATCGTGCGCGGCTGCGACGCCAAACGCAACGTGCTGGTCTACATGGTCTATTCGGACAAGCTGATCGAAGGCTCGCCGAAGAATTCGACTTCGACGGTGCCGATCATGCCCTGGGGCGCCGCCGATCCGCTGGTTCAGAAATGCGGTGATTTCATTCAGTAGAGAAAGGCTGACCTAGGACCTTTGCGGGGCAGGGCGCGGGCGCAATGGCGGCTCGGGCCGCGCCTTTGGGTCGCGGGAGCCCACCAGATGCACGAATTTCTGCGGCGCCGACTGGTTGCCGCGACCAAGATCGCCGCATTGCTGCGCCATTGCGCCACAAATTCTTAGGCCGTCTCTCTTCGCGGGATTGTTTCGCTCGATCCGTGGAACCACGCGGTCGATGGCCGGCTGGCTCGGCTCGCGCGTCGGGACTTTGCTGCCAACGTCGATGTTGCCATTCGCCACGAAGAAATCCCCCTGAGGCTCGATCAGAACGCGCAACCGCCCGGAAAAGTTGCAACGGGTACGGATTGGTCGGCGAGACGGAGGCCTCGGTTCACGGCGCCCCGTCCGGCGGTCTTTCGAGCAGAGACGGCATCTCTTGGCCGGATATCATCTCCCCGGTCGGCCAATGAACGACCCGGACTCGGCCAATGGGCTATGCCGGTCCTCCTTTTGAGAGCTCATCCATTTGAAATGATTGGAATTTTTTTGGATATTGTTTCATCGGCCCCGGCCGAAGAAACAATTCTCCGGTGCGACGAAACCATTTTCCGCTTTTTGCGCAGAACTCCGGAAACCCGGCATGGTTATCAAGCGACTAAGGAAAACGGCCGGTAGAGCCGGGACACGAACTTGGAGACAGTCAAATGCGAACGCTCAGCTTCGTCGTTGCCCTTGCCTTCGCTCTCGTTGGACCCTCGATGATTGGTTCTGCGGATAGCGGTTTACCGGGCGTTGGAACCTTCTCCTATAACGGTTCACCCGTCGTCACGACGGCATCGCATTCGATGGTTGTCGCGGCCCGTTGAAGTAAGACGCGCGAAGTTTTGCCGGTAAGGTCATCATGCTTTTTCGCATCAGTGCCGCAGCGCTCGCTTGCTCCCTCATTCTGGCGGGTTCGGCGCAGGCCCAAGTGCAGACCCAGCTCGAGCCGTCCCGGATCGAACAGATTCAATTTCGCCCGCCTGCAAGACTTCCCGGATCCACGCGCGGAGTTCATTCGCCAATGCGCGCCCCACATGATGGGCCGGTGGGCACATCCGGAAGAGGTCTGCGGCTGTCTGCACGATCACGCCGCGGCCGCCGTGGAAGACAACGATCTGCGTCAGGCGCTGTTGCGCGGCATCAGCGAGACCGGCGTTCCCACCATCGAGACGGCGTGGGTGCCGGCATCGAAACGGTCCGAAATCGGCGCAACCTTCACCAAGATCGCCAAGCCGACGCTGCAATGCATGTTCGAGCCGGCGCAGCAATAGGGCAACTCAGCCAGAGCGGACCGGCGCGGCTTATTTCCTCGCTCCCAGACGCGGGACGCATTTTTGCGCACGCAAAATTCCTTTGGGCGTCATCCTGGCACCGACGACTTCCTTGATCTGTCCGGCGGGGCACGATCCGTCGTCGACCAGGACGTGCTGTCCCAGCCGCAAATTGACGATATCCCGCTCGCGTGAAACCTGATCCGCCTGCGCCGATGTCGCCAGCACGACCAGCCCTGAGACCACGAGAAACACATTGCGATTGCCGGGCATCCGTGTCTCCATGGTCCAGCGAAATCCCGCCGCCGAATGTATTAGCGGAACAGCGATTCTAGAAGTGACAGCAGCAAAAGTGATGCGATGAACGCCAACGACAACAGGCGGCGAATCCTCGACGCTGTCGACGCCGGTTTCGACGCGCAGCTTGCCACCACGAGCGAGTTTGTCGCGATCCCTTCGACCCGCGGCGCCGAGGGGCCCTGCCAGGACATGATGGGCGATCTGTTGCGCCGGCGCGGCTACGAGGTCGACGACTGGTACATCGATGTCGACGACTTGAAGGATTTGCGCGGCTTCGGCCCGATCCTGCATGATTTTTCCCGGGCGCGCACCGTGGTCGGCACCTACCGCTCCGCCAACAACGCGGGAAAGTCGCTGATCCTGCAGGGGCATTGCGACGTGGTACCGCCGGGACCGCTCGAGATGTGGGAGACGCCGCCGTTTTCGCCGGTGGTCAGGGACGGCAAGATGTATGGCCGCGGCGCCTGCGATATGAAGTCCGGCACCATCGGCGCGCTCTATGCGCTCGATGCGATCGCGGCCGCAGGGTTGAAGCCGACCGGGCGGATTCATTTTCAATCCGTGATCGAGGAGGAGAGCACCGGGGTCGGCGCGCTCTCCACCTTGCAGCGTGGCTATCGTGCCGATGCCTGCTTCATTCCCGAACCGACGGGCGGCAAGATGGTGCGCTCGCAGGTCGGCGTGATCTGGTTTCGCCTGAAAGTGCGCGGCCATCCCGTGCACGTGTTCGAGGCGGGAAGCGGTTCCAACGCCATCACCGCGGCCTACCATCTGATCAAGGGGCTGGAAAAGCTCGAGGCCGATTGGAACGACCGCGCCAGGAGCGACCCCCATTTCAAGGCGGTCACGCATCCCATCAACTTCAATCCCGGCATCATCAAGGGCGGCGACTGGGCCTCCAGCGTGCCGGCGTGGTGCGACGTCGATTGCCGGATCGCAATCCTGCCGGGCTGGTCGGTCGCCGATTGCCAGGCCGAAATCCTTGCCTGCGTTTCGGCGGCGGCGCGCGATCACCGTTTCCTCTCCAACAATCCGCCCGACGTGCAATGGTCCGGATTTCTGTCGGAAGGTTATGAACTGAAGGATTCCGCCGAAGCGGAAGCCGCGTTCGGCGAGGCTTTCACCGCGGTCTATGGCGGCGAGGTGCAGGACCTCGTGTTCACCGCGCTGACCGATACGCGGTTCTACGGGCTGAACTACAACATCCCGAGCCTCTGTTTCGGCGCCTCGGGCGCGGCGATGCACGGGTTCAACGAATACGTCGACCTCGACTCATTGCGAAAATCGACCAAGGCCACCGCGCTGTTCATTGCCGAATGGTGCGGGGTGGAGAAGGCCTAGCGTGTCCTGGGCGCGGTGCAGCACGAAGTGATACACTGCAGAGCCGGGACGGTCGCAGTGTCGAGCGATGGACCCCGGATCAGCAGCGCACCGCAAGCGCGCTGCGCAGCATCCGGGGAACGCTTATCCAGATGGCCACAGCGCCTTCACGATCGCATCCAGCCCATCGGTCAGCGCGGCGGGGCCGGGCTGCAGGATCAGCGGCGACTTGATTTCGACGATGCGGTCGTTGCGCACTGCCGGAATTTCGCTCCAGCCCGGCCGCTTCCTGATCCGGTCGGCGACGACCTTCTTGCCGCACCAGGAGGCGAGGATCACGTCAGGTGCGGCTTGGCGCACCACCTCCGGTGAGATTACGCGGTCTTTCGCCGACTGCTGAAACCGCAATCGGGGCAAGATGTCTTCACCGCCGGCGATCTCGATCAATTCCGAAACCCAGCCGATGCCGCTGATCAGCGGATCGTCCCATTCCTCGAAATAGACCCTTGGCTTTCGCGAAGGTCGAGCCGTGTTGGCGACGTCCGCGAGCCGTTTCTCAAAACCGGTCGCGAGGCGATCGGCGCGCTCGGCGGCGCCGACGAGCGCGCCCAGAGTGCGGATCATCGCCAAAATGCCCGCCACGTCGCGCTGGTTGAAAGCATGAATGTCGACGCCGGCGCGCACGAGATCGGAGACGATGTCGGCCTGCAAATCAGAGAAGGCGAGCACGAGGTCGGGCTCGAGCGCCAGGATTTTGGGAATGTCGGCCGAGATGAACGCCGACACCCGCGGCTTCTCGCGACGGACCCGCGGCGGCCGCACCGCGTAGCCGGAGACGCCGACGATGCGGTCCTCCTCGCCGAGCAGATACAACGTCTCGACGGTCTCTTCGGTGAGACATACGATGCGGCGAGGAGGGAAGTGGCGCATGGCTGATGATATGCAGAATTGTGCGGGTCTTGTCACGGCAACTACCTCGGACGCCATTGCCGGGCTTGACCAGGTCATCCATCATCTTCGAAAAGTGCGTTGATGAAGCTGGGGAGGTGCCGAAGATGACGCCGCTTGAAAAAGTGAACTCGATGAAGATGCCTTTTGCGGAGTTGAAGGGCGTCACTTTCACCGAGGCGGAAAAGGACCGCGTGGTCGCGCGGATGCTGGTCCGGCCGGATCTCTGCACGCTCGGCCACACCATTCACGGCGGCGCCATCATGGCCTTTGCGGATTCGGTCGGCGCGGCGGCGACCGTGTTCAATCTGCCTGAGGATGCCAAGGGCACCACGACGATCGAGAGCAAGACCAATTTCATCGGCGGTGCCAGGGAGGGAGCCGTCCTCGTCGCGACCGCGACGCCGGTGCACCGCGGCCGTCGCACCCAGGTCTGGCAAACCCGGCTGGAGACCGAGGATGGCAAGCTGGTGGCGGTGGTGACCCAGACGCAGATGGTACTCGTGTGAGGCCATCTTCTCGTATGAATACGGGGTATCCGACTTTGTTAACCATCCGGTCGCGACATTCTGCCGTTAATTGCGGCAGGAAGCGTCCTTGAATTCCATGCTGCGATGCACAATATGCATCCTCTAGGGATTCGACGCCTCCTC
The DNA here is from genome assembly GCA_963721135.1 of uncultured Alphaproteobacteria bacterium. Lineage (GTDB taxonomy): Bacteria > Pseudomonadota > Alphaproteobacteria > Rhizobiales > Xanthobacteraceae > Bradyrhizobium. The sequence continues at coordinate 17,795 of CAVRIB010000017.1, forward strand.
GAGGGTCTTCTGAGAGGAGATTTGAAGTGCAACACAAAGACATCACCCGTCCACGGCCGCGTGGCTACGTTCGGACCCTGCGTCAACATGAAGAACTACCGCTGTTGCGCGATCACCTCTTGCGGCTCGATCCGCAGAGCCGCCACGACCGCTTCAATGGTTACATGGATGAGAGCTTCATCGAACGTTATGCCGCAAGATGCGCTGACGATGGCACCCTGATTGCCGCCTATATCGAGAGTGGAGTAGTGCGCGGCGCGGCGGAACTGCATCCGCCCGAGCAATCCGATGACGGATTGCCGGAGATCGCTTTCAGCGTCGAAGACGCAGTGCGGCGGCGTGGCGTCGGCTCAAGCCTGTTCCAGAGGTTGGTCGCGGAGGCGCGATGGAAGGGTTACCACGCGCTGCGGATCACCACCGGTGCGCAGAACCATGCGATGCGCGCGCTTGCCAACAAGTTCGGCGCACATCTTGCCTTCCGGCACGGCGAATCCACCGGCACCATCGATCTTAAGCCGCAATCGCAGCTCGAACTCGCATGGCTCGCAATCGCAACCTCGGCCGATACGCTGCGCGCCATGAGCGGTGTCAACCGCGCTTACTTGAATTTCGCGTTGCGGGTATACGGCTGGGGCGGGACCGCCTGAGCGGCGGATTCCGCCTGCGGCGATCCGCGGCTATCGGGTCCAGGGAATCGCCGACGACCCTCGGCTCGGCAGCCCGTGCTTCAGGTCCCGGTGCGCTTGTCGTTGCCGAATTTCCTGACAACCCGCCGTTCGACCACGACCGAGCGTTGCGCGCCCTGTTCGCCGGCGATCACGCGGGTCGAGGAACGCGCCGAGGCGCGCGCCATCTTCTTCACCTCGGCGGTGACGGATTCGATCGGCAACCCCATCAGCGACGCCGCGATTTCGGCCTGAGCTTCCTGGTCGTCGGTTATGCCGATCGCCGCAAAAATCGCTTCATCCAGCGTCGGCGGATCGCGCCGGACGCGCCGCGATCCATATTTGGTATTCCAGTCGTCACTCATTGGGGCCTCTCATCTGCTGCGGAATACCTAGGAGCCCTCATGTTGCATTGCAATATGAAATTCGTATGGCAATCCAGCTATGCACCGGCAATTTTCAAACACCTTGCAGCCTCGCAGCGTCATAGATCTCGAGGGTCGTCGCTGCCGCGGCGAGCGGTTGGAGCGCGCGGACAAAATCGCGTGAAGCCGCCACGGCAAAATGCGCCGACAGAGCGGCGCGATCCACCCATTGCTCGATGAACACCAGCCGCAGCGGGTTCTCGCAATCGGCGTGCACGGCGTGTGCGATGCAGCCGGGCTCCTTGCGGGAGCGTCGCACGTGCTCAAGGCTCAACCTTCTGACCTCGTCGAGACAATCCTGCCGGGCCGTCACGCTGCCGGTCACGATGATCATGATGTCTCCCCGCCTTCGTTTCCGGTCACCGTCACGGGGAGGCATCGCCGACGCCTGTAAAGTCGACCGGCTGCTGGGGCCAGCGTTTCAGCGCGGCGTGTCCCGCGTCGGTGAGAACGTAGACGCCGCGTTCGGCGCGGTCGAACCAGCCGTAGACGTTGTGCAATAGAATCTTCGCTGCGTCCGGAATTTCGGCCCTGAGATCGCACACCCGCGTGGGCCCGCGCGCCAGCGCGGCGGCGCAGGCGAGCGCCCGTTGCCGGTAGGCCGTCATGATCGGGGAGCGGGTGCTGCCCCCTAGCGCCGGATCGCCCTTGCGCCGGCGGTGTTCGGCGACGAGGCGGGAACGCTTTTTCGGGTTGCGGCGGGGGCTCGTGGTCGGCGGCTTGACGATCACCTCGACGTCGCCGGTACTGGTGACCGCGAGCATGCCGAAACCGAGCCGGCGGCACAGGTTGCGATAGCGCGCGTCGCTCTCGCGGCCCTTGCCGCGCGCGGACATTTTGGCCGCGAGCCAGACCTCGTCGCAGGCGCCGGCGCGATCGACCGCCTGCAGCACCAGCTCGAGGTTGAAGGAGAGCTTTAGTTCGCCAATCACGACGATCGGGGGATCGCCACCGCTCAGCGCCACCAAATCGCAGCCGCCGACCTCGCCCTTGACGGTGAAGCCGAGGCCTTCGAGGAAGCGTTTGACGGGAAGGTATAGCGCGGTCTCCAAGGTGACTCCGGTCCGGGTTTCGGCGTCGCCTGCGCGACTCAGTGCCGCGAGTTTAACCCGGATCGCCGGCTGCGCATGCCGCGGGATTTGATCAAACCATGCCGGAGCGGCTATCCTGCGCGCGAGACCGGACGGGCGCAAACGCGTGTCATGATCAGGAATGGGCTCTACCACATCACCGTGGAGATGCTTGACGGCGTCAAGGGCGGCAATCAGGGCGTCATGGTCGTGCGCGACGGTACGCTGCGCGGCGGTGATTCCTTCTTTTATGCCTACGGCACCTACACCTGCGCCGACGGCAAGTGGAAGGGCGAAGTGACCAACCAGGAACACACGCCGACCTTCGGCGAGCGCCCGATATGGGAGCGCAAGGTGGTCACGATCGGATTTACCGGGACCTATACCGACGAGACGGCTGACAGCGACGGCATTGCGCTGGCCGGCAAACAAAGCATTCGTTTCAAATCAAGGCTGCGCTTGCTGGTTCCGGACTGAACCGGGCGGCGATATCCGCCTCGCCCGGCATTTTGCTTGATCCGTGTGACCATGGGTTGCGAACCAAGAGATCGCAGGGCGCCATGCTGAAGGGACTCTACAAGGTCGAGATGCACACGGTGCGTGGTTGACGTGTTTTCTTCACGCGAACCGGTGACCACTTCGCTCGAAAGCGCTCTATATTCTTCCGTTGACGGGGATCAGCGCGCCGGTGACGGCGCTCGCAGCGTCGCCGGCAAGGAACAGGATCACCTCGGCCAGTTCCTGCGGCGTCACCCATTTGCTGAAATCCGCCTTCGGCATGCTGGCGCGGTTGGCCGCGGTGTCGATGGTCGAAGGCAGCACCGCGTTGACTGTGATCTTGCCCTTCCACTCGGCGGCGAGCGCTTCCGTCAGCCGATGCACCGCGGATTTGGAGGCGGCGTAGGCGCCCATGCCGGCACCCGCCTGTAGCGCGCCCATCGCGCCGACGTTGACGATCCTCCCCGCCGGTGACGCCGCAAGATGCGGGATCGCCGCGCGCGCGGCGTTCAGCGCGGTGAGCAGGTTGAGCGCGAACATGCGCTGCCAGGTCTTGGGGTCGCCTTCGGCAACGGTCTCGAAGGCAAAGCCGCCGGCAATATTGATCAGCACGTCACAGCTGCCGAAGTGTGCGGCCACCGCATCGATTGCCTTCTTGGCCTGCGCGGCGTCGGAAAGATCGACCCCGCCAAATTCGATTCGATCGGCGGTCGGCCGAGTTTGCGAGGGTGCATGATCCACGCCGGCGACACGCGCCCCGCGCGCCCGGGCTGTTTCCGCAACCACCTTGCCGAGCGCGCCCAACGCGCCGGTCACGACAACGACTTTTCCGTTCATCCGGGTCTCCGCGCGTCGATAGGGCAGCGCCCAATATGGTCCGGAGAATTTCATTTGCAATGCTGCCCGATTGTGCCTCCAAATGCGGGCATGCGGTAGACCATTCCCGCGGAGGATGTTTCGATGCCCCGTGTCCCACGGCCCTGTGTCAGTCACCCCGATCTCGTTGCATTCAAACGTCCGCTTCCACATCTGGCGCAGAGTCTCAAGCGTCAGCGCCGAACTAAGATCGTTGCCATCGGCTCGTCGTCGACGGCCGGCGAGGGCAATATCCTGCCGTTTCCCCACAGGCTCGAACTGGCGTTGCGAAATTGTCCGACCAACTACGGCCGGATGATCGACGTGCTCAACCGAGGCATCGGCGGCCAGGAGTTGCCGGAGGAGTTGTCCCGTTTCGAGCCCGATGTGATCGGCGAAGCACCGGCGCTGGTGGTCTGGCAGGTCGGCACCAACGCGGTATTTCACGACGAAGTCTATAGTCCCGACGCCGTGGGTGCTGCGATCGTGGCAGGACTGGATTGGCTCGCGGGATTGGCGATGGATGTGGTGCTGATGGATTTGCAATACACAACGGCCATCGTGAAACCGAAAAAGATCGCCCGGGCGAGGGACATCCTGTCGCGGATCGAGGCCGCGGCCGCAGGTCGGGTCAATGTCTTTCACCGCTTCGCGCTGATGGAGCGCTGGTGCGTTGGGGACGGCATTCCGATCGATGAACTGATCGATCCGACCGATCCTGATAAGCTTCACATGAGCGAATGGGCCACCGCCTGCGTCGCGCAGGCGCTCTACGGCGCGATCGCCGGCGCACCGCCGCCGCCGACGGTGTGAGCCCACCATATCCGCAATTCCCCGGTGCCAATTAGCTAAAATTTGTCAGAGTTCTGTAAGCCGACGGCAGATTCATCCGGCTATAGGTCAAAGGGGTCCAATCCAAGGGATGGGAAGCACCACCATGATGAGAAATCTGCCTGACCACGGTCTGCCGCTTGTTCAGCTCAAGGAGCAGCGGCGGGATTTGATTGTCGCATTGCAAAACCGCAATGGCCCGATCAGTAGCTGGGAACTGATGCAGATCGCCGCGGTCCAGCAGGCGATCTCGGCCTTCGAGGACGTCATCGCCGATCTCGACGCCGAATTGGAAGCGGCGGCGTAACGCGCGGTTAACCCTCGTTTTTGGGGAGTCAGGATTCCAGGTAGCGCGCCTTGAGGCTTGCGCGCTCCGGCGTGCCAAGCCCCAATCCCTCGCTGAAATAGCTTTCGAGATCGCCGTAATCGTCGGCAATGGCATCAAACGCCGCGGCGAGGAAGGATGGTTGCACCGTCCCGAGCACCTGCCGGACCTCGTCGGGGAGATCGCTGGAGGCGGAGGGGTCGCGCCGGTAGAAGCGGTTGGTGAGCAGGTAATCCTCCGAAATCACCTCATCCGGGACGCCGAGCGCATGCAGGATCAGCGCACAGGCGAAGCCGGTGCGATCCTTGCCGGCGGTGCAATGGATCACGAGCGGCGCGTGGTCCTCGACGAGATGCGCGAACAGCGCACGATAGCTCGGGGTATTTTCATGCACATAGCTGCGGTAGGAATCGCGCATCACGTCCAGCGCATCCGCCGACGAGAGCGCGACGCCCTCGGCACGCCGCGCCCGCAGCGCCGCGATCACGGTCGGCTCGACCGGCAGTGAATGCACCGCGATTTCCGCCAACCCGCAAGCGGCCTCTGCGCGCTCTTCGGTGCCGCGGAAATCGAATGCGCTCTTGAGCCCGAGGCCGCGCAACACCTCGACGTCGGCTTCGGTGAGGTGGCCGAGGTGGTTGGAGCGGAAAATCTGCCGCCAGCGCACGATGCGGCCGTCCCTGGCAGGGTAGCCGCCAAGGTCGCGGAAATTGCTGGCGCCGGCGAGGTTGAGGTGGCGGGCAGGGGATTCTGACATCGGCCCAAACTTAAGCCATTCTCTACGGCCGCGAAATGACCAGAGAGCGTGCCGTTCGATTTAGTCTCGACTATTTGTATCCGTCTGAGGGGCCGGTATGAATCGGCAAAAAGGCGCAGTTTTTCGGTGCCGTGATCGTTGGTGTGGTGATCCTGCGAGGCGACGTCAAAAAGGGTCGAAACATTTTGGTTTCGACCCTTCTTCATGCCTTTGATCGTTGCACGAGAACCCAAGATCGGCAGCCCTCCGCCGCCGGTATCAGCGTTGCCATTCCGGCTTTTCCTCTTCGATGGCCGCCTCGTGGTACCAGCTGCTGCTGGAGGCGACCTCGTTGACGTGTGGCGAGGTGGACTCGACCGCCTGTGTGCGCTCGCCGAAGCGGCGTCCGCCGAGAGCCGAGCGGCCCCCGGGCGGGAATTGGTAGATCCGGGCGGACCCGTGATTCAAACTCGAATTCATATCATCTCTCCTTGAAGTCGCGGCGTGAGCACTCACGCTGCGCCCGACTCGTTCTCGACTGGTTACTGAATCCGATATCGTCCGTGCCCTCGTCTGGTGCAACCTGATCAAGCGAAAGTCATTCTGTGTATAATTTGTGGGCATTTTCGACGTTGCCCGCTGGGAAGCAGCCCTTCGCTGGCTATCGCTTAAGCCGCCACGGAGGTTGCTGGCGCTCCGTCTCTTCTTTGAAGATCCTTGCCGGCGCATGGCGCGGCTTTAATCGGAGCGACCGCGAGGAGTGACCACTGCCGCGGAAACAGGCGTGGTTTGGGGGTCCTCTCCGTCCGTCCGACCGTTGGCCGGCTGCGGGGCCGCGCGGCTTTGCCGCACCCCAAAATCGCTGGCGCACCAAGATGATCCGGCCCAAAGGAGGATTTCCGCTGGGGCTGCGACTGGCACTTTAATTGCTTGGTAAGGGTCGGCCGATGGTGGCCGGGTACGCTGTGGTGACCAATAGCCTTCGGTTCTCCACCTTTGCATCATCAACTCAAGAGAGGCTCAATGACCAAGTACAAGCTCGAGTACATTTGGCTCGACGGTTACACGCCGACACCGAACTTGCGCGGCAAAACACAGATCAAGGAATTCGATTCGTTTCCGACATTGGAGCAGCTGCCGCTGTGGGGGTTTGACGGAAGCTCGACCCTGCAGGCCGAGGGCCACAATTCCGACTGCGTGCTGAAGCCGGTCGCGATCTATCCCGACGGCGCCCGCACCAACGGCGCGCTGGTGATGTGCGAAGTGATGATGCCCGACGGCAAGACCCCGCACCCCTCCAACAAGCGCGCCACGATTCTCGATGACGAGGGTGCATGGTTCGGCTACGAGCAGGAATATTTCTTCTACAAGGACGGCCGTCCGCTCGGCTTCCCCTCGAGCGGCTATCCGGCGCCGCAGGGACCGTATTACACCGGCGTCGGCTACAAGAATGTCGGCGATGTCGCCCGCAAGATGGTCGACGAGCATCTCGATCTCTGCCTCGCCGCCGGCATCAACCATGAAGGCATCAACGCCGAAGTCGCCAAGGGCCAGTGGGAATTCCAGATCTTCGGCAAGGGCTCCAGGACCGCCGCCGATCAGATGTGGATGGCCCGCTATCTGATGCTGCGCCTGACCGAGAAGTACGGCGTCGACATCGAATTCCACTGCAAGCCGCTTGGCGACACCGACTGGAATGGCTCCGGCATGCATGCCAACTTCTCGACCAAGTATATGCGCGAAGTCGGCGGCAAGGACTATTTCGAGGCATTGATGAAGGCGTTCGATGCCAACCGTGCCGATCACATCGCGGTCTACGGCCCGGACAATCACATGCGCCTGACCGGCAAGCACGAGACTGCAGCGATCACCGAGTTCACCTATGGTGTTGCGGATCGCGGCGCTTCGATCCGCGTGCCGCACTCCTTCGTCAACAACGGCTACAAGGGCTATCTGGAAGACCGCCGCCCGAACTCGCAAGGCGACCCCTACCAGATCGCTTCCCAGATTCTCAAGACGATCGCCTCGGTGCCGACTTCGGCAAAGGCGGCCGCGGCTTAAGCCGACCGAATACGAAATACGATCCCCGGGGCTTGGGGGCACCCAGGCCGCAACCTGATCCGCCAAGGCGCCGGCCGCCTTGGCGGATTTTTGCGTTTCGGCCGTCGATTGTCGCGGCGCTGGTTCGCGCTTCGGGCGAGGCTGCGCGATGGCGAGCTGGAGCCTTGAATCCGACAATCCTTCGAAGCTAGTTTGTGCCGGCCGGGGAGGGCGAGAGAATGAAACCGTTCCGCGCGTTTTCGTTGGCAGCGGCAGCACCCATCGCCCTTCCGGCGATGGCGATCGCTGCGATGATTCTGGCTGCCCCGACGCCGTTGAAAGCGCAATCGGCTGATCTCGTGCTGTGTGACCGCATCGCCGCCGATCCCACCGACCCGGACAAGCCGGCCGATGTCAAGGGCGTGAGCGAAATCGCGCCGGCCGACATCGCGACCGCGATCAAATTCTGCAAGGTGGCGTCGGGCTCGTCGCGGCGCGCGCTGTATCAGCTCGGACGCGCCTACGCCGCCAAGGGGCAGACGGCGGAAGCGATCGGCGTCTGGCGCAAGGCAGCGGACAAGGGATCGAGTTCGGCGATGGTCGAGCTCGGCGTGCTCTATGCCACCGGCGCAGGCCTTGCCAGGGACGAGGGACAGGCGCGAAATCTGTTCGAGCGCGCGGCGGAAGCCGGCAATGCGCGCGGCGTCACCAATCTGGCGGCGCTGGGGGGCGGCGCGTCTTCGGCGGATCCCGTCCGCTCGCGCGAGCTGTTGGCCAAGGCTGCCGAAACCAATGCGGAGGCGCAGTATCAGCTCGGACTGATGCTGGCCGATGGCACCGGAGGGCCGCGGGACGATGCCGGCGCGCGCGCCCTGTTCGAGAAGGCCGCCGCGCAAAACCACGCGGGCGCGCTGACGCAAATGGGCGCGTTTACCGAGGAAGGCCGTGGCGGGCCGAAGGATTCCGCTGCCGCCAAGGCCTATTACGAGCGCGCCGCGGCGCTCGGCGACGACGACGCCAAGAAAGCGTTGAAGCGGCTGCAATGTCCCTTCGTCATCGGGGACAAGCGCGGAAAATTTGTCACCAATCTCTGCTTTTAGGACCGCGCGGCATCTAGACCGGGTGTGATGGCCGTTTGCTCCTGCGCCCCTTGAGGGATATCAAGCCACCAGGGCGGGGCGGTGCTACACAAGCAACACGGTTGCAGGATCGGAGACATCAATGAAGTTGCGCGGTTATGTTGCGGCACTGCTGACGGTTTGCGCGTTGGCGTCCGCCATCGGCGTGTCCCGCCTGGCGCTTGCGGCCAATGATGAGCAGTACGTCCCCAAGCTCGGCGACATCATGAACGCGGTGCAAGCGCGACACATCAAACTGTGGTTCGCCGGCAAGGCCCAGAATTGGGAACTTGCTAATTACGAACTCCGCGGGTTGCAGGCCGGTCTGGTGGAAGCCGCGGTGCTGTACGAAGGCATTCCCATCAGCAACGTCACGACGATGACAAAACCGGTGCAGTCGATTTCCGACGCGATAAAGGCAAAGGATGCCAAGCTGTTTGCCAAGGCGGTCGGCGAATTGACGGATGGCTGCAACGCCTGTCACCAGTCGATGCAGCGCGGGTTCATCGCCATCCGGGTGCCGACCGAGCAGCCCTTCAGCAATCAGGTGTTTGCCCCGCGCGGCAAATGACGAGCCGATCATCATGACCATTTGCAAGCCCGCCATCCTCGCCGTTGCGTTGCTCGTCGGTCTGGCTTCGCGCGGTCAGGCGGAGACGCCCGACCGCGATCAGGTCGAGGCGGGACGCAAATTCGCGCAACGCGTTTGCGGCGCCTGCCACGTGGTGACCGGGCAGCGCGACGAGCTACCGGTGTTGTCACCGCCCGGACCGAGCTTTGCGGTACTCACGCAGCGGCCGTCGCTGACCGAGCAGGCGCTGCGCGATTTCCTGGCTTCAAACCACCACGACATGGGCTCGCATCAGGCCATGCCCAATCCGCGCCTTGCCGACTACCAGATCGACGAAATCGTCGCGTTCATGATGTCGTTGAAGGCGGCCAAGTAAGCGACGTGAACGGAACAGGACGGCCGCAATCGCGATTGACCTGGATGGTATGTGGAGGGAGATCGCCGTGATCCGCAAACTGCAGTCGGGCAAGTACCGGCTCTATTCGCGAAAGATAAATCCCAGGACCGGCAAGCGCCGCAATCTCGGCACCTTCAAGTCGCGCGCCGCGGCGGAAAAGCACGAGCGCGCCGTGCAATATTTCAAGCGGCACTGAACGGTGGTCATACCTAATCTTGGAGGTACCGTCGCGACGCGTCTCGCGCGAAACTGGTGCCGATGATAGGCTCCCCACCGAGTTCCGCTCGGAATGAGCGGACTGATGGGTGACGCCATGAACCATCGTATTCTCGTGCTCTACGGCTCCTATCGCTCCGACCGCATGGGCATCCGGCTGGCGCAGTTCGTCGTCGATGGTCTTCGCGCGCGCGGCGAGAATGTCGAGCTGATCGATGCCAAAGCGGTCGGACTGCCGATGCTGGACCGCATGTACAAGGAGTACCCGAAAGGTCAGGCGCCCGCCGTGCTTGAAAAACTTGCCGGACAAATTCGCGACGCCGACGGGTTTGTCTTCGTCACCGGTGAATATAATTATGGCATGCAGCCGGGGCTGAAGAACCTCACCGATCATTTTCTGGAGGAATGGTTCTGGCGTCCCGCCGCGATCGCGAGCTACTCGGCCGGTCGCTTCGCCGGCGCACGCGCCGCGCTCACCTGGCACGGCACGCTCTCGGAGATGGGCATGGTCGTGATCTCGAGCACGATCGCCGTGGGGCCGATCGCGCAGACGTTGTCGGAAGACGGCCGGCCGATCGGCGCGGGCGGAAGCGCGCTACAGCAGGCTTTCCCGCGCTTCGCCGACGATCTGGCATGGTGGATGGAAGCGGCAAAGTCCCAGCGGGAACGCAAGAAGCCGCCGTATTGAGCGGAACGTCTACCTACGGCTGCTCCGTCAGCGGGAACGACACGCCCGGACGATAGAATTTTACGGGGCGGATCTCATACATCGCGCCCGGATTAACCTTTCGCAGGTCGCGCGCGGTCGCGATCGCGGCGTCGCGATCGGCGCAGTCGATGACATAGAAGCCGAGCAATTGCTCCTTGGTTTCGGTGAACGGACCATCGACCACGACGCCCTTGCCCGGGCCGCGCAGCACGCAGGCCCCCTGTGTCGCCCCAAGCCGCGCCGCCGGCCCCATGCGCCTTTCTGCGTCGAGGCGCTCATGCACCTTGTTCAGTTCGAGCATCAGCGCCGCGTCCTCCTGGGCCGTCAGGGATTCGACTTCGTCTTCGACGTGGTAGGCCAAAATGGCGTAGAGCATGTAGGTGCCTCGTGCGGACAGATGGATGATGCTCGAAGGACGTTTGGGAGCGCCCGCTCCCGACATCCAGATTCGGAGCGCCGGGCAAGGCTAGCGCGTCATTCCGCGGCCGTCGCGGCCTTTGCGAAGACGACACCCTTGGCTTCGGTCCCCATCGCCGTCAGGACCGCGATCACGATTGCAACCGTGCCCGCGACGATGGCGAGGGCGAGACCATAATTGCCGCCGAATGAATGAGCCAGGCCCGCCTGCAGGGTGGCGTTGACGGAGGCGAGCAGGTTGCCGAGCTGGTAGACGAAACCCGGGAACGTTCCCCGTGCGGTGTCGGGGGACAATTCGTTGAGATGGACAGGCACGACGCCCCAGGCGCCCTGGACGAAGAATTGTATCAGGAACGCGCCGGCTGCGAGCAAAGCTGGGCTATTCGAGAAGGCCCATAGCGGGATCACCGGCAGCGAGAGCAGGGCGGCGACGACGATGCAGTTGCGGCGCCCGAACCGTTCCGACAGTGTGCCGAACAAGATGCCGCCGCAGATCGCGCCGATATTGTAGATCACCGCGATGGCGCCGACCGCATGCGGAGACAGCTTGTGCTGGATCTGCAGGAAGGTCGGGTAGAGGTCCTGGGTGCCGTGGCTGAAGAAGTTGAACGCGGTCATCAGCACGACCGCGTAGATGCCGAGCCGCCAGTGCGATTGCAGCACAGACAAGGTGCTACCGCGTTCGGCCGCGGCTTGCCGGCTCCAGCTCGGCAATTCCGGCACGGTACGCCTGATGTAGAGCACGAGCAGGGCGGGAATGACGCCGACCATGAACATGCCGCGCCAGCCGATGTAAGGGAACAGGACGCCGTACACGATCGAAGCCAGGAAGTAGCCGGTCGGGTAGCCCGACTGCAAAAGGCCGGAGACGAAGCCGCGGGCATGCGGCGGAATGGTTTCCATGGTCAGCGAGGCGCCCACGCCCCATTCGCCGCCCATGGCAACGCCATAGAGCGCGCGCAGGATCAGCAGCACGGTGAGGCTTGGCGCGAAGCCGGACGCGAATTCGAGCACCGAATAGAGGACGATGTCCACCATCAGGGTCGGGCGACGGCCGAAGCGGTCGGCGGCGCGGCCGAACAGGAAGGCGCCGATCGGGCGCATCGCCAATGTCAGGAGGATGGCGAAGGTAACATCGGAGATGTCGGTGTGAAATTCGGCGGCAATGTCCTTCAGCACGAACACCAGCAGGAAGAAGTCGAAGGCATCGAGCGTCCATCCCAAAAAGCTTGCCGCCACGACGTGTCGCTGGGCGCTGGTCCAGCCCGAAAGCGCCGAAATGACGGGGGATGTGGGTGGTGAAGGGGGAGAGGCGGAAATGGCCATCAGGAAATTCCGAGGTCGGCGCAATCAAAGCTAACGCGCGGGGAGGCGACTTGTTTCCCTGCTGTCCGAAGCGTTACACAGCCCACGCAAAGCCATCGTTCAATTCATCGCTATCGGAGCCCTGCCTATGAGCCTCTTCAGCCCGCCATTCGACCCCGCGCGCGAAGCCGCTTTGGTCACCGGCGCGGGCAACGGCATTGGACGGGCGATCGCGCAGGCGCTGGTCGGCGAGGCCGTGCGCACGGTATTTGCCGACGTGAACCGGGATACGGTGATGGCCGCAGTCAAAGCCTCGCCGCGGCCGGAACTGGCCGTACCATGGGTTGGCGACCTCGCCGATCCCGCCGCCCGCGATGCCTTGCTGGCCGATGCGCAATCATCCGTCGGGCAGGTAACCCACTTCGTTCACTCGGCCTCGCCGCCGCGGCGCGAAGGTGATCACGTGCTCGCCGTAAGCGAGGAGACTTGGCAGCGAATGCGCGCGGTCAATGTCGACGCCGGCTTCCATCTTGCGCGCGAGCTCGCGCGGAAACTGATCGCGGCGAAGGAGCCTGGGTCGTTCCTGTTCCTGACCTCGCTGCACGCCGCCACGCCGCGCAACCTGCCGCATTATTCGACGGCGAAGGCGGCGATGGCGATGCTCGTGAAGGAGATGGCCAAGAGTCTCTGGACGCTTCGGCATCCGCGTCAATGCGCTGGTGCCCGGCGCGATCGCCGCGGGCGGCTTCGTCGCCGATCCCGCGCTCGCCAAACACATTCCGCTCGGCCGCCTCGGCCGCAGCGAGGATCTCGCGCCGATGGCGCTCGCGGTGCTTTCGAACCGCGTGTCGGCCTATGTCACGGGAGCTGCCATCGTGGTCGACGGCGGGATTTCGCTGACGAACTGGTTCGATCCCCCCGCGTTCGACGATCTCTGAAGCCGCATCGACTGTGGCGCAATAACAACACTCCAGTGAAATCGCGAAGGCGATGCAGCGCCTCATCCCATTCGGCCATGGTTACGCCCCGATTGGATTGCGCTCTCGTTCGCGGGTCGTGGGGGCACAGTTTTGGGGAGCGACATGTCTTCCATCCGCTGTGCCGGTACGGTGTGCGTCGACGTTGAGGTAAACCATCCCGAGGCGCGCCTGGTTTCGGGGGTGCGTGTCGGAAAAATCATTCGGCTGCTTGCCGTAGCCCTCGCAGCCGCGTCGCTTGCGGCCTGCGCGCAGTCCTCCGTCGTGAGCCGGAATTCCGGATTTTTCGGCACCGCGCGGCAGGCGTCGCTGGAACCGCATCGAACAACGTCGTTTGCGACCAACGGGACTGTTGCGTCCTTGAAGGAGCGTCCTCCCTTCGCGCCGCAGAAGGACGCAAGCAAAACATTGGTGGCCTCGCAGGGACTGGCGAGCTTCTACAGCGAGGGCGGACGGACCGCGAGCGGCGAGAAGTTCGATGCGAGTGAACTGACCGCCGCGCATCCGACCCTGCCGTTCGGCACCAGATTGCGCGTCACCAACGTCAAGACCGGGCGGAGTGTGGTCGTTCGGGTCAACGACCGCGGCCCCTATGTTCCCGGGCGCATTGTCGACGTCTCCTATTCCGCCGCCGATGCGCTCGGCATGGTCGGAGGCGGCACCGCCAAGGTCAAACTCGACGTCGTCCGGTAGCCCGGCGACGCCTTCACGCGGCGCGAACGAGGCTGGGCACGGCGCCCTTGCCCCTCACTTCCGCCTCCTCGAAGTCGGCCGCCGCAATCGCCCGGTCGAGCGCGGCGCGCAGCTCTTTTGCAGTCTCCAGCGTCAGCTCGATTCCGGCCCGCGCGCCGGGCTCGAGATCGGCGTTGATGAAGTCGAGCGTGATGACGTCGCCGAGCGGCGCATGGCGCGCGTGGTCGTAGGCGACCACGGCTTGCGTCAGCGGGAACCATTCGTCCCCGCGCTTGGCCATGCCCTCGGCGCGTGCGATCTCGATGATGGACGTGCACATCGAAAATATCTCCTACTTTGAAAGATGCTTGCCGAAGAAGGCGAGCACCTTGCTCCAGCCATCCATCGCCGCCTCGGGCCGGTACAGCGGCCGGTGCCAATACCAGATGCCGTGGCCGGCGCCGTCGTAGCGGTGGAATTCGTGGACCTTGCCGTGCTTTTTCAGCTCGGCCTCGTGCTGGTTGACCTGCTCGGGGCTCGGCGCGCGGTCGTCATTGCCGAACAGGCCGATCAGCGGGCAGCACAGGTCCTTGGTCATGTCGATCGGCGCGACGGGAGTTTTCGCATTGAGTTCTTCCTTGCCCATCACCACGCGGCCGCCCCAGAGCTCGACGCAGGCGTCGACGTCCTTTTTCTGGCAGGCATAGATGAAGGCGTGCCGGCCGCCGGAGCAGGAGCCGAACACGCCGACCTTGCCGTTATGGTTTCCCTGCGCGCGCATCCACTTCACCGCGGCCTCGGTATCGCCGACCATCTGGGCGTCGGGGATGCCGCCGTCGGCGCGCACCTTGGCGGCGACGTCGTCCGGGTTGCCCCCGCCGGTGCGCTCATAGAGGTTGGCGCAGATCGCGAGATAGCCGTGATGGGCGAAGCGGCGCGTCGTCTCGATGTAAAATTCGCTCCAGCCCGGCAGATGGTGGACCAGCACCACGCCCGGGAACTTGCCTGGGCCGGCCGGCTTTGCGACGTAGGCGGTAATCGGCGTCCCCTTGTCGCCGTTGATGGTGACGTTCTCGCAGGTCATGCCTCGGTAGAATGACATCGCTCTCCCTCCATGGGCGTCAGCCCTTATCGTTCATGGGTGCATCGCAGCGCCGCGGGTCGCGTCGCCGCCGGGGTGACAGGGCGCCCAGTATTCGACAATCGCGGAGGCAGCGCAACAAGCGGCCCGGCCACAACCGGCATTCATCATGCTTGCAAGCGGAGTGTTGGTGGGCGTATTCAGGAATGGTTAAGTCCTTTCCACTTAATAGGGCTTGCGAAGGCGGTGCCCGGCACGGCGGTAGCCGGACGCCTTCTGGATAGTTCATCCATCGTCCCCGAACAGGGACGTACCCGAAAGACCGGCGCGGCTAACGGATCCCTCGAGGGCATCATCCTCCCGGGGGCGGGGGCGCTTGGTCAATGCGGTTATATGAACTGAAATCACGGATCATCCTGGAATGGGACCGCTGGGTGCAGACCCAGCTCATCGACCCCCGCGGGCCTACGGCGCGGGACACGTTGCGGTTTTTCGTCGAGCTCCAGGACCGGCGGTCGCCGCTCCTGGATTTCCGCACCGGCGGACGCGACCGCTGGCAAGTCATCCACGAATGGTTGCAGGCCGAGGGCCGCGTTTCGGAGGTCGCCTCTCACGCCCGCCCCCCCATCCGGCGCGGGCGGGCGGCCTCGCCCCCGCGCGCCGCGGGGAACAAGAAGCGGTCGTGAGGCGATATCGGCCGGAACACCCTCAAAATTCACCCTCACGCTTCGAACGCGAACCGTCCTCGCGAGTTGGTTCGCGCAAGGCGCAACCGGATCGGGAGAGCGACATGACATCCGAGACGCAGATTCACACCATTGCCCGGCAAATGGTCGAGCGGCACGGTTTCGAGGCGATCGCAGAGGCCGCACGGAATGCGGCGGCCTGCGAGGGCCGCGGTGAGGCCGAGGAGGCCCGCGAGTGGCGCCATATCGAGGACGCCATGAAGATCATGCGCGGACCGCATCACAGCTGACGCCTTCAGTGCCCCGCGGTCTCCGCCCGGCGAGCCGGTTTTGCGGGCGCGGGCGCCGGCCCACCCATTTCCTGGCAGGGGCGCTCGACCCAGACGCCGTCCGGATCCGGCTGCAGCGTGTGGCAGGCGGGCGGGGCGGTATTTTCCTCGGTGGGCGGGAAGCTCACACTCTTCGCCAGCGCCGGCGCGGCCATCATGGCAAGCGCGGCGAGCGAACCGAGCAATAGGCTGGCTGTTCGCATCCGAAACGCTCCGTCTCGACGGTGGATCCCGGTTCCCAATCTGGCTGAAAATGTGGATGAATTTTGGCGGCCGGTCACTGGAGCTTGCTGTTGCACTCCGCGAACTTGCTGTTCACCTCGCGCGCGGTGATGAGGTTGACCGACCAGTCGTCCATGCCGTTGGTGAAGCGGAGCACCATGGTCCTGCTCGAGCCGAATTCGCTGTTGAAGCGGACCAGTTCCTCCTTGTTGATCTCGAATTCGAGCCCGGGGTCGCCATCGTTGAAATGCATCCCCGTGGCCGACGTGGTCCATACCGGGTTGTTGTCGAAGCGCATGGAGACGCCGTATTTCGACTTGTCGGTGATGTCCCAAGCCTTGTCGCTGAGCTGGATGGTGAAGGTCTCGTCGCCGGAAAACAGCTTCAGCCCGAAATAGCGGTTGACCGGGCTGGTCGATACGCCGCAGACCGGCCGCCCATTGCGGGAGGTGCCGCCGAAGGCCTCCCAGCCGCCGCCGGTGGCGAGCGTCGTGGTGTCGGCCCACGCGGCCGAGGCTGCAAGGCTCGCGGCGAGCAGTGCTGCTGCAACAACTGATCCAGACGCCATGTCGCCCGTCCCCCCGGAAGAGATTTTGCGGCGGCGATGTTAGCAGGGCGCGTGGACGGCGATAAGACAGTGCGGGTTGCAATCGCGATTGCGGCGGCGTCCGTAACGCCACCAACGGTCATCATACCCCGCGCAAGCGGGGTATCCAGTACGCCGCGGCTTCTCGGTTCGATCGCTGACGTCTCTGGAATACTGGATCGCCCGCTTGCCGCCTTCGCCAAGGCTTCGGCGGCCTAAGACCGCAACCCCGGCGAAGCCTTGGCGTAGCCCGGGTCGCGGGCGATGACAACTTGAACATGACTCCGCATTCCCGCGGCGCACTGCGCCCGAGGTTTGCATGATCCATCCGCCCCAAAGGGCGTGGGGAATGCCGGGCGCCCAATGCACCCGCAGCCTCGCGTGCGAAATGAAACAAAGCACACGAGCGTAGTCACCACAGGTCCACCGGAACAACCCGGCATTCCCGCACGCGGATGGTTTTAACGGTTTCCTTCGTGCTCTCCCTGGAGATCGGGCTGGTTTGTCTCCATCGCCTCCCAGGAATAATCCCGAGAAGCTTGACGCCGGCGTCGAGGCGCCAGGACCACACGACTTCGCCGTCCGCCTCAGGCACGTTCGTCGACGTGCCGTCAGCGTCCACCGCATCCCGCCCCGCGTTGATGACGTTGGCCAACGCCCCTTGGTGGGGTGGGACGGGAGTGAATATAGGGTGGTTTGTTCTTCTGTAAAACAGAAATATTTTTGCGAAAAGGGATTGACACGGCAAAAACAGGGTCCGACGCTGATTTGCCCGTCGGGTCAAAAACGCCGTGCATTTCCGGCATCGGCCGGCTTTCGGCCTGGCGGCAGGGTCCCTACATTGGAGCCCGACGCCTGCAACAGGCAACAAGGAGGATGGACATGGCTGATACAACCGAGCGCGCGGTGCTGGCCGGGGGCTGCTTCTGGGGCATGCAGGATTTGATCCGGCGCTTTCCCGGCGTACTCTCGACCCGGGTGGGCTACAGCGGCGGCGAGGTGGCGAACGCGACCTATCGCAATCACGGCAATCATGCGGAAGCGATCGAGATCATTTTCGATCCCAAAATCATCAGCTACCGCCAGCTGCTGGAATTCTTCTTCCAGATCCACGATCCCTCGACGCGCAACCGCCAGGGCAACGACCGCGGCGCGAGCTACCGCTCGGCGATCTTCCATACCAGCGACGAGCAGAAACGTGTGGCGCAGGACACCATCGCCGACGTCGATGCCTCAGGGCTGTGGCCGGGCAAGGTCGTCACCGAAGTGGCGCCCGCCGGACCGTTCTGGGAGGCCGAGCCCGAGCATCAGGATTATCTGGAGAAATATCCCGACGGCTACACCTGCCACTTCGTCCGCCCGGACTGGAAACTGCCGCGCCGGCAGGACAATGCGCGCGGCGCCACGGCGGCGTAGCGTCACTTCTCCCTCTCCCCGCTCTTGCGGGGTCGAGACGAGCGAAGCTCGCTCTTAGAGGGTTGGGGTGAGGGGCTCTCTCCGGCAGCTCAACTCACCGAGAGAGCGTGTGGGCCGCAATAGCATGCCGTATTGCTCCGGCTAGCCTGCATCAACATGGATTGGCGGATCGCGCTTGGCGCGCTTGGTCACCTTGCCCCATTTGCGGGGAGAGGTCGGATTGCATGCAATGCGATCCGGGTGAGGGGGACCCACCACGAGTTGGACGCGCCGAGAGAGCCCCTCACCCCAACCCTCTCCCCGCGAAAGAGCGGGGAGAGGGAGAAGTGGGTCGCGAGCGCGCGAACCAACCGGGATCTTTCATCAGGACGGAAACATTGTGTAGGTAGCGTCGGCATGATACAAAACCTCAGGTAGCACGATCGATTTGCATCGTCGTACGCCCGGAGGTCGGCATGAAGAAGTTCGCATCGCTCGCAGTGATGCTGCCTGTCATTTCCGCGGCGCTGCTGGCGGCGCCGCCAAAAACCGGCGCGCAGACCCAGAGCGAGCCTACCGCGGCGGCCAAATATGTGCCGCAGGCGCAGCTCTGCGCCGACGGAAAGAGCGCGCTGTGTTCGCTGCTGCCGGCCTATATCGGGCCGGATCCGCGGTTGAAGAACACCGTCGGCTACAACGGTCTCTACGGCGCGCCGCCGCGACAGGCGTCGGAAGACGTGCAGACGCCGTTCGACAACATGGCCTGGCAGATGTTCGTGGCGCTGAACTGGGCGGCGAACGCGGTCAAGCAGCCGACCGGGCTGACCGCGCCCGGCCCGCGGGTCTGGCAGACCTATCACAAGGTCAGCGCGCTGTTCGGCGATTCGCCGGTGCGGGCCGGCTGCCCGCAGGCGCTCGCGCTGCCGAAATTCTATATCGGCTCGGACGGCAAGGGGACGCCGGCGCCGAACAACGAGGAATATCTGCAGGCCTCGACCAACCTGCCGCTGATCGACGTCAACGGCAACTGGACGATCTTCGAGCGGCGGGTCAACGAGATCGAGGCGAAGTATCTCGCCGCACCCAACGGAAAGCCGGCGCAGACGCTGACGACGCTCACGGGCCAGCGGCTCTTCATCGCCGCCAATCCCGGCGGCGCCGACTTCACCTCGTCGGCGACAACGCAAACAGGCAATAACGGCTCGATCGAGATCAAGGCCTCCTGGCGCATCCTCGACCGCAACAAGGGCGACGATCCCTCGCGCTATTTCACGCAAGTCGTGTTCCTCGCGGTGTCCGGCGATCTCGTGTCATCAGGCCGGAGTTTCTGCAAGAGCGTGACCGTCGGCCTCGTCGGCCTGCACATCCTGCAGCGCAATCCGGTCGATCCGAACAACCCCGCTTTGCTGCCGCAATGGATCTGGGCGAGTTTCGAGCATGCCGATAACGCGCCGCTGGCGCAGTCGCCCTGCAACGTCAGCGACGGTTGTGGCACCGCGAAGGCCACCGACTGGATCAACAAGGAGACTTGCGGACCGGCGGCCGCGGTTTCCTCGGTGCATTATTCATACTTCAAGCCGAACCAGGCAGGGCTCGACACCAATATCAGGCCGGCCTCGCCCGGCGGCGGCAAGACGGCGTTCCCCTGGAGCCCGCAACAGCCCTATGCGCATAACGGGACGACGCCCGCGACCGCGATGCCGCAGGCAACGCGCTGCTGGGCGATTTACCCGACGACCGACGCGCTCAATCTGCAATGGCGCAAGGCGCTCGTCGCGCAGAAGAGCGTGTTCGCATATTACATCCTGGTCGGCACGCAATGGGGCGGGCAGCTCGAGCCGCCGACGCCGCCCAATCCGGTGCCGGCCGACGCGGTGCCGGGCATGCTCTCCAACATCACGCTCGAGACCTACATCCAGAACTACACCGGCAGCGACAAAAGCCTGCCGGGCCCGGGCTCCTGCGTGAGCTGCCACGCCGGCGCGCCGCTGCCGGCCGACGGCAAGACCTCGGCGAATTTCAGCTTCCTGCCGCTGCTCGCCGATCCCCCCACCGCGCGCAGCCGGATCAAGACGGCAAGGTGAGGGGGATGCGTAGGGCGCAATAGCGAAGCGTATTGCGCCGATCGGTCCGCGTTGCGATGCATTGGCGGATTACGCTCCGCTAATCCGCCCTACGAACTACACGCCGTCATACCCCGCGAAAGCGGGGTATCCAGTACGCCGCGGCTCATCGGCTTCATCACTGCCGTTTCTGGAATACTGGATCGTCCGCTTTCGCGGACGATGACAGCTAGCTTCGTCGCAAGTGCGCGGCCAAGGCCCGCAGGCGCAATAGCGGCTCGGCATTCATTGGTCCCCGCGCCCGAATTGCGCTATGCTGCCGCCGACAACAACAAGAACGAGAAGTCGGGAGCAGGCGAGCAAGGGTTCAGCGAGGCGGGGCGGCATCCATGATGACTTTACCGGAGCTGGCGGCGGATGCGCTGGAGGAATTTCTCGGCTCCTATCATGCGCCGCCGGTTCGGTTCGCAGACGCATCTGGCGGAGATCGTGCCGCGGCGCGGCCGCCTCGCGCTCGAATGCATCGGCAACAGCGACGCGCTCTACCACAATATCGAGCACACGCTGCTGGTGACGCTCGCCGGCCACGACATCCTGCGCGGCCGCGCGCTGCACAACCAGATAACCGCCGACGACTACGCCCATGTCATCATCGCCTGCCTCGCCCACGACATCGGCTATGTGCGCGGCCTGTTCGCGGACGACGACGCCGACGGCTTCGTCATCGATGCGGCGGGCGGCAAGGTGACGCTGCCGCGCGGCGCGTCGGACGCAGGCCTGATGCCCTACCACGTCGACCGCTCCAAGCTCTATGTGATGCGGCGGATCGAGGCGATGGCGCCGCTCGACCAGCAGCGCATTGCGGAGGCGATCGAAGGCACTCGGTTTCCGCCGCGGGAAGGCCAGCAATTCGGCAAGGAGGCCTCGATCGTCCGCGCGGCGGATTTCATCGGCCAGCTCGGCGACCCCAACTATTTCCGCAAAGCCAACGCGCTCTACTACGAGTTCGAGGAGGTCGGCATGAACCGCCAGCTCGGCTATGAATCGCCCGCCGACATCGTCAACCGCTACCCGCAATTCTACTGGGACAGCGTGGCGCCGCATATCCAGACCGAGATCGGCTATCTCAACAAGACCTCGAGCGGCCGCCAGTGGATCGCCAACCTCTACGGCAACGTGTTCCGCGCCGAACGCGACATCGCGCTGTCGGGGCCGCAGCGGTAGACGAACAGGATGGGCGCTGTCCGCCGTCATTGCGAGCCAACGGGTCGGCGCGAAGCGCCGCCCGATGACAGGCTCCGCGAAGCAATCCATCGCGCGGCATAACGGCTGTGGATTGCTTCGTCGCAAGTGCTCCTCGCAATGACGGGGAGTAACTTAGCCCGCATGAGCGGAGCGATACGCGGGGTACTGCGCATCAAGAGGTCAGACCCGGATGTCGCTTCGTCCACCCGGGCTAGCTGGCTAGGGCGCCGGATTTCTTCGCCTGAGTTCCCGCTCGACGTCATCCAGCTCGGCATTTAGCGCGTTAATTCCTCTGCGTATTACGAGGTTCTTGTTCGTCGCCTTTGCGTCGTCTGAGATGGCCTCGATCCAGTCCCAGCCACCCAGCAGAACGAGCAGAAATCCGAGCGGGCTCTTCTCGGCACCAAGGAATCCTCCCGCTGACAGAATGGTGCCACGTACGATTTTTACGGTTCTGCGCCTTCGATCTTCGCTAGTTTCAAGATGTGGTTCAAGCAGAGCAATCCGTATTGTCAAATCTCTCAGGTAATCCTTCAGTTCGTCGTCCGAGAGACGGCGTAAATCGACTTCCGCCATCGCCTATCTCGCGCGAGGCGAATTGGATTCCTGTTGTTCGCTTCGTAAGGAAGTCGATTTCAACAGGGCGTCAGCTCGAGATACCAGTGCACGGTAGTCCTTTTCCAATTGCTCGGCTTGCCGCACGCCGGCCCGGCCGTATAGCAACGTTGCGGCGCCGAAGCCTATGCACATCATGGCGAATGCGATCAGGACGGTCTGCCACTGTCCGCTGACAAGAGCTTGCCACCGGTCGGGCATGCCTTGATATACGGCAAGAAGAACGCCTCCGATCACTGCCAGCTGCAGGATGAGTAGCTCACCCCATCGCCTCGTCAGGCTGACTGTCTCGATTTGCTTAAGCTCATCCTTCGCGGAGAGATCGCTGTTCATGGCAACACCCTAACCTTCGAGGAAGAACATATAGTACACTGAAAAGGCGGGGAAAACAGCGCGAGCATGTCTATTTTGAGATTGGCTTTGTCTTGGCCCTCTGACATGGGCCGCGGGTTGTTTCCGGCCTGCGAGCTACGCGCTCGTGCCCCCGGAGGATTGCGTTTCGCGCCATCCGCGCTACGCTGCCGGATCGGAGCAGGCAACCATTTTCGAAAGATGCAGCCATGAACAAGCCCGTGCCCGTCAATCCGCCCGAACTGCGCTCGACCTTCGTCGCTGCGTCGGCGATGCCCTGGCAGCGCACGGAATTTCCGGGGATCGAGATGAAGATCCTGTACCAGGACGACGAAGGCCGCTCGACCATCCTGTTCAAGATGGCGCCGGGCGCGATCGTGCCGTTGCACGAGCACACCGCGCTGGAGCAGACCTACATGCTGGAGGGATCGCTGGAAGACGCCGAGGGCGCTTGCGGGGCAGGCGACTTCGTGTGGCGGCCGGGCGGCAACATCCACGTCGCGCATTCGCCCAACGGGGCGACGTTCATCTCGGTGTTCAATCGGCCGAACCGGTTTTTCGACGGGACGAAGTTTTTTACTTCCGCTGAAGAACGCAAATAGAGCTCGAAAGGCGCAATAATCCTCGGGCCGCGGCAAGCGCGGACCCGGGGGCGGATCGACTCTGCCCGACGAGTTTACGGTTTCGTGATCACGGTGAAGCGTTCGGGCCGGCCCGGGCGTGTTAGGGTGAGGGAGATATCAAAAGGAGCCTGGCCATGAAGAAGCTTCTTGTCGTCGCGTCTTTTGCCGCTTTTTCTGCCTATCCGGCCGCTGCCTGCGAATGGAATCAGGAGGCCAGCGCCAACGACACGGTTGTCGCCGCCGCCGTGACGCCCGCGCAGCAAACGCCGCAAGCGGCACCGGCTTCGCCCCAGCCGACGAGCGTTGCCGTCGACGCGAGCGCTCGCAAACCCGTCGACGAACCGGCGCCGATTGTCCTGATCACCCATCGTCACTAGCGCGACGGATGGGTTGAGCTCTTCGCGAGACCCATCATCTTCGCAAAACCGGGTTGATGGGTATCGCTACGCTCCACCCATCCTACGAGCTATGCGCCCTTCACGCTATTTTCGGTCCGCGATGTCACCGGCAAAAACCCGCAGGAAGATCGCCCGCCGGGCGGTCTCGCGGTTGTTGCAATAGGCGATCATCGGATTGGCCATCGTGCCCTGGAAATAAACGTACCAGAAATTGCAGGTCAGATCGCGGGCCTGGATCCATGATCGCTGCATCTCACGCAGCT
Organism: uncultured Alphaproteobacteria bacterium; assembly: GCA_963721135.1. Classification (GTDB taxonomy): domain Bacteria; phylum Pseudomonadota; class Alphaproteobacteria; order Rhizobiales; family Xanthobacteraceae; genus Bradyrhizobium. The sequence goes on from CAVRIB010000017.1 coordinate 41,479, forward strand.
TCGTCTGCTGGTCGGGATCGAGCCCGTCCATCATGGCCTTGTAGGAATCGTTGAGGATCTTGTCCCAGACCAGCCGCTCGCGATCCAGGCAATCTATCTTGCGCCTGTCGGTCACGGCCGCTTCATCGCCGCCCATGCAGGGTTTCGCCACGGTCATGAGGCAGCCCGCCTCGTCGGCTTCCTGCGTTCCGCTCTTCTTGTCCTGCTCGTGCAGGCAATTGCCGATCGTGGCGACATCCTTTGCCACTGGTGAGTCAGCCCGCGCCGGAAGCGGGCCGGCAACGATCAGCGCCAGAGCGAGCGACAACAACAGATGACGCAATGGCATGTGCCTTGAACCCCGCCGGCCAACAGAAATGAGGTCTTCTTGGGTAGGTCGTTTGTGTCCGGCCACCGGTTCGAACCCCGGTCGGAATTAAGCGCGTGCGGCGGGTTAGCCCAACGGGCCGCGCGAATGCGCGCCCGATGACAGGCTCAGGCGTAACCCGCCTTCTTTCTTCGACGAAGGGCGGATTGCGCTTCGCTAGTCCCCGCCCTGCGGGCTCCTTCGCGGCTACGATCCGCGCACAGCAATAGCATCGAACCGGCGGTTCGGATGCGCGAGCTCCCCGGCGCTCTCCACGATGCGCATTTCCTCGGTGCCGCTGGCAGCGGTGCGCTCCAGCACGGCGAAGATGGCCGAAACGGCGTGCGCAAGCGCATCCGGCGTGTCCGATCCGCGAACGCGCGCGGACACGAACAGCGAGGCAAACAGATCGCCGGTCCCGTTCGGGCTGATCGGTAGTTTCGGCGTGCGTACGCGCCACGCTTTTGACCGTTCGATGGCGAGGTTCTCGATCCCGCCGTCCTGCGCGTCCCTGAGTTCGGCGCTGGTGACGACAACCGTCGAGGGGCCGCGCGCCAGCAGGACCTGTGCCGCTTCGATCATTTGACCTGTTGTCGTGGCCTTTGCCCCGGCGAGGTATTCGAACTCGAAATGATTGGGGATGATGATATCGGCTAGCGGGCATAACCGGTCACGCACCAGCGGCGGGATATCGGCGTGCACGAAGAGGCCGCGGTCGCGATCCCCGAGCACGGGATCGCAGCAATAGGAGAGCTTCGGGTTGCGTGCCTTGGCACGCGCGACGAAGTCCGCGACGACGGCGGCGATCGCGGGCGAGCCGAGATAACCCGACAGGATCAATTTGGTGGTGTCGAGCGCGCCGCGCTCCTCGATCCCGAGCAGTAGGTCGGCGACCAGCTGCGCATCGAGCACCTGGCCGCGGATGGTCGGGTAACCCGGCCGATTGCTCAGCAGCGTGGTCGGCACCGCGATCACGTCGATGCCGTCCATCTGCATGGGAAACACTGCGGCGCTGTTGCCGACATGACCCCAGGCGACCTGCGACTGGATCGAGATGACGGTCACGGGTTGCACGCCGACGATCATCCGAATAGCGCGACATAGATCACATAGAGCCAGCCCAGGATGCCGTGGACGATCGCCCACAAGATCGAATGGTTGTTGGTATAGGAGATCGCGATGGCGAGCGCCGAGCCGAAGCCCACGCCGTATTTCGCGCCCTCGACCCGAACCCCGTAGTATCGACTTCCGTTCATCGTGATCCCCGCGGTGCATAGAGGGGTTGAGCCTATACGAAACCCGTCATCATCGTGAATGGCAATGGATGAGTATCGCTTCGCTCCATCTATCCCGCGAGCGCGTAGGGCGGGTTAGCCGAAGGCGTAACCCGCCGCTCTATCCTCGGCGAATGGCGGATTTACGCTTCGCTAATCCGCCCTACGGGCTTCATCTCGGTTTTCAACCGGCCAGAACCGGTTTTTCGACGGGACCAAGTTTTTACGGCGGGGTGAGAAGCGTGAACGTATGAGGCGGGTAAGAACGTGGGGCGCAATAGCGCAAGCGCATTGCGCCGATTTGGCCGGATCAACATGGATTGGCGGATCACGCTGCGCTAAAGCCTGGCGAAGCTCCCGCTCTGCTGGCAGGATCGGTAGGTCAGGTCATGAGCCTGCCGGCTGGCGAAGCCGGTCCCTCCGGGCGGCAGATACAGCTTCGAAGTCTGCAGTCCCGTGAGCGGGCATTTAAACCACCAACGCCGACCGCCGTAACGAGGAACCGTAGACAGGAGAGATATCCAGTCGTGAACCTCCTCACCTCTGGACGTGTAATGCAGCCCCAGTAATCCCGTGCCGTCGCGGTACGTGATTGAGCTGTATTCGGCGGTGGCGCAGATGTGATTGCCCTGTCGCCACCGGAACGAGTTTTGCTTCCAACGCGGAACAAACGCGCCAAGCCGGCTGAGATCGCTGACCGAGAGGATCAGCCCCTCCTCTACTGTATGCTTCTTGACGCCTTGCCAGCCGCTTCCCCACCCGCCCATGCGTTCCACCTTTCACCTAAATCGATAAAGTCAAATGTCCGCGTGCTGTCCTTAGTTTTCAAACCGGATGTCGTCGAGACCATCGACTGCATATGGACTTTCCCGATTACTCGTTTCATTCACCCCCTACCCTTGCTCAGGACCGCTCCGGTCCCAACGGTCCCATTGCAGAAGTGATCCCGATGGTGACCTCATTTGTCCAATCCTTCGAACTCCCGAGGATGCTTTCGGGTAATGTCGGCCAACCATGAGGTCTGTTTCGCGCCCCTGATCTGCTTAGCGACCGACCTTGGCTCAACAAGCCGATTGGAAGCTGCGGTCGAACGCGAACGAGGCGGATCACCGAGACGCAGTTTGGCTAGACGGCGAAGAAGATAACGCGTCGTACTGTAGTCGAATGGTTGTCCGCTTGGAGCTTTGAGGCCAAGCTCGTTCAGGCATTTCGCGATTTCTCGAATGCCGTGCACCCCGCCTGCGCGGACCTGCGCGACGGCAGGAGCCAATTCTTTCGCGAGAGCATTATATTGTTCTTCACGATGGTGGGGTCGCGCCGGTGCATTTCTGATCCTCAGGGCAAACAGCTTGCTGCTAAAATCACCAATTTGATAGGGGGATTATACTGGCATCGAAAGCATTGCCGCTGGGCAGCCGCTGTGGCCTAAGGGTCATTCGCTACCGAATTGGGTTGTCCGGGCCATGTCCGCTTTCCCCACATTAGCGACCGGACTGCGGACATCGCTTGAGGTCCGTTTGGTGCCATGAAGAGAGACTCATGCGTAGCAGCAAGAGCGCGCTTACTCGTTCACCTTGTCTGCTCGAAACAGCAGCTCTTGGGGGATCGGGAGGCCCATCGAATTGGCAGTCACGAGGTCCACAACCAGTTCAAATCGGCTGGGTTGCAGGATCGGTATCTCGCTGGGGCTGGAACCACGCAAAATCTTGTCGACCGAAGCAACTGTGCTGCGCACCAGTTCTCGATAGACGGGTGCATACGACAAGAGAGGGCGAGGCGGTGCGAGGAAGGCGGTCCAATCAAAATCGATGATCGTGGGAACACCTTTGTCCGCGGCAAACTGCGTAACGATAGGCATCGCCTGCGCCGCAATATAGGATGTCAGCATCAGGCCTTGGGTCTTCCTGGCCTCGATCTCAGCGAGCGCAGCCTTCACCTGATCGGTGTTCGCGGCCTCTATGATGTGAATCTTCAGGTCGAGCGAGCGGGTGCCGTCCGGAATGCGGTTGGAATTCGGTGTGGCGCATTCTCCGGTAACATGAAGGTATCGTTTCAGGCGGCAAGGTCAATCGGCTGATCAATGGGTTTTGTGGCGAGCGTCTGCCAGCCATCCACCTTGCGCATGTTGATCTGCCCTGAAGCGAGCAGCGCCCAGAACAACATCGCGGCGGTGTCGGCGGATGGCAGAACGGTTTGGGTCTTGATCCGTCGCTTAAATTCTTCGTGCAAACGCTCGATCGCATTTGTGGTGCGTACACTGCGCCATTGGCTCGGCGGCAGGCGGGTGAAGGTGAACAAGCGTTCTCCGGCTTCTTCCAGGCTGTCGGCAACGGCGCGATGCTTGAGCCTCCATTTGCGAATGAAGGCCTTGCGGCGGATTTCTATCTCCTCGGGTGTCGTCGCGTAGATCATGTCGTTGTAGTCCGCGGTGATCTCGTCATGCAGGCGCTCGGGGGCATGCGCGAACAGGTTTCTGTGCTTGTGAACCGTGCAGCGTTGCACCGGCACTCCGTCCCAGACGGAGGCAATGGCCTTGTCGAGCCCCGGCGCGCCGTCGACAATGAGGAATTCGGGCCGCCGCAGCCCGCGTTTGATGAGATCATCCAGCACAGTGCGCCAGGCCTCGGCGCTCTCGCCGCCCATGCTCTTGATCGCGAGCAGCACCTTCTGGCCGTCCGCGCGCACGCCGAGGACAACGAGCAGCGAGATCGAGGTCGCCTTGCGGTCGAGCCGCACGCGAACGACGGTACCATCGAGGATCAGGCGCACGATCGGATCCTCGGCCAGCGAGCGGGTGTTCCAGGCATCCCAGTCGCTCTTCACCTTGCGCCACGTCCGGCTCACGGTGTCCTTGCCGACTGTCCCGCCGAACAACGCCGCCAGCGCGCGACGCACCCGCCTTGTATTGGTGCCGGCGAGATAGGTGCTCGCGATCAGCGCGTCGGCGGCAAGCGTGCGCCGCTGATAGGCCCGCAGCGCCTGGCTCTTCCATTCCGTCGTCTTGCCCTCGGCGTGGTCAGCCGGGCCCGCGGCACCGCGATCTCGATCGGCCCGAACGTGCCTGTCAGCGATCGCGTGCGGCTGCCGTGGCGGTGGCCCGCAACGCCGGCTTTTGCTTCATTGCCGGCCATCTGGCTTCGTTCGTAACGCGGCCGTGCCAACGCGGTATCAAGCTCGCCGCGGATCAGCTCTTCGATGAACTGACGCGCCCGAGCCCGTACCTCGGTCTCGATCGGGTCGAACCAGTTGTCGAAAAGATCAACAGCCATCTCGGCCGCTGGCTGCAAAGAATCAGGCTTCGTGGTATTGTTCGTCATGGCGTGGTCTCCAGTCCGACGCTTCAACGCCGGATGATTCGAGGTTGATCACCCCGGAGACTACGCCACCCTCAATTCCTACCAACTCCGCGACGGCACCAGCGAGCGCGCGGCGCTATTGAGTTCGGCGTAACAAGGCTCGATCTCCTCCTTTGGAAACGCGGGTATAACGTAAGTCCACAATACGCTGACCCGTTCGATGTCGGGCTTGACCTCGCGGAGCAGTTGCAACATCTTGCCCCAGACTTCCGTGGATGCATAAATCGCGTTGCCTGTCGCGTTCCTTCCGGGCTTGGCGAGACTGTCGGCTATGCCTGCCTCGACGGGGTATCCAGAATACAGCATCACAATCGGAATTGACGCCGTTGCGCGCTGCACGGCGAGTGCGGAGGCGGTCGTACCGGTGACGATGAGGTCAGGCTTGTTCGCAACGATGCGCTGCGCGGCTTCATCCTGGATCAAACTTCCGCTCTCGATGCCTGATTGTATGACGACGTAGCCTTCCCCGTCGGTCCAACCGAAGTCTCGCATATCTGCTCGCCAGTCCGCCAGGATGAGCGGAATAGGATCAGGAACAAACACAATCCTTTTGGGAGTTCTTGTTGGTGTTCTGCGCATGAACGATAAGCGGCGTCGAGAGAGCCGCCCCGGCGAAAAGCGTAATTACATCCCGTCGTTTCATGCGATCCCCTCAGGCTCAGAACAAGCAGGCTTTCGGATCACGGTATCACACTAAATCCGGCGGAGGTGCCAGCTCACTTCTCGCAAATGCATTCGTCCCAATGTCGCTGATGGGTCAAAAGGCGAAATACTCGGTAAGAGCAGATGTCTTCCGCTCTTCCTCCAATAACGGACATCGACAACTCTTTCAGCTAGACCTCTTCTTCCAAAAGAGCCCGTTCCTGATCCATTCGGCAGGTTCTTTCGCGCACATGTCTTCCGCTTCGGCTTCTATTTGAAATTTCTCAAGCTCGGCGGGATACTTCGGACTTCCATCAACATCATAGTCGACACGGATGTAAACCAGCTCTCCGGTTTGGGAGCGGGCTTTGAACCATCGCGAGGGAGGCGTCCCCGGAATGAAAATATTCAGGGTGCCATCGGGCAAGAGGCCTATTCCCCCCGCGATGCCCTTCGCGGTTTTGCTCTCCGGCTGATTAAGGTTTGATCGAAGGAGAACGTCGCCGCGCAGTCTGTTCAGATGGTCGAGATTGTCACGCACGGCTTTGAGCAGCGGCTGAAATCCCTCTGGCCTCACCCCGGCGACAGTAAGATCACGCTCGATCCCGAACGCCTCCACGCTTTCCGACTGATCCCACGTAAGGCGACGCGAAACCGGGGCCGCGTCCACGTAGAAAGCGGCGTTGTTGGCTGCGTCCCGCCATCGTTTTGGCGGCACATAGAGCTCAAGGCACTCTCGCACCGCATGATTCTCTCGCGCGAACCGCCAGATTGACCCAAGCGGGTGTGCATATCGAGGGCATACATTGGCACGTCGCCAACCACCGGTGACGCCGGGACCGAACAATCACGGACGCTGGGAACCTGTCCGGTGTTGGCCGCCAACCATGTCGGCGGCACCATGATCGTGATCGGCTCGCGCGTGCGGACCGCCGCAATCTCGGTTGCGACAATAAGCTCTTCCGGAACGCCTGGCGATCGAAACACGGTAAACAATGCAGCGAGATTGCTCTTGCTTGGGGAGTCGGCCGTTCCCCAAACAGATCGCACGGCCACCGCGCGATGCGGCAAGGAAAGCCTTGGGTCACTCACTACCGCGAGCCTGGCCTCGATGGATGAATTTGCCATCGCTTCAGCTGCGGCAACCAGCGAGGGATGGTCACCGGCTTCAGTGAGATAGTCCGATGAACGATCTTTCGCCGCCTCCGCCATGAGACGTGCGAGCGTCATGACAACATGAGCGTCTCCACCACATTGCTTTCGCCAGGCCGGATCGCTTCCTGCCGCAACTGTCATCACCAGTGTATCCGGTGAGCCCACCCCGATATCTTCGAACCCGATGACCATAAGCCTACGCCAGATCGCGGAGCCCTTGAGTTTGAAAAGTGTGTGTGCAGCTCTCTGCGCCATCTCACCGTCACCTCGGCGAATGGATTTCTGTAGCAGGCTGCTGATCACCCAGGGATCGGCCAAGATGGATTCGACAGTTGATGGATTTGGAATGTGAAAGTTAGAGGCGAGCCTTTGCATCGCCTCTGCAAGTGCAGCGGTCATAACGTTTCCACTTTTGATGTGTTTGAGGACGTTAACTCTGGAAGACCATAAGACAAATAAAAATGCGAGCTGCGCCGAGTTATTTTTCGACGAGCTATGCTTAGGCTTCGATAATGGAAGATTATCGGAGGTAATGAGCCAACGCTCATTGCTCTCAGCCAACCACCCTCCTTCCTGAAGTTATCGGTGATCCAGAAAGCCAGCACGGCTGCCTGCGAGATGACCCCGCGGGCGATCTCGTAGGCTTCGAAGCTCCACGAGTTTTCTAAATCCTATTCGGCCAGCAGTTTTGTCAGCGGAACCGACAACGCTTCCGAAATTCGCGCCATCACGAGTAGGCTGGGATTTCTTCTCCCCCGCTCTATTCCACCGACGTAGGTGAGATCGATCTCTGCTTCAAAGGCGAGTTCTTCCTGCGTCAACCCCTTGGACTGACGGAGTTTACGAACGTTCCTGCCCACGATTGCACGCCAATCCTGCATTGCAGGATCGGGCACGATAAGGCATATAGTCTCTAGGGATTATAGTCCACATCGGCCTATTTTGCAGTGAACAGCTCCATGGACAGAGAGAACGAGCAGCCAAGGGAGTGGAACGCGAAGTACTGGGATATCATCGACGATCTTTATTGGAACCCAAAATATTTGGGGCTAAAGTCAATCCCAAGGAAGAAATGGCAAATTTCAGGCGAGCGTGTTTCTTTGGCGCTGGCTGATATCGCCAATACATCAGGCCCGCTTTACTCGCGATCTCGTAAATCTGATGATCTCAGGGACCATCTCCGCCACCAAGAAGAGATATTGAATCACGTCTTCAACCTTGCGTTATGGCTGGGCTTCGTGCACAGATCGACGCCCATGGGCATACTGGAATTCCAAAACGGGCTGCACCTTGAGCGTAAAATTGGGGCTGTCTAGCCATCGAATTACTACTGTTTGACATTTCATTTGATCAGCAGTCCGAGGTCTTCTCGCAACTGAGCAAGAGCAACTATCGCAGATTCTGAATGAACATCACGCCTGCAAGCATCTTCATTTCTTTTCCGCATCAATGACTTGCGTACTTCGGTCTCGTCTCGTTTGGTGTGCCAGGCCACTCGACGGCAATGCAACAGAAATGTCAGCGGTCCAACGTTTCACTTGGCCAATATTTTTCTCTCGCGCTCCAGCTTCCAAACCTTTCACTTCTAGCGCCGCCAAGCGAGTACCATCCCAAGCAATCAAGTCAGCTCTCTGCTTTGGGCCATCGACAATACCGAAGCCTAACTCGCGAAGTGCATCTGCGACAGCGGTTGCAAATACGTCTCCTGTGGACGTGAACAGATTCTTTCCCAATTGTTCGATTTGCCGATTACGTTCAAGTTTGGCAATCTGTGTTTGCAACTCTCCCACGCGAGCCTGCGCATCAGAGATTTCTTGAGCCAGCATCTTTTCCTTGCGAGTTTGAAAGTTAGGGAGCCAATCTGGTTGGTCATACGTGGCAGGGCTTTTCAAAGCTTCGAGCATCGAAGCGGCTCGCAAATGGTACATATGGAATTCAACGCTCTGTATTTGTGGGTCAGTTAGCGGAGGCACCAAAACTACGATGCCATTCCCGAGTTTCTTGTAGCCGCCAACTATTTGGTTTTCTTCACCTAGCGCCGTTGAAACGCGGAACAACGGAACAATATCTTTGGATTCTAAAATTGCATCATATGATAACAAATTAACGAAAGGAGAAAAGACGTCTGCCAGAGACGGCGGACCGTTGTACTCCATGAGGAATCCCGAAGTGGGTCGGAAATTGACTCCTTCAAAAATTTCGCTTTTGAGAATGTCAACGTTATATTGTTTGGCGTCTTTGATGTAAGTTCCGGTCGAATGCTTCGGTGCGCCGACTATTACGAGCGTGTTTCCTTTTTTTATCCATTCGAGGAGTTTTGAGAGTCGTTCTGGTGTTGATCTCGCCCCAGCCTGCTGCCACTCGGCGCCGATGCTTTTTGGATACCAAATCACTGCACCAAATTCAGCTAAATTCGGTGGGTCGCCAAAAAGGCTAGTCCGAAATGGCCCGGCTTGGCCGATCATTAGGATACGCGATTGATCCATCAGAAAAACATCGAGGTAGAAAAATGCCAACCGAAGCGGTTGGCATTTTGCTGATTTAGGTGTTGCGTAGTCGTTTGATTAGCAACCTTCTTCACGAACACCCCGTCGTCGCCCCGCACGTATCGCACTTCATGCAGGTGCCGTTCCGCACCAGGGTAAAATTCCCGCACTCGCCGCACATCTCGCCTTCGTAGCCCTTGGCCTTGGCTTCCGCCCGGCGTTCGGCTTTTGAGGGCGCAGCCTGCGCCGCGGCGCCGGCCTTGCTCCATTGCAGGGCCTCCAGCTTCTCGGTCGGCGAGAGGTCGTGCTGGGATTCCTGCTTCAGCGCGACGGCGCCTTCGACGGCGTCGGAGGCGCGCGCCGTGGCGCCATGCGAAGACATCGAGGTGACGTTACTGGGCCCGCGGGCCTCGGTCTGCGGCTCGGCCACGTTGCGCATCACCACGAGGTTGTCGGTGCGCGATCGGGTCAGGCCCTTCGAGAGGTACTTGTTGGAAGGCCCGTCCGGCTGCTTGCCTTCCGCGACGCCCTTGCCGATGGCGTCGAAGTTGCTTTCGGAGGGGTCGACATGGGCGAGGTCGAAGCGGCCCATGTAGCTCACCGCGAGCTCGCGGAACACATAGTCCAGGATCGAGGTCGCGTACTTGATCGAGTCGTTGCCCTGCACGGGGCCTGCCGGCTCGAAGCGGGTGAAGGTGAAGGCGTCGACATACTCTTCGAGCGGCACGCCGTATTGCAGGCCGAGCGAGACGGCGATCGCGAAGTTATTGATGAAGGAGCGCAGCGCCGCGCCTTCCTTGTGCATATCGATAAAAATCTCGCCGATCCGGCCGTCGTCATATTCGCCGGTGCGCAAGTAGACCTTGTGGCCGCCGACCACGGCCTTTTGCGTATAGCCCTTGCGGCGGTCCGGCATCTTCTCGCGCTCGCGCATCACGACGATGCGCTCGACCAGGCGCTCCACCACCTTCTCCGACAAGGCCGCGGTGCGCGCGGCCATCGGCTTCTCCAGGAAGGCTTCGATGGCGTCGTCTTCCTCCTCGTCGTCGCTGATGAGCTGCGAGTTGAGCGGCTGCGACAGCTTCGAGCCATCACGATAAAGCGCATTCGCCTTCAGCGCGAGCTTCCAGGAGAGCAGATAGGCTTCCTTGCAGTCGTCGACGGTGGCGTCGTTCGGCATGTTGATGGTTTTCGAGATCGCGCCCGAGATGAACGGCTGCGCTGCCGCCATCATGCGGATGTGGCTTTCGACGGACAGGTACCGTTTGCCGATCTTGCCGCAGGGGTTGGCGCAGTCGAACACGGGATAATGCTCGGCCTTCAGATGCGGCGCGCCTTCCACCGTCATCGCGCCGCAGATGTGCACGTTGGCGGCCTCGATCTCGCGCTTGTTGAAGCCGACCGCGGTGAGGAGGTCGAAATTCGGCGCGGCGATGGTTTCGGGCTCGAGCTTCAGCGTGTCGCGCAAAAACTCCTCGCCAAAGGTCCACTTGTTGAAGGCGAACTTGATGTCGAAGGCGGTCGGCAACGCCGCTTCGACCTTTGCCAGAGCTTCGTCGGTGAAGCCCTTGGCCTTCAAGGTGGAAACGTTGATCGCCGGCGCATTCGAGAGCGAGCCGTGGCCGACCGCATAGGCCTCGATCTCGGCGATATCGGCTTCGCGATAGCCGAGCGCGCGCAAGGCTTCGGGCACGGCGCGGTTGATGATCTTGAAGTAGCCGCCGCCGGCGAGTTTCTTGAATTTCACCAGCGCGAAATCAGGCTCGATGCCGGTGGTGTCGCAATCCATCACAAGGCCGATGGTGCCGGTCGGCGCCACCACGGTGACCTGCGCGTTGCGATAGCCATTGAGCTCGCCGAGCTCGAGCGCCTTGTCCCAGGCGGCTTTGGCATGTTCGACGATGTCGCTCTGTTTACATGAGGCGTGATCGAGCGGCACCGGGTTGACGGCGAGCGCCTCGTAGCCGCGGCTTTCACCGTGCGCGGCGCGGCGGTGGTTGCGGATCACCCGCAGCATGTGGGCGGCGTTCTTCTTGTAGCCGGGGAAGGGGCCGAGTTCTTTCGCCATCTCGGCCGAGGTCGCGTAGGCAACGCCGGTCATGACCGCGGTCAGCGCGCCGCACAGCGCGCGGCCTTCCTTCGAGTCATAGGAAAGCCCCATGGTCATCAAGAGGCCGCCGATGTTGGCGAAGCCGAGGCCGAGCGTGCGGAATTCGTAGGACAACTCCGCGATCGCCTTCGACGGGAACTGCGCCATCAGCACGCTGATTTCGAGCACCAGTGTCCAGAGGCGGCAGAGGTGCTCATACGAATCGACGTCGAAGCGCCCCCTCCCTGACCCTCCCCCGCTTGCGGGGGAGGGATGGGTGGGGGTGTAAAAGGTGAGGAGATTAGCCGACGCCAGATTGCACGCCGTGTCGTCCAGAAACATGTATTCCGAGCACGGGTTCGAGGCGCGGATGTCGCCGGAGGCCTTGCAGGTGTGCCAGTCGTTCATGGTGGTGTTGAAGTGCAACCCCGGATCGGCCGACGCCCAGGCGGCGTAGCCGATCTTTTCCCAGAGCTCGCGCGCCTTCAGCGTCTTCGTCACCTTCCTGCTGGTGCGGCCGATCAGCTTCCAGTCGCCATCCGTCTCCACCGCCCGCAAAAAATCGTCCTTCAGCGACACCGAGTTGTTGGAGTTCTGGCCTGATACCGTGAGGTAGGCTTCCGAATCCCAGTCGGTGTCGTAGATCGGAAAATCGATCTCCTTGTAGCCCTGGCGCGCATACTGGATGACGCGCTTGATCATGGCGTCGGTGACCATGGCGCGGCGCGCGAGTTTGATCTCGCGGCGCAGCGCCGGGTTCTTCTCGGGGTCAAAACAGTCGTCGCCCGAACCTTCGCAATTGACGCAGGCCTTCAGCACCGCCTTCAGGTGCTTCTGGTTCAGTTTCGAGCCGGTGACGAGAGCGGCGACCTTCTGCTCCTCCTTCACCTTCCAGTCGATATAGGTCTCGATGTCGGGGTGATCGGCGTCGACCACGACCATCTTGGCGGCGCGGCGCGTGGTGCCGCCCGACTTGATCGCGCCCGCGGCGCGGTCGCCGATCTTCAGGAAGCTCATCAGGCCGCTCGAGCGGCCGCCGCCGGAAAGCTTTTCGCCTTCGCCGCGCAGCTTGGAGAAGTTCGAGCCGGTGCCGGAGCCGTATTTGAACAGCCGCGCCTCGCGCACCCACAGATCCATGATGCCGCCCTCGTTGACGAGGTCGTCCTCGATGCCCTGGATGAAGCAGGCGTGCGGCTGCGGATGCTCGTAGGCCGACTTGGACTTGGTGAGCTTGCCGGTCCGGTAGTCGACGTAATAATGGCCCTGGCCGGGGCCGTCGACGCCATAGGCCCAATGCAAGCCGGTGTTGAACCATTGCGGCGAGTTCGGCGCCACCATCTGCTTGGCCAGCATGAAACGGATTTCGTCGAAGAAGGCGCGCGCGTCCTCTTCCGATGTGAAATAGCCACCCTTCCAGCCCCAATAGGTCCAGCAGCCGGCCAGCCGATCGAACACCTGTTTCGCCGAGAGCTCGCTGACATGGCGCTGCGATTCGGGCAGATCAGCCAGCGCCTCAGTGTCGGGCACCGAGCGCCATAGCCAGGACGGCACGGTCTCTTCCTCGACCTTCTTCAAGCGCGCGGCGACGCCGGCTTTGCGGAAATACTTCTGCGCCAGCACGTCGGAGGCGACCTGCGACCAGAACTTCGGGACTTCGACGTTCTCAAGCTTAAAGACCACCGAGCCGTCAGGGTTGCGGATTTCAGATGTCGTCAATCTGAAATCAATTTCTGCGTAGGGTGACTGGCCGTCGGTGGTGTGGCGTCGTTCGATTCGCATGGTCGTGCCCCGTCTCTTCTTGGCCGGAACGCCTACCCGCGGACCGGCTGTTGTTGTTTCCTGGTAGCGAACCTCCCAAGACAGCGGTTTGGCCGCGGTCCGATTGTTCGCGAGCTCAAGCCGGTGGACCGGCCCCGTTTCTGTTTGCGGCCAGCTCGATCGATGCGCCCATCGGTCTTGCCGCCCCATGTCCCGACGGAACCCCCGTTCCGCTTGTTCCGGGCCATGCACTCCAACGCCCAACCCGTCACCCGTGGGCCATTCTGGCCCGTCCTAGACGCTCCGAAAGCCCCCTGGTTTCAGGGCAGCAAAATCCGTCAACCGCTGCCTCACCGGCCGGCGGAGTGAGCCATTTTGGAACCCTTCAGGGAGCGACCGGCGGGACCCAAACACACTCGCGCCGAACAGGATGAAAGCTAGGACGACTCCATCGCGCCCGTCAAGGATTAGTACGAGTTCCTGAATCAAATACTAAATATGGTGGAAAAGGGGGAAATCCAGGGCCACGCCGAGGTTCCCCTTGCCGCCAAGTATCAGTGAGTCCTGAAGGATTCGGAAGCGAAAAAATTGTCCTGAGCGGGCGGGATCCGATCTTCGTCCCGCTGTTCACAGGCGAACTATTTATTGCGTTTCAGGGGTTGCCCTTGCGAGACTCACGGGAAGTTACGGGACCGTAGGGCACACATGCCCGCTGCCCGATCGCCGGCGGCGTGGATAAGCGCCTTGCTTAAGCCCACTACCCCCGATTGATTCCCTTCCATGACCGTTTCGAACCAGCCCGGCGCGCAACCGCACGCCACGCCCGCGGGGCTTCTCTTCCTCGCCATCACCTCGATCGGCTGGGGTTTCAACTGGCCCATCAACAAATTCCTCCTCAGCGTCTTGCCGCCGCTGACGCTGCGCGGGTGCACCGGCGCGATCGGCGCGATCCTGCTGGCGGGCCTCGCCGTCCTGTTCGGCCAGAGCCTGCGCGTTCCGAGCAAGCTGTGGGGCAGGCTGGTGTTCGCCGCGCTCCTCAATGTCGGCGCCTGGATGACGCTGATCGGACTGGCGCTGCTCTGGCTTCCCACCGGCGAGGCCGCGCTGATCGCCTACACCATGCCGGTATGGGCCTCGATGCTGGCCTGGCCGATCCTCGGCGAGCGGCCGAATCTGCGGCGCACGATTTCGCTCGTCATGGCGCTTGCGGGTCTTGCGGCCATCATGGGCGGCAACGGCTTTGCCGCGAGCGTGGAGAAGATGCCGGGGATCCTGATGGCGCTCGGTGGCTCGATCGGCTTTGCCCTCGGCACGGTCATGACGAAGAAAATGCCGCTGCCGCTGCCGCCGTTCACGGCCGCCGCCTGGCAGGTCGGGATCGGCTCCCTGCCGGTCGCGCTCGCGGGCCTCGCCATCGAGACGAGCGATGTGACCGCGCTGTCGCCATTCGACTGGGGGCTCCTGATCTATGCGACCATCGTGCAGTTCTGTATCGCCTATGTCACCTGGTTCGCAGCGCTCGCCCGGCTGCCCGCTTCGGTTGCGGCGATCGGCACCATGGCCGTTCCCGTGATCGGCGTGGTCACCGCCGCCGTCGCGCTGCATGAGCCGCTCGGGGAAGGCCAGATCGCCGCGTTGATCTTCACGCTGTCGGGCGTGGCACTGGCGACGCGATCGTAGATTTACGACGATGCCGAAGCGCTCGGCTTCGCCAGGCATTCGTCGATCGCCGCCAGCAGCGTCTGCGGCGTAAAAGGCTTTCGCAGGCAGTGGCTTGCGCCGAGTTCGTGAGCCATTCTGTGAAAGTCGGGCGAGGGCGGCTCGATATTGGCGAAGGCATAGCCGGACATCGCCACCAAAGGCGTTGCCGGCGCGCGCTCGTGGAATCGCCGGATCGATTCGAAGCCACGCATATGCGGCATGAAGATATCGACCAGCATCACGTCGAAGACGGAGGTTTCGAGCGCGCGGAACCCCGCCTCACCGCCGTCGGCGACGGTGACTTCGAATCCCTTGTGCTCCAGACAGGCCTCAATGGCTTCGCAAACCATTGGGTCGTCATCGACCACGAGAATACGCGCCATGGTGAAAGCCTACGGGAAGCGGCGCACCCCGTATGCGCCGGGCCAGTCAGGGCGACTCAAAATGCGGTTACGGACACGGGTGCCGATAACCGTCGAAGCCGAGGTAAGTTCCCGAGCGCGGATCGTAGGAACGGTAGGTCTGCATGCAGTAAGCGACCCCATCGTCGCCGCCGGGTCCGGGCGCCGCCACCACGGGGCCCTGGTCGTAATAGTCGTCGTCATAATAGCCGGGATCATAACCCGGCGCGTAATAGCCCGGCCCGCCGTAATAGCCGTAAGGCGCGCCAACGATCGCGCCGCCGATCACGGCGCCTGCGACCGCACCGGGGATGAAGCCATTGCCGTGGTGGAAACCGCCGCCGCCTTGCCAGCCTCCGCCGCCGGGATGAAATCCTCCGGGAACGCCGCCGCTAAATCGCGCGCCCGGAGCGCCACCTCCGACGTGAACGCCGCCGCCGCCCCTCGTCCTCTGGGCGAAGCTCGCACCCGGCGCGACAAGCGCCAAAACCAGGGCGATCGCGGCAGCGCCACTCAATACGTTACTGATCATGTCAGGCTCCCTTTGCGCTACGCCAACCACGCCCGTTGCAGGGCCCGGATCGTGCGCGGGAACAAGCTGCCGGAGCGCAACTGTATGGGGTATGAACGGATTGCGGCCGTCGTGATACGACCCAACTGGACAATCCGGCCCGCCGGTGGCATCAGAGCCGCCACACCTCTCGAACCGGCCGCGCCCATGAAACAATTCTTTCTCAAGATTTTCACCTGGTGGAACAGCGAGACCTTTGGCACGCAATTGTGGACCTGGCGGTTCGGTGAACTGGTCGGCAAGGATGAAGAGGGCAATCGCTACTACCGCACCAAAGGCGGCAAGATCGACCCCGTACTCGGCTTCGAGCGGCGCTGGGTGATCTATAACGGCTATGCCGAGGCTTCGCGGGTGCCGCCGTCCTGGCATGGCTGGCTGCACCACACCGTCGACACCCCGCCGACGGAAGAAGCCTATACGCCGCGCGAATGGCAAAAACCGCATATTCCCAACATGACGGGAACGCCCTTCGCCTACCGCCCGCCGGGTTCGACGCTGGCAAGCGGCCGCCGGCCCGCGGCGACCGGCGACTACCAGCCCTGGACGCCGGGGAGCTGAAACTTCATCACCGCCGTCATTCCGGGATGCGCCGTCAGGCGCACGCCCGGAATGACGTTAGGTGTCTGTGAATAACGGGATCATCGGGGACATTCTTCGTTGTGGTGTTGCGCGCCACGCGTGATCGCGGCTCAATGGGCCATCTTACGGAGATGGGAGACCATCGCGTCGGATCGGGCAACAGATCGCGACTGCCCCGATATGCAGCGGCTGCCGATCAGGATCCGGCCGGGAGATAGGCCCCCGGTGCAGACATTCTGAAATCGCCCGTCAATGTGCGGCTGCCGTAGGACAGGAAAGGCCGTCTGGGAAACCAGGCGGCCTTTTTCTTCGCGCCGTCCGGATTGAGCCCGATGCAACAGTGGCGGCGCTTCTCCTAGCGCGCGCGCTCGATCGTTATTTTGCCGCGACGTTACTCGGGCCCTGGGCGGGTGAAGGCCGTCCAAAGAACGGGCGGCCTCTATCTTCCTTCGAGCGGTTGCCAGTCGTCACGCCGGGGCGATGGCGGCCAGTCGCGCGGCGGCGCGATGGATGGCCTCGCCCCGGCGTGTTTGCCCTTGTGCGATCCTCGTTTTCAACAGCGCGAGGATTTCGGGCGGCGCGGTATCGGGCGAACCGGAATTGAACGGCGGCGCCGGGTTGTATTCGAGCCGGAGCTCGATCGCCTCCGCCGTTTTGCGGTCGACCATGATCGACACCAGCGTCAGCGCAAAATCGATGCCAGCGGTGACGCCGCCGCCGGTCACGCGATTGCGGTCGACGCAGACCCGCGTCTTCGCCGGGATCGCGCCGAATTCGGCCAGATAGTCGATCGCCGTCCAGTGCGTCGCCGCGCGGTAGCCTTGCAGCAGGCCGGCCGCGCCCAATACCAGCGATCCCGTGCAGACCGAGGTGATGTATTTTGCGGCCACCGCCTGCTTGCGCAGGAAGTCCAGCATCTCCTGATCGTTGATCATGTCGTCGGTGCCGACGCCGCCGGGCACGCAGATCACGTCCAACTGCGGGCAATCGGCGAATGTGACGGTGGGCGTGAACGTCAGCACCGAGTCGGAGGCGACGGGCTCGATCCGTTTCCAGATCAGGTGCACCTGGGCGCCCGGCACGCTGGAGAACACCTGTACGGGACCGGTGAAGTCGAGCTGGGTCACCTTGGGAAAGATCACAACACCGATTTGAATTGGCGCGGACATGGGCAGGCCTTTCGAAGTGTTTGGGATGGTTGGCCGCGTCCTTGTCATTGCCGGGCTCGACCCGGCAATCCATCCGCTTCGCAAGGGTGCCTGGCGAAGAACGATGGATGCCCGGGTCAAGCCCGGGCATGACGACGGGCTTGACCTTGGCATCCTGCCATGATCATTTGTTGTCCGAAATGACATATTTCCCTCATTTCGGGACATAGCCAAAAAATGATCGGCGTCTTGATCTTTCCCGATTTCCAGTTGCTCGACGCCGCGGGCCCGATTTCGGTGTTCGAAATCGCTGCCCGCTATGCCCGCCTGTCGCCGTCGATCAAGGTGGTGGCCGCAAGGCCCGGTCCGGTTCGCAGTTCATCTGGCGTCGAGATGCTGGCGCGAGCCTTCAGGCCGGCGGCTGCGATTTCGACCCTGATCGTGGCGGGCGGCGAGGGAATAGATGCGACGGCGACATGCGAGAAGACGCTGGCGTTCGTGCGTGCAATCGCAAAGCGCGGCGTCCGCGTCGCCAGCGTCTGCTCCGGCGCATATCTGCTTGCCGAAGCCGGCCTGCTCGACGGCCGCCGCGCCACCACGCATTGGCAGCGCACCCGGCAATTCCTCCTCCGCTTTCCGCAGGTGAAATGGGAGCCCGACCGGATCTTCGTGCGCGACGGCGATATCTGGAGCTCGGCCGGCATCACCGCCGGCATCGATCTGGCATTGGCGATGGTAACGGAAGATTTCGGCGAGGAAATCGCGCAAAAGACCGCGCGGCAGCTCGTGCTCTATCACCGCCGCAGCGGCGGGCAGTCGCAGTTCTCCTCGCTCCTGGAATTGAAGGCGCCCGCCGGCCGCTTCGGGCCGCTATTGACCTGGGCGCGCGAGCATCTCGACGCGCCGCTCACCGTCGAGGACCTCGCCGAGCAGGCCGGCATGAGCGCGCGGCATTTTGCCCGCGCCTTCATTGCCGAGACCGGCACCACGCCGTCGAAGGCGATCGAACGGTTGCGGATCGAGGTGGCGCGCCAGCGCGTGCAGGCCTCGAGCGAGGCGATCGAGCGCGTCGCCGAATTGACCGGCTTTCGCGATCCGGAACGGATGCGGCGCGCCTTCATCCGCGCCTTCGGCCAGCCCCCGCAATCGCTGCGCCGAGCGGCAAGGGCGGGATAGGGCGCGTATGTTGCTGCAAACAATTCGCGTCGCACGATTGTCCGCTAATCCGCCAACAGCAGCGTTAGCTTTCCGCTGAGACGCGCTTGCCTGTCTTGCGCTTACGCGACTGCATTTCATCGAGACTTTGCATTTTCGCTGTAAAATTGATTGAGAATCACCATCGATTCCAAGAATACTGCGGTTCCGTCATCGAAAAGACCTAGATGGACGAACTGGAAGGTATTGCCGAAAGTATCCTCAGGCTGAAGCGATTGCTGCGAGTGGCGTGGGAGCGGCTGGGCTCATCCGGTTTGGGCCCCCTGGAGCGCCGAGAGATACGAGACCAAATGCGAGTCGCGACGCTTGATCTGCGCCGCGCCCTCAAGATTTTTGAAAAAGAATACGACCGTCGCCTGAGATTGAATGCCGAAAACAGTCAGAACGAGACCCCACGCAAGGTACAGTTTCGACTGCTGAATCAAGTCGCGATATTTCCACAACACGACGAAGCCTTGAGGTCTGGCAACTCCAATGCTGCCGACATGGCGCTTGCCACAAGTGAGGGTCGTGCCCAACGCCCGACGAAAGAGGTCGCCAACTGAGGCGGGACGGAAATTGATGAAGGGGTCGGTTGGATATTTTTAGCTGGTGTGATTGCTGTTGCGTTAGAGACTTTCCTCGAAGCTGCCATGACCGGCTGCGAGCGCAGGTCGTTCTCCGCGACGGCCGACCGGATCTTCGTGCGCGACGGCGACATCTGGAGCTCGGCCGGCGTCACCGCCGGCATCGATCTGGCATTGGCGATGGTAACGGAAGATTTCGGCGAGGAGATCGCGCAGAAGACCGCGCGGCAACTCGTGCTCTATCACCGCCGCAGCGGCGGGCAGTCGCAGTTCTCCTCGCTCCTGGAATTGAAGGCGCTCGCGGGCCGCTTCGGGCCGCTATTGACCTGGGCGCGCGAGCATCTCGACGCGCCGCTCACCGTCGAGGACCTCGCCGAGTAGGCCGCCAGCGCGTGCAGGCCTCGAGCGAGGCGATCGAGCGCGTCGCCGAATTGACCGGCTTTCGCGATCCGGAACGGATGCGCCGCGCCTTCGGCCAGCCCCCGCAATCGCTGCGCCGAGCGGCAAGGGCGGGGTAGGGCGCGAACGCGTGTGTCGCCGCAAGTGGACGGCTTCACGGGCTCACGCCAGACAAGGTCGGTCAGGTTATTGCTTTTAAGCCTGCGCCCCGGCCCCTCCAAGGGGGGACCGGGTTCTGCGCCAATTCTAGTAGCAGGGTTGGTACGGATAGTATCCGCAGCGATATGCTCCGTACGCTCCGTACGCAGCGGCACCAACCGCAGCTGCTCCGACGCCTACGGCCACCCCACGGCGTACGGCGGCGCCACGGTAAACGCCACCGTGGTGGACGCCGCCGTGATAAGCGCCAGCACGACCAACACCAGCACGACCGCCACCGCGGTACGCAAAGGCGTCAGTCGAAACGGTCGCAATGCATCCGATGCCAATGATGACGGATGCAGCAATCGAAATGATGGTTCGACGTGACATGATTGATCTCCTTTCGGGTGATCAAATGAGATTACGGGCGCGTTGTGCCCGCATAGGGGGAGTAACAGGACACGTCTCCGCCACAGGGTTGGTGTGGCGGGTGCCGCTGCTCAACGAGGCCTGGACAGGGTTGGTCGGGGCCTCTAACGCAGACACCGGAACGGCTCCCTCGTGTGCCGCTCGGCAAATGCTCGCAAAAACATTAAACACTCATTTTCGGGGGCACATTGATCCAGAGCAAGTGCTCAAACTATTGTTCACCCGCAGCACAGTCTCGCCCTTCTTCGGCGGGAGACGAAACTGCGCCAGTTTCGCGCACTTTGCCGCGTTTTCAGACCTCGGGCCGCGTCCAAGCCAGGTCCGTTCATCCCTCAACAGCCGGAGCACGGCTCCCCGCCTTTGTGAGTTCGGGGGTGACGGGTGCCGTGCCCGAGCCACGGACCAGCGCTATGCTCACGCGGCCCGCTCCCATAACCCAGGCATTGAAATCTGGTTCCGGCTCCCTCTTGGAAAGCCAAAGCGATCTGCCCGAAACCGGACCGACAGCCAAATGTCAGTCTTTCAAGGTGTCAGCCCTCAAAAAGAGCGCACGAGCCGCTACAGCGTTCACCAGCGCTTCGATGTCCAAGCCCAAAAAGCCACCGTTCTCTGCGATAGAGCAGCCGTGTTGCCCGAAGTACCATGCCAAGACGAGATTGGCGCGCATCACACCGGGAGTTCCCGGTTTTCAGACTTCAGCCGCGCGAGCCGTCGGCGAGCGCTGCAACGTCTGAAGTGGTTTCAGACCTGTGCCGCATCAAAGACTACGCCGTTCGTTTTTGTCCGATGGCCTCGAACTGCGCCTTCTGCTCGTCGCTCAGCGTGCCGTAAAGGTTTCCCAGCGCGACGCTCACCAGATTGACCGCTTGCTGCAGGGCATCGAGCCGCCCGTCCACCGCGTCGAGGCGAGCGGGTAGTGTGGTCGCGTCCTCCGGCAGGCATGCATTGTTCAGGATGTCGGCAGCCCTGGCGCTTGCGTCCTGCAGCAATTTGAGAGCGGCGCGTTGAGCCTCGTTCGGGTGCAACCTGGCCTCGATCTCGTCGGTCGGCCATTGCACGACCGGTTGCGCCGCGCCGCAACCCAGGGAAGGTGGTTCCGTGGCCTCGTTTGCGGTGGACATCTTGCGCCGATCTTCGGCGATCGCGTTGAGGCGGGCCTCCTGCTCGTCATCGAGCAGGTCATAGAATTTGTCGAGCGGCTGCTGCACGGCCAACTCCGCCTTGATCATCGTCCCGATGCGCTGCTGCATGACCGCCAATCGGTCCGGCGCGGTGAGCGCCGTCTGTGTCGGACACGACGCCCGAATCATCTGGGCGGCCGAGGTCAATGCGTTGGCAAGATCGTCCAATGCGGCGCGCTGCGCCTCATCCAGCTGGATCGCCTGTTGAATCTGATCGATAGGGAGGCCGGCAATGTCGCGGTCGTCGTCGCCGCAGAGTTGCTGGAGCGGAGGGACACTGCGGTGTCGCCGGCCGAACCGGCCCGCTCCCGCATAGGCGGCGAGATCGTCATGGCCGTAAGGCGCAAAGATCGCCGCGTTGATATCAGGGTAACCGTAGTCCCAGAAGCCGACGCCGTCGCCCCAGATGGTGTAGTCGTAGATATCGTAGATGGCGAACGGCCAAAACAGCGGCCCGACCCATCCATATCCGCCGTCGCTGTGTCGCCACCATCCGTTCGCGATGCGGCCGCCATGCCAGCCCGCCAACGCTGCGGCCGCGGCGAATTGTCTGCGCGCCGTCGGGTTGTCAAGCCCGGAATCCGCGCCGCTTGGGACCTCCTGCGATCGGACGGCGTCATGACGAGGAAAAGCCCGGGCGTGACGCAATCGCCCGAGCGACAAGACGCGGCCGAGTGCGAATCGTGCGATCCCAAGGGGGCCGAAGCCAAAATGCGGTCTGGCGAGAGCCGCACTGGACGTCAGCGTTGCTAGCAGGACGACCGCAATTCCGATGCGGAATCTCGACATGTCATACTCCCGCGCCACCACCGAAACGCCGGGAGGAACCGAAAGTTCCCGGCATTTGTCGCGCGGTATCGGCTAGGTCCTGTGGACTCTAGGGATTCCCTTTTATCAGCAAATCGGATTCAAGGCTGCTTTTGGGGAGGCGGCCTTGGGTGTGATGGATCGTTTGGTTTTGAGCGACGTTGCTTGGGAGCGGATGGCGCCCCTGATTATAGGTCGGCCTGACCAGAAAGGCTCCACCGGGCGCGACAACCGGATGTTTGTGGAGGGCGTGCTTTGGATCGTGCGTACCGGCTCTCCTTGGCGCGATCTTCCGGAGGCGTTTGGCGATTGGAACAGCGTGTTCCGGCGCTTCAGCCGGTGGAGCACCAAGGGCGTCTGGTATCGGATATTCGAGGCGATGTCCGATGATCCGGACTTTGAATATCTGATCATCGATTCCACCATCGTCCGAGCTCATCAGCATGCTGCCGGGGCTAAAAAAGGGGGTCTGAAGATCAGGCGATCGGCCGCTCGCGCGGCGGCCTGAGCACCAAGATACATATGGCCGTCCGAGGCTTGGGTTGTCCGGTGCGCTTCACGCTGACGGCAGGTCAGAAGGGCGATGCACCACAAGCCGCAGCGTTGATCGAGGGGTTTCCTGCCGAGGTCGTCATGGCCGACACAGCCTATGACGCCGATCATCTGCGCAAAGCCATCGCCGCCAAGGGCGCGCTCGCTGTCATTCCCAACAACCCGTCACGGGCGCTCAAATATCCCCTCGACAAACATCTCTATGCCCAGCGCCATCTCGTGGAGTGCTGCTTCTCAAAGCTCAAACAGTTCAGGCGCGTCGCAACGCGCTTCGAGAAAACAGCGCGGAACTATCAGGCTGTCGTTACCCTTGCCGCCATCATCCTATGGATGCGATAACTGTCCACAGGACCTAACCCTCCATTAGCGGGAGCCGATAAAATCGGACTGATCCGATAATCAGGCCTTAACGGGAATCCGCTTATCTGCACTCTTCGGCAACCGCGGCTGGCGACCGGAGGCGCTCAATAAGAAAATGCAACAACATCGGGATTTCGCCAACGACGAAGACGCAAGGGCGGCGATGGGCGCGGCCGTGAGGTATCTGGTCAAGGACACCGCCGGCGGCACGCGCGAAGCCATCGTGCGCGGGATCGTCGAGATCGTTCGCGAGGTCGCGAACGATCCGGATTCTGCGGACGCGCGCGTCGTCAGGCCGGCGCCGATGAACCGGGTCACGTACAAGGCCTATACGATCGACGCCTACCGGCGTGACGTCGATCGATGGCGCGCGACCATCCGCAGGCTGGATGGCAAGAAAATCCGGGTTGCCGTGCCGCCGTCGGTACAGGACGAAACCACGACCTCGCTCGATGCGCTCACCGCCGAGAAGGCGGTGGAGTTTGCGAAAAAGGCGATCGATGGCGGCCAGATGATTTAGACGAGACGTTGCCGGAGCGTCATCGTTTCGCCGCGCCTCGCACTTGCTCGCCGGCTCCGCCGTCAGCAGACCCGCTGATCCAGGATGGTTCGCCTTCGGTTGATTGCAGGAGCTTAAGTCTCCTGCCGAGGCAGAGCGTGGTCGGCGCCTGGATCAGGATCGTCATCAGGATGGCGATGAAGGTGACCGAGGCGATCATTGGCGCGCCCGGCGCCTTCATCCCGAGCAGCAGGCCGGCGAGCGCCGCCGGAACCACCCCGGTCTCGCGCGTCCAGCACATGAACAGCAGTTCTTCAAGAACTCCATCGCGCACGGCGGTCGGGCAGGGCGCACACGAACACCGTCACCGGGCGGGCCACCAGCATCAGCACGGTGACGACGGCCGCGCCGCCGAGCCAGTAGCGGCCGACAAGCGCGAAATCGACCAGGGTGCCGAGCAGGATGAAAATGAACAGGCGCATGATGAAGGCCGTGGTCAGCACGAACTCGGCGAGCTTTGCGCTTCGCCGCTCTCCATCTGAAAGCCGAACGCTTCCTTGTTGCCGAGCATGATGCCGAACACGAATACCGCCATGCCACCAGGAATACCGCGACATCGGGAATCCTGATCTTCTGCGCCAACAGCGCAGCCGCGGTGCCGATCGCCAGAATCAGACCGCAGGAAAGCAGGGTGTGTTTTGCAATCTCGATCGAGGCCGATGCTTCCAACTGTCGTGCTGCCTTCGGTTGGCGGCCGCTGCCGCGATCAGGCGCCGGGGAGCAAACCCGGAGAGGCCAGCCTGCATCATGCCGAGCGGCCGGGTGCGGCGCAACGCCGATCGGACGCCGCCTTCCGCGCGACCAGCCGGTCGGCAATCGGCTTGAGCAGTTGCGGCGACAGATAGATCGGGAATTGGGACAGCGCGAAGTAGAGCCACGTCGTCCCCGGCAGCACGCCGCCGGTCGCCGCCAGCATCAGTCCCATGTTGCGCTGGGAGACCATCAGGCCGAGCGCGAAGGCCCGCTCGTAACCGGTGCGGCGGAACACCAGCGTGGTGACGCCGAGCAGGGCGAAATAGACCGCAAACGCCAGCACCGTCAGTTCGATCTTGCCGACCGGATCGGCCCAGAAGCCGCCGGCGAGGTTGCCCATCACGGCGGCAACGAAGACGAACAGGATCATGATATTGAGTCCGTCGATCGGGCTCTTGTGACGCTGGATGACGGCTGGGCCCACGCTCCAGCGGATCCCGGCCGCAACCAACACGGCGCCCGCGAGGATCGCAGCCAGCTTCAATCCGAGCCCGAGCGGCGTCAGCGTCAGCGCCGCACCGAAGAAGAGGTAGGCGAACAGCGGCGCGGTGAAGGGAACGAGCGCCGTGCTGGTGACGAGCGTAACCAGCACCAGCGTCGAATCCAGTCCCATCAGCGCCGCCAGCGCCGGCGCCGCCATCATCGGCGAGGCCACCGCCTGCAGCATCAGCGCCAGGAACAGTTCCGGCGCGTGCGCATCCACGCCGGCCAAGCGACTGATCGAACCTGAGATCAGCGGCACCGCCAGGATCGTCCACGCCGTCGCCGCCAGCACGAGGCCGGGCCGCCGCAAATGATCGCGCAGCGCGCCGGCATCGACGCGCATGAAGGCGATGCAGAGCAGAAGGAAGATCGCCTCGGTGACGAAAGGTTTCAACACTTCGCCGACCGGCGGCAGCGCGATGCCGAGAAACACCAGCGCCGCCACCGCGCGGGTACCCTGGCCGCCGAGCCAGGTCAGGGCGCGTACCGGGAGGGCGGCGGCGGTTTGCAAGGTGGTGGGCATGTGTGCGTTCGATGCGCGCGAGGAAAATGGCTTGTTTGGAAATCGGAAAGGCGCTGGCGAAATGCGACCTTGCGGCAATCGCCCTGCGGTGCAAAGTCACATCTCGTTACGCTCTATGTCCGGCTCGATCGCATTTTATGCCCGCTAATTCAGCGCCTTCAGCCACGCTCCGATTTCGCTGGCGGCGACATTGGCCTGCTGCAGCAGCTTGCCCATGGTGAAAAAGCCGTGGAATTGCCCTTGGAAATGCCGCCAGGTCACGGGCACGCCGGCTTCCTTGAGACGGCGGGCGTATTCGTCGCCCTCGTCGCGCAGGGGATCGGCGCCGACGGTCAGCACATAGGCCGGCGGCAGGCCGATCAGCGTGCTCGCGCGCGCGGGCGAGGCGCGCCAGTCGTGCACGTCGGCGGCGCTGCCGAGATATTGATTGTAGAAATAGTGGGTCACCGAATGCGTGAGCAGGATGCTGGTCTCGGGCTCGCTGTGCGAGGGATGTATCCGCGCCGCCTCCGTTGCGGGATAGATCAGCACCTGGCCCGCGATCGCAGGGCCATTGCCGTCGCGCGAAGCGATCGCGACCACGGCAGCGAGGTTGCCGCCGGCGCTGTCGCCGCCGACCATGAGCCTTGCGGCGTCGATACCGAAGAGTTTTGCGTGATCGGCGACCCAGTTCGTCGCCGTGATGGCGTCCTCGACGGCGGCGGGGAATTTGTGCTCGGGCGCAAGACGATAATCCACCGAGATCACGATGAGCTCGCCTTCGTCGGCGAGCTTGCGGCACACCACGTCGTGGGAATCGAGGTCGCCGATGACCCAGCCGCCGCCGTGAAAGAACACGAGGCACGGCGCGAGCCCGTCTCTCTGCCGCAGCCGCTTCGGCGTGTAGATGCGCGCGCCAACCGTGCCATGCGGGGCGGGGATCGAGAGCGGCGCTACCGATTTCAGCTCGGGCGGCTCCGGATTGGTGACGAAGCGGCCCTGCAGATAAAGCTCGCGCGCCTCGGCAGGTGTTATCGTTTCGAATGCCGGACGGCCGGCTTCCTGAAATGCCTTGAACACGGCGGCGGCGTCGGGGTCGAGAACAACGGGCATGATGAGGGGACCTTTGGCAAATTGATCAACAATAGCTGTCATTCCGGGATGCGCCACTTGGCGCAGGCCCGGAATGACATTCTCTAACTACAGACGCGTCCGCCGTCGATGGGCGCGGCTCCCGGCCAGGAAAAGCCGCCCTTTCCCCGCCGTATTCGCCGTGTTAACCGGTCTGCCCACGAGCGGCGGAGAGCCAGGTACCCCTGTACACTGCTGCGAACCCGATTCGTCTGTTAAAGCCGCGAGATGTTTCGAACCATTGCCCTGACCGGTCTTGCGGCCCTCCTTGCCGCCACTGCGATTGTGCCAGCGCCGCCGGCGCGCGCGCAGATCGGCAATATCTTTTCCGACAATCCGCCGCGGCCGCCCGGCAACGTCCCCCGCGGCAATCAGCCGCCGCCCGACGACGAGGAGGAAGTGCCGGTCTTGCCGCAGGGCCGCGTGCTGCCGGCGCCCCTGCGCCTGCCGCCGGGGCAGGGCGTGCCGCCTCCGGGCTCGGTGCAGTCGCAACCGCTGGCGCCGCCACCCGGCACGACCATCGTTCCGCAGAATGTCCCTCCCGGCATCGCGGTGACGCCGCCGCAGCCGAACCAGGGCATCGCGGTGGTGCCGCCCGGCGCCAATCCGCTGCCGGGATTGCCGCCGGGACAACGCCAGCCCAGGGGCGTGCCGCAAGCGCCGGCCCCGCTGCAGCCCGGCGACGAGGTGGTCACCGAGCCGCCGGCGCAGAAGATCATCAACAAGAAGGCGAGCTTTTCGGGGCTCGACAAGATCACCGGCCGCATCATCAATTTCGACGAGGACATCGGCGAAACCGTCCAGTTCGGCGCGCTGCGGGTGAAGACCGACGCCTGCTATACGCGGCCTGCGACGGAAGCCGCCAACACCGATGCCTTTGTCGAGGTCGACGAGATCACTTTGCAGGGCGAGGTGAAGCGGATCTTTTCGGGCTGGATGTTCGCGGCAAGCCCCGGCCTGCACGCCGTCGAGCACCCGATCTACGACATCTGGCTGACCGACTGCAAAGGTCCCGAGACGACCGTCGTCACCGCGGCCCCGGAGCCGCCGAAACCACCGCCGCCGCCTCCGCCGGCGCAGAAGCGCGCCGCGCCGAGGCCGCCTCCGCGCCCCCTGCCTCCGCCGCAGCAGCAGACGCAGCAGCAGCCCCCGCCGCCGCCTCCGCCGCCGCAGCCGTCCGGCGGGCTGTTCGGGATTTTCAGGCAGTAGGATTGACGCCGATCTCGGCGATGATGCCGAGCGCCGGCGCCTTTGCCTGTTTGCACCGCTTGAGCGAGATCAAGCCAGACCGCGCAGAAACGTCCTACATGAAGCATCCCGATCGGCTGATGGGTGCGAGCATGAAGACGTTTCTCAACGTAAACCTTGCCCTGCTGCCATTCGCGATCTTCGGCATTCTGCTCGCGAGCGAAACGCCCGTCATCGCGATCTACGGCGGCCTGATCGTGTCGCTTCTGATCGGCGGGTGGCGGCTTGCGACCGGCGAAATCAAACTCCTCGAAATCGCGACGCTTTCGATTTTCGCCGCGCTGTCGATTGCCCTGTTGCTGTTTCCGCAAACCGTCGAGGCCTACGCGATGGCGCTGGCGTTTTTCGGGCTTGGCGTGTTTGCCAGCGCCAGCGTGATATGGCGGCGGCCGTGGACCGCGGAGTTTTCGCGTGCGGACTATTCCGGCGCGGCCGCCAGTCCGATCTTCACCAGCATCAACATGATCATATCCGGCATCTGGGCCGCGCTGTTCCTGCTGCTGGCGCTCGCCGGCGCGGTCAAGGCAGGATTTGCCGTTACCGCAGCGATCGTCGTGGTCGGCGCTGTCACATCGATCTTCACGCCGGGACTCCTGGTCCGCAGGGCGCTGTCGAAGCGCATCGCGGATCGCGAAACCTACCGCTGGGCGGCCCCCGCATTCGGCGGCGCGCGCGGTGAGGGCGAATTCGACGTCGCGGTGGTCGGCGCCGGCATCGGCGGGCTGACCGCCGCCGCACTGCTCGCCGATGCCGGGCTGAAGGTTCTCGTCGCCGAGCAGCACGTCCAGCCGGGGGGCTTCTGCCAGACGTTTCAGCGCAAACTGCATCACCATGGCAAGCCGCTGGTCTATCGCTTCGATGCCGGGCCGCACGATTTTTCCGGTGTCGGGGCCGGCCGCCCGATCACCGCGGTCCTGGAGCGGCTCGGCGTCGCGGAGCGGATCGAATGGCGGCGCATCGACCATACCTACCGCCATCCAAATCTGGTCGTCGATGTGCCGCGCGACTGGCACGATTATGTCGCCGAACTCGGCCGCCGGTTTCCGTCAGTCGGCAGCGGATTCGAGACGCTGTTCGCCACCATCCACGCGATTCAAGAGGGCATGTATTCGCCGCTGATCGGCAGCGGCGGCATCCCCGGGCTCGGAATGACGATCGAGACGCTGCAAGCCTTCGCGCAGGCGCATCCGCTCACGGTCGAGTGGCTCGACAAGCCGTTCGATCAATTGCTTGCAAAGCACGTCTCTGATCCAAAAGCGCGCGAGCTTGTGAGCGCGCTGACCGGCTATATCAGCGACGGCTCGGAAGCTCTCACCTGCGGCGAAATGATGCCGCTGTTCGGCTACTACTTTCACGGCGGCTATCATCCCGTCGGCGGCTCCGGACGGTTCGCCGATGTTCTTGCCGCTGCCATCAAGGAGCGCGGCGGCGAGGTGCGGCTAATTGCCCGGTCGCAAAGATCATCGTCGAGGGCGGCCACGCTGCGGGTGTGACACTGGCCGACGGCAGGCGGATTTCGGCGCGCGCGGTGGTCACCAATGCCGACCTGAGACGAACGTTTCTGGAGCTGATCGATCCGGCCGAGCTCGAAAGCGACTTTCGGGCGAGGATCGCTGCGGCGCAGCCGGCCTTGTCGGCCTTCACCGTCCATCTCGGGGTCGATTTCGTCCCCGACATCCGGCCGGCGGTGTATGTCAAGGGTGATCAGAATTTCGGCATTACCGCGATGTCGCAGGCCGACCCGTCGGCGGCCCCATCGGGTCACGCCACGCTTACCCTCATCAAGCTGCTGCCGCTGTCGGAAGCGCAAGACTGGTTCCCCGGCGACCATGACGCAGGTTGGAAGGCCTGGCGCCAGTCGCCGGATTATCAGGACCGCAAGAAAAGACTTGGCGACACGTTGATCGCCGCCGCCGAGAAGGTCATTCTCGGCCTGTCGAGCCACATCGTCTATCGCGACGAGGCGACGCCGGTCACCTTCACGCGCTACGACTGGTCGACCACGGGCTCGATTTACGGCGTCCGTCAGGAGGCGCGGCTGAAGGGCGCCAAGAGCCCGATCCCGGGTCTGGTGGTCGCGGGTAGCGCCACCCACGGTCCGGGCATGGAGGCAACCCTGATATCGGGGGCTTTCGCGGCGGATGCGTTGCTTCCCGGGCTGCTGGCAAGGCCGCCATCGAATCTCGGACGCTCCACGAAGAAGGCGGCTTGAAGCGGGCGGCTAAGGCGTAGCCCTATCATGTCCGGCAATGATATGGAGCGCCGCTTCGCCGCTGATGGGCCGATCGGTCGGCAGCTTGCCAAAATCCGCTTGGCCCTTGATCGCCCTGTCGAGCAGCGCAGTGTAGCGCCGGCGCGAAATCTCGACCGCGCCAAAGCTGCGCAAATGCTCGGTGACGTATTGCGTGTCGAGCAGCTCGAAGCCGCCCGCGATCAGCCGCGCCACCAGATGCACCAGCGCCACTTTCGAAGCATCGCGGGCGCGGTGAAACATGCTCTCGCCGAAGAAGGCGCGGCCGAGGCTGACGCCGTAGAGCCCGCCGACGAGGTCGTCATTCTGCCAGGCCTCGACGCTGTGGGCGTGGCCGATGGCGTGTAGCCCGGTGTAGAGGTCGCGGATGCGCTTGTTGATCCAGGTGTCGTCGCGGCCGACCTGCGGCGCGGCGCAGCCTGAAATCACCGCCTTGAAGGCTTTGTCGACGGTGACCGTGAAGACGTCGGAGCGCACCGTTCGCTTGAGCCGCGAGGAAACGCGAAAGCCCTCGAGCGGAATCACGCCGCGCATTTCCGGTTCGACCCAGAACAGCGTGGGGTCGTCGGCGCTCTCGGCCATCGGGAAGATGCCGCAGGCATAGGCGCGCAGCAGCACCTCAGGCGTGATCTCGGAAGCGGCGGAGTCGCGGGAGGTCATGGCAGGACAATAGCAGGCTCGCCATGGCGATGCGATGGGCCGGCCGCGCCGAATTATTCGGCGGCCACTGCACCACCACGTTCACGGGCCCCGGTGTTCCCGGCGTTGCTTGCCGCGGACCCGTCATCCGCCTCGATCCCCA
The DNA here is from genome assembly GCA_963721135.1 of uncultured Alphaproteobacteria bacterium. Lineage (GTDB taxonomy): Bacteria > Pseudomonadota > Alphaproteobacteria > Rhizobiales > Xanthobacteraceae > Bradyrhizobium. The sequence goes on from CAVRIB010000017.1 coordinate 72,364, forward strand.
GTTTGGCGAACCAGGATTTGCCGGGCCGCGTCATGATCAGTGATCGCTCCTCGCCGCGTTGCAGGCAACCGGTGTCGAGCAGGTGCGACAGGATGGCGCTGGCAATGCCGCCCGCAAGATGAAACCGTCGTTCGGTCCAGTCGAGGCATAACCGGAGCTTGCACGCATGGGCTTGATGGATGGACGGGAGAAGCCCGGTCTCCACCGCCCAGCGATCGCCGCGATCCGTCAATGCGGCTGAATTGCCGTTGATGGCGACATAGCCGCGTTCGACGAGCGCATCTGCCAGCGCAACGCCAAGGCGTCCCGCAATGTGCGAATAGCAGCATCGTGCGGATACCAGATGAGCCGGCCGGATCCGCGTCGAGAGGGCGCGGCGCGGTTCGCCATGCGCAATCGTCGCAAGGGTTTCCAGAACCGCGGCGACCTGCGCATTCGCGATCCGGAAATAGCGGAAGCGTCCCTGCGACCAGACCGAAACTATTCCGCCGTCGATCAGTTTTCGCAGATGACCGCTGGCGCTTTGCGGCGAGATGCCGGCGGTTCTCGCCAGTTCGCCTGCCGGCAGCGCGCGGCCGTCGGCAAGCGCAACCAGCATGGCCTCGCGCGCGGGATCGGCGAGCAACGCGGCAATCCTGGAGAAACCGGCTTGAACGGGCATCGAACATCCCTGATGCTTCAAGTGGGCCGGTGGCCGTCTTCTTCAAGAACCTTGAGGCCCAGCCAACCCCAATAAACACGGTGGCGCTGAATGAGGCCATCGGCGATATCCATCACTTCGACGAGGTCCATTTGCGGCCCGTCGGGCGCCGCGCGCGGATATTCCCACATCAACCGCTTGCCGTCGGTGAAGAAGCCCGTGCGGTAGCGCCGCCGCAAAGCGGGCTGGGTCGCGAAGACCAGTTTGACGAAGTCGCGGAGATTGTCGCGGCCCCCGGACGATGCCCTCGGCGCCGCCGAGCAGGTGCCGGACCAGCGGGCTCTCCAGCACGGCGTCCGGTGCATACAGCTTCAATGCCGCTTCGATGTCCTTGCGTCCGAGCGCGTCGTCCCATTCGTGGTGGATGCGCTCTGCCGACTTGATCGTCTCGCTGTCGATCGTCGTGTTTACGTTCATGTCGATCTCCTCTCTGTTTTGCGGAGATCGCAAATAGCATTTTGCGGCAGGACGACGTTTCACCGAATACTGAAATGACCCGGGGTCGGCATTGAATTTAGCCCGCCGCGCAGCCCGGTTTTGCCGCGGGCTTCTTGGCGCGGGGGAACCGCAGCACGATTTTCGTTCCGGCGTGAGCGGAATCGCGCTCGACACTGGCCTCGAGCTTTGAGGCCATCGCGGTGACGATGCGCTGGCCCATGCCGGTCGAGCGCGGGTCGGATTTGGCGTTGAGGCCGACGCCGTCGTCGGCGATCGAGAGCACGAGATCGTCGTCCTCCCCCTTGAGATCGACGTGGATGGGGCCGGCACCGTCGGGATAGGCGTATTTGACGGCGTTCATCACGAGCTCGTTGACGATGATGCCGATCGCGACCGCCCGGTCCGGGTCGATCTCGATCGGCTCGGCCTTCAGGGTCAGTCGCGACATCTTGTTGCCCTCGGCCGATCGCCTGAGATCCTCCATCAGGGCGTCGAGATACTGGTTCAAGAGCACGCTCTTCAGGTCGTGCGAGGTGTAGAGGCGGCGATGCACCTGCGCCACCGCCGCGACGCGGCCCATGGCGTTGGTCAACGCCGCCTTGACGTCGTCCTCGGTGCTCGAATTGGCCTGCAGGTGCAAGAGCGAGGCGATGATCTGCAGGCTATTGCCGACGCGGTGGTTGACCTCGCGCAACAGCACCTCGCGCTCGGCGGCGAGCGCCGCGAAGCGGTCGCGCGAGGCATGCACCTCGGCCTCGGCATCGTCGCGGGCCTTGCGAATGGCGGCCTGGCGCAGCGCGCCGTCGACGGCGACCTGCAACAGCGGGATGAACTCGCCGTGCACGTCCTTGACCAGATAGTCGGCGGCGCCGGCCTTCAGCGCGGTCACGGCGATCTTCGAATCCTGCGCGGCGGAGACGAACACCACCGGCGGCGCATTCGGGATCGTCATGATCCGCTCCAGCGTCTCGAGCCCGTCGAGGCCGGGCATATACTGATCGAGCGCGATGACGTCGATGCCGCCCTGGGTGAGGCGATCGAGCCCGTCGGCGCCGTCGGCGGCATGAACGACCTTGAAGCCGAGCCGGGTCAGGCCGCGCTCGACCAGCCGGGCCAGCCCCTCGTCATCCTCGATATAGAGCACTGTGGGCGTTGCGGGGTTCATGCGGCGGCCGGCGGGACCTGGATGACCGAGAAGAACAATCCGAGCTGGCGGATGGCGTTGGCGAAACTCTCGTAGTTCACGGGCTTGGTGATGTAGACGTTGCAGCCGAGTTCGTAGCAGCGCTTGATCTCGTGGGAATCGTCGGTCGTGGTGAGCACCACCACGGGCGCGCATTTCAGATAGCGGTTCTCCTTGACCCGGCGCAAGATCTCGATGCCGGTCATGTCGGGCAGATTGAGGTCGAGCAGGATCAACAGCGCCGTGCCCTTGTGATCGAGTCCGCTTCCGTCGCCGCCGAACAGGTATTTGACTGCCGCCGTACCATTGCTGAACGGTATGATCTCGTTGTTGACGCCGGAGCGACGGATGTTCCGCTCGATCAGGCGCGCGTGTCCCTCGTCATCCTCGATCATGATAATGGTCACTGGCTTGCTCATGAATCCCTGTTCCGGTTAGTCGCTGTCCAGGCAATCGGCAGCGTTATCGTGAAAGTGCTGCCGCTGCCGAGTTCGGATTGCACCGACATGGTTCCGCCCAGCCGGCGCACCAGCGCGCGGACATGGGCAAGGCCGATGCCCTGTCCCGGCCTGTCCTGGGCGCCGGCCCGGCGGAACAGGTCGAAGATGCGCTGATGATCCTTGGGGTCGATGCCGCGTCCGTTGTCGGCGATCTCGAAAATCGCAAAGCCGAGCCTGGTCCGGCCCCGCACCGTGACGTCGCCGGGAACCCCGGGCTTGAGATATTTCAGCGCGTTGTCGATCAGGTTGGAGAATATCTGCTCCAGCGCCAGGCGGTCGGAGACGATGTCCGGCAGGGGCTCGATACGAATCTGGGCCTCCGCTTCCGCGGCCTGATGCGCCATCGTGGTGACGATGGCCTCGATCAGTTCGCGGGTATTGATCATGACCGGCTCGAATTCGCGCCGGCCCTCGCGGGTGAGGTTGAGGATCGCGGTAATCAGGCGGTCCATCTTGGCGATCGACGATTTGATGAAGCCGAGGGCCTCGGAAAAGTCCTGCGACAGCTGGCTGTCCTCGTTGTCTAGCGCCGGTTCGGTGTCGCCTGTCGTCGTCACCGGCAGCAGCGAGGCCTGCGCGGCGGCGCGGTTGAGGGCCGCGATCCGCGTGAAGATTTCGGCGCGCAATTCCTCGAGTTCGCTGGTAAATCCCATGATGTTGACGAGCGGCGAGCGCAAATCGTGGCTGACGATATAGGCGAAGCGCTGGATTTCGTTGTTGGCCTCGCGCAGGTCGGCGGTGCGCTCGTCGACGGTGGCCTCGAGATTGATGTTGTGATCGCGCAGCAGCGCTTCGGCATGGTCGCGGGCGCGCGCCGAGCGCCGCACGAGGAAGATCGAGATGCCGGCCAGCACGATCACGAGCGCAGAGCCCGTAATGGTCACCATCGACGCCTGCCGCTGCGTGCGATCGGCGGTTGCCGCCCGAAGCTCAAACAGCCGTTCTTCCTCGACGCGCATGGCGAGCGCCACGTCGCGGATCGCGTTGCCGGTATCGCCCGCGGCTGCCTCGCGCACCAGCGCCACCGCGCGCGCCGATTGGTTCTGCTTGATGAAATTCATCTCCTGCGCGAACTGGCCGAGCCGCGCTTCGACCGCCGCGCGCAATTTCTTCACGTTCTCGGCTTGAACGGGATTGTCCTCGGTCAACCGCGCCAGTTTCTCAACGTCGGGAATGACGGCGGCAACGGCGGCCTCGTGATCCCCGAGAAATTCCGGCCCCAGCGTGAGCAGGTAGCCGCGTGCCGCGCTCTCGGCCCGGCGGATTTCCAGAAGCAGCGCATTGATCTGGTTTTCTACCTGGATCGTATGCACGACCAGGCCGTTGTCCTCGCGCGCCTGATTGACGAGGATCACCGAAGTGGCGCTGATTGCGACCAGCACCAAAAAACCCGCCGCAAGCAGCAGGATTTGGCCGATGGCGCGCCGGCGCGTGGCGTCAGGCGTCACAACGAGCTCGCGTAGCGGGCTTCAAGCAGTACCCCAAGCGGGACGTTTCCCAGCGGGGCAAAACGCCTGACCGCGCAATTGGTTCCATGGCTTCTGGACTGATTTTGGCCGTCGAGGACGGCCGCTCAATCGTCGGGCTGGCCGGCCAGGTACTGCTCGAGCCAGTGGATATGGTAGTCGCCGTCGATGATGTCGGGTTCCCGGACCAGCGCCCGAAACAGCGGCAACGTGGTCTCGATGCCTTCCACCACCATCTCGTCGAGCGCCCGGCGCAGCCGCATCAGGCATTCCTGCCGCGTCTTGCCATGGACGATCAGCTTGCCGACGAGCGAGTCATAAAAAGGCGGGATGCTGTAGCCCTGATAGACGGCGGAATCGATGCGTACCCCGAGGCCGCCGGGCGGGTGGTATTGCAGGATCTTGCCGGGCGAGGGACGGAAGCTGACCGGGTTCTCGGCGTTGACGCGACATTCGATCGAGTGGCCGCTCATCACGACCTCATCCTGCGTCAGCGGCAGGTCACCGCCATTGGCGATCCGGATCTGCTCGAGCACGAGGTCGATGTCGGTGATCATCTCGGTGACGGGATGCTCGACCTGGATGCGGGTGTTCATCTCGATGAAATAGAATTCGCCGTCCTCGTAGAGGAACTCCACGGTGCCGACGCCGAGATATTTTATCTGTTGCATTGCGCCCGCGACGATGGCGCCGATCTTCGCCCGCGATGCGGCGTCGAGCGCGGGCGAGGGGCCTTCCTCCCAGACCTTCTGGTGGCGCCGCTGCAGCGAACAATCGCGCTCGCCGAGATGGATCGCGCCGCCACGGCCGTCGCCGAGCACCTGGATCTCGATGTGGCGCGGCTTCTGCAGGTATCTTTCGAGATAGACCGAGGCATCGCCGAACGCCGATCGGGCTTCGTTGGCCGCGGTCGACAGCGCCAGCATCAGATCGTCGGCGGTCTGCGCGACCTTCATGCCGCGTCCGCCGCCGCCCGACGCCGCCTTGACCAGCACGGGAAAGCCGATGGCGCTCGCAATCGCCATCGCGTCGTCGTCGGGGCCGACCGCGCCGTCGGAGCCGGGCACCACGGGAATGCCGAGCTTCTTCGCGGTTTTCTTGGCCTCGATCTTGTCGCCCATCAGGCGGATATGTTCCGCCTTGGGGCCGATGAAATGCAGATTGTGGTCGGCGAGGATTTCGGCGAAGCGGGCGTTCTCGGACAGGAAGCCGTAGCCGGGATGCACCGCGTCGGCGCCGGTGATCTCGCAGGCCGCGAGCAGCGCGGGCACGTTGAGATAACTGTCCTTCGACGGCGGCGGCCCGATGCAGACGCTCTCGTCGGCCAGCCGCACATGCATGGCGTCGGCGTCGGCGGTGGAATGCACCGCGACGGTGGAGATGCCGAGCTCCTTGCACGCGCGCAGGATGCGCAGGGCAATCTCGCCGCGGTTGGCTATGAGGATCTTGTCGAACATGGTTTCCCAAGGGCGAGTGGCGAATGGCGAATAGCGAATGGGGGAAGCGAAAACTATTCGCTATTCGCTACTCCCCATTCGCCCTCTTACTCAATAATCACCAGCGGCTCGCCGAACTCGACCGGCTGGCCGTCCTCGACCAGAATTTGCGTCACGGTGCCCGCGCGCGGCGACGGAATCTGGTTCATCGTCTTCATCGCCTCGATGATCAGAAGCGTCTGCCCGACCGTGACCTTGGCGCCGACTTCGATGAACGGCTTGGCGCCCGGCTCGGACGCCCAATAGGCGGTGCCGACCATCGGCGAGGGCACCACGCCCGGATGCTTGGCGAGATCGTCGGTTTCGGCCGGCGCCGTGGCGATCACCGGCGCGGGCGGCGCTGACTGGACGCCCGGCGGCGGCACCGATGCGGCGATCGAGACGTTGCGTGCGACCCGCACCCGAAGGCCGGCGCGCTCGATCTCGATCTCGGTCAAATTGGTTTCGTCGAGCAGCAGCGCGAGCTCGCGAATCAGCGCGGCGTCGTCGCTTTTCGATCTTGCGGCTGTCTTGTCGTCAGGCTGGCGCGCCATGATCTTGTCCGAAAACTCTCCAAAGGGGTGGCGATGCTCAGGCCCTGGCCTTGATGCCGATTCTGGCGGCAAGACCATGGATGGCGAGTCTGTAACCGTCGATGCCGAAGCCCGTGAGGCTGGCAAAGGCGGCGCGGGCGGTGAAGGAATGATGACGGAAATCCTCGCGGGCGTGGATGTTGCTGATGTGCACCTCGACGGTCGGAATTTTCACCGCCATCAGGGCGTCGTGCAGCGCGATCGAGGTGTGCGAATAGCCCGCCGCATTGAGGACGATCCCGACCGCCTTTTTGGCGAGGGCGTCCTGGATGAACTCGATCAACTCGCCCTCACGGTTGGATTGCCGGCAATCGGCCTTCAGGCCGAACTGCGCGGCGGTCTCGGCGCAGAGCTTTTCGACGTCGGCAAGCGTCGCGTGGCCGTAAGTTTCGGGCTCGCGGGTCCCCAGCAGGTTGAGGTTCGGCCCGTTGAGCACGTAAATGGTCCCGGCAGCACTCTTGGCCATTCAAATCCCGAAAAATGTGGGTTGGGTGGCGCGGTTATAGGTAACAACAGGCCGCAGGGGAAGCCTTTAGGCCCTTCGAGCCCGTCTTCAAATGCCTCATCCAATTCATAAAAACCCCGCTGGAACCGCTGGAAACCGCTCATTAACCAATGTTGAAGGATGGCCCTGTCCTCGCCCTCGAGCGATCGCCGCTCACGAGGCTCATCCGAAAAGAAGGGGCGGGCAACGCTGCCCGCCCCAAAACGCATTTCGCCGTGTCCGGGATTTAGACGTCGATGACGTCCACGATCTCGAGCGTGCGCGGATCGACCACCACGATCCTGTCGTTGACGAGGAAGAACTCGTAGCCGCGCCACTCCGGATAGATCGTCACGACATCCGGCGGCAGCGGACGCAGCGACACGTGCTCGCGCGTGATGCGAACACCGGGCCTGATATCGAAGTCGACATGGGCGACCGGTTGAACGTGCTGTTCCCGGATGATGGTCGTGATCTTGCTGCGCTGCTCGGTCGAGAGCTTGGCGCCGGCGCCGGCCTGTCCGACGGTGGTCTGCGAGCGCGTCTCCGCTTTCATGTTGCCTTTGGGCCCTTCGCGGGTCTCGGCCTTCATGTTGTTGCGGTCCTCGCGGGTTTCGGCCTTCATGTTACCGCTGCGATCCTCGCGACCCTCGGCCTTCATCTCCTTGTTGCCTCTGGCGTTGTCGTTCTCCAAGCTCATGCTCTTCGACTTGTCGCCCTTGATGTCCTGCTGGGCCGACTTCTGCCCCGGCGTCTTCTGCTCGGCCTGCGAAGCCTTGATGCTGGACGGGCCGGTGGATTCCGTGGCGTGACGGTTGGTTGCGGCCGACGAGTTTCCGGAACTCGGCGCGCCCGGCTGAACGGTGGAACCCGCCGCCGATCCTTCGCGGCCATGCCGGTTCCCTGCGCATAGGCGAAACCGGATCCGGCGATCAGCGCCGCCGCGGCCACCGATATCATCAAGCGATTGGTCATTGAATATCTCCTCACGTGTTTGCATTGCCCGCGCCGACAACGAAGGCAGATGCGCGATGTTCCGCGGGCGGCGCGGTTCCGTGAGGTTTGTTTTTTGAAATGCGCGATGAACTTTCCTGACGCTTCGCGATGGCCGAGAGTCTCAGCCGCATGCCTATCTGGCCCCCTCGCACTTGATTTGCCTCAAAACGGGGCGTGGCGCGTGCCATAGGTTCCGTGAAAAATGAGCCGAAGTGTCGGACGCGGTGGGTTAGGTTGGTGCGGGGGAGGAGGCGGAGTATGGCCGAGATCACCTGGTTCATGGCCGTGCCTTTCGACTACGTCGATGGCGGCATTGTCGCCGGCGAACCCATCAAATGCGAAACGCCGGCCGCCGCGATCGAGCGCGCGCAAGGCTTGTGGAAAACCTTCGGCCACGCCGGCGCGATCGCCGTCAGCCGCACCAGCGATTTCGAGATCGGCAAGTTCGACGTCAATCACGTCCTTCGCCGGTTTGGACAATTGCCGAAGGAATATGAAACCTGAACGGCGATGTCGGAAACGAAAGAGGCCGCCAGTCCCGGCGGCCTCCTTGTTTTGGCTTACGATCGGCGTGATGGGTTTCGCGGAGTTTATCATCGGGCGCGCATTCGCGCGACCCGTAGGCTCAATCCATCCTGCGGCATCAGCACGCCGCCTTGCCGCAGCGGGCGATGCCGATCTTCTCCTTCAACCCCTCGAGGCCGACCGCGCCAACCACGACCTGCTTGCCGATCACGTAGCTCGGCGTGCCGTTCATGCCCATCGCCTCGGCGAGCTTGAAGTTTTCCTCGATGGTGGCTTTGACTTCGGGGCTCGTCATATCCTTTTCGATCCGCGCCATGTCGAGGCCGGCATCCTTGGCGGCGGCGAGCGCCCGCGCCTTGTCGGCGGGCCCGCGGCCGCCGAGCAGCTTCTGGTGGAAGTCGAGATATTTCTTGCCGCTCGCGTCCTGCATGCGCACGGCGACCGCGACGCGCGCGGCCTCGACCGAACCTTCGCTCAGCACCGGAAATTCCTTGAGCACGACCTTGAGCTTGGGGTCGGTCTTCAACAGGTCGAGCATGTCGGCCATGGCGCGTTTGCAGTAACCGCAATTGTAGTCGAAGAATTCGACGAAGGTGACGTCGCCGTCCCTGTTGCCGAGCACGACGCCGCGCGGCGAGTTGAAAATCGCATCCGCATTGGCGGCAATGCTCGCCTCGTGCTTTTGCTCCTCGGCGGCGGCCTGGCGCTTGTTGAGTTCGGCCATCGCCTCTTCCAGCACCTCGGGATGGCTGATCAGGTAATTCCTGACGATGGTCTCGATATCGCCGCGCTGGGTGTCGGTGAAACTCTGCGCGGAAGCGGAAAATGGCAGGCCGCAGAGGGCGAGCGCGAACAGGGCTGAAGCGAGCAGGCGGAACGACGGCATTGGCTAATCCTCTTGGTGAAAGCCGGTCTCTCGAAGAACCTTAACCCGGCCCAATTTATTTCTCGTTGCCCGGCATCGGCTTGGCAGCGACGATATCGTCGGCCTTGACCCAACCGGGCGTGCCGACGGCGAAACGTGTTTTCGCGCGCGAGGCGAGTTCGCGCGCGGTCTTGTTGTCGCCGCGAAGGTAGGCGGCCTGGGCGGAAGCGAGGTCGGCCTCCGCGTAATCTCCCTTTTTGCCGTAGGCCATCGCGAGCTGCATATAGCCGAGCGGCGCCTCGGTCTCGCGAGCTACCGCCGCCCGCAAGATGGCAATGGCTTCATCGGTGTAGGTCCTATTATCGGTCCCGACCAGCGCCTGCCCAAGTAACATCTCGATGAGTGGTGCATGATTCGAGAGCGCGACCGCCTTGCGCAGCGGCGCGATGGATTCCGTGGGCTTGCCGCCCTCCAGCAGCGCCTGGCCGCGCAACTCGTAGAAATAGGGGTTGTTGGGCTGCAGCTGGATCAGCCCGTCGATCTGGACGAGCGCGGAATGCAGGTCGCCATGCAGGTAGGTCGTGATCGCGTGGGCGTAACGCGCGGGCAGGCTTTCGTTCGAGATCGGATAGCGCCGGTAGACGGTGTCCTGCCGCTCCATGAAGGCCGAGATCTTGGCACGCACCATGTCGTGGCGCAGTTGCAGCTCCGGGTCGTCCTTCTTGTCCCAATACGGGCTTGACCGCGCCAGACCCTCCAGCGCCGCGACGCGGTCGGCCGGCATCGGGTGCGACTGCAAGTAGGGATCGGCACCGTGCGAGGCGAACAGGCTCTCATCGGCGAAGCGCTTGAAGGTTTCGTACATGCCCTTTGGCGACTGGCCGGTGGCGGTCAGGAACTTGACTCCCGCGCGGTCGGCGCTTTCCTCCTGCGCCCGCACGTAGGAAATCAGGCTGCGCTGGATCATTGACTGCGGACCTGCGATCATCGCGGCGCCGGCATCGCCGATACCATTGTTGGGGCCGCCGCTTCTTGCGCCCGCCACCATCGCGCCGGCGCCGAGCAGCATGGCGATGATCATCTGCGTCTGTGCCCGCGCAATCTGCTCGCGCATCTTGGCGAGATGGCCGCCCGCAAGGTGCCCGGTTTCGTGCGCCAGCACCCCGATCAGCTGGTTCGGGGTTTCCGACTGCAGGATCGCGCCATAGTTCACGAAAATGCGATGGCCATCGGCGACGAACGCGTTGAAAGCGCTGTCGTTGATGATCGTGACCTGGATGTTCTGCTTCTCCAGCCCCGCCACCCGCAGGATCGGCCGGGTGTAGTCGCGCAGCAACTGCTCGGCCTCGGTGTCGCGGATCACCGGCGGGCCCTTTTGCTGCTGCGCCAGCGTCGATGACACCGGCGTCAGCGCGAGCACGGCCGCGGTCGCGAGTGCGGTCAGCTTGGAGGCTTGTTGGCGGGTCGGCAAACGGAGCAACATGGCGGTCTTTAGCGATTGGCGGCGGGCCGGATACCGGATATGCCCTAACAAACCGCGGAATGCGGCTAGTCTGGGGCAGTGGCCCGAATAGCAGATATCGATGCTTGAAGCGACACTGAGAGACCGCGCCGGAAGGCTGCTGACCGCCTCGGGACGCAGCGATGTTCCACCGTTCATGGTGATGGACGTCATGGCGGCGGCGGCGCGCATCGAGGCGGCCGGCGGGCACGTGATCCACATGGAAGTGGGCCAGCCCTGGGCTCCGGCGCCGAAGACGGCGATAGCGGCCGCACACACCGCGCTCGACGCCGCCCGCATCGATTATACTTCCGCGCTCGGAATCCCGTCGCTGCGCGAGCGAATCGCAAGGCACTACCGGGAAGCCTATGGCTGCGCGGTGGCGGCGGAGCGGATCGTGGTCACCACGGGCTCCTCGGGCGCGTTCATCCTGGGCTTTCTCGCGATGTTCGAGGCGGGCGACCGGGTTGCGGTCACCGTGCCCGGCTATCCGCCATATCGTCACATTCTCACCGCGCTCGGCTGCGAGCCGGTGCTGATCGAGACCTCGAGTGAAACCCGCCATGCGTTGACCGGCGAAGCCTTGCTGGCGGCCCACCGCAGGACCCCGCTCAAGGGCGTGCTGGTCGGAAGTCCGGCCAATCCCACCGGCACGATGATGTCGAAGCGAGGCGCTGATCGGCCTGATGACGGCTGCGGAAAGCGCGGGCATTCGGTTCATTTCCGACGAAATCTACCACGGCCTCGACTATGCGTTTCCGGCGGTGACGGCGGCCGAACTTTCACCGCACGCGCTCATCATCAACTCGTTCTCGAAATATTTCTGCATGACCGGCTGGCGGATCGGCTGGATGGTGGCGCCCGAGGCGCTGGTACGGCCGATCGAACGGCTCACAGCAGAATCTCGCCATCTCGGTGCCGACGCTGTCGCAGATCGCGGCCGAAGCGGCGTTCGAAGGCCGTGCAGAGATGGAAGAGGTCAAGCACGGCTATCAGGAGAACCGCCGCATCCTGATCGAGGGCCTGCCGCAGGCCGGTCTCACCAAATTCCTGCCCGCCGACGGCGCGTTCTATCTCTATGCCGACGTCTCCGACTTCACCTCCGACAGTTTCGAGTTCGCCAAGCAGATGCTCGAACAGGCGCATGTCGCAGCAACGCCTGGCATCGACTTCGATCCGCTTCACGGCCACAACTTCATCCGCCTTTCATACGCGCGGTCGGCCGCGGACATGCGCGAGGCCGTCGCGCGCATCGCGCGCTGGCTCCACGGTCGCGGATAAGATTGCCGGCGCGATTGATGTCCACGAGAATGGTCACGCAAAAAACCGCCCGGCATCGCCGGGCGGTTTTTATTTCTCAACAACGAAGCGTCCTATTCGCCGTTGCCGAAGCGCCGCGACCACCATCCGGCGCGGCGGGGTTGGGTGTCGCCGGTGGTCTCGGCAGCCGGCTGTGGCTGCGGGGCAGGGGCCGGCGCGGGTTCGGCCGGCTCGCTATGGCTGGTGGGCGCCGCTGCTTCGGGTTGGGCATTGACCAGAAAGCTGACCTTCTCGCGCACCGTCGATCGCCGCCGCGCGGCGCGTTCGGCTTCTTGCGCAACGGTTTCCGCTTCGGTTGGCGCATGCGCGGGTTCCGCATGAACGCGCGCCGCAGGCGCCGGTTCGGGCTGAGCTGCGATCGCTTCAGGCTGCACGTCGGGCAGGGAGGGCTGCGACGGATTTCCATCGAAATCGGCGACTGCACTGCTCGCTTCCGGAGGCAGTGCCGGGCCGAGTTCATCCGCGATCGAACCGGCAAGACCATCTTCCGGTCCGCCGCGCCGGCGGCGTCCGCCGCGACGTCCGCGACGGCGCGGCCGCCGCTCGCCGCCTGGCGGCTGATCGGCGCGGGCCTGGCCCGACGCTTCCTCGGATTCCTCTTCCTCGGATTCGCCTTCCTCGGCGACGACGCCGGGGATCCCGGCGGCTTCGAACGGGACCCGCGGCGTTTCCTGCTCGTCGCGGGCGGACCCGCCCTCGCGCGCCTCGCCGGAGCGGCCGCGGCGGCGGCGCCGGCGCTTGCGCCTTGGACCTTCGGCGATTTCGGCCTCGCCCGCCTGCTCCTCGCCGGCTGCGGATTCGTCGACGAGGCCTTCGGTCTCCTCGGTTTCCACCTCCGATTCGACTTCGATGTCGAACGGCTCCTCGTCGTCGGGGGCTTCCTCCGACGGCGACGGATAGGCCGCGACCTGCGCCGCCAGCAGCGCTTTGGCGGCTTCCAGCGTGTGCACCTGTTCGCCGCGATCGATGACGAACGACTGCTGGCCGCTGACGGTGGGATCGGCGATCACCGCGAGCGTCACCTTGAAGCTGTTTTCGAGATCGCGCAGGTGGCCACGCTTGTGGTTGAGCACATAAAGCGCCACGTCGGTCCTCGTGCGCACCACGAGATTGTGGGTGGCGCCCTTCATCAGGATTTCCTCGAGCCCGCGCAATAGCTGCAGCGCGACCGAGGATACCGAGCGGACGTGGCCGCTGCCGCCGCATTGCGGGCAGGGCTCGGTCGAACTCTCCAGAACGCTGGCGCGAATGCGCTGGCGCGACATTTCCAGCAGGCCGAAATGCGAGATGCGGCCGACCTGGATGCGCGCGCGGTCCTGCCGCAGGCAATCGGAAAGCTTGCGCTCGACCGCGCGGTTGTTGCGCTTCTCGTCCATGTCGATGAAGTCGATGACGATCAGTCCGGCGAGGTCGCGCAGGCGGAGCTGGCGGGCGACTTCCTCCGATGCCTCCAGATTGGTCTTGAGCGCGGTATCCTCGATGTGGTGCTCGCGGGTGGAGCGGCCGGAATTGACGTCGATCGAGACCAGCGCCTCGGTCTGGTTGATCACGATGTAGCCGCCGGATCGCAACTGCACGGTCGGCGAGAACATCGCGTCGAGCTGGCTTTCGACCCCCATCCGCGAGAACAGCGGCTGGCCGTCGCGATATTGCTTTACCGCGCGGACATTCGAGGGCATCAGCATCTTCATGAAATCGCGGGCTTCCCCGTAGCCGGCTTCGCCCGCGACCAGGATCTCGTCGATTTCCTTGTTGTAGAGGTCGCGCAGCGAGCGCTTGATCAGCGAGCCTTCCTCGTAGACCAGGGTGGGCGCCTGCGACTTCAGCGTCAGGTCGCGCACGGTTTCCCACATCCGGATCAGGTATTCGAAGTCGCGCTTGATCTCGGGCTTGGTGCGCGAAGCGCCGGCGGTGCGCAGGATGATCCCCATGCCCTCCGGCACGTCGAGGTCCTGCACCACTTCCTTCAGGCGCGAGCGGTCCTGCGCGGAGGTGATCTTGCGGCTGATGCCGCCGCCGCGCGCGGTGTTGGGCATCAACACCGCATAGCGGCCGGCGAGCGAGAGGTACGTCGTCAGCGCGGCGCCTTTGTTGCCGCGCTCCTCCTTGACGACCTGCACCAGCATGACCTGGCGGCGCTTGATGACTTCCTGGATCTTGTATTGCCGGCGCGGGCGGAAGGCGCGCTCGGGCACTTCTTCCAGCACGTCGTCGCCGCCGACGGACTCGACGACTTCTTCCTCGCCCTCCTCGCCCTCGTCCTCATCGTCGCGGGCTTCATCGCCGTGCGGGGCGGCGTGTTCGGCGTGTTCGGATGCGGCGGTCTCGCCGGCCTCGCGTTCGGTGTGCGCGCTGCCATATTCGCTGTGCGTCGCGTCGGAGGCGTGTGCCGCATTTTCGGCCGCATGCGCTTCATGCGACGCGGGGTCTTCTTCCTCGTCTTCGCGGGCTTCCGCCACGGCCGCTTCCACCGCGGCCGTATCGGGCAGCGTCACCGCCGCCAGCGTCTCGCTTGCGTGCGTCTCGGTGCCGAGTTCGTCAGGGTGATCGTGCTCATCGTGAGCGTGGTCATGGTCGTGCTCATGGTGATCATGCTCATGCTCGCCGTGCTCGTGAGACCCGGCATCGTCGTGGGCGTGACCGGCCTCGGCGTGCAATTCCTCGCCGTGCTGACCCTCGGCGTGTTCGTGCCTTTCCTGGCCCTCAAGGGGCTGGTAGGCCTGCGAAGGCTCAAGGCTCGCATTCTCGACGATCTCGCTCTGGATGCGCTCGCCATTGCCGCGGCGGCGCGAATTGCGGTGGCGCGGACGGCGGCCGCGGCTGGAGCGGTTTTCGCTCTCCTCCTCGGCCTCGCGATGGGCGCGCTCGTCGGCCTCGATCAGGGCCTGACGGTCGGCGACCGGAATTTGATAGTAGTCGGGATGGATTTCGCTGAAGGCCAGGAAACCGTGGCGGTTGCCGCCATATTCGATGAAGGCCGCCTGCAGTGACGGCTCGACGCGCGTAACCTTGGCGAGGTAGATGTTGCCGCGCAGCTGCTTGCGCTGGGCGGTCTCGAAATCAAACTCTTCGACGCGATTGCCGCGGACCACGACAACCCGGGTCTCTTCCGGGTGGGTGGCATCGATCAACATTTTGCTGGGCATTTTGGAACTCTTGGCGGCGGCGGGCGCGGTTCACGGCAAGCGCGTGTCGCGCCGCCGGGTGACGCGACGGTCCACCTGATTCGGGGGTGAGGGGAAGGCCAAAACGCAACCCGGGGCGCCGGTCCGACCGTTTCGGAGCAAAACGACGCGCGGAGCTTTCGCTCCGCATCGGCGCGGTTGTTCCATTATTCCTGGTCGGCAATACAGTCTGGCGCATCAAGCGTCGGCCCGTCTAAAAGCGTGGACGGCAAAGCGCCGCCTTATTCTGTCGCTGAAAGCCCGGCGCGGCGCCGAAGCGCTCGCCGGCTGTTCGCATATCGGGCCGCTCAAAGGCCCGCATAATCGGTTCTGCCGCTCTCTCAAAGCCGTCCCTGGAACAAGTTGGTGACCTGGGACCGGACCGCCGCTCGGGCTCGAAACCGCCCTTCCTTGTCAGCCGCGCGCTGCGCTGGCTGCGGAGGGATCGGAAAGACGCTGGAGTCTCCTGAATTCGGAGGTTCCGGCGCTGCACCGGGAGGCTGAACACGACACAACCGGGAGTAATAGCCGTCAGCCCCCTGTACATACGTGGATCGGGGCCTGCCTGCAAGGGAAGCGTCGCAGTGCGGCAACACTGCGCCTTATTCGCCGAAAATTCGTTAGGCTTCGATTAACCCTGTGGTTCTATTGCGGTAAGAGAGCTGCCCGGAGGCTAAGGATTCGGTGGCGAGCCGCGCAAATCATGCTGTTTTGCTTGGGTTCGCGCTCTTGTGCGCCGCAGCATCGCTATGCTCCGACATTTCGGTCGTGGGAGCAGCAGAGAGGCCGCCGCAGGCTCCGGCCCTATCCCCGAGTTTTCCCATCGCCACGGATGCGCGTCTGGCCGGCGACGACAAGAGCACCCGCTTCGTTCTCGACCTCGACAAGGCCATCCCGTTCCGTGCCTTTGCACTCGCCGATCCGTATCGGGTGGTCGTGGACATACCCCAGGTCAACTTTCAGCTCCCCGCGGGCGTCGGCAGCACCGGGCGGGGCCTGGTGAAGGCATTCCGTTATGGCCTGGTCACGCCGGGCGGGTCGCGGCTCGTGTTCGACCTGACGGGCCCGGCCAGAATCGCAAATTCCTATCTGCTGGATGCGGCCAACGGCCAGCCGTCGCGGCTCGTGCTCGAGTTTGAACAAGTCGACCGCACCACTTTCGTGCAGTCGCTGGCGCCGGAAAACCGCCCCGAGCTGAAACCCGCCGTCGACGCCGCTCCGACCATAGTGCCCGCGACGTCGGTAGCACCGCCCAAGCCGGCAGCACCGGCGGATTTGCGGCCCGTGGTCGTGATCGATCCCGGCCACGGCGGCCTCGACAATGGCACCCAGGCCTCCGGCGAAAGCGAGAAGAACATCGTGCTCGGATTTGGTCTTGCGCTGCGCGATCGCCTGGAGAAATCCGGAAAATACCGGGTCGTCATGACCCGAACCGACGATACCTTCATCCCGCTCGACGACCGGGTCCGGTTCGCGCGCAACCAGTCGGCGGCGCTGTTCGTGTCGATCCATGCCGACGCCCTGCCACGCGGCGAGGGCGATGCGCAGGGCGCCACGATCTATACGCTGTCCGACAAGGCCTCCGACGCCGAGGCTGAACGGCTGGCGGAAACGGAAAACAAGGCGGACGCCATCGGCGGGGTCAACCTGACGCAGGAGCCGACCGATGTCGCCGACATCCTGATCGACCTCGCCCAGCGCGAAACCCGAACCTTTTCAAACCGGTTTGCGCGCCTGTTGATGACCGAGATGAAGGGCACCGTGCGGATGCACAAGCATCCGTTGAAATCCGCGGGCTTCAGGGTTTTGAAGGCTCCCGATATACCGTCGGTGCTGATCGAACTCGGCTATGTCTCGAACAAGAGCGACCTCGAACATCTGGTCTCGGAAAGCTGGCGTGCCCGCACCGTCGGATCGATGGCGCAGGCTATCGACGCATTCCTTGCCAAGCGGCTTGCGACCGCCAGCCCGGCGAACTGAAAAGTGGAACCCTGGCGGTCGCCGAAGCCCTAGTTTGGCCACAGCGGCTGCCCTATAAAAACGACCGTGAGGCGTTCGGAATCGCTCAAAACCGCCTCCCGGCCGGCGTATGATATGGCGGCGTGGACGGGCTGTGCGTTATGCCCCCGGCTTCGCTGAACAAGGCGCCTTGGGTCATGGCGCACCGGTTGGAACGGATATTCGATAATGCGCTTGCTGGTGCGGTTCTTGGGTTTCCTGTTCGCGGCCGGGACCGTCGTGTTCCTGGTCGGCGTCGCCGCGGCCGCGGGCCTGATCTGGCATTTCTCCAAGGACCTGCCCGACTACTCGCAATTGCAGGATTACGAGCCGCCGGTGATGACGCGCGTCCATGCGGCGGACGGCTCGCTGCTCGGCGAATACTCGAAGGAGCGCCGGCTGTATCTGCCGATCCAGGCAGTGCCGAAGCTCGTCATCAACGCCTTCCTCGCCGCCGAGGACAAGAACTTCTACGAGCACGGCGGCATCGACTTCCCGGGCATGGCGCGCGCCGCTGTGCTCTATGCCGAGAATTACGGTTCCAACCGTCGCCCGCAGGGTGCCTCCACCATCACCCAGCAGGTCGCGAAGAACTTCTTCCTGACCAACGAGGTGTCGTTCTCCCGCAAGATCAAGGAAGCGCTGCTGGCGATGCGGCTCGAGCGGACCTACTCCAAGGACAAGATCCTCGAACTCTACCTCAACGAAATCTATCTCGGGCTCGGCGCTTACGGCATCGCCGCCGCCTCGCTGGTCTATTTCGACAAATCGGTCAACGAACTGACCGTCGCGGAGGCGGCGTTTCTGGCGGCGCTGCCGAAGGCGCCGGGCGCGCTGCATCCGGTGCGCAACCACGACCGTGCGGTCGAGCGCCGCAACTACGTGATCGACCGCCTCCTGGAAAATGGCTGGATCAACCAGACAGACGCCGACAAGGCGCGCAAGGATCCGCTGATCGTGACCAATCACGCCAATGGCGCGCACATTTTCGCCGGCGAATATTTCGCCGAGGAAGTCCGCCGCGATCTCTTCGAGCGCTACGGCGAGAAGAAGCTCTATGAGGGCGGGCTGTCGGTCCGCACCACGCTCGACCCGAAGATTCAGGTGATGGCGCGCAAGACCATGGTTGCCGGCCTCGTCAACTATGACGAGGCGCAAGGTTGGCGCGGACCCATCAGCAAGCTCGACATATCGGGCGATTGGGGCGTGAAGCTCGCCGACATCAAATCGTTGTCGGACATCCAGCCCTGGCGGATGGCGGTGGTGCTGGAGACCAGCGAGCAATCGGCGCGGATCGGATTCCAGCCGGGCCGGGAGCTGGGCGGCGCGGTCATGAAGGACCGTCAAACCGGAATCATCACGCTCGAGGGCGTCAAATGGGCCAAGGCCGCCTCGGGTCCGACGCGGTACAAGACACCGACCTCGGTTGCGCAGGTGCTTTCGCCGGGTGACGTGATCTATGCCGATCCCCTGATCGGCAAGGATGGCAATCCGGTCGAAGACCAGTACCGGCTGCGGCAGTTGCCGGAAGTGTCCGGCGCAATGGTGGTGATGGACCCACATACCGGCCGCGTGCTGGCGATGGTTGGCGGATTCTCCTTCGACCAGAGCCAGTTCAACCGTGCGACGCAAGCCTACCGGCAACCGGGATCGTCGTTCAAGCCGATCGTGTATTCCTCCGCGCTCGACAACGGCTATACGCCCTCGACCGTGGTGCTCGACGCGCCGATCGAGATCGACCTGGGGCAGGGCGCCGGCGTCTGGCGTCCGGAGAATTATGAAGCGGGCAAATACCTCGGCCCGATGACGCTGCGCAACGCGCTGCGATTGTCGAAGAATACGGTGACGGTGCGGCTTGCGCAGGACATCGGCATGCCGCTGATCGGTGAATATGCCAAACGCTTCGGCGTCTACGACGAGTTGCCGAATTATTTGTCCTATGCGCTCGGCGCCGGCGAGACCACGGTGATGCGGATGGTGACCGCCTATTCGATGATCGCCAACGGCGGCAGGCGCGTGAAGGCGACCCTGATCGACCGCATCCAGGACCGTTACGGCCGCACCATCTTCAAGCATGACCAGCGCGAATGCCGCGGCTGCGACGCGCCCGAGGGCTGGAAGAACCAGCCCGAGCCCCAGCTCATCGATCGCCGCGAGCAGGTGCTGGATCCGATGACGGCCTACCAGATCACCTCGATGATGGAAGGCGTGGTGCAGGCCGGCACGGCGACGGTGGTCAGGGAGGTCGGCAAGCCGATCGCCGGCAAGACCGGCACCACCAATGACGAAAAGGACGCGTGGTTCATCGGTTTTTCACCCGACGTCGTGGTCGGCGTCTATGTCGGCTACGACAAGCCGCGCAATCTCGGCCGGGGCATGACCGGCGGCCATCTGGCGGCGCCGATCGCGCGCGACTTCCTCAAGCTCGCCCTCGCCGACAAGCCCGCGATCCCGTTCAAGGTCCCGGCCGGCATCAAGCTGATCCGCGTCGTTGCCAAGACCGGCATGCGCGCAGGCCCGGGCGAGACCGCTGGCACCCTCCTCGAAGCCTTCAAGCCCGGTACCGCGCCGCCGGATAATTACTCCGTCATCGGGGTCGCCGACGCCGATGGCCGCTCGCTCGTGGTACCGCCTGACGCGGACCGCACCCTCATGCGTTCCGGCACCGGCGGGCTTTACTAGCAAGACAAAGGACGACAGCCGGTTCGCGCCGAGAAAACGCGTGGCCGCAAGTGTGGGCTGAATGGAAATTCGATGATGCGGTCGCTGGTGCGGTTTCTTGGGTTCCTGTTTACCGCGGGAACGGTGTTGTTTCTGGTTGGCGTTGCCGCGGCCGCGGGCCTGATCTGGCATTTCTCCAAGGACTTGCCGGACTACTCCCAGCTCCAGGATTACGAGCCGCCGGTGATGACCCGCGTGCACGCGGCCGACGGCGCGCTGCTCGGCGAATATTCCAAGGAGCGCCGGCTGTATCTGCCGATCCAGGCGGTGCCGAAGCTCGTCATCAACGCCTTCCTGGCCGCCGAGGACAAGAACTTCTACGAACATGGCGGCATCGACTTCCAGGGCATGGCGCGCGCCGCGCTTCTCTATGCGGAGAACTTCGGTTCCAACCGCCGCCCGCAGGGCGCCTCCACCATCACCCAGCAGGTCGCGAAGAATTTCCTCCTCACCAATGAGGTGTCCTTCGCGCGCAAGATCAAGGAAGCCTTGCTGGCGATGAGGCTCGAGCGGGCGTATTCGAAGGACAAGATCCTCGAACTCTATCTCAACGAGATCTATCTCGGCCTTGGCGCCTACGGCATCGCCGCCGCCTCGCTGGTCTATTTCGACAAGTCGGTCAACGACCTCACGGTAGCCGAGGCCGCCTACCTTGCGGCGATGCCGAAGGCGCCCGGCGCATTGCATCCGGTGCGCAACCACGACCGCGCGGTCGAACGGCGCAACTACGTGATCGATCGTCTCCTGGAAAACGGCTGGATCAAGCCGGCAGAGGCGGACACGGCCCGCAAGGATCCGCTGACTGTAACCAATCGCGCCAACGCCGCGCATATTTTCGCCGGCGAATATTTCGCCGAGGAGGTCCGCCGCGACATCTTTGATCGCTACGGGGAGAAGAAGCTTTATGAAGGCGGTCTCTCGGTACGGACCACGCTCGATCCGAAGCTGCAGGTGATGGCGCGCAAGACCATGGCTGCGGGGCTCGTCAATTTCGACGAGGCGCAGGGCTGGCGCGGCGCCATGAGCAAGCTCGATATATCGGGCGATTGGGGCATCAAGCTCGCCGACGTCAAGTCGTTGTCGGATATCGCGCCGTGGCGGCTTGCGGTGGTGCTGGAAACCAGCGACCAATCGGCGCGGATCGGTTTTCAGCCCGGGCGCGAGCTCGGCGGCACGGTCATCAAGGACCGTCAAACCGGCAACATCACGCTCGATGGCGTGCGATGGGCGAGGTCCGCGGCCGGCCCGGCGCGGGGCAAGGCACCCACGGCGGTTTCACAGGTGCTTTCACCGGGCGACGTCATCTACGCCGACCCGTTGATCGCCAGGGACGGCAGTCTGGTGGAAGGCCAGTATCGGCTACGGCAGTTACCGGAGATTTCCGGCGCCATGGTCGTGATGGATCCGTGGACCGGCCGCGTGCTGGCCATGGTCGGCGGATTCTCGTTCGACCAGAGCCAGTTCAATCGTGCCACCCAGGCCTACCGGCAGCCGGGATCCACCATCAAACCCATCGTCTATTCGGCGGCGATCGACAACGGCTATACGCCCTCGAGCATGGAGATCGATGGCCCGATCGAGATCGATCAGGGGCAGGGCGGCGGCGTGTGGCGTCCGGAGAACTTTTCGGTCGGCAAATATCAGGGGCCGACGACGCTGCGCAACGCGCTGAAGCTTTCGCTCAATACCGTGACCGTGCGGCTGGCACAGGACATCGGCATGCCGCTGATCGGCGAATACGCCAAGCGCTTCGGCGTCTATGACGAGCTGCCGAACTATCTTTCCTACGCGCTCGGCGCCGGCGAGACCACGGTGATGCGGATGGTCACGGCCTATTCGATGATCGCCAATGGCGGGCGTCGCGTGAAGGCGACCCTGATCGACCGTATCCAGGACCGCTACGGACACACCATCTTCAGGCACGACAGCCGCGAATGCCGCGGCTGCGATGCGCCGGAGGGCTGGAAGAACCAGCCCGAGCCACAACTCGTCGACCGCCGCGAGCAGGTGCTGGATGTGCTGACGGCCTACCAGATGACCTCGATGATGGAGGGGGTCGTGCAAGGCGGCACGGCGATCGTGATGCGCGAAGTGGGCAAGCCGATCGCCGGCAAGACCGGTACCAGCAACGAGGCCAAGGACCTCTGGTTCGTCGGCTTTTCGCCGGATCTCGTGGTTGGTCTCTATCTCGGCTATGACAAGCCGCGCAGTCTGGGCCGAACCGCGCAAGCGGGCCACACCGCAGCTCCGATCGCCAAGGAGTTCATGAAGCTCGCGCTCGCCGACAAGCCGGCGATCCCGTTCAAGATCCCGGCCGGCATCAAGCTGGTCCGGGTCGATGCGAAGAGCGGCATGCGCGCCGCTCCGGGCCAGGCCAGCGGGGTTGTCCTGGAAGCTTTCAAGCCGGGCACCGCGCCGCCAGATAGTTACTCCGATATCGGGATCGCCGATCCCGACGGCCGGTCGTTCATGGTGCAGCCGGACGCCGACCGCACCCTGATGCGCTCCGGCACGGGCGGGCTTTACTAGCCAATCACGGCAATGGCGGATTGCGCTTTGCGGTGCGCACCGTTACATCCCTCGCAGCATTGATGATGGCGGCGACCCCGCGAGAGCAGAGAGACCATGCGCGACGAAATCAAGCGTCTAGTCGAAGAGATCAAGCAGTCGGTCGGGCTGCTGAGGAGGCATCTTTGACGTCGAAAAATCGACCGCGCGTCTTGCGGAGCTGAACAAGCTCGCCGAGGCCCCCGATCTCTGGAACGACCCCCAGAAGGCGCAGAAGCTGATGCAGGAGCGGACCTCGCTGGAGGACGCGCTCGAAGGCATCGGCAAGGTCGAACGCGAGCTCGAGGACGATATCGGCATGATCGAGCTTGGCGAAGCCGAGAACGACACCGGCGTCGTCGCCGAAGCCGAGGCCGCGCTGAAGGCACTGAAAAGGGAAGTCGCGCGGCGCGAACTGGAGGCGCTGCTGTCGGGAGAGGCCGACCGCTTCGATTCCTATCTCGAAGTCCATGCCGGCGCCGGCGGCACCGAAAGCCAGGACTGGGCCGAGATGCTGCTTCGCATGTACACGCGCTGGGCCGAGAAGCACGGCTTCAAGGTCGAGTATCTCGAGGAAACGCAGGGCGAAGAAGCCGGCATCAAGTCCGCCACCATCCAGATCTCGGGCCAAAACGCCTATGGCTGGCTGAAGACCGAAGGTGGCGTGCACCGGCTGGTACGGATATCGCCGTTCGATTCCAACGCCCGCCGGCACACCTCGTTCTCCAGCGTCGCGGTGTTTCCGGTGGTCGACGACAGCATCAAGATCGACATCAAGGAGAGTGACGTGCGCACCGATACCATGCGCTCCGGCGGCGCCGGCGGCCAGCACGTCAACAAGACCGAATCCGCGGTGCGGCTGACGCATATCCCGACCGGGGTTGCGGTGGTCTGCCAGGCCGGGCGTTCGCAGCACAAGAACCGGGCACAGGCCTGGGACATGTTGCGCGCGCGGCTTTATCAGATCGAACTGAAGAAGCGCGAGGAACAGGCCGCCGCCGACCAGGCCGCCAAGACCGATATCGGCTGGGGCCATCAGATCCGCTCCTACGTGCTGCAGCCCTATCAGATGGTGAAGGACCTGCGCACGGGCGTACAAACCTCGGATACGTCGGGCGTGCTCGACGGCGACCTCGACGAATTCATGGCGGCGACGCTGGCCCAGCGCGCCTTCGGCACCACCCCAGGCGCGGTCGAGGACGTGGATTAAGTCATGGCAAGGGTCGCATTCATCGGTCTCGGACGCATGGGTCACGGCATGGCCGGCCGCTATCTCGATGCCGGGTTCGATGTCGCGGTGTGGAACCGCAGCAAGGCCAAGGCGCAGGACCTGATCGCCCGCGGCGCGCACTGGGCGACCTCGCCGGAGGATGCCGCCATCGATGCCGATGCGGTCGTAACCATGGTCGCCGACGACGAGGCCTCGCGCCAGGTATGGCTCACCAAGGACGGCGCCGCCGCCACCATGAAGGCCGGCACCATCGCGATCGAATGCTCGACCGTGTCGTACCGCCATGCGCTCGATCTCGCGCGCGAACTGCGCAGTCGCGGCCTGATCTATATCGACAGCCCCGTCACCGGGCTGCCAGACGCGGCCGCCGCCGGAAAATTGACACTCCTGGTCGGCGCCGAGCCCGCCGACCTCGAGCGGGCGCGGCCGTTTCTCGTCCCGCTGTCGACCACGATCCGGCATTTCGGCCCGGTCGGCAGCGGCACCGTCTACAAGCTGATCAATAATTTGATGGGCGCGATCCAGATCGCCGGGATCGCCGAAGGCCTTGCCATCGCCGAGCAGGCCGGTCTCGACATGAAGCTGGTGCTGGAGGCGGTCGAGAGCGGCGTCGCCGCAAGCCCGCAGGTGATCCGCCATTCGAAGCGGATGGCGGCGCGCAATTTTTCCGGCGCGACCTTCACCGCGGCGCTGCGGCACAAGGATGCCGCCTATGCGGTTGTGCTCGCCGAGAGCCTGTTGTCGGACGTCCCCCTGATGGGACGCGCCGCGGTCGAGGCCTATGCGCGGGCGAAAGCGGTTGCGCCTGACGACGATGAGGGCAGGCTGATCGAAATCGTGTCGCGGCCGAAGCCGGGCAAGGTAAAGTAGCGATACGGCCGCACTCGCTGCAGATTGCAAGCTTGCACGGCGAGAGATGCTGTCCAGGCAGGGGAGACAGGGTTATGCGACTTTTCCTTGGCCTTATCTTCGGCATTCTTCTCACCGCGAGTGCCCACGCATCGTGCGTCTGCCGCTGCGTCGACGGCGAGGTGCAGCCGCTGTGCGAAAGCTCCATCGATCTGCCGCCGATATGTGCTGCGACGGTCTGTCCCCTTGCTCCGCCCGCGGTTGCGCCGATCCAGGCTCCCGTCCTGCCTCCGCTTGGCACTTCGCGTTGTTCCCGGCGTCAGGTGGTGAACCCCGCAACCAGCCATTATGAGTGGCGCACGATCTGTAACTGAATGAACGCTACGATGTAGCCGCGTTCGCCGCTTCCTTCCACTCGGCGAGCCACCCCGTAAATCGGCCGCTGTCGCGCTCGCCGCCGTGCCAGGCCGCGTTGACCGCGCCGTCATCGGCCACCAGCAGCACCACGTCGAGGCCCTTGGAACGGCGCAGCGTATCGATGGCCTGTTTGGGGGTCTGCGCGATGGGACCTGCGACATTGAAGGAGGTGTTGACGGAAACTTCGACGCCGATGCGGCGGCCGAGCGCCTTGAGGTAGGCGAAGGTGAGGGGATCGTCCTGTTCCCGGACGATCTGGAGCCGCCCGGTGCCGTCGGCGTGGATCACGGCCGGAATCCTCTCGCGCGCCTGCGGCTTCGAATGCGCGGTCAGCACCATGTAGTTGTAGGCATTGTAGTCGGCGTCGGAGGCGCCTTCCTCCAGTTCGAAAAATTCCTGCGCGGCTTGCAGCGTCGCCATCGGCGCCAGCGGACGGATCGCCTCGCGGTATTTGACGCGTTCGTTCAGCCGTTCGCGGGTCCGTGGGTCGCAGGGGTTGGCGAAAATCGAGCGATGGCCGAGCGCGCGCGGGCCGGTTTCGGCCGCACCCTGACAGAGCGCGATGACGCCGTTTTGCGCGACCATGAACGCCATCAGATCGGCGATTGCCTCGCGGCCGCCTGATGTCGAGATATCGCCGATCGGCTGCGAGGCGATATCCTCGGCCGCGACCGCGGCTGCGATGTCTTGGCGCGTCGGCGGCCGGCCGCAAAAGAAGGCGTGCGTCAGCGGCGCGCCGCGCGGGGAGCCTGCGAGATGCGCAAGCAGCCAGGCCGCGCCGATCGGGACGCCGGGATCGCTCGGCGTCGGCGGCACCCACAGATGTAACCGCGCCTTGCGCCTTAACGCTCGCGCAAACCAGGCTTCGTCGAAATGCTCGAGCAGCCGCATGTTGCCGAGCGCGTTCAACGCCACCCCACCGGTCAGCACCAGCCGGCTGGCGCCGGTCGCGCGCAAGAGGTGATCGACCACATGGATCAGCGCGTCCTCGAACACGAGCTGCGTTGCTGCGGCCTTGTCGAGGCGGTCCCTTGTATCGGGCCGGTGATGGATGTCCTCGACCCGCAGCACCGCGTCGGGATTCCAGAGTTGTTCAGGCTTGATCGGTTCGCCGAGAATCTCGATCAGTGGCGCATGATAGGGTTTATGGTAGGGATCACAGCACCAGTTTGCGAGCGCGCGATTGACCTTGATCTCGCCGTCGCCGCCAAGCTGCAACACCTCTTTCAGCCTGCCGTAATAGGGATTGCTGGCGCGGTTCATGTCGCCCCAGGCCGCCGCCCCCATGTAGCGGCCTTCGCTGGAGAGCCAGGTCCAGCCGCCTTGCGTCGAGGAGATCACGCTGTAGAAGGCGCCCAGTGAATCGAACACGCTGTCGTTGCAGTACAGCTGCCGCATCTCGCCATCCTTGGCGACATAGAGCGAGATCGAACCTCGATCGCCGGTACCGTCGATGACGGCGATGGCGACGGGTTCACCGCCCTCGGCGAAGGGCGAGGCCGCGAACGAGAACCAGGCATGGTTGTCGTGGTGCGGCATGCAGATCAGCGGGACGCGGTCCGGCAGGCCAAGCTGCCTGCCGAGAATTTTCGGCGTGCGTCGTATCTGGTCCATGTGACGGCGGTCGACGGCCGGCGCGATCGGCTGCGTCAGGAGCGTGAAGCTGCCCGGGGCCTCCTCGGCGACGGTTCGGATCATGGTTGCGATCAGAACGGGATAGTCCCAGGTGGTGACGAAGGCCGTGATGTCAGCGGCGCTGCGTCCCATCTGATGCAGCGTCTCGATCATCGCCTCGATCGAGGCCTTTGGGTATTCGGTCGTATGCTTGTTGCCGGAAAAGCGCTCTTCCTCGTTGTTGACGATGATGCGCGGACCGTCCTTCTGGGTAACCTCGATCAGGGCAATCCCGGTGTTGTGCATGCCGGGCGCGGCGAGGCCCGCGATGTAGACGGTTTCACCGCGCTGCAGTCGCTCCCTGATCGACGCAATCATCGCCCGCGCGAACTCGCTGTCGATCCGATGGAAACCGACGCGCGCCATCGCCGGCTCGCTGAGCCTGCGCGCCAGGCGATATACGGCCTTCGCGATGAGGGGATGCCGCGGCCCGATGCGAATTGCCGGCGTTTCCAAGCCCATTACCTCGAAAAGCTGATGCTTCACGGGAACTGATCATAATCGGAAAGGCGCAACAATGGCCGTTTCGTCGCACGGAAAAAGCCTGATCTTGCGCAGACGCCGCGGACTTGTCAGACTTGAGGCAAATAACTTGCCAAGGGGAGAAGACGATGCCAGCTCGTTTGCGAGGCCTTAAGGCCATTGCGGTGTTTGCCGTTGCCTCTGCAATGACCGCGACCGCGGCCTACGCAGAGAAGAAATACGATCCCGGCGCGAGCGACACCGAGATCAAGATCGGCAACATCATGCCGTATAGCGGCCCCGCCTCCTCCTATGGCGTGATCGGCAAGACCGAACAGGCCTATTTCGACAAGATCAACGCCGAAGGCGGCATCAACGGCCGCAAGATCAAGTTCATCTCCTACGACGATGCCTACAGCCCGCCGAAGGCGATCGAGCAGGCGCGCAAGCTCGTGGAAGGCGATGAGGTGCTGCTGATCTTCCAGTCGCTGGGCACGCCCTCCAACACGGCGATCCAGAAATACATGAACTCAAAGAAGGTGCCGCAACTCTTCGTTGCGACCGGCGCCACCAAATGGGGCGATCCGAAGAACTTTCCGTGGACCATGGGCTGGCAGGCCAATTACCAGAGCGAGGGCCGCATCTACGCGAAATACATCCTCGATCATTTTCCGAACGGCAAGATCGCGGTGTTCTGGCAGAACGACGACGCCGGGCGCGATCAGGTCAAGGGCTTGCGGGACGGGCTCGGCGACAAGGCCAACATGATCATCGCCGACAAGTCCTACGAGGTCAGCGATCCCTCCATCGATTCCCAGATCGTCGCGTTGCGCGATTCCGGCGCCGACATCTTCTTTTCCTGGGCCGCGCCAAAGGCCTCGGCGCAGGCGATCCGAAAGGTCGGTGAACTCGGCTGGAAGCCGAAATTCTTTCTGGCGAACGTCTCGACCTCGGTGGCCGGCGTGCTGAAACCGGCGGGCCTTGAGAACGCCAGGGATATCATCTCCAGCGCCTATCTGAAGGATCCGACCGATCCGGCCTGGAAAGACGATCCGGGCGTCAATGCGTGGCGGGCCTTCATGGAAAAATACTATCCCGATGGCGACAAGACCAATTCCAACGATGTCTACGGCTATGCCGTGGCGCAGACCATGGTTCAGGTGCTCAAGCAATGCGGCGACGACCTGACGCGCGAAAACGTCATGAAGCAGGCCGCCAACCTGAAGAATTTTTCCAGTGACGTCCTGTTGCCCGGCATCAAGATCAACACTTCGCCGGACGACTTCTACCCGATCGAGCAGATGCAGCTCATGAGGTTCAACGGCGAAAGCTGGAATCTGTTCGGTGACGTCATCACCGGCGAGGTCGGCCACCAGATGGGCAACTGAAGAAGCGGGATCGTCGGCTTTGCGGCCGCGGTTTCAGCCTGCGGCCAGCCGGACGCCGGCGCGCAGGAATTTCTGCGGATCGACGGCTTCGCCGTCGATCCTTGTTTCGTAATGCAGATGCGGCCCGGTCGACCTGCCGGTCGAGCCGACTTCGCCGATCACCTGCCCGATTCTGACGGGCTCGCCGACCTTGACGTTGATCTCCGACAGGTGGCCGTAGCGGGTCGACAGGCCGTTGCCGTGGTCGATCTCCACCATGCGGCCATAGCCGCCCGACCATCCGGCCGAAACCACCTTGCCGTTTGCGGTGGCGCGCACGGGATCGCCGATCGCTGCGCGGAAGTCGAGGCCGGTATGCATCGCCGGCCGGCCGAGGAACGGATCGACGCGGATTCCGAATCCTGAGGTGAATTCAACCTCGCCGACCACGGGCTTGCGGTATGGCACCAGCGCCAGCGTCCGGTTCAGCCGATCCATCTGCGCGCGCGTGATGTTGATCCGGTAGAGCTGGCGCTCGAAGGGGCCGGCGTCGGCGGGCAGCCTGACCGGAACGAAGGGACCGCCCATCGGCACGCGCGGCGTCGCCGCTTCCAAGTGGGCCATGTCGAGGCCGAGATCGCCGATCACGCCGCGCATCCGGCGCACCCGCGACTCCATGCCGTCTTCGGCGGCGTTCAGCGCCGCCATCTGCCGGCTCTCGACCTTGTCCAGCGAGTTCTGCAGCCGCACCAGCACATTGTTGACGCCGCCGGCCTTGGCGAACTGGCTGGGCTGTGGCTGGGTCACGATCGGCACGCGCAATTCCAGCCGCGCCTCGCGATCAGGAGGCGCCACGAAAATCACGGTATCGCTGATCGGCGACGGCTTCGGCGTCCCCAAAGAACCCGGTTCGCTTGCAGCGCCCCGCGACGGCCTGATCGAGCCCGTGACGGAAACGTCGGGGATCGTGCCGAGCGCGGTGGCGCGCGCTTCCAGCGTGGTCTCCCGGCGCATGATCTGCTCGAGCTTCTGGTCGAATTGTTCCTGGTCGAGCAGCTGGCGGCTGGTGGTGCGGTCGACTTTGGCGCGCAACTCGGCGATGCGATCCTCGTAGGCGTATTGCATTTCGGCCTGGCGGGAGATCAGTCGGGTGAGCACGTCGTCGCGGAAGGCAAAATACGTCGCGGTCGCCGCCGACCACATGCCGAGCAGGCTGACCGTGCCGATCACGATCCAGAACACCACCGGGCCAAAGCGGACCTGCTTGCCGGCGTGAACCAGCGTGTAGCCGTCCTTGGCTGGTGGCGCGGGGGAGGCGGCGGCGTAGCTCGTGGCCGGGCGCCGCGCGGACGCCCTGCCATGGTCATGGGGATGGTGCTGGGGGTACTCGGAATAATGGCCGGAACGGTACGACATCGGCACTCCCGCGCCGGTCGGAGCGTAAGTTCCGTACGGCTGATTTCGCGGGGGTGATTTGACCCAAGCATGGTTAATTTTTAGCGAACGCGACGAGCCGCATTCATCCGGCCTTGACTGCGGCGAGCACGTCGTCGGCATGGCCGTCGACCCGGACATTGCGCCAGATGCGCAGGATTTTGCCGTCGGCGCCGATCAGAACCGTCGTCCGAAGAATGCCCTGGAAGGTCCTGCCGTACATCGATTTTTCGCCCCAGGCCCCGTAAGCTTCCAGCATCTGATGGGTTTCGTCCGAAACAAGCGGAGTGACGAGCCGATGCTTGTCCCGAAAGGCCTCCTGCGCCCTTGGCGGGTCGGCCGAAACGCCGACGATCGCGGTTCCGCTCGCGGCGAAGGCACCTGATAGCCGGCTGAAATCGATGGCCTCCCGGGTGCATCCCGGCGTATCCGCGCGTGGATAGAAAAACAGCACGAGTTTCTTGCCGGCGTAGTCGGAAAGCGAGACGGCGCTGCCACCGTCGCGCGGCAGGCGGAAGGCGGGCGCCTTGGCGCCCTCGGTCAAGACCGTTTTTTGGGTCTTGGGCGGGCCGCCAGACCTTAACGGTTTGCTCGCGGCCTTATGCGATTCTTTTCCGACCGCGTTAACTGTTTTTCCGGTTGCGTTCGCGCCTCGCTTGCCCGCGGTTTTCCGCGGGGTTTTCGAGACCTTCGTTTTCGCAGACGCAGCAGCGTCTCTGCGGGCCGCCTTGCGCGAGGCCGGTTTGGAGGAATTCTTGCGCGTTTTCTTGGACATACGCCTTCCTTTCGTCGCTTTCGGCGGATCAACCATGGCTATTGCAGATCTTGTCCCGAGCAGGCGGAATCGAGCCGGCTCTCGCTGGGCAAGTCTGATGGCCGCGGAGTATGGTTACAAGGAATTCGACGCACCACCCGTCCGCTCGTTGAATGGGGCGCCTTGGGCCCGATGACGAGTAACAGTATTAATCGAGGATTGGCAGCGATGCCGACACAGGAGCGCTCGTTACGGGTCGACGGGCGAGGCCTTGGCGGCGATCAACCCTACAATCAGCGCCAGCACCAAGAGGCAATGGCAAGGAATTCGTCGCCCCAAGCGTCAAGTCCGCGCGCTAACGCCGAGCCCTCGCATTGGGATGATGCCGATTGGGATCACGACCATGACGAGGCGGCGGGCCATCGCGCGCGCCGGCTCTTGAAGCGTTCGAACTCCGGCTTTCATCGGCTCGGCGACAGGCTCGAGGCTTTTCGCCGCTGGCTTGCCGGGGAACGCTGGGTAAGGCGCCTTGCGGTCGTGGCCGCCGCGTTGATGGTGATCTTCGCCGGCTCATTCTTCGCGCTGTGGTGGCGGCTCGGCGCGGGCCCGATCAATCTCGAGATCGCGACGCCCTGGCTCGCCGCGGCGATCGAGGAAAACATCGGCCACGGCAATACGGTCGAGGTCGGCGGCACCCAGATCGAGCGGGCGGGGCGCATCCGCATCGCCGTGCGTATCCGCGACATCATCGTCCGCGACCGCGACCATGCGATCGTCGCGAGCGCGCCCAAGGCCGAGGTGAAACTGTCCGGCGCCGCGCTCTTGATGGGACGGCTTCGCGCCGAGAGCCTCAATCTGGTGGATGCTGAACTCGCGGTGCGCATCACGCCGGATGGCTATGTCACGGTTTCGGCGGGCGACACCGCGCGGCCGCTCGCGACCGGCGTCGCCTCGAAGCGATTGCAGGGCGCGATACCGTCGTCTCCCGGTCAGCCCGCCGCGGCATCGCCGGCGAGCCCGGCGCCTTCCACGCCCAGCGCGCCGCCCGCCGCGTCCACGAATACGACGAGCGGACTGCTGGCCGGCCTTGATTGGCTCGACAGCCTCAGCCTGACCGGGCTTGACGGGCAAAACCTCAATGAAATTGGCCTGAGGAACGGCCGCCTGATCATCGACGATGAGCAACGCGGCAACAAATGGACATTCGAGAACATTTCGCTCAGCCTGCGCCGACCGAGCGGCGGCGGCGTGGCGCTCAGCGTCGGCGAGGAGGGCAGCCATGCCTGGTCGCTTCGGGTCGTCGTCGGCGCTCCCGAGAATGGCGTGCGATCGGTCGATATCCGCGCCGACAAGCTTTCGGCCGCGAACATCCTGCTGGCGCTGCGGCTCAAGGATTTGACCTATAGTGCCGACCTGCTGCTGACGGGTGAACTGAAGGGTGAGCTCGGCCGCGACGGCTTGCCGACCTTCTTCCGCGGCAAGCTTGCGGCGGGCGCCGGAAGTATCATCGACAGCGATACGCCCGGCTATCCGATGGCAATCGATTCGGCGGAAATGAGCGTCGAATGGGATGCCGGGCGGCGCGTGCTGGTGGCGCCGTTCAAGATCATTTCCGGCCAGAACCGCATCACGCTGCTCGCCCATCTCGAGCCGCCCAACGACAGTGTCAACGACTGGCAGCTCGGATTCAGCGGCGGCACCATCGTGCTCGCCAATATCGATCCCGATCAGCCGCCGCTGATTTTCAATCGCATCGCCATCGGCCTGCGTTTCGACACCGAGAGACGGCGCGTGCTGCTCACCCAGGCCGACATCAGCAATGGCGAGATCGGCATCGCCGGCACCGGCAGCATCGATTATTCGGCCGAGCCGCGGCTCACCTTGGGGTTTGCGGGAACGCCGATGTCGGCCTCCGCCCTGAAGCGGATGTGGCCGACCCTGATCGTTCCCGAGGTTCGCGAATGGGTGATCGAGCGGGTCGAACGCGGCTCGATTCAGCGCATCGAGGTCGGGGTCAATTCACCCGTCCACAACCTTTCGCGGCGCGGTCCGCCGATCCCGGATGACGGCCTTTCCGTCAACATCGTCGCCTCCGGAGTGACCCTGCACCCGGTCGACGAGATGCCTTCCGTGCACGACGCCGATTTGAAAGCCCACGTCACCGGCCGCACCGCGACCGTGACGATCGGGCAGGCGCTGGCCGACACGCCCGCGGGCCGCAAACTCACCATTTCCGATTTCATCTTCGAGGTGCCGGACATGGCGCCGAAGCCTTCCCCGGCCAAGGTGAAATTCCGGATCGAGGGTCCGGTACCGGCAGCGGCCGAGATGCTTGCCTCCGACCGCCTGAGCGACATCTCCGGCACCTACATCGATCCTAATACCAGCAAGGGCACCGTATCGGCCACAATCACGCTCGGCATGCCGGTCAA
Source organism: uncultured Alphaproteobacteria bacterium (assembly GCA_963721135.1). Lineage (GTDB taxonomy): Bacteria > Pseudomonadota > Alphaproteobacteria > Rhizobiales > Xanthobacteraceae > Bradyrhizobium. The sequence goes on from CAVRIB010000017.1 coordinate 105,460, forward strand.
GGGTTCGCTGACCAAGGCCGACACCACCTATGCCGTCACCGCCGACCTCACCGGGTTTGGCGCCGACAAGCTGGTGATGAACCGGAAGCTGGAAGCGAATTCACTGAAAGTGGTCGCCAATAACGCCGGCTATCAGGTCAAGGGCGACGTCAGGATCGACGGGCAACCGGCGTCGCTGGATTACCGCAAGCCGGCCGAGGGCGACGCCGACATCAAATTGCAGGCGACGCTCGACGATGCCACCCGCGCGCGGCTTGGCCTCGATCTTGGCCCCGCCGTCAGCGGCTCGCTTCCGCTCAAGGTGATCGGCAAGGTCGGCGCCGATAGCCGCGTGGGCATCGAAGCCGACCTGACCTCGTTGAAACTCGACAATGTGCTGCCGGGCTGGGTCAAGCTGCCGGGCAAGACGAGCCGGGCGGTGTTCAATGTGGTGCAGAAGCCGCAATCGACCCGATTCGAAGACATCGTCATCGATGGCGGCGGCGTGTCGATCAAGGGTTCGCTCGAGGTCGACCAGAGCGGCGATCTGATCAGCGCCAATTTCCCGACCTATTCGCCGTCCGAGGGCGACAAGACCACGCTGAAGGCCGAGCGCGGTCCCGACGGCGTGCTCAAGGTCACCATGCGCGGCGATGTGTTCGATGGCCGCGGCTTTCTCAAGTCGGCCATTTCGGGGCGGGAAGGCGATGCCAAGAGCAAGACCAAGAGCGTCGATTTCGACGTCGACCTGAAACTCGGCGCGGTCGCCGGCTATTTCGGCGAGGCGCTGCGCAGCGTCGATTGCAAGGTGTCGCGGCGGGGCGGCGTGATCAAGAGCTTCACGCTCAGCGGCAAGCTCGGACGCGATACGCCGCTGACCGGAGATTTGCGCACGCCCGCACCCGGCCGCGACGTGATCTATCTCGAGACCGCCGATGCCGGCGCATTCTTCCGCTTCACCGACACCTATTCCAAGGTGGTGGGCGGCAAGTTGCAGCTGGCGATGGATCCGCCGACGATCGAGCCCAGCGCCAAGGAGGGCCTGATCAACGTCTTCGATTTCACCGTCAAGGGCGAGGCGTCGCTGGATCGCCTGGCGGCGGGCGGGCCGGCCGGCGCGCAGAACGGGGTCAGCTTTTCGCGGTTGCGCGCGGAGTTCTCCCGGCAGAACGGGCAGCTCTCGATCCACGAGGGCGTCGTCAAGGGTCCGGCGATCGGCGCAACCATCGAGGGCAACATCGATTACTCTGGCAACGTGGTGCGCATGAGCGGCACCTTCGTGCCGATGTACGGGCTCAACAACATGTTCGGCCAGATTCCGATCGTCGGCCTGTTCCTCGGCGGCGGCAGCAATGAGGGCCTGATCGGGGTGACCTACGAAATCGTCGGCACGCCCGGTGCGCCGGTGCTTCGCGTCAACCCGATCTCGGCAATGGCGCCCGGGGTGTTGCGGAAAATATTCGAATTCAACCCGACCAGGCAGAATGCCCCGATCGAGTATCCGCCGAACAATTGATCAGCGCCGCAGCGCCGGCACGACCAGAAACGGGATCATCCCGCAGACCACGCCACCAGCGAGAACGCGATCAGCGGATTATAGCTGTGGCTGAGATCGTGGATCAGGCCGCCGCCCCAGGAGCCGAGCGCCGATCCCAGTCCGGTGCCGATCGTGATCGTGCCGTAGATGGTGCCGACCCGTTCGCCGCGAAAGATCTTCATGGCGGTTGCGGTGAGCAGCGGGCCGCGCGAGCCGATCATGCTACCGAAGCACACGACAAAGCCGGTCAACAGCCAGAAGTTCGGATACCGCTGCAAGAGCCACAGCATGATAATTCCGGCAATCGAGACGGAATAGCTGAACAGCACCGACGGCCGGCGGCCGATGATGCCGTCGAGCGAGGAGACGCCGAGCATGCCGAACAGCAGCACGATGCCGGAAAAGCCCCAGGCGGTTGCCGCCTGCAGCGGCGCGAAGCCGGCGTCGATCAGATAGGCCACGACCTGCGGCGAGATTGCATACATGCCGACCGAGGTGAAGAAGAAGGTCGAGAACAGCGCCCAGAACGCGTGGTGGCGCATCGCGCCGAGAAGCGTCCAGCCTTCGCCGGCGAACTCTGCGGCGGCGCTCTTGGCCAGATGCGGCGAGCCGGTCGAGAACAGCCGCCACGGCAGCAGCAATAGCGGTACCAGCAGCACCAGCGCTGCGATGCCGAATATCTGATAGGCCTCGCGCCAGCCGATATGATCGATCAGGAGCTGCGAGGCCGGCAGCAGGATCAGGACGCCGGCGCCGGTCGCGGAATACATCACCGCCATCGCCGTCGGCAGCCGCGGACCGAACCAGCGGCCGAGCAGGATCGAATTCGGAACATTGCCGATGAAGGCGATGCCGAGACCAACGCAGAGCCCGATGCTCAGCTGGAACTGCCAAAGCGATTGCGCATGCGCCGCGACCAGGAACGCGCCGCCGAGCAGCAACAGCCCCAGCGAATAGACACTGCGGGGACCCGAGCGGTCGAACAGCCGTCCGATCAGCGGCGCGGCGAGGCCACCCGCGAGCGCCGTGATCGAATAGACCGAGACCACCTGGGCGCGGTCCCAGCCGAAATTTTCCGAGATCGGCTTCAGGAATACGGTAAAGCTTTCGCCGAGACCCCGGCCGAGCAGCGATAGCGCAAAGCACAGCCCCAGCACGTTCAGTGCCATGCGCTCCTGTTTCGGCGCCCCCGTTAAAAGTTCCTCGCGCGGCGTCGTTTGATCCATGAAACGGAGGGAGCGCGTTTCCGCGTTCCCTGGCAAGCGCCAAAAGCGAATACGGCTATGCACGCTTGAGCAGGAGGTTACAACCGTGGCCGCAGGCGGCGGACCCCTATGCCCGATGATGCCGCGATGGATCCTGAACGATAACTTTTTCGGAATAAAGCTGAGCAATATCGTCGCTGGATAAACCGAGCTCGCGCAGAATCTCCTCGTTGTGCTCGCCCAAGAGGTCCGCCTTCAATTCGGCCTGGGCGGACCATGCGGAAAATTTCACCGGGTTACCCGGAATGGCGAACGGACCTATCTGGGGATCACTGACCTGTCGAACGGTTCCACGTTCGATCAGATGGGGTTGCGCCATGGTCTCGTTCAACGTTAGCACGGGAGCGCAGGGTATTCGTTCCTTTTCCAGAACTGCAATAGCCGCGTCCCGCGAAGGGAAGCTTTTCAGCCATTTTTCCAGGATGTCGGCGACCAGTCTGTTGTTGTCGCTTCTGGCGCGCGCGGACGCGAATCGAGGATCCTTTTCGAGCTCCGGCATGCCGAGGGCCTTGACCAACTGCGGCCATTGATGGGCCAGCGCACAAATGACGATGAACTCGCCCCTGCCGCAATCGAACACACCGACCGGACCGCCGTTCGGATGCAGCGACCCCTCGCGCTTTGGAACGAATGCGTCGCCGCGAATAGCGACCTTGGGTACATTCGCCTCGTGCATGTGAAAGTAGGTATCGAGAAGCGTCGCCTCGATGAACTGGCCTTCGCCTGTCCGTTCTCGGTGCAGCAGGGCAAACCCGACTGCCATCGCCGCCGCCACGCCGGTAGATGCATCGCCTATGGCGACCGGCACTTGCGCCGGCCTGCCGTCCGGTTCGCCGATCACGCCGGTAATTCCGGCCAGCGCCTGCGCGATATAGTCATATCCGGGTTTATCGCTCAGTGGACCTGATTGTCCCGCGAACGAGATCGAGCACATGATCAGCTTCGGATTTAACTTTCGGAGATCGTCGTACCCCAGACCTGCCCTGCTCATTACCCCCGGCGTGAAATTCTCCACCAGAACGTCGCACCTTGCCGCGAGCTTTCTCAGCAATTGCCGGCTTTTCGGATGTTTGAAATCCAGCGCCAGACTTCTTTTTGAATGATTTTGCTGAAAGAAATAGGTGCTCTGGGACGTGTTCCTGTGTTCCGGCGACCGCGGCTTCAGGCCCTGAAATCGGGACCTGTCTCCGGCGGGAGCAAGCTCGATCTTGATGACGTCCGCGCCGGCTTCGGCCAGTAGCCGGGTGCAGGTCGGTCCGGCAACAAACTGCGTGATGTCAAGCACCCGATATCCGGTGAGCATTTTTGGAGCCAAGCCCATGTTCATTCCCTGCTCGCTCGACTGTTGATCGTTGTCTCGGTGCGGCCCCGAAGCGGCAGAGCCGTCAGGCGGACTGCTCGACCGGGGAAAGCAAAAGACCGGCTTGCTCCAACCGCCTCTCGAGCATCGCAATGCGGTCATTGCCCCAGAATTGTTCGCCGCGGAAAATGAAGATCGGCACGCCGAAGATCTGGTCGGCTGTGGCCTCCTGCTGCGCATTCTCGTAGTCGCGTTGACCATCGCCGTCGAAATAGGCCCGATAGTCCGCCCCCGAGAGACCGAATTGATCCATGAATTTTGTCATGGCCTCGACCTCGTCGACGGCGAGCTCCCGCTTGAAGAACAATTCGTAGACGCGGCGGCTGTATTCGACGATCTTTCCATGTTTCTCGGCGAACAGGCCGCCGATTAGCGCCGGCGCTGTGTCGTAGATCTTGAGCGGGCCGCGAATGATCTTCTTGTCGCCGCGTTCGTTGGCGCTGCGCCGCGCATCCATGTAGGAGTATTTTACCTTGTATTCCGAATAGACACTTCTTTGTCCGGCGCCCTTGATCCTGAGTTGAAACGGTTTCCATTTCAGCTTCACGGCAAATTTCTCCTCGAGGGCGAAGGCCGGATCGAATACCAGCCACGCAAAGGGGCTTTTATAGTCGGAGTACATTTTCAATTCTTCTCGTGCCGGCATTCGCATTCTCCGCTGTAGTTCGCTTGGATCAATTGGATTGGGCGGCGAGCGGGTAGGGGCTTTCCAATGACGATTGGGCCGCATCTCTCGCCCGACGGTTTGCAGATCATCCCAGCGCCCTTTCATTTCGCCGGGCGACTTGACGGTGGCAATGTGGAGTCATGCATCGGCCGGCCATCTTCGCGGATGTTATCGCCGCTCTCGCTCCTTGAGAGGACCTTCGATTGAAGCGGCGCCGGTTACCCAAAGCAACCCATGACCCGAGGCCCTCAAACCCGTTTCAACGTGCAATCATTGTTGATCTTTTCTCCGATACAGGTCAATTCTTTTCCTATCTCCTGAATTAATGCTGATATGGAATGGATCATGGCGAGGCTGCCGTTTCGTACCCCACGGGGATTTGACGTTTCTATCAAACATGTCCGGGCGGTGAACTCGGTCGCGCTGTATGGAAGCTTTACGGCCGCGGCGGCCGACCTTGGAATGACCCAGTCCGCGGTGAGCAGGCTGGTTCTTCAACTCGAAAAACAACTCGGTGTTTCACTTTTCCTGAGAACCACGCGCAATGTGACCCTGACCGCGCTGGGTCGTGAATTCACCGCCTCGACGACACGATTTATCGAAGATCTCAACATCCAGGTTGAGAACGCGCGGGCCCTTGGAGGGCAAATTCGCGGCCGACTGATCATTTCGTGTCTGCTTTCCATCACCCATCACGTCGTCCCGGACGCCGTGCTGAAGTATCGCAAGGCGCACCCCGGGGTAGAGGTTCACCTGCGCGAGGGGCTGGGCAGTGAAGTGCACGAAGATGTACGCAGTGGTCTCGCCGATTTTGGAGTGGGAAATGTGACGGGGTTGAATCAGGAGGTCGTTGCGGGCGAGATTGTCCGGGAGACATGCTTTGCGATTCTTCCCTCGAAGCACCGATTGAGCAACAGGAAATCCATCACGTTGAAGGACCTCGAAGACGAGGAGTTTGTATCTTTGCCAACAGCCGCCGGATTGCGCCGGCAAATAGACGGTATTGCGGCCACCAACGGCATCGCTCTCAAACACATGACCGTGGTCGGGCAATTCGGAACGCTGTTCGATTTTGTCGCCGCCGACGTGGGCGTGGCGATTGTTCCGGCGTCCGCCCTGCCAAGGCGCCGCCAATATGACGTAGTGATCAAGCGCCTTGTTTCTCCTTCGATCGTGCGGAGCGTCGGAATCTTGCGCCTCAAGAATCGCGCTCTCACTCCGGCCGCGAGCGGCTTTCTGGATATCTTCCGTCCGCTCTTTCTGAGCGCTTCTCGGCGATAAATTCGATCCTTCCATACCGGTCTCGCGAGACCGACCTATCCTACCGGTGCGCACTGGCGTGCCCTCAAGGAAGGCTTTTCAGCCGCCCGGAGCAGGGGTCCAAAACAGTGGGCCTATGCAGGCTTGAGCAGGACGTGCCGCTTCTTGCCGAGCGAGAGTTTGATCACGCCTTCGGGCGTGAGATCCGCAGGTTTTAGCAGCATCTTCTCGTCGGTGACCGCCATATCGTTGACGCGGAGTCCGCCGGCCTTGATTTGCCGTCGCGCCTCGCCATTCGAGGCGACGAGACCGGCTCTGACGAATGCCCGCCAGCACGCCGATGCCGGCTTCGAGTTCGGCGCGTGGCACCGCCACCGCGGGAAGGGTTTCGGCAATCGTGCCTTCCTCAAAAGTCTGCCGCGCGGTTTCCGCAGCGGCGCTCGCGATATCGCAGCCATGCAGCAGCGCGGTGGCCTCGGTCGCCAGCACCTTCTTGGCTTCGTTGATTTCGGCGCCCCGCAACGCCGCCAGCCGCGCGATTTCGTCCATCGGCAGGATCGTGAACAGTTTCAGGAATTTGACACGTCGGCGTCTTCGGTGTTGCGCCAGTATTGCCAGAAATCGTAGGGGCTGAATTGGTCGGCGTTGAGCCAAACCGCGCCCTTGGCGGTCTTGCCCATCTTCTCGCCCGAGGCCGTCGTCAGTAGCGGGGTCGTCAGCGCGAACAGTTGCGGTGTGCCCATGCGGCGGCCGAGTTCGACGCCATTGATGATGTTGCCCCACTGGTCGGAGCCGCCCATCTGCAAGCGGCAGCCGGTAGCGCCGCGACAGTTCGACGAAATCATAGGCCTGGCAAACCATATAGTTGAACTCGATGAAACTCATCTCCTGCTCGCGCTCGAGCCGGAGCCGCACCGAATCCATCGCCAGCATGCGGTTGACCGAGAAATGCCGGCCGATATCGCGCAGCATTTCGATCCAGTTGAGTTTCGTCAGCCATTCGGCGTTGTCCAACATGACGGCGTCGTGGGGCCGGAACCGAAGCGCAGGAACCTTGGCGAAAACACCACTTGATGCTGTCCTTGTTGGCGTCGATCTCTTCGATGAAAGCGTATTGTCCGCGATCTCGTCCTTGCCGGAGGGGTCGCCGACCATGGTGGTGCCGCCGCCCATCAGGGTGATCGGCTTGTTGCCGCTCCGCTGCAGCCAATACAGCATCATGATGGCAGATAGTTGCCGATATGCAGTGAAGGCGCGGTGCAGTCGTAGCCGACATAGGCGGTCGAGCTGGCCCGTGGCGGCGAGCGCGTCGAGGCCCTCGAAATCGGAGCATCTGATGAACAAAGCCGCGGCTCTGCAGCACATTGAGAAAATCGGATTTAAAAGCAGTCATTTGTGGCCGGCTCTGATAATTCTTGTTTTACGGTATTTGCACCAAATTGCGGGTTCCCTGACGGAACGGACTGCCGCGGGCCTTCGCGTTGTGCCATTATAAGATGCGCTTGTTTTACACAAGCAGGGCGTCAGGGCAGCAGGAAGCTTGCGAAGGCACCATGGCGACGATGTTGACGGCAATCGGTCTGATGAGCGGCACCTCGCTTGACGGGGTCGACGTCGCCTTGATCGAGACTGACGGCAGGCAGGTGAGGGCGTTCGGGCCTTCCGGCTACCGGCCCTACGGCGAAAACGAGCGCAACCTGCTGCGCCAGGCGCTTGACGAAGCGGTGGACCTGGAACGGCGCGACGCGCGTCCGGGCATCCTGCGCGAGGCCGAGCGCGCCGTCACGCTGGCGCATGCGGAGGCGGTCGCGACCTTTACCGCCCAGCATCACATTACCTGCGAGGACATCGATATCGTCGGCTTCCACGGCCAGACCGTGCTGCACCGCCCCGAGCGCAAGCTGACCGTGCAGATCGGAGACGCCGCGGCGCTCGCAAGAGCGATCCATATCCCGGTCATGCATGATTTCCGGGCCGCCGACGTCGAGGCCGGCGGGCAGGGCGCGCCGTTCGTGCCGGTCTATCACCGCGCGCTGGCGCAATCCCTCGACCGCGAAGGGCCAATCGCCGTGGTCAATATCGGCGGCGTCGCCAACGTCACCTATATCGACGGCCCCGATATCCTGATCGCCTGCGACACCGGCCCCGGCAACGCGCTGCTCGACGATTTCATGTTCCGCACCACCGGCCAGCCGTTCGATTGCGAGGGCCGCACCGCCGCCCAGGGCGCAGTCGACGTCGCCTGGGTCATGCGGGCGCTACAACATCCGTTCTTTGCGTTGCCGACGCCCAAATCGCTCGACCGCAACGATTTTGCCGCGCTCAAGCTGCACGACATGCCGGCGGCTGACGGCGCTGCGACGCTGACGGCGTTCACGGCGGAGGCCATCGCCCGGGTCGTTGTGCACCTGCCGAAGGAGCCCAAGAGCTGGATCGTCGCCGGCGGCGGCGCCCGCAACCTCACCTTGCTCCGGATGCTGCGCGAGCGCCTCGCGCCCTCGACCGTCGAAGCGGCCGAGGGGCTCGGCTGGTCCGGCGATGCCATCGAGGCGCAGGCGTTCGGCTTCCTCGCCGCGCGGGGGCTCAAGGGCCTGCCGCTGAGCTATCCCGCCACGACAGGCGTGCCGATCCCGATGACCGGCGGGGTGATCGCGCGGCCGTGAACGGCCGCGATCTTGACGATTAATGCATCTGCATTCAGTTTATATGCAGATGCATGCAATCGGGAGATCGAGATGCCCGCGCCCCTGAAACTGATCAGCCACAAGCTTTGTCCCTATGTGCAGCGCGCCGTGATCGCGCTCACGGAAAAGGGCGTTGGCTTCGAGCGGGTCGATATTGATCTTGGCAACAAGCCGGACTGGTTTTTGGGCGTCTCGCCGCTTGGCAAGACGCCGGTGCTATTGGTCGGCGACGTCCCGATTTTCGAATCCGCCGTCATCCTCGAATATCTCGAGGAAACGCAGGCAAAACCGCTGCATCCGGCCGATCCGTTGCGGCGTGCCGAGCATCGCGGCTGGATCGAATTCGGATCGGCGGTGCTGAGCGATATCGCGGGTTTTTACTCAGGCCCGGATGAGACCACATTCAAGACCAAAGCATCGCAACTCGAACAGAAGTTCGCGCGCCTCGAGGCGCGCATCGCCGCCGCGCCCTGGTTCGACGGCGAGGACTTTTCGCTTGTTGATGCGGTGTTCGCGCCGGTGTTCCGCTATTTCGACGCCTTCGACACCATCGGCGATTTTGGGATTCTCGCAGGCAGGCCGAAGTTGGCGCGCTGGCGCGACAGTCTGTCCGCACGGCCCTCGGTGCGCGCCGCCGTCAGCGCCGACTACCCGGCGTTGCTTGCCGCCTTCATCGAGCGGCGGAATTCCTGGATGTCGCGATTACAGGCCCCTGCCGCCGCCTGACGCCAATCACCACGGTCATCGCCCGGCTTGACCGGGCTACAAGTCGCCCGCCATCTTCGCGAGCACCGCGACCGTGTTCATGTTGCGCGCGGTTCCGGTCTTTGCCGCCGATATCACGAGCTTCGACTTGCCCATGCCTTGAGGGCAGTGCACGTAAATTTCCCGCTTTCCCAGCCGGATATCTTCGTCGCCTTGACCCCGAACGCCGGCGAGCGTGTCGGCCGGCGGCGCGCGGTCGAGAAAGATGGCCATGGTGCGATTGGGCGCGGCCTTCGGAAACGGATTGTCGGCAAGCACCCGTGCCATCTCTGCTGCTGTCCGAACCAGCACGCTAACCGGCTTGCCGGCATGGGCCGCAAGCCGTTTTTCGAGCGCAGCCTTGACGGCCGCTTCGGATTTGCGGCTCTCGAACACGACATTGCCGCTGGCGATGTAGGTGCGCACGGTTGCGAAGCCGAGTTCCTCGCAGATCCGCTTCAGTTCGCTCATCGGCAGCTTGCCGGTGCCACCGACATTGACCGCGCGCAGCAATGCCACGAACGAAGCCATGGCCTGCCGCGTCAGCGCACGTTGGCAAGCCGCATGTCGAGATAGCCGGTCACCGTCTGCATCAGCGGCTCGAGCTTGCCGTCGAAGAAATGGTTAGCGCCGGGGATGATCTGCTGGTCGATCACGATACCCTTCTGGGTCTTCAGCTTCTCAACCAGCGTGTTGACGTCCTTCGGCGGCACCACGGCGTCCTTTTCGCCATGCACGATCAACCCCGAGGACGGGCAGGGCGCCAGGAACGAGAAGTCGTAGAGGTTGGCGGGCGGCGCGATCGAGATGAAACCTTCGACCTCCGGCCTTCGCATCAGGAGCTGCATGCCGATCCAGGCGCCGAACGAAAATCCCGCGACCCAGCAGGCGCGCGCTTCCGGATTGATGGTCTGCGCCCAGTCGAGCGCGGACGCCGCATCCGAGAGTTCGCCGGTGCCGTGGTCGAACGAGCCCTGACTGCGGCCGACGCCGCGGAAATTGAAGCGCAGCACCGAAAAGCCGCGATGGGCGAAGGCGTAGTAGCACTGGTAGACGATCTGGTGATTCATCGTGCCGTGAAATTGCGGATGCGGATGCAGGATCATCGCAATCGGTGCGTTCTTCTGCTTCGCCGCATGATAACGGCCTTCGAGGCGGCCCGCGGGACCGGTGAAAATGACTTCAGGCATTGAGGGTCCTTGGCAAAATCAACCGACTTTGTGCTGGCTTGAACCGGCTATCCCCGATGAAAGCTCAGACGCGAAAGGGGTGATCGGGCGCCGTTGGGCGGATGTTTCGCGCACGGCGCCGGGTGAACTGGAGCCGGGTTCTAGCATGAGGCAAGGGGCAAAAAGCAAGGGTTTTGTGCGTCAGGACGACACCGCACGGGTGTCGTCTCCGGGATTTAAGGGTTTGCAAGGCCTGCGAAAATTCTCCCGCTCCTCGGCCACCTTCCGGCGCAGCCTTCGCTTTAAGCCTGCGCGCCCCGCCCCGACGTGGCCTCGGTGGCAAGCGCTTCGATCGAGGCCAGCGCGTCACGGTAACGCCGGCTGCCCGCGATCGCCTGCCCGGTATCGAGCGTCAGCTCGAAATCCCCGTTCGGGCCGGCCTTGAGCCCGGTCACCCGCGACAGGTTGACCAGCCGCGTCCGGTGCACCCGCACGATGTTGAATTTCGTCAGCCGCGCTTCCTCGCCGGCCAGGGTTCCCCGGACCAGATGGTTGTGTCCATTGGCAAGCGTGTATTCGACGTAGTTGCCCGCCGAACTGATCGAGAGAATGTCCTGCGGTTCAATGCGGATGCGCGTGGTGCCATCGCGGAGCCAGACCATTTCGGGCACCCTCGACGCAGGCCTGGTGAGGGCCGTTGCCACTAGCGAACGGGCGTGTTGCGCCTCGCGGCTGTCGATCAGCCAAAGCGAGCTGCCGATCAGGCAGCAGGTGATCACGTCCTTGCGGAACTCATAGATCACGGTCGCGAGCGAGAAGTGAAAATCATATGAGGTGCCGAGCAGGAACATCACGAATTTGCGAACGCCGACCATGCCGGCGATGTGCAGCGCTGAAAAGATGACGATCGCCGCCACCGCGAGGGCAACGCGGACGGGCCATCGCGAAACGTGGCGCATGCGCCGCACCGCGACGAACAGGATCGGCGCGACCAGGATGATGACGAAAATGCTCGACATCTCCCAGAACAGCGGCGTGAGCAGGTCATAGCCGCGGCCGCGCCATGTGGCCTCCTGCGCCTGGGAAAGCGCATTGACGACGCCGACCCCGAGCGTGACGGCTGCAACCGCGGCATAGAGCGCCCAGTCGGCGCCGGATATCCCGCGAAGTTCGCCGCTTATCCCGCGCGGCCGCACCTTATCCCGAGCGGTGCGGTTCTGGTCCCAAACCGGCTCGACGCGGGAAGTTTCCGGCGCATTTTCGACGTCAGTCATGAAGTTCATCGAGCGTTAGGGACCAAGCCATGCTGCAACAAGCCCTATCATATGCACGGTATTTCGAGCCGCAAAGGGCGCAGCGGCATCGATTGGATGCCGATCGGCATTTCGCAGGCTCAACGCCGGTGCGGCAAACCGCACGGTAGAGGCTGCGGCGCGCGGCTTGCGGAAAAGTGCTAAGACGGGACATGCCCGATCGCGTCTATCTCGACTGGAATGCGACGACGCCGCTGCGCCCCGAGGCCCGGGAGGCGATGGCAGCGGCGTGGGATTTCCTCGGCAATCCCTCCTCGGTGCATGCCGAGGGCCGCCAGGCCCGCCGGCTGGTCGAAGAGGCGAGGGCCAGTGTCGCAGCCTCGGTCGGCGCCGAGTCGCGGAACGTCGTTTTCACCTCGGGTGGAACCGAGGCCAATGCGCTGGCGCTGACGCCGGGACTAAGGCCCGCATCCGGACGTCCGGTCCAGAGGTTGCTGGTTTCGGCCATCGAGCACGCCTCGGTGCTCGCAGGCGGGCGGTTTGGGGCCGAGGCCATCGGCGCTGTCGCCGTCAAACCCTCGGGTTCGGTGGATCTGGGTCGTTTGCGCGCAAACCTCGAAGGCGGACCTCCCACGCTGGTCTCGGTGATGCTGGCCAACAACGAAACCGGCGCCGTGCAGCCAATTTTGGAGGTCGCCGAAATCGTCCACGAAACGGGCGGGCTCCTGCACGTCGACGCGATTCAGGCGCTCGGAAAAATACCCTTCGATATCAAGATATTGAACGCCGATTTGCTATCGCTTTCGGCGCACAAGATCGGCGGCCCCAAGGGTGTCGGCGCGCTGGTGCTGGCCGAGGGCGTTTCCGGATTTGAACCTCTGCTACGGGGCGGCGGCCAGGAGCGGGGACGCCGCGCGGGAACCGAGAACATAGCGGGAATTGCCGGGTTCGGAGCCGCTGTGAAGGCTGCGACCAGTGGGCTGGTGGAGCAGGCCGTTCGCCTCGAAGCCTTAAGAAACCGGCTGGAAAGTGGCCTGCGCGAGAGCCCGGGCGCGATCATCTTCTCCGATACCGTGCCGCGCCTGCCGAACACCACGCTGTTTACGGTTCCCGGACTGAAAGCGGAGACCGCGGTGATCGGTTTCGACCTTGCAGGCGTAGCAGTTTCCTCAGGCGCTGCCTGTTCGTCCGGCAAGGTGCAGCCATCGCATGTATTGGAGGCCATGGGCGCAGGCCCGGAACTCGCCAAGGGAGCGGTGCGGATCAGTCTGGGCTGGTCTACCCGAGAGGCGGACATTGATTTGGCCCTCGAGGCTTGGCGAAACCTCCGCGGTGCCTTAACTAAGGGTAGCGACGAAACACTGCTTGAACGGTTCTAAGCAGGTGATTTCCGCCAGGGAACATCGTAATAGACTACCTGAATTGATCCACCGCGGTCCTTGAAACCGCGAGCGGAGGATGGAATGGCGGCTGTACAGGAGACCGTCGACCGGGTGCGCCGGATCGACGTCGATCAATATCGGTATGGATTCGAGACCCTCATCGAGTCCGACAAGGCCCCGAAGGGTCTGATCGAAGACACCGTCCGCTTTATTTCGGCCAAAAAGAGCGAACCGGCCTGGATGCTGGAATGGCGGCTGGAGGCGTTTCGCCGCTGGCTGACCATGACCGAGCCGACCTGGGCGCGCGTCAACTATCCCCAAATCGATTACCAGGATCTCTACTACTACTCGGCGCCGAAGCCGAAGAAGTCGATTTCGTCGCTCGACGAGATCGATCCCGAAATCCTCAAGACCTACGAAAAACTCGGCATTCCCTTGCGCGAGGTGGCGGTACTGGAGGGTGTCGAGCGGCCCGAAGGCGAGCGCAAGATCGCCGTCGATGCCGTGTTCAATTCAGTCTCGGTCGCCACCACCTTCAAGGAGGAGCTGAAGAAGGCCGGCGTGATCTTCATGCCGATCTCGGAGGCGATCCGCGAGCATCCCGATCTCGTGAAGAAATATCTGGGAAGTGTGGTGCCCACATCAGACAATTACTTCGCCACGCTGAACTCGGCGGTCTTTTCCGACGGCTCGTTCGTCTATGTGCCGCCGGGCGTGCGTTGTCCGATGGAGCTTTCGACCTATTTCCGCATCAACGAGCGCAACACCGGCCAGTTCGAGCGCACCCTGATCATCGCCGACAAGGGCTCCTACGTCAGCTACCTCGAAGGCTGCACCGCGCCGCAGCGCGACGAAAACCAGCTGCACGCCGCCGTGGTCGAGCTCGTCGCGCTCGAGGGTGCCGAGATCAAGTATTCGACGGTGCAGAACTGGTATCCCGGCAATTCGGAAGGCGTGGGCGGCATCTACAATTTCGTCACCAAGCGCGGCGATTGCCGCGGCGACAATTCGAAGATTTCCTGGACCCAGGTCGAGACCGGCTCGGCGATCACCTGGAAATATCCGAGCTGTATCCTGCGCGGCGACAATTCGCGCGGCGAGTTTTATTCGATCGCGATTTCGAACGGCCACCAGCAGGTCGACAGCGGCACCAAGATGATCCATCTCGGCAAGAACACGACGAGCCGCATCATCTCCAAGGGCATCGCCGCGGGCGTGTCCCAAAACACCTATCGCGGCCTCGTGACCGCGCATCGCAAAGCCACCGGCGCGCGCAACTTCACCGCCTGCAATTCGCTGCTGATCGGCGACAAATGCGGCGCGCACACCGTGCCCTATATCGAGGCGAAAAATGCTTCCGCGACCTTCGAGCACGAGGCGACCACCTCGAAAATCTCCGAGGACGTATTGTTTTATTGCGTGCAGCGCGGGCTGAGCCAGGAGGAGGCGGTCGGCCTCGTCGTCAACGGCTTTGTCAAGGACGTGCTGCAGCAGCTGCCGATGGAGTTTGCGGTTGAGGCGCAGAAGCTGATCTCGATCTCGCTCGAAGGCAGCGTGGGCTAGTTAAGGTTCAATGATGATCGAAACCGACTCCGAAATGCTCAAAGAAGCACATCGTCATTGCTCTCGCAATCGGGAAGAACTGAAAGCCAGCGTATCATGCGGCTGTTTCTACTGTCAGGCTACGTATCCTTCAGCGGAGATTGTTGACTGGGTAGACGACGGACGTACCGCACTTTGTCCCAGATGCGGAATCGATTCTGTTTTGGCTGATCAGGCTGGCGTGCCTGCGACGGATCCCGCATTTCTGCTTGCGATGCGCCAGCGCTGGTTTTTGAAGGTTAGTTACAATGCCGCTACTTGAAGTCAAAGACCTGCAAGTCCGTGTTGAGGATCGCGAGATTCTTCACGGGCTGTCGCTCGCCGTGAACAAGGGCGAGGTGCACGCCATCATGGGGCCGAACGGCTCCGGCAAATCGACGCTGTCCCACGTCATCGCCGGCAAGCCCGGCTACGAGGTCACCGGCGGCGAGATCCTGTTCAACGGCGAAAACCTGCTGGAAATGCCGCCGGACGAGCGCGCCGCCAAGGGCGTGTTTCTCGCGTTCCAGTATCCGGTGGAGATTCCTGGCGTCGCCACCATGACGTTCCTGCGCACCGCGCTGAACGCGCAGCGCAAGGCGCGCGGCGAGAGCGAGTTTTCCACGCCCGACTTCCTCAAGAAGGTGCGTGAGGTCGCTGCCAGACTGAACATCCCGCAGGAAATGCTGCGCCGCGGCGTCAATGTCGGGTTCTCCGGCGGCGAAAAGAAGCGCAACGAGATTTTGCAGATGGCGCTGTTCGAGCCGAGCCTGTGCATCCTCGACGAAATGGATTCCGGCCTCGACATCGACGCGCTGCGGATCGCGGCCGACGGCGTCAATGCGCTGCGCTCGCCCGATCGGGCGATGGTGGTGATCACGCATTACCAGCGGCTCTTGAACTACATCATTCCCGACTTCGTGCACGTGATGTCGAGGGGCCGGGTGGTGAAGAGCGGCGGCAAGGACCTGGCACTCCAGCTCGAGGCCGAGGGCTACGCACAGTTCGAGGATGTGGCGGCTTGATGAACGTTGCAGTGGCAAAAACCGAGACGGGCCATGGGCTGGGCGAAGCGTTCGCGCGGGTGCGCGACCGTCTGCCCGGCGCCGGCAACGTGCCCGCCGCCCGCCAGCGCGCGTTCGACAGCTATGCGCGGCGCGGCTTGCCGCACCGGCGGGTCGAGGAATGGAAATATACCGACCTGCGCGTCCTGATGCGCGAGGTTTTGCCGCCGGCGCCGCCGCCCGACCGCGATGCGATCGAGGCTGCCGCAAAAGCCCTGAAAGCCCGCGCGATCAGGGGCGTCCGCAAGTTCGTGCTGCTGGACGGCTTCTTCGTGCCAGAACTCTCCGACGTGGAAAACCTCGACGCCGGACTGAAATTTCATACCCTGCGCGAGAGGCTGGAACGCGGCATCTGGGCCAGCAGCGACCGGCTGATCGAGGACCTCGGTTCGACCCGGGACCGATCCGATCCGATGATCGCGCTGAACGCGGCGATGATGACGGACGGGGTGATGATCGAGCTGGCCGACGGTGTCGCGCTGGCCCAGCCGCTGCATATCGTTCACATCGCAAGCCAGGCTTCGCCGGCGGCGATGTTCACGCGCTCGCTGCTGCGCGTCGGCAAGGCCGCGACTGCGACCCTGATCGAAAGCTTCATCGGGGTGAAGGGCGCGGGCACCTACCAGGTCCATGATGCGCTGATGCTGCTGGTCGGCGATGGCGGACGACTCGATCACGTCAGGCTGGTGGAAGACGGCCGCGATGCCTTCAACATTTCCAGCGCGGCGGTCGGGCTCGGCGCGCGGGCGCATTTCAACACGTTCGGGCTGACCAACGGCGCCGGCGTCAGCCGCTACCAGGCCTTCGTCGAATTCGCCGGCGAGGGCGCGCGGGTGGAAACCAATGGCGTCAACCTGCTCAACGGCCGCCAACATGCGGACACGACGATGTTTCTCGACCATGCGGTCGCAAGCTGCGCCAGCCGTGAGCAGTTCCGCGCCGTGGTCGATGATCGCGGGCATTCGGTGTTCCAGGGCCGAATCATCGTTCGTCCCGGCGCGCAGAAGACCGACGCCAAGATGATGACGCGGGCGCTCTTGCTGTCGGACGAGGCGGAAGCCGACAACAAGCCGGAGCTGGAGATTTTCGCCGACGACGTGACCTGCGGCCATGGCGCGACCAGCGGGGCGCTCGACGACAGCCTGTTGTTCTACCTGCGGGCGCGAGGCCTTTCCGAAAAGGAGGCGCAGGCGCTTCTGATCCAGGCCTTCGTCGGCGAGGCGATCGAATCCATCGCCAGCGACGCGTTGCGCGAACTCGTCGCCGCCGCGGCCGCACGCTGGCTGGAGGCGAGGGGATGAGCATGCATCCGGCAGTCGCAAACGGTTCCTATGACGTCGCGCGGGTGCGGGAGGATTTCCCGGCGCTGGCGCTGAAGGTGTATGGCAAGCCGCTGATCTATCTCGACAACGCCGCTTCCGCGCAGAAACCGAAGGCCGTCCTCGACCGGATGACGGAAGCCTACAGGACCGAATACGCCAACGTGCATCGCGGCCTGCATTACCTCGCCAATGCCGCGACCGAAGCCTATGAGGGCGGCCGGGCGAAAGTGGCGAAATTCCTCAACGCGGCGCGCAGCGAGGAGATCGTCTTCACCCGCAACGCCACCGAGGCGATCAACCTCGTGGCCTATTCATGGGGCGAGCCGAACCTCAGGGCCGGCGACGAGATCGTACTCTCGATCATGGAGCACCATTCCAACATCGTGCCCTGGCATTTCCTCAGGGAGCGCCACGGCGTCGTCATCAAATGGGTCGACGTCGACGACGAAGGCAACTTCCTGATCGACGAATTCGAGAAGGCGCTGACGCCGCGCACGAAACTTGTGGCGATCACGCAGATGTCGAACGCGCTCGGCACCGTGGTGCCGGTCAAGGACGTGGTGAAGCTGGCGCACGCCCGCGGCATCCCGGTGCTGATCGACGGCAGCCAGGCCGCCGTGCATTTCGCGATCGACGTGCAGGACATCGGCGCCGATTTCTACGTCTTCACCGGCCACAAGATGTACGGTCCGACCGGCATCGGCGCGCTCTACGCCAGGCACGAGCTGCTCGAGGGCATGCGGCCCTTCAACGGCGGCGGCGAGATGATCCGCGAGGTCGCCCGCGATTGGGTCAGCTATGGCGACCCGCCGCACAAGTTCGAGGCGGGAACGCCGGCGATCGTCGAGGCGATCGGCCTCGGTGCTGCGATCGATTACGTCAATTCGATCGGCAAGGAGCGCATTGCCGCGCACGAGCATGATCTGCTGACCTACGCGCAGGCGCGCCTGCGCGAAATCAATTCGCTGCGGCTGATCGGCACCGCGCGGGGCAAAGGCCCGGTGATCTCGTTCGAAATGAAGGGCGCCCATCCCCACGACGTCGCCACCGTGATCGACCGCCAGGGGATTGCGGTGCGCGCCGGAACCCATTGCGTGATGCCGCTTTTAGAGCGGTTCAATGTGACGGCGACGTGCCGCGCCTCGTTCGGCATGTATAATACCAAGGAAGAAGTCGACCATCTGGCGCAGGCGCTGATCAAGGCGCGGGAATTGTTTGCATGAGCGATACGGCCGAAGTCAAAGTCCCCAGCATGGAAACCCATTCGGCGCTGCCGCCGGAGGAGACCGAGCGGCTGGCCGGCGAGATCGTCGCGGCGCTGAAGACCGTGTTCGATCCGGAAATTCCGGCCGATATCTACGAGCTCGGCCTGATCTACAAGGTCGATATCAAGGACGACCGCAGCGTCGATGTCGTGATGACGCTGACGACGCCGAATTGCCCGGCGGCGGGCGAGTTGCCGACCATGGTAGAGAACGCGATCGCCAGCGTCCCCGGCGTCGGCATGGTCAATGTCAACCTGGTCTGGGACCCCGCCTGGTCGCCGGACCGGATGAGCGACGAGGCGCGCCTCGTCCTCAATATGTGGTGATGCGTTAGGGGATTGTTTTCAACGGCTATGGCAGCATTGACCTGCTGCGAGGACTGAATAGATGACTGACATGACACCCGCCTCACCAACGCCCGTTTCGAAGCCGAAGCCACGGCCGCGCCCGCAGGTGATGAAGCTGACGGACGCCGCGGCACGGCGGATTGCCGAACTGACCGGGCGCGCCGATTTCGGAGATCGTGGGTCTTCGCGTCGGGGTCAAGAACGGCGGCTGCGCCGGGCAGTCCTACACGGTCGAATATGCCCACGAGATCCGCCCGACCGACGAGGTCGTCGAGGACAAGGGCGTGAAGATCCTGGTCGATCCCAAGGCCGTGCTGTTCCTGCTCGGCACCGAGATGGACTACAGGGTCGACAAGATGCAATCGCAGTTCATCTTCAACAATCCGAACCAGACCGGCGCCTGCGGCTGCGGCGAATCCGTGCAGCTTACGCCAGCCAAGGTGGCTGGGTAGGCGCCCCGCGAGACGCTTCGCCGTCATTGCGAGCGAAGCGAAGCAATCCATGACGCCACAAAAATGGATTGCTTCGTCGCTGACGCTCCTCGCAATGGCGCCACCCCTGAGAAGCAGTCGTCCATGGACCGCGATTTCCTGATCGATCTGTTCTCCGATTTCGGCCCGGTCACGATCCGTCCGATGTTTTCCGGCTTCGGGATTTCCGCCGACGGCATCAACTTCGCGCTTTCGCTGCGATCCGGGCTCTATTTACGCGCCGACGAGGCGACCATTCCGCAATTCGAAGCGGAAGGCTCGGCGCCGTTTCAGTACCAGACCCGCGCCAAGACCGTCACGGTCAACTCGTACTGGCAATTGCCGGCGCGGTTGTTCGACGACACGGAAGAGCTTGGCGAATGGGCGAGGGCGGCGCTCGCGGTTGCGCAGCGCGCGGCGTTGCGCAAAGGTCCGAAGGCGAAGAAGGCTTCAACGAAAAAGGCCACACCTAGGAAGGCTGCGGCCAAAAGGAAAGCGGCACCGACGCGAAGCAAGGCCTAGTCTAGCGCGATCGGAAGGTCGCAATGGCTGCCCTCCTTGGGCAGGTCGGCGGGCGCGAGGTTGACGGTGATTGGCCGCGCCGGCAGCGCCACGCCGCAAAACTGCCTGCGAGGCCGGGCAAACCAGAGCGAGGTTCGTAAGGCTGATGGAATATGTTCCGCTCTACCTGAAGGCTGTGCTGGCTCTATTTGTTATCTTCGTCCTGCCCGGCCTCCTCGTTGTCCGCGTGCTCAAGATCGATGAACTTCCACAACGTTGGCTCGCGGTTTTTTTGAGCAGCCTCACCGTCAACCACCTGGCTGTAATCATCATAGCCATGCTCGGCGCAAACCCGACGGTTTTCTACGGTGGCATGGTCCTGTGCTTTGTCGTTGCCTTGATCATTCTGGAGGTGCGCCAGCCGAAATTTTCGTCCGCGGCATCCGAAATCCGCTTGTCGGATGTATTCTGGCTTCTCTCCTCCTTGATCGTTCTCGCCGCAACCTATTCCGAGATCTGGCAGCACGGAATCCCTAGCGCGTTTGATTCCGGGGATGTCTCCATCTCCTGGAATGGTTGGGCGCTCACCTGGGCGGCCGGCCATTTTGCCGCCTCGGGTGGGTATCCGCAATTCGTCCCGACTATCTGGGCCGTGGCCTATCTCGTGACCGGCTCGCAGGTGCAATATTTCGCCTTTTATTGCTACCTCATTCTCATTGTGGCCCCGTTGACCCTCAACGCCCTGGTTCTCGGGCGCCTGAGCTGGTGGCTGCCACTTGTCCAGTTTTCTGTCTTTGCCTGCTTCATCACCGGCACAATCGAGCCGGGGTTGCGATCCACGTTGGCGGCAGCGTACCCCGACTGGGTCGTGGTCGTTTTCTCGTTTGCGGGAGCCGCAGCCTTCCTGTCGCAACGGCCACCGCACCAACGATCGTTCACAATCTTGTTGCTGGCGCTCGGTCTTGAATGCGTGGCGGCAGCCACGAAGCCGGTCTTTGGCTTGTTTGTGGTCGCCTTCGCGTTGGCGATTTGCATTGACACTCTCCGGCATGCCGAAGACCGCACACTCGGGACACGCGTCATCCTTACGGTTGTTTGCCTGGTGTCGCTGTTTGTGACGGCCTATTGGATCGACCTTGCGTATATCGGGAATTATGGGCTGCCGTATAGCGTCGGGCGTCCGGCGCACGCCTGGGAGATATTCAATTCAGGCTTCTCGCTTGCGGTTCGTATCCTGTGCTTTTCCGGTCTTTTCCTGAGCCTGGTGCTGCCTCGCGCGCGATGGCTGGCGTTCCCGCTTTTTGTCGGCATATGGATATGGGTGGACAGAACAAGCTACGACTTGCGGAACTGTCTCGGTCTCATTCCAATCGCTGCCTTGATCCCGGTTGATGCCCTTGCTCGCCGTTACATCAAAGGCGATGCCGGGGCCTTCGGGCGCAAATGGATTCTCGGGGATACGACCGTCGCGGTATGCGCGCTGGTCGCGCTGTTGCTTTTTACACTGCCCATGGCGAAGGGAGACAAGCAACTGGAGGCGCAATTTGCGGCCGAGCAGCTCCGGCTTGGCCCCGGTCCGGTCCACAATGAGGCGATCGCGAGTTAGCTGCGTGCGGGATGCACCCTGTTTACCATCATGAAATACCTCTTTACGATCGTGTCCTTGCAGCCCTACAGGTCCCAAATCCATTACTTCTATTACAGCCTGCCGATAGGTGACGATAGCAGCCTCAATGAGGTGAACCGCAAATACGCGGTGGACCTGCAGCGAGATTTTGAGAACGTGCAAGGCTGCGCATCTGTTTTGTTCGCTCCCACATTGGAGAATGCGACGGCGCTGACGTTTCTTCGGGGCTATTTTCAACGGCACCACCTCAGGAAGGTGGTTGAAACGCCGAATGGATTGGAGCTTTGGTCCTCCAACGAGGAGGGGCGCTAGCCACGGGGCGGGTGTTTTGCTCGTCGTGTTGAATGACAACAGTGGCGTCACGCCCGCAACGGTCGCGAAGCTCAGCTCATGGCCAGCGGGGTCGGTCAAATGAAAGCAGCACTCGCGCCATTCGGCGTCGGCATTCCTATAAGGCATGACCTCAGGAACGTGATAGAAGCAAATGGAATGGAACCTGGGTCCTCCAATCAATAGGCGCACTAAACCAGCCCTCGACCGGAATGCGTTATCAGGAGAGGTCGGATTGAGCATCGTTGCGATCATTCCAGCTTACGATCCACCTGAGCTTCTGATCGGACTCATGCGGGAGCTGAGGCGCCGCGCCCCGTGGCCCGTTATCGTTATCGATGACGGGTCGGATCTCGGATAAATCCGATATCTTCGATCAACTTCGAGCGATGGAAGGCGTCAGCGTGTTGCGGCACGCTGCAAATTTGGGAAAAGGAGCGGCTCTCAAAACCGGCTTCAATCACGCTCTCGTCACCCACGGTCCCGCGGTCACGCTTCTTACCTTGGATGCGGACGGCCAACATCTGATCGATGACGCAGCGAAGGTCGCAGAGATGGCGCTTTCGCGCGCCGGTGAGCTGGTTTTGGGCGTGCGCAAGATTGAATTCCTGGACACGCCATTCCGGAGTTTCTTCGGAAACGCACTCACGCGTGGTCTCGTACGGCTGCTGGTGGGCCTTCGCCTGCGAGGTACCCAAACCGGCCTCCGCGCTATCCCTGGTTTCTTCGCCAAGCGGCTCCTTACGCTCCCCAGCAATGGCTACGACTTTGAGCTGGAAATGCTGATGATGGCTCGACATTCCCGACTTGTCATCGCCGAGCAACCGATCTCGACCTGTTATGACAAGGGCAATACGACCTCACATTTCGGGCCGATCATCGACTCTGCAAGAATCTACCGTGTTTTGCTCCGGTTTCTGGTCGCATCGCTATTGTCGTCCGGCGTCGACAACCTGCTTTTTGGCCACTTCCTTGGTGCTGGTTTCGGAGTCGCGGCGGCTCAGGCGGTGGCGCGATGCATCGCGATCCCGCTGAATTTCATCCTGCTGCAACGGTTTGTCTTCTACTCCCAGCAGGATATGTCGGCGGTTCTGCAGCGCTACGCGGTCGTGGTACTGGCTTTCTTCGCGATGTCGAGCGCGCTGCTTGTCATGGTTTCCCAGACTTGGATCGGCCCGATGGCCGGCAAGATACTGATCGAATGCGCGTTGTTCCCGCTAACTTTTTTCGTACAGAGAGATTTCGTGTTCGTGCGTAGAGGTGGCAATGACTTAGGTGATTAAAACCGATTGGGACAGCTACTATCAACGCCCTTTCCCGGCGTCCTCGCTCACACGACGCTACACGGCCCAGCGCCTCGTAAGCACCATGCGACGCTTCCTGCCTCAAGCACCCGTCTCAATCATCGAGCTCGGGGGCGCCAACAGTTGCTTCTTCCATGACGTGCAACGCGCCCTCGACGTGCAAACTTACCACATCCTCGACAATAACAGAATCGGTTTGGCGAGAACGGCGGATCTCGATGACACGGGCCTTATCGAGATCAACGAAGCCGACGTCCTCACCTGGCGGCCGACGCGACGATTTGATCTCGTCTACAGCATCGGTTTGATCGAGCACTTCTCGCCTGTTGAGACTGCCGCCGTGATCCGCCGGCATTTTGAGACGGCCCGTCCTGGAGGACTAGTGATCATGACGGTGCCGACGCCCACCTGGCTCTACCGGGCGATCCGTGGCGTTGCCGAGATGCTCAGCATGTGGCAGTTTCCTGATGAGCGACCTATCTTCTTCGAGGAGGTGCATCGCGTAGCCTCGGAACACGGAGCGCTCCTGCACGAGGAAACACTTTGGCCCCTGGGGTTGACGCAGATCCTGGCGGCGTATCGGGTCAAGGACGGGGCCCAAGATGCGTGACGATCCTAGCTGGGACGAGTGGGAAAGAACCCTTGCCGGATTCTACCACAAGCTAAACTATGAACGTCAGGGAGCGGGCTTCCTGATGGGCGCGGGTCACCAGGCGCTTGAGGATTTCCTTGAGCCAAATGAACGTTTCCCTGTGGTTTTGGAGGTCGGCGTCGGTACAGGGGAGCATCTGCATTATGTCGAGCACGGCTTCGACGTGTACCACATGCTCGACCGAAGTCAGGCGATGCTCGACCTCGTTCGGGACCGTTACAGAAACGACCGGCGGAGGGTCAGCTACAAGCTCGGCAATGTCGAAGAACTGCCGTTTCCTGATGCATCTGTGGATCGCTTGATAGCGACACATGTATTGGAACATGTGTATCGGCCGCACGAGGTACTTCGAGAGTGGAACCGCGTGCTGAAGCCCGGCGGCGTGATGTCGATCCTGATCCCCACCGATCCAGGCGTAGCCTGGAGAATTGGGCGCGCAATCGGCACACGCCGCGCCGTCCACCGGATGGGATTGCCCTACGACTACTTCATGGCGCTTGAGCATGTGAACCCGATGAACAGCCTCGTTGCGTTCCTTGAGTTCTACTTCCCGGAGGGACGCCGACGCTGGTGGCCTTTCCGGGTCGCATCGATGGACCTCAACTTCTTTTATGTTTTCCACGCGGTCAAGCACTGAGGCGGGCCGAACTTCCAGAGGGTCGAGCGCATGTACGCCGGCGAGTTCGCGCTACTTCCGCCGGCGCCTACGATCCCAGCGGCCGCGCGAAGCTGAGCTCGTGACTGTCGGGGTCCGTCAGATGAAAATAGCGCTCGCCCCATTCGGCGTCGCGGGGCATCGTCGAGGGCCTGAAGCCCGCCGCGAGCGCGCGCTGATACATCGCATCGACGTCGCTGACATAGAAGATCGCGCGTCCCCACCAGGACCAGCGCTTTTCCCTGGGTTGGACGATGACATTGAGATAGCCGTCGCCGGCGCGAAAGCTGGTGAAGGATGACGCCTCGCCGCCGTGAACGATTTCGAAGCCGAGCGCGGTGTAAAATAACACGCTGCGTTGCATGTCATGCGTTGCGAGCGTGATCGCGCTGATCGCTTCGATCATGGCACCACCGCCAAACCGGCGTGAAAGTCCTTTTCGGGCCCGAAAGCGACACTACAACGTTGACCATCGGCCATTCGAACGCCCTGCGACTCCTTTACGCTGTCGCCGACAAAGCAGGCAAGCGCTCGTCACCCGCACTTTGCTCCACTACGGCGGTGCGTTCGAGCGATCCCAACACCGCGTGATTGGCGAGGTTCGTGCATCCGATCTCAAAATTGGCGAAAAGATCACCGTCCTGATTGTGCTTGCCCGTGCGCTGCACGATGGCCGTGAAATGGTCGGCGAAGCGTGCTGTGTTGTTGCGGTAGACGAACTCTGCATCGGGCCCGACCGGGTCGGCAAACGCCACGCGATAGAACAGCTTACAGGAGTTGTGGTGGTCCTGCTCGACCAGAAACAGCTCCTTGCCGCCAATGCGGGCTCCTTTGAGAATGGCTGCGCCGTCAGCCGCCTGCTCTGCATTCGCGAAGAACACATGAGCGTCATAAGTCATCAGCGGCTCCACCTGGGTAGCCTGCAGGCCGAGGAATGATACGAGAGCAGCGTGGTTGTTGGGCCGGTACAGGATCCACGGCGGCTCTTCGATGGTACACGTCTGGTTCAACGCATTCATCAACACAACGCGACCATCGGGGATGACGCTCGTGCAGCGCGATAGCATCTTGCCCAGTATTTCGTCGGTTGCCCGCGCTGCGAATGCGATTTGCGGGCAATCGTTGCCGTCGCCAGATCTCCAATAGTGATGCTGAACATGGGCCAACATGTTAAGAAAAATAATTGCGGCGTCCGGCCGATGGCGCTCGACGGCGCGAATAAAAGCCATCGCCGACAAATATTCGAAGAAGACGATGAAGACGGCATGGATGGGACCGAGCTGTCGGAAGCCGCGCACAAAAACGCGCAAGCCATCGACGAAATCGCGCCGCGTCGTCGCCGCCAGCACCGTCCAGCCAAAGTCAAGGCACTTGCGCGCCGCAGTCCATTTGGAAAAGTCGAGATAATTTTGCGCGAGATAGCGAGGTAGCGCGATCAGCCCTTGATAGTTCGCGGGATGGGCGTCCTCCGAAAAAGTCCAGGGGTCGGGGATGAAGATCTCGCAAGTATTGGCGTTCCGTCGGGCTCCGTTCAGGACACCCCAGACGACGGAATTGAGTTCGCGCTCGCTCCATCGCTCCCATATCTGATCTTCGGCCAGATTGGGGACGTCGCCCAGATTTTTCACGCCGTGCTGGTTTGAAGGGACGCCGGTATGGACCGATACCCACTGGCTCCATGGCTCCAGAAAGCCATCGTCATATTCATCCGCGGTGGAAGTGCTCGCGTGGTGCCAGCCCAGTACGCGCTGGAGATGCACCAACCCGTGGGCGGCTGCGACGTTCTGCAGCAGGCCCCTGTTAAACTCATTGAGCTCGATCAGCAGCATTTCCCGTCCCAATTCGCACTGAACATACTACATCGCCATGGTCCGACCAAATATTATCCGGTGATGAATTTCAAGACGCGAAGACGCTTGAGTGCGGTCGCGGCAATGTCGGATCCGGTCGGCCCGGATGCGCAATTCACCTATCGCAACACGGCGGCACGTTTCGCCGATCATTTCACCGCCATCGTCCAGCGCACCGGCAAGCACAACCAGAACGGGGATCTTTTCGCCAATTTCGAGATCGGCCGCGAGCGCTTCTCAAATCACGAAGTGTCGGGCTGGCTCGAACAATCTGCAAGCGACGTGGATCGCAGCCTGACCGCAGCCTAGATACAAACCGCCGTCCGCGCTCCGCGCCCCGGAATGACAGCGATGATGATTTTGCCTCAAGCCACCTGGCTTTGCGTCTCGGCGGCGTATTCGGGGTCGACTTCGCAGATCACGCGGTTGCGGCCGTTGCGTTTGGCCGCGTAGAGGCAGGCGTCGGCGCGCTCGATCAGCGCGTCGGTATCGTCACCGGACTTCAGCATGGAAACGCCGACCGAGATGGTGACGCGGCCGAGGATCTCGCCGGTGGATTTTTTCTTCAATTCCTTCGCCATCACGGCGCGGCGGATGTGGTCGGCGACGGTGAGCGCCTGGCGCAGCGCGGTGTTGGGCAGCACGACCGCGAATTCCTCCCCGCCATAGCGGGCGGTGATATCCTGGCCCTTGATGGTCTGCTTCAGCGACATGCCGACCAGGCGGAGCACCTGATCGCCGGTGAGGTGGCCGTAACTGTCGTTGAACGATTTGAAGTGGTCGATATCGAACATCAGGAGCGAAAGCGGCTCGCCGTTGGCGATCGCACTCTGTACGGCGGCCTCGATCGAGCGGTCGAAATATTTGCGGTTGCCGAGGCCGGTGAGCGGGTCGGTCAGGCTCTCGGCACGGATCGCCTCCAGGCTCTGCTGCAGGTTGCTGATCTCGTCCTTAGACATCGACAGCCGGTCTTCCAGCGCCTTGTTGGTCTCGCGCATCTCGTGGGTGGATTTGAGCAACGACTCGATGACCTTCTTGACCTGCTCCGGCTTCTGGGCAACGGAGAGCCTTTGCGTCGCGCCGTTGAGGCTTGCATCGTAGCTTGCCGACATTCCGAGCGCGTCGGTGATCAGCGACATGACGTCGTCGATTTCGCCGATCACGCGCGCGCCGACCTTGTCGATGCGGTCGGTGGTCTTGAGCTGCGAAAGATAGGTCTCGTAGATCTGCTCGAGATCGGCTTCGGTCAGCTTGCCGTTGCGCGCCAGCGTCTCGTTGATGATCTTGTTGAGCGGAGAATTGTATCCGGTCGCGTAGACGTACCAGATTTCGTAGTTGCGGGGGACGGCGGTCTGCCGGAGCGACTTGATCTGGCCAAGCGCGACCTCAGCGAAGGCCAATGTGCGTTCATGTTCGTCGAGCACTTTGACCACCGATCATGTCCCCAATGACAGGCAATTCCGCCCGCCCGTCCAGCGGCAATGACTAAATTATCGCCGCCAAGTTAAAGGAGGAGAATGAACGACCGGTTAAACGGTTCCCTGCCGCTTCGCAGTTGCGAAATTGCGATCGTCAGACGCGGGCGCGAACCGGCCGCAGCAGAAACGCCGGAAGGTGCGAGTGGTCGGCAGGCTCGGAAGCCGCCTCGCGCGGGGCCTGCGGCGTCTCGGCGCGGCCGATCGAAGGTGCACGCGAGGGCGCAGCCGCGGCCGGCGCGGCGGCGAGTGCCTGCGGCTGCGGAGGCGAATGCCTGCCGCCACCGCCGTTGCGGCGCGGTTCGCGTTCGCGGCGCGGCTTGCGGCCGCCGCGCGAGCCTTCACGTGAACCCTCGCGCGAACCTTCTCTTGTCCGCTTATGGCGGGGATGTTCGGCCTCGCCGGAGGACGCAGCCTCACCGTCGACCGCCGGGCGCTCCACCCCCTCGAGGCGCGGAATGCTCTGCCCGATCAGTTTCTCGATCGCCGCCATCGACTTGTGATCGAGCGGCGCGACGATGGAGATCGCGGTGCCGCCGCGCCCTGCGCGTCCGGTGCGGCCGATGCGATGGACGTAATCGTCGGGATGATGCGGCACGTCGAAATTGAAGACGTGGCTGGTCGAGGGAATATCGAGACCGCGGGCCGCGACGTCGGAAGCGACCAATAGCGGAATTTCGCCCTTGCGGAATTGATCGAGCGCCGCGGTGCGCGCCGATTGGTCCATGTCGCCGTGCAGCGCGCCGACAGTGAAGCCGTGCTTTTGCAGCGATTTGTGCAATGCCGCCACTTCGCGCTTGCGGTTGCAGAAGATGATCGCGTTCTTCAGGTCCTTGGCGTCGCGCAACAACCGGCGCAGCGTGTCGCGCTTGTCGTGCGGCTCGCGACCGACGCTGATCTGGAACTGGGTCACGCCGGAGGCGGTCGTCGCGGGCCTGGTAACTTCTATGCGTTCGGGATTGTGCAGGAAGGTTTCGGTGATGCGGGAGATTTCGGGCGGCATCGTTGCCGTGAAGAACAGCGTCTGCCGCGTGAAGGGAACGAGCTTGCAGATGCGCTCGATGTCGGGAATGAAGCCCATGTCGAGCATGCGGTCGGCTTCGTCGATGACCAGTAGTTCGACGCCGGTGAGCAAGAGGCCGCCGCGTTCGGTATGGTCGAGCAACCGCCCGGGGGTTGCGATCAGGACGTCGACGCCGCGCGTCAGCTTGGTGTCCTGGTCGCCGAACGAAACGCCGCCGATCAGAAGCGCGACGTTGAGCTTTTGGCCGGCGCCGTATTTGTCGAACTGCTCCTTGACCTGGGCAGCGAGCTCTCGCGTCGGCTCGAGGATCAGCGTGCGGGGCATTCGGGCACGGGCGCGGCCCTTTTCCAGCAAAGTGAGCATCGGAAGGACGAAGGCAGCGGTCTTGCCGGTGCCCGTCTGGGCGATGCCGAGGACGTCCCGGCGGGCCAGAACATGAGGAATCGCCTGTTCCTGAATGGGGGTGGGGGTGGTGTAACCGGTGGCCGCGACGGCGGCGAGCACCTTTTCGGACAAGCCGAGATGGGAAAAAGACATTGAGCCTCTGTAGAAACCGCCGCTTGGAATCCAAGGAAATAACTGTCGCGCTCAACCCCGGAACGGCACGCAGATTTGCACGGGATTTCAGGATACGCAGACAGGCGGCTTATCAAGATATCGCGTTTCGATACCGGGCCGCGTCGAAGCGGAACATAGGGGCCAATTGGCCAAAGTCAATGGAAGAGGCGCGCCAAGCGTTGAAAAAGCTTAATGTTTTTGCACAAATGCCGCTGAAACAGCTAGGAACCGGCCATGTTCTCGAAAGCGCGCCTGGACACGCTCAGTGACGGAATCTTCGCCGTCGCGATGACGCTTCTGATTCTCGACGTGCGCCTGCCGGATGATTTTCGGGCCCAGGACGGCGCGGCGCTGTTGCAGGGCCTCGTCGATCTGTGGCCGAAATTTTTGCCTTACGTCCTGAGCTTCGGCGTGCTCGGCTTGCGCTGGCTCTCGAATATCGAGTTGCGCAGCCGCGCCGAATACGTCAACCGCGAATACGCCAATTGGTGGCTGCTTTATCAATTTCTGATCACCTGCGTGCCATTCACGACCATCGTGGTCGGCCGCTTCGCCCACATCCCGCCGGCGATCTGGCTCTATGCCGGCCATACGCTGTTGATCGCCCTGGTCGGCCTTCGTCTGGTCCGGATCACGCCGCATCTGGAGCAGGGCGACCATCTGCAACACAGGCAGATATCGGCATGGCTTCTAATCGTCTCGTCGCTGCTGGCGATCGCCATCAGCTTGGTGGATCCGCGGGTGGCGCTGTGGGCGCTGGCGCTGAATTTTGCCGGGCCGGTCATCAGGGTCTGGAGCAAACGCGCGGCGGCGCTGGATTGAACCGGCGGAGCGGCTTTGCCGACCAAGTCGATGGTAGGCGTGCAAAGCGGGGAACAGGGATGAAGAACCGGCTGTCGCTCAGGGCGCTGGCATTCGGCCTCGCAGCATCAGTGATGGCGCTCGTGCAACCCGCGCATGCCGAAAAGCGCGTCGCGCTGGTGATCGGCAACAACGACTACAGGAACGTCCCGAAACTGCAGAAGGCGGTCAATGACGCCCGCACCATGGCGGCTACCCTCAAGCAGCTCGGCTTTACCGTGATGGTGGCGGAAAACCAGAACCGCCAGGCGTTCAGCGAGACCCTGCTCGCTTTCGACAGGGCGGTCGAACCCGGCGATACCGCGTTTTTCTTCTATGCCGGCCACGGCTTTGAAATCGCCGGGCAGAATTTCCTGCTGCCGACCGACGTGCCAGCCGCCGGCGAGGGTCAGGAAGATCTGGTGCGCGACGCCTCTTTTCTCGCCGACGACATCGTCGAGCGCCTGCAGAACAAGAAGGCGCGCACCTCGATTCTCGTGTTCGATGCCTGCCGCAACAATCCCTTCGAGCGCGCAGGCACGCGCGCGGTCGCCGGCGGTGGTGGGCTCGCGCCGATGACGCAATTGCCGGAAGGCGTGTTCTCGGTGTTCTCGGCGGGTCCCCGGCAGACCGCGCTCGATCGTCTGTCGAACAACGACGACAATCCCAATTCGGTATTCACGCGGACCTTTGCGAAGGAATTGCTGCAGCCCGGCGAGAACATGGTCGAGGTCGCGCAGCACACGCGACGGATCGTCAGCGAGATGGCCGAGACCGTGAAGCACAAGCAGATCCCGGTCTATTTCGACCAGATGGTCGACGACGTGTTTTTGAACGGCCAGGCGAAAGCGCAAGGCTCGGCGGCAAAGCCGGCCGAGCCGCGGCAGGAGGTTGCGGCGCTGCCGCCGGTGTCGGTACCACGGCTTCCACAAAACGACAGTGTCAATGCGCCGATCGCGATGTTCTCGCGCCACAATGGCGGCTGGACCGTGGTGTTTTCGATTCTTGACCCGACGCTCGGTATTTCCTGGCGGATCGGCGATTCCGGCGAATTCCGCGAGACCGGATTTCTGGACACGCTCGATTCGCGCACCCGCAAGCGGATGCCCAATCCCTCGATCGAGCTTCCGGCGGACGCGCAGTCGGCGACGATCGAAGTCCGCTATGTCGACGTATCGGGCGAATTGCAGGGACCGTTTCCGATCAAGTTCGATCCGGAGGCCGCGCTGATCCACGATCAGCGAAAGATCCTCGATATGACCGCCACCAGCTGGCTGTCGTTTCGCCAGTTCAACGGGCTCTTGGTCTATTACACGCAGCTGATGTCCTATCGCTGCGCGATCCGCGAAGTGCGCGTCGGCATCGACAGCGCGGTGCCGGACAAGGTGTTGAAAATGCCGCCCTGCGATCTCAGGGACCCCAACGCGATTCCCTCCGACGCGCAGCCCTATCTGAAGCTCGCGCCAACGACTCAATTCGTGTCGGTCGAATTGACCTATCGCGACGGCAGTGTCTCGGAAATCAAGAGTTTCCGCCGCTGAGGATGGGATCCGAACTTGGCGCCGCCAGGCCCTACCAAGCTACCTCTTGCGTTGCATATGGGCAACTTCCGCCCAGAGACTGAGCGGGAACCCCAGGATTGACACGGATTCCCGTCGCCTTGCGCCGCCATCCAACATAACAACGTTCTCAGGAATTCACGCACTTGAGGCGGAGAAAGAACATGCGCAAGCAATTTGGATGGGCAATTGCCTCGGTCATTTCGCTCGGTTTGGCGGGAGTTGGGACGGCTTCGGCGGCTGACCTGGCGGCTCGTCCCTACACTAAGGCCCCGCCCCCGATGCCGGTGGCGGTGTACAACTGGACCGGCTTCTACGTCGGTCTCAACGGCGGCGGCGGCTCGGCCCACAAGTGCTGGGATCTGACCGCTCTCGGGTTTGGCATCGGTCCTGTAGTTCCGAACCTCGCCGAAGGCTGTCATGACGCGACCGGCGGTACGGTCGGCGGTCAGGTCGGTTATCGCTGGCAGTCAGCCGCCTGGGTGTTCGGCGTGGAAGCACAAGGCAACTGGGCGAATTTCAGGGGCAGCAACGTTAATTTGCTGAATGGCGTGCCGCCGATTTTCTTCGCCCCCGGCCTCACTGACCAATCCAGAGTGGACGCATTCGGCCTGTTCACCGGCCAGGTCGGTTATGCCTGGAATAGCGTGCTGCTGTACGTCAAGGGTGGTGCCGCTGTCGTCGCCGACAGGTACAACACCTTCCTGGCCCCGCTCGGGACACCGATCGACTCCGCAAGCGAGACGCGCTGGGGCGGGACAATCGGTGCTGGTGTCGAAGTTGGCTTTGCCCAG
Source organism: uncultured Alphaproteobacteria bacterium (assembly GCA_963721135.1). Lineage (GTDB taxonomy): Bacteria > Pseudomonadota > Alphaproteobacteria > Rhizobiales > Xanthobacteraceae > Bradyrhizobium. The sequence goes on from CAVRIB010000017.1 coordinate 137,978, forward strand.
AACTGGTCGGTTGGTTTCGAATACGATCATTTGTTCATGGGCACCCGGAACGTCAACACGTTTTCGCCGGCCGGCGTTTTCTCCGCTACCGACCGCATCAGCCAGGACGTCGACATCGGCACCGTTCGCTTGAACTATCGCTTCGGCGGTCCGGTGGTTGCGAAGTACTGATTTCTCCCGAGTTCTCCCGCGACTAAGAGCCCCGGCATCGTCCGGGGCTTTTTCGTTTTGCCAAGGGTGGGGGAGGGAGAAAATCGCGCATCTCAAGCGGTGGTCTGTCCCCGAGTTTGTTCGTCAACAACAATCCTGTAACGTACCGCGACCCGGGAAGTGCGCGTGGGTATCGACAGCGGTGCCGGACAAGGTGCTGAAAATGCCGCCCTGCGATCTCAGGGACCCCAACGATTCGCGCCGACGCGCGGAGCTCGCGCCAACGACTCAGGTCGTTTCGGTCGAGTTGACCTATCGCGACGGCAGCGTCTCGGAAAGGTGCCGGGACCCGACATAGCACCGCGCGCGGCTGTACGACATTACCGCCCCACGTTGCATATAGGCAACGCCCGCCGGGAAAATGGTCGGGAACCTTGAAATTGCTGCTGATTCCGGTCGCCTCACGCCGCCGTTCAGCGTAGAAATCCGCTCAGGAATTGATGCACTTTTGAGGCGGAGAAAGAACATGCGCAAGCAAGTTGGATGGGCAATTGCCTCGGTCATTTCGCTCGGTTTGGCTGGACTTGGGACGGCGTCGGCGGCTGACATGGCCCGCCCCTATACCAAGGCTCCACCGCCGATGCCGGTGGCGGTGTACAACTGGACCGGCTTCTACATCGGCCTCAACGGCGGCGGCGGCTCGGCCCACAAATGCTGGGATCTTGCCGCTCTTCCCGGCATCATTGTAAGCCCGACCCTTCCGGAAGGCTGCCATGACGCGACCGGCGGTACGTTCGGCGGTCAGGTTGGTTACCGCTGGCAGTCGGCCGCCTGGGTGTTCGGTGTGGAAGCCCAGGGCAACTGGGCGGATTTCAAGGGCAGCAACGTCAATTTGCTGATACCACCCTTCATCGCAGGGCTCACTGACCAATCCAGAGTGGACGCATTTGGCCTGTTCACCGGCCAAGTAGGCTATGCTTGGAACAACGTGCTGCTCTACGTCAAGGGCGGTGCGGCTGTCACCGCCGACCGGTACAACACTTTCGTAGCTCCGATCGGGACGCCGATCGACTCCGCGAGCGAGACGCGTTGGGGTGGGACGATTGGCGCCGGCGTCGAAGTTGGCTTCGCCCAGAACTGGTCGGTTGGCTTTGAGTACGATCATCTGTTCATGGGCACTCAAAGCATTAACGCCAATACCCCGGCGGGCTTTTTCGACGCAACCGATCGCATTCGCCAGGACGTCGATATCGGCACCGTTCGCCTGAACTATCGCTTCGGCGGCCCGGTGGTTGCGAGGTACTGATCTCTCCCGGGTTCTCCCACGACTTGAAGCCCCGGCATCGTCCGGGGCTTTTTCGTTTCCGCCGACCGTTGTTGGAAGAATCCCGCTTGCCGACGTTAGCACTCCTGCCAGGCGATTCGTGCCCATACGGCCGAGCATCGGCGCGACCATGAGCTCGCGGACTTAGGGGCTCAGTTCTTCCGACGAAAAAGCGGATTCAAGCGGTCCTCTGATGCCGATTTTGTTGCTGATGAGCAACATTCGCGGAGAAAGCGCATGCGACATGTCTCCGAATCCGGGTTCTGGGTCGCAGTCGCGCGCCATCCCGGCTAAGATTGCTGCATCTGAGATCCAATAATTTGGGGAATTCCAATGCGTCGATATTGCGGATGGGCTCTCGCCTCGATCGTCTCCGTGGGCATGCTTGGCAGCGCATACGCGGCGGATATGCCGATGAAGGCCGCTCCGCCACCTCCGCCGCCCGCCATGAGCTGGACGGGCTGTTACCTCGACGGCGGCGTCGGCTACGGCATGTGGAACCAGGACCAACATACCGAGACCTTTCCGGGTCTTGTGCCCACCAGCTTCGCGGACACCCGGGACGGAGGTCGCGGTTGGCTTGGCAGATTCGGCGCCGGGTGTGACTACCAGCTGACCGGCGGCCTTTCGAACTGGGTCATCGGCGTATTGGGCGAATACGACGTGATGAGCCTCAAGGGCACCAACAACTTCCAGAATATCGGCGTCGGCGGTGTGTTCGGTGCGCCCGTTGCGGCGTTCGAAAAAGAGGATAGCGCCTGGTACGTCGGTGGCCGCGTCGGTTACCTCGTCACTCCCTCGTTGTTGACGTACGTCGATGCCGGCTACACCCAGACCCACTTCGGCTCGCAGAGTTTCTTCTTCCTGAATACTGGCCTGCCGGCGGCTGCCTCCCTGCCGGGTGCGACGTATCAAGGCTGGTTCCTGGGTAGCGGCACGGAATACGCCCTGAACTTCCTCAATATTCGCGGGCTGTTCTGGAGAAACGAGTACCGCTACTCGAGCTACAACTCCAAGGACCTTCCGACGTTTGGTGCCGGCGCGACCCCGGGCTTTGCGCAACACTCGACGCCTCAGGTCCAGACCGTGACCACCTCGCTGGTCTGGAAATTCAACTGGACCGGTCCGGTTGTGGCCAAGTACTGATCTCTCCCGAAGGATTCTCCCCGAGCTAAAGCCCCGGCATCGTCCGGGGCTTTTTCGTTTCGGCGGGCATGTCGAAAACAGCCGGCTTGCCAATCTAACCCATGATCGAAAACCCGCCATCGACGGGAATGGCGGCACCGGTGACGAAGTCGGACGCGCCTGAGGCGAGAAACACCGCGATGCCGGCGAAATCGTCAATCGCGCCCCAGCGCGCCGCGGGCGTGCGCGCAAGCACCTTGTCGTGCAGGCCCTCGATTTGCTCGCGGGCGCGCCTTGTGAGATCGGTGTCGATCCAGCCCGGCAGGATGGCGTTGGCCTGGATATTGTCACTGGCCCAGGCGACGGCGCAGGAGCGGGTGAACTGCACGATGCCGCCCTTGCTGGCGGCGTAGGCCGGCGCGAAGCTCGCGCCGAAGATCGACATCATCGAGCCGATGTTGATGATCTTGCCGCGGCCCTCCTGCTTCATCGCCGGATGGACCGCCTGCGAGCACAGGAAAGCGCTGGTGAGGTTGGTGCGGATCACGGTGTCCCATTCGGCGGGATCGAGCGTGTGCGGGGCCTTGCGAATGTTGATGCCGGCATTGTTGACGAGAATGTCGATGCGGCCGAGCTCGCGCAGCGTCCGCGCCACCATGTCCGCTACCGCGGCCTGATCGGTGACGTCGGCAGTCACGGGGATCGCCTTGACGCCGCGCGCCCGGAGCTCGGCGGCTGCCGCGGTGGACTTCGCCTCGTTGCGCCCGACGACGGCAATCGCAGCGCCCGCTTCCGCCAGTCCACGCGCCATGCCAAGGCCGATGCCGCCATTGCCGCCGGTGACGATGGCGACCTTGCCGGCGAGATCGAATGGCTGGGGTGTCATGGGTCGGTTCCTGATTTTGGTCACGGCGTGGCAAACCCGGACCTAACGGGTCAATCCGCTTCCGCGTTGCCTAGCGCTTGCTCTGCCAGATCAGGATCAGGCCGACGGCCGCCAAAACTGCGCCATAACCGGCCCACCGGATCTGCCTGATCATGAAGCTCTCTGGCGGCCAGTTGATCGCGCCGGTGCCCTGGCCGATCCAGAGCAGGCCGATGGCGAGTGCGATGAGGCCAACGATCAAGAGCAGTCTGCGCATGGGGATTTCCTAGGGTTGCCGGCCTTGCTTTTCCTGTCGCGACCGGTGGTCGGGAAACCGCTGCGCCCGGCAACCGTAGCTGTCGATTAAGTACAATGCCAGCGACGGGCGAGGCCCGGCGCGCGATCAGGGGGCTGCGATGGGCCGCTGGAAGGCCATTCTGGTTCTGCAGTGTGGTGGGGATTTGAGCGCGGGGCCCGCACAACGAAGAGCACAAATAAAAAGCCCCGGAACGATGCCGGGGCTCTTGTCGGCTGAAGCTCAGCCTGGATCAGTACTTCGCGACCACCGGGCCGGTCCAGTTGAAGCGGTAGACCAGCGAGGTCGAGATGGTCTGGGTCCAAGTGTTGAAGCGGATGTCGCGGCCAGTCGGCAGGTTGGTGCCGTCGAAGAACTCGGTGTCGTTCCTCGCGTTGTAGAAAGAGGAGCGGTATTCGGTCTTCATGAACCAACCGGGTGAGGTGATGCCGAAGATGTTCAGGTTGTTCTCGACGCCGCCGCCGACGAAGAAGCCGTTTTGGTTGAAAGAGTTGGTGTGAATACCAGCCGGTACACCGCCGGCCGTGGTGATCATGTTCGTACCCGAGAAGTGGGCACCCGAGTAACCGCCGTTCACGTAAGACAGGACGTTCGGAGCCACCAGGTAGCCGACGCGCGCGCCAGCCGCCCATTGATCCTGAATCTTCTCAAAGCCGGTCAGGGCAGCAAAGGTATCACGAATCGTGCCGCGCAGGCTGCCGAACTGACCGTCGGCGAGGATGCCGACGACCCAGCTCTGGTTGACCTGCCAGTCGTAGCCGGCACCGACGGTGCCGAACCAGCCGGAACCACCGTCGCGCTGATCAATCGCGAGGGGAATAGCGCCCACGGTGGTCTGAGTGTGCTGATCGCCGGCCCACAGACCGCCGCCGCCGCCGCCGAAGATGTAGAAGCCGGTCCAGCTCGGAGCGACCGGCATCGGCGCCGGCGTCTTGACGTAAGGACGGGCCATATCGGCGGCCATCGCCGAACCGGTGAACGCCGCCAGCACGGTCAGAGCGAACACTAACTTTTTCATTGGAATTCCTCGATGATTAAGCGTTCGAACCGTTCGCAGACAGGGGCTGCCCCGACTCCTGATGCCGGAACTATAGCGGGTTTCGTCCCAAATGCTGTTGCCAGAGGGGCACAGCCGCCGGAAAACGGCCTTGCGGCCATATCTGGCAGCAGGTCATCGCGAGATCGGTTTTGATCAAAATATTCTTATTATTTCAATGGCTTGAAAAGATATCCGGAAGCGATGGACCCATCGTCCGAGCTGGACCCGGATCGCCCGTTTACGCGTCAGGATAGTTAACGCCTGCTGTCCGGCAGGTGAATCGTAGCCCCGACCTAAACGTCCAGCAGCTCCTCGCTGGCGAATTCCGCCTTGTCGGAAATGAAGGCGAAGCGCGCTTCGGCCTTGGTGCCCATCAACCGCTCGACGGAATCGGCGGTGCCCGCGCGGTCTTCGGTCAACAGCACCACGCGCAGCAGGGTTCGCTTGGCCGGGTCCATGGTGGTTTCCTTCAACTGCGCCGGCATCATTTCGCCCAGGCCCTTGAAGCGGCCGACATCGACCTTGGCGTTGGCGTTGAACTCGCTTCTGAGCAGCGCGTCCTTGTGGGCGTCGTCGCGGGCGTAAACGGTCTTGGCTCCATGGGTCAAGCGATAGAGCGGCGGCACTGCGAGATAGAGATGTCCCTGGTCGATCAATGGCTGCATCGTGCGGTAAAAGAAGGTGATCAGCAGCGAGGCGATGTGCGCGCCATCGACGTCGGCATCGGTCATGATGATGATGCGGGAATAGCGCAGATCCTCCTCGCGATAATTCGCGCCGGTGCCGCAGCCGATCGCCTGCATGAGATCGGCAAGCTGGGCGTTGGCCGTGAGCTTGTCCTTGGTCGCTGAGGCGACGTTGAGGATTTTTCCTTTCAAGGGGAGCACGGCCTGGGTCTTGCGGTCGCGCCCCTGCTTGGCGCTGCCGCCGGCGGAATCGCCCTCGACGATGAAGAGTTCGCTGCCTTCGGCCGCGGTGTTGGTGCAGTCGGCGAGTTTTCCCGGCAGGCGCAGCTTCTTCACCGCGGTCTTGCGGGAAATCTCCTTCTCGGCGCGGCGCCGCAGCCGTTCTTCGGCGCGCTCGATGACGAAGTCCAGCAGCTTGTTGGCCTGCAGCGGATTGCCCGAAAGCCAGTGGTCGAACGGGTCCTTGATCGCCTGCTCGACGATGCGCTGCGCCTCGGCGGTCGCCAGCCGATCCTTGGTCTGGCCCTGAAACTCCGGCTCGCGCACGAACACCGAGAGCATCACGGCCGCACCCACCATCACGTCTTCCGAAGTGACGCTGGCGGCGCGCTTGCCCTGGCCGACGCGCTCGGCATGGTCCTTCAACCCACGCAACAGGGCGCTGCGCATGCCGGATTCATGGGTGCCGCCGTCCTGCGTCGGCACGGTGTTGCAATAGGAGGAAAGAAAGCCGTCGGCGTCCGCGGTCCAGGCTACCGCCCATTCGCACGTGCCATGCGCGCCCACGCGCCCCGATTTGCCGGAGAACACGTCGGGGTGCACCAGCGTATCGGCGTGGATCGCGGCGGCCAGATAATCCTTCAGGCCGCCCGGGAAGTGAAAACTGTCCTCGGCCGGCACATCCTCGAGGCCCTTCAAAAGCGACGGATCGCAGCGCCAGCGGATCTCGACGCCGCCGAACAAATAGGCCTTCGAGCGCGCCATCTTGAACAGCCGCTGCGGCTTGAAGCTCGCTTTGGCGCCGAAAATATCGCTGTCCGGCTTGAAGCGGATCCTGGTGCCGCGGCGGTTGTTGATCTTGCCGAGGTCCTCGAGCTTGCCCTTGGGATGGCCGCGCTCGAACGCCATGCGGTAAAGTTTTTGGCCGCGCGCGACCTCGACCTCGAGCCGCGACGACAGCGCGTTCACCACGGAGACGCCGACGCCATGCAGGCCGCCGGAGGTCTCGTAGACCTTGGAGTTGAACTTGCCGCCCGAGTGCAGCGTGCACATGATGACTTCGAGCGCGGATTTTTTCGGAAATTTCGGATGCGGATCAACCGGTATGCCGCGGCCGTTGTCGGTGACCGTCAAGAACCCGTCGGCCCCCAATTCCACCTCGATGAAGGTGGCATGCCCCGCCAACGCCTCGTCCATCGAGTTGTCGATGACCTCGGCGAACAAATGATGCAGCGCCTTCTCGTCGGTGCCGCCGATATACATGCCGGGCCGGCGTCGCACCGGCTCGAGGCCTTCGAGCACCTCGATGTCGCGCGCGGTATAGCCGGCCTCGGCGCCGGAAGCGCGCGAGGCGACCTTCAGCGAGCGGCCCTTCGGCTCGGCGGAGGCGAACAGGTCGTTTGTGGATTTCTGTTTAGCAAGTGACTTCAATGGTTTGGGCATATATTTTCATGTGTTGCGCGCGAACCCTTCGCGGCGAATCGGTTCCTCTGACTATGCCATGGTTGGGCTTAAAAAGTGACGGGGGAGCGGAGTGCGAGGCCGCCTCCCTGACGCAGGAGGCAACTTGCCTTGATCTATGCACGCGAGGTCCGGAATACGATGACCGCAAATAGCGCCACCGCGGCGGTCACGATCAGCGACCCGATGATCGGCGCGGCCACCAACGACTCGCCCTTCAAGAGCACAAGCGCGACGCCGGCCGGAAAGAGGATCGCGCCGACGATGTGCAGCCAGCCCTGCCATTTGGCGAGCGCCGAGGTTCCGGCCGCAGGAACCAGGCGGTAATAGAGCCCGAAAAGAAACAGCAACACACCGCCGACCAGGTTGAAATGCGCATGCGCGGGCGCCAGCGTGAAGTCTTGCGTAATGCCCATCGCAATGCCGGCCACCATCCCGACCAGCAAAACGACAACGCTTGTGCGCATCATGAGCGAACCAATCATCCGTCTTTTCCTTGAGTTCAGGTTTGGGAAGTGCAAGCCGGTCCAGCGAGATGAAGCTCACGCATTGTCCCCGCCTTTGTGACTTGATGTAGCTTGCGGGGCTGGCTTACCTGTTCCTGGCATCAAAACCTTAGAAAGGTTCAGAGGCCTTGGCAACGGCCGGGAAGGGCGATTGGAATGGAAGATTTTGCGCACGCGCTCGCCGGTTTCGTGCGCGATCACCAGGCCTGGGCCGCACCGATCGTGCTGGTGCTGGCATTTGGTGAATTGCTTGCCTTTATTTCGCTTCTGATCCCGGCCTGGGGCGCGCTGGTGGCGATCGGCGCCCTGATCGGCGCCAGCGGCATCTCGTTCTGGCCCGTATGGGTTGCCGGCGGCATTGGCGCTGCGCTCGGCGACTGGGTCTCCTACTGGTTCGGCTTCCGTTACAAGGAGCACGTCGCCCAGATGTGGCCGCTGTCGCGCTACCCGGAGATCCTGCCGCGCGGCGAGGCCTTCGTGAAACGCTGGGGGATGCCGAGCATCTTCATCGGACGGTTCTTCGGACCGCTGCGGGCCTCGGTGCCGCTAGCCGCCGGCATCTTCGAGATGCCGTATTGGAGTTTTCAGGTCGCCAACTGGGTGTCGGCGCTGGTCTGGGCGGCAGCCCTGCTGTTGTTCGGCGACGTGATCGCACAAATCGTCGAATGGCTGTGGCGCACGGTGTGAGCTATCGGGCATTCATCCGTGGGGCTTTTATTCGCGGCCCAATCCTCGTTGTCTCGCCGGGGCGAAAACGCTGGTAAAATCGGTCGCGAGACAACAGGCGGGAAGCGGATCTCGCGCGGAACACATCGGCGCGCCGGGAGGACTTGAGCCATGGAACTGACACGACGTGATGCCCTCGCCGGTGCAGCCGCGCTCGCTGCCGCGCCGCTGTTGCCGGCCATGCCGGCAAGCGCGGCCGCGCCGGTCGCGGACAAGCAGGCGCCGAGCTTCTATCGCTACAATGTCGGCGACATCCAGGTCACGGTGGTGTCCGATGGGCGAAATACCTTCACGCTGGAAGACGGCTTCATCACCAATGCCAAGACGGCCGAAATCAACGCCGCGCTCGAGAAGGCTTTCCTGCCAACCGGCATCATGAGCATCTACTTCGCGCCGATCGTGATCAACACCGGCAGCAAGCTCATCGTGATCGATACCGGCAACGGCCCGCTGGCGAAGGTCAGCAGCAGGGGCGCGACAGGTCTGTTCGCCGACAATCTGGCCGCCGCCGGCTTCGAACCCAATGCCGTCGATATGGTGGTGATCTCGCATTTCCATACCGACCACGTGAACGGCCTCTTGACCGCAGACGGCGCGTCGGCGTTTCCGAATGCGGAGATCCTGGTGCCCGCGATCGAGTGGAAATTCTGGATGGACGACGGCGAGATGAGCCGGGCGCCCGCCGGGCGCATGCAGGGCCTGTTCAAGAACAATCGCAAGCTCTTCGATGCGGCGCTGAAGCGCAAGGTGACGCCCTATGAGTGGGGCAAGGAGATCGCACCCGGCCTGCTCGCAGTCGAGACGATCGGTCATACGCCCGGCCATACCTCCTACGTGCTGTCGTCGGGGTCGGGCAAGGTCTATATTCAGTCGGATGTGACTGACAATCCGAACCCGTTCGCGACCCATCCGGGCTGGCATGGATACTTCGACCAGGACGCGGACATGGCCGAGAAGACGCGCCGGCGGGTCTACGACATGGTGGTTGCCGACAGGCTGATGGTGCAGGGCTTCCATTATCCGTTCCCCGGGCTCGGTCACGTCGAGAAAGACGGCAGCGGCTACCGCGTGATTCCGGCGCCGTGGAATCCGACGATCTGACCTCTCCGTCGTCATTTCGGGGCGCGCTTCAGGAATCCAGAAGTCGTCGCGCGAGATTTTAGATCTGGTCCTATGGAACCAGCCGGCAATGGCCTTTCCGACCTCAGTGGCCTAAGTTAAGTTGAAAACGCGACTGGCCTAATTTGATTCCGCTTAGGGAGCTTACGCGTCCCCGAATGGTCTACGTAGAATTACGGTGTTCCGCCGGCTGAACACCTGCCGCGCTCGGAGGTGCAGAAGTCAGAAGGGCGGCTGCGCCCCAGCCTCTATTAGCCCGAGAACTACAAAGATAACCGTCATGGCGATTAGACCGATTTTCGGCATGTTCGGGATTCTCCAACGGATTCCACTAGACCACGACGCTAGCGAATTATGGTTAATGATTTTCTAATGCAGGACCTTGCGGCAGATTGCGTTGAAGCGTTGACGCGTGCCCGCTACTGTTGTCCTCATTGTCGGGGTACTGGGGATTTAGCTGTGGAAATAGCGCTTTGGATTGTGGTGGGTATCGTCGTTCTCTACATCGTCACACGTTTGGGGATCGCCTGGCTGGTCCCTGATCGCCATCGTGGGCAGCCATAAGGCCGCCCGAGTTGGCGGCCTCTAGCTTTTCCCAATCACTTTCTGCCGTGCGGCCATCATGGCCAACCGCCACCAAGAGTCGAGTGGCCCGTCTTGACCCCGCGAGTGGCCTATTTTGGCCATGACCGACCACCCCAGAATGACGGCGGTAAACCTTGACGCGGACCGGGCGCGGCCTTATAGCCTCGCGCATGATCGACGCCATGACCAATTTGACCGTCCGCCGCCGCCGCGCAACTGCGGTACGGGCGGACGTCTGCGTTTAGGATATCTGCCTCTGCCGCCGGATTTCTTCCCGCGGCTTTCTCTTCCAGAAATCGCGGTTTGATCTGGCGGCTCCTACGTCAAGCAGGAGTTTTTCAGATGTATGTGCCACCTTTGTTCAAGCCCGATCGCGCCGCCTGCCTTGCGTTCGCGCAAGCGCGCGGCTTCGGCACGGTCACGGCCTGGGACGGCAATAAGCCGGTCGCATCGTCGCTGCCGTTTTACCTGACCTCGGCCAGCGACGGCACGCCGCAGGCTGCGTTTCACGTTGCGCGTCAGAATCCGCTTGTCAAACTGGCCGACGGCAAAACGCGATGGCTGATCGCCGTTGTGGGCGCGGATGCCTATGTTTCGGCCGACTGGTACGTTTCGCCCGATCAGGTGCCGACCTGGCTTTACCAGGCCGTGCATCTCACGGGCACCGTCCGCGCCGTGCCCGATTCCGGACTCGGTCCGCATCTCGACGCGCTCAGCGCCAAGTTCGAAGGCTGGCTGGCGCCGAAAGTGCCCTGGTCGGTTTCGAAGGTCACGGCCGGGCGGCTGGAGGCGCTGAAGAAGGCGATCGTGGGGCTGGTGATGTCGGTGGACGAAGTGGAGGGCAGTTTCAAGCTCAACCAGACGAAATCCGATGTCGACTACATTGCGGTTGCCTGCGAACTCATGCAGCAGCGCGACGAGGCCGCGCAGCATATCGCAAAACAGATGGTCGCGCTGCGGCCGCAGTTGGATTACAAATCATCCGCAAGCTTGCCTGTGGCGGATTGAAGGAGCACGCCATGACTTTTGCCGACACCAAACAGCCGAAAGGCCAGGCCCTCGCGACCGGCAGCGCCGCGCCCACCGTATTCGTCGACGGTGCGGCCGGAACGACGGGCCTCGGCATTCGCGAGCGCCTGGCCCAGCAGAACGACGTCGTGCTCAGGAGCATCGCTGCGGACAAACGCAAGGATGCGGGCGCCAAGCGCGCGTTGATGGCGGAAGTGGACCTCGTCATCCTCTGCCTGCCCGACGGGGCCGCGCGAGAGACGGTTGCGCTGATCGACGGCATGGGGGCGTCCGCCCCCAAGGTGCTGGACGCATCGACCGCCTTCCGCGTCGACGCCGGCTGGACCTATGGCTTTCCGGAACTCGCGCCTGACCAGGCCGAACAAGATACGGGCGGCGCGGAAAGTCTCGAATCCCGGCTGCTATCCAACCGGCGCGGTGGCGCTGCTTCGGCCGCTCGTGGATGCCGCGCTGCTGCCGGCCGATTATCCCGTCACCATCAATGCGGTGACCGGTTATTCGGGCGGCGGCAAGTCCATGATCGAGAATTTCGAAGACGGGCACGGCGCCGGCGTTCGAACTCTACGGCCTCGGCTTCGAGCACAAGCATTTGCCGGAGACGCAGCTTTACTCGAAGCTGGTGCGCCGGCCGATCTTCGTTCCCTCGGTCGGCAACTACCGGCAGGGCATGCTGGTGTCGGTGCCGTTGCATCTCGACACGCTTCCCGGCAAGCCGGCGGCGGCCGACCTGCACGCCGCGCTTGCGAAGCGTTACGCCGGAAGCCGCTACATCTCGGTCATGCCGCTCGACAACGAGGCGGCGAAGAGCGGGCGCATCGAACCCGAAGCGCTCAACGAGACCAACAGGCTCGAGCTATATGTCTTTGCGAGCCCCAAATATCCTCAGGCGCTTCTGGTCGCGCGGCTCGACAATCTGGGCAAGGGCGCTTCCGGCGCGGCGGTGCAGAACATGCGGCTGATGCTGGGTTTTGCCGATAGCTGAAGCGCGAAGCGAGCAAGATCGCGCCGTTTGGACAAGGCCTCCGCGCTCGATCGCGGAGGTTCCTTTTCTGCCATGAAGGCTTGGCAGTACCCCGTCAAACCACCTTGAAGATCGCCAGCGCCAGCACGGCCTGCGCGATGAATCCGACCGTAAAGGCAAGCGTTCGGAACACCGGCAGGCCCAGCGTGTAGACGATGATATGGGCGACGCGGGCCCAGAAATACACCACGCAGGCGTAGACCGTCCATTTGGTCGAATAGTCGATCTGCGCCAGGATCAGCACCAGCGGCGCGAAGATCACGAGGTTTTCGACCGCGTTGTCATGCGCGAACATCAGCCGCGAGGCCCATTCCGCGTGCGGCTTGTCGTCGCGCGAAGGATTGGCCATCGCGCCGGAAAGGCCGCGAACCTGACAGCGATTGAGGATGTAGGGAACCCACAACAGTCCCGTCAAAATGACCGTCAGCGTCAGCCAGAACAATTCGCGCGTCATCGCTTTTCCCCTCTCATTCGAGTTTCTAGATCGCGGCCCGGCGGGACCGCAGTCTGTATACCCAAGCGCGCGACATAACGCTACGCGCGGACGCGGACGTAGCTGCCGGGCGCGTCCTCGATCGGTGGCAGTGCGTCGGTGCCGACCGTACGCGCCGGCACCTGCTCGGCGTCGATGCTGTCGAGCCAGCCGCGCCAGTCGGGCCACCACGAGCCCTTGTGCTCCTGCGCGCCCTTGATCCAGTCGGAAAGCGTCACGTCCCTGATGTTGTCGTTGGTCCAGTACTGGTACTTGCCCGACGACGGCGGATTGACGACGCCGGCGATATGCCCCGATCCGGACAGCACGAACTTTACCGGCCCGCCGAAGAACTGCGAGCCGTAGAGCACCGAATCCGCCGGCGCGATGTGATCTTCCCGCGTCGCCAGATTGTAGATCGGCACCTTTATCTTCGACAGATCGAGCAACGTGTTGTCGAGCACCATGGAGCCGGCCGACAGCCGGTTCTCCAGATAGCAGTTGCGCAGGTAATAGGAATGGTTCGCCGCCGGCATCCGCGTCGCATCCGAATTCCAGTGCAACAGGTCGAACGAGGAGGGCGGTTGTCCCTTCAGGTAGTTGCTGACGACGTATTGCCAGATCAGGTCGTTGGAGCGCAGCATGTTGAAGGCCATCGCCATCCTGGCGCCCTCGAGCACGCCTGATTGCCTGCATGTCGCGCTCGAGCGCCGAGATCTGGCCTTCGTCGACGAACACCAGGAGGTCGCCGGCATGGGTGAAATCGACCTGCGCCGCCAACAGCGTCGCCGAGGTCACGCGCACCCGGCGTTTTTCCGCAAGCCAGGCCAGCGTCGTGGCGAGCAGCGTGCCGCCGACACAGTAGCCCATGGTGTGGACCTTCATCTCGCCGGTGACTTTCTCGATGGCGTCCATCGCGGCGAGCGGGCCTCCCTTCATGTAGTCTTCCCAGGTCTTCGCGCCGAGACTCTTGTCCGGGTTGACCCAGGAAATCACGAACACGGTGACGCCCTGATCGACGCACCACTTGATGAAGGATTTGTCGGGCTTGAGGTCGAGGATGTAGAACTTGTTGATCCACGGCGGTATGATCAGAAGCGGCGTGCGCAGCGCGGTTTCCGTCGAGGGTGCGTACTGGATCAGCTGCATCAACTCGTTCTGGAAGATCACCTTGCCCGGCGTGGTCGCCATGTTGACGCCGACCTCGAGATTGCCGGGGTCGGACTGACGAATGCGCAATGTGCCGCGCCCGGCCTCGATGTCTTCCGCCAGCATCTTCATGCCGCGAACCAGATTGTCGCCGCTGGAGGCGAGCGTCTCGCGCAGCACTTCCGGGTTGGTGAGAACGAAATTCGACGGCGCCAGCGCGTTGCTGATCTGCTGCACGTAGAACTCGGCCTTCTTGCGGGTGTGCGGATCGACGCCTTCGGCGTTGTGGACGAGCTCATGCGCCCACTGCGTGGTGAGCAGATAGAGCTGCACCAGGAAATCGAAGAACTGGTTGGTTTTCCATTCCGGGTCGGCAAATCGCTTGTCGCGCGGCGACGGCGCGATCGCCGGCGACGCCTCTTCGCCGGCCAGCCGCCGCACCGATGAGCCCCAGAGATCGAGATAGGCCTTGGCGATCTTCTTCTGCAGTTCGGCCGAACGATCCTGGTCCGACAGCCAGTATTCGGCGACTGTCGTGAACGTCTTGACCACCTCGGCAAGTTCGTTCGGCGGCTTGTCCTTGCCTTCGTTGCTCTTCAGAAAGGCCGCGAGCGCCTGGCCGCTGCTCTCCATGGCCCGCGCCAGATTGAGCGCGAAGGCCTGAGGGTCGAATTTCGTTTCGGCCTGGGATTGGATCGTCACGTCGTTCATGCGTGCGGACACTACAGGTTCATCTCGACTTCGTCACCGCGCGGAATCGATGGCCGCGAGGAGCGTTAATGTCGCGGATCTGATCTGCTGCACTGCGACAAGGAATCTTGGTTCCGTCATATTGAAGCCCCAACGGCGCGCTTTGTTGTTCCGGCTTTAATCGTTTCGGGCGACAATGGTTTGAGCACTTGCGGCAAAATCCGATGGAACGATGTCCATCGCTGCAAGGCTCATACCAGCAGGGGACTTCCGGACGGATGCCGGTGGATCGACAAAGGAGAGTGTTGAGCCTTGGGCGCGCTGCTTTCGGCGGCGCTCGCCCTCGGCGGCTGCTCCAGTCCTATTGCCGATATGCCGTTCGCTCATCACGCCTTCGGATGCGCCTGCCAAGCCGAAGGAAGCCGAGGCCTGGCTTCCGGTTCATGACATCCCGCCAGATCGCGCCGAGCCTGAGCTCGCTCCGGCGGAGCGTGCCAAGATCGAGGCGGAACTGGCTGCCGCGCGGGACCGCCAGGCTTCGGCGGTCGCCGCGCAAAACGCGGCCGCGCAAAACCCGGCCGCGAAATAGCGGTAACGGCTGGCGCCGCGGGGCGTCCGTGGTAAAAGAAGCCCAATTCAACCGCAAATGCAGGGCGACAACGCCGGTTTTGCGCCTGAATTCACCCTAAGTCATTGATTTAGCGTGATTTCAAGATGAAGCCGACTTCGGCTTCAAAGGCGCTGTGTTCGGCAATTCTGCCCTCACCGGTTGCCGGAGCAGGATCCCATGGAAGAATTTTACCGCATCCGCCGTTTGCCGCCTTACGTTTTCGAGCAGGTCAACCGGGCCAAGGCGGCCGCACGGAATGCCGGCGCCGATATCATCGACCTCGGGATGGGCAATCCGGACCTTTCCACACCGCCCCACGTCATCGAGAAGCTGAAGGAGACGCTGGGCAAGCCGCGCACCGACCGGTATTCGGCCTCGCGCGGCATTACCGGGCTACGCAAGGCGCAGGCCGCCTATTACGCGCGGCGCTTCGGCGTCAAGCTCAACCCGGAGACCCAGATCGTCGCCACGCTGGGTTCGAAGGAAGGCTTTGCCAATGTGGCGCAGGCGATCACCGCACCCGGCGACGTCGTGCTGTGCCCCAACCCGAGCTATCCGATCCACGCCTTCGGCTTCCTGATGGCGGGCGGGGTGATCCGCTCGGTGCCGTCGGAGCCGACGCCGCAATTCTTCGAAGCGGTCGAGCGCGCGATCGTCCATTCGATCCCCAAGCCACTCGCGATCGTGGTCTGCTATCCCTCCAATCCGACCGCCTATGTCGCGAACCTCGATTTCTACCGCGATCTGGTGGCGTTCGCGAAAAAGCACGAGATCTTCATCCTGTCGGATCTCGCCTACGCCGAAGTCTATTTCGACGACAAGAATCCGCCGCCCTCGGTGCTGCAGATCCCCGGCGCCATCGACGTCACCGTTGAATTCACCTCGATGTCGAAGACGTTCTCGATGGCCGGCTGGAGAATCGGCTTTGCGGTCGGCAACGACCGCATCATCGCAGCGCTCGCGCGGGTCAAGTCCTATCTCGATTACGGCGCCTTCACGCCCATTCAGGTGGCCGCGACCGCGGCGCTGAACGGTCCGGAGGAGTGCATCCGCGAAATGCGCGATACCTACCGCAAACGCCGGGATGCGCTGGTGGAATCGTTCGGCCGGGCGGGGTGGGAAATTCCGCCGCCGGAGGCCTCGATGTTCGCCTGGGCGCCGCTGCCTGAGGCGTTCCGCGGCGTCGGCAGCATGCAGTTCGCGACCCTGATGGTGGAGAAATCCGGCGTCGTGGTATCGCCCGGCGTCGCCTTCGGCGAGCACGGCGAAGGCTATGTGCGCATCGCCATGGTGGAAAACGAGCAGCGTATCCGCCAGGCCGCCCGCGGCGTGCGCCGCTTCCTTGAAAGCGGCATCGAAACGTTGCACAACGTGGTTCCTCTCGCCAACCGGCGGTAGGCATGATCCCGAAAGCAGGGATCATGCCCGCTTCAAGTCTTTCCGGCAGGTTTTTCTCGTCATGGTCGCACCCCTGAAAGTGGGTATTGCGGGGCTCGGCACTGTCGGCGCCGAAGTAGTCCGCCTCATCGAAAGCCAGAGCCGCGCACTGGCCGCGCGCTGCGGGCGGAGTGTGCGGGTGGTCGCCGTCACCGCGCGTTCGAAGGTGAAGAAGCGCGGCCTCGACCTGCGCGGCCTCGACTGGGCGAAGAGTCCCATGGCGCTGGCCGGCGATCCTGCCATCGATTGCTTCGTCGAACTGATGGGCGGTTCCGGCGAGCCCGCGCTGTCGGCGATCGAGGCGGCGCTGCGGTCCGGCAAGTCAGTCGTCACCGCCAACAAGGCACTGATCGCCAAGCATGGGCTGCGATTGGCGAAGCTTGCCGAAAAGCATGGCGGCGCCCTGAATTTCGAGGCCGCGGTCGGCGCCGCGATCCCCATCGTCAAGACCTTGCGCGAGGGGCTCGCGGGCACCGACGTCAACCGCATCTACGGCATCCTCAACGGTACCTGCAATTACATCCTGACCCGGATGGAGCAGGAAGGCCTGTCGTTTTCCGAATGCCTGAAGGACGCGCAGCGCCTCGGCTATGCCGAGGCCAATCCGTCGTTCGACGTCGATGGCCACGACACCGCGCAAAAACTCGCCATTCTCGCAAGCCTCGCCTTCGGCACCAGGGTGGCGCAGAGCGCGGTCTATGTCGAAGGCATTTCCTCGATCAAGCCGGAGGATCTGCGCGCCGCGGACGAACTCGGCTATCGCGTCAAATTGCTCGGGGTGGCGGTGCGCACCGCCAAGGGCATCGAGCAGCGCGTGCATCCGACCATGGTGCCGAAATCGTCCTCCATCGCGCAGGTGATGGGCGTGACCAACGCGGTCACCATCGACGGCGAAGGTTTTCCACCGCTGACCCTGGTCGGCCCCGGCGCCGGCGGGGCGGCGACCGCTTCCGCCGTGGTCGCCGATATCGCCGACGTCGCGCGCGGCATCCGCTCCAAACCGTTCGGGCGTCCGGTGGAGCGGTTGCGCGCCACCAAGAAGGCGCCGATGGAGCGCCATGAAGGCGGCTATTATATCCGCCTGATGGCGCGCGATCTGGCCGGAACCGCCGCGACCATCGCCACGCGGCTTGCGCAGCAGAAAATTTCCATCGAATCGATCGTGCAGCGCCACGCCGACGGCGTTGACGCGAATGCTGTGAAGGGCAAAGCTGCGCCGGTGCCGGTCATCCTGATCACCTATGCCACCAGCGAGGATGCGGTCTATCGCGCACTCGAGGCGGTGCAGCGCGACAAGGTCATTTCCGGTCGGCCGCAGGTGATCCGGATCGAAAAAAACTAGCGCGTGACGCGAACCCGCGCGGTAAGAAATGATTGATTGCGGGCGAAAGATCCGCAGGTCGAGGGTTTGAGGAGTTTTGCGATGTCGACCCATATTTCCGTTCCGCCGCAGCTGTTGCTGGAGCGCATTCTCACGCTCGAGATCGTGCGGGTGACGGAACGCGCCGCGGTGTCGGCGGCGCGGCTGCGCGGCCATGGCAACGAGAAGGCCGCCGACCAGGCCGCGGTCGACGCGATGCGCCGCGAACTCAACAAGCTGCCGATCGAGGGCACGGTCGTGATCGGCGAGGGCGAGCGCGACGAGGCGCCGATGCTTTTCATCGGCGAGAAGGTCGGCATGAACGCCGGCCCGCAGGTCGACATCGCCGTCGATCCGCTCGAGGGCACCACGCTGTGCGCCAAGAACATGCCGGGCGCGATCGCGACCATGGCGATGGCCGATGGCGGCACGCTGTTGCATGCGCCCGACGTCTACATGCAGAAGATCGCGATCGGCCCCGGCTACGCCAAGGGCGTGGTCGAGCTCGATGCATCACCCGCCGACAATGTACGGCGGCTTGCGAAGGCCAAGGGCGTCGAGCCTGCCGCGATCACGGTTTTGGTGCTCGACCGCCCGCGCCACTCCGACATCATCAACGGCGTGCGCTCGACCGGCGCCGCGGTGCGGCTGATCACCGACGGCGACGTCGCCGGCGTCATCCATTGCGCCGACCCCGACAATACCGGCGTCGACATGTATATCGGCACCGGCGGCGCGCCCGAAGGCGTGCTGGCGGCGGCCGCGCTGCGCTGCATCGGCGGCCAGATGCAATGCCGGCTGATCCTCGATACCGAGGAAAAGCGCGAGCGCGCCGCCAAGATGGGCGTCAGCGATCCGCGCATGGTCTACGGCATCGAGGACATGGTGCGGGGCGACTGCCTGTTCTCCGCGACCGGGGTTACCACCGGCTCGCTGCTGTCGGGCGTCAAGTTCCGCAAGGACAGCGTCATCGAGACGGAGACGGTGGTGATGCGCTCGGTCACCGGCACGGTGCGCTACATCAAGGGCGAACACCGCGAGCTTGCAAAATTCCACCTCGATTGAGGGCAGCGTCATTCCGGGGCGCGCGAAGCGCGAGCCGCAGATGTGCCATTGCACATCGGGGAATCTCGAGATTCCGGGTTCGATGCTGCGCATCGCCCCGGAATGACGAAGAGAAACAGGGAGCAACCATGTCCGATATTTCAGCCGTCAAAGCCCTGGTGTTCGACGTGTTCGGCACCGTGGTCGACTGGCGCACCAGCCTGATCGCGGATTTCACCAAATGGAGCGAGAAGCGCGGCGTCAAAGGCGACTGGACCGCGCTGGTCGACGGCTGGCGCGCGGTCTATGCAGCCTCGATGGACGAGGTGCGCAAGCACCCGGAACGCGGCTACGTGATTCTCGACGTGCTGCACCGCCGTTCGCTGGAAAAACTGGTCGCGCAATTGTCGATTCCGGGACTGAACGAGTCCGACCTGCATTACCTCACCATGGGCTGGCACCGGCTCAACCCGTGGCCGGACAGCGTCTCCGGCCTGACGCGGTTGAAGAAAAAATACATCATCGGCCCGCTCTCCAATGGCAACGTCGCGCTCCTGACCGAGATGGCAAAACACGCCGGGCTCCCCTGGGACCTGATCCTGTCGGCCGAATTGTTCGAGCACTACAAGCCCGACCCCGAAACCTATCTCGGCGCCGCACGCCTCTTATGCCTGCCGCCGGAGCAGGTGATGATGGTCGCCGCCCACAACCACGACCTGAAGGCCGCGCAGAAGCTCGGCCTGAAGACCGCCTTCGTCGCGCGCCCGACCGAATACGGCCCCTTGCAGAAATACGATTTCGAGGCCAAGGGCGATTGGGACATCGTGGCCAAGGATTTTAACGGCATCGCCGAAAAGACGGGGTGTTAGGCCGGCGCGAACGGCGCGATCACGCCTGTTGCTCAAACGCCCGAGCCAGCCGGGCAATCGCCGGCGCAATGGTCTGACGCGGATAGCCGCTGAAGCCGAGCATCAGCGCCGATTGCGGCGGGGCCTCGACATAGAGGCGGCTCATGGCGCGGACGATCACGCCGTGGTCGCGCGCCACCCGTTCGATCCTGACGTCCGACAGGCCCCGTTGCATGTAGGCAACCAGATGCATTCCCTGGTCGGGCGGATCGACAGTCAGGTGGTCGCCCAGGCGGCGCCTGAGTGCTGCGACCAGTGCGTCCCGCTGGTTGCGGTACATCTCCCGCATTCTGCGGATGTGCGCTACGAAGTGTCCCTCGTCCATGAAGGCGGCGACGACCGCCTGGCAAAGGCTCGACGGCTGGCGGTCCATGAGATAGCGCGCGGTCACGAAGGCCCGCGCGAGCGAAGGCGGCAGCACGGCGTAGCCGAGCCGTAGTCCCGGAAAAAGCGCCTTGTTGAGGGTTCCGATATAGATGACGCGCTCGGCTTCATCGAGCCCCTGGAGCGCGGCGAGTGGGCGGCCGCCGTACCGGAATTCGCTGGCGTAGTCGTCCTCGACGATCAGTGCGCCCAACTCTCGCGCCCAGGCCAGAAGTTCGAGGCGGCGCGCCATCGACAGGGCAACGCCTTTGGGAAACTGGTGCGAGGGCGTTATGAAAACGGCGCGTGCTCCGGGAGCGCGACGGATGCCTTCGGTAACATTGATGCCATGCCGGTCGACCGGGACCGCGCAAACCTTCGCGCCCGCCGCGACGAGCGCAAGGCGAGTCAAGGGGTATCCGGGATCCTCGATCCAGACTTCCTTGTCCGGACTCTGGATCAGGCGGGTAACGATATCGATGGCTTGCTGGGTGCCCGCGGTGATCACGACGTGTTCGGGCTCGCACCGCACGCCGCGCGCGGCCCGAAGGTAATCGCAGACCGACGTGCGCAGTTCCGGCATGCCGCGCGGGTCGCCATAACCAAGGTGATGCCGCCCGAACGACCGCAGCATGCGCGCGCTGAGCTTGCGCCACAATTCGGCGGTGCGTGCATCCACCAGAGTGCGCCCCAGATTGAATGGGCGTTCGTCGCTTTGCTCGGTCACGTCGACGAAGCCGCCGAGCTCCCGGAAGGAGGGCGCGGTTGCAGCGGGTGCTGCAGGCCGCTTCCGGCGGCCGCGATTGGCTTCGAAAGGTTCGGGAAGGTCGGATGCGACGTGGGTGCCGGCGCCCTTCCTGCCGAACGCATAGCCTTCGGCGAGAAGCTGCTCGAAAGCGGAGACGACGGCGGACCGGGAGACGCCGAGTTGCACGGCCAGTTCGCGCGTCGATGGCAGCTTGGCCGCGGGGCGAAGCGCGCCTGACAGTATTGCCGATCGCAGCTGCAGGTAAATCTGGCGGAACACCGGTGCGTCGGCCGCGCGGTCCACCTCGAATGCATAGAGCTCCGCCCAGCTTTGTCTGCTCTTCACGGGTTTCTTTTCTTCACGGGTTTCTTTCCGGAAACGCCCGCCGCCCGGCTAAGGCAAGTGGTATGCCTCGACGAGGCGAAGTGGGTATTTGCGAAAGACCACCTGTTTCCTAACCTGTTTCGAACAGCAAGGAAACCCGGAATGCCCGTTCGTTCGAGCGGCGAGAAGGAGTGTACCGAATGAGCTCACCGCAAATCCGGCGCGCCGACCGTGCCATGTCGGACGAACGGGCGCGGGAAACGCTGGCGCGAGGGTATAGCGGCCGCCTCGCGACCGTGGGCGAGGACGGCTTCCCGTATTGCATCCCGCTATTGTATCTCTGGATCGACGGGGAAGTGTATTTGCACACCTCCGGCGCAAGGGGACATTTGCGCGCGAACGTCGAGAGAGAGAAGCGCGTTTGCTTCGAGCTCGATGAGCACGAGGGTGTCTTCGACTACGGCCGGTTTGAGTGCGATTTGGGTCTTGCCTATCGAAGCGTGTGCCTGTTCGGCCGGATACGGATCGTCGACGACATGAAAATCAAGCAGCGGTTCTGCGAAGCGTTGATGGCAAAATACGGCAAGCCGGAGACCAAGCGACCCAAGGGGTTCTTCCCGCGGATCGACGACATCACCGTCTATGCCATCGCCGTGGAGCGCATGACCGGCAAGGAAACGGCACTGCCGCCGCTTTCCGAGCAATGGCATGCGAAAGACAGGACGAAGACACCAAATGCGTCATTGCCCCCGGATGGCCTCTGATTTTTTCGGAGCCCGGGCGTGGCAGATTCTAGGCGGGAATGACGGGTATAAGTCGGCACCGGCGCGCAAGAATCATTGAACCCGAGCGGATCGGGCTTATTTGCTGCGGGCAGCATGACCCTTTCCGCAACCGCCTTGCCTCTCGAATCGCCGCCGGCGTTTCTCGGCGTTGCGCATTCTGCGACCGGAAAACTGTGGCGCGACCGGCTGGATGCCCGTGGGGCGGCGCGGGCGCAGGCGATCGTGCAGCGCTATCACCTGCCGGAGATGCTGGCGCGGGTCTTGGCGGGGCGCGACGTCGAGCTCGATGCGGTCGAGGATTTTCTCGATCCGACCATCCGCAAGCTGATGCCGGATCCCTCAACCGTCACGCAGATGGAAACCGCCGCCAAGCGCATCGCGGATGCGGCCACGCGCGGCGAGAAGGTCGCAATCTTCGGCGACTATGACGTCGATGGCGCGACTTCCGCCGCCCTGCTCGCCTGGCACCTGCGCCATTGCGGGCTCGATCCCCTGATCCACATTCCGGACCGGCTGTTCGAAGGCTATGGTCCCAATGTGGAGGCGGTTCGCATGCTCGCCGCCAAAGGCGCCACGCTGCTGCTGACCGTGGATTGCGGCACCACCAGCCTCGAGGCGCTGGCGGAGGCGCGGCGGCTCGCCATGTCGGTCGTCGTCATCGACCATCATCAATGCGGCGACCAATTGCCCGAGGTCGATGCGCTCGTGAATCCGAACCGGCCCGACGATCTCTCCGGCCTCGGCCATCTCGCCGCCGTCGGCCTCGTGCTGGTGGCGCTGGTTGCCGTCAACCGCGAGCTGCGCGCGCGCGCCTTCTGGACCGCCGAAATGCCGGAGCCGGATTTGCTCGGCATGCTGCATCACGTGGCGCTTGGCACCGTCGCCGATGTCGCGCCGCTGGTCGGACTCAACCGCGCCTTCGTCGCCAAGGGCCTGATCGCGATGCGGCGCCGCGACCATGTCGGCCATACCGCGCTGATGGACGTGTCGCGGCTGAACGGCCCGCCGGAAGCCTGGCATCTCGGCTTCATGCTGGGGCCGCGCATCAACGCCGGCGGGCGGATTGGGCGCGCCGATCTCGGCGTGCGGCTGCTCCTGGAAGGCGACGTTTCCGAAGCCGCGCGCATCGCCGCCGAACTCGACCGGCTGAACAGCGAGCGCCGTGTCATCGAGCAGGCGGCGGAAGCGCAGGCGGAGGCCGAGGCATTGGCCTCGCTCGGCCTCGAAGACAAGGGCTCCGTCATTGTCACGGCCTCGGAGGGCTGGCATCCAGGCGTCGTCGGTCTCGTGGCTTCGCGGCTCAAGGAAAAATTCTCGCGACCGGCTTTTGCGATCGCGCTCGAGCCCGGCGGCATCGGCACCGGCTCGGGCCGCTCCATCCCGGGCGTCGATCTCGGCAAGGCGGTGCGCCAGGCCGTGCATGACGGGCTGCTTCTGAAAGGCGGCGGCCACGCCATGGCCGCGGGCGTCACTTTGCGCAAGGAGAGGCTTGCGGAATTCCGCGCCTGCATGGAAAGCGCGCTCGCCCATGACGTGGCGGCCTCGCGCCACGTCAACGAGCTCTTCATCGACGGCGCGGTCTCGGCGCGCGCGGTGACGCCGGAGCTTGCCGCAACCCTCAACCGCGCCGGCCCGTTCGGCAGCGGCAATCCGGAACCGGTGATCGCGCTGCCCTCCCATCAGCTCATCTATGCCGACGAAGTAGGCCAGTCGCACTTGCGCGTGCGGTTCAAGTCGGGCGATGGTGCCATCGTCAACGGCATCGCGTTTCGCGCGATCGGGCAGAAACTCGGCAACGCGCTGGCCGCCAATCGCGGCCAGCCGCTGCATGTCGCGGGATCGCTGGCACTCGACCGCTGGCAGGGCAGCGAGCGCGTGCAGCTGCGCGTGCTCGACGTCGCCGTGCCGGATCAGGGCCCGGCGGTGATCAGATAAATCTTCAAAAGAAAAATGATTGGGAGCGGAAATGGCAGGGCAGGTTGAAGGCAAGGTCGCACTCGTCACAGGCGGCGCGTCCGGCATCGGCGCGGCGTGCGCCGAATTGCTGGCGAAGGAGGGCGCATTCGTCGCGCTCACCGACGTCGACGAGTTGAGAGGGCCGGAAGTCGTTGCCGCCATCAAGAAGGCGGGCGGCGAGGCCTTCTTCCTGCAACAGGACGTCACCAGCGAGGCGCGCTGGGTGGAAGTGGTGGCCGAGGTGGAAAAGCGCTTCGGCCGGCTGGATATCCTGGTGTCGAATGCCGGCATCGGGATCATGGTGCCGTCGATCACCGAGATGTCGCTGGAGGACTGGCGCCGGCAGACCGCGATCAACCTCGACGGCGTGTTTCTTTCGGTGAAGCACTGTCTGCCGCTGATGCGCAAGCGCGGCGGCGGCTCGATCGTCATGACGTCGTCGCTTGCGGGTCTGCGCGGCGCGCCGGGGCTTGCCGGCTACTGCGCGACCAAGGGCGGGGTGCGGCTGTTCGCCAAGGCGGTGGCGATGGAATGCGCTTCCGCCGGCGACGGCATCCGGGTCAATTCGATTCATCCGGGGATCATCGACACGCCGATCTGGGGCAAGATTCCGACCGAAGCCACCGGGCGCGGACAGAATGCTCCGATCGATCCCGAGGAGCGCGCGAAACTGGCTACCCCACTCGGCCGCGCCGGGCATGCGTCGGAAATTGCGGCAGGTGTGCTGTATCTCGCGTCCGATGCCTCCAGCTACATGACCGGTTCGGAACTCGTCATCGACGGCGGCATGTTTGCGGGTGGCGCGATGCGGAGGGTGTAGATAAGCCGCGATGCCAGTTCGCTCCCTCGCCCCGCTCTTCGCGGGGAGAGGGTTGGGGTGAGGGGCTGTCGATCCGGAGATGGTGGTGATGGGGGAGACGTCGTGCCTCGCCCCTCACCCGAAATTCGAGTTCCGCTCGAATTTCGACCTCTCCCGTAAAGGACGGGGAGAGGTAAGCAATCATCCGCCCTGCCTCAGCTTCGCCAGCACCTTCAGTCCGCCGTAACCGTCGGCCGGCTCAAGCCCCGCTTTCACCTGGAAATCCCGGATCGCCTTCATGGTGTCGTTGCCGACGCGGCCGTCGGTGCCGCCGGTGTCGAAGCCTGCCTTGGTCAGCCGCGTCTGCATTTCCTGCACTTCGGCCAGGGTCAGCGCGCGCTCGGAACCGGGGAACGGCTGAATGAAGGGCGGCCCGCCCAGGATGCGGTCGCCGAGATGGCAGATCGCGAGCGCGTAGTTCATCGACGGGTTGTAGCTCTTCACCGAATAGAAATTCGGTCCCAACAGGAAGGCCGGTCCGCCCGCGACCGGGACCCATAGCTGCGCGCTGGCGTTCGGCTGCGGGAATGGTTTTTGATCGGCGCGCGTCACGCCAACGGCGGCCCAGGCGGCGTAGGTCCGGCTGCCGCTCGCCGAACCCCGTGCGCGTACTTCGTAGCCCCAATGCTCGCCGCGGTGATACCTGCCGCGATTGACGAGGAATTTTGCCGTTGATCCCAGGGCATCATCGGGCTTGCCGAACGGCGAAATCTTGCCGTCGTGATCGTAGTCGATGCCGACATTGAGCCAGACCTCCGGCATCCATTGCGTATGGCCCATCGCGCCGGCCCACGATCCCCGCATTTCCTCCGGCGTCGACCAGCCGCGATCGACGATCCGGAGCGCATTGATCAGTTCGGCTTCCCAATAGGCCTTGCGGCGAGGCTCGTTCCAGGCGAGCGCCGCGAGCGATGGGAACACGGGACGCATATGGTTCTGCTGCACCAAGGGATCGCCGAAGGCTGATTCGACGCCCCACAGCGCCAGCAGCGTGCCGCGCTCGACGCCGAAATCCCTTTCGATCCGCGCGAACAGCGCCTCGTTCTGCTTCAACGCTTCCTTGCCGGCGATGATGCGCCAGTCGGAGACGCGGCGGTTGATGTATTGCCAGATCTGCTCGTTGAATTCCGGCTGGTTCCGCATTTGCTTGAACACGGACATGTCGGGCTCGACATGACCCATCGCGCGGTTCCACGTCGCCTCCGATATGCCCTTGGCCAGCGCGCGGGCGCGAAAATTGTCGCGCCATTGCTCGAAGCCCGGTGGGGAGGTGGCGAACGTGGCGATCGGCTGTACGAGAAGGGAAGCGGCAGCGAGCCCGGTTTGCAGCAGCGCGCGGCGGGTCGAGGTTTTCAGGGAATCAGATGGTTTCATCGGACTAGTCTAGCCGCGCAGGCGAGGACGCGGCAAAGGTCATTCGCGCAACGCGGAATTCGCTCTAATTGTCGCCGCCCTCCTGCACGCCGGCAGGGCCTGCGTCCTCGGCGGCCGCATGTGCGATCGTGGGCGCCGGCGTCGTTTCCGGCCCGATCTCGCGGCCGCGGCCGCCGATCAGGCGCTCATAAGCCGAGGTCAGCGTGACGTAAGGGCTGGTCCATATCCAGCCGTCGCGGGTGAACACCTGCACGTCGAAGTGCAGATGGCGGGTGGTGCCGTTGGGGTGGTCGAGGTAGTTCGACACCACGCCGATTTTTTCGCCTTCGTCGACGCTGTGTCCGTTCAGAAGGCGGTCGGCGTCCATCGCGGCCGGATTCATGTGCATGTAGCGGAAGCGGATGTGCTCGGTGGCGGTGTTGATCTGCAGCGTCACCGCCTGCTCCTTGCGCGCGCGGATCACCACGCCGTCGCGGACCGCGACCACCGCTTGCTGCTTGGGGTCGCAACTGTTGTCGACGCCCCCGACAGCGGGCGGACACGGCGCCGGGCGGATGTCCTCGCCCTGATGGCCAAATCCGCCGGGGCACTGTCCGACATTGAAGCTGCGGCGTTCGCAAAAATTGTCCTGCCAAGGATAGCTGCTGATCGAGCCGGTCACCTCGTCGATCGGCCTGTCGCTCGATTTGCGGTTGCGGAATTCCTGGGAGTGCACGAAGGCAGGGGCCTTCTGCAGCGGAAAGCGGATTTGCGAATAGGCGGTGAAGTCGGCGTGACCGCCCTGCTTGCGATAGCCTGAGCGGGCGATGATGTCGCCCGTCGGGCGATAGCTGAAATCGGGCGTCGGCTCCGCCGGCCGCTCGGTCACCTCAGCGGCAATATCCATGCGCGGTCGCGAGGGCAGGCCGCCTGTGACATGCAGGGCTTTCAGGAAACGCTCGGCGACAGGATAGGCCTCGCGGCAGGCGAGCCGCCGCGCACGCGGGCTGGAGTCCAGGCACTGGATCGACACCACATAGGGGACGCCGAAGCGCGTGAAGGCATAGCGCACATAGCCTTCCCGGATGAAGCGGCGCAGGTCGGGGAATTGCGCCGCCAGGGCCTTGACCGGTTCGCCCTTGCCGCCGTTGGGATCCTTGATGTCGTAGACGAGGATCGAGCCGGTGATCTGGACCTCGACGGGTCTTGCGAAAGTCCGCGAAGGCACGCCGGCGCCCGGCTCGAGCGAGAACACCGCGTCGTAGCCCGCGGGACCCGCGTCGAAAAAGTCGACGGCGCGGAAATCGGCCTGGTATTGCGACAGCGGGGGGCTTTCCAGCGCCCCGTTGCCGCGCGCGTCGAGATAGGCGGCGTTATCGAACGGCAGCAGCACCGGCACCGGACTGCGCCCGATGGCCGTGAAGATCTCCGAGGTGACCGCGTTGAGCTGCACCAGCGCCGGCATCGAACGCGGATCGGAGGCCGGCAGCCGGTAGCGGCGGGTCAGCGCAAAGTCGGATGCGACAGCCGGCCGGGCGCTGAGTTCGTCGCGAAGCTCATCGAGGGCGGCGCGCCAATCGACGCGGACTGCCGAAATCGCCGGCGTTTGGAATTCGTCGGCGGCAACGGCCGTAGCGCCGGCAACCAGCAACGGCAAGGATGCCAGGAGAAGCGCGACTAGCCGGACAGCCCTCGTACCCAATGCGTCGCCCCCCCGGCGCCAAAGGTTTCCCCTATAGCCTATCTTAATCCTTTGCGCGCTCGACGTAAGAGCCGTCTTCGGTCATCACCACGATCCGCGTCCCCGCGCTGATGTGCGGCGGCACGGCGGTGCGCACGCCGTTCGACAGCACCGCCGGCTTGTAGGATGAAGATGCGGTCTGGCCCTTGGTGACCGGTTCGGTTTCCACCACCTCGAGCGTGGCGCGCTGCGGCAGCTGGATGGCGACCGGCGTGGCGTCGTGCATCGACAGCTTGACCGTCATGTTTTCCTGCAAGTACGGCGCCCCGCTGCCGACGACGTCCTTCGGCACCTGGATCTGGTCGTAGGTCTCGCTGTTCATGAAGTGGAAGCCGTCGCCGTCTTCGTAGAGGTAGTTGAAGTTGCGGTCCTCGATGGTCGCCTTTTCGACCTGGTCGGTGGTCTTGTAGCGCTCGGAAATCTTCACTCCGTCGCTGATCCGGCGCATTTCGACCTGGCTGACGGGTGTTCCCTTGCCGGGATGGATGTTCTCGGCGCTGAGGACGACGTAGAGCTTGCCGTCCTGCTCGATGACGTTGCCCTTGCGAATGGAGCTGGCGATGACTTTCAAAGCTGTTTTTCCTGATATTTTCGGGCCCGGACCGATCAGGACACGGTTGTCCTTAAGGCCTTCGAAGCGATTTCGGGCCGCAACATACTGATTTTGCCGATCTATGCCAGCGTTTTACGCCCTCAAGGGGCGGCGCATTGATGGCCGAAAGCGTCCGGTATTTGCCGGCCCCGAGGTGCGCAAGGCACCCTCGGTCACTTCGACGCAGGCTCGGGATAGGTGATGGATTTGGCGTTGTGCTCGGCGAAGTCGGGCGGCACCGAAAATGTCCCGGTCTTGAGATCGTAGACGCAGCGCCAACCTTCGATCCAGGGGGACGTCTTGTCGTCTGTCCCCTGCATGTCGAACGACAGACCGATCACGACGTAGCGGCTGTCGGGCCAATGTTCCCCCATCCCAGCGTAGTTGTCCTCCATTCCCTTGACCAGGCCAGCGAAGGCGTGATCGAGCGAGTAGGGGTCCTTTGGGTCGCGATGCATCATCCCCTTCGAATCCGGCGTCGTGAAGAAATAATCCCAGGCCATGTCGCTAAGGGGTTTTTTGGTCGCGGGCGAGAATTGGTAGCCGTTCCTGCGGTACAGGAAGAGCGACTGATAGCCCGCTCCCGTCTTCTGCATCCGTACCAGCCATTGGCTGTCCGGGCTAAATCGAAACCCGGCCTGATAGCCCGCCAGCTCGTCGGTCTCGCCGGGGTTCAACAGGAAGCCGTGCCGGTGATCGGCACCGAAGGTCCAAAACTGGAAAAGCAGACTCTCATTCTTCTGCTCCTTGGCATATTGCTCCAACAGCAGCTTGTGGTCGGGGGACTTGAAGACGGGGGCGTCCGGAACGAGCTTGAAACCGGCTCCGGGACCATTGGCAAAGGCCGGCGCGACCGTTGCCAGCGCCAACGACAGCGCCAGCCAAATTGGTCGTAATCTCTGTTCAAACATTGCTTGCTTCCTGGTTCACGGTTAGTCACCCAAGGGGTGCCAAAGGTTCGTACCGCATGACGCATCAGCCCAAATGGACCAAATGACGCACAAATCGGGCGACCCTGCCGCACCGTCGCCATGGTGGGCGCCGTCGCGGCATGCCGATGCGAGGCCGTTCCTGGCGGCGCGGCGCGCGATTACGAACGCGCTGCGGGCCTGGTTCGTCGAGCAAGGTTTCGTCGAGGTCGAAACCGGCATCCTGCAGGTTTCGCCGGGGAATGAGACCCACCTGCATGCGCCGCGCGCGGAAATAGGCCGGGCCGATGGCACGCGCGCGACGCGGTACTTGCGGACCTCGCCGGAATTCGCCTGCAAGAAACTGCTGGCCGCGGGTGAAGCAAAAATCTTCGAGTTCGCCCGCGTGTTTCGCGACCGCGAGCGCGGCGATCTCCACCTGCCCGAGTTCACCATGCTGGAATGGTACCGCGCCAACGCCGGTTATGACGCCGCAATCGCCGACAGCATCGTCATCGTCGCGCATGCCGCGCAGGCGACCGGCATCGGCCGGTTTTCGTTTCGCGGCAAAATCGCCGACCCCTTTGCCGAGCCGGAACTGTTGACGGTGGCGGCCGCGTTCGAACGCTTTGCCGGGATCGACCTGCTCGCCACCGTCGCCGACGGCAAGGGTAACCGCGCCCGGCTCGCTCGCGCGGCCGAGGGGCGGGTGCGGATCGCCGATGACGACACTTGGTCGGATATTTTCAGCAAGATTCTGGTCGAGCACGTCGAACCAAATCTGGGGCAGGGGCGTTTGACCATATTGTTCGAGTATCCGGCGCCCGAAGCGGCGCTGGCGCGCGCAAAACCGTCCGATCCGCGCGTCGCCGAACGTTTCGAGATCTATGCCTGCGGCGTCGAGCTCGCCAACGGGTTTGGCGAATTGACCGATGCGCGCGAACAGCGCCGACGTTTCATCGAGGCGATGGACGAAAAGGAGCGGCGCTATGGCGAGCGCTATCCGCTGGACGAGGATTTTCTTGCCGCGGTCGCCAACATGCCGGAAGCCAGCGGCACCGCGCTCGGCTTCGACCGCCTGGTGATGCTGGCGAGCGGGGCGCTGCGGATCGATCAGGTGGTGTGGACGCCGCCCGTGGGTGATGCATGAACATGAATGTCAGACCAACGGCAACCTTGCGCGAGCCCGCCGAGCTCGTTGCCCACGGCCTTGTGCCGGAGGCGGCGCTTGCCGATCTGGAAAGGGTCGCAAGCCGCTATGCGGTGGCGGTGACGCCCGACATCGCCGAACTGATCGACGCCGGCGATCCCGACGATCCGATCGCGCGGCAATTCATTCCGAGCGCCGGGGAATTGGTGGCGGGAGAGGGCGAGCGCGCCGATCCGATCGGCGATCACGCGCATTCGCCGGTTGCCGGCATCGTCCACCGTTATCCCGACCGCGTGCTGCTCAAGCTGGTGCATGTCTGTGCGGTGTATTGCCGGTTTTGTTTCCGCCGCGAAATGGTGGGGCCGGGCAAGGAGAGCGCGCTCTCGCCCGACGCCTATGACGGCGCGCTCGGCTATATCCGCGCGCATCCGGAAATCTGGGAGGTGATCCTGACCGGCGGCGATCCCCTGATGCTGTCGCCGCGCCGGCTCGGCGAGATCATGGCGGAGCTTGCCGCGATCGATCACGTCAGGATCATCCGCATCCATACCCGCGTTCCCGTCGCCGAGCCCAAGCGCGTCAGCGCCGGGATGGTCGCCGCGCTGAAGGCCAGCGGTGCCACGACCTGGATCGCCCTGCACGCCAATCACGCGCGCGAGCTGACCGAAAAGGCCCGCGCTGCCTGCGCCAGGATTGTCGATGCAGGGATTCCCATGGTCAGCCAGTCGGTGCTGCTGCGTGGCGTCAACGACGACATCGAAACGCTGGAAAGCCTGATGCGGGCCTTCGTCGAGTGCCGCATCAAGCCCTATTACCTGCATCACGGCGATCTCGCGCCCGGCACCGCGCATCTGCGCACCACGCTCGAGCGCGGCCAAGCGTTGATGCGGCGCCTGCGGGGGCGGGTGTCCGGACTGTGCCAGCCGGATTACGTGCTCGATATTCCCGGCGGTCACGGCAAGTCGCCGGTCGGCCCGAATTATCTTTCGCCGGCAAATTCTTTTTCCGGGGAGCGTGAACCGCCTGCGGAAAGGCGCTATCGTGTCCTCGACTATTGCGGCGACGTTCATCTCTATCCGCCGCAACCGTGATGCGTTTCTCTGCAATGGGAGAAGCAAGATGCAAAAACTGTTCACAGCGGGGTCAATCGCAACCCTGGCGATCCTCGTCGCGCTCGGCGGCTCGGCGGCCCTCGCCCAGAATTCTCGCGGCCCGTCGGGAGCGTCAAACTCGACCCTTCCGCAAGCCCCGGTCGGCCATCGCCAGCCGCGCGCCGGGGACGTTCCTGACGAGAAAAACCTGAGCAATCCGAACGACGCGATGAGCAAGGAAGACGCCGCTCTCGACAAGAAGATCAAGAGCATCTGCCGCGGCTGCTAAAGCATGATCCGGAAAAGTGGACACCGGTTTTCCGAAAAGATCATGCTCAAACAAAAAGATAGAGCGGGATGACGATTCGAAGAAAAGTCATCGCGCGCTAGCCCGATAGCCGGCGAGCAGGGCGTACACGACACGCCCTGCTCGAGATTTGTCGATGCATCCCCTCAAGCCGAACGGTCCCGCAATTTGCGGTGTTGCAGCGCACGTCGCGCCGCAACGGCCTCGGCCAGCAGATTCAGCGCCCGCACGGTCGTCTCCCAGTCGATGCAGCCGTCCGTGATGCTTTGCCCGTAGGTCAGGGCCGTTCCCGGCTGCACATCCTGGCGGCCCGCGACCAGGTTGCTCTCGATCATGGCCCCGACGATGCGCTCGTCGCCGCCCGCGATCTGGCGCGCGATGTCGGCAGCGACCAGCGGCTGGTTCTCCGGCTTCTTGCCGCTGTTGGCGTGACTGGC
This sequence comes from uncultured Alphaproteobacteria bacterium, assembly GCA_963721135.1. Lineage (GTDB taxonomy): Bacteria > Pseudomonadota > Alphaproteobacteria > Rhizobiales > Xanthobacteraceae > Bradyrhizobium. The sequence continues at coordinate 170,433 of CAVRIB010000017.1, forward strand.
GTCGATCATCATCCGTGGCGCCGCGCCGGCGCGCACGAGTTCGGCGGCGGCGGCATCGACGCCGGCCCGGTCGTAGTTCGGTCCGCTGCTGCCGCCGCGCAGGACGACGTGGCAGTCCTCGTTGCCCGAGGTCGCCGCGATTGCCGAGCGCCCGCCCTTGGTCACCGCCATGAAATGGTGGGGATGCGAAGCCGACTTCACGGCCTCGGCGGCGATCCGCACACTGCCGTCGGTGCCGTTCTTGAAGCCGACGGGGCAGGAGAGGCCCGAAGCGAGCTCGCGATGAATCTGGCTTTCCGTCGTCCGCGCGCCGATCGCCGCCCATGCCACGAGGTCAGCGATATATTGCGGCGTCGTCATGTCGAGGAATTCGGCTCCCGCTGGCAGGCCGAGATTGTTGACGGCTGATAGCACGCTGCGGGCAAGCCGCAGGCCCTTGTTGATATTGAAGCTGCCGTCGAGATCGGGATCGTTGATCAGTCCCTTCCACCCGACCGTCGTGCGCGGCTTCTCGAAATAGACGCGCATCACGATCTCGAGGCGGTCGTTTAGCCGTTCGCGCAAGGCGGCAAGACGCCCGGCATAGTCGACGGCGGCCGCGGGATCGTGGATCGAGCAGGGACCGACGATGACCAGAAGCCGGTCATCGGTCCCATGCAGGATGGCGTGAATGGCGTTGCGCGCCGCCATCACAATTCGCGTCGCGGTCAAGGTGCGCGGGACTTCGCGCGTCACCTCGGCCGGCGTCGTCAACTCCTTGATTTCCTTGATTCGCAGATCGTCTGTCGTACTCAACATGGCGGGCTCCTCTTGAGGTTTTCGAGAACCCGCCGGCCAACAAAAAAGCCGCCAGGTCTGGCGGCTGTTTGGACTTGTTGCTGCAATTTTTCAGATTGAGCGCGATCCTCCCACCGCCAGCGAGCTGTCGTTGCCAAAATACCAAAAATAGCCCGTGGCGAAGGTGATCATGGGCCGCTCTATAGCCCACGCCCTGCGCCCTGTCATCTCAAAATTTGGCTGACCCGTCTGGTTCAGCCGTTGCGCGCGGCGAGCGCCATTCCGATCAGGGTTGCGCCGCCGAACAACAGGTTGATGCCGACCAGAAGCCCGATCGCCCATTCCGCCGAACCGGGAAGTCCGGATATGATGAGGCCTGCGATCACGATGTCCAACACGCCGGCAGCCAAGAGCCACGACCAGCGCTCCGACAATTCGCGGCGATGCTCCAGCGCGTACATGATGGTGGCGACGCCCTCGGCGAGGAAATAGGCGCCGACCACGATCGTCAGCGTGAGAACGCCCTGCACGGGCCGCGCCAACAGGATGATGCCGGCGCCGATCGCCAGCACCGCCGAAATCAGCGACCACCAGAACCCCGGCATCCGCCGGGCCCAGAACGTCAGCGCCAGTCCCGCGATGCCGGAAATCAGGAACATCCAGCCGAGGAAGATGGTGACGGCAAGGCTTGCCAGCGGCGGCAGCACGATGGCGGCAAGTCCGAGGACGACCAGAAGGATGCCTTCGATCAAAAAGGCCTTCCAATGTTCGCGCACGGCGGCGCTCATTTCGGATTGCAGTTTGGTGATGTCCTGGGGAACGGTCATGGCAAATCTCCCGGTACTGACAACGAAACAATGACCCCCGAATGTGACGCCATCATATAGCGGGAACACCCTCTTGTGGCGAACTTTCTCAGCCCGCGCCCGGCGCGGCCGAAAAGCCGGAGGCCGCATTGCGCATCCGGTTGCGGCCGAGAATATAGATCGCGCTGGTCACCACCAACAGCGCACTGCCGATCAGGATCGAGGTCAGGCCGATCGGAACCAGCACCAGGGCTACGTTGCGGTCGGGGTTTTTCAGCCAGTGGTGGATCGATGTCAGCACGAAGGTCAGGCCGATGAAGCCGGCGCCGCCGCCCACCACCAATAGCGCCCACATCCGCCGGAGCTGGCTCAGCCGGTCGCGGGCGAGTTCGGTGCGGGGGGTGTGATGACGGCCGACCCGCCGCACCAGGCGGACGGCAAAGGCGATCGAGCTGAAGCCGATCAGCACGCTTCCCGTTCCCAGCAGGAAGCGGGTGGATGCGCCGATGCCGGCGTCCTGCTGCAGCGTCAGCAAGGGGAAGTCGAAAGCGGCGTGCAGCGCCAGCGGCCCGAGCAGGATCAGGATGCGGCTCGAGATCCGCGCCCAGTCGCGGTGGTGGCGGTGCGCGCCGAGCGCGGTGCCGGCGCGCGCGAGCGCGAGATAGGCGCCGGCGATGATGCCGAGCGCGCCGTGGAACGGCACGGTCAGCACGCTGCGCAGCGCGGCCAGCGACCGCCACATCTCCGCATGCTGCACGAGATAGGCGAGGTTTTCGTACGCCGCGAAACCGAGCCCCGCGGCGGCGCCGTAGATCACCGTGTCCATCGGATCGGCGAACGGCCGGCGCCGCGCCGAGACGGCGACGATCACGAGAATCTTGACGGTCTCCTCCGGCAGCGCGACCCCGAAGACCGAATGCAGCGCCTGCGCGATCCAGGGATTTTGCGAGACCGCCGACATCGAGGCGAACGGCGCGCGCACCACGCTCAATAGCGAAACGCTGGCGGCGCCGAGCAGGAACGCGGCCCACACCTTGGTCGCCGGGCCCGGGCGCTCGCCGGCGGCGATCACCAGCCACAAAATCAATAGCGCAGGCGCAACGGCCGCGGTGCCGATGACGGTCGGAAGGGATTCAAGCAGGTTCATGGAGGTGGCAAATATGCCGTGTTTTCCGCTTATCTACTGTTCCCGGCAACAATTGCGCGTGCGCGGGAACCCCCTTTTGTCGCAGGCCGTGGTTTAGCAACCTCTGCAAATATTGTTGATCTTCTGGCTCACCAGCGCCTCTTCGGCGCCGATCGTATCCACGTATTTCGAGCTTTCGACTTTCGAAGGCGGAGCCGCGTGCGTGGCCGGCGCGGCGGGCGCCGATGAAGCGACGGGCGGCGTGGCCTTGTCGTAGCAGGCAAGCCGTGCGTTTGCGTTCGCGATCGATCTGCATTCCGGCGCCTGGGCTAGTGCGGTCTGGCACAGCGCGCAGAGCGCGATGACGAGGGCAAGGCGTTTCATTTCGATCCTTCGCAATCTTTCTTGGGCCATCGAGGCGGGTCTGCCAAATCCGCCTCCAAAATGCGATGTGATTATTCAGTCAAATCAAGGAGTTTTCCAGATTTCCTTGAATGCAGGATGCGCATATTTGCGCCGTTCTGTCCATCAATGAATTCGAGAAGCCCTTCGCAACCAATGCTCATTCCGTCAGCAGTCGGCGGCACGCCTCGACGAAGACCTGAGCCCCGCTGACGATATCGGCATCGGCGGTGTTCTCGCTCCAGTGATGACTGATGCCGCCGATCGAGGGCACGAACAGCATGCCCGCGGGCATGATGGTGGCGAGAATCTGGGCATCGTGGCCGGCGCCGGAGGGCATGCGGATCGACTTGCCGCCGGCCAGGGCTGCGCTTGCGTCCTCGATCGTTTGCTGAAACCTGGCATCCATGATCGCGGGAGCACCGCTACGGACGCGTTCCACCTCGACACTGCAGCGGCCTTGCGCGGTGACGTCGGCGGCCATGCGCCGCAGTTCGGCCTCCAGACGCTCGATCACGGCGGGGTCGTCATCCCTGATCTGGAACAGCATCTTCGCCCGTCCCGGAATGATGCTGGGCGCGCCGGGATCGAGCGTGATGCGGCCGGTGGTCCACACCGTGCGCGGACCTGAGATCGCGGGGAAGCGATCGTCGATGGCCACGCAGAACCGCGCCAGCGCCAGCCCCGCATCCTTGCGAATTTCCATCCTTGTCGTGCCGGCGTGATTTTGCTCGCCGACAAAAATGATGCGGTACTGCCAGATCCCGACGATCGAGGTAACGACACCGATCGCAAGCTTCGCGCTTTCGAGCCTCTCGCTTTGCTCGATATGCGCCTCCAGGTAGCCGATGTGGCGCCCGCGCGCGGCCCTGGCACGCGGCCGGCCGGCAAGCCCCGCTTCGCGTAGCGCCTCCCGCATGGGTTTGCCACCGGTGCGGTCGCGCGCGGAGTCGATCTCGTCGTCGGCAACACCTTCGACATAGGACCTGCTGCCCAGGAATTGGCCGAAATGGCCTTCCTCATCGGACCACGCCGCGACTTCGACGGAGCCACGGACGCGCGGGTCCGGATTGATGATCCGGGCGGCTTCCAGCGCATAGACGACGCCGAGCGGCCCATCGAGCCAGCCCGCATAATTCTGGCTTTCGAGATGCGACCCTGCGAGCAGTTTTGGCCCGGATTTCGTGCTGGTGCTGATGACATTGCCGATGCCGTCGATTTCACCGCTCAGACCCGCCTCGGGGAGCCTATCGGCAAGCCACTGCAGCGAGCGCATATGGGCTTCCGAGAAGGTCGGCTTGTGAACGCCGGTCTTGTAGGCGCCGATGCCGCGCAAGGTGTTGAGGTCGCGAAGGACCCGGGCGCCGTCGGCGGCAAAACTGTTGTCAGGCATCAACTGCACCCTATCCACTGGAGTTTGACATCAGGATAATGAACCTTTTCGCACCCGCAAACGACATATCAACGGGCCGGAATATGCGAGGCGGATATGTCAGACCAGTCAAAGCTCAGGAAATGGGCGGCCGAGGCCGCCCGCCAGGCCGCAACCGAAAAGGATGAAAACGAGGCGCGCCGCCTGTCGAGCTTCGCGCACTACTGGACGCGGCTTGCGGATGTGGAGGACTGGCAGCGGGACCACGAGGCGGCGTGAGGGCTGATCCTGCGCGGCCGAGACTGGCTCAACGCGCCGGAATTGCGAGCGCTCCCTAGCTGCGCCGGCATGGTTTTTCTGATTCGAAAAGCCCTTTATTTGCGGGCATTTCTTAAATCATTTTAGTTTGGCCGTACGACGTTTTCGGCCCGTTTGTGGGACGCCGATCTCTTGCCCTCGTATCCTCGAACTCTCCATTGGAACCTTTCGCCCGCCCGTTCGTTGTAAATCTGTGCCGGGCCGCCCCCGGCACTTTAGCCCCAAGCTAAGGACGGCCCCGGCTCTCCCCCCGAGCTGGGGTCGTTTTCTTTGGACACTCGCATGTGTCATGGCGGCAACGGTTTGAATGTTCCGCTCTGCGGAACCGCAGTTTCGACTTCACAGAAACAGACACCCGCGTCACATTAAAAACGCATCCGGGGCAGGGGTTACTATTTCATACCGGACAAATTCTTCCCGGGCGGGCCGCTGGCATACTATCAGCGGCCCTTTTTCTTTTTTTGTTACTCGCGGCCGCGAACTTCGGGTTGGGTAAGACGAGCTGACGGTCCCTTTGTCGTTCCGCTTTGACCCCCGAAAACGAACTCAACTCGGACATCGTTGGAGATCCGTTTCGTGGCAAAAAACGGAAATGCCCCGCCTTATTTGAAAACCCTGTCGGCAGCCACCAAGAATGATTCCGGAATCACCAGGCTCAAGGCCCTTGCAGTCTTGAGATTGACTTCGAGGTCGAACTTGATCGGCTGCGTGACCGGAAGATTGCCAGGCTTGGCGCCGCGCAGGATTTTGTCGACATAATCCGCGGCGCGTTCATTAAGGGGATCCGCATCTCCGCCATAGGCGAGAAGCAGGCCGTTCTCGGCGTAATACGGGTAATTGCCGATGGTTGGAATCCGATGCCGCATCCCCAGCGCAGCGACGCGGACGAGGTTTGCGTCAAGCAGGGGGCCGGGCTCAACATATGCCGCATCGAAGCCTTCTGCCGCCAACCGGGCAAAGATCGTGTCATAATCCTCAGGGATCGCCGGATTGAAGGCTTGCCAGGCGAACTGCAGTTTCGTCGACGCGTCGGTGACATCCTGCTCCAACTGCGCGTGGACGCCCGCATCCCCTCCATTGCGCTCGATAACCGCCAGCTTTGCCAGCCGTGGCAGTAGCTTCTTCAGCAGTCCGATCAATTTGAGGGTGACTTCGCGTCCCGACGACGCCACTCCGGTAACGTTCGCCTCGGGCCTCGCCAGGTCGGTCACAAGTCCCAATTCCGCCGGGTTCGGTGTCGTCACCATGACGATCGGGATTTCGGCAGTCGCCCGTTTCAGGGCCCTGACGTAGTTGGTGGGCTGAGCAGCCAGAACATCTGGCCGTCGTGCCACCAACTCCGCGGCGAGCGCGTCGACCTGGTCGAGGTTGACCGTCGATACGCAGTCGAGAATTAGCGTCTGCCCGTCGACCCAGCCGAGTTCTGCGAGGCGGCGTCTGAACGGACTAGGATTGGCATCGGTGCTGCAACCAAAGCCACTGAGGAATCCGACCCGTTTCGGCGACGCGGTGATGTCTTTGGCAGCAGCAGGGGCGGAGCATGTTGCCATGACAACGGCAAGTATTCCGCCCCCTACCGCTTTGGTGATGTCATTTCGTCTCATTCCGCCCCCATGGCTTGGCGGGATCGCAACGCAGCCAGGCTAGCACAATTTTGGGAGAGTTCTGGCGAACGGTCGACGTCCGTTCCGGGTCATTCGCGTCAATTCCGCATTGCACGCAAGGAGTTCTCGGTCATCCCCATAACGGACATGCCGGGGGCACCGTCAGCTAACGGCGTTACCGCCGTCTGATCACAACGCACTCAAATCATCCGGTACGTCGCTGAATTTTCGCAAGACAATTGCATCGCTGAAATCGCCTGTAGCAGGATCATCCGTGCGGCTGAACGCGACCGCGCCAACGTGACCTTCCGTGCGCGATGGCGCCTCAGCTTGCATTATAACGGCAGTGGGATTGAAGCATTCGATCGGCTCGCCTGCCGCGATGCCATCGTCGGTGGCGATAAAAGGCAACGCGACGAAGCATGTCAGCTTGGACACGGCCGCCTAACTCCTATCGACCACTACCTTGCCGGATCGCCTGCGCATTTTCATGAACGGCCTTGTTGGCGAGGGCAATGAAGATCGGAATGGCGATGATCAACAACAATCCCAATACCAATCGCGTGCGGCTCACAAGGCGTTTGGCAGGCTTGATGTAGTGGACGTTTGGGCGGTCGGGGTTCTTTTCGCCTTCCATCGCTTCAACCCGGGCAGGTCTTGAATCGTCGGTGGTAGTAGCCGCGCGCGTACCCCTTCGACACATCGGCCCGTAGCTTCCTCCACGAGCGCTTGTGTGTAGGCCCTGGCGCTCCCTAGCGGTCGTCCTGGCGACCGCTCCGGCGGGAGGATGCTGTCGCCATGGAGCGCAGCATGAGCAAAGCCCGCCACCGCAACCACGACGGCGAACCGCTTCGCTGCCAAAGTCGGACCTACGCACATCCGAGCGAAGTCCATCCACTACCTAATGACGGACACCGGTTGCGACGAGCGAGCGATCATTTAGACATGATGCCGAGCACGGAGACTTTCGCCGTCGTTTGTTCCGACGGCCAGATGACTTCGGTTAGGCCGGTAGCAACAGCTACTCGCTGCTGCCCGTTGGTTTCGTAGGTAATGACACCGCCGCCAATGGCGCCGCCGATCTTCTGGTCCCACAATTTTTCGCCGGTGTCGGCGTCGAGCGCGTAGAAGTTGCCGCCCATATCGCCGAAAAACACGACGCCCCCGGCTGTCGGCGTGACGCCGCTCTGCACCGGATAGTTGGTCTTGACGCGCCAGCGCCAGGCGCCTGTCTCGGCGTCAACTGCATAAACCCAACCTGCCCAATCGAAAACCGCATCGGGTTTTCCCCAGGTATCGTAGGGGTTCATCGAATCCATTCCCGACCATGGCTTCCCGTCGGCGACCTTCTCAACCTTCTCCTTCGGCTGAACGGTAACCGTCGTGCACCACTGCACCTCACCGACCATCACAAGATTGTTCTTTGGGTCGTAGGCGGGGCCATTCCATTCCGCACCGCCCGTGGCGCCAGGGCAGAAATGCACGGCTTTCCCGGGCGCGAATGGTGCATCGGCGTTATCGATCTTGGTGACAGGAACGCGATACATCGGCTTTCGCGAAGCAAGGTCGAAGGCATACAGATGTCCATCCTTGGGCGCATCGAAAAGGACCTTTCTGCCTGAAGCGGTGGATGTGACCACCGGCGCGGCGGAAACGTCCCAATCATGCCAATCCCTGGGAACGATCTTGAAATAGCCTTTGTAGGCGCCCGTCTTGGCGTCGAGTTCGACGATGGAACCGGAGTACAGATTTTCTCCGTCCCGCTGGCTTAGCGCGAAATCTGGCGCCGGATTGCCTCCGGGCACGTAAAGGACGCCGTCGCTCGGATCGAGCGTGTAGGACGTCCAAGTTGCCCCGCCAGTAACCGGCTGCCCCGGCGGCGTGCTCCAAGTCGCATTGTTGAGGGTCGATGGGGCCTCGGGTCCGCGCTCGATGTCTCCCGGTGATTTTGGAACAAGGTAAAATTCCCAGACGATCTTTCCCGTCTTGGCATCGAGCGCGTACATACGCCCTTTCACGCCTTTTATATCGCCGCCGGCATTGCCGATGAAGACAAGTCCGTTCCAAGCGATCGGTGCGGCTGGTGCGCTCTCGCCCCTTTTCGGGTCAGCGATACGGGTGTCCCACAGTCTTTTGCCGGTCTTGAAATCATAGGCAAGCACGCGGCCATCCTGCGTTCCGCGAAACAGCATATTGTCATAAAACGCGGGGCCGCGGCTCACGCCCTGCGGCGTGGCCGGCGTGTAAGTCTCGTGGACGCGCCAGTTCTCCCTGCAGGTATTGGGATCGATCGAAAAGATATCGTATTCTGTCGAGAACACGAGCGCCCCTTCGATCTCCAACAGACCGGAATTGAAGCCGGTATACTGTGCCGTGTCATAGGTGCACAGGACTGAAAGGCCGCGGGCGTTGTCTTTGGTGATCTGGTCAAGTGCGCTGAACCGCTCGGAGGTAATGGTCTTGTTGTAACTGGGCCAGTCCTTTGCACTGTTGGCGGCCTCAGCACCGTTGGCGGCGTCACCAGTTTTCACTTCAGCAGCAGCTGCTGCACGAACGGGATCAGCCTGCTTGTTCTCCACGACGCTTTGTGCGCCGTTGTACTCTGTGGTCAGCGTGCCCTTTGGCGCATCGAAGAACCGCACATAGTTGACCCCTCGCCCGACGATGGGGACCAGGTTGTCAAACTCCCAATAAACGACACCTGCAACGACAACGGCGCCGATCGCCGCCGCTGCAACGACCCTGAGGGCGGCCATGAAATATCCTTTGGGGCTGACCGAGCGGACCGTGCTTACCGTACAGCGGCAAATACTTGGGCTCGAAAAGGTTCCGATAGACTTTAGGTATACGCCGACAGGCCAACCTATGAATAAATCCGACACGGGATCGATGTCCGGGTCAAAAAACAGAAGTCGAGCTAGCTGACGCCGACTTCCGGTCTACCCCTGATAGTGTTGCAAAAGTCGTTTTGAAGAAGGTATCAAAAATTCCTAGGACCGCAGGCTCGATTTTCGTGTAGAGATATTAGGGACCTCCAAGCGAGAGAACCAGAATTCAAATCATTATGCTTCACCGCCCATGCGCTTGCCGCGTTTAGAGCTTACAACTTCCGGTATGCGATGGCTAGCGGCAAACGTCTGACTCGGATCTTGGCCGTGTAAAAACTCCCTTCCCGGGAAGTCAGTGAGAAGGCAGGAGCGGTTCGGTCTCAGGCCGCGATCGCAGCGATCAGCGGCTTGGTCCCGATGATGGCGATGAAAGGCAGCGCGACAAAGCCTGCCACCTCGGCCACGGCCTAGCGCCTATCGACCGAACTCCTGCTGGATCGCCTGCGCATTTTCATGAACGGCCTTGTTGGCGAGGGCAATGAAGATCGGAATGGCGACGATCAATAACAATCCCAATACCAATCGCGTGCGGCTCACAAGGCGTTTGGCAGGCTTGACGTATTGGACGTTTGAGCGGTCGGGGTTCTTTTCGTTTTCCATCGCTTCAACCCGCGCAGGTCTTGAATCGTCGGTGGTAGTAGCCGCGCGCGTACCCCTTCGACACATCGGCGCGTAGCTTCCTCCACGAGCGCTTGTGTGTAGGCCCTGGCGCTCCCTAGCGGAATCGAACCGCTCTCTCCACCGTGAAAGGGTGGCGTCCTAACCGATAGACGAAGGGAGCAAAAGCGCCTGTCCGCGCCGCGATTCCCTGGGGGCCCGCAGCTTGGCGGGCGAACGTATAGTGGCGTTTGCGCGGCCGGGCAAGCCACCGAAAATCCGCCTTTTGAGGCGTTTTGGCGCGTTCCGCGCGGCTTGCGACGGTCGATCCCGGTCGTATATCAACGGTTTTTAAAGCCAGTTGGAGTACCGACGGGGTCTTGAGGAGTGTTGCACCAAGATGGCCGCAACGAAAAAGCGCGAAGCCCGCAAATCGCTGCACCAGTCCGGGTGGATCACCCTGGATGGCGGCTTCGCCACGCGCCCATGCGTGGTGCGGGACCTGTCCACGACCGGCGCCAAGATCACGATCGACGATCCCAACGTGCTGCCGGCGAAACTGCGGCTGGCGTTTTCGCGCGACGCGCGGACCGGGCGGAACTGCGAAGTGGTCTGGCGCCGCGGCAAGTCGGTCGGCGTCAAGTTCGTCCGCTAGCGCGAACCGCCCGCCTGCGTTAGAACGCGGGATGCGAAACATCCTGCTGGCGATCGCCATGCTCGCGCTGCCGGTTTCCTCGGTGCAGGCGGAGCCGTTCACCAGCCGCAAACCCGACAAGCCTGCGGATCAGGCGAAGCTGCTCCCCTTGAAGCAGGCGGGCGGCAACCATGCCTGCGCGGCGTACGGTCCCGGTTTCGTCAAGCTCGAGGGCAGCGAGACCTGCGTCAGGGCCGGCGGCGCGATCAGCATCGGGGCCGGCGGCTCCGCCGGCATCCACTGAGCCGGACATGGGCGGACCCCTCGATATCATCGCTCCCGTCGTGATGTGCTGTGCGCTGTTGTGGTGGGTCGGCCGCAGCCTGAGCCCGGCCGCGCGCCTGGCCGCAACCGCCGTGACGCTTGCCGTGATCATTTGCATCGTGCTGTTCGAGCGGATGGGGTTTAGATAAGGCACGGACCGCCACCGTTCGTCATTGCGAGCCAACGGGTCGCGCGAATGCGCGCCCGATGACAGGCTCCGCGAAGCAATCCATAGCGCCGGATGCGGCTGTGGATTGCTTCGTCGCGGAGTTTATCATCGGGCCGGCCGAAGGCCGGACCCGTTGGCTCCTCGCAATGACGGTGCTAACTGCTTCACGACATCGGCGGCGCGATGAATTTTGCAAATCCGCTCCGGCTGGCGAACTGCGCGAACCAGCGTTCGAGATGCGGCAGTTTCGGCTTCGCCACGCCTTCGACGCCGAGCCAGCGCCGCGCATAGGCGCCGAGCGCGATGTCGGCGAGGGTGAAATCGTCGCCCTCGATGAAGCGCCGGCTTTCGATCTGTTTCTCGACGATCCGCCACACCACGGCTTCGGCGTCGACGTCCTTCTGGATCGCAACCATGTCGCGCTGCTCGGGAGGGGTTCGTACCAGCGCCCAGAACACCGGGCGGTCGACCGGCTGCAGCGTGGACAGCGTCCAGTCCAGCCAGCGGTCGACGCCGGCGCGCCGCTTCGGCGCCTCGGGATAAATCGGAGAACGCTTGCCGTAGGCCATCACGAGGTAGCGCATGATCGAATTGGATTCCCAGAGCACGTAGTCGCCGTCCACCAGTGTCGGCACCCGCGCGTTGGGATTCATCGCGAGATAATCAGGCTCGTGATTTTTGCCGAACGCCATGCCGGCTTCGATGCGCTTGTAGGAAAGATCGAGCTCGCTCAGGCACCACAGCACCTTCTGCACGTTGACCGAATTGGCGCGGCCCCAAATGGTGATCTGTCCAGGATTGTCCGCCACGGCGTTTGGCTCCCGATTGACTGGTTGCCGGAAGCTCATACCAGACGAAAAAAGGCTCCGCCATGGGCGGAGCCTGATTTCGCAACGGACATTCGATTCCCCTGAGATCAGTGGCCGAAAAACAGCCACAACAGGATGATCACCGGGATCGGCACGCCGAGCAGCCAAAGCAAGATGCCTTTGCCCATTCTCTCCTCCATCTCTTGTGAAGAGAGAACGCGAGGAGACGTGAGAGGTTCCTCGGAAGTTCGGCAAAATGGGAAGCGCACCTTCACACCGTCGTTGCGAGGAGCGCCACTCGTTCAATTGTCATACGCGGGCTTGACCCGCGTATCCATCAACCTTCAAGAGTCTTGCGAAGCGGATGGATTGCCGGGTCGAGCCCGGCAATGACGATTTGCTGTCCTCGCGGAGCCCGCTATCTTCCGCGTGTTCGTGCGATGCACCGCCACCGCCTGCACGAGAAAAAGCCCTCACCAGTGCCCCGTGTTCGGCATCGAACTCCATGGTTCCGCCGGCGGCTTCGGATCGCCCTTCTGCAACAGCTCGATCGAGTGCAGGTCGGGCGAGCGGATGAACGCCATGTTGCCGTCGCGCGGCGGGCGGTTGATGGTGACGCCCATCTTCATCAGCTTCGCGCAGGTCGCGTAGATGTCGTCGACCTCGTAGGCGAGGTGGCCGAAATAGCGGTCCTCGCCGTACTTCTCCTCGTCCCAGTTATAGGTGAGTTCGACCAGCGGCGCGCCGCGGTTCGTCGGCGCCGCCTTGAACAGGCCCTCATCCTCGGGCGCGCACAGGAACACCAGCGTGAACTTGCCCTTGTCGTTGTCGACGCGGCGGACCTCCTTCAGGCCCAGCGCGTCATGGTAGAATTTCAGCGCGGCATCGAGATTGCGGACCCGCAGCATGGTGTGGAGATAACGCATGTTTCTTGCTCCCTTGAGACATTGAAAAGATTGTTATCGGGTTCGGGGGGTTCATAGCAGCAAAATCCGGGCGAGGGCAGGGGGCCAAACTGCATGAACGAAAACCGGGATCGGCCCGACAAACCTATCCGAAGGTCAGCCCTGCCGGTGCCCCATGAAAACTCGCAACCTCCTCGCGTCCATCCTTCTCGCCGCCGCGCTCGCCGACTGCAGCGCGGCGGACGTGGTCATAGACGGGCTTTCCCATACCACAGCGGTGGCGATCGACCTGGAGGAGACCATGGGCGTCAAGCCGGTAGTCAGCTCCAAATGGCACAACGGCAACTTTGAGAAGGTGACGGTGACGTTCCGGCATCCGCCCGGCAAGCCGCTGGACGAGCTCGCCGGCGCGGTGCGCGAGGCCGTGACGAAGGAGTTCAAGGCGACGCCCGACAAGATCGTGCTGGCGTTCGAATTCGGGAAGTAGCGTCTCGCCGCGCGACTTGACGCGCCTCACGGCTCGTCATCCCGCAAGCTCCGCGACGCCGCCGATGGCTCCGGCTCGAGCTTCGCTATTCTCGCCTCATATTCGGCCGCGAGATCCAGCAACCTTTTTTCGGTGAAGGGGTCGGCGTGCCTCGCGAGGCGGCGGCAGCGCTCGATCTGTTCCTTGAGGGCAGCTATTTCCATCACTCACCAACCGGGCGGGTGCATTCCAGATTCGAAGATACAATCATACCGCAATCGTTTCCGTTCCGTCTCCGACTTTCGGGATACGGTTCCATTCGGTTCCCGCATGGCGGCCTGCTCCTTGGTCGCGCTCCCTGTGCGTTGTCGTCCCGCACGGAGGAGGGAGCCATGCCGACATATCGTGTCTACCTGATCGATGCCGACGATCGCGTTGCATCATACAGGGCGATCGAGGCCGACACCGACGTCGAGGCGCTGGAGGCCGCGCGGCGGTTCATCGACGGCTGCGACGTGGAAGTCTGGGATCTCGACCGCAGGATCGGGCGGCTCGACCGCATCAGGAAATGCTAGCACCGGGGCCCTGTTGGGCACGCCTTGCCGCAAAGCCAAGACCCCGCCAGCGGAAGACGCTGACGGGGTCTTTCATGCGCTCACTGCTTTTCCGGTTCCTACAATCGGGAAACTTCGTCGCACGCCATTCGTTCCGCACTCGCAACATTAATTTCGTCTGGTTTCGTCGCGGCCTCCGCCGGTTCCGATTGCGGCATCACAATATCGAAAGAACATCGATAATTCCGGAACGATCGGCCGGCGCACAGGTTCTGCCCGATATCGTTACGGGATACGGGAGAAGCACGATGTCCAAACTTGGTATCTTGGCGGCGACCGCGTTGTCGCTTTCGCTGGCCGTCGCTACGCCGGCCTTCGCACAGAGAGGCGGCCATGTCGGAGGCGGCGGCGGGGGAGGCGTTCACATGGGCGGCGGAGGTTTTGGCGGCGGCGCGGCGTTTCATGGTGCCCCCGGCGGCTTCCGTGGCGGCGCCAACTTCAGTCCCTCGGTCCGCGGCGCGCAGGCGAGCATAGGGCGGCCTGCGGTGGTGAACGGCGGGAATTTCGCAGCGCGTGGTCCGCAGGTCGCGCAGGGCGGATGGCGCGGCGGATTCCGCGATCACGATCATGATCGCTTCCATCGCGGCTTTGGCTTTGCCGCGGGATTGGCGGCCGGCAGCGCGCTCGGCTACGGCTACGATGCCTACTACAATGATCCCTACTACTACGATGATTACGCCTACGATGATGAAGGCTATCCGGCCTATGCCGGCCCCGGCTACGTCGTCTCCGGCGGCGTCGACGCCAGCTACTGCGCCCAGCGCTATCGCTCCTACGATCCGGCGAGCGGGACCTATCTCGGCTTTGACGGCCTGAGACATCCCTGCCCATGAGGCGATGAGGAAAGAGCGGCTCGCAGGAGCCGCTCTTTTTCCATCTTTGACATTTGCTTCGTCAGCGCCATCGACCGTCAAAACCATGAAACCGCTGAAGAAACCGGGTTCCACTGCAACCATCGGAAATCGCAAGCGTTAGTACACGGGTGCAGAAGATGGAGGAGCGCATGAAGAAGACATTGGCTGTTCTGGCGACAGTCGGCGTGGTGGCCGCGACCGCGATAGCCGCGCCTGCGCCGGCTCAGGCGCGCGGCTGGGGCCCTGGCCTGGCGTTCGGTCTGGCCGCGGGCGCGCTCGCCGCGGGCGCGGCCGGCGCCTACGGGCCCTACTACTACGGGCCGGGCTACGGCTATTACGGGCCGCGTTACTACGCGCCGGCCTACGGGCCTTACGCCTATTACGGCGGACCGTATTACTATCGGCGCCCCTACTGGCATCATTATCGCCACTGGTAGGCGATAAGCAAAAGCCCGGAGCATCGTCTCCGGGCTTTTTGTGGTCGGATGGGCTGAGCCAACGGGTCGCGCATGCGCGCCGATGATGAACTCCGCCTGTCATTCCGGGATGCGCAGGCCCGGAATGACAGATTGCCTGACGGGCAAATCAGTCACCGGTTTGTGCAAGCCGCTGTCAACCCCCTTTCGTAAAAATATTTCTGTTTTGCGGAAACACAAATCACCCTATATGCATTGTGTCCCGTCCCACCAAGGGGCGTTGCGCAACGTCAACAACGCGGGGCGGGATGCGGTGGACGCCGAGGGTGCGTAGACGAACGTGCCCGAGGCGGACGGCGAAGTCGTGTGGGCCTGGCACCCCGACGCTGGTGTCAAGTTCGCGTTAAGGCGCGCGGGCGACGGTGGCAAACAAGCCCGGTGCACCGGGGCGAGCACGAAGTAAGCCGTAAAACCATTGCGCGGGGAATGCCGGGTGAAACCGGTGTGACCGTGGTGACTATACTCGTATGCTTTGTTTTTTACTGCATGCGAGGCTGCGGGCGCATCGAGCGCCCGGCATTCCCTGCGCCCTCATTTCGAGGGAGCCGGACCAAAACGCAAACCTCGCGCGAAAAACACGCGGCGAGATCGTCGAGCCATGTCCCCAACTGTCATCACCCGCAAAAGCGGGTGATCCAGTATCCCAGAGACGTTGATGATAAATCGAGAGGCCGCGGCGTACTGGATACCCCGCTTGCGCGGGGTATGACGACGTCTGAACCGGTCGGGCCGGCCGGCCTCACGACCAGAACGGCGGCGAATCCACCACGACGCGCCTTGGAGGCTCCACGTGCCGGGCGTTTTCCAGCGTGGTGACGAAATATTCCTCGCGCTCGCGCTCGAATTTTTGCTGCGTCGCCTTGAAATGCGCGAGGCGCGCGGTGATTTCCTCGCGCTCGGCAGCGGCGCTGTCCGGCTGGTCGCTCATGCCCATCCCTTTTATTCTTGTCCCGCGCGCATTGGCGGTCGCGATTGGGGCGCGAATGCGGAGGCGGCGTTGCCGGATTGTGATTGTTGTGCACGACTCCAAGGAGCGGAAGGGCGACGAGCCCGCAGATCCCGTCGCCCGGGCGGCCTGAGCGCGGCGGCTGGCGCCGGCGCAAGCGGAGGGTCCTTCCGCCCCGACATCGCAATCGGGCTGGCCATGCTATTATAATGAGTGCGGCCGGATTTTTCGGATTGATCCCATGATTGCCCAGGACCTCAGCAGCGGCGTGGAACGGCTCGGCGACATGATCGCGGCGGCCTCCACGATCGTCCCCTTTACCGGCGCCGGCATTTCGACCGAATGCGGGATTCCGGATTTCCGCTCACCGGGAGGCCTGTGGACGCGTAACCGCCCGATCCCATTCGACGAATTCGTCTCAAGCCCCGAGGCGAGGGCGGAATCCTGGCGGCGGCGCTTTGCGATGGAGCCGACGTTCGCGGCGGCAAAGCCCGGGCGCGGACATCGGGCGCTCGCCTCGCTCTACAAGGCCGGCAAGATTCCCGCGATCATCACCCAGAACATCGACAACCTGCATCAGAGGTCGGGGTTTTCGGCCGAGCACGTCGTCGAGTTGCACGGCAACACCACCTACGCCCGCTGCATCGGCTGCGGCCGGGACTATGACCTGGCCTGGGTGAAACGAAGCTTCGAGGCCGTCGGCGGCGCGCCGGACTGCACGGTCTGCGAGGAGCCGGTCAAGACCGCGACCATCTCCTTCGGGCAGGCGATGCCGGAGGAGGCGATGCGGCGGGCCACGGAACTGGCGCAGCATTGCGACCTGTTCCTGGCGATCGGATCGTCGCTGGTGGTCTGGCCGGCGGCGGGCTTTCCGATGATGGCCAAGAACCGCGGCGCCCGGCTCGTGATCATCAACAACGAGCCCACCGATCAGGACGATATCGCCGATCTGGTGATCCGGCACGATATCGGGGAGACGCTCGGGCCGTTCGTCGGTAACTGATGGCCGATTGATTCGCGCCTGTGCAAGACTGTTCATAGGTTCCCGCAAATTTGTTTTTTATCTATGCGCCGCAAGCGGGAGTGTTATCTTTTGATTCGCGAGATTCGCGTGAGTTCATGATGGAATCATGGACCGATGCGTGTTCCGGCACCGCCGCTCACGAGACGACGGGCCGCTGATGATGTGTGAGGTCCGGGGTCATGGGGTCGGACGGATTTAAGTCCAAGAAGCTCGGGGGACCTCCCGTTGGGACGGCCCCGAACCGGCTTGGGCCGGGAGAATTTGCCGGCAATGCACCGCGCGATCCGGCCATGGACGCGCTGTCGGGCTTGGGCGATGCCGCCGCCAACCTCGTCGAAATTTCCGGCGTTATCAAATGGTTCGATGCCTCGAAGGGCTACGGCTTCATCGTTCCCGACAATGGCTGGCCCGATGTGCTTCTGCATGTCACCGTGCTTAGGCGGGACGGCTACCAGACCGCCTACGAGGGCGCGCGCTTGGTCGTCGAATGCGTGCAGCGCGCCAAGGGCTACCAGGCGTTCCGCATCCTCTCGATGGACGAATCGACCGCGATCCATCCGGCGCAGATGCTGCCGCCCCGGACCCACGTCAGCGTCACCCCGACATCGGGGCTGGAGCGGGCGCAGGTCAAGTGGTTCAACCGGCTGCGCGGATTCGGCTTCCTGACCTGCGGCGAGGGGACGCCTGACATTTTCGTCCACATGGAAACCCTGCGCCGGTTCGGCATGACCGAGTTGCGCCCCGGCCAGTACGTGCTGGTGCGGTTCGGGCCCGGCTCCAAGGGCATGATGGCCGCCGAAATCCAGCCGGAAACCGGTTCGCCCGGGCTGTCGTCGCACTGATCGTCCGCACAAACCCCACCCCGCCGCCCGAAACCGCCAACCGGACGCCGAAAATGACGGCGGGTGTGCTTGGCGGTCTGGCATTTGCCATGATCATCGGGCTAGGGTCGCGCCCGAACAAGAGATCCTCCCTTGAGCCCGGGTAAGCGTTGGCGATGAATTCTGATCGAGGTGTCCTTCGGCGCCGCGCAGAGGCGCGGCTCTGGATTTGTTTCGCGGCAGTGGTCGCATTCGCAGCGCTCACGCTCCCCGCCGCGCGGGCGGCGAGCGTGCAGACGCTCGAAATCGTCACCAAGAACGGCGTGCAGGTTTTCTCGGTCGAGATCGCAACCACCGAGGAAGAAAAGGAAAAAGGCCTGATGTTCCGCAAGGAGCTCGCGGACGGCAAGGGGATGCTGTTCGACTTCTCGCCGGAGCAGGAGGTGTCGATGTGGATGAAGAACACCTACATCTCGCTCGACATGATCTTCATCCGCGCCGACGGCAGCATTCTGAGGATCGCCGAAAACACCGAGCCGATGTCGACGCGGATCATTCCGTCGCGGGGACTGGCCAAAGGGGTGCTGGAGGTAATCGCCGGCACCGCGAAGAAATACGGCATCGAGCCCGGCGACCGCGTGGCGTATCCGCTCTTCAACGGCCGCTGACTCCACCCAGGCAGCCTTGATGAGGCCGCCTTAAGCGTGTATCGACATCGCTTTCCAAATGATCGGGGTATAGCGCAGCCTGGTAGCGCGGCAGTTTTGGGTACTGCAGGTCGTTGGTTCGAATCCAGCTGCCCCGACCAACGCCATCTCTGGACCAGCTCGGATAGGAATTCTTCAGAACGAAAGCTCCCCGCGCGCGCCTCCCGGCCGCGCCGTCAGCCCTGCCGTCGCGCGCCAGCGGTCCCGATCCTGAAATACTGCTTGGCATAGGCCACGACCTCGCGATCGCTGGGATGGTCGGCGGCCTGCACCGCGACGATGCGCTTGCCGATTTCAGGGTGCTGCTCGCGCAGGTATTTCGCGAGTTCGGTTTTCGCACCGGCGGGACCGATGATCAGGATTTCGCCGGCGTCGCTGACGGCGTTCATCACCTGCGCGAAAAATTCCTTGTCGAAACCGGCGTGACCGCTGCCGATCGAGCCTGCCTTGTGGTGAAGGTGCCGTGTCGGCAAATGCGGGTGCAGCATGATCTCGTCTTCGCCCGAAAGCCCGATGTGAAAGACCTTGGCCTGCGCATGATCGATCCAGACGACGGCGTGGAAGTGGGTGGGCATGTCATATCCTCTCTCAATGAGCCCCCTTACCGCACGGACGGTATCCGCCGATTGACGCAGGTCAATCGGGTCTAATCAGGGAGCTCGGCTCTGCCGCGCCCCAGCGCAAATTGGCCAACCGGGCCCTCGATCTGGAATTCGATCCCGGTCATCCTCGCGAACAGATCGATATTGGTCGTCCCGATCGCGCATCCTGAGAGTTGCATGTCGGCTGCCATCATGTAGAGGCTTTGGATCAGGGCGCCGACATCCTTCAGGATCAGCGAATAGGCGATCGAGCTGTACTTCCACGAAATCCTGCCAAAGCGCGCGGCAATCGTGATCAGGATCTGCGGCGGGGCGGCGGCGTCCATGGCGAATTGAGCGGAGCCCAGCATCGCTTCAAGCTCGACCGTCCGCACCTCGATCGGCACCAGCGCATGCCGGTCGGCGTCGTAGTGATAGAACCCCACGGCAAGGCCGTCGCAGTTGGCGACGGCGAGATAGAGCTCGAGCTCATAGGCGCTGCCTGCCGACGGATACGGTCGTGTCGTGTATTCGATATCGGGACCGTCGTCTCCGAAATCGAGCTTGGCGTTCCATTTCGCGCGAACGCGTGCGGTACCGTGGAGAAAGCACGAAAGCTCGGCAAGGGTGATCGGCTGCTGATCGTCGAAGTCGCGGGTCGAGTGACGTTCCGCCAGCAGTCTTGCGTACGGCGAAGCGTTCTGCGCCGCCGCGGCCGAAAATTCCGCGAGATCGATGGCCTTTCCCGGCCAGGGCGGTCGCAGCGCCGGAAGCGGCGGGATGGTCCCGGTCTGCAGGTAAAGTCCGCCAAGCGGGTTGGCCTGCCGGCCTTCGGTGCTGCGGGTGTGGAACAGAAGGTCGTGAAAGTCCCAGAGCACGAGGTCGTGGTCACCCTCGTTGGGGCGGAGACCGTCGCTCGCGGGACCGAGCTTGAAAAGCATCTGGCAATCCAGCAGCAAAGCGAGAAGCTCAGTTCCGGGAAATTCTTCCTGCCGTCGCAGCCAACTGACTTTTCGCGGCGTCGACAGCAGGGCGAGGCAGGTCGCGACCTTTGCATCGGAAACCCTCAACAACGCGCCGGCGCGAGGCAATTCCAGCACCAGATCGTTGCGTCGCCGCCGCAGATAGGCAAATCGCGACAGGACGATCACATCGGCTGCGCCTGGCTTGCGCAATCGCGGCCAATAATCGGACATCTGCGGTTCGATGACGACCAGGTCGCCGTCGTCACTTGGGCGGCCGAGACAAAATTCCAGAAGGCCGCTCCGGGCCAGTCGCCGGACCAACAGGTCGAGTTCCGGCTCGGACGCAAGGCGGTCGAGCGGCAGCCGGGTGCGCAGCGCCTGCGCGCGGCCGAAAGTGCCGGTGCTGAACTTCCCAAGGCCCACGGTGTAGTCATCGAAACAGGCGAGGGTGTTGCCGTCCGCTTCCCGTTCCAGCGTGACGCGGGCGTTCAGTCGTGCCGAAAGAACGCGCGGCGCATTCTTCCGGCCTCGCTTTTTTGCAGCTGCGCGCAAGCCGATTGACCTTCACGTGTGCGGAAGGAACGGTGTGAGTTCGCTTTCCAGTAACGGCCGCTCGAGCAAGCCGAGCCTCACCGGAACGTCATAAAGCCTCCCCGGGCCAAAGCGGCGATAGAAGTGCCGCAGCCCAGGAACGGTCACCCGGGCGACCGAAACTTCGACGTCCGGCCGCGTCTGATCGAGCACCAGGAAGTCGTAGCCCGCCTGGCTCGCGATTTTGACGCAGGCGTTGACCTGATCGCGCGTGTTGTTGTGAACCTTCAGGCCTGGCGCCGGCGGCATGATGGGATTGCGGCTTGGTATCAGGAACGGATATTGCTCGAGGCGCAGCGGCGTAATGCCGTCGAGGGTCGGCTTCTCGCCGCTTGCGCCGCCCATCATGCCGATCGACATGAACTGGGTAAGTTCGGTGAGCGAACGCAGCAAGGCGATGCGGCGGTCGAAATGCGCGCCGGAACCGAACTCGATATTCTCCTGGCCGTCTTGCATCCAGTGCATGATCGCGACATAGGTGGGAATGCCGAGGTCGCTGGTGATGTCCAGCACCCAGAGCTTGCGTCCGGCATCGGCGAACTGGGTTCTGAGGTCGCGCACATAAGAATCGTCGAACTCGGCGAGGTCCAACTCGGCGCGCTGCGAGCGATTATACCACCAGATCGCATAGGCATCGCGTTCGACAAGTTCGAGAAATCCCTGAACGATCGCTTCCTCAAGGGTGTTGCCGGCCGCGCAGCCGTTGGAATCTGTATGGAAGCCCGGATAGAAGAAGTACTCCAGCCCGGTTGGGAGATATTTGAAGCGCCGGTCGCGCAGTGACCAGACCGGAGACCATTCGATCCTCGCCGAAGGATCGACCGGATCGGGAACCGGATGTAAATCGTCCGGTTGCGGCTCGTGCCTCGTTCGAATCTGGGTTTCGCTGAACAGCTGGACGTCGTTGGGGAGCAGGGCATCGCCTGCGGGAAAATCGCTAAAGCGCCGCGTGAGCCTGATCTCGTCGCCCTGGAATATTCCCGAATAGCGCTCGATCGCTTCCATCAACGCGCTGGCCTCGCCCTGTTCGGCGGTCGAGCCTTTGCCGAAGCTTCCGCCGCTTAGTCCGGATCGGAGCTGGTCGACGCTTTGAGCCGGCGCGGAGAAATTGTGCTGGGCGAGGAAGTTGGTGTTCATCGGCAGATCGGCCTCGATCCGCTCGAGCCTGGTCACCACGCCGGTGAGCGGGCTGACGTGTTTTCGAAAACGCGCCACCGTGGCTCGCGATGACACCGTGCGATACCCGCCGCTGGTCATGATCAGCTTCGCCCCCGGACCGATCTCGATCGGTGCGGGGGCGCGACGCGGGTTCTGCAGTTTGCGGCTGCCGCAGGTCGGGCATTGCGGGCGACGCGCGACGTAGTGTTTCGCAACGACCGCGCCCAGCAGATCGAAGCTCGCAATGTGATCGCGCAAATCAGTGCGGAATCCGGTCGCGATCGCCTTGGCGATTTCGACGGCGGCAAACTGGATCGCACCTTGTCCGAGCGTCTTGCGGACCAGAGGTGAAACTGCGACGGGCCGCGCGGGTCCTCGCTCGAGAAACCCCTTGATCTCGCGATTTCTGATCATGCGATCGAACAGGCAGGTCCAGCAGGCGGTCTCGCCCGCGTGGAATAGGGGGCCGACCAGCGGGAAAACCCCGGACGGTTGGACCGGCAACCACGGAACCTTGTCCGACACACGCCGCTGGTTCAGCTCCGCCAGTCGTTGCTCGAGGTAGTCGTTCACGAGCGTAATGGTCAGGTCGGGCGACCGGCTGACGATGTGAACCCCGAGCCTGGTCAGGGCGGTGACGAGCTCTTTCGCGCCCTCCACGTCGATCGCTTCGACGCGCACACGACAATTGGCGAGGTTCATTTCCGCGACCTCGGGAGATAGCCCAAGGCTCGCCCAATAGCCGGCGACCGTGCCTGCCGAAGCCGGTGATGCCGGCAAGAGGTAGCGCCGGTCGGTGAGTCGCTTGAGCGCTTCCTCGACTTTATCGGACGGATATTTTCGCCCCAGCTCGCGAATGAGTTCCGAAGCGCTCTTGCCCCGATCTCCGATTGCCTCGGCGAGGGCACAATAGAGCTCGCCGTGCAGGAAGAACTTACGGTCCTCGGAATAGAGGCACACGACGTCGGGTGGCAGCACATAGGCGGTAAAATTCGGCGCGAAATCTTAGAATATTTCCGGCGGCCTTCCGCGCAATGCGGGTGTTGCGATTGGCTGTCATGAGGCTAGCACGCGGATTCCTGTGTTACCGACTTGAGCGCAGGAGCATGGCGAATTCCTCGACCACCGGACGTTCCTGTCCGGCATGCGCCAGCCCTTCTGGATTGAGTTGGAAACACACGCGGCTGCCGTCGGCAAGCCTTTTGCCAAAAACAACAACTGGCCGGGTCGATGGTCGAGCCCGGCCAGTAAAATAGTCTTTGCGTGGTGATGCGCAATCAGAAAGCGCCGCAGACTAGCAAACGCGGCAGTAGCCCCATGTGTAGCAGCAGGCTCCGCAACCGGCGCAGCCGGCACAGCCGCCGCAACGGCAGCCCCTGCAGCCTCTGCAGCCATGACAGCCCCGGCAGCCGCCGCACCGGCAACCCCGGGCCAGCAATATGTTGCCCTGCGCCGCACCGGTGTCTTCCTTGTCGAACAGATGGAACGTAGCCAGGCTGACGTCGGCCATTTCTTCTTCGCCGAGCATCAGGGCCTGGTTTGACGCCAGGATATTTGTCTGCGGCACGTCCGCTGCCGGCACAGCCGAAGCCGATGCGCCCCCCACCAGCGAGAAAGTCAAACCGGCGGCCCCTAGCGCCGGTACAGCGGCCTTGGTCACGCGCTTCGTCTTCGAAGCTTGCTTCACCCGTGGCATAGTCGCATCCTCCATACGTGAGTCCAGAACGGAAATTGTACGCCGGGCAAACGCGCCAAGCAAGCTAACCCTGTTGACGATTATGCGAGCCGCATTCAGTTTCTATTCATGTTGATGAATATGATCGGCGACATTGCCGATGCCGATATTCACAACCAATCGCGGCTTGCACGGTTTTGTCTTGCGCCGCGATGGAAGTCGAGCGGAGAGGATCAGGCGTGGTTGGTCATCACGGATGTTTCGTCTGGTACGAGTTGTTGACGACGGACATCGCGGCCGCGAGCGCGTTTTACCGCAGTGTCGTCGGTTGGGGCGAACAAGACGCATCCACGCCTGAGTTCGCCTACACTCAATTCACGGCCGGACCCGCTCCGGTGGGCGGGCTCATGAACCTGCCGCCGGATGCGCTGAGACAGGGCGCGATGCCGAGGTGGGTGGGATATGTCGCCGTTGACGACGTAAATCAGGCGGCGCACCAAATCAGGCATCTCGGTGGCACCGTGTACGTCCCACCCACGGACAGCAACATCGGCCGCATTTCGGTTGTAGCCGATCCGCAAACCGCAACGCTTGCCTTGGTCGAGGGGCTGACGCCCGGCTTGCGGCAGCCCGTGGAGCGGAGCGCGGCGGGGCAAGTGGCTTGGCATGAACTGCTCGCTGTTGACTGGAAGACGGCATTTGCCTTTTACCGGGAGATTTTCGGCTGGCGGCAAGCGGCGTCCGTATTAGGTCCGGTGGATTCCTATCAGTCGTTTTCCGCCGGCGGGCAGACGATCGGCGGCATCTTGACCAAGCTCCCACGCGCGCCCGTTCCCTTCTGGCTCTATTATTTCGATATCGGCGACATCGACGAGGCGGCGGATCGAGTGAAGGCCGGCGGCGGCCGGGTGGTGCAGGGACCGGTGGAACTGCCAGGTGGTGATTGGATTGCCCGCTGCATCGATCCTCAGGGTGCGATGTTTGCGTTGCAGGGATCGCGGAGCCCGGAACGTATCGCGCAAGCCTCGGAGCAGGACCTCGTCTGGGCGGCCGAATGGGGCGGGATTACATCGCGAGGCAAAATAGTCACGAAGCCACGCCGCTAGGCGGACGGGACAAGAATTTGATCGCAATCGACCGCCCGCGCCGCCGAGCTTCCAAAGAGGGCCGATGCCCAAACGACACACCTACGTTCTCGGCCTGAATACCTACGATCACGACGTGAGCGCCTGCCTGTTGCGTGATGGCGCCATCGCATACGCGATCGCGAAGGAGCGGCTCACGCGCGAGAAGCACGCCAGCGGCTTCTATGGAGGAGTGATCGGCTATTGCCTTGATGCCGAAGGCATCACGCTCGATGACGTCGATCTGATCGTCCGCAATTGCTACATCCTGCCGGTCGCGGAGATGGAGGAACGGCTGGTCTATCAGGACATGCCGGGCTTCCTCCCGGAATATGAGCGGGCCGAGGCTGCCAGGCATTCGTTGTATCTGTCACGTTCCGATAAGGTGTTGCAGGTTTCGCACCATCTCGCCCACGCCTATAGCGCTTTCGCCGCTTCGCCGTTCGAACGGGGCGTCGTGATGATTGTGGACGGCGTCGGCAGTTACCGATCGGACGTCATCGAACCCTATCCGCCCGCCGACACCGCAGCCGCGCTCGCACGCGAGTCCGAGAGTTATTACAAATTCGATGGTTCCGGAATCGAATGCCTGAAGAAGGTCTGGATGGAGCCGGAACGCGGATTCCTGAGCGAGGAGTTCTACAACATGCCGGGACTGGGAGCGCTCTACAGCCGGGCCTCGACCTACATTTTCGGCGACTGGAACAAATGCGGCGAGCTGAT
Organism: uncultured Alphaproteobacteria bacterium; assembly: GCA_963721135.1. Taxonomy (GTDB): domain Bacteria; phylum Pseudomonadota; class Alphaproteobacteria; order Rhizobiales; family Xanthobacteraceae; genus Bradyrhizobium. The sequence goes on from CAVRIB010000017.1 coordinate 195,889, forward strand.
GGGGCTCGCGCCCCATGGTCGACGCGAACAGGTCAGGCACCTGCTCGAACTTGACGGCGGCACATTGCGCGTCCCGCATTGGGGTAGGGATTTCAATCAGCCGTTCCTGGTCGATCAGGGCCCTTGGGAGGCAAGCCACTCGATGTCGCATTGGGAGGATGTCGCCTGGCGGGTGCAGGACGACACCGAAAACGTGCTGTTGGCGCGCGCCCGCTGGCTGCGCGAGACAACCGGCGCGCAGAACCTCTGCCTGGCAGGCGGCGTAGCGTTGAACTGCGTTGCCAATGGCCGGCTGGCGCGGGAGGCCGGTTTCGACAATGTCTGGATCCAGCCGGCTGCCGGCGACGACGGCATTGCGATCGGCTGCGCCTATTATGGCTATCTCGAAATCCTGAAACAACGCCGCCGCTTCGTGATGGAGCACGCCTATGTCGGCAGGCGCTACACCGAAAAAGACGTTGAAGACGCCATCGCAAGATTCCTGGTTCGCATCCAGATCAACGCGGCGCGCAGCGAGGATATCTGCCGCGACACCTCGAGGCTGCTGTCCGAACAGCGCGTGATCGGCTGGTTCCAGGGGCCTTCCGAGTTCGGGCCCCGCGCGCTTGGCAATCGCAGCCTGCTTGCCGATCCGCGCAAGGCGGAGATGAAGGATATCCTGAACAGCCGCGTCAAGCACCGTCAGGCGTTCCGGCCGTTCGCGCCGATCGTGCTCGCCGAGCGCGCGAAGGAGATATTCGAGGGCGAGGAGGATTCGCCTTTCATGTTGATCGCCAAGCGTGTCCGCCCCGAGTGGCGCGAGCGGATTCCGGCGGTCGTGCATGTCGACGGAACGGCGCGCGTGCAAACCGTCCGCGAGCAGACCAATCCGAGGCTGTATCGCCTGCTGCGGGAATTCGAGGCATTGACCGGCGTTCCCGTGCTGATCAACACCTCGTTCAACGTCAAGGGCGAGCCGATCGTCGAAACCCCGCGCGACGCGGTGGTATGTTTCCTGACCACCGGCATCGACAATCTGGTCCTGCACGACACGCTGATCGCGAAGAATGCGCTGCACCGCATCGTCGGGCCGTTGGTCGGCATCTATGCCGATGTCGCGACCATGGTGACGGCAAGCGCGCGGCCGGCGTGATCGCGGCCGCTCTCCGCGCCACGGTTCCAGGGCGCCATTGTCAGGCCTTGGCCGGCGCTGCCTTGGGCACCGTCTTGTCCTGCCTCTTCGACCAGGAAATGTAATAGGCCACCGCGGTCATGATGGCGATGCCGGTCACGCTCACGACAATCTGTGCAAGCAGCGAGCCCGAGCTCAGCATCAACGTGAAATGCGCGACGAAGGAGAGGAAGACGCCGACGCAGAACACCGCGAGCGACTGCTGGCCGCAGACGATGACGGGATCGAACACCTTCCATTCCAGGCCCGGCCAGGTCTTGGGCACGTACCTGACCACGAGGATCACGATCACGACGAAATGCAGGAAGCGGTAGGGCGCGAGGTTGGTCTTGTCGTTCGGATTGAAGGTCGAATACAGCCACTGCGGGAACATCGCGCCAAAATCCGGAAACCGGCCGGCCATGGTCATGACCAGGCCCAGGACCAGATAAGCGAGGCAGAAATAAAGGGTCCAGCGCGAATTGGTGATCCAGCGCGCCTTGTTCGCGCCGCCGACCGCGCACCAGGAGCCGAACACGAACAGCACCTGCCAGCAATACGGGTTGAAGTACCAGGTGCCGGCGGGGTAGGCTCTGAAATTCCAGCCGAAATGCCGCGCCGTGAGCCAGAGCGCGATCGACGCCAGCATGGTCAGGTTCGGCTGACGCAGCATGATCCACAGCACCGGTGGAAACAGGCCCATCAGCACGATGTAGAGCGGCAGCACGTCGAGATTGACCGGCTTGAACTTCAGAAACAGCCCCTGCCGCAGGGTTTCGGTCGCATTGTCGACGAGGCCCGCGACGTTGAACTCGTTGATGATCTCGGAATCGCCGAAACGTTGCGCGAGAAAGCTGATCGCCGCGATATAAATCACGAACAGGATGATATGGGCGACGTAGAGCTGCCAGACCCGCTTGGTCAGCCGGGTGGCGCCGACGACAAAGCCGCGCTCCAGCATCATCCGGGCGTAAACGAAGGATGCGGTGTATCCGGAGATGAAAACGAACAGGTCCGCGGCGTCGCTGAAACCATAGTTTCGGGTGGTGATCCAGTTCACGACATTGTCGGGAATATGATCCAGGAAGATCGCCCAGTTCGCGACCCCGCGAAACAGGTCGAGCCGGAGATCGCGTCCTTTTTCGGGGAGGATGGCGTTGATTTTCATGGGGCGCGGCTTCGCACTGATATTTCCGGGGAGCCGACGGCGGGCGAGGGGTATCAGGCAGGCCGGCGGCCGACATTGTCACGGTGCAGCATAATGACTATACCGGATGCGGAAAATGGTACATCCACGGCTTTAGAATCATCGTATCAAATCTCGAATAGGTCCCGCTATACTCTCCCGCCCGGCTTCCGTCACGCAGTTGACATCCACCTATCCCACGGGGTCCGACCATTTATGACCGCACGCATCTTTAAGCCCGCGAAAACCGCGATGCAATCGGGGACCGCCAAGACCAAGGATTGGCAGCTCGATTTTGAACCGGAGCAGCCCCGCGTGATCGAACCGTTGATGGGCTGGACCTCGACGGGCGACATGAAGCAGGAGCTATCCCTTCGCTTCGACACCAAGGAAGAGGCGATCGCCTATTGCGAGCGGGAGGGAATTCCCTATCAGGTGTTTGAGCCGAAGGAACCGGCGCGCCGGCAGGCCGCCTATGCCGACAATTTCGCATTCCGGCGCGCCGAGCCCTGGACCCACTAGAAATGCTTTCGGGCGGGGGAGACCCGCTCGCGCTGCAATCTCTGAAGTGCGATGCCGGCCGCCTCCCAAAGGGAGCGTAAGTTCTGGGTTGCCTGAGGCAGCGGCGCAATGACACCATGATGCGAACCCAATGCGTAAATTGCGGCGCACAATAAATAGCTGAAAGCCATGCCGCTTCATTCCACCGTCGAACCCGCCTCGTCCGATTTTGCCGGCAATGCCGAGGCCATGCGCGGCCTCGTGACGGAGCTGAAGCAAAAGCTCAATTCGGTCGCCGGCGGCGGTGGCGAGGCATCTCGGGCGAGACATACCGCGCGGGGCAAGATGCTGGCGCGCCAGCGCGTCGACCTGCTGATCGATCCCGGCACGGCGTTTCTGGAATTGTCGCCGCTTGCGGCCTACGGCCTCTACGGCGGCGACGTGCATTCCGCCAGCATCGTCACCGGCGTCGGGCGGATATCAGGGCGCGAATGCGTCGTCGTCGCCAACGATGCGACCATCAAGGGCGGCACCTATTATCCGATGACGGTGAAGAAGCACCTGCGCGCGCAGGATATCGCGCGCCAGAACAATTTGCCCTGTGTTTACATGGTCGATTCCGGCGGCGCCTTCCTGCCGCAGCAGGACGAGATCTTTCCCGACGAACGGCATTTTGGGCGCATCTTCTATAATCAGGCCCAGATGTCGGCCGCCGGAATCCCGCAGATCGCCATCGTGATGGGCTCGTGCACCGCCGGGGGCGCCTATGTGCCCGCGATGTCGGACGAGAGCATCATCGTGCGCAACCAGGGCACGATCTTTCTCGGTGGGCCGCCGCTGGTGAAGGCGGCGACCGGCGAGGTCGTGACGGCGGAAGAACTCGGCGGCGCCGACGTGCATTCGCGGCAGTCCGGCGTCACCGATCATTATGCGCAGAACGATGCACACGCGATCGGCATCGCCCGGCGCATCGTCGCCACGCTGAAGCAACCCACCGGCGGCGGCTTGAACATGCGCGAGCCGCGCGAACCTTTGTTTGCGGCGGAGGAAATCTACGGCGTGGTTCCGGCCGACGGCCGCAAGCCGTTCGATGTTCGCGACATCATCGCCCGCGTGGTCGACGGCTCCGAGTTCGACGAATTCAAGAAGCTTTACGGTCAGACGCTGGTTTGCGGTTTCGCCCATATCTGGGGCTATCCGGTCGGCATCGTCGCCAACAACGGCATCCTGTTCAGCGAGAGCGCGCTGAAGGGCGCGCATTTCATCGAATTGTGCTGCCAGCGCAATATCCCGCTGGTGTTCCTGCAGAACATCACCGGCTTCATGGTCGGCAAGAAGTACGAGGCGGGGGGCATCGCGCGCGACGGCGCCAAGCTGGTGACGGCGGTTGCAACCGCCGCAGTGCCGAAATTCACCGTCGTGATCGGCGGCTCCTACGGCGCCGGCAATTACGGCATGTGCGGGCGCGCCTACAGTCCGCGTTTCCTCTGGATGTGGCCGAACGCCCGCATCTCCGTGATGGGTGGCGAACAGGCGGCGATGGTGCTGAGCCAGGTCCGCCGCGACAACATCGAGGCCAAGGGCGAAAGCTGGTCGGCGGAGGAGGAAGACAAGTTCAGGGCGCCGATCCGCGCCCAATATGAGAAGCAGGGCAGTCCCTATTACGCCACCGCGCGGCTGTGGGATGACGGCGTGATCGACCCCGCCGATACCCGCCTGGTGCTCGGCCTCGGTCTGTCCGCCGCAAGCAATGCGCCGATCGAGCCGACGCGCTTTGGCCTGTTCAGGATGTGACCATGGATCGCCCCAGCCAGTACCGGCGGTTTGGCACGCTCTTGATCGCCAATCGCGGCGAGATCGCGGCCCGCGTGATCCGCACCGCGCGCGCGATGGGCCTGCGCACGGTGGCGGTCTATTCCGAGGCCGACAGCGGCGCAATGCATGTCGGTCTCGCCGACGAGGCCGTGCTGCTCGGACCGGCGCGGGCGCGCGACAGCTATCTCAACATCGAGCGCGTGATCGAGGCGGCACGCAAAACCGGCGCGGAAGCCGTGCATCCCGGCTATGGCTTCCTGTCCGAGAGCGCGGAATTTGCGGCTGCCTGCCTCGAGGCGGGCCTCGTCTTCGTCGGCCCGACCGCCGGCATGATCAAGCTGATGGGTTCGAAGTCGGGCTCCAAGATGCTGATGGAACATGCCGGCGTGCCGCTGGTGCCGGGCTTTCACGGCGAAGCCCAGGATGAGGAAACACTCTCGCAGGAAGCCGGCAAGATCGGCTTTCCCGTGCTGGTCAAGGCCTCCGCTGGCGGTGGCGGCCGCGGCATGCGCATCGTGCGCGCGGCTGGCGAGCTTGCCGCCGCCATCGCCAGCGCCAAGCGCGAGGCCAAGGCGGCGTTCGGCGACGACCGCGTATTGATCGAAAAATTCGTCGAAAACCCCAGGCATATCGAAGTGCAGGTGATCGGCGACAGTCACGGCAATCTGCTGTCGCTGTTCGAACGCGAATGCACCTTGCAGCGCCGCCATCAGAAGGTGATCGAGGAAGCGCCTTCGCCGACGCTCGATGCGGCCTTGCGCGAGGCGGTCTGCGCCGCCGCGCGGAAAGCGGCTGCCGCGGTCGACTATGTCGGCGCGGGCACCATCGAATTTGTTTCCGACGGCAGGAACGTGTTCTTCATCGAGATGAACACGCGGCTGCAGGTCGAGCATCCCGTGACCGAGCTGATCACTGGCATCGACCTCGTCGAATGGCAGCTGCGCGTGGCCTTCGGCGAGAAGCTGCCGCTCGCCCAGGACGAAGTCAGGATGAAGGGCCACGCCATCGAGGCGCGGGTCTATGCGGAAAACCCGCACAAGAATTTCATGCCGTCGGTCGGCCGCATCCGGACCTGGCGCATGCCGGAGGGATTCGCCGGCTTGCGCATCGATGCCGGATACCGCGAAGGCGATGCGGTCTCGCCGCACTATGATGCCATGCTCGCCAAGATGATCGCGTGGGCGCCGACCCGCGAGGAGGCGATCGAGCGGCTCAACCGCGGGCTCGAGGAAGCCGACGTCCGCGGCATCGTCACCAACATACCCTTTCTTTCCGCGCTGGTGACGCATCCTGCGGTGCGCGCCAACGCGATCGACACCGGTTTTATCGAGCGTGAGTTGAAGAACCTGACGCCGTCTCCGCGGCCGCCGCACGATCTCGAACTCGGCGCAGCGGTCGCCGCCATTCTCGGCGAAGAGGCGAAGGCTGCGCGGGCGGAATCCCATTCGCCATGGCTGACCCAGGGCTGGATGCAGGTCGGCCGGCGGCAGCGGCTGTTTACGTTCCGCCCCGCGCACGGGCCCGAGCAGGAGGTGAGCCTGCACTACGGCAACGGTCCCGCGACGCTGTCGATCGGCGAACGCCAAACGCACTTCGCGTCCGCGCCCAATGCCAATGGCGGCTTCGATCTCACGCTCCACGGCGTCAAGTCGCATATTTTCGCGGTCATCGCGGGCCACGAACTCTATCTGCGGACGCGCAACGGCCGCTTCGATCTGCATTGGGTCGATCCCTTCGGTGGCGACGACGAGGAGCAGGTCGGCGAGGACAAGATCGTGGCGCCGCTGCCCGGCACCGTGGTGGCGCTGTTGGCGGAGGTGGGGGCGAGGCTCGAAAAAGGCGCCCCGATCCTCACGCTCGAAGTGATGAAAATGGAGCAGACCTTGCGCGCGCCGTTCGCGGGCACCCTGAAGGCGATCAAATGCAAGGTCGGCGACATCGTCGGCGAGGGCGTCGAACTCGCCGAGGTCGAGCCATTAACCGCGTGAGAGCGCCATGAGCGACACCGTACGCATCGTCGAGGTCGGCCCGCGCGATGGCCTACAGAACGAAAAGACGCCGGTCGGCGTCGCCGACCGCATCGCGTTCATTGAGGCGCTTGTTACCACGGGCCTGCATACCGTCGAGGTCGGCGCCTTCGTTTCGCCGAAGGCGATCCCGCAGATGGTGAATTCGGACCAGGTGCTGCGCGGCGTCAATCATCATCCCGATAGCGAATTCCATGTGCTGGTGCCGAACGAGAAGGGTTATGAGGCCGCGCGCGCGGCCGGCGCTCGCGTGATCGCGGTGTTCGCTTCGGCCTCGGAAGGCTTTTCGCGCGCCAATATCAATTGCTCGATTGCGGAATCGATCGAGCAATTCAAGCCCGTCGTCGGCAGGGCCAGCTCCGAGGGCATCAAGGTGCGCGGCTATGTCTCCTGCGTGCTCGGCTGCCCCTTTGACGGCAAGGTCAAGCCGAAGGCGGTGGTGGACGTCGCGAAGAACTTGTGGGAGCTCGGCTGCTACGAGATTTCGCTCGGCGACACGATCGGCGTCGGTACGCCGCTGAAGGCGAAGCAGCTGTTGCGTGCGGTGGCAGGCTCCGTGCCGATGGAAAGTCTCGCGATGCATTTTCACGACACCTACGGCCAGGCGCTCGCCAACCTCTACGCCGGCATGGAGGAGGGCGCCCGCGTGATTGATTCCGCCGCCGGCGGCCTCGGCGGCTGCCCGTTCGCGCCGGGAGCTACCGGCAATGTCGCGACCGAGGATGTGATCTACATGCTGGAGGGCATGGGAATTTCGACCGGCGTCGACATGACGAAGCTGGTGGCGGCCAGCAACGTGGTCGGGAAGTTGATCGGGCGGCCGCCCGTCAGCCGGGTTGCCTCCGCAATCAATGCGAGGCGGACGAGGACGTAGCCGCCTTTACGCAGCAACGTCGGAAGCGAGCTTCAACAGATCGGCAGCGATGGACGTCTTCGCGCCGTAGTCGCGCCATGCGGTATCGCGCGCGATGTCGCGCCATTCGCGGACGGTCGCTGCGTCGAGTGCGGCGATCTTGCAGCCGGCCTTTTCATAGACCTTTGCCACTTCGATGTCGTCGTCCTGCGCGCCTTTCTTGCCGAACGCTTCGAGCTCGGAGCCGACCGCAACAAGGATGTCCCGGTGTTTTTGCGGCAAGCGGTCGAACACCGACTTCGACATCATCAACGGTTCCAGCATGAACCAATAGGACGCGCCCGCGCCCGAGGTCAGGGATTTCGAGACCTGTTCGAGCTGGAACGAGATCAGGCTGGTGGAGGAGGTGATGCCGGCGTCGCAGAAGCCGGCCTGCATCGCCGCATAGATCTCGTTCGACGGCATCGACCGTACGGAGGCACCGGCGGTCCGCAGCACCATGTCCATCTCGCGCGAGCCGCCGCGCACCTTCATGCCCTTGGCGTCTTCCGGCGCGACGATGGCGCGCGAGCGGCTGGCGACGCCGCCGGCTTGCCATATCCAGGTGAGCAGGATGATGCCCTTGTCGGCCAGAAAATCGGTCAGCGCCTTGCCGATCGGCCTGTTCTTCCAGTTCAGGCCCTGATCGTAGGTCGAGACCAGGCCGGGCATCAGTCCGATATTGGTTTCCGGCAATTCGCTCCCCGCATAGGGCAGCGGATAAAGGCTGATGTCGAGCGCGCCTGTGCGCATCGCCGCAAACTGCGCGTTGGTGTGGACCAGCGATGCGTTCGGATAAACCCTGGCTGAAATCTCACCGCCGCTGCGCTTTCCGACCTCGGCGGCGAACATCCGGCACAGCCGGTCGCGGAAGTCGCCGGCATCGATGCTGCCGCCCGGAAACTGGTGCGATATTTTGAGCGTGGTGGCCGCTCTGGCCGGGCCAAAGCGCAGTGCGGCGGGCGCGGCGAGTGCTGAAATGAGGACTTTGCGGCGTGTGAACATCGAAATTCGCCAGGACGACCTTCGGTTGGGGGATTTTGGGGATTAGGCCCAATTCTTCCGAATTTTTCCTTATCCGGATCGCTCCAAGCTGAACTTAGCGCCCCGTTTGATGCGGGGCAGGACGGCCGGAAAACGGGAACTGGCGGGACGGGAATGGCGCTTCGGCACCGCGGCCGGGGCCGGCCTCATCCCCGGCCAAACGGCTTTCGGCAAAATCTTTCAACCCGCGGGTAACAAACCTGCCTCAGCGAACGTCGTGGATATGGCGGCATCAGTCGCTTTCAAACCGTTTCACAGGGATGACCAACCAATGACCATCTTTACCCGCACCGCGCTCGGAATCTCCGTTGCCGCTCTTTCGCTCAGCCTGGCGCTCGCACCCGCCGCCTTCGCCCAGGACAAGATGGGCAAGGATGACGCCATGAAGAAGGACACCATGTCCAAGGACACCATGAAAAAGGACACGATGAAAAAGGACACGATGGCCAAGGACACCATGAAGAAAGACAGCATGAAGAAGGATGAAATGAAGAAGTGAGCGTAGCGCTCCGCGCAGGCTCGCCCGATCGGGCGAGCCTGTGACGTCTCGAGGCGTCACGCCTCCCGCATCTGGCTGTTACTTTTTCTTCTTCTTCCGCGCCGCATAGCGGGCGTCGCGGGCCGTCTTGCGCTCGGCCTCGAGCGCGGCTTCTCTGGCGGCCGCCTCTTCCTTTTCGCGCGCGAGTTGGGCGGCGGCAGCGGCCGCGGCTTCATCTTCGCGCCGCTTTACCTCCGCCTTGGTGGCTTCGCGCGCGAGCTTGGCCTTGGCGCGTTCGCCGGCCAGCGCCTCGCGCTCGGCCTGCCGCTGCTTGACTGCGGGATCGTCGGGACCCGGCTGGCTGCGAAACTTGTTGAGGAGGTTTTGCCTTGCTTCCTGGGCCGCCTTCTGGCGGTCGGCGAAGTTCGGTTCCTTGAATCCACTCATTGAAAGGGCCTTATCGTTTCTTGCTTGTTGTGCGGCGGATGGTTGTGATCACGGGTGCATCAAAAAGGGGAAGCGCGATCGGGAACGGTGTACAGCCGCGCGCGTCGCGAAGCCATCAGAAATCTGCTAGCCAGCGCAGGCTTGCGCGAAAACTGATGCTTCGGCTGCCGAACAGCGAGGTGCCGAACACCTCGGATTCGCCATCCCCGAACGTTCCCGAGAAACCCGACGTGATTTCCCGGCCGTCGAACAGCGGCCGCGGCCGGCCGTCGCGATAGGGCGTGTGCTGGTTGGTGACGAGGTCGCCCTTCCAGGTCCCGTTTCCGATTCGGTAGGAGCCTACGGACCAGAAATGGGCATCGCCGGCGAGGATCGCGCCGTCGTTCAGGACGATCACACCGCTCGACCGGCCCTTCACTCCGTCGAGCAGATAAGTGTGAACAGAATAGAGTCCGTTCCTCATTCTCGCATCGCCCGTATAACTACGGTGCTGCCGCCGTCCGCGTCATCCCCCGCACCGCAGCCATTGCCTGGAAAACCCTAACATATACTGTCGCTTACGTCGATTGTCCGAGGATTTGCTGCAGCTTGGTGCTGAGTTTCTTGCGCGACCGGCATTTCCGCGACCTTAAGGCTGTCGAAAGTCTTTCGCGGCAGAACATTCGGTCTGGCCGAAACCTTTTCGCCGCACTTCATCGACGACCGCGACGATCTACGACAATCCCGCGCACTGGAGCCATTGATGTTTAGACGGATGCGCATCTCTCACCGGCTGTTGCTGTTGGTACCGGTGCTTCTGGTGACGCTGGTCACGACAGTTTGGCTTGGTTTGAGCGAGCTACGACAGAGCCTGCTGGACGATCGGAGGGAGGCCGTCAAGAACCTCGTTCAGGTCGCCAGCCACGTTCTCGACGTCTGGTATGCGAGGGAGAAATCCGGGGCGATCAGCCGCGCTGCGGCGCAGGCAGGTGCCGTCCAGGAGCTGTCGCAACTGCGATTTGCCGCCAACAATTATTTCTTCGCCCAAAACTATGAGGGGGTCACCGTCTTGCATGCCGACCCGACGCTGCAGGGCAAGAACCGTCTCAACGTCGTCGATCCCGACGGGGTTCACACGGTGGTTCAACAGATAGAGGTCGCAAAGCAGGGCGGCGGGTTTATCTATTACCGTGCAACCCGCACCGGAGGCACTTCCGCTGTCGCCGGAGCAGGGGTTTCGCCAAAGCTCTCCTATATCGCGGGATTCGAACCGTGGCAGTGGGCAATCGGCACCGGCATTTATATCGACGATGTCGATGCCATCTACTATCGCGTCATGTGGCAATTCGCGGGCTTCGCCGGCATCTTGATGCTGATCGCCTCGATTATCGTCTACTTCGTCGCCCGCAGCATCAGCCGTCCACTCGGCTTGATCACCGGCCGAATGGGCGAACTTGCCGGCGGCAACCTTGGAATTGAGGTCCCGCTACTCGACGACGCGCACGAGATGGGGCGGCTTGCCCGCGCGCTCGAGGTGTTCAGGGCGAGTATGAGCGAGACGGAGGGGATGCGGCTCGAGCAGCAATTGGCCGAACAGCGCGCGGAAGCCGCCAAGCGGGCGACGGTGACCGGGCTCGCCGACCGCCTCGAGGCGAAGGTCAAGGGCATCGTCAACGAAGTGTCTTCGGCCGCCAACACCATGCGCCTCTCCGCCGAAACCATGTCGGGCACCGCGGAACACACCACCCGCCAAACCGTAACGGTGGCGACCGCCTCCGAACAGGCTTCCGCCAAGGTTAACACCATGGCTGCAGCGACCGAGGAAATGGGCTCATCGATCGCGGAAATCGCCCGCCAGGTCACCCACTCCAAGGACATCGCACGCTCCGCCGTTCAAGCTTCCACCCGCACGGCAACGACGATGCAGGGGCTGTCCTCGGCGGCGCAAAGGATCGGCGACGTGCTCCAGCTCATTCAGAATATCGCCAGCCAGACCAACCTGTTGGCGCTGAACGCCACGATCGAGGCGGCGCGCGCCGGCGAAGCGGGGCGAGGTTTTGCGGTGGTCGCCAACGAGGTCAAGAGCCTTGCCACCCAGACCGCCAAGGCGACGGAGGAAATCTCCTCGCAGATATCGAGCATTCAGGGCGCGACGCGGGAGGCGGTCGAGTTCGATCAAGGGCATCGACGAGACGATTGCGCGGATCGACGAGATCACCAGCGCGATTGCGGCCGCCGTCGAGGAGCAGGACAAGACGACGCAGGAGATCACGCGCAACACGCATGAGGTCGCCCAAGGCACGCACGAAGTTTCCGTCAATATCGGTGGCATCAGGAAGGCCGTCGGCGAAACCGGCGTCGCCGCCTCCAATGTGCTGCAGCTCGCGACGGCGCTCGGCCAGAGCGCCGATACGCTCTGCGGGGAGGTCGAGGGATTCCTGGTCGAAATTCGCTCGGCCTGATTTTTGGGGAACGACGAGGGCGCCAACGCCCGCGGAGCCGGTTCGCGTCCTGACGGAGACGAGCGGGGGCTCCCCGATTCCGCAAACGTGGTAATAGTTGCTTGCGGAACTTACCCCGGTTGTTTTTGGAACTCTGGAAAATGCCCGGCCCTGACGAGGATCAAGGCGGAAGCCGCCGGGGCGCGATTGCCGGGCTGGTGGTTGCGGTGGTGCTGCTGGTCGTGGGGTTATGGCTCGCCCGCGAACTCACCGCCACCAGCAAGATGCAGGATTGTCTGATGTCGGGACGCACCAACTGCAACATTATTCCGGCCCAATGAGCTTGTCGGCTGCGTCTTTGATCCCAAGGTACAGGATGGGAGGACGGTCTGAATGCCAAGGAAGGGAATTACAGGCCACGACGAGTGGGTGATCACGGAAGCGTTGGCCACCGCGCTCGTTGCGCTGGAGCAACTGCCGCCGAAACACCAGCCGCGCGCCCATATGGACGACATCGGCAAGCTCCTGGCGGCCGGCTGCCAGGCCGGCACCGTCACCCTGCATTTGGCGCAGGCCAAGTGCCGTTTGTTCCCCGACGTCGATCCGCTGACCATCTATGAGGAATACGGCCTCGGGGACGGCGGGCAGGGGTGAAACGTTTACCGCCCATCCAATCGGCGAGGCTGCCACGGCCACGACACGAATCGTCTTGATGTTGCCGATTTGTAACGGGACAAGCGGCAGGACGTCGTTAGGCTATCGGGCCTATGGCGGCAGTCCGCGCCAACGCGCGCATCTTTGAAATGCCGCGGCTAAAGAGGGGGTTTCGCGAGAATGAACGTATTCAGCCGGTCCATCACCGTTGTTTCGATGGCATCCGCTATCGCGATGTCAGCGCTCGCGGCGCAGGCGCAGGACTCCAATCGAACCGGGCCGGGCGGCGCGCCGGCTCACGCCGCCAAAGCAGCCCCCTTACACCCCAAGGCGATGCCGGGCCGAGGACCGCAGGTCGGCCACGGACCGCAGGACGTCCGCGTCGGCCACGGACCGCAGGATGCGCATTTCGCCCGCGGCCCTTTGCCGGCGCGCAGCTTCGCAGGACATCCCTATCGCGGCCACCTCGCCTGGGAGGGCGGACGCTGGCACCATGAGATGCACAACGGACGCATGGGCTGGTGGTGGGACGTAGGCGGCGTCTGGTATTTCTACCCGCAGCCGATGGATGGGCCGCCGGCCTATGTCTCGGAAGATTTCGTCGAGGATGATGTCGGCCCCGAGGGCCCTCCCGTCGCCTATGAGCCGCCGCCACCCGGCTATGTGCCAGCGCCGCCGCCACCTCCGCCCGATCCGGGCGCGAGCGCCGTCGGCGGCGCCATTGTCGGCGGGGTGCTCGGCGGCCTCCTGACCGGACGGGCCAGCGGCGCTGCCGCCGGCGCGATCGTCGGCGGCGCGACCGGGGCGATCGCCGGCGCGCAAGCCGCGGCGCGGCCCGGCTATTACCTCGCGCAGGGCAACTGCTATTACCGCTATCCGTCGGGGCAATACGTGCTCGCCGACCCTCGCGCCTGCTATTGAGTGGGCCACTGGCCGTGCCAGCAAGAGCCCCGGTTCGCCGGGGCTTTTTTGTGCCGGCGGCGTGGATGTCAAAGGTCGGGCGAAAGCGCCAGCCCGGTCCCTACCAAAGCGAGAGTTCCGGGCAGACGTTCGGAACGAGGCCGTCGCGGTTGGGCATCGCCACCTTCGGCAAGGTCCTTGCGTTCATGAGCTCTTTCGGCTTGATGACTTTGGCTTCCGACAGCAGATAGGCGACGACGGCATAGACCTCGTTGTTCTTCAGCGATCCCGGCGCGTTGAACGGCATCGCTCGTTTTACAAAATGGAAGAGCGTCTTGGAATAGCGCCAGCAGCTCTCCATGCTGACATTGGTTTGCAGGCGCGGATTGCGGCCATGACAAGCGGCGCAGCGTGACGCAAATATCCTCGCGCCCGCCACTGCACTGCCGCCGCCCGGCGGCAAACGCCCGTAAAGCGGGACAGCGAAGGTGCCGCGCCCGTAAACCGGGACCGCGATGCTGTCGTGCTGGCCCTGTGGCGTCACCGCGGCTCTGAAGACAAAACGGGCCAAATTGTCTTGCGCAAAGGCTGCGTATGACATCAGCACTGAGACCGCAACGACAGCGGCAGCGGCTCTGATCATGGTGTTGAGGCCCTCCTTCGGAACGGTCGCTACCATGCGCACCCACGAGGTGTGAAGCAACCAGGACCCTCTCGCTTCCGCGATGCAGAACCAGTGGCGAGCCGCGGTCGACGAAGATGGGCATCATTGCTTCGCCGTGGCGCCATGATGCCGTGGCCTGCCACGCGCTCCCATCGGCAAATTTGCGGCACCCTACGACCTTGGACGACGCCTCGCAGGCGGCTGCCTTCAGATTGGCGAGTGGTCGGGTTACTCCCCGATAGCGGACCTCTCGATCAACGCCCGGGATTGACGTGATGTGCCAACAGAGGGGGTCTCGGGACAGCGGAAGAGGTTTGGGCCAGCAATTCGCTGTTCGCCCATGAGTTCTTACCCCTCTTTGCCACTTCAACGCGGCGCGGCAAGCGCCTTGAGCTCGGCGTTGGTGGCGCCCTCCCACAGGCCGCATTCGGCCGCTGTCTGCCGAAACCAGTGCCCCGCCTCGTCCCTCGCGCCACGTTGCAACATCAGCTCGCCGGTGAAGAAATTCGCGTCGCAGACATGGTTCTTTTTTGCGCGGGCGTCCTTGTCGTCCGCGGCGGCGAGCAGGGCCTCGGCAGAGATTTCGCCGAGATAGAAACGAACAATCGGCGCTGGCCATTTGGACATGTCGATCTGCTTGATCGCGGTCTCAAGCTGGCTCGGCTGATGCATGCGGGCCGCCACGATCTCGCGCCACAGGACGGCGTAGGCATTCGCGGGATTGAGCTTGCGCGACTGGTCGAGATCGGCAAGCGCGCTCGCCAGTGCGCCGCTGAACAGATTTGGGAGCGCGCGGTTGAGATGCGTTTGCGCGTCATCCGAATCGAGCCGGATCGCCTCGTTGAAGTCAGCGATCGCGCGGCTGAACTCTCCCTTGAGCATGTAGGCACCACCCCGGTTATTGTGGGGCGAATCATCGGTGGGATCGAGCCGGATGGCCTGGTCGAAATCCGGGATGGCGTGGTCAGCGTCGCCCTTGGTCAGGTAAACAAAGCCTCGATTGTTGAAGGCGTGGGCATATTCGGGATCGAGCCGGATGGCCTCGTCGAAATCCGAGATCGCGCGGTCCGCGTCTCCCTTGAGCACGTGAGCGAGACCAAGATTGTTGAACGCCAGGGCGTATTTGGGATTTGTGCGCGTCGCCTGCTCGAAATCGGCAACGGCGTGATCGAGGTCGCCTTTAGCCTGATAGGCGCGGCCGCGATTGTTGACGGCGACCGCGAAGGCCGGCTCGATCCGGATCGCCTCGCTAAAGTCGGCGATGGCGCGGTCGAATTCTCCCTGGTCCTGATAGGCGAGGCCGCGGTTGTTGTAGGCCATGACGTAATTCGGGATCGAGGCGGATCGTCTCGCTGAAATCGGCGATGGCGTGGTCGAGATCATCTCTCCGCAGGTAGACAGTGCCGCGATTGTTGAAAGCGGGGGCGTCGTCGGGATCGAGCCGGATAGCCTCATTGTCATCCGCCAAGGCGCGGTCGAGGTCCCCGGCAAGGGAGTAGGCGAAGCCGCGGTTGTTATAGGCCCAGGCGAGATTCTTGCCGGTCCACTTGCCCGACTGGATCGCGGCGGTACAGCTTTCGATCTGCTGATCGCCGCCGATTTTCAGGCATGCCCGATAGGGCTCCGCAAGCGCCTCCGCGTGCGCCGAGGATGCGAGAAACATTGCGATCAGCGCGACCGAAGCGAATTGGCGCAAAGCCTGATTGCCGCTGGCGATGAAAGCACGCGGTCCCCGCCCTGCAGCTGGTGCCAAGTGATTTGATGGCATGTCAGGGCCTTCAGGCTATGGGATGGACGGCTATGGGTCGAGTGGGATCGGTGCGCGGTTCAACTGGGCCGCCGATTGGTTGACGGGCGCCGACGCAGAACGGGTCGAGGGTGCGCTCGATCGGCCTGGTCCGGGCATCACGCCGCAGGCGCTCACGACCTTCGCCAGGCAGGCCCGCAAGGGCATCCGTGCCCAGGGCGGCGGCGCGGCAGGTTTTGGAGGGCCCAGTTCTGTACCGAAGTGGCGATCCCAGCAGGATTCGAACCTGCAACCCACGGAGTAGAAATCCGTTACTCTATCCAGTTGAGCTATGGGACCGTTGGAGGCATTTATATCATTGCCATTATGAAAAATCCGCTTTGCCGCCAGGTCCGCACCGAACCGGTTTCCCCGGCCGGGCGACTAAGCCTCAAGCGGTGGACCGTTCGGTTCGCCCGACAACGCGATGCTGCGCCGCGATCCTGCCGGTGCGGTCGCCCAAGGGCTGGCTTTCGACAAATGTCGCATGCGACTTTCTTGCCCGTTTGTTCCGCCGCCATCAGTCCGTCACCTTTTGGCGCACTTCTTTGCAACAGGCGGCGTTCGTCCGCTGCTCCGGGAGCTCCATCATGATCGGTTTGGTTCGCGCCGCAACACTCTGCGCCACGCTGGCGCTTGGCCTGGTTTCGGCACAGGCGGCGGACAAGGCCTTCAAACGCGACGATCTCGCCGATTCCGCGATCAAGCTGGAGGCCCAGATCAAGAGCGAGGCGGGCCCTGTCGCCAAATCGACCGCGACCCTGAAAACCGATGCCGACGCCGCCTTCCGGCGCAACGATTTCCGCACCGGCCTGCAAATTCTCGGCCAGATCGCCGCCACCACCCCTGAGGACAGCGGCAACTGGCTGCGGCTCGCCCGCACCATTTTCCAGATCAAGCCGGCGACCTCGAGCGAAGGGACCTTCCTGCTCGAGCGCGCTTCGACCGCGGCCTACATCGCCTATCAGCGCGCCGGCAATGCCGGCGACGAGGCGGACGCGCTGGCCGTGCTCGGCCGCGCCATGAGCGAGCGCAGGCTGTGGCGGCCGGCGCTCGATGCCTTGCGGCTTTCGCTCGACCAGCGCGAAGTCGCGGAGGTGCGCGAGCAATATGAAAAATTGCGCGACGAGCACGGCTTCCGGCTGCTGGACTACACCGTCGATTCCGACTCGGCCTCGCCGCGGGCCTGCTTCCAGTTCTCCGAAGACCTCGCCAAGCGCACCGACTTCACCCCATTCCTTGCGCTCGCCGGTAACGACAAGCCGGCCGCTGACCTCAGAGGGGAAACAGCTTTGCGTCGACGGGCTGAAGCATGGCGAGCGCTACAACATCAATCTGCGCGCCGGCTTGCCGTCCACGGTGCGGGAAACCTTGCCGAAATCGGCCGAATTCAACATCTATGTGCGCGACCGCAAGCCGTTCGTGCACTTTACCGGGCGCGCCTATGTGCTGCCGCGCACCGGCCAGCGCGGCATTCCGATCATCAGCGTCAATACGCCGGCGGTGCTCATCAACGTGTTCCGGATCGGCGACCGCAATTTGATCAACACGGTGATCGACAGCGATTTCCAGCGGCCGCTGAGCCGCTATGAACTCTCGAGCCTCGGCGACGAACGCGGCGTCAAGGTCTGGTCGGGCGAGCTTTCGACCGCAACCACGCTGAACCAGGACGTCACGACGGCGTTTCCCGTCGACAAGGCGATCGGCGACCTGCAGCCGGGCGTCTATGTCATGACGGCCGCGGCCAAGGGCCCCGGTAGCGACGACGAGTACCAGCTTGCGACGCAGTGGTTCATCGTCTCCGATCTCGGCATTGCCGCGTTCTCCGGCAATGACGGCATCCATGTCTTCGTCAATTCGTTCGCCACGACCGACGCGGTCGCGAAAGCCGAGGTGCGGCTGGTCGCGCGCAACAACGAGATCCTGGCCACCCGCAAGACCGACGATTCCGGCCATGTGCTGTTCGAGGCAGGACTCGCGCGCGGCGAGGGCGGCCTGTCGCCGGCAATGGTGACGGTCGCGGGCGAGAAGGCCGACTACGCCTTCCTCAGCCTGAAGGCCAACGCGTTCGATCTATCGGACCGCGGCGTCGCCGGGCGGGAAGTGCCTGAGGGCGCCGACGCCTTCGTCTATGCCGAGCGCGGCGTCTATCGCTCCAACGAAACCGTGTATCTCACCGCGCTGTTGCGCGATGGGCAGGGCAATGCGCTCACCGGCACGCCGCTGACCCTGGTGATCGAACGCCCCGATGGCGTCGAATTCCGCCGCGCGGTGCTCGCCGACCAGGGCGCGGGCGGCCGCAGCCTGACGGTGCCGCTCAATTCCGCCGTTCCGACCGGGACCTGGCGGGTACGGGCCTTCACCGATCCGAAGGGCGCCTCCGTCGGCGAAACCACCTTCATGGTCGAGGATTACATCCCCGAACGGATCGAATTCGATTTGTCCGCCAAGGACAAGCAGATCAAAGCTGACGCTCCCGTTGAGCTCAAGGTCGACGGCCATTTCCTCTATGGCGCGCCGGCATCGAACCTCCAGCTCGAGGGCGACATGCTGGTGGCGCCGGCCGAGGAGCGACCCGGCTTTCCCGGCTACCAGTTCGGCGTCCCCGACGAGGAGACCGCCAGCAACGAGCGCACCCCGATCGAGGGTCTGCCGGAGACCGACGCCAACGGCGCCGCAACGTTCCCGGTCAGCCTGGCAAAGCCGCCGTCGTCGACCCGTCCGCAGGAAGCCCAGATCTTCGTCCGCATGGCGGAAGCCGGCGGCCGCGCCGTCGAGCGCAAGCTGGTGCTGCCGGTCGCGCCGACCGCGGCGGAGATCGGTGTCAAACCGCTGTTCGGCGACAAGAACGTCGCGGAAGGCGACAAGGCCGCGTTCGACGTCATGTTCGTCGCGCCCGATGGCAAGCCATTGGCGCGCGAGGGCTTGCGCTACGAGCTCCTGAAGATCGAATCCCAATATCAGTGGTATCGGCAGAACGGGTCCTGGGACTTTGAGCCGGTCAAATCGACCACGCGCGTCGCCGACGGCGATCTTACGATCGCCGCCGACGAGCAGGCGCGCATCACGCTGTCGCCGCGGCCGGGCCGCTACCGGCTCGACGTCAAATCGACCGAGGCCGATGGGCCGGTGACGTCGGTGCAGTTCGACGTCGGCTGGTATTCCGACGGCAGCGCCGATACGCCGGACCTGCTGGAGACTTCGATCGACAAGCCGCAATACCAGTCCGGCGATACCATGGTGGTGTCGGTCAATGCGCGCTCGGCCGGTAAACTGACCGTCAACGTGATCGGCGACCGCCTGCTGACGACGCAGACGATCGACGTCAAGGAAGGCACCACAGAGGTCAAGATTCCCGTCGGCAAGGATTGGGGCACCGGTGCCTATGTGATCGCCACGCTGCGCCGCCCGCTCGACGTCGCGGCGTTGCGGATGCCGAGCCGCGCCATCGGGCTGAAATGGTTCGGCATCGACAAGCAGACCCGCACGCTGCAGGTGAACCTGTCGCCGCCCGCGCTCGTGCGTCCGAACTCCGCGCTCAAGATTCCGGTCAAGCTCGGCGGCCTAAACCCCGGGGAAGACGCGAAAATCGTCGTTGCCGCCGTGGATGTCGGCATCCTCAATCTGACCAACTACAAGCCGCCGGCGCCGGACGACTACTATCTCGGCCAGCGCCAGCTCTCAGCCGAGATCCGCGACCTCTACGGGCAATTGATCGACGGCATGCAGGGCACCCGCGGCCAGCTCAAGACCGGCGGCGACGCCGGAGCCGCCGAATTGCAGGGCAGCCCGCCGACGCAGAAGCCCTTGGCGCTGTATTCGGGAATTGTCACGGTCGCCGCCGACGGCACCGCCGAGATCAGTTTCGACATCCCCGAGTTTTCCGGTACCGCGCGCGTGATGGCGGTGGCGTGGACCGCGACCAAACTCGGCCGCGCCACGACGGATGTCACGGTGCGCGACCCGGTGGTGCTGACGGCGACATTGCCGCGCTTCCTGCTCAACGGCGATCACGGCGGCATGAACTTCGATCTCGACAACGTCGAGGGTGCGGCGGGCGACTACACCATCAACGTGAAGACATCAGGGCCGGTGACGGTGTCGGGCAATCCCGCGACCAATGTTCACCTAGCGGCCAAGCAGCGAACCTCGATGTCGCTGGCGCTCGACGCCGGCTACGCCGGGACCGCGGACATCGACGTCGATATCAGCGGACCGAACGGGCTGACGCTGGCGCGGCATTATGCGCTCGAGGTCAAGCCGGCGACGCAAATCCTGGCGCGCCGCTCGATCCGGACGCTGGCGAAGGGCGAGAGCCTGACGCTCACGTCGGACATGTTCTCCGACTTGGTGCAGGGCACCGGCGGCGTCTCGCTGTCGGTCAGCCAGTCCTCGGCGCTCGATGCCGCGACCATCCTGAAGGCGCTGGATCGGTACCCCTTCGGCTGTTCGGAACAGATCACGAGCCGCGCGATGCCGCTGTTGTACGTCAACGAACTGGCGGCCGGCGCCCATCTCGCGATGGACACTGAAGTCGACCAGCGCATCAAGGACGCCATCGACCGGTTGCTCGCGCGTGAGGGCTCGAACGGCTCGTTCGGACTGTGGTCGGCCGGCGGCGATGACGCCTGGCTCGACGCCTACGTGACGGACTTCCTCACCCGCGCCCGCGAAAAGGGCTTTGCGGTGCCGGACGTCCTGTTCAAGAGCGCGCTCGATCGCATCCGCAACGCGGTGGTCAACGCCAACGAACCCGAGAAGGACGGCGGGCGCGACCTCGCTTACGGACTCTATGTGCTGGCCCGTAACGGCGCGGCCCCGATCGGCGATCTGCGCTACCTCGCCGACACCAAACTGAAAAATCTGGCGACCCCGATCGCGAAGGCACAGCTCGCCGCCGCGCTCGCGCTGGTCGGCGACAAGGGCAGGGCGGAGCGCGTCTATGCAGCCGCGGTCGACAGCCTTGCGCCAAAGCCGGTGCTGGAATTCGGCCGCGTCGACTACGGCAGCGCGTTGCGCGACGCCGCGGCGCTGGTTTCGCTCGCCAGCGAAGGCAATGCGCCGAAGGCGACGCTGACGCAGGCGGTCGAGCGCGTCGAAGTGGCGCGCGAGCTGACGCCTTACACCTCGACCCAGGAGAATGCCTGGCTGGTGCTGGCGGCGCGGGCATTGGCGAAGGAGACCATCGCCCTCGATCTCAACGGCGAGGCGATCAAGACCGCGCTCTACCGCAGCTACAAGGCCGCAGAGCTCGAGGGCAAGCCGCTCAAGATCACCAACACCGGCGAGACGCCGATGCAGGCGGTGGTCTCGGTTTCCGGCTCGCCGATCACGCCGGAGCCTGCGGCCTCCAACGGCTTCAAGATCGAGCGCAATTATTTCACGCTCGACGGCAAGCCGGCCGACGTCTCGAAGGCAAGGCAAAACGATCGCTTCGCGGTGGTCTTGACGATCACCGAACCCAAGCCGGAATACGGTCACGTCATGGTGGCGGACTATCTCCCGGCCGGGCTCGAGATCGACAATCCGCATCTGGTCTCGTCAGGCGATACCGGCACGCTGGACTGGATCGAAAATGGCCAGGAGCCGCAAAATGCCGAATTCCGGGATGACCGCTTCACCGCGGCCATCGACCGCACCGGCAACGACAAGGCGGTGTTCACGGTGGCCTATGTCGTGCGCGCGGTGTCGCCCGGCAAATACGTGCTGCCGCAGGCCTATGTCGAGGACATGTATAATCCCTCGCGCTATGGGCGCACCGGCACGGGCTCAATGGAGGTGCTTCCGGCGAAATGAGCGTGTCCGATTCACATACTCCATCGTCATGCCCGGGCTTGACCCGGGCATCCACGCCTTTGGCTGCCGCGAGTGAAGACGTGGATGGCCGGGACAAGCCCGGCGATGACGGAGTGTTTAGACGGCGCATGGTTCGTTTCGCCGCCGTCGCTGCTTTCGTGATCTTCGCTGTTTCGTCTGCCTTCGCAGCCTGGGTCGTCTCGCTCGGACCCTTGCCGCTCGATGAGGCCCGCCAGGTTTCCACCACGATCGTCGACCGCAACGGCAAGCTCTTGCGCGCCTACGCCATGGCCGACGGCCGCTGGCGCTTGCCTGTGGATTGGAAAGCCGACGTCGATCCGCGCTATATCAAGCTGCTGTTGGCCTATGAGGACCGGCGCTTCCGCAGCCATGCCGGCGTCGATCCGCTCGCGCTGGGGCGCGCCGCGCTTCAACTCGTCAGCCGTGGCCATATCGTGTCCGGCGGGTCCACCATCACCATGCAGCTCGCGCGATTGATGGAGCCGCGGCGGCAGCGGTCGGTCTACGCCAAACTGCACCAGATGGTCCGCGCGCTCGAAATCGAGCGGCAACTGACCAAGGATCAGATCCTCAACCTGTATCTGGCGCTCGCGCCTTATGGCGGTAATCTCGAAGGCATCCGTGCGGCTTCGATCGCCTATTTCGGCAAGGAGCCGAAGCGATTGTCGCTTTCGGAAGCGGCGCTCCTGGTAGCGCTGCCGCAATCGCCGGAAACCCGAAGGCTGGATCGTTATCCCGATGCCGCGCGCGGGGCGCGCGACCGCGTGCTCGACCGCATGGTCGAGGAGGGCCGGATCTCGCAGGAAGACGCGGCGCAGGCGAAAGCCGCGGCGGTGCCGCGGATGCGCAAGGCGATGCCGATCCTGGCGCCGCATGCTGCCGACGAGGCGATTGCGACCGTGAAGGACGCTGATCTCATCGAGCTGACGCTGGATGGAGCCTTGCAAAAGCAACTCGAGGCGCTGGCGCGCGACCGCGCCGCGGCGCTGGGTCCGAATATCTCGGTGGCCGTCATCGCCGTCGACAATGCGAGCGGTGAGGTGCTGGCGCGGGTCGGCTCGCCCGATTATTTCGATGACCGGCGGGCCGGGCAGGTCGATATGAGCCGCGCGGTACGCTCGCCGGGGTCGACGCTGAAGCCGTTCATCTATGGCCTCGCCTTCGAGGACGGCTTTGTGCATCCCGACAGCCTGATCGACGACCGGCCGATCCGTTTCGGCTCCTACGCGCCCGACAATTTCGACCTGACCTTCCAGGGCACGGTGCCCGTGCGCAAGGCCCTGCAGCTGTCGCTGAACGTGCCGGCGGTGGCTTTGTTGGACCGCGTCGGCTCGAGTCGCTTGTCGTCACGGCTGCGACAGGCGGGCGTCAATCTGGTGCTGCCGAAGGACGAAGTCCCCGGCCTTGCGATGGGACTCGGCGGCGTCGGCATCACGCTGCAGGATCTGGTACAGCTTTATAGCGGATTGGCCCGGCTCGGAAACACGCGGCCGCTGCGCGAGATCGCGGCCGACCGGCCGCGCGATTCCCTGCGGCTGATGGATCAGGTCGCGGCCTGGCAGGTCGGCAATGTGCTTGATCGGCTCGCCGCCACCGGAAAACGCGCCGCGTAACCGGATCGCGTTCAAGACCGGCACCAGCTACGGCTATCGCGACGCCTGGTCGGTCGGCTTCGACGGCCGCATGACCATCGGGGTCTGGGTCGGGCGTCCCGACGGCGCGCCGGTGCCCGGCCTTGTCGGCCGCACGGCAGCTGCGCCGATCCTGTTCGACGCTTTCGCCCGGACCGGAAAACAGCCGGTTCCGCTGCCAAAGCCGCCCAAGGGAACGCTTCTGGTGGCAAGCAACGCCAAGCTGCCGCTGCCGCTGCGTCGATTTCGGCCCGAAGGCGAATTGGTGCGGACCGGGGGCGAACAGGCGCTGCACATCCAGTTCCCGCTGGATGGCTCGCGGATCGATGTGGACGGTGGAGGCCGCAGCAAGCCTTCCGCACTGCCGGTGAAGGTCGCCGGCGGCGTGCTGCCGATGACCATGCTGCTGAATGGCGTGTCGGTCGGCGAAATCGACAGCCGGCGTCAGCGCATGGTCGACCCGCCCGGTCCGGGCTTTGCCCGATTGACCGTGATCGATTCTACCGGCGCCGCCGACACGGTGGTCGTCAGAATTCAATAGAACTCCGCGCTAACCGGTTGTGGTAATAGCGGTTTCGGCGTATGCGGAACCGATGGCCAAGACCTATGCCCGTCCCCGATTTGGAGAGCCGCGCGAGCCGAAGAACCGGGTAAATCCGGCTAGCCGGCTGGTCGGCGTGCTCGATTTCGCCGCAGGCAGCCATCTTCGCGCGGTCGCATTCCTCGTTTTGTGCGGTCTTGCGCTGTTTCTGCCCGGATTTTTCAACATCCCGCCAATCGACCGTGACGAAGCGCGCTTTGCGCAGGCCACCAAGCAGATGGTCGAGACCGGCGATTTCGTCGACATCCGTTTCCAGGATGACGTGCGCTACAAGAAGCCGGTCGGCATCTACTGGATGCAGGCCGCTGCCGTCGAGACCGCTTCGGCGCTGGGCCTGCCGCGGGCCGAGCTGCGCATCTGGGTTTATCGCGTTTCATCCCTGATCGGCGCCATCGGCGCGGTGCTGCTGACCTATTGGACGGCGCTCGCATTCGTGACGCGCCGAGGGGCGGTCCTGGCCGGGCTCATGATCGGCAGTTCGGTGCTGCTCGGCGCCGAGGCCCGGCTCGCCAAGACCGACGCCATGCTGCTCCTGACGGTCGTCGCGGCGATGGGCGCGCTGGCGCGGGTCTATCTGTCCTGGCAGCGCGGCGAGGACCCCGCGCATCCGCCATGGAGCTGGCCCGCGATCTTCTGGACGGCTTTGGCCGGCGGCATCCTGCTCAAGGGACCGCTGATCCTGATGTTCGTGGCGCTCGCGGTCGCAACGCTCGCGATCCTTGACCGGTCCGCGGCGTGGCTGTGGCGCCTGCGTCCGGTGTGGGGCCTGATGTGGATGCTGGTGCTGGTGCTGCCGTGGTTCGTCGCCATCTTCTGGCGCTCGGGCGATGCGTTCTTCGCCAACTCGATCGGCGGCGACATGTTGAGCAAGCTCGCGGCGCAGGAATCCCACGGCGCGCCGCCGGGACTTTATTTGCTGCTGTTCTGGGTCACGTTCTGGCCGGGCGCGCCGCTGGCCGCGATGGCGGCGCCGGCGGTCTGGCGGGCGAGGCGCGAGCCCGGCGCACAGTTCCTGCTGGCGTGGCTGGTGCCATCCTGGATCGTGTTCGAACTGGTGCTGACCAAGCTGCCGCATTACGTGCTGCCGCTTTATCCGGCGATCGCCATCCTCACGGTCGGCGCGCTCGAGCGGCGGGTGCTGTCGCGATCCTGGTTGCGGCGGGGCGCCGCCTGGTGGTTCGCCATTCCGGCACTCGGATCGGTGATTGCGATCGTCGGCGCCATCGCGCTGACCCGCCAGCCAGCTTTCCTGGCATGGCCGTTCGTGGCGGCGTCATTGATATTCGGACTGTTCGCGTGGTGGCTTTACGATGCCAACCGCGCCGAACGCTCGCTGATGAACGCGGTGGTGGCGGCGATGTTTTCGGCAGTCGCCATCTACGGCATCATCGCGCCCGCGCTGACGCCGCTATTTCCGAGCGCCGCGATCGCCCACGCGCTGCGCAACGTGGTCTGCGTCGGACCGAAGGCGGCGGCGGCGGGGTTCCACGAGCCCAGCCTCGTGTTCATGACCGGCACCGAGACGCTATTGACGGACGGATCGGGCGCGGCGGATTTCCTGAAGCAGGGCAGTTGCCGTTTCGCGCTGGTGGAGCAGCGCACGGAGCGCAGCTTTGCGCAGCGCGCCGAAGCCATCGGCTTGCGCTACAACGTTGCCACGCGGATCGACGGCGTCAATATTTCGCAGGGCAAGACGGTTTCGATCGCGATCTTCCGCTCCGAAGGCACGGAGTAAGATGTCCGCTCAAACAGGCGGCGGCAAATCCGGGAATTACTTCCGGCAGCTTTTGGTGCTGACGCGTCATTCGGCGGCGCAGCTTGTGCGTCCGCCGTCGCATTCCCGGCGCGCCGAGGCGGCGCGAAGACTGGCGCGCCATGTGATTCTGACGACGGCGATCGTAGCCGCGGTCATTGTCGCCCTGATGCTCTGGTTCGATGCGCGCGAGATCGGTCTGATGCCGCCCCGTCGCAGCGCCGGCCTGTGGCCGGCCCGCATCCTGACCGATTTTGGCAAGGAGACCTATGTGCTGTCGGCGCTGGCGGCCATGCTGTTTTTCGTGGCCCTCGTTGCCGCTGCGTTGCGGGGAAGACCGCGCGCCCGTCTGCTCGCTTTTGCGACGCGCCTGCAGTTTCTGTTTTTCGCGGTGCTGGTGCCTGACGTTGCCGGCGAGATCATCAAATGGATCGTCGGCCGCGGCCGCCCGTTCGTGGGAGGCAAGGCCAACGCTTTCAACTTCGTGCCTTTCGCGGGAACGGAAGCCTATTTCAGCTTTCCCTCCGCGCATGCCATTACGAGCTTCGCGCTGGCTTTCGCGGTCAGCGCGATCTGGCCGCGGGCGCGGATTGCGATCTTCGGCTACGCCGTGCTGATCGCGGCCACCCGCCTCGTGCTGTTGGCGCATCATCCGAGCGACGTCGTCGGCGGCGCACTCATCGGGGTGGTCGGGGCGATGTGCGTGCGCTACTGGTTTGCCGCGCGCCGTCTCGGATTTGCGATCCATCGCGATGGCGAAATTGTGCCGCTCCGGCGCCTCTCCGGCCATCTCAAAAGGGTTGCCCGCAGGCCGTCAGCCTCATAAGAAGCGGACGCCTCAACCAACGGGACGAAGAGCCCGGCCGGCGGCGGGCCAACTCAAACGGCGAGTGTCGATTTGTCTTCTCCAGACCCAGAAGCGGTGGCGGTCTCCGTCGTTGTTCCCGTGCGCAACGAGGCGGAGAACCTCGAACCGCTGATCGCGGAAATCATCGCCGCGCTGGACGGCCGCTGGCGATACGAAATCGTCTACGTCAATGACGGCTCGACGGATGCGACCGCCGAGCGGCTCGCGGAACTCATGAGGCGAAATCGCCATCTGCGGCAGATCCGTCACGCGACATCGGCCGGTCAATCGGCGGCGGTGCGCAGCGGGGTGCGCGCCGCGCGCGGCGCCATCGTGGCGACGCTTGACGGCGACGGGCAGAACAATCCGGCCTTCCTGCCGGATTTGATCAAGGCGATCGAAAACGGCGGCGGGCGCACGGGCCTTGCCGCCGGCCAGCGGGTCGGACGCAAGGACACCGGCTTCAAGAAATTTCAGTCGCGCATTGCCAATGGCGTGCGCAACGCGGTGCTGCGCGACGGCACCCGCGATACCGGCTGCGGCCTGAAGGCCTTTCGCCGCGAGGTGTTCCTGATGCTGCCTTATTTCGACGGACTGCACCGCTTTCTGCCAGCGCTGGTGCGCCGCGAGGGTTTTGCGATCGCCTATGTCGACGTGATCGACCGGCCGCGCCGGTCCGGCGTATCGAACTACGGCTTCTTCGATCGGCTCTGGATCGGAATCCTGGATCTGGCCGGCGTATGGTGGCTGATCCGACGCAAGAAGCCGAGCCCCGTTGCGACCGAGGTGACCCCATGACCGACCTGCTCACCAGCTTCGCCAGCTACCTGCACGATGTCTTCGTGATCAAGTTCGATGGCTGGGTGGCCCTCGGCTTCGTGGCGCAGGGCTTCTTCACGATGCGCTTCGCGGTGCAGTGGATTGCGTCGGAACGCGCGCGCCGAAGCGTGATTCCGGTGGCGTTCTGGTTCTTCTCGATTGGCGGCGGCGTGCTGCTATTGATCTACGCGCTGTATCGCCGGGATCCCGTTTTCATCGCAGGTCAGGCCTTCGGGCTCGTGGTTTACATCCGCAACCTCTATTTCGTCATCATCCACCGCCAGCAGGCCGTCAGCGAATGATGGAAGTGCGGGGCGCCGCGCTTCGAAAATGCGTTCCGCCGGTGCTTATTCTGTCTTTATGAAGCCGCCATGCGGCTCGTCTGGAATTCCTACGCCGCCCCCTTCATGTTTGTCGCAGCGACTGGCGCGCCACTTGCGGGCGAGAAACACTCCTCAATTTGGTGCGGTCATGAAAGATCTTTCCAGGCATAGCGACGACGAGCCATTCTCTCCGCTGATCTCAATTCTGTTTCTGCTGACGTTTGTTGCTGCGATCGAGTTCGGCGTTTACGGCGGATGGTTCTAGCGGCTGATCGCAATCTTGCGCTGCATTGAGCTGCATCTTCATTCGCGGCCGCGCGGCATTCGCGCCAGTTCGAGATAAAGTCGAACCGCGACCGGTGAAGAGATTTCAAACAAAACCGATAAATTGCGAGCGGTCACGCTAGGCAAATTCCAACAATTCTTCTGTAAAACGGGCAGGTGGCCGGATCGAGCAGGGCGAAGGATCGACATGTTAGTGAATAGACGCAGAAGCGAACGCCGTCTTTGCAGAAGTGCGGCAAAGATCCAGTTCGGAACCGGCTCCTTGCCGCGCGACTGTACGATCACCGACATTTCCGATGGCGGCGTCAAGGTAATCGCGGAATATCTCGACATTCCGACCGAATTTACCATCATTCTGTCGGAAGGCCGCCCGCGCCAATGCCGCATGGCATGGCGGATCGGCTGCGAAGTTGGCGCTCAATTCGTCGATTAGGCCGAAAAGCCCTTCAAAACATTGGAGCTCGGGGTGCTCTCGCCCTGGCCCGGCCGAACCTTAACCAGACCTTAGGGTTAAGCTGTGCATCTGTGGTTAGTTGGCGATCACAGGTCAAAGCGTATGTTCCGCCACTTGCTCCGGCAAACCTGCTTCGCAAGCCGCCTTGCGATGGCGTCAACGGCTGTCCTCTTGTTGGGGCTTTGCGGCTGCCAGACCGTGGATGGCTCGGATGTAACGGGGTCGCTTGGCGACAAGGCTGAAGTTCGCCATGCCGCCGATCCCAGGGCCGAGGTCGACGGCTTGCGCGAGCGCTACCGCGCCAATCCCAGGGACGCGGAGGTCGCGTTGCAATACGGCAAGGCGCTGCGCGCCGCCGGGCAGCGCTCCCAGGCCGTCGCCGTGCTGGAGGCGGCCAGCATCGCTAATCCAGCCAACAAGGCGCTTCTTGCCGGCTACGGGCGGGCGCTCGCCGACAATGGCAACTTCCAGCAGGCTTTCGACGTGCTCAGCCGCGCCCACAGCCCCGATGACCCGGATTGGCGCATCCTGTCGGCGCAGGGAACGACGCTCGATCAGCTCGGCCGCTACGACGAGGCGCGCCGGTATTATGCGAGCGCGCTGAAAATCGCGCCCGAAGAACCAACGGTGCTGTCCAATCTCGGGCTTTCCTACATGCTGTCGAAGGACTTGCCCAAGGCGGAGGAGACCTTGCGCCGCGCCAGCAATGGCGCTGAGGCCGATGCGCGCGTGCGGCTGAATTTGGCGTTGGTGATTGGGCTGCAGGGCCGTCTTGCCGAGGCCGAAGGCATCGTGAGGGCGGACTTGCCCCCCGAGGAAGCAGGGGCGAACGTCACCTATCTTCGGAAATTGTTGTCCCGGAAGAATGCCGCACGCGCCGATGCGGATAGGCCGGCTGCGGCCGGCGGACGAACCAATTAGCTCGCGGAGACCGCGGAGCTAAATCGCCCGCAGCTTCCGGATGATCGGCGACAGCAGCGAACCCCGCGGTTTCTTGACTTCGGCGTGACCCGTCAGCCGCCGCGCGATCTGGCGGAACATTTCGCTGGTGCGGTGGCCGGCCGAAACTTCCGCGATCATTTGGCCGTTATTGGCGGCCTCGCCGAACAGTCGGGAATCGAAGGGAATTGCCGCGATCGGCGGGCTCTCGATCGCCTTGGCGAATTCGCGGGTTTCGATTTCCGGGCGCTTTGGCAAGCCGACCTGGTTGAGACAATAGAGCGGCGGCCGGTCGTTGGGCCGCGCAGCCTTCAGGATGCCGAGCATGTTCTTGGCGTTGCGCAGATTGGCGAGGTCGGGCTCGGCCACAATCAGGATGTCATCCGCACCGACCAGCACCCGCTTGGCCCAGGCCGACCATTGGTGGGGCACGTCCAGCACGATACAGGGCGTCGTCATGCGCAAGGTATCGAAGATCGCATCGAATGCCTGCTCGCCGAAATCGTAGACCCGCTCGAGCGACGCCGGCGCCGCCAAAAGGCTGAGATGGTCGGAGCATTTCGCCAGCAGCCGTTCCATCGACGAGGTATCGAGCCGGTCGGGCGAGAACACCGCATTGGCAACGCCTTGCAACGGATCCTGATTGTAGTCGAGACTGGCCGTGCCGAACGCGAGGTCGAGATCGATGACGACGGAATCCAGCGATAGGTCGCGGGCGATCGCCCACGCCACGTTGTGGGCGACAGTGGAGGCGCCGACGCCGCCCTTGGCGCCGACCACCGCGATCATGCGGCCGACAGCAACGGCCTCCGACGCCGAGAACAGGCTGCAGATCGAACGCACCACGTCGAGCGCGCTGACCGGTCCGATGACGTAGTCGCTGACGCCGCGGCGCACGAGTTCCCGATAGGGCGCGGCATCGTGGGCGGTGCCGACGACGACGACGCGGGTTCCAGGATCGCACACGGTTGCGAGATCATCGAGGCCGGCAAGAATCTCGTTGTTGCCCTGGGTTTCCAGGACGATCACGTTCGGCGTCGGCACCGTGCGATAGGATTCGATGGCGGCCGCGACGCCGCCCAACTTGACGGTGAGATGGGCCTTGGCGAGGCGGCGGTCTTCGCCCGCCGATCGCGCCGCGGCGGCGGTTTCCTCGGTCTCGCAAAAGGCCTGCACCGACACCCTTGGCGCAGGTGCGATGTAATCGTCCGCGGGATGAGGAGTGTCCGGTGCTTCGTCCGGTTCTTGGCCGAGATATCGGATCATTTGCCTGTATCGCTGAGTTTGGCCTTTTCGGCTTCGGGATAGGAGGTCGTGGTCGTCTCGCCCTTGCGATATTTCTCGAAGGCCTCGCTGCGCCGCGCCGTATAGGGCGGAGTTTCGGGGCGCGGCTGCTCGAGGTCGGACGGATTGTCGATCATCGCGGCCATGTTGCGCTGGTAGGCGCAGCCAAAATTGTAATACGGCTTGTTCTCGGCATAGTCGTTGTTCAGGACCGAGGGCCCGAGATCGTCCGGCCATACGCCGCAGGGTCCGGCGACCGCCTTCATCTTTGGATAGCTCAGCCTGATCGTCGCCAGCGTCCTCTCATCGTCCGGATGGTAGCGATGCACGGTAATTCCGCGCGGAGGTACTCCGGCTGCCGTCAGCAGCGTACGGATTTCCCGCGACGAATCGGCTGCGGCGCGCGCGTTCGGCGTGTCGACGGGAACGTCGATGACGATCGCGCCGGTGCCTTCGCGAAGCCAGGTCTGCGCCAGTCCGATGACGTCGCCGCGCTGCGGGGAGGAAAGGCCGCCGCGCCCGTGACCGACGAAAACGACAATCGACTGGTTGCCCTCCTCGACCGCGATCGGATGACGTGCGCGGTAATCGTCGGGAACACTCGCGGAGACGACTTCTCCGCTGGTATAGTTGCAGGCACCCAGTGTCACCGAGAGGCCGAGGAGGGCGCACAAGCCGAGCAGCGTGCGATAGCGAACGGCCGGAATTGTGTTTGTCATCGTGATGTCCCCTCGCGCCCCGAAACCGTCCGTCGTGTCGTCTCAGTCGATGATGAAGCCAAAGCTGGGCTGAAAGTTTCCGACCGGTTCGGCGCGGCCGGAAATGCCGTAGAGCCGGTTGATCTGGGCGAGCAGCGTCGACTGGGAATCGGATGCCGGCGCAAACCCGTCATCGGGACGCGACAATTCCTTCTGGGCCACAGCGCGAACGATGTAGGGCGTCACCAGAACCATCAGCTCGGTCTCGTTGTTGACGAAATCCTGGCTCCTGAACAGCGCGCCCAGGACCGGTATTGAGTCGAGACCCGGCAATCCGTTGATCGCCTTCTTGGTCTGCTCCTGGATCAGGCCTGCCATCGCCATCGAGCCGCCGGAGGGAATTTCCAGCGTGGTCTCGGCGCGGCGGGTCCTGATCGAGGGAATGGTGATGGAGTTCGTGGTGGTCGAGGTCAGCGCCTGCGACACGGTCAGCGCATTGTCATTCGACAATTCCGACACTTCGGTCATGACGCGCAGGGAAATCCGGCCCTCGCTCAGCACCACGGGAGTGAAGTTGAGCGAAATGCCGAACTTCTTGTAGCTGATCTGGGTGGTACAGACATGGGTGGTCGGGTCGCAGGAGTAACCGGCGGGGATCGGAAATTCACCGCCGGCAATAAAGGTTGCGGACTCGCCGGAGATCGCCGTCAGGTTCGGTTCGGCCAGCGTCCGCACCACGCCCGCGCTTTCCATCGCGCGCATGGTCGCGGTGACCGAGGGCAGGCCCTTGGTGATGTCCGAGACGCCGAGGCCGTTGCCGGCGACGAGCGGAGCGCCATTGGCGGTGAACGGATTGCTGTTGTTGAAGTTCACGACCGCGGTGCCGTAGTTCATGCTGGCCGAAAGATCGACGCCCATCTGCTTGATGATGTCACGCCGCACTTCGGCAACCGTGACTTTCAGCATGACCTGATCGCGGCCGCGTACCGCGATCGAATTGACGACCTTGTCGGCCCCGCCGACCAGCCGCGCCGCGATATCGCCCGCCTGCTGGGCCTCGATCGGGCTCGATACCGAGCCGGTCAGCATCACGCTGTCGCCGACGCCCTCGATCTGGATTCCGGCGTTGGGCAGGCTTTCCCGCAACGCCGCGCGCACGCCGTTGAGATCGCGCTTGACCGCGATGTCATAGGAGGCGATCTGCTGGCCGTCGGCGTCGAAGAACACCACGTTGGTCTGACCGACCGCCTGGCCAATGATGTAGGCACGCTGCGCCGAGCGCACGACGGCGTTGGCGATCTTGGGATCGGCGACCAGCACATCCTTGATGTCGTGCGACAGGTCGACCACGATGGATTTGCCGATGCCGAGCGCGAGAAAACGTGTCTTGACCGATCCGCCGGCGGCAACGGGCGTCGACGCGGTGTCGGCGGCGATGACGGGGGTCAGGGCCGGATAGAGCAACAGTGCAACAACCGCCGAAAACGACAAGCCGCGGACCAGGTTGGTCCTCATCGCCAGCTGAATTCCCCCGCGTTTCATCTGGGACGTCCCTTCACTTCTGCGTCGTCGTCGTGCTTTGGATGCCGTAGCGAACCACGTTGACGCTGTCGCCGACCCGCTTGGCCGCTTGATCGTCGGGTTTGGCCTCGACCATTTTGATATCGGCGATGCTGCGCAGCGCGAGCGACAGCGTGCCGGTCAGGCGCGCACGCGCCAGCGTCTCGGCCTGTTCGGGGCGCAACTCGAGCGTCACGGTCTTGCCGACGACCGTGTTCTGGCCGTCCTTTTCCTTCGGCGCCTGGTCGATCGCGAGGACTCGGACGTTGGCGAGAATAATCTCGGAGTTAACGACGTCGGCAGCGCCGGGACGGTCGCTGTTCTTCTCGCGCTTGGACAGAACGACGTCGACGCGATCATTGGGCAGGATAAAGCCGCCGGCGGCGGTCTCGGGCGAAATTTCGGTGGAGACGGCACGCATGCCGGGGGGCAGGATCGCGGCCATGAAGCCGGAGCCGCTGGCCTTGACGAGCTTTGCCTCGCGAATCGGTTCGCCCGCAACGAACGGCGAGCGGACGATCGAGCCGGCAATCTGGGTGGTGGCGTCGGGTCGTTCGGTGCGGCGAATGAAATTGTTGCTTGCCGCGGCCAAGGGCCAGGACTGCCACTGCAGGTTTTCCGGGGTAACGGTCTGGCCGAGCCCAAGGTCGGCTCTGGCTACCAGCACGTCCACGGTTTGCAGTTGCGCGACCGGCTCGACCGGGGCTTGCGGCTTGTCGCCGGACCCGCTCGCGAGATATGCGGCAACGCCGCCGGCACCGAGAGCGATGGTCAGGACGACAATGCGTGCGGTCTTCATACGCTTACTACACTTACGCCGGGATACTGGAACTCAAGGTGGTAGCTTTCCGTCCCGCATGACTAAGCGGTAAAGGTATAAGGGAACTTGCGGGGCGAGAGCGTTGGCGGAAGGGAATCGGGGATTCGCCCCTCATGGTGAACGGAGCGTTATCTTTTGCAAAGCAAACCCCGCAAAACTCCCGGGCTATCCGAGCGATAACGTCCCGATTCATGGCAGCAGCCGAGCGTCTCGGCGAAAGGCCGCTATCGCTGGTTGACGCAGCGCCCGTTGGCCGCAGCAGGACATCTCTTCAGGAGCCTAGGCGTTGAACGCCGCAAAGCCACGCGCAAGGTCGGCCTTCAGATCCTCGACGCTCTCCAGGCCGATATGGAGCCGAAGGGCGGGGCCGCCGGGCTCCCATTTCGTGGCAGTGCGATAGGGCGCGCAGTCGAATGGAATGGCGAGGCTTTCGAAGCCGCCCCACGAATAGCCCATGCCGAACAGTTCGAGGCTGTCGAGCAGCGCGTCGACGGCCTTCTGGGGCGCCGGCTTCAGCACGACACTGAAGAGCCCCGAGGCGCCCGTGAAATCCCGTTTCCAGATCGCGTGTCCGGGATTGCCCTCGAGGCCCGGGTGCAACACGTTCAGCACCTCCGGCCGCGTCGCCAGCCATCGCGCCATGTCGAGCCCGGAACGGTAATGCTGGGCGAGCCGCACCGCGAGCGTACGCAAGCCGCGGATCGCCAGGAACACGTCATCGGGTCCAGCGCAAACACCGAGTTGCAGGATAGCCTCCGATATCAGCGGCCAGGCTTTGGCATTGGCCGAGATCGTGCCGAACATGATGTCGGAATGACCGCCGATGTATTTCGTCGCGGCCTGCATGCTGATGTCGACGCCTTGCTCCAGCGAGCGATGGTAGAACGGCGTCGCCCAGGTGTTGTCGTCGACGACAAGCGCGCCGCGCGCGTGCGCCACTTCGGCGATCGCTGGAATGTCGGGCATTTCGAAGCTCTGCGAGCCCGGCGCTTCGACCAGCACGGCCTTCGTGTTCGGCTTGAACAAAGCGGCGATGCCGGCGCCGATCAGGGGATCGTAATAGCCGGTCTCGACGCCATAGCGGGCGAGCATTCCACTGCAGAAATTTCGGGTCGGGCGATAGGCGTTATCGCAAATCAGCACATGATCGCCGGCTTTCAGCACCGCCAGCAGCGTGGTCGAGATCGCCGACAGGCCCGAGGGCGCGATCCCGACGCCTGCGCATTGCGGCCCTTCGAGCGCCATCAGCGCCTGTTGCAGCGCTTTCGTGGTCGGGGTCCCCCGGCGGCCGTACTGGAACTCGCCGCGATGGGCGTGCAGGTCATCGGCGGTCGGATAGAGCACGGTCGAGCCGTGCACGACAGGCGGATTGACGAAACCTTTCTGTGCTCTGGTGTCGCGCCCCGCCGTCACCAGCGTGGTCTCCGCCTTGCGCGGCGTCGGTGCTCGATCGTCTCCTGAAGAATTCATGCGTTCGCCGCCACGATTTGAAACCTCTTGCCGCAGCCACGGCTCCCTCGCGAGCGCCCGCCGGGGGCGGCGGGATCGGGCCGGTTTCTTACTAACAGGACACAGAAGATGGCCGTCAACCCCTTGACCGCGACCTCCAGTCGTTCTGTGATGCGCGCCAGCTATTCAGTCGCCGCACGTTGAGGGGCCTGCCGCGATCTTCGATCCATCTTTCCGACCGGCTTGTGCGTCTAATTGCCAGCGGGCGGGCGTTTGCAACGGTGGATCATAGGGTTGGCCCGTCGGCGGACGCGATGATAGGCAAGTAGTCCCGGACGACCCTTGAAAGGTATCGCCATGAAACGCGTAATTCTTGTTCTCACCCTTGCTGTTTCCGCCGCTCTCTCTGCGCAGGCCGCCACCGCGCAGACGCTCAAGACGGTCAAGGACCGTGGCCTGTTATCTTGCGGGGTCAGCCAGGGCCTGCCTGGTTTTTCGGCACCTGACGACAAGGGCAACTGGACCGGGCTCGACGTCGACGTCTGTCGCGCGATCGCGGCGGTCATTTTCAACGACCCGACCAAGGTCAAGTTCGTGCCGCTGTCGGCCAAGGATCGCTTCACGGCGCTGCAATCCAGCGAAATCGACGTGCTGTCGCGAAATACGACCTGGACGCTGTCCCGCGACACTTCGCTCGGCGCCAACTTTACCGGCGTGACCTACTACGACGGACAGGGTTTCCTGGTGAAGAAATCCCTGAAAGTGAATTCCGCGCTCGAACTGAACAGCGCGTCGGTATGCGTGCAGACCGGCACTACGACCGAGCTCAATCTCGCCGACTACTTCAAGAGCAACAACATGAAGTATGAGGTGATCGCGTTCAGCAACGCCGACGAGACCGTCAAAGCCTACGAGTCCGGACGCTGCGACGTATTTACCTCCGACGTATCGCAGCTTTATGCCGAGCGCTTGAAGCTCGCAAATCCCGCCGATCACGTGGTTCTACCGGAGGTGATCTCGAAGGAGCCGCTCGGTCCGATGGTGCGCCACGGCGACGATCAGTGGTTCGATCTCGTGAAGTGGACGCTGTTTGCGATGCTCGATGCCGAAGAGCTCGGCATTAACCAGAACAACGTCGACGAAATGGCGAAGTCGGACAAGCCGGAACTCAAGCGCGTGTTCGGCGCCGACGGCAATTTTGGCGAATTGCTCGGCGTCACCAACGATTGGGTCATCCGAATCATCAAGGCGGTCGGCAATTACGGCGAAGCCTATGACCGCAACGTCGGCACCGGCTCGAAACTGCAGATCGCCCGCGGGCTCAACAGGCTCTGGACCAAGGGCGGAATTCAGTACGCGCCGCCGATCCGCTGATCGCCTGGCCGGCGGCTGCGGCGATGGCCATCGAGCCCCGAAAACCACCGTCGCAGTTTGCCTTTCGGCTGAAACGCGCGCTGGGCGGCCGCGCGGGGTGGGGCGGGTTTGCGCTCCAGGTGATCTTCGTCGCAGTGCTGGTCTGGATCGGCTACGAAATCGTCGCCAACGCGCGCGCCAACCTCGAGTCGCAGCGGATCACCTCGGGTCTCGGATTTCTGAATCGTACGGCGGGATTTGACGTCAGTCTGAACCTCATTCCGTACTCGGGATCCGACACCTATACCCGCGTGTTTTTCGTCGGCCTGCTCAACACGCTCTTGGTCTCGGTGCTTGGCATCTTCTTCGCCACCGTCATCGGATTTGTCATCGCGCTCGGCCGCCTGTCGCCGAACTGGCTGCTGTCGCGAATTTCGGGAGCATACGTCGAAGGCGTCCGCAACCTGCCGCTCTTGTTCCAGATCCTGTTCTGGTATCTGGCGGTGCTCGCCGCGCTGCCGGCGCCGCGGCAAAGCGTCTCGCTGCTCGGACTGGTCTTTCTGTCCAACCGCGGTTTGGTGGTTCCGAGGCCGATCGGCAACCCCGGTCTGGAACCCTTCCTGCTTGCCATTGTGGTGGCGATCGTTGTCTCCTTGTTGCTGCGGCGCTATGCGCGCCGGCAGCTGTTCGACAACGGCAGATTGATCGTCATCTGGCCCTATGTGCTGGGTCTCCTGATCGGGCTGCCGCTGGTGAGCGCATTGATTTTCGGCCGACCTCTCAGCTTTGAAATTCCGGTGCTCAGAGGGTTCAATTTCGCCGGCGGCTCGCGGCTGATTCCGGAATTCGTCGCACTGCTGGTGGCACTTTCGACCTACACCGGCGCGTTCATCGCCGAGATCGTGCGCGCCGGGATTCAGTCGGTGCACAAGGGGCAGACGGAAGCCGGCTCCTCGCTCGGGTTGTCGCGCGGTTCGACCTTGCGGCTGATCGTGGTGCCGCAGGCGCTGCGCGTGATCCTGCCGCCGCTGACGAGCCAGTATCTCAATCTCACCAAGAACTCGTCGCTGGCGGTGGCGATCGGCTACCCGGACCTGGTCTCGGTGTTCGCCGGAACCACGCTTAGCCAGACCGGCCAGGCGATCGAAATCATCGCCATCACGATGGGCGTCTATCTCTTGATCTCGCTGGTGACCAGCGCGATCATGAACTTCTACGGGTGGCGGCTCAGCCGGAGCATGGGCGCATGAGCGACATTGCCGGAGCACCTGCGCCCTTTGTCCGCGAGCAACTCGTTTCCGAGCGAAGCGCGCCGGTCAAGACCACGGGCTTCATCGGGTTCCTGCGCACCCGGCTGTTCAACTCGCCGACCAACATCCTGCTCACCGTGGTGAGCGTGCTGTTGCTTTGGTTCACCGTCATTCCCGCGCTCAGGTTCCTGCTGGTCGACGCGGTCTGGCACGGCACCGACCGCAATGCGTGCCTGGCCGAGAATGCCGGCCATCCGGTCGGCGCCTGCTGGCCCTATGTCGCCGCGAAATTCACGCAGTTCATTTACGGCTTTTATCCGGAGACCGAGCGCTGGCGGGTGAATCTCACCTACCTGCTTGCCGCCTTGCTGCTGTTGCCGCTGTTGATTCCCCGCCTGCCGGCGAAGGGGCTCAACGCCGGGCTGTTTTTCGTCGCATTTCCGATCGTGGCGTTCTTCCTGCTGCATGGCGGCGGCCTGCACGGGCTCGGATTGAGCTGGACGGCCGGCCTGTTCTCCGGATTGGCCGGCACCATAGCCGATGCGGGCCATGCGACGGCGAGCGCGGGCGAGAAGACCGCTGTGATCGGCCCGCTTTTTGTGCTGCTGGGAAATCTCTTCGTCCTGCTCGGCACCGCGATTTCGTATCTGATCTCGCCGCTGACCTGGCTTGCTGCCCAAATCCAGGAAACAAGCCATCCGGTCTGGACCGACTTTGCGGCCACCGCCGCGATCGTCTCGATCCTGCTGTTCCTGTGGAATGGCGGCCCGCGCGGCGGATGGCGTGCGCTTGCCGTCAGCCTTGCGATCTTCGCAGGCGTCGGCGTCGTGATCGCCGCCATGGGTCTCGACCGCGGCGGATTGCCTGTCGTCGATACACGGCTGTGGGGCGGACTGCTGGTGACGCTCGTGGTGTCGGTCACCGGCATCGTCACCTCGATGCCGGTCGGCATCGCGCTCGCCCTGGGCCGGCGTTCGACCATTCCCTTGATCCGGATCTTCTCGATCGCGTTCATCGAGTTCTGGCGCGGCGTGCCGCTGATCACCGTGCTGTTCTTCGCCACCTACATGCTGCCGCTGTTCCTGCCCGGAGATTTCACGATCGACGGTCTGGTGCGGGCGTTGATCGGCATCGCGCTGTTCGCCGGCGCCTACATGGCGGAGGTGATCCGCGGCGGTCTGACGGCGATCCCGCGCGGGCAGGCGGAAGCGGCGAGCGCGCTCGGCCTGTCGTGGTGGAAGACGACGGCGCTCATCGTGCTGCCGCAGGCGCTGCGCCACGTCATTCCCGGGCTCGTCAACAGCTTCATCGCGCTGTTCAAGGACACCTCGCTGGTGTCGATCGTGGCGCTGTTCGACCTGTTGGGCTCGCTGCATGCGTCTTTCGCCGATCCGGTCTGGGCGACCCCGACCACGCTGTTTACCGGCTTTGCCTTCGCCGGGATCATCTACTTCACGTTCTGCTTCGGAATGTCGCGCTATTCATTGTTCGTCGAACACCGGTTGAATCCTCACCGGCGCAGCTGAGTAAATCACCATGGCCGAGAACTCGATCGTCAATATTGTCGACCTCAACAAGTGGTACGGCGATTTTCACGTGCTGCGCGACATCAACCTCGATGTCGGCAAGAGCGAGCGCATCGTGATCTGCGGTCCGTCGGGCTCCGGCAAATCGACGCTGATCCGCTGCGTCAACGCGCTCGAGGAATTTCAGGAAGGCGAAGTCATCGTCGACGGCATTGAACTCGGTCCGAATTTGCGGCGGGTCGACGAGGTCCGCCGCGAGGTCGGCATGGTGTTCCAGAGCTTCAACCTGTTTCCGCATCTCACCGTGCTGGAAAACTGCACGCTGGCGCCGATCTGGGTGCGCAACATCCCGAAGAAGGAGGCCGAGGAAACCGCGATGAAATATCTGGAGCGGGTGAAGATCCCGCATCAGGCCAGCAAATATCCGGGCCAGATGTCCGGCGGCCAGCAGCAGCGCGTCGCGATCGCGCGTGCGCTGACCATGAATCCGAAGGTCATGCTGTTCGACGAGCCGACCTCGGCGCTCGATCCGGAAATGGTCAAGGAAGTGCTCGACACCATGGTCGACCTCGCCAAGGAAGGCATGACCATGCTGGTCGTTACCCACGAAATGGGATTTGCCCGCGAAGTCGCCAACCGCGTCGTGTTCATGGACGCGGGCCAGATCATCGAGGAGAACACGCCGGCGAATTTCTTCGCCAACCCGCAGCACGCGCGCAGCAAATTGTTCCTCAGCCAGATTTTGCGGTGAGTACGGCGAATTGCGAGTAGCGCGTAGCGAATGGAACTGATCGCTAACTCGCTATTCGCCACTCGCCACTCGCCACTCGCTATTCGCCGAATAACTCATACCTTCTCGAACGGCAACTCGATCTTGCTG
The DNA here is from genome assembly GCA_963721135.1 of uncultured Alphaproteobacteria bacterium. Classification (GTDB taxonomy): domain Bacteria; phylum Pseudomonadota; class Alphaproteobacteria; order Rhizobiales; family Xanthobacteraceae; genus Bradyrhizobium. The sequence goes on from CAVRIB010000017.1 coordinate 236,142, forward strand.
CGCCTCTCCATCCATTGCGGCACCGGCAGGTTCTTCGCGCGCATGAATTCCGGATTGAACAGCTTTGACTGATAGCGGTTGCCGGAATCGCAGAGCATGGTGACGATGGTTTTGCCGGGACCGAGCTGTTTGGCGAGGTGGATCGCGCCGGCGACGTTGATGCCGGTGGAACCGCCGAGGCAAAGACCCTCGTGCTCCAGTAATTCGTAGATCAGGGTCACGGCTTCCTCATCCGAAATCAGGAACGCGTCGTCGACCCTGGCGGTCTCAATCACGGGCGTGACGCGACCCAGTCCGATGCCTTCGGTGATCGAATCGCCCGGCGTCGATTTGGCCTTGCCATGCTTGAACAGTTCATACATCGCAAATCCATGCGGATCGGCGCAGGCGACGACGATGTTCTTGTTCCTTTCCTTTAGCGCCCGGCTGGTGCCGGCGAGGGTGCCGCCGGTGCCGACCGAGCAGATGAAGCCGTCGACCTTGCCCTCCGTCTGCTGCCAGATTTCCGGACCGGTCAAATCGTAATGCGCCTTGGCGTTATCGAGATTGTTCCATTGATCGGCGAACAGGACGCCGTTCGGCTCGCTCTTGCGCAGCTGCTCGGCAAGTCTCCGTCCGACATGCTGATAATTGTTCGGATTGGCGAAGGGCAACGCCGGCACTTCGATCAGCTCGGCGCCGCACAGCCGCACCATGTCCTTCTTTTCCTGGCTCTGGGTTTCCGGAATGACGATCAGCGTTCGATAGCCGCGCGCGCTCGCGACGACCGCAAGTCCGATTCCGGTATTGCCCGCGGTTGCTTCCACCACCAGCCCGCCGGGCCTCAGCTCGCCCCGCTTCTCCGCCTCGAGGATCATCCACTTTCCCGCGCGGTCCTTCACCGACTGGCCGGGATTCATGAATTCGGCCTTGCCCAGGATGTTGCAGCCGGTTTCCTCGGAGGCCCGCTTGAGTTTGATCAGCGGCGTGTTGCCGATCGCTTCGACGACGTCGTTGTTGAAAATCATATGCGCAAGAACTCTTGCCGGTCGATTGCCTGTTCGGCAACGAGCCTAGATCGCGTTCCGCCAAAGTGGAAGCCGCTTTCACGCCGATGGTGCGGTGCAAGCTATGTCGGTTTCGCGAACACCACCTGGCGCACGTCGATATTTCCCGACAGGAATCCGGCCTCGCAATAGGCGAGGTAATACTCCCACAATCGCCGGAACCGGTCGTCGAATCCCGATGGCATCAGGTTCGGCCAGGCGGCGCGGAAATTGCTTCGCCAGATCGCGAGCGTCTTGGCATAATCTTGCCCGAAAATGCGCTCGCGGATGACGGGAACGCCGAACCGCTCGCCGAGCGATTTCAGCACTTGCGGCGAGGGCAGCATGCCGCCGGGAAACACGTAACGCTGGATGAAATCGACTTCGCGGCGGTAGGTCCGGAACAAATTGTCCTGAATGGTGATGGCCTGAATGCCGGCCAGCCCGCCGGGCAACAGCCGGTCGCGCAATTGCGAAAAATATCTCGGCCAGAACTGTTCGCCGACCGCCTCGATCATCTCGATCGAAGCGATCCGGTCGTAGCGGCCGCGCTCGTCGCGATAATCCTGCAGCCGGATCTCGACGTTGTCGGCAAGGCCCGCGGTCTGCATGCGCGCCTGCGCGAAATCGCGCTGCTCCTTGCTGATGGTGAGCGCGACCACCTTGGCGCCAAAGGTTTTCGCGACATATTCCGCAAAGCCGCCCCATCCGCATCCGATCTCGAGCAACCTCTGGCCGGGCTTGAGATCGATGGCCTCGGCAAGCCTGCGGTATTTGTTGTTCTGCGCGGCGGCGAGGTCGGGGGTGTCGTCCTCGAACAGCGCCGAGGAATAGGTCATGCTCGGGTCGAGCCACGCCGAATAGAACGCGTTGCCGATGTCGTAATGCGCGTAGATGTTGCGGCGCGCCTGCCGCCTGGTGTTGCGGTTGAGCCAGTGCCGAACGATCTGGACAAAGCGCATCAGCGGCCTGTCGCCGAGCATCGTCTGGATCAGGTCGTGATTGACGCAGAACAGAAAGAGGAATTGCGTCAGGTCCGGCGTGTCCCATTCGCCGTTGAGATAGGCCTCGGCGATGCCGATGTCGCCGCCGTTCAATAGCCGCGACGCGAACGCGTAGTTGTAGAGGGTCATGGCCGCCGACGGACCTGGCTCGAGGCCGCCAAGCCGCAATGTGCGGCCGTCGGGAAGCGTGACGTCGAGCGTGCCGCGCCTGAGCCTGGAGCCGAAGCCAAGCGCCAGCCGGACAAGGCGAGGCAAATCGGACAGAACGGTCCCGATATTGTCGGGTGTTACAGAAATCAAACTTGGCATGGGCCAGCCCGTCGCTCGTAACGGTATCACTATAATCGCCGCGTTTGCCGGTCGCCAAGCTGGTATTGGGGATTGAGCGCAGCGTTCGCAGCTGCGGCATGGCGACGCGGCACCAGCCGTGCGCCCTTCAGCCATAGCCGCAACGCCTGCCAATGGATCGCCGCGATGATCTTCAGCGTGACCAGCGGCAGCGCGAAAAAAGCCCGCAGCAGCGCCGCGGTGGTGAGGCCGCGGCGACGGCCGCTGAAGGTCGCCGCAAGCAGGGGACCCTCGCGGTCAGTCTCGAGAATGCGCAGCTTGACGCGCTCTCCGGGCGGCGAGACGCGGAAGTGGTAGCGCATCGCCATTTCGATGAAGGGCGAGACGTAGAACAGCTTGTCCTGCTCCTGCCGGACGCCGGCGGCGCTGGCCTCGCCCGGCTTCACGGCCAGCACGTAAGCGTGGATATCGCCAAAGGTGTTGCGGACTTCGTAGATCAGAAGCGCAAGCTCGCCGTCGGCGCGGAAGCAGAAATAGACCGAGAGCGGATTGAAGGTGTAGCCGAGCAGCCTCGGATAGCACAGCAGCAGGACCCGCCCGCCGGCAAGATCGATGCCGCGCTCGGCCGCGCGGCGCTGCACGTAGAGGCGCAGGCTCGAGCGGTCGCGCTCGCCATGGTCGGCTTCATGGAAACTGTACAGCGCCGCGCGGTTGACGCCGAACAAGGGTGACTGCCGGTCCGCCGCGTCAAGCCGGTCGAGATCGATCAACAGGCTCATCACGCGATAGCTGAAGCGATGGCCCATCGGTTTCAGCCGGGCGTGCATCACCTCGCCGACGTAGAGCGCGGCCGCGGCGGTCTCGCCCTGCGTCTCGGCTCTCGCGGTCTGATCCCTCATGGCTACTCCGCGGCTTGCGCCAGTTCGGGCGGCGGCTCGCGCCAGGGCACGGTTGCGCCGAGCGCCTCCGCCACGGCAAGGCCGGACCGCAGGCCGTCCTCATGAAAACCGTAGCCGGTCCAGGCGCCGCAAAACCAGGTGTGGCGCCGGCCCTGGATCTCGCCAAGGCGCTTCTGGGCCGCAAAAGCTGCCGCGGTATATTGCGGATGATCGCACATATATTTGCCGAAGGTGAGCGCCGGGTCGGGTTCGAAGGGCGGGTTGAGGCTGACGAACAGCGGCTTGCCGGCATCGATGCCCTGCAACCGGTTCATCCAGTAGGTCACCGCGACGTCGTTTTCGACGGTGCCTTCGCGCTGCCAGCGCAAAAAATTCCAGGACGCCCAGGCGCGGCGGCGTTTCGGCATCAACCTGACGTCGCGATGCAGGTAGACCGTGTTGGGGGCATAGCAGATGGCGCCGAGAACGGCCCGCTCGGCTGGATCGGCGTCGGACAGCATCGCCAGAGCCTGATCGCTATGGGCCGAGATCACGACGTGATCGTAGCTGTCGCGCCGGCCGAGACTGTCATGGACGATGACGCCGTGCGGCGTGCGTTCGATCGACGTGACGGCGCAGCCAAGCCGGAGCCGATCGCGAAAGGCAGAAGTCATCTTCTCCACATAGCGCCGGCTGCCGCCCTTCACCGTGCGCCAGACCGGACGCTCGTAATGCAAGAGGCGGTGGTTGTTGAAAAATGCCACGAAGTTCTCGGCGGGAAAATCCAGCATCTCGTCCGCCGGGGCGGACCAGATCGCGGCTCCCATGGGAGCGAGATAATCGGTGAGCAGCCGCGGCGCGAATTTACGAACGCCGAAATATTCACCGAGGGTCAGGCCGGCGAGCCTGTCGGCGGCAAAATCCTCGACGCTTTGCCGGTTGAAGGCGAGGATGTCGCGCAGCATCCGCAGGAACGACGGCGACAGCAGGTTGCGAGGTTGCGCGAACAGGCCTCGCGCGGTTTCAAGCCAGTTCTTGCCGCCGCCCTTCCACTCGAAGCGGCCGGCTCTGGCGGTGACCGCAAAGCTCATGCAGCTCTCGACGGTCTCGACGCCGAGATAGGCAAACAGCGCCGTCAGGTCGGGGTAATTCAGCTCGTTGTAGACGATGAAGCCGATATCGACGGCGAGCGGCGTTCCGTCGTAGTCGATGGTGACGGTGTGGCTGTGCCCGCCCGGCCTCAGCTCACGGTCATAGACCGTGACCGGATATCGCTTCGACAGGGTCCAGGCCGCGGCATTGCCGGCAATTCCCGTTCCGATAACCGCAACCCGCATTCCTGCCCCCATCGGTTGATGGCGGAGATACGGCGCGAATACGCGCGGGGTTTCAGTCCGCGCCGGGTGGCCCGCGCAGGTGTGGCCTCAAATCCTCGGCTGACCGGAAACGACATGAAATGTTGGTAAGATTGCCGCATCCCGGTGAACCCCGGGACCCCATGGAAAGTCCCATGAAATATGGGGAAGTTTGAAGTTACGCGTGCTCAATTCATCGGCATCCTTCAAGAGCAACGGCAGAACGGGACTGTCCGCGCCATGATCCCCCGGCTAGTATGCCGGAGAAGTTCCCGAAGGAAGCATTACCCTTGAACGCGTCGCAACCAGCCCGTCCGAGCACTGTCCGCGAATTGGTCCGGCGGCACCGGCCGCATGGCTTCCCGGGCGTTACGCCCGGCGGAGGGCAGACGTGACGCAAGGCTTTCCGGCTGTTGTCCTTCAAGCCCCAACGGCTGTCTTCCCTCGCCTGGGTCGCGCCGCGACCTGGCTTGCGGTGCTCTGCTTCGTCACGGGTTCGGCGGGCTGCGTGTTGACCCAGGATTTGCCCGATCCGGCGCTCGATGTCCCCAACCGCTACAAATCCGGCGGATTGACCGACCCCGACGCGCCCCCGACGCTGGATTGGTGGAGCGGCTTCCGCTCGGCGGAATTGACCGCGCTGATGGAGGAGGCCCAAAGGGTTAACCTCGACATCGCGGCCGCGGTCGCGCGGCTGATCCAGGCCGACGAGCAGGCGCGCATTGCGGGTGCGGCGCTGCTGCCGGCCGTCAACGGCAACGGCCAGCAGACCTATTCCCGGACGTCGAGCTCCAGCGCCAGCGGCCTGAACAATAACGGACGCGAGATCGTCAACTATTCGGCCTCGCTCAGCGCCAGCTATCAGCTCGATTTCTGGGGCCAGAACCGCGATGCACTGCAGGCAGCGGAGGAGACGGCGATCGCCGATCGCTTCGATCGGGACACGGTGGCGCTGACCACTCTCACGAGCGTCGCCAACGCCTATTTTCAGGTGCTCGGCGCGCAGGACCGGATTCGCGTGGCCGAAAACAATATCGCCAGCGCGACGCGCATCCTCGAGGCGATCCGGCAACGCTTCAAGGCCGGCACCGGAACCGATCTCGACGTCGCGCAGCAGGAGAGCGTGCTGGGCAATCAGAAGGCGCTGGTGCCGCCGTTGCGGCAGACGCTCGACCAGAACGTCAACGCGCTGGCGACGCTGGTGTCGCGGCCCCCGGAAGAGCTCCATGTAGCGGGCGGTTCGCTTAACCAGATCGCCTCGCCCCGGGTGACCCCCGGCCTGCCGTCGGAATTGCTGACGCAGCGGCCGGACATCCGGCGGCAGGAAGCACAGCTTGCCTCCGCCACCGCCAATGTCGGCAACGCCCGCGCGCAATTCTTTCCGAGCATCCAGTTGACCGGGCAGGGCGGATATCAGAGTTCGGCGCTGGTGGCGCTGTTCCAGCCCCATGCGGCTTTCTTCAGCATGGTTGGCAGCCTGACCCAGCCGATCTTCGACGGTGGCAAAATTCTGGGCAATTTCGAATTCACCAAGGCCAAACAGGACGAATTGCTGCAGACCTACCGCAAGACGGTGGTTTCGGCATTTGCCGATGTCGATAACGCGCTGTATTCAATCAGGCAGACCAGCATCAAGCTGCAACTGCAGCGCGAGGTGGTGGCATCCTCACGGCGGGCCTTTCAATTGGCCGAACAGCAGCTTCGGGCCGGCACCGCCGACATCGTAACTGTGCTAAACACGCAATTGACCTTGTTTACGGCGGAAGATTCGCTCTCGCAGGCGCAGCTTGCGAGGCTGCTTGCGATCGTCAGCCTGTATCAGGCGCTGGGGGGCGGTTGGGAGCTGAGAATGGAGAAGCCGGTCGATGCTCTTTAAGCCGGATTTGAACGAAAGGGCCAAGGCCGCCGGCGACGGTGTGGTTCGCGTCGCCTCGCGCGCGCGGCGCCGATTGGTTTCGCTCACGATCACATTCCTGATCGTCGGCGGCCTCGGCTACATCGCCTGGACATCTCTGCAGCAAAAGAAAGCCGCCAACCGGACGCCTGATCTGCCGGTGCCGGTACTGGCGGCGGCCCCGCGCATCAAGGACGTTCCGGTCTATCTCGATGGCGTCGGCTCGGTCCGCGCCCTGAACACCGTGCTGGTGCGCCCCCAGGTCGACGGAAAACTCGCCATCGTCAACTTCGTCGAGGGGCAGGACGTCAAGAAGGGCGACGTGCTCGCCGAGATCGATCCGGTCATCTACAAGGCGCAATACGATCAGGCGGTCGCCAAAAAGGCGCAGGATGAAGCGCAGCTCGCCAACCAGCGCCTCGACCTCGTGCGCTACCAGCAGCTCGCCGCCTCCAACGCCGGCTCCAAGCAGCAATATGATACGCAGAAGGCCGTGGTTGCCCAGCAGGAGGCGCTGGTCAACGCCGATCAGGCGTCGATCGACAACGCGCAGGCAACGCTCGGCTACACCAAGATCGTCGCGCCCCTATCGGGCCGCGCCGGCCTGCGCCAGGTCGATCAGGGCAATATCGTCCATGCTGCCGACGCCACCGGCCTCGTCTACATCACCCAGCTGCAGCCGATCGCGGTGACCTTCAGCCTGCCGCAGCAGCAGATCGTCCGGGTCAATCTCGCCGCCGGCAAGGGCGGGCTGGCGGTCGACGTCTTCGGCAATGACGGGGTCACGGTGATCGATACCGGCAAGCTCAGCGGCATCGACAACCAGGTCGATCCGACCACGGGGACGCTGAAGCTCAAGGCCGAGTTTCCCAACGCCAATTATCAGCTGTGGCCCGGCCAGTTCGTCAATGTGCGCCTCAAGGTCGACACGCTTTCGCAGGCGCTGGTGGTGCCGACCTCGGCCGTGCAGCGCGGACCTGCGGGGACCTTCAGCTATGTCATCGGCGATGGCGACATCGTCACGGCCAAACCGGTCACGGTGACGCAGCAGGACGAAAACGATGCCGTGATCGCGAGCGGCCTTTCGCCTTCCGATCGCGTGGTGACGACCGGTTTTGCGAGCCTCTCCGATGGCGCCAAGATCGTCATCGGTACGGACGAGCAGACGCCGACGGCGGACCTCGCGCCGAAAAAGAAGCGCAGCAGCCGCGACGTCCAGAGCAAGGCCGCCAAGAAGACCGATCGCGGCGCGGCGGCGAGCGATCAAAAGGCTCAAACGGGGCAGGGAGGCGGGCAGTCAGGCGGTGCGAAGGCGCAGCCATGACCAGGAACACAGTCGCATAGATGTCTGACTTCGCAACCGTGAGCACGCAGCCATGGCAGCCATGAGCGTCTCCGAACCGTTCATCCGCCGGCCGATCGCGACCTCGCTTCTGGGCATCGCGCTCCTGATCGGCGGCGCGCTCGGTTACTGGGCGCTGCCGGTATCGGCGCTGCCGCAGGTCGATTTCCCGACGGTGCAGGTGACGACGCAATTGCCGGGCGCGAGCCCCGACGTGATCGCCTCGCTGATCACCGCGCCGCTGGAGCGCCAGCTCGGGCAGATCCCGTCGCTGTCCGCGATGCAGTCGACCAGTTCGTTCGGCGTCAGCCAGATATCGCTGCAGTTCGACCTCAACCGCGACATCGACGGCGCGACGCAGGATGTGCAGGCGGCGATCAACGCCGCCGCCGGCGTGCTGCCGCGAACGCTGCCCTATCCGCCGACCTACGCCAAGGTCAACCCTGCCGACGCGCCGGTGCTGACGCTGGCGCTGACCTCGGACACGATTTCGCTGCGCACCATGAGCGATATCGCCGACACCATCCTGGCCCAGCGCCTCAGCCAGATTTCCGGGGTCGGACGCGTTTCCGTGCTGGGGGGCCTCAAGCCCGCGGTGCGGGTGCAGGCCGATCTGGCGCGGCTTGCCGCCTACGGCATCGCGATGGAGGATTTGCGCAACGCGATCGCGGGCGCCAACGTCTCCGGCCCGAAGGGATCGCTCGACGGCGCGCAACAGTCCTACACGATCGCCGCCAACGACCAGATCGCGGCCGCCGACGCCTACCGGCCGGTCATCATCGCCTACCGCAACGGCTCGCCGGTCACGATCGGCGACGTCGCCGTCATCGTCGATGGGCTGGAGAACGACCGCACCGGCGGCTGGTACCAGGGCACGCCGGCCGTCATCATCGACATCCAGCGGCAGCCCGGCGCCAACGTCATCGCAGTGGTCCACGACATCCAGGCGGAGATCCCGAAACTGCAGCGCGCGATCCCGGCCGGCGTCAAGCTGAACGTGGTCAGCGACCGCACCGTGACCATCCAGGCTTCCGTGCATGACGTGCAGTTCACGCTGATCCTGAGCGTGGTGCTGGTCACGCTCGTGGTGCTGTTGTTCCTGCGCTCGCTGCGGGCGACGCTGATCGCGGGCGTGGCGCTGCCGCTGTCACTGATCACTTCCTTCGGCATCATGTATTTTGCCGGCTTCAGCCTCGACAATTTGTCGCTGATGGCGCTCACCATCGGCACCGGCTTCGTGGTCGACGACGCCATCGTGATGATCGAGAACATCGTTCGCCACATGGAGAACGGCGAAACCGGAATGAGCGCCTCGCTGCGCGGCGCGAGCGAAATCGGCTTCACCGTGATCTCGCTGACGGTATCGCTGATAGCGGTCTTCATCCCGCTGTTGTTCATGTCGGGGCTGGTCGGGCGCATGTTCCGCGAATTCGCGCTGACCTTGACGATCGCGGTGGTGACTTCGGCGGTGGTGTCGCTGACGCTGACACCCATGATGTGCTCGCGGCTCCTGAAGCACGCCGGCGAGGAGATCGCGGTGCCCGGTCTTGCCGCGATCAGCCGCTTCATCGACCGAATGATCGAATTCTACCACCGGACGCTGCTGGTGGTGCTGCGGCATCAACGCGCGACGCTCGTCGTCACCTTCGCCACGCTGGGGGCGACGCTGTTCATGTATGTCGTGGCGCCGAAGGGTTTTCTGCCGCTGCAGGATACGGCCTCGATCACCGCGGTCACCCAGGCCGGTCCCGACGTTTCCTTCGCCGAAATGCAGAACCGGCAGACCCTGGCCGCCGATGCGATCAAGGCCGATCCCGACGTGATCAGTGTCGTCTCCGTGATCGGCGCCGGCTCGGTCAACCCGACCACCAATGTCGGCCACCTCGTGATGACCCTGAAGCCGCGCGGCGAGCGGCGCGACGACGTTTCCGCCGTGGTGGCGCGGCTGAAGCAGCGGACGGCGTCGATCCCGGGCATGACGATCTATTTCCAGCCGGTGCAGGACGTGCAGATCTCGACCCAGTCGAGCCGCTCGCAATATCAGTACACGTTGACCGGAACGGATTCGGCGTTGGTCGGGGAGTGGGCCAACAAGCTCGTCGCCGAGATGCGCCATGACCCGCTGTTCCGCGATGTCTCCTCGGAAGCCCAGGATGGCGGCCTGCGCGCCGCGCTGGACATCAACAGGCAGCGCGCGGGACAGCTCGGCGTCAACCTGCAGGCCGTCACCGACACCCTGAACGACGCCTTCGCCCAGCGGCAGATTTCGACCATCTACGGTCAGGCCAACCAGTACCGCGTGGTGCTGGAGGCGCTGCCGATGTACCAGCGCGATCCGTCCATTCTCTCAAAACTCTATCTGCCGGGCGCGGGCGATACCCAGGTGCCGCTGTCGGCGGTGGCGACCCTGACGCGCACCACCGCGCCGCTCGCCATTTCGCATCTGGCGCAATTTCCCTCGGTGTCGCTGAGCTTCAACCTCGCGCCGGGCGCCGCACTCGGCGACGCCGTCGATGCCGTCAAGACGATCGAGACGCGCATCGGCATGCCCGGCAGCATCGCCGGCCTCTATTCCGGCGATGCCGCGGAGTTCTCGAAATCGCTGGCCGGACAACCCTGGCTGATCCTGGCCGCGCTGGTGACGATCTACATCGTGCTCGGCGTGCTGTACGAGAGCTACATCCACCCGATCACGATCCTCTCGACGCTGCCGTCGGCGGGCGTCGGCGCCATTCTGGCGCTGATGCTGTTCGGGCAGGATCTTTCGGTGATCGGCCTGATCGGCATCATCCTGTTGATGGGCATCGTCAAGAAGAACGCGATCATGATGATCGACTTCGCGCTGGAGGCCGAACGGCACCAGGGCATGTCCGCCTATGATGCGATCGTGCAGGCCTGCCTGCTGCGTTTTCGTCCGATCATGATGACGACGCTCGCCGCGCTGTTCGGCGCACTGCCGCTGGCGGTGGAAAGCGGCACCGGCTCGGAGTTGCGCTTTCCGCTCGGCATCTCGATCATCGGCGGGCTGCTGCTGAGCCAGCTGCTCACCCTCTATACGACGCCGGTGATCTACCTGGCGCTCGACCGCATCAACCGCGCCATCGAAACCGCGGTGCCGCCGGTCGGACCTGAATTGCCCTCGCCGCCGATCGCGGGAGCCACCGAGGGGATGCAGTAATGGCGTCGATCTCGGAACCATTCATCCGCCGGCCGGTCGGCACCACGCTGCTCGCGATCGGGCTGTTTCTGGTCGGCGGGGTGGCTTACGAGTTTCTCCCGGTCGCCTCGGTTCCCAATGTCGACTTTCCGGCGATCTTTGTTTCCGCGACGCGTCCCGGCGCCGATCCTTCGGTGATGGCCTCGACCGTTGCCGCGCCGCTGGAGCGCCGGCTCGGCGAGATCGCCGGCATCACCCAGATCACCTCGACGAGCTCGCTCGGCGTCAGCCGCATCCAGCTGCAATTCGACGTCGGCCGCAGCGTCGACCGCGCGGCGCGCGACGTGCAGGCGGCCATCAACGCCTCGCTCGCCGACCTGCCGAGCGACCTGCCGACGCTGCCGACCTTCCGCAAGGCCAACAGCGCCGCCGCGCCCGTCTACGTGCTTGCGCTGACCTCGAAGACGATTCCTTCCAGCGCGCTCTATGACGTGGCCGACACCGTGATCGCGCAGCGCATCTCGCAGGTGCCCGGGGTGGGCGAAGTCACCGTCTCCGGCGCCGACCAGCCCGCGGTACGCATTGCCCTCAATCCGGTGGCGCTGTCGAATGCGGGGATCGCCACCGACGACATCAGGACCGCGATCATCAACGCCAATCCGCTGGGGCCGGTCGGCATCTTCAACGGCGGCCGGCAAAGCGAAACGCTTGCGATCAACCCCCAGATGCGCTCGGCCGCTCAATTTCGCGACATCCTGATCAAGAGCTCGAACGGGAATTTCGTGCGGCTTTCCGACGTCGCCGAGGTCGAGGATTCCGTGCGCAACAGCCGCTCGATCGCCTGGTTCAACAAGCAGCCTGCCGTGCTGATTCAGATCACCAAACAGGGCGACGCCAACGTCATCGATACCGTCGATCGCGTGCGCGCGCTGATTCCGGAACTCAGGAAGTGGATTCCCGGCGGCGTCGACATTTCGACGCTGGTCGATCGCACCAGTACCATCCGCGCCAGCGTGCGGGACATGCAGCTGACGCTGCTGGCCACCGTCTTCCTCGTGATGGGGGTGGTGTTCGTGTTCCTGCGCCGGGGCACGCCGACGGTTGCGGCCGGCGTGTCGGTGCCGCTGGCGCTGGCCGGAACCTGCGCCGGGATGTGGGCCGCAGGGTTTTCGATCGACAATCTGTCGCTGATGGCGCTGGCGATCTCGGTCGGCTTCGTGGTCGACGACGCCATCGTCATGATCGAGAACATGTACCGCAACCTCGAACATGGCATGCGGCCCTATCAGGCGGCGCTGGAAGGGGCGAGACAGATCGGCTTCACGGTGCTGTCGATCAGCCTTTCGCTGATTGCGGCCTTCACGCCGCTGATCTTCATGGACGGTATTGTCGGCCGGCTGCTGCGGGAATTCTCGCTGACCCTGACCTTCGCCATCGTGGTCTCAACCGTGGTTTCGTTGACGATCACGCCGATGATCTGCGCCCACTACATCAAGGCGGCCACCTCCGTCAGCGCCTCCTGGTTCGACCGAACAGTCGAAGGCACGCTGTCGCGGACGGTGGCGTTCTATGCGCGGACGTTGCACGTGGTGCTGGACTTTCCGCTGATGACGCTTTTGGTGTTTTTCGTGACCATCGGCTTGACGGTGACGCTCTATATCAAGACCCCGAAGGGCTATTTTCCGATCGACGATTCCGGCTTCGTGATCGGCGTGACGCGGGCCTCCGCCGATATCTCGTTCCAGTCGATGCTCGGGCTTCAGCAGCGGCTCGCCGATATCGTGATCGCCGATCCGGCCGTGGCCGGCGTTGGCTCCGTGCTGAGCGGCGCCGGTGGCCCGTTCGGCGGGACATCCAATCGCGGCCTGATGTTCATCAGCCTCAAGCCGCCGGAGGAGCGCGGACTGACCACGGCGGCCGCGATCGATCGCATGCGCAGGAATCTGGGGGTAGTTGCCGGCATCAAGCTGTTCATGTTCGCAGCCCAGGACGTCCGCGCCGGCGGCCGCCAGACCAATTCCGGCGACTACCAGTACACGCTGTCGAGCACCGATCTCGATCTGTTGCAGAAATGGGCGCCGATCGTCGCCAAGCGCATGGAAACCGTCGACGGCATCACCGATGTTTCCAGCGATCGCGATCCCGGAGGCCTGCAGCTCACGCTCGCGATCGACCGGCAGCGGGCATCCGAGCTCGGCGTCCGGGTCCAGGACATCGACAATGCACTCAACAACGCGTTCTCGCAGCGGCAGATCTCGATCGTCTACACCCAGCGCAACCAGTACATGGTGGTGCTGGAAATCGACCCGAAATTCCAGAGCGACCCGTCCAATCTCGAACATATCTTCGTCGCCGGCGCCAATGACGTGCAGGTGCCGCTGTCGACCGTCGTGCATGCCCAGCGCAGCCTGTCGCCGCTGGCGGTGTTTCCATTCGCAGGGCTTTCCGTCATCGACGGTGTCGTTCAATCTCCTGCCCAACGTGCCGCTGTCGGTGGCTGCGGCAAATCTGCAGCGCGCGGTCGATGAGCTGCACATGCCCGAGGGCATTCGCGGCAGCTTCGACGGCAATGCCGGCGATTTCGGCAAAACCACCGGGCGGCAGCCGCTTCTGATCCTCGGCGCGCTGGTGGCGATGTATATCGTGCTCGGCGTGCTCTACGAGAGCCTCGCCCATCCCCTGACCATCATCTCGACCCTGCCGTCGGCGGGGCTCGGCGCGCTGTTGGCGCTGCAGGTCACGGGCACGCCGCTGACGGTGATCGCCTTCGTCGGCATCATTCTTCTGATCGGCATCGTCAAGAAGAACGGCATCATGATGGTGGATTTCGCGCTGGATGCCGAACGTCAACGCGGGCTGTCGTCGGCGGAGGCCATTTTCGAGGCCTGCAGCGCCCGGTTCCGCCCCATCCTGATGACGACGATGGCGGCGCTGTTTGCAGGCATTCCGCTCGTGATCGCCACCGGCCCCGGGACCGAGCTGCGCCGCCCGCTCGGCATCACCATCATCGGCGGATTGTTCGTCTCGCAAATCCTGACGCTGTACACGACGCCCGCGATCTATCTCCTGATCGACCGGTTGCGGCGGCGATCCGAGCCCGGCGCGATCGCAGCACCGGCGGAATAGCTTTGAACCCGGCGCGACGCGGCGTATAGCGGGCGCATGTCAACGCAACCCGAACCCGAGACGAACGCTGTGGTCGCGGAGGCCGTGCCGGACTGTCCGCGCTGCCACAAGCCGCTGCCGCTGTGCGTCTGCGACGGCATTGCGCCGATCGACAACCGCATCTCGCTGTTGATCCTGCAGCATCCGCAGGAGCAGGACAGGGCGCTCGGCACGGCGCGGCTGACGGCGCTACATTTCAAGCATGCGGTGCTGAAGATCGGCTTGTCATGGCCGAGCCTGTCGAAAGCGCTCGGGCGTCAGGTCGAACCCTCGCGCTGGGCGGTGCTCTATCTCGGCTCGGCCAAGGTGGCTGATCTCGACACCGACGGCGACATCGTCGCGCTCAATCGCAAGGGCGAGATCGCGGACAATCAGCGCGGCATCCTCAGGGCGATCGAAGGCGTCGTGCTGCTCGACGGCAGTTGGAGCCAGGCCAAGGCGTTGTGGTGGCGCAATCCGTGGATGCTCAAATGCCAACGCGTGATCCTCGGCCCGCAGCTTCCGTCGCGCTATGGCAAGCTTCGCCGCGAGCCGCGCCGCGACGGCCTTTCCACGATCGAGGCGGCGGCGATGCTGCTTGCCGCCCTCGAGAAGCGGCCCGACATCGCCGAAACGCTGCACGCAAGTTTCGAGCGGATGCTGGCGAAATACCGGGAAGTGCAGGGCGTGATGCCGGAACTCGCGCCCAGACCGAAAAAGAAGGATTACCGCCGGCGCAAGCGCGCCTGACCGGTGCGTTGGTTGCCTATCGCGGTGGGTGCGTATATGAGTGCCCCCAATGGGGCCACGTGGCGGAGTGGTTACGCAGCGGTCTGCAAAACCGTTTACACCAGTTCAATTCTGGTCGTGGCCTCCATCAATACAATCAATGCCTTGCACTGACTATTGGAGAGACCGCTCAAGGTAGCGGGCTGCGCTCAGCAGGCGGCGTACCAACCTTCGGGAAACGGAATGGGCGGCCAGGCCGTCCCATTGTCGTTGGCGGCTTTCGGCGGCTCGTCAAATTGGTGCGGCTCTACCAAAAACTCCTCCTCCGGCGCGGGCTCGATCGCCATCCTGACGGCCTCCAGCAATCGGTCGAATTCAACTTCGCTCATCGCGCTCTCCGGTTTTTTCCGGAGCGCACCGTCGCAAAAGTCTTTTGTTCCCGCGTTGCACGGATCGCTCAAATTGTAACGATCGAGCGATCGCGGCGGGCTTGGTTACTGTTGTCTTGACGTCCCGTGCCGACACTAGACCGGCCTCGCGACGGCCAAGTGTGAGAAAAATCACATTTGCCGGAAAATCCTTTCGGTATCTGCCGAGGTGACAAGCACGCGCCACGGTGGCGCCAGCACGCTCGGAAGGGGATGTGTCATGAAAGCGAAGTTTGCAAATGGTCCAACCAGGGCGAGCCGCACCCGACTTGCTTCGGCGTTCGGCTTGCTGCTGACGCTGTTCACGGCCGGCTCCGCGTCGGCCGAACTCGCAACCCCGGAACAGAAGCGCGCCTGCACGCCCGACGTCTACCGCCTCTGCGCCGGCGAAATTCCGAACGTGCGGGCGATTACCGCCTGCCTGCGCCGGCAAAAGGCGAACCTCAGCGAGGCCTGCCGCGCGGTGTTCGAGCAGTGAGGGAAGATCTTCGCGAAGGCCGATCGAGCATCCGGCGCGATCGCGCCGGCGGCCTTGAAGCCATTCCTTGGGAAACGAAGGGTCGCGCTCAACGAGCCAGCGCCGGAACCCGCTCAGCCACCGACACCGCACTTCGCCAGGTCGTCCACATTCCGTCAAAATCCAGTCTCGACTGAGGCAGCGGAAAAATTTCCTCCCCTGACACCGCCAGCGTGCCGTCCATCAACAGGGGCGGGCTGTAGAGCGGACGATATTCCTGGTTAAGGAGCATCGCTATGACCTCGGTATCGGGAAGGCCCGGAAAATATGTCCGCATGTTCTCAAGCACTTCCCGCATCTCTTGGCTTTTTTCGTTAACCGATCCGCGCCTGATCAGTTCATAACATGCGACCAACGCGAGCAGTGGATTGAGCCATTTTCCATACAACAGGTCTCTCCAGTAACGATCATCCAGCTCCGGAGTATCGATCGGCGCCTGCTGCGCAAACAGGCGTTGTGCAATCGACATGTACCGGATCCTCGGCAGTGGAGGATTGTATCGATCCTCAAGATAGCTCCGTTCTCGTTCGGAAAGGCGGTTCATCAGGGACCAGATTGGCAAGATGAATTGCTGAATCTGCCGTCCGTAACTCTCATCATCGGCGAACGTGATCAAAGTGGCGCGGTTAGGGAGACCGTGCGTCATGACGGTCGTCGTTTGCGCGGATTGCTGCGGATCGGGTGCATATGAAACAATCAGGGACCCCGGTTCGAACTCCATGCGGGCTTGAAACAAGCCCGGCACGTCGGAAACGGGACGCATGGATTGCCAGTTCGGATTGCTCCCCACGCCCCAGACCGGAAGCTTGTCAGTGTCCCGTTCGCCGGCAAGCATATAGAGCGTCGAACGGTTTGGCGTCGCGTCGTGTACCTCGTCCACTCCGATGGCCCGCAGTTTGGAAAATGTGTCGGCGGCCGCGACGATCCGGGAGCCGCCGAGCACCGCCAGCCACAGGCTCAGATTCCAGTCCCGAACATCGCTCAGAGTCTCCGAGAAATCGATCCCGGAGCCGTGCGTTGGAAGCATCCTCGAGAGCGAGTGCTTGGCGCCCTCGAAAGCCTTGGGTGCGAAGTCCAGATCGACAGACGCCCCGGGTGAAACATTGAGGCGGATCGAACCCGACCTGAAGTCACCGTCTCGCACGTTGGCCTTGTATTGACCTGGTAGCAGTGCTTTTCGCAATACGTTACTTTGTAGGTCAATCCGTTGCATCTCGCCGGTTCCGAGTTCCTGAAGGAAGATTTCAGCATTGGGAATGCCCGTCACCGTGAGATTCGCCGCGTCGGCAATCAGCGGTCCCGGCGCGACCGGAGGCGGAGGGAGACCCATTTCGAATCGCACCTTGCGGTCGTCATAGAGGTCGACACCGTCCGGCTGTTTGGGCGGTTCGATCTGCGCGACCTCGTCGCCGCCGGCCGTGGTCAGCCGAAACAGATAGTCGTCGGGAAACAGTGGAACCGTCGTCACCGGCCCCGTAAAGTTGATCGATGGGCGCGGCGTATTCCTTACGTCGATGATATCGAGCTTGAACAGATCGGTCGCAGTTGCGCCAATCACCTCCACCTCACAATTGCTGACGGGGGTGGGGATCAGTTCCACGATCTCGTCTTCCGACGCCTTCGGTCCTTTTATCTCGGGTTCCAGATCGTTCTTGTTGAGCATCTGCTGAACATAGGAGGACAGATAGTCAAAAGTGACGTGCATGTGTCCGCCGATCCACGTCTTGGCTCGGCCCTTGCCCTTGAGGCCATTCAACACGGCGGTGTTGAAACCGGAATCGACCTTCGCGACATCTCCCGGGGCGGTGGAAAACAACACGTAGCTCGTCGCGTTGCCGCGGCTGGAGCGTCCCCAGACGCTGCCGAGGCCGGCGGCCGGATCGATGTCGTTTCTGGTCATGGCATTGCGGCAGGCATCGATGAAGTAGAAATGCTTGCCGGGCCCGACCGCCACGCGAAGTTTTTCCCTGACTTCGCTGAAGCGAAGGCACGCTGCCCCGCTGGTCGAAGGATCGTCAAACTCCGATCCGATCAGGATGTCGACGACGGGCGCGTTGGGATCATCGGAAAGGCCGATGCCGTGCCCCGAGTAGAACACATAGATTTCGTCCGCCTTGTCTCTCGCCGCCACCACCAGCGCATTGAAGGCTTCAACCATTTCTTTGCGGGTGGTACCCTTGGTGCGCCAGGCGCAGCCGGGACCGGCGCAAGCGATGATATTGGCGGCGGGGGCCTTCTTGACCGTCTTCACCCAGTCCCGGAACATTTCGACCGCCTGGTTGGTGCCAGGCAGTTTCCGCGCCAGCCCACCGCCGACCTTTGGATAGTCTTCGATCGCGATGATCACCGCCCAGACGCTCATGTTACACGCTCACAAACTCCTGCAGCGTCTCGGCGCCGACTGCCTCGTTGCGCGCAAGGAAAGATCCGTCTCGATGCAGGCCGACGACCGCGCCAGTCGCCATATCGACCATCGGCGATCCCGAATTGCCGCCAAGCGTGGAGCAGTCATGGAACACGGCGCCACGCTTCGCACCGATAAATTCACCCGGCGCCAGCCGTTTGACGGCCAGCTTGCCGCCAAAGATGGTGTCGACAAACAGCGGATTGCGGCTGTCGGCCGAGGGATAGCCCAGAACAACGACGTTGGCGCCGTCGGCGAGCGGCGCGGTGCTCCATGAAAGCGGCTTGCGACTTTTCAGCGCCGCGCACGGGGCGAGCCGCAGCAAGGCGGCATCCTCGTCCGGATGGAAGCGCTCCACGTCCAGCACCGCTATCGGCGGCTCGTCGGGCGCGCCGTACTCCTGCACGAAACGAACTTCAACGCTGCCCCGGTCGATCGTGTCAGTGCCATCGGTGATTTGGCTGACGACGTGATGGTTGGTCAGCAACAGGTCCGGCGCGAGCAGGAAGCCTGTTCCGAAGGGATCCGGCGGTTTGACGCCGACCGCTTTGCGGTCGATGCGGCCGATGGTGTAGAGGTGCGGAACGATCAAGGCTTCGAACGCCGGCCAGTTTGCGAAGACGGGCGTGGCCTCGGCGGGAAGCGCGTCGAGCGTGCCCTGGTGGGAAAGCACCGATGGCCGCATTGCCCGCACGATGGCCTGCAACGCCGCGACCTGCTGGGCGGTCGGCCGTTTCGCGCCCTTCAGCGTCGCCAGCCCGTCATGCGCGTCGCCTTCGAGGTTCTGCAGCCGCGGGCCGACAATCGCCCGGGTCTGCTTGACGACCATGTCGAGCGGCCGCCCGGCGATGGCGCGCAACGCCCGTCCGTAGAGGTCGTAGTACATGTCCATCGCGGCTATACCTCCCGACGCGTGACGATCTCGACAGGCTTGGGGCCGGGGTCAGCAGGCGCATAAAACGTCTCGAACAGCCGGTCGCCCTCGAATTCCAGCGCGACGTAGCCGTGCGGGCCATACAGGTTGGCGTCGGCTCCAAGGTACGGATTCGGTCCGTCAAGGATGATGCTTCCGGGGATCTCCAACCCGCCGGGTATCCGCGTTTCGTTGGCCGACAGTTTGTTGCCGTCCATGCGGTACCACTGCGAGCCGTTGCCGCCGGCCTGCAGCTTGCCCTTTCGTTTCAACAGCTCCGCGGTGTCGCGGAAATAGGGAAAACCGCCATGTCCGATGCATCTGCCGGCCAGATTCCAGAGCGGATGACGGTCATAGATCACACAGCGATGCTCGTGCCCCCAATACCAGGCGTGAATGCGCCGCGAATTGAGAAGCAGTCGGAGAAAGTTGATGACCTTGGGTCCCTGATTGTCGAGCAGCGAGAACGGCTGATGATGCGACAGCAGCACGAGCTTCTTCGTCTTTCGCTGCGGCGCCTGCAGCAGATTGACCAGCCAGCCGACCTGCTCGCGGTTGAGGCTGTGGTCCACATATGCGGTGTCCAATCCTACGAGCAGCCAGTGCTTGTTCTCGCAGGCGAAGTAGCTCGCCTTCTGCCCGAATTGCGGCAAGGCCTTTCCGAAGTAGGCGTGTCCGCCCGAATACATTTCATGATTGCCGTTGCAGGCTAAGTTGCGGGCGCCGGTCACGCTCGGCCAGGAGGCGATCAATCGCTCGTCGACCTCCCGGTCCGTACCGGAATAGTAGACGTCGCCGAGATGAATGACATGGCTGAAGGGCTCGCTGGTTTCGCTTATGCATTTGGCGCAAGCCGGCGCGCCATAGAGTCCGGTGCCCCAATCGGCGAACAGGGCGATGTGCGCTTCTTCGGCCATGGCCTCGGGATCCGCGGGAGCGGTCAGCCAGTTGGCGGGCTTTATCTTGCCCGCCCAGGTGAAGAAGCTCTTGGCCCAGCCGAGCCAGTCGTTCGAATCGAATTTCGCTTCCTCGGCGCCGCCGGGGAGTTGCCGCGCGACAGGCTTGTTCTCGATGATGGCACGTTCTGCAAGGAAGGACTGCAGCTGTGAAGCGATCGCGCTGGGCGGAGAGGAAAGGACGTTCGGATCGTCCTCGTTATCGGCGATCTCGATCAGCGCGTTGTTGATGCCCGCAATGAGCATCGCTTGTTCGACCGGGTCTTCGACGGCTTCCTTGACCCTTTGCTCCGAAACGGACTCGTGGTTGTCCAAGACCGCGCGCACACTGCGCGTGTTGACGACGATATTTCGGCTCTCAACCATCGCACAATCCCCAAGGTGGTAGACGCCTGCAACGCAATCTTAACTCGAAAAGGGACCGATGCAACGCGCAACCTCAGTCGATCGGCGATGCCCGCGCATCGTCCGGGAGACTGGAAGTGGAGCGGTATCGTGGGATTGGAAGGCGTGGCTCCCCGGGCTGGATTCGAACCAGCGACCATTCGATTAACAGTCGAATGCTCTACCGCTGAGCTACCGAGGAATGAGGCGAAAACAGTGTTCGCGAGCGGCAGCGTATAACAAAGGCTCTCCGGCTTGCAAAGGACGAAATGCCCCGTTTTCGGGCGGCATCAAAAGGGCAGGCAAACCGTCTGTCCGGCAAGGATTTGTTGCCTCTCCTGGACCTCCCAAAGGCGCGGAGCGCCAGACCTGCCGGGCAACCCTGGACTCCGTTCGGGCCGTGGCGCGGGCGCTAAAAAGTCTCATTCGCCGATGAGGCTTGACGATGCCGGATTTCCCCAGAGGTGATTCGATGCCAGAAATCCAGACCGACCTTGCAAGGCCGATGCCCTCGATCGTTCCTTCGGACATTCCCGCGATGAGCGATGACGAATGCCTCATCCGCCTCGCGCACGCCGTCAAGAACCCGGATTTGGCGCATCTTGAAGAGGTGGCAAGGCTGATCGGGCGGCTCGCGGTGACGATCGAGTAGCTCGTCCCTGCAAGGCCCGAAACTATCCAGCAAGGAGGCGTTTTCGCGCGATCGGCGTTGCGTTTTGGCAAAGCTTGTTCCAAACAGGATGCGGGTCCCGAACGGCTTGTCGCCGGCCGTGCCTGCAACAGTCTCCTTAAGGTCTGCCCATGTCCGACTTTTCGTCCGCGCGCCAGAAGATGGTCGATGGTCAGGTGCGCCCGAGCGACGTTACCGATCTCAGGATCATCGAGGCAATGCTCGCGGTGCCGCGCGAGTTGTTCGTTCCTGCGCGGCAGCGTGCACTGGCCTATCTCGATCTCGACCTCGATGTCAGCGAGGGCGGCTCGAACAGGCGCTTTTTGATCAAGCCCGCGGTTGTGGCGAAGATGCTGCAGGCCGCCGGCATCGGCGAAGGCGACAGCGTTTTGGTCGCCGGCTGCGCCACCGGCTATGCCGCGGCCCTGGTCGCGAAGCTGACCACGGGCCCGGTGACCGCGACCGAGGCCGATCCGGCGCTGGCCGCGAAGGCGAGGGAGGTTTTGGCGGGGCTTGGGCTTGCCGGGGTGACGGTGCGCCCGGCCGAGGTGGCCGCGGGCGAACCGGCGAACGCGCCCTACGACGTCATCGTGCTCGATGGGGCCACCGAAATCGTGCCCGACCGGCTCTATGCCCAGCTCAAGGAAGGGGGCCGGCTGGTCGGGGTCTTCGCCATGACCAGGCCGGCGCGGGCCATGATCGTGACCCATTCGCATGGCGATTTCGGGAACCGGGCGCTGTTCGATGCGGCGGCGCCGGTCCTGCCCGGCCTCGAAAGGCCTCCCGCCTTCGTATTCTAAGCCCCTTGGCGTCGCTCCAAGGCTGTTAAAATCCCATTCTGAATCAGAAGTGTGGCCCGGATGCTTCAGGTGGAGAGTTTCCGCCGGGCAGCCCCGGGCCGGGGTTCCGTCGCGCTTGCGCGGGGAATAAGGTGCCGTGGGATACTGACTCGAATTCAGGCGAAAACCCGGTCAAGCGCGATCGAACCGGGCAGTGAAATGAATGGAAAACCAGGGATGCGTGGGGTGAAGTCGGTTACCGGAGCTGCGGCTGCGGTCCTGCTGATGGCTTATATGGGGCCAACGCCTGCGCTTGCGGATACCATCGAGGCTGCGCTGGTGCGCGCCTACCAGGACAATCCGCAGCTCAACGCGCAGCGCGCCCAGGTGCGCTCCACCGACGAGAACGTGCCGCAGGCGCTGTCGGGTTATCGTCCGAAGGTCGCGCTCACCGCCAGCGCGGGCTACCAATATCACGGACACGAAGGCGACATCCGGCGGATCGCCGACCACCATCGTCAGGACCGAGACTCACGGCCCCAACCCGCCGCGCGCCGCCGGCTTGACCGTCACGCAGACGCTGTTCAACGGCCAGCAAACCGCCAACAAGACCCGCGCGGCGGAGAGCCAGGTGTCCGGCGCGCGCGAAGCGCTGCGGGTGCTCGAGCAGACCGTGCTGCTGTCGGCCGCCACCATCTACATGGACGAGCTGCGCGATTCCGCCATCGTCGAGGTTCAAAAGAGCAACGTTCGCGTTCTCGAACAAACGCTGAAGCAGACCCGCGACCGCTTCAATGTCGGCGAGGTGACGCGCACCGACGTCGCGCAGTCGGAGGCGCAGCTTGCCGCCGGCAAGACGCAGCTGTTGGCCGCCGAAGCGACGCTGGTCACGACCAAAGCCAATTTCCGCCGCATCATCGGCAACGAGCCGGTAGCGCTTGCGCCGGGCTCCCCGGTCGATCGCTTCCTGCCTTCGACGCTGCCCGCCGCGGTCGATCTCAGCCTGGTCGAAAATCCGAACGTGACCGCCGCGATGTTCGGCATCGACGTCAACTATCTTCAGGTCAAGGTCAACGAAGGCGCGCTGTTGCCCACCCTCAGCCTTCAGGCCTCGGTGCAGCAATCCTATGAACAGACCCTGATCGACTGCCGCGGGCGTTCGTCGCCTCCGCGATCGCGCAAGCGTCGGTACCGATCTATCAGGGCGGCGCCGAATACTCGCTGATCCGCCAGTCCAAGGAAAACCTGGCGCAGCAACGGCTCGTGCTCGACCAGACCCGCGACCAGACCCGCGCCAACACGGTGACGGCGTGGGGCCAGCTGGTGGCGGGCAAGGCGCAGGTCGCCTCCGCGCAGGCGCAGGTGACCGCTTCCGAGATCGCGCTCAATGGTGTGCGCGAGGAAGCCAAGGCCGGACAACGCACCACGCTCGACGTGCTGAACGCCCAGCAGGCGCTGGTCAACGCCCGCGTCGCGCTGGTCACCGCGCAGCACGATCGCGTGGTCGCCTCCTACGCCGTGTTGAACTCGGTGGGGCGGCTGTCGCCGCAGGTGCTCAATCTGCCGACCACCGTCTATGACCCGAGCGTGCATTACCAGCAGGTTCGTGACAGCTGGTTCGGCGTTCGCACACCCGACGGCCGCTGAGCGGCTGACCGCGCCGGCATTGAGCCGCCGCTACCCTCGAATTCAGCCCCGAAAGCCTGCTCCGGCAAATCACTTGCGCGGAGCGTTGCTTGCAAACTTTTGTTGCGGTGACATACCCTTGCCGGTGGCAGCAGAGCGATTCGCGCCATAACTTTGCGTCCTTGAGCGGCGACGCTTCGATGGCCTTGGCAGGGGCGGAACCCGCGTGACACGTCGAGCGGCGCTTGATCTGGGGACAAGTCTGGCTTGTGTGATGAAAATCCGGGCCTGCATTTCCGGAACCGGCAAATCACCCCTTGCTTGGTGTAAAACGCATGCGTTGATGATGTGGAGTCGGAGATGACGCAGCCTGCAAAGGTCCAAGAGCCCTCCATGGAGGAGATTCTGGCGTCGATCCGGCGTATCATCGCTGACGACGAGGCCAAGCCGCAGCAGGGTGCCGAACAACCGGGTGGCGAAAAGCCGGCTCCTGCAGCAACCGCGCCTGCGAAGGCGGAGAAGCCGGCCGCGGCGGCGCCGCCGGCGAAGCCTGCGGTCATGAAGGACATTCCGCCTTCGGCGATACCGGCGGCGCAGGCGGCTGCCGCGAAACCGGCCCCGCCGCCGGCCAAGCCGCGCCACCCGCGCCACCCCCGCCGCCTCCGCCTGCCGCGCCGGCACCCGCCGCGTCCAACAACCAGGACGATATCGACTCGCTGCTGGCCGGTCTTGACGAATCCACCACCGCCGAGGAGATACGGCAACCCTTGCCCGACGGCGACGTGCTCGAGCTCACCGACGAGATGGCGGTGGCTCCACCCGAACCGGCGCAGCCCGCGTTCCACAAGATCGAGCCGCAGGACGATCTCGAATTCACCGAATCGAGCGCTGCCAGGGCGCAGCACCGGCTGCCCGCGTTCGAACCGGCGCCGCTGGAAAGTTTCGCCCCGCAGCAGCCGATCCTGTCGCGCTCGACCGTCTCGGCGGTGGAATCCGCCTTCAATACGCTCGCCCATACCGTGCTTTCCAACAACGCGCGGACTTTGGAAGATCTGGTCAAGGAAATGCTGCGGCCGATGCTGAAATCCTGGCTCGACGACAATCTGCCGGGCCTCGTGGAACGAATCGTCAAGGCGGAAATCGAGCGGGTCTCGCGCGGACGGTAATCGGCAAGCCTGCACAAGGCTTTAACCGGCGCAGTTCAGCCATTACATCGGGCTTTGCGGCTTTCGTCGGCGAATACGGCCTGTCGTGTTGACTTGGCGCGCGCGGGCGGGTTTCTAGCGCACTCAACATCCCCGGTTTATCCCCGGTTTCATGGCCATGATCGACAAGAACTACCAGCCCGCCGATATCGAAGCTCGCATGTCCGTGATCTGGGAGGACAGCCGCGCCTTCGCCGCCGGACGCCCGGAACGCCGCGACGCCAGGCCGTTCACGATCGTGATCCCGCCGCCGAACGTGACGGGTTCGCTGCATATGGGGCACGCGCTCAACAACACCTTGCAGGACATTCTTTGCCGCTTCGAGCGGATGCGCGGCCGCGACGTGCTGTGGCAGCCCGGCACCGACCACGCCGGCATTGCGACCCAGATGGTGGTCGAGCGGCAGTTGATGGAGCGGCAGGAGCCGGGCCGGCGCGCGATGGGGCGCGAGAAATTCCTCGAGCGGGTCTGGCAATGGAAGGCCGAGAGCGGCGACGTCATCATCAACCAGCTGAAGCGGCTCGGCGCCTCCTGCGACTGGTCGCGCGAGCGCTTCACGATGGACGAGGGCCTGTCGCGCGCGGTGATCAAGGTGTTCGTCGAGCTGCACCGCGATGGGCTGATCTACAAGGACAAGCGGCTGGTCAACTGGGACCCCAAATTGCTCACCGCAATTTCCGATCTCGAGGTGCAGCAGATCGAGGTCAAAGGCAGCCTGTGGTATCTGCGCTATCCGCTGGAAGGCAAGGCCTTCAATCCGGACGATCCCTCAACCTTCATCGTCGTTGCGACGACGCGGCCCGAGACCATGCTCGGCGATACCGCGGTCGCGGTGCATCCCGGCGATGAGCGCTACGCGCCATCTGGTCGGCAAGCACGTGATCCTGCCGCTGGTGGGGCGGCGCATTCCAATCATCGCCGACGAATATTCCGATCCGGAAAAAGGCTCGGGCGCGGTGAAAGTGACGCCCGGACACGACTTCAACGATTTCGAGATCGGCAGGCGGCACAATCTGCCGGAGATCAGCGTGCTCGATCAGGAGGGCGCGCTCGCGCTCACCGGCAACGAGGATTATCTGCGCGGCCTGCCGGAAGGCGCCGAGCAGTTCGCGGAGGAAATGCACGGCGTCGACCGCTTCGCCGCGCGCAAGCAGATCCTGGCGCGGCTCGAGGATTTCGGATTCGTCGAGAAGGTCGAGCCGAACACGCATATGGTGCCGCACGGCGACCGCTCCGGCGTCGTCATCGAGCCGTATCTGACCGACCAATGGTACGTCGATGCCAGGACGCTGGCGCAGCCGGCGATCGCGGCGGTGCGTTCGGGCGCCACCAGCTTCGTGCCGAAGAACTGGGAAAAGACCTATTTCGAGTGGATGGAGAACATCCAGCCCTGGTGCATCTCGCGCCAGCTCTGGTGGGGTCACCAGATCCCGGCCTGGTACGGTCCTGACGGCAAGGTGTTCGTCGCCGAGACCGAGGACGAAGCGGTCGGCAATGCGCTCGGCTATTACGTCGAGCAGGAAGTCATCACGGCCGAGCAGGGGCGGGAGATGGCGCTCGACCGCAACAAGCGCACCGGCTTCATCACCCGCGACGAGGACGTGCTCGATACCTGGTTCTCTTCCGCGCTGTGGCCGTTCTCGACGCTCGGCTGGCCCGACGATACACCTGAAGTGAAGCGCTATTATCCGACCGACGTATTGGTGACGGGCTGGGACATCATCTTCTTCTGGGTGGCGCGGATGATGATGATGGGCCTGCATTTCATGAAGCAGGCGCCGTTTTCGACCGTCTATATCCATCGCCTGGTTCGCGACGAGAAGGGCGCGAAGATGTCGAAGTCGAAAGGCAACGTCATCGATCCCCTTGGCGTCATCGACGACTATGGCGCCGATGCGCTGCGCTTTGCGCTGGCGCGCGGGGCCGCGCACAGCCACGACATCAAGCTTTCGCCGCAGCTGGTCGAAACCAATCGCAACTTCGCGACCAAGCTCTGGAACGCCTGCCGCTTTGCGGAGATGAACGATTGCGCGCAGCCTTCCGGGTTCGATCCGGCACGCGCGAAGGAAACGCTGAACCGCTGGATCGCGCACGAGACGGCGCGCGCCACCCGCGAGGTCACGGAAGCGATCGAAGCCTATCGTTTCAACGACGCGGCGAATGCGATCTATCGCTTCGTCTGGAACGTCTATTGCGACTGGTATCTCGAGCTCGCCAAGCCCGTGCTGCTGGGCGAAGAGGGCGCCGTCAAGGCCGAGACCCGCGCCATGGTCGCCTGGGCGCGCGACGAGATCCTCAAACTGCTGCATCCGTTCATGCCCTTCATCACCGAGGAACTCTGGGAAGTGACGGGAAGGCGTGACACCCTGCTGGCGCTGGCGCCGTGGTCGCTCAAGCCGGGCGCGCTGCCGCTCGACCTGTCGCTGGTCGCGAAGGACGATTCGCAGACGCCAGCGGAACTTCTGGTCTACGCGGCCAACTTCGTCGACCATTCCGCCGAGGCCGAGATCGGCTGGGTGGTCGACCTCGTCACCGCGATCCGCTCGGTGCGCGCGGAAATGAATATTGCACCGGCGACGCTGACGCCGCTGGTGCTGGCGGGCGCTTCCGCTGAGACGCGGCAACGCGCGCCGCGCTGGATCGACGTCATCAAGCGCATGGCGCGGCTCTCCGACGTCGCCTTCGCCGAGCGCGCGCCGGAAGGCGCGGTGCAGCTTCTGGTGCGCGGCGAGGTCGCTGCCTTGCCGCTCAAGGGCGTGATCGATTTTTCCGCGGAGAAAACGCGGCTCGACAAGGAACTCGCCAGGGCCGAGGCCGACATCAAGCGGGTCGACGCCAAGCTCGGCAACGAGAAATTCGTCGCCAATGCGCCGGAGGATATCGTCGAAGAGGAAAAGGAAAAGCGCGAGGCGGCCGTGGCGCGCAAGACGAAAATCCTGGAAGCGCTGGAGCGGCTCAAGCACGCCGCGTAGGATAGTTGTCGCTGCCATCAAGCAGCATAGGGAGGCCAATTTGCGCGCCGGAGAACCAAGTAGTACCGCGCGCGGCGCGGCCACCCATCGCGCCCTCCATCAGATGCTGGAGGGCGGCATTATCTTCAGCGATCCCTTTGCCATCAGAATTCTCGATGACGAAACCCGCGCCGGCCTCGACGAAAGCGCGGCCGATCCGTCGCGCCGGCCGATGCGGCTGTTCATCGCCGCGCGCAGCCGCTTCTCCGAGGAGGCGCTGGGGGCTAGCGTGGCGCGCGGCGCCCGCCAGGTCGTCGTGCTGGGCGCGGGACTGGATACATTTTCGCTGCGC
The DNA here is from genome assembly GCA_963721135.1 of uncultured Alphaproteobacteria bacterium. Taxonomy (GTDB): domain Bacteria; phylum Pseudomonadota; class Alphaproteobacteria; order Rhizobiales; family Xanthobacteraceae; genus Bradyrhizobium. Next base: position 264,143 of record CAVRIB010000017.1, read on the forward strand.
AATCCCCATGCCGGCCTCGGCGTCCGCGTCTTCGAGGTCGATTATCCGGCGACGCAAGGCTGGAAGCGCGAGCGGCTGGAGCAGGCGGGCCTTGCAATTCCAGACTCGCTCACTTTCGCGCCCGTCGACTTCGAGCGCGAGAGCCTGGCCGAGGGGCTCAAAGCCGCCGGCTTTCAGGCGGATCGGCCCGCGTTCTTCCAGTGGCTCGGCGTGGTGCCGTACCTGACCCGCGAGGCGATCTCGGCGACGCTGGATTTCATTGCCGGCGTGCCGGACTCCGAAGTCGTGCTCGACTATCCCGAGCCGTTCGCAAACTATCCCGAAGGCCAACGCGAAAGGATCATGGCGAGGGCGGCGTCGGCGGCTTCGCGGGGCGAGCCGTGGCTCAGCCATTTCGATCCCGGTGAAATTTCCGAACTGCTGCGCAAGAAGGGTTTTGCGACGATCGAGGATCTCGGCATACCGGCGCTGGCGAACCGTTTCTACGGAGATTTGAAGCGTGGCCTCAGCCTCGGTTCTGGCGGCCATGTGGTTCGGGCAGGCGAGACGGGCGGCATGAGGATTTTCCTCGCAGGTGCGACGGGCGTGATCGGACGCCGGCTTGCGCCGCTCCTGCGCGAGGCGGGACACGAGGTGACCGGCACGACGCGCACTTCCGCCAAGGTTCAGATGCTGCGCGAACTCGGCATCGCGCCTGGCGTGGTTGACGTGCTCGATGTGCGCGCGCTGGCGCAGGCGGTCGCCGCCGCGCGGCCCGAGATCGTGATCCATCAGCTCACGGATTTGCCGAGTGCGCCGGGAACGCCGGGCTATCCGGCGGCGCAGGAGGCGAACCGCCGCCTGCGCATCGAGGGCACGCGAAACCTGATGCAGGCCGCAAGACTCGCAGGTAGCCGCCGCGCCATCGCGCAGAGCATCGCCTTTATCTACGCAGCCGGCGAGGGGGCACGCGCGGAAGACGATCCGCTCGACCTTGCCGCCGAGGGCGTGCGCCGGCTGACCGTCGAGGGCGTCGTCGCGCTCGAGCGCGAGGTCTTGCAGACGCCAGGTATCGACGGCGTCGTGCTGCGCTATGGCTTTCTGTATGGGCCGGACACGTGGTACGGCGCGCCGCCGAGACCGCCGTCGGTGCATGTCGACGCCGCCGCGCACGCCGCGCTGCTGGCGGTCGGCAAGGGCCGCGGGGTCTACAACATCGCCGAGGATGACGGCGCTGTGACGGTTGCGAAGGCAGAGCGCGACCTCGGCTTCGACCCGGCGTTCAGGATTGCCCATTCCGCGAGCGCCTGACGCGGGCACGGCTCCGGGCCGCGAATGCCGCTTGCACCGCACCAATTCCGAACAAGAAATGCGGCGGCTGCATCTGTGGCATTCCATACGGTGGGCAGCCTTCCATAGCGTCTCAAACGGGCCAAACGAGGCCCATCGAACCTCTACCAGACTGAAGTTTTGAGTCTTTGACGGACGCCGCGCCTTGCGGACGATCAAGCCGAGGCTATAGTCCAGCGCGGAAGTGCAAGAGGTCCGAGAAACCTCGATAAGCTTTGGGAGTGACTCAAGACAACTTCAGGAAGGAACCAAAATGTCGTTGACCCGTCGTCAAGCGCTGGCGTCCGCCGGCGCCGCAGTCCTTGCAAGCAGCCTTGCCAAGCCCGCCATCGCGGCAAAAGAGCCGATCCTGGTCGGCTATCTGCCGGCGCTCACCGGTCCCTCGTCGTCGACCGGCATTGGCATCAATCGTGGAATCCAGTTGGCGGTGCAGGAGATCAACGCGGCCGGCGGCATCGACGGGCGGCAGCTCGAACTGGTCACCCGCGACACCCAGAGCGATCCGACCAAGGCGGTCAACGGCGCGGCCGAACTCACGCACGGGCAAAAGGTGAGCGCCGTGTTCGGGCCGGTCAATTCCGGCGAGTCGCTTGCGGTGGTGCCGCTGCTCGCGCGCGCCAACACGCCGCAGGTCCATCCGTGCTGGGTCGATACGCTGACCGACCCGAAGAAATATCCGATGTGCTTCCGCAACGCGCCCACCAACCAGCAGATCGGCGGCGCCGCGAACCGCTACGTGGTCGACGTGCTCAAGCGCAAGAAGGTCGCGGTCATCAGCGATACCACGGGCTACGGCACCGCTTCCGTCAACGCCTATGTGCCGATGCTCAAGGGCATCGGGGCCGAGGTCGTCTATCAGGGCAATGTCGATGCCGCGAATCCCGACCTCAAGCCCGAGCTGTTGCGCATGCAGTCGGCGGGCGCGGAAGCGATCATGCCCTGGAGCGTGAATGCCGGCTTCCTGTCGCGCATCATCAATACCCGCGGCCAGATGGGATGGGACGTCCCGATCTGCGGCCAGACCACGCTCGGCTCCGGCCAGACCAAGGCGCTGCTGGAGAAGCCCGAATACTGGGCCAAGGTCTATCCCAACAATTTCCGCCCGGTCTGCTACACCCCCGGCGGCAAGCTGACGGATCGCACCAACGCCTTCGTCGACCGCTTGACCAAGGCCAAGATCGACATGAGCGACACGCTGCTATGGTGGATCGCGCTCGGCTATGACAGTCCGCGCATGATCGCCGAGGCGATGAAGAGCGTTGGCCCCGAGCCGGAAAAGCTCGTCGGCTATCTCAACAAGCTCAAGGACTTTCCGGGCGTCTACGGCGACATCACCTTCACGGCCGACCAGCACAACGGCTACCCGGACAGCGAAGTGGTGATGGTGGAAGCCAATTCGCTCAAGAACGGCGCGTTCAATCTGGCTCCGGGTTACGGCGCCTGAGCGGATGGTCGCATCGATCGTCCTGACGGGGCTGGCGCTCGGCTGCATCTACGCACTGATCGCCATCACCTATAATGTGATGTTTTCAGCCTCGCGCGTGTTCAGCTTCACCGCTGGCACGCTCGGGATGCTCGGCGGCGTGCTGGGCTCGCTGTTCATCTCCCGGATGGGCATGCCGGTCGCCGTGGGCTTTCCGCTGGCACTCGCCGGCGGCGCGGCTGCTCGGCATCGTCACCGAGATCGTCGCCGTGCGGCCGGTGCTCAAGAGCCTCGACCAGCATCTTTACGTGCTCTCCACGCTGGCGCTGGCGCTGATGGTCCAGCAGTTCACCGCCATCGAGTTCAGCACGGAGCAGCAGCCGTTTCCGCGGCTGTTCGACATCGCACGCGGCGGCTTCGACCAGCAGTTCTGGTTGCCGATGCTGGCCTGCGCGGTCGTGATCGTCGGCCTCGAATTGCTCTATCGCCACACCCTGATCGGTCACGCTTTTCTGGCGATCGCCGAGGACAATTTTGCCGCCCGCGCGCTTGGCCTCCCCGAGCGCTCGCTTGCGGATGGCGAGCTTTGCGCTTGCAGGCGCCATCGGCGCGCTGGCAGGTTTCGCCGGCGGCGAAATGCTGCTGGCCTTTTTTGCCAATGCGCCGACGCTGACCTTCTATGGCTTCGTGCCGGTGGCGCTGGGCGGCATGGGCAACAACCGCGGCGCGGTCGTCGCGGGCCTGCTGCTCGGACTGTTTCAGCAAGCCGCCAACTTCCTGGTCGGCGGCATCTTCGCCTCGGTGGCGGTGTTCACGGTGTTCATCATCGTCCTGCTGGCGCGCCCCGAGGGCCTCGCCGGCGCTAGCCAGCAACGACGCGTTTGATGGACACGCAGGCCACATCATTGCGCCCGGCTTACGCGAAGGGGCAGGGCTCCGCGAGCATGTTCAGCGCGGCGCTGCCGTTTCTCGTGCTGCTCGTGGTCGGCCTCGCGTTCCCGCTGTTCGGCGGCGGCTATTGGGGCGTGATCGCGACCCGCGCCTGCGTTTACTGGGTGCTGGTGTCGGGCCTGAACCTGGTCGTGGGCTTCGGCGGCCAGATCGCGATCGGCTGGGTGGCGCTGCTCACGCTCGGCGCCTACACGACCAGCGTTCTCGTTGCCGGTAACGCTACGCCGGCGCTGCCGCCTTATCTGGCGCTGGCGATCGCGGCCGTGGTCGGCGCGGTCTTCGGCCTGATCGTGGGACTACCGGCGCTGCGGCTGCGCACCTTCTATTTCGCCATCACGACGCTGGGCTTCGCCACCATCGTGACCCAGGTGGCGTTGGCCTGGCAGAGCGTGACCGGCGGCGGCGTCGGCGTTGCCGGGCCGGTGTTTCCGCCACCGTTCAACTCGCAGTGGGGTTTTTATTATTTCTGCTTCGGTCTCGCTGCGATCTGCACCTGGATGACGGCGAATATCGCGGCCAGCCGCTTCGGCCGCGCGCTTACCGCGATCCGCGACGCGGAGGTCGCCGCCGAAGCCAGCGGCATCGCCAAACCGGCGTTGCTGGGGACGGTGTTTCTGTTCAGCGGCGCGGTCGCCGGGGTTGCCGGCGGGCTGTTCGCCTCGCTGCAATCCTACATCACGCCGGATGCCTTCACGCTTGACCTGTCGATCCTGTTCTTCATCGCCATCCTGATCGGCGGGCGCGGCTCCATCCTCGGGCCGCTGCTCGGCACGGTTCTTCTGACCGTGCTGCCGGAATTCGCAGCACCGCTGGTCGCCTGGTCGACGTTCCTCTATGCGGTATTGCTGCTCGTCATCGTGCTCGCGATGCCCGGCGGCATTGCCGAGATCCTTGATTTCAGGAACCGCCGCCCGCTCGAGAGCGGACGTGCGATCCTGCCGCGGCCCGAGCTGCTGGGATCGCTGCTCGGCACGCCAGCGGACGCCGGCGCCCTGACCCTGGGCGAAGTGGCGCTGAGCTTCGGCGGGGTGAAGGCGATCGACGGGCTCGACCTCGAGATCCGGCCCGGCCAGGTGCACGGGCTGATCGGCCCGAACGGCAGCGGCAAGACCACGACGCTGAACGTGATCTCGGGCTACTACGCTCCGCAGCGCGGCGCGGTCAGGCTCAACGGCGTCGCGATGCCCGCGCTCGTGCGCCATCGGCGCGCGCATCTGCGGATCGCGCGCACGTTCCAGACCCCGCGCATCGTCGGCTCCGCATCCGTGCTGGAGAACGTCATGATCGGCGGCACGATCGACGGCGAGGGGACTTTCGTCGAATCGTTGCTGTCGCTGCCGCGCCACCGGCGCGACGAAGCCCGTTTGCACGATACCGCGATGCTGGCGCTGGCAACCGTGGGACTGGAGCAGCTCGCGTCCGTGCGCGCCGACCGGCTGCAGCACAGCGAGTTGCGTTTCACCGAGATCGCGCGCGCGTTGATGCTGCGGCCGGCGTTTCTGTTGCTCGACGAGCCGGCCGCCGGGCTCTCGGCCGAGGAGATCGAGCGGCTCGGCGCGCTGATTCTCGCGATCGCCCGGGCAGGTACCGGCGTGCTTGGTGGTGGAACATCACCCCGACCTGATCTTCGACATCTGCCATCACGTCACCGTGCTCAATCTCGGCAAGATCCTGGCGGCGGGAACGCCGGTCGAAATCCGCGCGCATCGGGAGGTGGTCAATGCCTATCTCGGCGCCTGATCCGCTGCTCGACGTCGCCAACCTTGCAACCGGCTACGGCAAGATCGGCGTGCTGCGCGGCGTCGGCCTCACCGTCGGCGCGGGCGAGGTGGTGGCGTTGCTCGGGCCCAACGGCGCCGGCAAGACCACGCTGCTGCGCGCGGTGTCGGGACTTTTGCCGTGGTCGGGACGGGTGCATTTCGGCGGCCGCGATCTCGCAGGCCTCGGTCCGCGCGACACCGTCAAGGCGGGGCTCTCGCATGTCATCGAGGGACATCGCGTGTTCACGCAGCTCAGCGTGCTCGATAATCTCCTGCTCGCGGTCTACGACCTGCCGCGCCACGAGCGCGCATCGCGTGTCGAGGAGGCGCTGGCGCTGTTCCCCGAGATCGCCGCCAAGCGCCACGAACGCGCCGCGGCGCTCTCCGGCGGCCAGCAGCAAATTCTGGCGGTGGCGCAGGGGCTGGTCCGCAGGCCAAGACTGCTGATGCTCGACGAACCGTCAGCCGGGCTGTCGCCGGTGCTGGTGGATCGCGTGCTGGTCGTGGTGCAGCGGCTGCGCGAGGCAGGGACCGCGGTGCTGCTGGTCGAACAGTTGATCGAGAAGGCGCTCGCGCTCGCCGATCGCGTCTATGCGCTGGCGCGCGGCTCGATCGTCCTGGAAGCAAGGACGGACGAAGCCGACCTGCCGCGCCGGCTGGAGCATGCCTATCTCGCGACCGCCCGGACATAACAGGAAATTACACGGAGGGCCCATCGTGCGCACTAAGTTCGAAGTCGGCAACGTCACGATCCACCGCATCGTCGAGCAGGAGGGTCCGTTCTTCGAAGCCCTGCAATTCTTCCCGAAGCTGACGAAGGAATTGCTCGACGGGAACCGGAGCTGGCTGCAGCCGAGATTCATCGGCCCCAAGGATGAGCTGATGCTTTGCATCCAGAGCTACATCGTCAAGACACCGCACCACACCATCATGATCGACAGCTGCGTCGGCAACCACAAGCCGCGGCCGACGCGGCCGTTCTGGAACATGATGACTTCCGATCGCTACGAAAAAAATCTCGCGGCAGCCGGATTTGGCGTTGGCGACATCGATTTCGTCATGTGCACGCATCTGCACACCGACCACGTCGGCTGGAACACGCGGATCGAGAACGGCCGCTGGGTGCCGACCTTCCCGAAGGCGCGCTACGTCTTCTCCGACCGCGAACTCGATTACTGGACCAAGCGCGAGAAGGACGACGCGGCGACCTGTCCGTGGATCACCAATTCCGTGCTGCCGATCATGGCCGCGGGTCGCGCCGACATCGTCAAGAGCGCGTATGCCTTCAACGACCTGATGACCTTGATCCCGACCCCCGGCCACACCATCGATCATTATTCGGTGCATGTCGGCAAGGGTGGGGCAGACGCCGTCATCACCGGCGACATGATCCACTCGCCGCTGCAGGCGCGCTATCCGGAACTGGGCATGATGTCGGATTACAACTCCGCGATCGCCGGAAAATCGCGGCGCGAATTGTTCGGCCGCTTCTGCGATACCTCGACGCTTGATCTGCACGGCGCATTTTCCGTCGCCTTCCACCGCGCGCGTGGTGCGCTGGAAGGACGCGTTCGATTTCGTCGATGCGTAGGGCGCGCTTTGAGCCGGTAGGATGGGTGGAGCGCAGCGATACTCATCGCTGCCCATGATGGGTTTCGCAAGGGCTCAACCCATCCTACGCCCTAACCCAGCTTGATGTTGGCTTCCTTCACCACCTTGCTCCAGCGCTCCATCTGGTCCGCCACGAAGGCGCGGAATTCTTCCGGCGTGTTCGGCCGGCTGTCGATGTTGAGCTGCTCGAAGCGCGCCTTGACCTCGGGCGAGCCGATCGCTTCGTTGATCGCGCCGTTGAGGGTGCGTAACGATTGCCGGCGGCGTGCCATGCGGCACGAACACGCCGTTCCATTCATAGGCCTCGAAGCCGGGCAGCGTGTCGGACGCCGGCGGAACGTCGGGCAGGCTCTTCAGCCGGCCCTTGCCGGTATGGGCGATGGCCTTGAGCTTGCCGCCCTGGATCATGCCGACCACCGACGATCCGTTGGCGAAGAAAAACTTCACCTGCCCGCCCATGACGTCGTTGAGCGCCGGGCCGCCGCCGCGATAGGGCACGTGGTTCACCTTGACCCCGGTCATGAAGCGGAACACTTCGAGCGACATGATGCTGCAGCGTGCCGTTGCCCGAGGACGCCATGTCGATGCCGTCGGGCGCGGCCTTGGCATAGGCGATGACGTCGGCCAGCGTGTTCACCGGCACCGATGGCGTCACCACCAGAATATTCGGCACCAGCGACACCAGGGCCACCGCGTCGAAATCCCTGTTGTAGTCGAACGGAAGGTTCGGAATAGAGCGCGCCGTTGATCGAAAAAGCGGTGCCGTCATGCAGGATGGAGTAGCCGTCGGGGGAGGCCTTCGCGACCACGGCTTCGCCGATGGTGCCGCCGGCCCCGCCGTGATTTTCGATGACGAACTGCTGGCCCAGCATCGTGCCGACCTTGGCGTAGACGATGCGCGCTGTGGTGTCGAGCGCCGCCGGCCGGCGGATAAGGCACCATCACCTGCACCGGACGGTTCGGCCAGGGGCTTTCCGCGCTGGCGCTGCGGACGAACGGCGCGGCGGCCATTCCGGCCAACAGCGCGCGGCGTGAAACTTGGCTCCTGAACATCGCTCATCCCCCGTAGTCTTGGTTCGCCGGTTCGCCGCGACTACTCACCGGTCACTGCGACATGCTCGAAACCATCGTGTCGGCGATCTTCTCCGCCGCCATCAAGAGTCGGAAAATTGGTGTTGGCGCACGGCACCACCGGGAAGATCGAGGCGTCGACGACGCGCAGACCCTGCACGCCCTTGACGCGCCCTTGCGTGTCGACGACGGCCATCGGATCCTCGGGCCGGCCCATGCGGCATGAGCACGAGGCGTGCCACACGCCGATCGCAGCCTTGCGCACGAAGGCTTCCAGCGCCTCGTCGTCGTTCATGACCTGGTCGAAGGTGAAGCCCTCGACGACGAAATTGTCGATCATGTAGTGACGCAGCGCCGCCGGCCCGTCCATCATCGTGGCGGCAACCTTCGTCAGCAGCTTGTTCTTGGTGTTGACCACGCCGATCTTGCGCACGCGGTCGGAATAGGAGGCCGGGAAGGGCTTGTCGGTCACGGCCTTCATCGGCGCGCTCATCTGCAGGCCCGCCGCCTTGCGAAAGCCGCTCATCAGGCGGTCGAGGTCGCGGCGGTCGGACAACAGGTTGAACTCGACGATCGGCTCCTTGCGCGGGTCGCGCGAGGCGAGCTTGACCTGCCCGGTCTCGGAGTAGGTCTTGTTGACGAAGGTGAGCAGCGAGCCGATCTGCTCGCCGACCGCATGCCAGGCCGACTTGCTCAGCACCACGACGAACATGTCGCCCATCGGGACGCCCGCAAGCCCCGAGGAGTAGCGCAGCCCGACCTGGACGTGACGCCGCGTATGCTCGTTCATGCGCGCGCCGCGGTGGATGAAGGACGACAGCGCGATCGAGGGATGATCCATCAGGCGCTGGCCGACGCCCTCCAGTCCCATCACGATCGGGATGCCCATGTCCTTCAGATGCCCGACCGGGCCGATGCCGGCGCGCAGCAGATGCGCCGGCGAATGGATGGCGCCGCAGGAGAGCACGACCTCGCGGCCGCGGAATACCTGTTCCTTGCCGTCGACCTGCGCCCTCACGCCGACGCAGCGCGTGCCTTCGAACAGGAGTTCCTTGACCTGCGTGTCGGTCGAGATCGTCAGATTGGCGCGCTTGCGGGTATCGCGATCGAGATAGCCCATCGCCGCCGAGACCCGTTGCTCGGACGCGTTGGAGTGTGTCACCGGAAAGTAGCCTTCGACGAACTCGCCGTTCTGGTCGGGCAGGAAGTTGAAGCCGGCGAGCTTGCAGGCCTCGCCCGCGGCTTGCGCGAGCCGCGTCCAGTGCTCCCTTGGGATGCGCCGGACCGGGATGCGGCCATCCTTGCCGTGAAAGGGCCCGTCGAAATCGAGGTCGCGCTCGACCTTCCTGAAATACGGCAGCACGTCCTTCCAGCCCCAGCCGGCCGCTCCCCGCGCCTCCCATTCGTCGTAGTCGGTCGGCGCGCCGCGGTTGGCCATCTGGCCGTTGATCGAGGAGCCGCCGCCCAACACGCGCGCCTGCTCGTATTTGCGTAAGGGAGGGCGATCGGCTTGCGGGTTGTTGTGGCTGACGATCTGGGTCGTGACCTTGAGCTCGGTCCAGTGAAAGCGCGGATCGAAATAGGCCATCCCCGAATAGCTGTCGCGGATCTCGGGCGGTTCGTTGCCGGGCGGGGTGTCCTGTCCGGCCTCGCAGAGCAGGACTTTGCTGGCGCTTTTGGCGGAGAGCCGGTGGGCCAGGACCGAGCCCGCCGAGCCGCCGCCGACGATGATGAAGTCGTACACTGTGGCGTTTCCCCTTTTTGTTTTATCCGCCGAAGGTAGCCGTCGTCTTCGGCTTGCGCCAGTCGGTTGTTGAGGTGCCGATGGTGCACGAACGCACGGAAGCGCATGGCTCGGCTGCGCACATCGGAAGTAGGGGCCCTTTCGCGACCCTGCCATCTGTGCATAATCTCGCGGATAAAATTCAAAACGGTCACGAGGGGAGAAACCATGAGCGAGGTCGATGGCGCTACGCTGATCGCGAGAAGCCTGAAACAGCAGGGCATCGATCACCTGTTCGGGATCGTCGGCTTTCCAATCACCGCGATCGCGCAGGCCGCGCAGAAGGAAGGCATCGCCTATCTCGGCATGCGCAACGAGCAGAGCGCCGCCTACGCGGCGGGGGCCTACGGCTATCTCACCGGCCGGCCCGGCGCCTGCGTGGTCGTGACCGGCCCCGGCGTGGTGCATGGTCTTGCGGGTCTCGCCAATGCCCAGCAGAACTGCTGGCCCATGATCCTGATCGGCGGTGCCTCGGAGACCTATCGCGGCGGCATGGGTGCGTTCCAGGAAGAGCGGCAGGTGCTGATCGCCTCGCCGTTCTGCAAGTTCGCGCACGGCATCGAGAGCGTGCAGCGCATCCCCTATTATGTCGAGATGGCAACCCGGCACGCGATCTATGGCCGCCCCGGCGCCACCTATCTCGACATGCCCGACGACATCATCAGGGGCAAATGCGACCTCGACAAGGTCGTCGAGGTCGCGCGCGTGGGCGAACCGCCGCGCATGGTGGCGCCGATGGAGAACGTCGAGGCGGCGCTGAACCTGCTGCAACGGGCCGAGCGGCCGCTCGTTCTCCTCGGCAAGGGCATGGCGTGGTCGCGCGCCGAGGACGAAGTCCGCACCTTCATCGAGCGCACGCAACTGCCGTTCGTGCGCTCGCCGATGGGCAAGGGGGTGATGCCGGACGACCATGCGCTGTCGGCCGGCGCAGCGCGGTCGCTCGCGCTGCAGCAGGCCGACGTCATCTTCCTGATGGGCGCGCGGCTGAACTGGATCTTTCACTTCGGTCTGCCGCCGCGCTATGCGAAGGACGTCAAGGTCATCCAGCTCGACATCGCGCCCGAGGAGATCGGCCACAACAAGGCGACGGAAGTGGCGCTGGTCGGTGACGGCAAGGCCATCGTCGCCCAGATCAACAAGGCGCTCGACAACCGTCAGTGGTTCCATCCCAAGGACTCGGCGTGGCGGCAGGCGATTGCCAAGAAGTCGGCCGATAACGCGGCCCAGATCCGGCCGCAGATCGATGACGAGCAGGCGCCGGCCGGCTACTACCGGGCGTTGCGCGACGTCGCCGCCTGGATGCCGCGGAACGCGATCCTCAGCGCCGAGGGCGCCGGCACCATGGATATCGGGCTTGACGCAATTGCCGAGCTTCAACGCCCGTTCCTGCCTCAACGCCGGCACCTACGGCACGATGGGGGTCGGCCTCGGCCAGGCGATCGCCGCCTGCGTGGCGCATCCCGACCGGCCGGTCATCCACCTCTCGGGCGACTCGGCGATCGGCTTTTCCGGCATGGAGATGGAGACGCTGGTCCGCTACAACCTCCCGGCCAAGATCGTCGTCCTGAACAATGGCGGCATCGGCCCCGGCATGCCGCAGATCCCGGAAAACCCGATGTTCAACTTGAAGCCCAACGCGCTGATTTATGGCGCGCGCTATGACAGGGTGATGGAGGCCTTCGGCGGCAAGGGAATCCTGGTCCAGGACCCGAAGAATCTGCGCGGCGCCCTCGACGAGGCGATGGACTTCCGCGGTCCCGCGCTGGTCAACGTCGTGATCTCGCAGGGCTCCGCCCGCAAGGCGCAGGAGTTCACCTGGCATAGCTGATCGAGTGACACACAAAAAAATGGCCGCGCCGGCGCGGCTCCTTAATCGGAGGGTTCGTCATGCAGGAACACGTAGCGCAGTCGGAGATCGCGAGCGGGACCCAGCCGGCGCTCAAGGGGATCAAGGTGCTCGACCTCACCCAGTTCGAGGCGGGACCGTCCTGCACCGAGGCGCTGGCCTGGTTCGGGGCTGACGTCGTCAAGGTGGAGGAGCCCAATCGCGGCGAGCCGGGGCGCTGGGGAATGAGCGATCGCTCCGACGCCGATTCCCACTATTTCATCTACTACAACCTCAACAAGCGCAGCGTGACCTGCAATCTCAAGAGCGAGGAGGGCAAGGCGCTGCTGCGGCGGATGATCGGCAAGGCCGATGTCGCTGATCGAGAACATGGCGCCAGGCACCTTCGCACGCCTGGGCTTCGACTATCCGAAGCTGAGCGCGCTCAATCCGCGATTGATCTTCGCCCAGGTCAAGGGGTTCGCGCCGGAGAGCGAGCACGCCAACTATCTGGCCTTCGACATGATCGCCCAGGCGATGGGCGGCACGATGGGGGTGAACGGCTATCCCGACGAGCCGCCGGTCCGGCCGGGCCCGACCATCGGCGATACCGGCACCGGCATGCTTTGCGCCATGGGCATCCTCGCCGCGCTCTACCAGCGCATGACCACCGGCCGCGGCCAGCACATCCAGATCGCCATGCGCGACGCGATGCTGCAACTATTGCCGCACGCCGATGAGCCGCCAGGCCGCCCGCGACGACCAGCTGCCGCGCGGCGGCAACACGGTGTTCGGGACTGCGCCGGGCGGCCTCTACAAATGCTCGCCGGGCGGGCTCGACGACTGGTGCTACATCTTTGCCTCGCGCGGCAACCCGGAGCATTGGCGCCGTCTGGTGAAGGCGATCGGCCGCGAGGACCTGCTCAACGATCCGCGCATGGCCGACGGCGGCACCCGCGCCCAGCACCGGGAGGTCGTGGATGCGGCCATCACCGAATGGACGTCGAAGCGCACCAAGCAGGAGGTGACCCGGATCATCGCCGGCGCCGGTGTTCCCTGCGGCGCCGTGATGACCACGCTCGAGCTGATGCACGACCCGGATCTGCACAAGCGCGGGATGATGCAGACGATCGAGCATCCGGTGCGCGGGCCGGTCATCGTGCCGGGTTGGCCGCTGCGGATGTCGGACAGCAAGGTCCCGCTGAAATGCGCTCCCATACTCGGCGCGGATTGCGAGGCGATCTATGGCGAGTGGCTCGGCTGCTCCCCCGACGAGGTCAGGGAGATGCGGCAAGGCAAGGTGATCTGAGGACCGCGATCCCGGCCGCTTGCGCAGGCTCTGCTGCGGCAGACATCGCGCATGATGGCCATGCGAACGGATTCACGAACCGGGATCATTGGACGGGCTTGCAGTATCGGGTCGTCACGGCCGCCGATTGAGGCGTTTCTGAAACGAAGCATACGAATAGCTGGTCCCTCTTCTGCAAGTACAAACCTGGCCCAATCGGTGTGGTGTGCACGCCCACGACGGCGAATTCCTGCTTGAGCAGGGATTGCACCGTTACGGTCTCCTCGGCCGTCGCCGCTCCCGGCAGCGCGCCAATCATGCCCAGACAGAGCGCGATCGACGTCAATCTCATCGTTCGTCTCCAGATCATAGTGATCTCATGGCGCAGCCGTCGGCCGCGTCCTGACGCTGGGTCGCGGGAATACTCCGCCGGGTTCATCCGGGAGTGAGGCTGGCAGCTCAGTTCGGGTCCATTTTCGATCGATTTGGACATTTCAGACCATGTCCGCTCACGCCCCGTTAGCGACCGAACTGCGGACATCGCTGGAGATCCGTTTCCGGCAACCTCGGTGGAACCTTTTGGCTGCACCGGGGTTACAGATGCTCTCCCATCGGCCATCGTGCCGAGCACCAGGAACTCAAATGATTTTGAACGAGACCAAGACGCCGACCCTGCCGGTCGGCGCGACGGCGAAGCTCTATCTTGCGGGCGCGGCGCTCGCTCTCACCTTGCTGGCGATTCCTCAGATTGGGTACGCGCAGGGCATCGTGCGCGGCGCGCAGCAAGGTGCTTACGAAGGTGACCGGGTGGCTGGCCCGATCGGCGGCGTGGTTGGCGAGGCACTCGGGGCAGGTGTTGGCGGAGCAATCGGCGCTGTGGATGGCGCGCTCGGTATTCCGGATCGGCGACGCTGCCGCGGCTTTTACGACCGCTACGATCATTTCCACTGCTATCGATAGATACCGTATAGGCGGGCATCATGTTGATGAAATCGATTGCGGCCTTCTTGCTGCTTGCTGCGGCGAGCCAAGGCGCTGCCGCGAGCGAAAGGCCAATGCATCGCTTCTCCTGCGCGCTGGTAAGGTTCTACGTGGCTAAATACAGCCTGCCGGCCGCGGAGACCTGGGCGCGGAGCCAGGGGGCGACAGAGGTCGATATTGAGACGGCGCGTCACTGCCTCGGCTCAAGCGTGCAGACGACCAGATTCGCCTCAGCAAAAATGAACCCCTGAGCGACGGTATGGATGGACGGCCGCGCGCCCCGCGATTCCGGATTTTCGATCAGGTCTCGAACGTGACGAAGCTGTCGGGTGGCGTGAATTAGCTCGCTATTTGCCCACGAAAGGCGCAGCAATGTTGACGCCATCTCGTTCAGCAGCCCCTGAGCGATTGGTTTTCCGAACGAACTGACCGAGGGATGGCCGCGCCGAGGTTTGCAGAGTGTTCGAGCAACCACGCCAAGGCTGATCTATTATCGGATTGCTCGTGAGAGAGTGAGGCTACCCATGTCATCAGATTCAATCGGGGTGCCGAACGTTCTCGTAGTTGAAGACGAGATGATTCTGCGCATGCGTGCAGTCGACATCGTGGAGGATGCCGGATTCCACCCTGTCGAAGCCGTCAACGCCGACGAGGCAATCTCAATTCTTGAGTTCCGCTCGGATATATCCCTGCTATTCACCGATATTCAAATGCCCGGCAGCATCGATGGCCTGAAGCTGGCCCATGCAGTGCACCACCGTTGGCCCTCCATCAAGATCATCCTGGTTTCTGGTCACGTGAAGCCATCTGACGCGGAACGGCCAGCGGACAGCCGCTTCTTTGGCAAACCGCTGAGTGTCGAACAGATGATTACTGAATTGCAGGCAATGGTGGGCACGGGTGCGTTAAGGATTGTTCCGGACGCAACCGCGTTTCCGGCGGATGAGGCGTCTCAAACCGCCGCGCCAATGGGCCCGTTGCCTCGCTCTGCGCAGGAGACCGCCTTGTCGGTGGAAAACGATAGTCTTCGTCTGCTGCTGGAACAGGCCGGTATAAATGCCAAGAGCTTGCTTGTCCAAGCCGGTATCGACGCCAAGGAGCGAGAGGCAGCCGACAAGTTGCAGAAGCTAATCCTTGGGGAACTCCATCATCGCATCAAGAATACCCTTGCAACGGTCAGCGCAATTGCTGCCCAAAGCTTCCGCGCAGCGGTCAGTATTGAGCAGGGACAGAAGGCCATGGAGGGTCGGCTGACCGCGTTGGCGCGAGCCCATGATCTGCTGATGCAGGTCAGCTGGGCAAATGCAAGTCTTACCCATACCTTTAGCAACGCGACGGAGCCCTATGACAGCCAAGGAGCCCGACGCTTCCATTTCAACGGGCCGGATATTCGAATTACCTCCGGCGCCGTTATTGCACTTGCGATGACGTTCAACGAACTGTGCACCAATACTACCAAATTTGGCGCACTCTCCATTCCTGCCGGCCGCGTGGAAATCGCATGGACGATAGACGAGCCGAAGCAAAGGCTCCGCCTTGTCTGGACTGAAAGGGGAGGTCCCGCGGTAGAGCCTCCACTGCGGCGAAGCTTCGGCACTCGCATGATAGAGTCGGTCGGCCAACAATTGAACGGCCAGGTGCAGCTCGCCTACCAACCGTCCGGGTTCACCTATTCGTTGGATGTGCCGCTCGGCTCGATCATGGCGGCTGCGTGACGATTGCTGATTTCCGCGTCTGGCAAGTCACCTCAGGCCGCCTCGCGCCGCCGTCCGGAGCCGTCGAGCAGGCCGGCCTCGACCAGCGCCTCGCGGATGCGCGCGATCTCGGCATCGCTGATCTTGACCAGCGGCGGCCGCACCACGGCGCGGGGCAGGCGGCCGAGCAGGACGAGCGCCTCCTTCATGCGGTTGTGCATGTCGACGAAGGGATCGGCGTAAAACGCGCGCGCCATCGGATAGATCCGGTCGTTCAGCCGGCGCGCCTCGGCGAGGTCGTTGGCGGCGACCGCCCGGAACAGCCGGGCCTGCAGATCGGCGATCACGCTGCCGCTTCCCGACAATAGGCCGTTGCAGCCGAGCACGAGCGAACTCAACAGCCACGCGCTGTTGGTCGTCAGCAGGTTGACCGGTGGCTTGCGCGATTGCAGCGCGCGCACCTGCGCCTCGTGCTGGGCCACGTTCGGCGTCCAGTCCTTGACGGCGCGGATGGTCGGGATTTCGTCGAGCAGGCGGGTCAGCGTTGCCGCGGGATAACCCTGGCCGGTCGCATGCGGATACTGGAAAACGATCAGTGGCAGATCGGAGGCCGACGCGATGGTCCTGAAGTGCGCAAGCGCCATCTCGGCGGTCTGGCCCAGCGCAAACGGCGCCGGCGGGAACACCAGCAGCGCCGACGCTCCGCCAGCCTGCGCGCGCCTCGCGATCCGCGCCGCCTCGAGGCTGCCATCCGCCCAGATGCCGTGGATCAGCGGCAGCCGGTCGCCGACTTCATCACCCGCTATATCAAGCACGCGGCTCTGCTCGTCGGCCGTGCACGAGGCGACCTCGGTCGAATGCGCGTTGATGGTCAGCGCCGACAAGCCTTCGACCGCCGCGACATCCCGCAAATGGCTGCGGAAGGGCTGCTCATCGATGGCGAGATCGTCGCGGAACGGCAACAGCACCGCGGGGATCACCCCGTGGGGGACGAAGTCTTTGAAGCGGGCCATGGCGATCTCCCATCACGTCTTTCGTTGGTAGGACAGCATTGCAAGCCGGCCCGTGCCGGCGCAATCAATTCCGCCCTGTGCGATCAGCAAGACTACCACTTTGCGGCCGGCCCGCGAGCGGGAAACAGACATAGCCGCCTCGGAAACGGGGAGGGCCAACGACCGCTCCGGGACAAAAGCGCCGTATCTCGAATGGTTTGGCCTCCTCGTTCCCATCTGTTCCTGATTTCAAAATTAAAATTCCGAATTAGAGAAATAATTGTTGACGGCCGACCCGGATCGGTTGTATGTGTTCGCCGTCCGGTCCCACCAAGGGGCGTTGGCCAACGTCATCAACGCGGGGCGGGATGCGGTGGACGCTGAGGGCACATAGACGAACGTGCCTGAGGCGGACGGCGAAGTCGTGTGGTCCTGGCGCCTCGACGCCGGCGTCAAGCTTCTCGGGATTATTCCTGGGAGGCGATGGAGACAAACCAGCCCGATCTCCAGGGAGAGCACGAAGGAAACCGTTAAAACCATCCGCGTGCGGGAATGCCGGGTTGTTCCGGTGTACTCGTGGTGACTACGCTCGTGTACTTTGTTTTTTATCGTACGCGAGGCTGCGGGTGCATTGGCCGCCCGGCATTCCCCACGCCCTTTGGGGCGGATGGATCATGCAAACCTCGGGCGCAACGCGCTGCGAGAATGCGAACCTGTGTTTCACGACCACGACCGCGCCATACCTCACACTCGTCATCGCCCGGCTTGCCGCCTTCGCAAAGCTTCGGCGGCCGAGCGAATTCGCGGCCCGGCGAAGCCTTGGCGGAGACGGGACCCGGCGACCCAGTATTCCAGAGACATCAGTTGGTAGAACCGAGAGGCCGCGGCGTACTGGATACCCCGCTTGCGCGGGGTATGACGACACCTCAATGACGACGCCTCAAAACGGCTTGCTCAGGAATTTCGACCCCTTCAGCCCGTATCGCCATGGCAACCCGATCGCCTTGGTAATCCCGATCCGCACGCCGCTGACAATCTCGGGCTCGGCCGCGCGCGCCAGAAGCGCGAATGGCGGGGCGAGGAGCGAAAGGCCGTTATGGGCATGTGTGATGCCGAGCGCTTCGGTGAGTTTGCCCGGCCCCGAGCACAGCGACCGCTCGTCCCGCAATTTCCGCCGACGCCGCATCGCCGCGATACCGTGGGTCGGTTGCAGCGCGCGGATCAGCACGGCGCTCGCGGAGCCGGCCGGCTCGCAGACGAAATTGACGCACCAGTGGATGCCGTAGGACCGGTAGACATAGGCAACGCCGGGCGGGCCGAACATCACCAGGTTGCGCGGCGTCGGCCCGCCGAAGGAATGCGCGGCCGGTTCGGTGTGATGATAGGCCTCGACCTCGACGATGACGCCGCCGACGCCGCCTACGAGCAGCGTCGCACCGATCAGGTCGGGGGCGACCTCGTGCACGCTGCGGGCGAAGAAGGCGCGCTTGAGCGGTTTGCCGGGTCTTGGCGCGGCTAGGCTTCGGTTTTGGGCGATACGGGGAGGCATGTTAGAAAACATGCTAATTGCTGGGGCAGGCCAAGGCGAGCGGTTGCGGTTCCCGCTCCACCGGATTAGCTAGAGTCTTGCGAAATACGGATTCTCCATGGTGGTCGTCGTCGATACCGTTTCATCCACGCCGCTGCGCCCGCGTCACCCGGAAAAGGTGAACCGGCCGGACGCCTTGTCGCCGCCGAAACCGGACTGGATCCGGGTGCGCGCGCCGACCACGCGCGGCTATGCCGACACCCGCAACATTATCCGGGAGAACGGCCTCGTCACGGTGTGCGAGGAGGCCGGTTGCCCGAACATCGGCGAATGCTGGGACAAGAAGCACGCCACCTTCATGATCATGGGCGACACCTGCACCCGCGCCTGTGCCTTCTGCAACGTCAAGACCGGGATGCCCGGCGCGCTCGATGCCATTGAGCCGGAGCACGTCGCGGAGGCGACCTTCAAGCTGGGCCTGGCGCATATCGTGGTCACCTCGGTCGACCGCGACGATCTCGCCGACGGCGGCGCCGAACATTTTGCAAGCACCATCCGCGCGATCCGCGCGCGCTGCCCGGCGACCACGATCGAAATCCTGACGCCGGATTTTCTGCGCAAGGAGGGCGCGGTCGAAACCGTGGTGGCGGCAAAGCCTGACGTGTTCAACCACAACCTCGAAACCGTGCCGTCGCGCTATCTCACCGTGCGCCCGGGCGCGCGGTATTTCCATTCGATCCGGTTGTTGCAGCGGGTCAAGGAGATCGATCCCTCGATCTTCACCAAATCGGGCATCATGGTCGGCCTCGGCGAAGAGCGCCACGAGGTGCTGCAGGTGATGGACGACCTGCGTTCGGCGGATGTGGATTTCCTCACCATCGGGCAGTACCTGCAGCCGACCCGCAAGCATCACGCCGTGATGCGCTACGTGCCGCCGGACGAGTTTTCCGGCTACGAGAAGGTCGCCTACTCCAAGGGCTTCCTGATGGTGTCGGCAAGCCCTTTGACCCGCTCGTCGCACCATGCCGGTGACGATTTCGCACGCCTGCGGGCGGCGCGGGCGGCGAAGTCCGATTGAAGCGTTTAAGGCGATGCCGAAGTTTTCCTCAAGACGCCGGGTCAGCCACAGCGCGGCTCAGATGTTCGATCTGGTCGCCGACATGGAGCGTTATCCCGAATTCGTGCCGCTGTGCCGCTCGCTGAAAGTGCGGCAGCGCACGCAGAAGCCCGACGGCACCGAGATCGTGATCTCCGAGATGACGGTATCGTTCAAGCTGGTGCGGGAGACATTCACCACCCGGGTGACGCTCGACCGTCCGAACCTGAAAATCCTGGTCGAATATCTGCAGGGACCCTTCAGCAATCTCGAGAACCGCTGGACCTTCGAGTCGAAGGGCGAGAATGCCTGCGACGTCGGATTCTTTCTCGCTTACGAATTCAAGAGCCGGATGCTGGCGATACTGATGGGAACGATGTTCGATACTGCGTTCCAGCGCTTCGCCTCGGCGTTCGAAAAGCGCGCTGACATGATTTACGGACGGCCGGGAATTGGCAAAGCAGTATCCTGAATACCCCCGTCGTCATTGCAATGACGAGAATTCATACCCGCGGCGGGCGCCGGCGCTTCACCGCGCTGCGGCGAGGGGAGCGCGCCACGCGCGGATGGAGGCGGCTTGCGGCTTCGCGGCGCGGCTTTGCCAGGGCTTGCGGTCCGCGCGCGAGCTCCATCAGCATGCGCAGCGCCTCGACCACGGAGCGGGCGCGCACGGCGCTGCGGCCGATCGCGCCGAAGCGGCATTCGCGGTTGATGATCCGGCCGTCGCGGGCGGCGGCCGCGAAATGCACGAGCCCCACCGGCTTTCCGGGCGTGGCGCCGCCCGGGCCGGCAATGCCTGTTGTGGCGACCGCCAGATCGACGCCGGCCCGCTCCAGCGCGCCAACCGCCATGGCGATGGCGGTCTCCTTGCTGACCGCGCCGAAACTCTCCAGCGTGGTGGACTTGACCCCGAGCATCGCGCGCTTGGCCTCATTTGAGTACGTGACAAAGCCGCGGTCGATGACATCGGAGGAACCAGGAATGTCCGTGAGCGCGCCGGCGACGAGGCCTCCGGTGCAGGATTCCGCGGTCGCAATGGTCAATTTGCGCATCCGGCAAAGATCGAGCAGCGAGCGGGAGAGGGCGCGCGCATCGCTGCCGCTCATGTCAGTCGCTCCAACCTTTGTCCTGCCACGGCAGGCGGATGGTGGCGCTCGCCGTGGCAGCGATGCCTTCCTCGCGTCCGGTGAACCCGAGCCGTTCGCTCGTCGTCGCCTTCACGGCGACGCGGGAGACGTTGACGCCGGTGATCGCGGCGATCCGCGCGCGCATGGTGTCGCGCAGTGGACCGATCTTCGGCCGCTCGCAGATCAGCGTCACCTCGAGGTTGGCGATGCGGCCGCCGCGCGCGCTGACCCGATCGACCGCGTATTTCAGGAACTGGTCCGACGCCGCGCCTTTCCATTTGGGATCGCTCGGCGGAAAATGCGAGCCGATATCGCCATCCGCCAGCGCGCCGAGGATGGCGTCGACCAGCGCGTGAAGGCCGACGTCGCCGTCGGAATGGGCGAGAAAGCCCTTATTATGCGGCACGCGAACCCCGCAGATCATGACGTGGTCGCCCTCGCCAAAGGCGTGCACGTCGTAGCCGGTTCCGGTCCTGACGTCGCCGAGCATGGCGGCAAGGCGCGCCTCCTCGCGGACAAAATCTTCAGGCGTCGTCAGCTTCATGTTGGCAGGATCGCCCTCAAAGGTCGCCACCGTCAATCCCGCCCATTCGGCGAGCGCCGCGTCGTCGGTGAAATCGGCTCGCGCCTCGGCCGCCGCGCGGCGATGGGCCTTAAGAATGACATCGAAGCGAAACGCCTGCGGGGTCTGTGCGATCCGCAGCCGCGCACGTTCCGGCGTGGCTTCGACGTTGCCGTTGGCATCGATCAGCTTGACGGTATCGGCAAGCGGGATCGCCGGGATCGCCGCTCCCGTACGCTCCGCGGCGTCGATCGCCCGCGCGATCAGCGCCGCCGACACGAACGGCCGCGCGGCGTCGTGGATCAGCACGATGTCGGGCTTTTGTCCGGCGAGCGCTTCGAGTCCGGCATGCACCGAGGCCTGCCGGGTCGCGCCGCCCCTGGCCGGTGGCTCATGACGGAGCGCGCTGACGGCCTCATTGAACATGGCGGTGTCGTCGGGGTTCAGGACCGGCTGCACCGCAAAAATCTGTGGATGGCGGCAGAACGGTTCCATCGCCCGGAAGATCACCGTCTGCCCGCCGATCGTGCGGTATTGCTTCGGTTCGCCCGCGCCGGCGCGAAGCCCGCGTCCCGCTGCGACAAGGATGGCTGCAGTCCGTTGTGGTTTCGGCATCTGGACTTAATGACGGGCTGGTTGCGGGTTGATCGCGCCAATCCTGGTTGGCTGGCGCACTGCCCTTATCACGCCGTCCCACCGAAGCCAGACAGATTCCCGCCGGACTGGGGAAAAGGCATATTTTGTTGCAGTGCACTTGCAAGATCGCCAAAATTGGCTAAAGTGTAGGCATGAGACTTGACTGCACAAGTTTTGTGCTCAAAATGGAACACGGCAGTCGCGACGAGGCGGCTGTCAGAGCAACGAGAAGCCCGTGACCGGCTCGGAATGCCCACGCGTTAAGCCACAGAAGATCGGCGATATCGAGATCGCCAACCCGGTTCTTCTCGCGCCGATGTCCGGCGTCACGGATGCCCCGTTTCGGCGTCTGGCCGCTTCCTTGGGCGCCGGTCTCGTGATTTCCGAAATGACCGCCAGCGACGATCTCGTCAACGGCCGGCCGATGTCACGGCTGCGCTGCGAAGCAAGCGGCATCGGCCCGCATGTCGTTCAACTCGCGGGATGCGAGGCCAATTGGATGGCGGAAGGGGCGCGCATTGCCGAAGCCGCGGGCGCCGACATCATCGACATCAACATGGGCTGTCCGGCACGCCACGTGACGGGCGGCCAGTCCGGCTCGGCATTGATGCGCGACCTCGACCACGCGCTGAAGTTGATCGAAGCGACGATATCAGCGGTGAAGGTGCCGGTGACGCTGAAGATGCGGCTCGGCTGGGACGAGCGCTCGCTCAACGCGGCGGAACTGGCGCGCCGCGCGGAAATTGCCGGCGTGCAGATGATCACCGTGCACGGCCGCACCCGTTGCCAGTTCTACAAGGGTGACGCCGATTGGGGTGCGGTGCGCAGCGTCAGGGATGCGATCGATATTCCGCTCGTCGTCAACGGCGATATCACCTCGTTCGCGAAGGCGGTGGCAGCACTCGAAATGTCGGGCGCCGACGCCGTCATGATCGGCCGCGGCGCGCAGGGCCAGCCCTGGCTACCCGGCCAGATCGGACGCCGCTTGCAGACGGGGATTGTCGAGGCAGCGCCACCGCTCGCCGCGCAGCTGAAATATATCCGGACGCTGCACGACGAAGTCTGCGCGCACTACGGCCTGGGAATCGGGTTGCGCCACGCGCGCAAGCATCTCGGCTGGGCGCTCGAGGTTGCCGCCCGTTGCAGCCGCGCCAAGGCGGCGACGCTCAGGAGCTGGCGCGAAAAGATACTGACTTCGGACGATGCCACCCACGTGCATCGATCTCTCCAGGATGCGTTTGACGACTTTGCATGGAGCGCTGCTGCATGACTTCGGCCGCGGAATATCGCAAGCCTCTACCCTCGGATGGCGAGGCCATCCTCAACGCGTTGCCCAATCCGGTGCTGCTGATCGGGCCCGACAGCCGGATCGTCGATGCCAATATCGCCGCGGAATCCTTTTTCGATATTTCGACCCAGTTCCTGCAGCGCCAGTCGCTGAAGGAACTGGTGCCGTTCGGCAGCCCGCTCTTGGCGCTGATCGATCAGGTGCGCTCAAGCGGCTCGCCGGTCAATGAATACAAGGTCGATCTGGGTACGCCGCGGATCGGCGGCGACCGCCAGGTCGATCTTCACGTCGCGCCCGTTTCCGAGCGGCCCGGCCATATCGTGGTGATGCTGCAGGAACGCACCATCGCCGACAAGATGGATCGCCAATTGACGCATCGAAGCGCGGCGCGCTCGGTGATCGCGCTGGCTGCGATGCTGGCGCATGAGATCAAGAACCCGCTGTCGGGCATTCGCGGCGCGGCGCAGCTATTGGAGCAGGCGGCTTCGTCCGAAGACCGCATGCTGACGCGGCTGATCTGCGACGAGGCGGACCGCATCGTCACGCTGGTCGATCGCATGGAGGTGTTCGGCGACGACCGGCCGGTGGCGCGCGGGCCAGTCAACATTCATTCCGTGCTCGATCACGTCAAGCGGCTGGCGCAGTCCGGCTTCGCCCGCAATATCCGTTTCGTCGAGGAGTACGATCCGTCGCTGCCGCCGGTGCTCGCCAACCAGGATCAGCTGATCCAGGTATTTCTCAATTTGGTGAAGAACGCCGCCGAGGCCGTGGTCGATCTCGGCAGCGACGCCGAGATCCAGCTCACCACCGCGTTCCGCCCGGGCGTCCGGCTCTCGGTGCCGGGGAAGAAATCGCGGGTTTCGCTGCCGCTCGAATTTTGCGTCAAGGACAACGGTCCCGGCGTGCCGGAGGATCTGTTGCCCAACCTGTTCGATCCGTTCGTCACCACGAAAGCGACCGGCAGCGGGCTCGGGCTCGCGCTGGTGGCCAAGATCGTCGGCGATCACGGCGGCATCATCGAATGCGAATCCCAGCCGCGCAAGACGATCTTCCGCGTGCTGCTGCCGATGTTCAACGCCGCCAAACAACTCGACCAAAGCAATCGCGATGACGTTGCCGGGACGCCGTTGCATGCCTCACAGGACACAAGATGAGGGATAGCGATGCCCGCAGGTAGCATTCTCGTCGCCGACGATGATACGGCGATCCGTACCGTTCTCAATCAGGCCCTGTCGCGCGCCGGATACGAGGTGCGCCTGACCGGGAACGCGGCGACGCTGTGGCGCTGGGTCAGCCAGGGCGAGGGCGATCTCGTCATCACCGATGTGGTGATGCCGGACGAGAACGCCTTCGATCTGTTGCCGCGGATCAAGAAGATGCGGCCCAATCTTCCCGTCATCGTGATGAGCGCGCAGAACACCTTCATGACCGCGATCCGCGCCTCCGAGCGCGGCGCCTATGAATATCTGCCGAAGCCGTTCGACCTGAAGGAGCTGATCGCCATCGTCGGCCGCGCGCTGGCCGAGCCGAAGGAGCGGGTGCCGAACGCGGTCGACGAGGCCGAGTTCGATGCAATCCCGCTGGTCGGCCGCTCGCCGGCGATGCAGGAAATCTACCGCGTGCTGGCGCGGCTGATGCAGACCGACCTCACGGTGATGATCTCCGGGCGAGTCCGGCACCGGCAAGGAACTGGTGGCGCGCGCGCTGCACGATTACGGCAAGCGGCGCAACGGCCCGTTCGTCGCCGTCAACATGGCGGCGATCCCGCGCGACCTCATCGAATCCGAATTGTTCGGCCATGAACGCGGCGCCTTCACCGGCGCCAATACCCGCGCGTCCGGCCGCTTCGAGCAGGCCGAAGGCGGCACGCTGTTCCTCGACGAAATCGGCGACATGCCGATGGAGGCGCAAACCCGGCTGTTGCGGGTGCTGCAGCAGGGCGAATACACCACCGTCGGCGGCCGCACCCCGATCAAGACCGATGTGCGCATCGTCGCCGCCAGCAACAAGGACCTGCGCATCCTGATCCAGCAGGGCCTGTTCCGCGAGGATCTGTTCTTCCGCCTCAACGTGGTGCCGTTGCGGCTGCCGCCGCTGCGCGAGCGGATCGAGGATTTGCCCGATCTGATCCGGCATTTCTTCGCGCTCGCCGAGAAGGACGGCCTGCCGCCGAAGAAGCTCGACGCGCAGGCGCTGGAGCGTATGAAGCAGCATCGCTGGCCCGGCAACGTGCGCGAGCTCGAAAACCTCGCGCGCCGGCTCGCCGCGCTCTATCCGCAGGACGTCATCACCGGCTCGGTGATCGACGGCGAACTGGCGCCGCCGGCGGTGACCTCGGGCGGCAGCGTCCACCAGGGCGTCGACAATCTCGGCGGCGCGGTCGAAGCCTATCTGTCGTCGCACTTCTCGGGTTTCCCCAACGGCGTGCCGCCGCCGGGCCTCTATCACCGCATCCTCAAGGAAATCGAGGTGCCGCTGCTGACCGCCGCGCTGGCGGCGACCCGGGGCAACCAGATCCGCGCCGCCGACCTGCTCGGCCTCAACCGCAACACGCTGCGCAAGAAGATTCGCGACCTCGACATTCAGGTCTACCGCAGCGGCAGCTAGCGAGCTTTATGACCGCCGCGCCGGCAAGCGAACTGGAAGAACTGTGCGCGTCTAAGCAGCAGAATGCGCCGCGGAATTGTCGCAATTTGGCAACAATGTGATATGAATGCATCAGGTCCGCTGCCGGCGTCGGTCCGGCGGTCGGAAAGGCCTTCAGCTCACCCCTTGCCGGAATGACCAGCGCAGACACCTCGGCCCCAACGTTCGATCCGTCGTTCGCCGAATCCAAGGGCTCGCCCCTGCGGAGGTTGTTGGCGCCGTTTGCGGTCGGCCTGGCGCTGCTGTCGGCCTGTCTGACCTTCGTGGTGCTCACCGGCCTGACGCCGATCGAGCCGACCCGGCGAGGTCGTGCTTTCCTTCATGCTGATCAATGGCGCGACCATCCTGCTGCTGGTCGGCATCATCGTCCGCGAAGTCTGGCAGGTCATGCAGGCGCGGCGGCGCGGCCGGGCGGCGGCGCGGCTGCACATCCAGATCGTCAGCCTGTTCTCCGTCATCGCGGTGCTGCCGGCGGTGCTGGTGGCGATCGTCGCCAACGTGACCATCGATCGCGGCCTCGACCGGCTGTTTTCCGGGCCGACGCGCGAGGTGATCCAGAACTCGCTGACCATTGCCCGCGCCTACACCTACGAGCACGCGCAGCTCATTCGCGGCGACATTCTGGGCATGGCCAACGATATCGCCCATGCCCGGCCGTTGTACGACCAGGATCGCGGCTCGTTTCGCGAGCTGCTCACCGCAAGCGCCGCCGTCGCGCAATCTGCCGGGCGCCATGCTGATCGACAAGGATCGCAATGTGCTGGAGTCGGCGCAAACCGGCATGCAGCTCGGGTTTGACGACGCCGCCGCCGGAATTCCTCAAGAACGTCAACGAGAACGAGCCCGAGATCGCGGTGCTGCCGGAAGAGAATTACGTCGCCGCCGTGATCCGGCTGCGCGCCTTCAACGATACCTTCCTCTACGTGGCGCGCCCGCTCGATCCGCGCGTGGTCGCGCAGCTCAGGCAGACCGAGACCAGCGTCGCCGAATATGCCGAGATCGAATCGCGCCGGCTCGGCATGCAGGTGAACTTCGCGCTGATGTTCGCGGTGATCGCGCTGACCATCCTGATGGCCTCGATCCTGATCGGGCTGAACTTCTGCGAATTGGCTGGTCGCCCCGATCCGGCGGCTGATGAGCGCGGCCAACATCGTCTCGACCGGCGATCTGCATGTGCAGGTGCCGGTGCACAAGTCGGAAGGCGATCTCGCCCAGCTTGGCGAGACCTTCAACAAGATGACGCAGGAGTTGCGCACCCAGCGCGACGAGCTGGTCAGCGCCAGCGAACTGATCGACAGCCGCCGCCGCTTCATCGAGGCGGTGTTGTCCTCGGCCAGCGCCGGCATCATCGGCGTCGACGCCTCCGGCAGCGTCGGCATCCTCAACCGCTCCGCCGAAAAGCTGATCGGTCACGCCGAATCCGAGACGCTGGATCATCCGCTGTCGGACGTGCTGCCCGAACTCGACGACATGATGAAGACCGCGCGCGACGGGCACCCAGCGGCTGGTGCAGGGCCAGATCACGATCACCCGCGACGGCCACGAGCGCAATCTTTCGGTCCGCGTCAGCGCCGAGCAGACCAGCCAGTCGCGCGACAGCTACATCATCACGCTCGACGACATCACCGATCTGGTTTCCGCGCAGCGAACCTCGGCCTGGGGCGACGTCGCCCGCCGCATCGCCCATGAAATCAAGAATCCGCTGACGCCGATCCAGCTTTCGGCCGAGCGCATTCGCCGCAAATTCGGCAAGGTCATCACCGAGGACAAGGCGATCTTCGAGCAATGCACCGATACCATCGTGCGGCAGGTCGACGATATCAGGCGGATGGTCGACGAATTCTCGCGCTTCGCGCGGATGCCGAAGCCGGTGATCGAAGGCGAGGACGTCGCCGACACCGTGCGGCAGGCGGTGTTCCTGATGCGGGTCGGGCATCCCGACATCGATATCGAGGCCGAAATCAAGCAGGAGCCGATGCGGGCGCAGTTCGACCGGCGGCTGATTTCGCAGGCGCTGACCAACATCATCAAGAACGCGACGGAGGCCATCGAGGCCGTCCCGCCGGAGCAGCTGGACAGGGGCCGCATCGATGTCATCGCCGCGCGCGAAAACGATGACATCGTGATCGACGTCATCGATAACGGCATCGGCCTGCCCAAGGTGAGCCGCGCGCGCCTGCTCGAACCCTATGTTACGACGCGCGAGAAGGGCACCGGCCTCGGGCTCGCCATCGTCGGCCGCGTGCTGGAGGACCATGGCGGCCGGATCGAGCTCAACGACGCCGCCGACTATCCGGCCGGGCCAGCGCGGCGCCTGGATGCGGTTGCGCTTTGCGGTCTCGGGCCATGCGCCGAAGCCCGAGGCAAAGGAGCCCGGCTCCGAAACAAAACCAGCCGGCAACCGAAACCGCCGAGCCGGCAGACACGACCAACAATGAAACAAAAATCGAAGCCGCAACAGGCAGCTGACAACGACGGGGCGACCCATGGCAAGTGACATTTTGATTGTCGATGACGAAGCCGATATTCGCGATCTGGTTGCGGGCATTCTCGACGACGAGGGTTTTGTCACCCGGACCGCGCGCGACAGCGATTCGGCGCTTGCGGAAATCGCCAATCGCCGCCCGCATCTGGTGTTTCTCGACATCTGGCTGCAGGGTAGCAAGCTCGACGGCCTGCAATTGCTGGAGCAGATCAAGCGCGACCACGCCGATCTGCCGGTCGTGATGATTTCCGGACACGGCAATATCGAAACCGCGGTCGCCGCGATCAAGCGCGGCGCCTACGACTTCATCGAAAAGCCGTTCAAGTCCGACCGGCTGATCCTGGTGGCGACGCGGGCGCTGGAGACCTCGCGGCTGAAGCGCGAGGTGAAGGAACTCAAGCAGCTCGCGCCGACGGCAAGCGTGCTGACCGGGCGTTCCGCCTGCATGAACCAGTTGCGCCAGACCATCGAGCGGGCCGCCAAGGCCAACAGCCGTATCCTGATCGTCGGCCCGTCCGGCGTCGGGCAAGGAACTGGCGGCGCGCACGCTGCACAACGCCTCGAGCCGCGCCGAAGGACCGTTCGTCGTCATCAACGCCGCGGCGATCACGCCGGAGCGCATGGAAGTCGAGCTGTTCGGCATCGAACAGTCCAACGGCGAGCATCAGCGCAAGGCCGGCGCGCTGGAAGAAGCCCATGGCGGCACCCTGTTCATCGACGAAATCGGCGACATGCCGCGGGAAACCCAGAACAAGATCCTGCGGGTGCTGGTCGATCAGACGTTCCAGCGTTCGGGCGGCACCACCAAGGTCAGTGTCGACGTCCGCATCATCTCCTCGACCGCGCGCAATCTGGAAGAGGAGATCGCGGAAGGCCGCTTCCGCGAGGATCTCTATCACCGGCTGTCGGTGGTGCCGATCCGCGTGCCGCCGCTGTCGGAGCGGCGCGAGGATATTCCTGAACTGATCGACTATTTCATGGACCAGATTTCGGCCGCGACCGGCCTGCCGAAACGGCAGATCGGCCAGGACGCGATGGCGGTGTTGCAGTCGCATGTCTGGCCCGGAAACGTCCGGCAGCTTCGCAACAATGTCGAGCGCGTCATGATCCTGGCGAGCGGCGGTCCGGAGGTCATCATCACCGCCGACATGCTGCCGCAGGACGTCGGCTCGATGGTGCCGGCGATGCCGACCAGCAACAATGGCGAGCACATCATGGGCCTGCCGCTGCGCGAGGCGCGGGAGGTGTTCGAGCGCGACTATCTGATCGCCCAGATCAGCCGCTTCTCCGGCAAC
Source organism: uncultured Alphaproteobacteria bacterium (assembly GCA_963721135.1). Lineage (GTDB taxonomy): Bacteria > Pseudomonadota > Alphaproteobacteria > Rhizobiales > Xanthobacteraceae > Bradyrhizobium. The sequence goes on from CAVRIB010000017.1 coordinate 293,514, forward strand.
ATCTCTCGCACAGCGGAATTCGTCGGCATGGAGCGCTCGGCGCTGCATCGCAAGCTCAAGGCGCTGGGCGTCGGTTAAACGCGCCCAGGCCGTTTATTCCATGCATTTGCTTGAGAATATTCGCCTCGATCCGGGGTTTTCCGGAGAATTACGGCCGCGTTCTCGTATCACTGGCGCGTGAAGCGGCTTGCCTAAAAACCGCGCCTGCCTTCTAATCGTGCTGCCGCGCGCCCGGAGGGGGATCTCAGGGGAAGGCGGGCGCACCGGGGGACGCTCCGAAAGAGAGCAGCCGCCGGTGCAATAATAAGAAGCCAACAAGACTGCGGGACAAAAAAATGGCGGCAGACCGCGCACAAAACCTACAAGACACCTTCCTAAATCACGTTCGCAAGACCAAAACGCCACTGACGATCTTTCTGGTCAATGGAGTGAAGCTGCAGGGGATTGTCACCTGGTTCGACAATTTCTGCCTGCTGCTGCGGCGCGACGGTCACTCGCAGCTTGTCTACAAGCATGCGATCTCGACCATCATGCCCGGCGCTCCGATCCAGCTGTTCGAAGGCGGCGAGGATGCTCCGGCTTGAGAGTGATCTGATTGGAACCCCGGCATCTGGAAGGGGGCGCCGACCGTCCGCGGTCGGCAGGAGGTAGAGCCACCGGGCGGGTGATCGTCATCGGCCCCTATATGCGAATGCGCCGCGGCGATGCCGAGGCGCAAACGGAGAGCCATGCCGTGCGCGATGCGGAGGCCCGGCTCGAGGAAGCGAAGGGGCTCGCGCGTGCCATCGACTTGACGGTCGGCAGACGCGCTGGTCGCGCCGGTGAGCCAGATCAGGCCGGCGACCTATATCGGCAAGGGCAAGGTCGAGGAGATCGTAGGCCTCATCACCGGTCACGACATCGAACTGGTGGTGATGGATTGCGCGCTGTCGCCGATCCAGCAGCGCAACCTCGAGAAGGCCTGGAACACCAAGGTCGTCGACCGCACCGGGCTGATCCTCGAAATCTTCGGCCGCCGCGCCAAGACAAAGGAAGGCGCGCTGCAGGTCGAGCTTGCGCATCTGAACTATCAGCGCTCGCGCCTGGTGCGGTCGTGGACCCATCTGGAACGCCAGCGCGGCGGTTTCGGTTTCATGGGCGGTCCCGGCGAAACCCAGATCGAGGCCGACCGCCGCCTGATCGGCGAGCGCATCAGCCGCCTCGAGAACGAGCTCAAGAAGGTTCAGGCGACGCGGCGGCTGCATCGCGCCGGCAGGCAGCGCGTGCCGTATCGCGTGGTGGCGCTGGTCGGCTACACCAATGCCGGAAAATCGACGCTGTTCAACCGCCTGACCCGCGCCGAGGTGCAGGCCGCCGACATGCTGTTCGCAACGCTCGACCCGACCTTGCGCGCGCTCAAGCTGCCGCATGGCGGCAAGGCGATGCTGTCGGACACCGTCGGCTTCATCTCCAACCTGCCGACGCAATTGGTCGCCGCGTTTCGCGCGACGCTGGAGGAGGTGCTGGAAGCCGACATCATTCTCCACGTCCGCGACATCTCGCATGAGGACGCCGATGCGCAGCAGCGCGACGTCGATACCGTGCTGCGGCAACTTGGCATCGATCCCGACGCCGGGCAGCGCATCCTCGAAATCTGGAACAAGATCGACCGCTTCGATCCCGAGGCGCGCGAGAATCTGAGAAATATCGCCGCGCGCCGCCCGCCCGAGCGGCCGTGCTTCCTGGTTTCCGCCGAGACCGGGGAGGGGATCGACGCGCTGCTCGCCGCGATCGAGGCGCGGCTGGCCGCGACCCGGGCAACCCTCGACCTTACGATCGATGCCTCCGACGGCGCCGGCATCAGCTGGCTGCACCGCAATTCCGAAGTGCTCGCCAAGGAGCTGCACGACGGCCGCTATCGACATGACTGTGCGTGTCGACGAGACCAAGCGCGACATCGTGGTCAACCGTTTTGACGCTGTTCCGCACATCGCCTAGCCAGCATCGTCTTCCCGAGGGATGACGTGCTGAAAGACTATTCCTTCGCTTTCGCCTCGTTCCACAGGGCGTCCATTTCGGCAAGCGAGGTCGCCCTCCAGCGAGCGGCCCTGGGCGGCCAGCGCGCGCTCGATGTAGCCGAAGCGGCGCTCGAACTTCGCGTTGGTGGCGCGCAGCGCCATTTCCGGATCGGCGCCGACGTGGCGGGCCAGATTGACCAGCGCGAACAGGAGATCGCCGGTTTCTTCGGCGAGTTCCTCGGCGCCGCCGTGATCGAGCGCTGCCTCGATCTCACTGGCTTCCTCGCGAATCTTCTGCAGCACCGCACGCGGGTCGTTCCAGTCGAAACCGACGTGGGAGGCCTTGCGCTGCAATTCCATCGCCCGCAGCAGCGCCGGTTGCCCGGTCTTCACGCTCGATAGCAGCGATTGGTGCGTGTCTTCGGGCGGCCGCCGTGCCGCGCGTTCGGCCTTCTCCTCGGCCTTGATGCGATCCCAAGCGCTCTTGACACCAGCAGGCTGAAGGTCGCCATCCTTGTCAGCGAACACATGCGGATGCCGGCGGATCAACTTCCTCGTGATCGCTTCCACCACGTCGCCGAAGGCGAAGGCGTCTTGCTCCTCCGCCATGCGGGCGTGATAGACCACCTGCAGCAGGAGATCGCCGAGTTCGTCCTTAAGATCCTCGAAATCTCCGCGCGCGATGGCATCGGCGACTTCATAGGCCTCCTCGATGGTGTAGGGCGCAATGGTCGCAAAGTTCTGTTCGAGGTCCCAGGGGCAGCCGGTGCCCGGCGTTCGCAGCCTCGCCATGATTTCGAGCAGGCGTGAAATGTCAGCGGGAAGGGGTCATTGTGCACCGCTGGCTCAACCGGATCGGGCCTGTATGCCGCAAGACGCGCGCCCATCCCAGCGAAAGGAGCCGATCGGACGTGACTTTCCACCGATTGGCGTGACGGTCGCGTGGTGCTAAGGGCAAGCCCATGAGTGATCGATCGCCATCAGAAACCGCGCTGGTGCTGTTTTCCGGCGGACAGGATTCCGCGACCTGCCTCGCCTGGGCACTGGAACACTTTGCGCGCGTGGAAATGCTCGGCTTCGACTACGGCCAGCGCCATGCCATCGAGCTTGCCTGCCGGGATCGGCTGCTCGAAGGGATGAGGTCGTTGCGCGCGGATTGGGCGGCAAGGCTCGGTGAGAGCCATACGCTGGCGATCCCGACGCTAGCCGAGATATCCGATACCGCGCTGACGCGCGATGTCGCCGTTGCGATGGGCGCGGACGGTCTGCCGAACACCTTCGTGCCCGGGCGCAATCTGGCGTTTCTGACGTTCGCGGCCGCGCTCGCGTACCGGCGCGGCATCCGGCATATCGTCGGCGGCATGTGCGAGACCGACTATTCCGGCTATCCGGATTGCCGCGACGAGACCATCAAGGCGCTGCAGACCGCGCTCAATCTCGGCATGAACACGACGTTCGAAGTGCATACGCCGCTGATGTGGCTCGACAAGGCCGCCACCTGGCGGCTCGCCAATGAGCTTGGCGGGGCAGGGCTGGTCGATCTGATCCGCGAACACTCCCATACTTGCTATCTCGGCGAACGCGGCGCGCGGCACGATTGGGGTTATGGCTGCGGCGAATGCCCGGCCTGCGCGCTGCGCGCCAGGGGTTGGCGGGAATATGCGGCGGGGAGTTCTCGATCTAGTCAAAATCCTCCGCGCCTAAGCTCGATCGGCGAACCGTGCGGCGTGCGATCGGCGGCATGGTCCCAGGCGTCGCGATAGCGATGCAGGGTTTCGGAGGAGGCAACGCCCTTCGCGGCGACCAGTCGTTCCAGCGTCGCCAGCCAATGCCGGTAATAGGTCTCGCCGGTGTCGGGATCGCCCGCGGCCTGTGCGCGCTTGATCTCGCCGGCCAGCGCAGATGCCCATTCGCTCCAGGTAAAAGAGCCCGCGCGCGTGCAGCGCGAGCGCCATGGCAAAGGCCTGCGCCTCCCAGGGTTCGCGAAACACCGGACCGTCGGCGTCGCGGGGAATGCTGGGGACGGCGGCGGTGGCCTCGAGGGCGGCGGCGGCATCCATCACGGCGTCTCCAGATACGGTTCGAATGCGTCGATCGATATTTTCACGGTGGGATCGCCGTCCGGACCCCATAATTCAGCCCCATCGAACACAACGGTGTAGAGCCATTGCGGCTTCTCGCCACTTTCAGTCGCGGCCGCATCCGGAAACACGTGGCAACCGTGATTGCGTTCGATGACGCCGACATGGCCGCGCACGTAGCGCGGCAACCGCGTGTGGGTTAAGGGATGAATGTTCTTCGCGCGCACCCGATCGCCCGGCTTGAACTTCGCTGCAACCGGCGCTGCGCGGTCGAATTTGCCGCGCACCATGATCCGCTCGACGTCACCAAGGGTGAACTTGCCGCGCTTGAGCGGCTTGGCGGGCCCGGTGGCGTGGCCGGCGACGACTTCGCCCTGAGTGATGTAGCCCTTGTCGATCAGCAGGTGTTCGAGCCCGAGCAGCCATTTCTGGTAATAGGAGCTCGCGAGATAAATGTGGGGCGGTATCGTCTCACGATAAAAGCGCGAGGTGTCGATGTTGAATGCGCCGGCGGCGCCCATCGCGCGCACCATCGCCATCACGCGAGCTTCCCATTCGCTGTGAAACACCGGTTCGTTCGGCTCAGGCTCGACCTTGCCGAAACCGTCCATGCCGCCCATGTCGTGCACGCCGTCCACGATGCTGCTCGCGTCAGGCCAGGGTTCTTGTCACGACGGCGCTCCCGGCGTCTTCGGGAATCCGGTTCCGATCATGGAGTCCCGCGTCACGAGCTCGGCGAGCTGCCGCTCGCTCCAGCCTTCGGTACCTTTGGGCCGCATCGGCAGCACCAGGAAACGTGTTTCGGCCGTCGAATCCCAGACCCGGATCTCGGTTTCCTTCGAAAGCGTGACGCCAAAGTCGGCGAGCACGCCGCGCGGGTCCTTCACGGCGCGGGACCGGTAGGGCGCGGCCTTGTACCAGACCGGAGGAAGGCCCAGCATTTCCCAGGGGTAGCAGGAGCACAGCGTGCAAACGACCATGTTGTGGCGCTGCGGGGTGTTCTCGACGACAACGAGATGATCGCCGACCCGGCTGACATGGCCGAGCGTGCTCACGGCCTTGGTGCCGTCAGCCAGCAAGGCCTGCCTGAAGGCCGGATCGGTCCAGGCCTTGGCGACAACCTGCGCTCCATTGTGCGGCCCGATCCTGGTTTCATAGGCCTGAATGATGGCATCGAGCGCGGCCGGCTCGACATAACCTTTCTCGGTCAGGACCGTCTCGAGCGCGCGCACGCGCAGCTCGGTCTCCGACAGTTCCGAATGATCGTGGTCGTGATGATGATCGTGGTCGAGGCTGGTCATGGCACGTAGAATAGGCGGAACATTCGGGCGATGTCGAGGCCGGCCGGGCCGCGCAACGGGTTGAAATTGCAAGTTGATGCCGTGCCGTCATTTGTCGGCTATCGTTGCCTGAAAATAGCTGATGGGAGGAGCTGAATTGGCCGATTTTGTAACGATCGAAAAGGGCCTCGGCCCCGAAAGGCGCATCGCGGTGGTGCGGTTCGACCGCGGCGACGGCATCAATGCGCTGTCGCCGGAGGCCATGCGCCAGCTGACGGATGCGGCGCGCAGCTTTGAGGACGACGCCGACACCTCGGTCGTGGTGCTCGCCGGCGCACCCAAGGCCTTCACCGCGGGCTTCGACCTCAAAGACCCCGAAGGCCGCGCGCGCCGGACCATGGACCTCGGCGCGTTGCGCCGGCACCTGAAACTGGGGCCGCGGATGACCCGTGCCTGGCAGGAGATAGAGCAGGTCACCATCGGCGCCATCGAGGGGTTCTGCATCGGCGGCGGCGTGGCGCTGGCGGTGGCATTGGATTTTCGCGTCATCGCCCGCGACGCCCATTTGCGCGTGCCCGAGATCGGGCTTGGCATGAACATGAGCTGGCAGAGCGTTCCGCGCATGCTGCACCTGATCGGTCCGGCCCGCACCAAGCAGGCGGTGATCCTGGCCGACCAGCGCATCTCCGCGGCGGAAGCCCATGAGTGGGGCCTGGTGGAGGAGGTGGCCGATCCCGGCAAGGCGTTCGAGGCCGCGATGGCGCTGGCCGCCAAGGTCGCCGCGCAGCCGCCGCTGTCGGTGGTCATGACAAAACTCACCGTCAATCGCCTCGCCCACGCGCTGGACGACCTCGCCAGCCACATGGACATCGACCAGTTCGCGCTGGCAAGCCTGACCGAGGACCACAAGGAGGGCGTGGCGGCGTTCCTGGAACGGCGCAAGCCGCGCTTCGGGGGCCGCTGAGCGTCACAGATCTGTCGTCCAAAAAGCGTTGCATTGGGATTGCGCTGTTCGTGTTTGGCAACTAAAAATAGTCTGACCTGCTGGATTGACCGGGGCCGGCTGATGTCGAAATTCCTTGTCGCGCTCGCGTGCGTTCTCTGTCTCCTGGCTCCCAGGGCGGCCTCCGCCTGGGGCTATCAGGGCCATGAGGTGGTCGGCTCCATCGCCGACCAGTTGCTCAACGACAATGCGAAACGGCACGTCAAGGAAATCCTCAATTTCTCCAGACCGCAGTTGCAGACCGCGGGTCCATGGGCCGACTGCGTGAAAAGCGTTGTCCGCGATGTCGACGGCTTCGAGTATGTCGTCGACCCCAACCACCTCGAATACGAGGTGCCGTGCACACCGTTCAAGGCGCCGGAGGCGAGGGCGCGGATGGTGGATTACGTCGGGCGGAATTTCATCAATTGCGAACTGCCTCCTCCGGGCGGATGCCACACGACCTACCATTTCGACGACGTGGCAATTCAGCGCGATCGCTATGACCGAAAATATTTCGGGACCAACGATCATGACCTGGTCTCGGCGATCGGTGCCGCCATTGCCGTCCTCATGGAAAAGCCGGCGCCGCCTCCGTTCTCGATCAAGTACAAGAAGGAAGCGCTGTTGCTGCTCACCCATTTCCTCGGCGACCTGCACCAGCCGCTGCACGTCGGCGCGATTTATCTCGATGCCGCCGGCAAACTCATCGATCCCGACGCCGCGCCCGAAGATCCGGCAACCGAGACCCAGGGTGGCAACCTCATCCAGGATCAAAACCTCAACCTGCACCACGAATGGGATGACATCCCGACCGATATCGGTGAGGCCTTCACCAAGGAGCTTTTGGCCGCCGCCAAAATGGTGCCGCCAAGCCAGGGACCGATCGAGAGCTGGCCGGCCGCCTGGGCCTCCGACACCATCCTCGTCGCGCGCGACGCCTTTGCGCATCTCGGCTTCGTGCCGATCACGAAGACCGCACCGCTGAACTGCAACTGGGCGGTGGTGTTCGACGATCACGATGCCTACCTGCGATCCATGGATGCGATCAAGCGCAAACAACTCGCCAAGGGCGGCGCGCGGCTTGCCGAACTGTTGAACGCGATCTGGCCTTAGTCCCAAGCACGACACCGAGAGTGCTTTGGACGGCGATCCGAACTCGTCGGGCCTGCGTTGCGGTTTCGCTTCGCTGTGTTCCGGTGTACTGGAGTTGCTCATATCAATGTATGAGTGACCAAGCCCTGAAAACGCGGCCTCTCTGCGCTTCCGATGTGAGGCCGGGCACGAGCGAGAGATTGGACATGAACGATGCGGTAATTTCGGCGGCGCTCAAGCGGCATTGGGACGCTTCTGACGCAAATGACCTGGACTTTGAACATGAAATCTACCACGAGGACGCCGTGCTTGATTATCCGCAGTCGGGCGAGCGGATCCGGGGCCGGCGCAATATTCAGGAGAGCAGGCGGGTGCAGCCCAACAAGAAGCGCTTCACGGTCCGGCGAATTTTCGGAAGCGGCGATCTCTGGGTTAGTGAATTCATGCTCAGCTACGACGGCAAACCATCATACTCGGTGAGCATCATGGAATTCCGCCAGGAACTCGTGGCCAGGGAAACGCAATATTTCGCCGACCGGTTCGAGCCCGGACCGTCACGCGCGCATCTTGTCGAGCTGGTTGCGGGTACAAATTCAGGCTCCAATTGATCCTGTCGTCGACGCATGTGAGCGGCGCGGGGGGCCAAAACGCTGCAGAAATGTGGCGTGCATGCGATACTACGATTCGCATAAGGTATATTATGGAATATTTTTATATCAAGGGATTTCAGATACTTAGTTAAAATCCGCGCCAAATCACATGAGCTATCGTTCGCCGAGCGGGCTCCGCCGGCCGACGTTACAGTGCAGCGCTGCTGCGGCCTGCTGCGTTCCTGCTGCCGTTCAGAAACCCGGGGATATTGCCGCCCTGCGGCGACACTGCAATAAGCGCAGACCCCGCGAGACGACAGATGACCCGGCGTCATCGGGTCCGTATAGGATTGCGTCTCCACAACAACAAGAAGAAGAGGACCAAATGAGCTTTTCACGACGCGCGCTACTCAAGGCTTCCGCGGCTTCGGCCGCACTGGGCATCGGCGCCCCCCTCGTCGCGCGCGCGCAAGCCGCCGAGTTCACCTACAAATATGCCAACAATCTCCCCGACAGCCATCCCATGAACGCCCGCGCCAAGGAGATGGCGGCGGCGATCAAGGCCGAGACCAATGGCCGGTTCGACCTGCAGATTTTCCCGAACAACCAGCTCGGTTCCGACACCGACATGCTGAGCCAGATCCGCTCCGGCGGCATCGAGTTCTTCACGCTCTCGGGCCTGATCCTGTCCACCCTGGTTCCGGCGGCCTCGATCAACGGCATCGGCTTTGCGTTTCCGGACTACGACACGGTCTGGAAGGCCATGGACGGTGAACTCGGCGCCTATGTGCGCGGCGAGATCACCAAGGCCAATCTCGTGGTGATGAAGAAGATCTGGGACAACGGTTTTCGGGAAACGACCTCCTCGACCAAGCCCATCAACGGTCCCGAGGATTTCAAGGGTTTCAAGATCCGCGTGCCGGTTTCGCCGCTCTGGACCTCGATGTTCAAGGCGTTCGATGCCGCGCCGGCCTCGATCAATTTCAATGAGGTCTATTCGGCGCTGCAGACCAGGGTCGTCGAGGGTCAGGAAAATCCGCTCGCCATCATCTCGACCGCAAAGCTCTACGAGGTGCAGAAATTCTGCTCGCTCACCAATCACATGTGGGACGGCTTCTGGTTCCTCGCCAATCGCCGCGCCTGGGAGGCGCTGCCCGAAGACGTGCGCACCATCGTCGCCAAAAATATCAACGCCGCCGCCGTCAAGGAGCGGGCGGACGTCGCCAAACTCAATGCCGGCTTGCAGCAGGAATTGGCCGGCAAGGGCCTCGTGTTCAACCAGCCGGTGATAGCGCCATTCCGCGAGAAACTCCGTTCGGCCGGGTTCTATTCCGAATGGAAGGGAAAATACGGCGAGCAAGCCTGGGCGCTGTTGGAGAAGTCCGTGGGCAAACTGTCTTAACGCGGCATCGCCGACAGACCGAAGGGAAGCTGGCACGTCCATGGCTCACGCCGGGGTTTCACAAGCGGCGGACGGCGAGGCGATGTCCCCTCGCCGCGGCTCGCCGGCGGCCTTGCTCGATACGGCGCTGGGAATGCTGGTCGAAATCCCGGTGGCGTGTCTCGTGGTCGCCGAGATCGCGATCCTGTTCGTGGGCGTGGTGGCGCGTTACGGGCTGCGCCGGCCGCTGATCTGGTCGGACGAACTGGCTTCGATCCTGTTCCTGTGGCTGGCGATGCTGGGCGCAGCGGTGGCTTTCCGCCGTTCGGAGCATATGCGCATGACCGCCATCGTCGGCAGCACCGGCGCGGCGGTGCGGGCCTATCTCGACGTGGTCGCAACGTTCGCGGCGCTTTCCTTTCTGCTGCTGATCGCCTGGCCTTCCTGGCAATATGCCTACGAGGAAAGCTTCATCACCACGCCGGCGCTGCAGATTTCCAACATCTGGCGCGCCGCGGCGCTGCCCGTCGGCTTCGGCCTGATGGCCTTGTTTGCCTGCCTGCGGCTGGCGCGATCGGGTGATTTCCGCACCGTCATGGGCGCGCTGTTGTCGGTCGCCGCCGTGATTGCGGTTTTCTGGCTGGCGCAGCCATGGCTGCGGCCGCTCGGCAACATCAACCTGATCATTTTCTTTGTCGGCGTGGCCGGCTTTTGCGTCTTTGCCGGCGTGCCGATCGCCTTCGGCTTCGGTCTTGCAATTCTGGGCTATCTCGCGCTGACGACGCGAACCCCGCTGATCGTGCTGGTCGGCCGCATGGACGAGGGCATGAGCCATCTGATCCTGCTGTCGGTGCCGCTGTTCGTGTTCCTGGGCCTCCTGATCGAAATGACCGGCATGGCGCGCGCCATGGTGGCGTTTCTGGCAAGCCTGCTCAGCCATGTCAGGGGCGGCCTGCATTACGTGCTGCTCGGCGCGATGTATCTGGTATCGGGCATCTCGGGATCGAAGGCCGCCGACATGGCCGCGGTCGCGCCCGTGCTGTTTCCGGAAATGAAGGCGCGCGGCGCCCGGCCCGGCGATCTCGTCGCGTTGCTCGCGGCGACCGGCGCGCAGACCGAGACCATTCCGCCGAGCCTCGTGCTGATCACCATCGGTTCGGTGACCGGCGTTTCGATCTCGGCGCTGTTCACCGGCGGCCTGCTGCCGGGCCTCGTGCTGGCGATCACGCTGGCGGTGCTGGTGTGGTGGCGTTACCGCCGCGAGGACCTGAGCCATGTCAGGCGCGCCAGGGCCGGCCAGATCATTCGCGCGTTTGTCGTCGCCCTGCCCGCGCTGGCGCTGCCGTTCGTGATCCGCGCCGCCGTGGTCGAGGGGGTGGCGACCGCCACCGAAGTCTCCACCATCGGGATCGTCTATGCTTTCGTCATAGGTCTTCTGGTCTACCGCCGTTTCGACTGGCGGCGGCTTGGGCCGATGCTGGTGGAGACGGCGTGCCTGTCGGGCGCGATTCTCCTGATCATCGGCAGCGCGACCGGGATGGCCTGGGGGCTGACGCAATCCGGCTTTTCGCGCGCGCTGGCCGCCGCCATGACCGGCCTGCCCGGCGGTGCTGCGACCTTCATCGCGGTGTCGATCCTGGCCTTCACGGTGCTCGGCAGTGTGCTCGAGGGGATTCCGGCGATCGTGCTGTTCGGGCCGCTGCTGTTCCCGATCGCGCGGGCGGTCGGCGTGCACGAGGTTCATTACGCCATGATCATCATCCTCGCCATGGGCATCGGATTGTTCGCCCCGCCGTTCGGAGTAGGCTATTATGCCGCCTGCGCCATCGGGCGTGTCGACCCCGCCGAGGGCATCAGGCCGATCTGGGGCTATCTGCTGGCACTGCTGGCCGGCCTGATCGTGGTGGCGATATTCCCATGGATATCGATCGGATTCCTGTAAGCCGTTTTGAATGGGAGGTCGCCGATGAGCGGGACGCAAAGCCAGTATGATGTCGGTTTGGACAGGACGCCGGCCAATTTTGTCCCGCTGACGCCCTTGAGCTTCCTTTCGCGCAGTGCGGCGGTCTTTCCCGACCAGCTCTCGACGGTTTACGAGGGCCGCACCTTCACCTGGGCGCAGACGCTGGCGCGCTGCCGGCGCTTTGCCTCCTGGCTGGCCAACCGCGGCATCGGCGACGGCGACACGGTCGCGGCGATGCTGCCGAACATCCCGGCCATGAACGAGGTGCATTTTGCGGTGCCGATGGCGGGCGCCGTGCTCAACGCGCTCAACATCCGGCTCGACGCGGCCTCGATCGCCTTCCAGCTCGACCATGGCGGCGCCAAAATCATCCTGGTCGATCCGGAGTTCTCCGGCGTCATCACCGAGGCGCTGGCGCTGATGAAGGGTCCCAATCCGTTCGTGATCGACGTCGACGATGCGGCTTTCGCCGGCGGAAAACGCATCGGCGAGATCGAATATGAAGCGACGCTGGCGCAGGGCGATGAGAACTTCGCCGCCCGGTTGCCGCAGGACGAGTGGGACGCCATTGCGCTCAGCTATACCTCGGGCACGACAGGCAACCCCAAGGGCGTGGTGACCCATCACCGCGGCGCCTACCTGAACGCGATCAGCAACATCCTGGCGGGCAATCTCGGCCAGCATCCGGTCTATCTCTGGACGCTCCCGATGTTCCACTGCAACGGCTGGTGTTTTCCATGGACCGTGGCGGCCGCGGCGGGCGTCAACGTTTGCCTGCGCAAGGTCGAGCCGACCAGGATTTTCGAGCTGATCAAAAAGCACGGCGTCACCCACATGTGCGGGGCGCCGATCGTCTACAACACGCTGATCAATGCCCCAGACGCGCCGAAGGGCAAGGCCGCGCGGCCGGTCGCCGGACTGATCGCAGGCGCGGCACCTCCGGTCGCCGTGCTCGAAGGCGCCGAAAGCATCGGGATCAGGCTCACGCATGTCTACGGCCTGACCGAAGTCTACGGCCCCGCCTCGGTCTGCGCCGAGCAGCCGGGCTGGGATGAGCTGCCCGCCGCTCAACGCGCGCAAATGAAGCGCCGGCAGGGCGTGCCCTACCCCTTGCAGGAAGCCGTCACCGTGCTCGATCCCGAAACCATGCGCGAGGTGCCGCGCGACGGCGAGACCATCGGCGAGGTGATGTTCCGCGGCAATATCGTGATGAAGGGCTACCTGAAGAACGACAAGGCCACGCGCAAGTCCTTCGCGGGCGGATGGTTTCACACCGGCGATCTCGGCGTGCTCGACGAGCACGGCTATGTCATCATCAAGGATCGCTCCAAGGACATCATCATCTCCGGCGGCGAAAACATCTCCTCGGTCGAGGTCGAGGACGTGCTCTACAAGCATCCGGCCATCTTGTTTGCGGCCGTGGTCGCAAAGCCCGACGGCAAATGGGGCGAGGTGCCCTGCGCCTTCGTCGAACTGAAAGAGGGCGCGCACGCCACCGAGGCCGAGATCATCGCCTATTGCCGCGGCCAGATGTCCGGCTTCAAGACGCCGAAGGCCGTGGTGTTCGGGCCGATCCCAAAAACCTCGACCGGAAAGATCCAGAAATTCATGCTGCGCAACCAGGTGGATTCGGCGAAGGCGATTTCGGCGTGAGGTGCGCCTTTGCCACCGAAGGGATTCGAATTTCAAACAGCCTGCCATCGCGGCGGTGACCTTTGCGCCCCTCCCCCCGCGAAGCGGTGGGGAGGGGTCGGGGGTGGGGGGTAGCGCGGCATACACTGAAGCGGCGGTTCGCGCTGATAGACCCCCGACCCCTCCCCGCCACGCGCAAGGGCGCGTGGAGGGAGGGGAGAAATTCGTGCATGAGTTAGTGATCTCGCCGCAGGTTTTTTGCGCGAGGTTTGCGTTTTGGTCCGGCTCCCTCAAACAGAGGGCGCAGGGAATGCCGGGCGCGCGATGCGCCCGCAGCCTCGCGTACGATAAAAAACAAAGTACACGAGCGTAGTCACCACGAGTCACACCGGTTTCACCCGGCATTCCCCGCGCAATGGTTTTAACGGCTTACTTCGTGCTCGCCCCGGTGCACCGGGCTTGTTTGCCACCGTCGCCCGCGCGCCTTAGCGCGAACTTGACACCAGCGTCGGGGTGCCAGGCCCACACGACTTCGCCGTCCGCATCACGCGCCATTCGTCAAGTGCGCATCCGCGTCCACCGCATCCCGCCCCGCGTCCGTGACGATCGCGAAACGCCCCTTGGTGGGACGGGACGGAGCGAGATATAGGATAATCCGAATATTCTGAAAAGCAGAATATTTTTGCAAAGAGGGCTTGACAGGCAGGTTCAAAAGCAGCGCAACTGATTTGCCCGTCGGGTCAGATCGACGGCACGCGCCAGGCTAACTAGCTGACGCGGGAATTCAGCCCGCCTGCTCCAGCATCAACCGCAGCCCGTCATACGCCGGCACCACGTTGGCCGGCAGGCTCAGGCGCAGCACCTCGTAGTCGAGATCGGAATGCATGTTGGTGATGATGGCGCGGCGCGGCTTGAAGCGGTCGATCCAGGACAACGCATCGTTGACGCTGAAGTGGCTGGGATGGGCCGCATAGCGCAGCCCGTCGATGATCCAGAGATCGAGACCTTCGAGATGCCCCCAACTTTCGCGCGGGATGTCGCTGACGTCGGGTGAGTAGGCGGCATCCCCAATCCGGTAGCCGAGCGCGGGAATGTTGCCATGCTGCATGATGAAGGCGGAAAGCGCGAGCGGACCGCCCCTCCCTTCGATCTCGCGGCGCTCGCCGGACTCGATCGAATGCTGGGTGAGAATAGGCGGATAGTCGCTGCCCGGCGGCGACACGAAGCAATAGGAGAACCGGTGCATGACGTCCTTGGCGGTCGACTGGTTCAGGTAGACCGGAATGCGGCGGCGCTGATGCAGCACGACGGAGCGGAGATCGTCGATGCCATGGGTCTGGTCCGCGTGCTCATGGGTGAGGAATACCGCGTCGAGATGATCGACCTCGGCGTCGATCAACTGCTCGCGCAGATCGGGCGAGGTGTCGATCAGGACCCGCGTCACGCCGTGAGCGCCGCGCCGCTCGGCGAGCAACGAGCAGCGGCGGCGGCGGTTCTTCGGGTTATTGGGATCGCAGGCGCCCCAGCCGAGCGCGGGACGGGGAACGCCGGCCGACGATCCGCAGCCGAGAATGGTCAGCGCGAGCGTCATGCCACGGCTTCCGCGGGCACCTTGGAGAACAGGCGGAAGAAGTTTTGCGTAGTCTGGCGCGAAATCTCTTCCAGCGAAACCCCGCGGGTCTCCGCCAGCACTTTTGCGATCTCGCCGACATAGGACGGCTCGTTGCGCTTGCCGCGGAATTTTCCGGGCGCCAGATACGGCGCGTCGGTCTCCACCATGATGCGATCATCAGGCAATTCGGCGGCGAGATCGCGCAAGGCCTGCGATTTCTTGAACGTCAGAATACCCGTAAACGAGATCGAAAGACCGAGCGAAATCGCCGTCATCGCCAGCTCCCGTCCGCCGGTGTAGCAATGCAGCACGGCGCGGAACGGCCCCTTGGTCATCTCGTCCTCGAGGATGCGGGCGCAATCCTCGTCGGCTTCGCGGGTATGGATCACCAGCGGCAGGCCGGTCGCTCGCGCGGCTGCGATATGGGTCCGAAAACCCCGCGCCTGCGCCTCGCGCGAGCCGTGCTGGTAGAAATAATCGAGCCCCGCCTCGCCGAGCGCCACGACCTTGGGATGCCGCGTCAGCTCGATCAGTTCGTCGGCAGCAATGCCGTCCTCCTCGTCGGCGTGATGCGGGTGGGTGCCGACGGAGCAATAGACGTTTGGAAACCGCTCGGCGATCGCGAGCAACGCGCCAAGCCGCCGCACCCGCGTCGAGATGGTGACGATGCGCCCGATGCCGGCGGCCGAGGCGCGCGCCACGATGCCGTCGAGATCGTCGGCGAAATCAGGGAAATCGAGGTGGCAGTGGCTATCGACCAGCATGGCTACAAACCATTCACGCAGCGGTCGGTTCGATATAGCGCGGAAAGACCGGCGCCGGCGCCGGCAGCAGCGTGCCCGGCCTGATCCGCGTTCCAAGCGCGGCAAAATTGCGCGAGCTCTTCTCATCGGCAATGCCGAGGATGTCGAGCAGCTTCGCCGATGCCGCCGGCATCGCCGGCTGCGCCAGAATGGCGATCTGGCGGACCACTTCGGCCGTGACATACAGCACCGTGGCCTGCCGCTTCGGATCGGTCTTCGCCAGTGCCCACGGCGCTTCGCCCGCGAAATAGCGGTTGGCTTCGGCCACGACCGCCCAGACCGCATTGAGCGCCTGGTGGATCTGCTGGGTCGCCATCGCGGTCCGCGCGAGCGCGATCATGCCGTCCGCCTGCGCCAGGATCGCCTTGTCGTTGGCGCTGAAGTCGCCCGGCTCCGGCAGCACGCCGCCAAGCTGCTTGGCGATCATCGACAGCGAGCGCTGCGCCAGATTGCCGAGATCGTTGGCGAGGTCGGCATTGATGCGCGCGACGATGGCCTCGTGGTTGTAATTGCCGTCCTGCCCGAACGGCACCTCGCGCAGGAAGAAATAGCGCATCTGGTCGACACCGTACTGGTCGGCGAGGTTGAAGGGGTCGACGACGTTGCCGACCGATTTCGACATCTTCTCGCCCCTGTTGAACAGGAAGCCGTGGGCATAGACGCGCTTTTGCACGGGGATTCCCGCCGACATCAGGAACGCCGGCCAGTACACCGCGTGAAAGCGGATGATGTCCTTGCCGATGATGTGGACGTCGGCCGGCCAGTAGCGCCAGTTCGGGTCACGCTCGTCGGGAAAGCCGACGCCGGTGATGTAGTTGGTAAGCGCATCGAGCCAGACATACATGACGTGGTCGGGATCATCCGGCACCTTGACGCCCCAGCTGAAGGTGGTGCGCGAAACCGATAGATCCCGCAAGCCGCTCCGGACGAAGCTGATGACCTCGTTCTTGCGCGAGTCCGGGCCGATGAAGTCCGGCTGGTTCTCGTAGAGCGCCAGCAGCCGGCCCTGATAGGCGGACAACCGGAAGAAATAACTCTCCTCCTCGACCCATTCGACCGGCGTGCCCTGCGGCCCGCGCCGCACGCCGTCCTCGCCGAGCACGGTCTCGTCGTCGGCGTAATAAGCCTCGTCGCGCACCGAATACCAGCCGGCATAGCTGTCGAGATAGATGTCGCCGTTATCAGCGATCCGCTGCCAGATTTCCTGGCTGGAGCGATGGTGCTGTTCTTCCGTGGTGCGGATGAAGCGATCGAAGGAAACGTTGAGGCGTTCGTCCATCTCCTTGAACCGCGCCGAATTGCGCGTCGCGACGTCCATCGTCGGCAGCTTTTCGGCTTCCGCGGTCTGCACCATCTTCAGGCCATGCTCGTCGGTCCCGGTGAGGAAGAAGACGTCCTTGCCGTCGAGCCGCTGAAAGCGCGCCAGCGCGTCGGTTGCGATCGCCTCATAGGCGTGGCCGATATGCGGCACGCCGTTCGGATAGGCGATGGCGGTCGTGATGTAATAGACATTTCCGCGCGACGCCGCCGGCGCAGGTCTTGCGGCGGGCACGGCCTTGCCAGCCCGCGCAGCCTTCGGCTTGTTCGCTTCCTTCGGCGGGCCTGGCTGAGGCGGCGTTATCTCCTGCTTCGGCTTTGCCTTCTTGGCGGGCTTCTTGAGTGCTTTCTTGGAAGACTTTTTCGTAACCGGCCGCTTAGCGGCCTTATTCGCTCTCCTGGCCACGCGTTTGCTCTTGCTGGCGCGCTTTTTCGAGGCGGCTGCCTTGGCGGTTGGCCTACGCGCCGGCTTGCGAGCCTTCTTCGCCTTCTTGCCGGAAGCTTTCTTCTTAGGCGTTGCCACCACGAATTCCTCTATGCATCAAACATGATTGTTGGGATTGATCTTCGGCGGAGCGCCTACCGCGCTACTTCGGCAAGCAGCCCGAACACCGAGAAAACCAGCGGCTTTCGCTCGAGATTGTATTCCGCGGTGTCGCGCGCGGCGCGGTTGATCTTTTCCCACACCTCCGCCAGCCGTGCAAGGCGGGCGAAGATTGGCATTGGCATTGAGGTCGTCGGCGCGCAACCGTTCGCTCACCCAGCGATCGATGCTGTCGATGAAGGCCGAAAGCGCCACGCGGTCGCTGAGCGGCAGCGCGTCGCCCAGCGCATGCAGTTCGCGCGGATCGAGCCGCGGCAAGCTCGCCAGCAGCGCCGCGGTGCGCTGGTGAAGTTTCAGCGCGTCGCCTCCGAGCAGCGTCAGCGCGCGCGCGACGCTGCCCTCCGCCGCTGCCGCGGCCTCGGCCAGCGCGGGATCGTCGGCCGGGATATTGGCGGCCGCAGCCGCGGCGCTGACGACGTCGTCCGCGGCGAGCGGCCGCAGCGGCAATTTCCGGCAGCGCGACAGGATCGTCGGCAGCACCCGCGCCGGCGCGTGGCTCACCAGCAGGAACAGCGATTGCTGCGGCGGCTCCTCGAGCACCTTGAGCAGCGCGTTGGCCGCGTTCGGGTTGAGGTCGTCGACGGTATCGACGATGCATACGCGCCAGCCCTCGACCGCCGCGGTCGAGCCGAAAAACGGGATCGTCTCGCGGGTCTCGTCGACGGTGATCACGGTGCGCAGCACGCCCCGCTCGTTCAGCGTCCGCTCCAGCGTGAGCAGGCCGCCATGGGCGCCGGCCGCGACATGGCGCGCGACCGGATCGGACGGGTCGACCCACAGCGTCTCGGCGCGCTGCACGTCCGCGCGTCAGGGGATTGCGGTGCGCGAGCACGAACCGCGCCATCCGGTAGGCCAGCGTCGCCTTGCCGATGCCCGCCGGCCCGCCGATCAGCCAGGCGTGCGGAATCCGCCCGCTGCGGTAGGCGTTCAACAGCGCCATCTCGGCATCGCGATGCCCGTACAATGCGCTGGTTTCGCGCGGATGAACGGCTGCGATCTGCGCTTCGACCTGACGGGCGCTCATGCCGAACTCGCCACGTTGCCGGCGCTGGCTGCGAAGAAACGATCGCGCAGCGCGGCCCAGATGCTGGCGGCGACCGTCGCGGTGTCGGCGGTCGCGTCGATCAGCACGCAGCGGTCCGGATTATCCTTCGCGATCTGCCGGTAGGCCTCGCGCAATCCCTGGTGAAACCTGAGGTCTTCCGCTTCGAACCGGTCCGGCGCGCCGCCGCGGCGGCGCTTCGCGGTACGCTGCATGCCGACTTCGGCCGGGACGTCGAGGATGATGGTCAGGTCGGGCTTGAGGTCGCCGATCGTCACCCGCTCCATCGCATTGAGAATTTCGGGCGCGACCTTGCCGAGGCTGCCCTGATAGGCCCGCGTCGAATCCGAAAACCGGTCGCACAAGACCCAGATCCCCTGATTGAGCGCGGGCTTGATCACGGCGCGGACATGGTCGTCGCGCGCGGCAGCGAATAACAGCGTCTCAGCGTCGGCGCCCAACAGCTTGCCTATGCCCGACAATACCAGGTGTCGCATGATTTCAGCTCCGGGCGATCCGCCCGGCTCGCGGGTGACGATGGCGCGCAGTTTCGCCGCCTGCAGGCGCTCGGCCAGCATCCTGATATGCGTGGATTTGCCCGCCCCCTCGCCGCCCTCGAAGGTGATGAAGCGTCCGCGCCCGGACGTTCGTTTGACCGCTGCCTCGGCCATCTCAGAGCTTCTCGACGCCGAGGCGGAACATGCCGATCACGAGTTCGCTGACGCCGTCGATCGCCCGCTGCATGGTCGATCCCTTGCCGACCGCATCCGCCGCATAGACCGGCGCCTCGCTGGCGAGGTTGGCGCCGCGCCAGATCCTGACCACGCCGACCTGCTGGCCGGCCTTGATCGGGGCCCGCACCGGCCCGGTATAAACCACCCGCGCGATCAGCTTGTCGTTGCCGTTCTTCTGTACCATCACCTTGATCGGCTCCGGGCTCGACAGCTTCACCGAACGGCTGTCTCCGCCGAACACCTTGGCATACCCGACCGGCTGTTGGGCAGCGAACAGCGTCCGCACCTCGAAATTGCGAAATCCCCATTCCAGCATCTTCTTTGCTTCCGAGGCGCGGTCCTCGGAGTCCTCGAGCCCGTTGAGCACGACGATCAGCCGCACGCCATTCTGCACCGAGGAGCCGACCATGCCGTAGCCGCCTTCCTTGGTATATCCGGTCTTCAAGCCGTCGGCGCCCTCGAGCGAATTCAGGAGCGGATTGCGGTTCTGCTGGCGGATCTTGTTCCAGGTGAACTCCTTCTCGCCGAACAGTTTGTAGAATTCGGGATAGGTCAGGATGATGTAGCGCGCGAGCGTCGCCAGTTCGCGCACCGTCATCAGGTTGCCGGGATCGGGCAAGCCGTTGGAATTGGCGAAGGTCGATTTCGTCATCCCGAGTTCGCGGGCGCGTTTGGTCATCATGTCGGCGAACGCGCGCTCGTTGCCGGCGATGCCTTCCGCCAGCACGATGCAGGAGTCGTTGCCGCTCTGAATGATGGCGCCATGCAGGAGATCGTCCACCGAAACCTTGCTGTGGATCGCCGCGAACATCGTCGAGGTGCCCGAAGGCGCGCCGCCCCGGCGCCAGGCATTCTCGCTGACGTGATATTCGTCGGTCAGCTTGACGTCGCCCTGCTTGATGGCATGGAACACCACCTCGGCGGTCATCAGCTTCATCATGCTGGACGGCGCCCGCAGCTCGTCGGCGTTCTTCTCGAACAGGACGCTGCCGCTTGAGGCCTCGATCAGGATCGCGGTCGGCGCGTCGCCCTCAAAACCGCCCTCCTCCTTCTTGTAGCCCTGGACGCTCTGGTTGGCGGCGTGCACGAGGCCGCTCCATCCTACGCCCAGCGCGACAACAGCCGCGATCGCGCTGCGCAACAGCCGCCTTTTGGCGACGCGGGATTCGCGGGTGGATGAGAATTCGACTGCCATCGGCGATGCCTTGAAGGGCGCGTTCTAACAGCTGGAAGTACTGCAAACAACACGGGTTTCGTGCGAGATCACGAGGCGCGCGGAACCGATCACGGCCGCTGATCGAAGGAACTATCGTGGCGCCTTGACGATCCTTCCACGAAATCCGGCAAACAAGGCGGAAAGGCGATGTCGTGTTTTGCCACGGCAGCGAGCCGATGAGGTCAACGCGGTCTTGAGCAGTTTTCTAAAAGGGGCTCAGTAAAGCCCGCGGCCGGCGAGCAGTTCGCTCGGGCCGTGCGGATCGATCGGCGCATAGGCCGAGACCGGACTAGTCGGCATAGCGCTCGTCAGTTTCGTAAGTGACGGCGCGCGGATTTTCGAGGATGCGGCCGCCCGCGGCGGGGCGAGGCCGACATTTCCGAGGTCGCGTTGATCGAGGCGAGGTCCGCCGGCGGTATTGCCGAGGCTATAGGGCCGCCCTTCCGGCATCGGGATCTCGCCACGGATCGGACGGCCGCGCGAGGGGATGTCGGGAACGAACGGGCGGGCGGAGGCGACCCGGACCAGCGAGGGCGCTGGCGCCGGCACGCCGGTGCGCAAGGTTGCCATCAACTGGCGGTCGTCGGAACCTTCCAGCGGCGCCCGGCCGACATATTCGACCCGGACGCGGGCGACGCCATTGCCTTTGAATTCAAGCAGTTCGGCGGCTTTGTTCGAGACGTCGATGAGCCGGTTGCCATGGTAGGGACCGCGGTCATTGACGCGGACGATCAGCGATTTGCCGTTGGCGAGATTGGTGACCCGCGCATAGCACGGCATCGGCAGGGTCGGATGGGCGGCGGTCAGCGAATCCATGTCGAAGACCTCGCCATTGGCGGTCAGCCGGCCATGGAAATCATCGCCATACCAGGACGCGAGCCCCTCCTCGCGATAGTTGACGTCCTCCTCCGGCACATAGACCCGCCCGCCTACCGTGTAGGGCTTGCCGACGCGGTAGATCCCGCCGCCCTTCGGCACAGGCTCGCCGAACGCCACGACCCGGGGGCTCGAGGAGACGCCATATTTGGGATCGACGCGGCTTGCGAACTTGCCCGAGGAGGCGCAGTTGGCGAGAACGAGACACGCAGCCACGGCCACGGCGCCTCGCGCCATCGGGACGATCTGATCTGGCCGTCGAATCCCCATCCGCCCCAATTACCATTCCACCGGACGCGTGCCTACGCCAAGGCATTCGGCGCCAAGCGTCCCCACTGCGCCACTACCGCATCAACGTATTAACATACCGCAGCGGGATCACGGCGGAAATGGGGAGAGGCGCGAGGTGGTGAATCAATGGTTGAGTGGCCCGCCCGTCGATCTACGGGATTGTGCCCTCTCCTTCCCGCGCCGTTTTCTCATTTTGGGTCACCTGACTGTTGCGCCAAATCATCAGTCGGATTGGATTTTCGCTTGCGGTGCGGAATCCTTTTGACTGTGCAAGGGGGCAGTCGTTCTGTCCGAGCGGGGTAGGAACGGACGGTTGCCATGATCGAGACGGTTACAGCACTTCTGGGTCTGATAAGTGCCGGGATTTTCCTGGCGCATGCGTTTGACGGCTATCGCTCACGGGCCTGATCCAGGTTCCCGCTCGCGGCAGCGTTTGCAGGAAGGTCGATTCGGAAAGCTTTAATCAATTCGGACCAGCATCGCGAATGGCAGGTGCATCATGAGTAAACATGACTTCGTGTCCGACGGCTTCCTGGCGCTCACCGCAGCCGGCTTCGTGCTGTTGTGCTCAAGCCTGCTAGCCGTCGCGTTCAGCTGATCCAGCATCCGGACGTCCGCAATCCGCCCGGCTGGCGCCCCGCCCCCAACCGATCGCAATTTCACAGGATTTTTTTTCAATCACCGCAAGACCGAGCACGATGATCGCGCTGCGCGTCAGACCGAACTCCAGGAGAGACTTGATCAAGTGATCCTGCCGTGTGACTCGGCGAGCGCAGCGTTAGTCAGCTGGCGTCGCCCATCGCAACCTTGTTGCTGAGGAATATCGCACCATCCATGACGACGGTTTCGTGCGGCTGAAGGCCCTTCAATATCTGGGTCCAGCCATCCTGCTGCATGCCGATCATGACGGTCCGTCTGGTGAAGCGGCGGCCGTTGCTCGTGACCCACACCGACATCGTTCCGTCGCCTTCCCTGACCACGCCGGCGTCGGCCACCGCGAACGAGCGGACGGGGTCGCCGACGCGGATGACAAAGCTCGCGAACATTCCCGACCGCAGCAAATGCTCGGGATCCTCGATCTCCGAGCGGACCAGTTGCCGATGCGTGTTGGGGTCGATGCTCGACCCGACCCTTGTCACGTGTCCCTTGAAAGCCCTGTCGGGATAGGCCGGTACCTTGACCTCGACGTCCTGACCGACCTTGTAGGCGGGCGCGTCGGTCTCGATGACATTCGCCAGCATCCACATCGTCGACAGATCGGCGACCTGAAACGGCGCGGGCGGGTTGCCGGGCTGGGTCAGGAAACCCGGGGCCGCGTTGCGCGCGACGATCTTTCCCGAAATCGGACTGGGAACCAGCAGCGTGGAATCGAGCTTGCGCTGCGCAAGCACCTGGTCGATCTCCTCGTCGGTCTTGCCGAAGATGCGAACCGCGTTTCGCGCAGCCTTGTAATTGCCTTCGGCGGTTTGCTCATCGGACGTCGATTGATCGACATCCTTCTGCGCGCTGCCACCGGCCTTCAACAGCATCGTGACCCGCGCCAGGTTTCGCTTCTGCAATTCGAGCACGCCGGCGCTGGCAAGAAGATTCGATTCGGCCTGCAGCAGATCGGGGCTGTCGATCGTGAACAGCACGTCGCCCTGCTTGACCTCGTCGCCGAGATTGTAAAAGGCCTTGAGGATCTTTCCCGGATACTGGGAAAATACCTGGACCAGCATATTCTCGTTGAAGTCGATGGTGCCGACGGCGGTCTTGAGGAGCACGAAATCGCGCGAGCCGACCGGAGCTGTCTCGAGCGCAGCAGCCTGCTTCCCCGTCAGTTCGACAACGGTTGCTTCCGCCGAGCCGCCGGGAGCCCGCGCGGCCGCGCTCGATGTGTCCCGTTCATTCGGTGGCGCCTGGCCGTCGGCGAAGCCAATGACGCCCCGCCCCCATAGCAGTGCGGCTCCGCCGATCACCAGCAAAGCAAGGAGCGCGACTTTGGAACGTCGCAACAGCTCTTCCAAAACATTCACCTCGGCCACCCCGGGGGCGTCGGACGACTGCACGCTCGACGACCGCACCGGTCCGCATGTCAGCCCCAACCTGTCAACCCTATTTCATCGCCCTTACGCACGCCTTACGGGACAATCTCTTCGTTCGTGTGCCCTCTCGCCGTTTTTGTCGGATTTGCCCGATTCACGGCAGCGAATCAAAAGTGCCACATCGAAAACGCAAATGCAGCGCTACGGAACGCGTGACTGAATCTGACGAAGAAAAGTGCATTTTGTCTTGGGGTGGCCTTGAAAGAGGCTTCGTGTTTATTCCCTGGCAAACCCGCCCGATTTTCGGCTTCGGGCGGGTTTCATCTTCGACGGCACGACGGTTTCACGAGGAGTGAAGGCCCATGAAAAAGACCGGCGCGAGCGCGCGGCACCTTGATTTTGGCGCGCGCCGCACGCAAGCTTGCCTTGCAGATGCTTCGCCAAGGCGCCGCTGCAACAAGCGCCTCTAGGGGGAAGATTTTATGAAATCCCTTGTCGCTGCTGCGATATTGTTGGCAGGCGCGATGCCGACGGCACAAGCATCTCCCGGCGGGCAGATGCTCTCTTGTATGGCAATGGTTCTGCACTCCGAGGAACTTCCGTTCGCACCACCCAGCCAGTGGGGTTTGAACGTGACCCTTCAGATTACCCCGCCGAACGGTGGACCATATGAGGTCGCATTGCACGACTGGCTACCATGGCAGGCGCCTCCTCCACGCCGGGGGCAGAGGTTCAGAGTATGGTGCGACCCGGCCAACCCCGGTGACCTGCATCTGATCCGCTAGGTCCTGTGGACTTTAGGGATTCCCTTTTATCAGCAAATCAGATTCAAGGCTGCTTTTGGGGAGGCGGCCTTGGGTGTGATGGATCGTTTGGTTTTGAGCGACGTTGCTTGGGAGCGGATGGCGCCCCTGATTATAGGTCGGCCTGACCAGAAAGGCTCCACCGGGCGCGACAACCGGATGTTTGTGGAGGGCGTGCTTTGGATCGTGCGTACCGGCTCTCCTTGGCGCGATCTTCCGGAGGCGTTTGGCGATTGGAACAGCGTGTTCCGGCGCTTCAGCCGGTGGAGCACCAAGGGCGTCTGGTATCGGATATTCGAGGCGATGTCCGATGATCCGGACTTTGAATATCTGATCATCGATTCCACCATCGTCCGAGCTCATCAGCATGCTGCCGGGGCTAAAAAAGGGGGTCTGAAGATCAGGCGATCGGCCGCTCGCGCGGCGGCCTGAGCACCAAGATACATATGGCCGTCCGAGGCTTGGGTTGTCCGGTGCGCTTCACGCTGACGGCAGGTCAGAAGGGCGATGCACCACAAGCCGCAGCGTTGATCGAGGGGTTTCCTGCCGAGGTCGTCATGGCCGACACAGCCTATGACGCCGATCATCTGCGCAAAGCCATCGCCGCCAAGGGCGCGCTCGCTGTCATTCCCAACAACCCGTCACGGGCGCTCAAATATCCCCTCGACAAACATCTCTATGCCCAGCGCCATCTCGTGGAGTGCTGCTTCTCAAAGCTCAAACAGTTCAGGCGCGTCGCAACGCGCTTCGAGAAAACAGCGCGGAACTATCAGGCTGTCGTTACCCTTGCCGCCATCATCCTATGGATGCGATAACTGTCCACAGGACCTAGGGCGCGATCGTCACATACTCGCGCTTGCCGGCAAAATGCTGATCCTCCCTCCTGACTTGAGCAACTCAGTCGGGATTGCTGCGCGCGATCACGCGTTGGTGTATACTGCGTTGACTTCGGGTCCCAGCCCGCATGGAGCCTTCATGAGGAACGCAGCGTTCATGGCCGTCATCATCTTTGGCGCCCTCGGCAGCAGCTTCGTCCATCCGGCTTTCGCTCAAAACTCGGTTGGCGGTCCGACCAAGCGAACCGTCGTCGGCGGTCCCGTAAAGCAGACTTCACCTGTCCTTCCCCCGAACAAGGGCGGGTCGATTCCCGTTTCGCAAGCCCCCGCTCCTCCTCGGCCGGTTTCTTCTCCGCCCTCCCCTCCGCCACCTTCACATGTCAAATGCACGATCGGTCCTTGTCTCGTAAAGGGATCCAATCGTTAAGCGACGGCAGGCGGTGCTGTCGCGGGGTCAGCGCGCCGCGCCGCCGGGGGACGATCGATGAGCACCATGGCAATTGCCGACGACGCCAGGGCCCAAGCCGGATTGGCCGATCCGCCGCCCGATGGTATATTCCCTGCAGCTTTGAAGGAGGGCACGATGGCTGAAGCGAAACTCGCTCCGAACCTGCCGGGCTGGATGCTCGAGCACGCGAACCGCTATCTTGCTAGCGGCGGAACCGACGGGCACATGTACAAGACAACCGTGCCCCAGCGAGGTGAGATCACGGCGCCGGCGCTGTTGCTGACCACTACCGGCCGCAAGTCTGGCGATAAGTTCATCTTCCCGCTGTTTTACGGAACGGACGGCGGCAGTTACTTCGTAGTCGCCTCAAAGGGGGGCGCCCCCCAACACCCAGGGTGGTATCGCAATATTCTCGCGAACCCCGACGTCGAAGTGCAAGTCGGGACCAAGAAGATGACCGCGCGCGCCAGGACAACGGCGGGCGAGGAACGCCTCCGGCTTTGGAAAAAGGCGCTCGAATTCTGGCCGCCCTACGCCGACTATCAGCTCAAGACCGAGCGCGAGATACCGGTGGTCGTGCTGGATCCGGTCCATTAGCACTACTTTGGCAGAATTTGGCGATTGATCGGCGAAACTGGATTCCCGAATCAGATTTTCAATGATTCATAGATGGTCGGCTTTTGGAGGGCCGACCATGGTGGGCACGAAATCGAAGTGGGAAGACGAGCTTGGACGCTGGCTCAAGCCATTCCTGGATCGCTTAGGCCACAAGGCACGGCGGCGGATGTGTCCGCTTTATATCTCGGGATTGATTGGACCGGGTGATCGCAAGAGCGTCCAGCCGATGGCGGCGCGGCTGGCACCGGGCGAGTATGACCAGTTGCACCATTTCATTGCTGATGGCGTTTGGGATGCAGCGCCATTGGAGGCGGAATTGCTGGTTCAGGCCGCTCGCCTGGTCGGCGGCAAGGATGCGGTGCTGGTCATCGACGACACGGCGATGCCGAAAAAGGGCGATCGTTCGGTTGGTGTCGCTCCACAATATGCCTCATCTCTCGGCAAGACGGCCAATTGCCAAACATTGGTGTCGCTGACGCTTGCACGGGGTGAAGTGCCGGTCATGGTGGCATTACGTCTCTTCGTTCCCGAGAGTTGGACGAGTAATCCGGTGCGTTTGAAGCGTGCGGGCGTTCCAGTCGAGCACCGCGCAGCGCGGACCAAGCCAGAGATCGCCTTGGCGGAGATCGACCGCGTCATCGCCTCCGGTGTGCGTTTCGGCTGTGTGCTTGCCGATTCAGGGTACGGCTCCAGCGGGCCTTTCCGTCAGGCTCTGAGCGAGCGCGGTCTGCTGTGGGCGGTGGGTCTGTCGCGGCGCCAGAACGTCTATCCCGCCGACATTGCCCTGATCTTCCCAATCGCCAAGACCGGAAAGCCCCGCAAATACCACATCCCTGATCAGCCACCGGTCTCTGCTGAAGCGTTATTGGCCAAAGGCAAATGGCAAAGGGTCAGTTGGCGGCGGGGCACCAAAGGTCGGCTGACATGTCTCTTCACGGCCCGCCGTGTCTGCGTTGCGGATGGCCATAAGCACCGGATGCTCAATAACCGTATGCAGTGCATGCCTGGTGACGAGGTCTGGCTCGTCGGCGAGCGGCGGTCGACCGGGGAGCAAAAATACTATGTGTCGAACCTGCCGGCCGATGCCACCATCAAGACGCTCGCTGCCACGATCAAGGCCAGGTGGGTCTGTGAACAGGCCCACCAGCAGCTCAAGGAGGAGCTTGGGCTCGACCACTTCGAAGGTAGATCCTGGACGGGATTACATCGACACGCGCTGATGACGATGATCGCCTACGCCTTCCTCCAATCCCGCCGCCTCAAAGCAGCGGGGCGGAAAAAAAAGAATCTCAGGACCGCCACCACAACCAAGCATGCCGGCCATCAGGCAAGCGATCCTCGACCTCTTCGCACGACCTCCACCCCGACAATGTCCTCACTGTAACAGGTTCCTTGCACATATCTCCAAGCCTAAAGTGCCAAAGTAGTGTTAGGGTACGGTGCCAATTAGGTCTTTCGCCCGTTGTACACCCCTGCTAAGTGCCTGACCTCCAAAGACGGAAGGGTGGCCGAGTGGTTTAAGGCACCGGTCTTGAAAACCGGCGTGCCTGCAAGGGCACCGTGGGTTCGAATCCCACCCCTTCCGCCAACTATTTCTATAAGATATTGATATAAATATATAATTTTAAATCGTAACCAAGACATCCCACATTCTACCCCACATTTAATTTGCGTCGTCTTTTTCGTCAAAAGCATCGATAAAACGGGCACTTCTTACGGGATCGATGCGATCGGCTTCGGCGAGCGCCCATTCCGACCAGCGCTGCATTTTCTCCGCCGAAATCGCAGACGCTTCGTTCGCGACAACGGCCTGCACGGCACCAACGTAGGCGCGGATATTCATCGCCCGCCGCAACGACGCGGCTTCCTCGAGCAGCCGGTCGACCCTGGCCTGTTCAAGCCGCTCGCGGCGCTCGCGCTCTTCGCGCTCGTGCTCCAGTTGACGGTTGCACTCTTCCTCTTCCAGCCGGGCCTTGCGCTGTACCCGCCATTCAAATTCGCGCACACAGCTTTCGCGATAGCTGACCTCGGCAGCCATTGTGAGCTCGACGGCAATGTCCGCGATGAGGCGCTCGAGCTGCGATCGATCCTGATTTCAGTCAAAGGGCTGGATGAGCTCATGACTGAGGCAATACAGTCCAAGCGGATGGATAAGCCACTGACGACGGCCGAACTCGCCGAGTTCGTGCAGGTGCCGCTTAAATAGCCTGCATTTTGCCAAGCGGGCCGGCCCAACGGCGCTCCCAGCGTCCACCAGTTTGATCGCTTCCCCTTCACAGATCCCCTCAATTTGTTGCAGCATGCAACGTCGCCGGCTTGATGGAGACCTGTAGTTCGGCCCCGCATTAAATTGCCGGCGCGTTAGCCACGTGCGGGTCACACCCAACCATGGGGGCGATCAGCCGCGCAAGGACACAACAACACTGCGCGAGCTTGCGTGCTCGCCTGCGCGGCGTCGCTTCCTGCCAAATTATTGTAACCTTGAAAAAAAGGGAGAAGTGCCATGAGAAAATTGATGCTGTTATGGGCGACGCTGTCTGCCACCGCGTTTGCCGTTGCCACAACGTCAGCTCACGCTGCCAACACCCGAAGCTGGGTATCGTCCTCTGGCAGCGACAGCAACGCCTGCACGCAAGCGGCTCCGTGCCTGACCTTCGCGCATGCGATTGGGCAGACCAATTCCGGCGGCGAAATCGACTGCCTTTCCGGCGGCGACTTCGGCCCTGTGACCATCACCTCCTCGATCACCATCGACTGCGGCGCCGGTCAAGTGGGCGCAATTGGGGCCGGCATCGCAATCTCCATCAACGTCCCTTCCGCTGCCGTCATCATTCTTCGCAATCTCAGTCTCAACGGCTTCGGAGGTGGCTACGGGATCTACACTGACAGCTTCCCAGGCGGCACGCTGATCGTCCAACACTGCAACGTTCACGGCTTCACTGCCGACTATGGCATTTATTTTGCCCCCAGCAGTGGGCGGGGTCTGCTGCAAATATCAGATACGGCTATTTACGGCAATGGATCCGGAATTGTCGTCAGCCCGAGCAGTGGCGTGATCGCGTCGGTGGTGCTCGATCGGGTGGAAATAACGGCGAATAGTGGATACGGATTGCTATTGGAGGGTAACGGCACGATCGCGGGAACGCTGCGTCAGAGCGTCGTGGGCGAGAACGGCAATGCTGGGATTTACGCGATCGCTACCGCGGGCGTCTATTTCACCGTCGAAGAGTCGAGCGTTATCGACAATCTGAGTTATGGCATTGCTGTGGATTCCTCCGGAGTGAACTTTGAAGTCGGGGCATCGACCATCGGCGGCAACGGCACCGGCGTCGACGCCGCGGCCGGCTCTCTCTACTCCTTCGGCAACAACCAGATGAGCGCTAATGGCTCAAACGGCAGCTTCACGCCGGGCGGCCCGGGGCTCCAATAGCACTCTATGGCTGGGCGCGTCCGTAACCCGAGCGGACGCGTCTCATTGCATAGGCAACTCAAAGAAGCTCTTGCGGTACACGATTTTGCGGCATAATCCGGCATCGAGGCTTCGGCGAGGCCGGCAAAAGCGCCCCGCGTCACGGCTGGTGAAGATGCGCGTGAGGGCAAGAACAACCAGATCAGCGGCAATGCGACCGATGGCACGCCCCCCGGGGCCGTCTCAGCCGGGCTGCAGTAAAAAAAGAGGTGAGACCGCACTCGATCCGGCAAGTCTAAGCCGGAACACTACGGCCTGCCGGCTCGAACCCTGCTGGTAGTTTTCGAGGCAGCGATTGGCACCTTTGAGACATGCCGATCCGGTCCGCTGATGTCCGTTGTTCGGGGAAGACCGGAAGTCGCGTTTTGGGGCCGCGACGACCGTTTTTGAC
>CAVRIB010000018.1:0-185113 GCA_963721135.1 uncultured Alphaproteobacteria bacterium
GCAACCGCGCATGCCTTATAAGGTTTCAGCAAGAGACTTATTCCACCTTGCTCCGGAAAATGTGACCGCCTTTCCCGTTTCTCCTTCAGGCGGCGATCATCGCGGCAACGGGGCACACGATCACGCAACCGTCAGTTTCTTCACCGGCGTCGGATCGAGATTGAAGATCCGCGCCGCGTTGAGGCCGAGAATGTTGCGCTTGGCCTGCTCGCTCAGGAACGGCAGGTCGCAGATTTCCTGCGGCAGGTCGAAATCGTAATGCGGCCAGTCGGACGCGAACATCAGCTGGGTCTCCGCCCGGATCATCTCGAGCGTGCTTTCCAGCGCCTTGGGGTGCGTGGTTTCCATCGGCTGCGTCGTATAGAAGCAGTTGTGGTTCATGTATTCGCTGGGCAGGCGCTTTAATTGCGGCGCCTCCGACGGCCGCATCAAAAACTGGTCGTCGAGGCGCTGCATCAGGAACGGCACCCAGGCGAGGCCGCTCTCCACCCATACCGACTTCAGCTTGGGGAAGCGCTCGGGAATCCCGTTCAGCACCCAGTTCGTCATGTGGACCATGTTGCACCAGACGAAGCCGAGCGCGTGCATGCCGAGGAAGCGGTTGACGGTCGAAAGCGACGGATCCTGCCAGTGATAGCCGGCGTGGAACGCCAGCGGCTTGCCGCGCTCCTCGATCATCGAATATAGCCGCATGTAGTCGTTGTGATGCACCGGCTTGTAGCGGGTTGAGGTGATGCAGAAGCCGATCACGCCCTTCTTGTCGCCGAGTTGCTCGACCGTCCGCTCGGCTTCCGCGGACGTGTTGAACGGCAGATAGATCAGGGATTTGATGCGGTCGTCGCCGGACAAGATCCGGTCGATCAGCCAGCGATTGTAGGCGCCTCCGAGCCACACTTCCATTTCCGGCTGCGGGTGCATGCCGAGGAACAGCATCGGCGTCGGAAACACCACCATGTTGTCGATGCCGAGCAAATCCATTGCCCGGCGCGTCAGGGTGACGTCGCGATGCACGTCGGTCTCTTCGACGATTTCGCGCTGGCCGTCCTGGTGCGGGATCCGCCCGCCGACCGACTGGTAGCGCAGCCCCAAGTCGCCGTTCAGCCCGTAGGGCGGCGCGCCCACGCGCTCGGCCTGGAACCGCATCGCGTTGTCGCGCACGACGGGGTCCTCGATATAGGTGACGATCTCCTTCCACGACACGGTCTCGAC
The DNA here is from genome assembly GCA_963721135.1 of uncultured Alphaproteobacteria bacterium. Lineage (GTDB taxonomy): Bacteria > Pseudomonadota > Alphaproteobacteria > Rhizobiales > Xanthobacteraceae > Bradyrhizobium. Next base: position 1,210 of record CAVRIB010000018.1, read on the forward strand.
ATGGTGGGCGTCGATGTCGCAGACGAACCAGTCCTGCAGGCCGCGCCGGATCGCGGTGCGCCTGGCGTGGGCGAGGATGTCGCGCGTGTCGGTATGGACGTCGATCTGCTGGACGGCTGAAAACTGCGGCCCGAATTTGCCCTGAATGTTCATGATTTTTCTCGCGGAGAATAAATGTCCTCGTCCGGACGGCGCCGGTACCAGAGCGCAAGTTCCATCGGGCCGAGACGCAGTGCCCGCAGCATCTCGGAAACCGCCGACAGAAGCTCGGTCGGCGTCATCTCGCTGTCGCGCTCGCCCGCGATCGGCGAGAATGTGCGTTCTTCGCCGTCGGACTTGGCGACGTAGAGCCTTATCGCAGCCGTCAATATCTGCGCCACCGCTTCGTCGGAAACGCGGCCGGCCTCGTTGGTGTCGACCAGTTCGCGCGAGGCTCGCAACAGTTCGGGCGCGGCCGCGTCGATCCAGCCATAGCGGTCGTTCTTGCGGTCGCCCTCAGGTCCGAACATAGATCTCACCATCCCGGATCGCGAGCTCGGCCTTGCGCAGCCGGACCCGCTGGCTGCCCTGGTGAAGCCCGGTCTTGATGTTGAATTCGTAGCCGTGCCAGGGGCAGATGATGTTGGTCTCGGTGGGGTCGTAGGCTTGCGAGCGGATGGTCCGGTCGTCGGCGACCGGCTCGATCACCCGCTGCATGATGCGTCCCTGGCAAACCGGGCCGGCGCGGTGCGCACAGCGATTGTGCCAGGCATAGAACTCGCCATCGATCCTGAAAACGCCGACCTCCGCCTCGCCGCAATCGACGACCTTGCGGTCGCCATCGGCGTAATCGGCCACTTTCCCCGCCGAATGTTCCGGCATGCGTCACTCCCAATTTCAAATGGCGGGAACGCGGAGCGCAGGATGCTGCCCCGCCCTGCCCGCTGTCAATCTTGTTCCGCCGCGCAGCTGGGGCGCTCTTCGCATAGCCGGCGTCTCATTCCACCTTGGCGAGCGATAATTCGACCAGTTTCCCCGATTTTTCGGCCCCGGCCGCCATCCGGCTCGCATCTGTTGAATTGAAGGCAGGCGGCGTTGTAACAAGCAAGCAATGGGATGGCCAGCGTGGCAGGCAACCGAAACCGTAGCGCGAGGAAGGGACAGGATGATGGCGGTCAAGGTCAATGCACTCGATCATCTCGTGATCAATGTCACGGACGTGGCGCGCTCGGCCAAATGGTACGAAAAGATCCTCGGCATGGAGATCAGGGTGTTCGATCCGGGCGGGGGCCGCATTCCACGAACCTCGCTGCACTTCGGCGACCAGAAGATCAACGTGCGGCCGGTCGATGGCGACAAGGTCGACTGGTTCACCGCCGACCATGTATCCGCCGGCAGCGACGATCTCTGCTTTCTCACCTCCAGCACGCCCGACGAAGTGGTGGCGCACCTGAAAGCCTGCGGCGTCCCGATCGAGGAGGCAGGACCTCGCCAGGGCGCCCGCGGCACGCTGCGCTCGGTCTATTGCCGCGATCCCGACGGCAGCCTGATCGAGATTTCGTCGTATGAGGATGGCGGAGTGTAGTGACGGGCGGCCCGCAACAGAACTCGTCATGCCCGGGCTTGTCCCGGGCATCCACGTCTTTGCAAGTCACGAAGCAAGAAAGACGTGGATGGCCGGGTATAGGCGAGCGGAAGCGACGCCGTCCTCCGGACGGCTATACCCGGCCATGACGAACGAGAGAATGCCTATTTGCGCACCGCGCCTTCCGATGGCAGAAATGCTTCCAAGAATAATGGGCTGCGCGGGAGGAGTTTTCATGCTGGAATCGCAGGCGCCGGGCGTGGTGGGGCCGTTTGCCGGGATGGACGTGCCCTGGCTGCTCGAGATGCGGGCGCGAGCGCGGCGGGAGCATCCGTTCCTGATCTGGGCGCCGTTCGATGCGCCGGCGCGAAAGTGGAGTTACGGCGAATTTCACGAGCGGGTCGGCGCGCTCGCGGCCGGGCTGGCGAAGCGCGGCGTCAAGCCGGGCGAGTTCGTGCTGATCCATCTCGACAACTGCATCGAGGCGATGCTGGCCTGGTTCGCCTGTGTCGAGCTCGGCGCCATCGCGGTCACCACCAACACTCGCTCGGCCGGCGCGGAGCTCGACTACTTCGCCGGCCATTGCGGCGCGGTCGCCGCGATCACGCAGCCGGCCTATGCCGGGATGATCGCGGCAAACTGCAAGGGCCTGCGCTGGCTCGCGGTGATCCCGCACGATGCCGGCGCGGCACCGAAGCAAGGCAGCGCGCCGCCACGCGGCGATCGTTTCGAGGATCTGTTCGCCGACAGCGCCGACCGGCCGCGCCGGGCGACCGATCCGCTCGCGCCCTGCAGCGTGCAATATACGTCCGGCACCACGTCGCGGCCGAAGGCCGTGTTGTGGACCCATGCCAACGCGCTGTGGGGCGGCAAGATCAACGCCGCGCATCAGGACCTGCACGAAGCCGACGTGCACCAGACCTACCTGCCGCTGTTCCACACCAATGCGCTGGCCTATTCGATGCTGGCAAGCCTCTGGGTCGGCGGGAGTTGCGTGATCCAGCCGCGATTTTCCGCCAGCCGCTTCTGGAACGTCGCGCTGGAGCACGGCTGCACCTGGACCTCGACCATCCCGTTCTGCATGAAGGCCCTGCTCGAGCACGAGATCCCCAAGAATCACAAATTTCGGCTCTGGGGTACCGCGGTGAACGACCCGCCGCCGTTCGCCGCCTTCGGCATCAAGGTCATCGGCTGGTGGGGCATGACCGAGACCATCACCCACGGCATCGTCGGCGAGGTCGATCAGCCCAATATGCCGATGTCGATCGGCCGGGCGGCCGCCGAATATTCGATCCGCATCACCGACGACGACGGCGCGCCGACGGAGGTCGGCGGCACCGGCAATCTCTCGATCAAGGGCATTACCGGACTGTCGCTGTTCAAGGAATATCTGCACAACGAGAAAGCCACGCGGGAAAGTTTTGACGAGCAGGGTTTTTTCATCACCGGCGACCGTGTCACGCTGCTCGAACACGGCTTCATCCGGTTCGGCGACCGCGCCAAGGACATGCTCAAGGTCGGCGGCGAGAACGTCGCGGCCTCCGAGATCGAGCAGGTGATCGCGGTCATCCCCGGGGTGCGCGAGGCCGCGGTGGTGGCAAAGAGGCATCCGATGCTGGACGAGGTGCCGGTCGCCTTCATCATCCCGCAAGCCGGCGTCGAGGCCGTGCCGCCGGAGCTGCACGACACCGTCATGGCCGCCTGCCGCAATGCGCTCGCGGATTTCAAGGTGCCGCGCGAGATCAGGTTCGTCGACGAAATGCCGCGCTCGACGCTGGAGAAGGTGGCGAAGGCGGAACTGCGCAAGATGCTGGGGTGAGGGGGCGGGCAAAACAGCCAAGACTGTCATTCCGGGATGGTGCGTTAGCACCAGACCCGGAATCTCGAAATTCCGGGTTCGATGCTTCGCATCGCCCCGGAATGACGATGTATGGATTGCTTCGTCGCTGACGCTCTTCGCAATGACGGCTGAGGGACGAAACTAATCGGGGAGAGACGGAATGCTGGGGCTTGGGTCAAGATACGAAACAGCACTTGAGCGCACTGCCGGCCTTGCCGCTGTTGCGGGCCTTTACCTTTCACTGCTGACCAGCCTCGCCTCCGCGCAAAGCGCCGATGCCGTGCTGTTCAACGGCAAGATCCTCACCGTCGATGCCGATTTTTCGATTGCCGAGGCGCTGGTGATCGGCAACGGCAAGGTGGTGGCCACAGGCTCGACGGTGGCGATGACGAGGCTCGCCGGCGACCGGGCAAGGCTGATCGATCTCGGCGGCCGCACCGTGATACCCGGCCTCACCGACGGCCACATTCACGGCATTCGCGCCGCGCTGACCTTCGGCGCCGAAGTCAACTGGATCGGCGTGCCGACGCTCGAAGCGGCGCTGGAGAAAATCCGGCAGGCCGCCAAATCGCAGAAACCCGGCTCCTGGATCGTGGTGGCCGGCGGCTGGACCGAAGAACAGTTCGCCGAGAAGCGCCGGCCGACCCCGCGCGAGGTGACCGAGGCGGCACCCGACAATCCCGTCTACATCCAGCATCTCTACGACTGGCTGCTGTTGACGCCGAAGGCGATGGAGGCACTCAACATCCGCGACGACGCCGACGTGACCCCCGGCGGCAAGCTCGAACGCGACAACGACAACCGCCCGACCGGGGTGGTCATCGGCAACGGCAACACGCTCGGCAGAATCTTCGATCGCCTGCCGAAGCCGACGCTCGCCGAGCAGGTCGACGGCTCGAAAAAATTCTTCCGCGAGATGAACAGCCTCGGCATCACCGGGATCGTCGACGGAGGCGGGGTCAGCATGTACCCGGCCAGCTACCAGGCGGTGTTCAAGCTTTGGCACGACCGGCAACTGACGCTGCGCGTCGCCTATCATCTCTGCGCGCCGAAGCCCGGCAGCGAACTCGCCGACTTGCAGAACCTGACCCAGCTGCTGCCGCCAGGCTTCGGCGACGACATGCTGCACTTCAACGGCCCGGGCGAGATCCTGATTTGGGCCGACTGGACCGATGGCGACATCACGCCCGACGGCAAGGCGAAACTGGCGGAGCTGCTACGCTGGGCCGCCTCGAAGGGCTACACCATCCAGCTGCACTGGAATCCGAACCGCACCGTCCATGACCTGCTGGATGTCGTCGAAAACATCGAGAAGGATTATCCGGTGCGCGATCTCAGATGGACCGTGCTGCACCTCTACAACGCCTCCGAAGACAGCCTGAAGCGCATGAAGGCGCTCGGCCTGATCTGGGGCGTGCAGGACGGGCCCTATTTCAGCGGCGAACGGCTGCAGCGCGAGGAAGGTGCCGAAAAGGCGCTTGGGCTGCCGCCGATCGCGACCGCGTTGCGGCTTGGGCTGACGGTTGCCGGCGGCACCGACGCGCACCGGGTGTCGTCCTATAATCCGTTCGTCGCGCTGCAATGGTATCTCGACGGCACCACCATCGGCGGCGTCAAGACCCGTGGCGACGCGGAAGCGCCGAGCCGCCGCCAGGCGCTGGAAATGTACACCCGCAGTCCGGCCGTCATGGCCAATGACGATAACCGGCGCGGTACGCTGGAGCCCGGCAAATTCGCCGATCTCGCGGTGCTGTCGGACGACTATCTGACGGTACCGGTCGGCGAGATCGGAAAAATCCACTCGCTGCTGACGATGGTCGGCGGCAAGATCGTGTACGCGAGCGGGCCGTTCGCGAAGATGGAAGCAAAAGGGAGCCAGTAGCTACGTCATTGCGAGCCAACGGGTCGCGCGAATGCGCGCCCGATGACAGGCTCTGCGAAGCAATCCAAGGGCCGCGAAGCGAGAGTGGATTGCTTCGTCGCTATTGCTCCTCGCAATGACGGCGAGACGTCGGCGGTCAATACGATCCCAGCGCCACCGGGCGGAACGCCTGCAGGAGATGCCGGTCGAGCTTGTCGCCCATCTCTTCCATGATCGCGAACGCGCGGGCGTGGGTGAAGGGCTGCCGGTAGGCGCGCTTCTCCACCAGCGCCGCGTGGATGTCGACGATCGTGGTCAGGCGCACGATGTCGCTGATCTCGCTGGCGCGCAGGCCATTGGGATAGCCGGTGCCGTCGAGCAGTTCGTGATGGTGCAGCACCACGTCCAGCATTTCCGGCGGAAAGCCGCCCTGGGCGGCGAGCACGTCGAAGCCGCGCTGCGGATGGGTGCGGATCAGGCCGACTTCCTCGTCGGTGAGCTGGCCGACCTTGTCGAGCAGCGCCGCCGGGACGAACGCCTTGCCGACGTCGTGCAATAGCGCAGCGCGGGTGAGCCGGCGCTGATCGTCCTCGCGCATGCCGAGATGGACCGCGAACGCCACCGCGTAACCGGTGACGAACAGGCAGTGGCGATAGCTGCCCATGTGATGGCGGCCGACGGTTTCCAGCCATTCGCGCAGCGAGGTCTGCTTGATGGCGCGGAGGATCTTGTTTTCGGCTTCCTGGATGTCGCTGAAGCGGAGCGGGGTTCCGAGCGGCAGTTTCTCGAAGACCTTGACCATCACCTCCTGCGCGGCGGCGACGCCGCGGTTGAGCGCCTTGCCGCGGTCGGTCGCGTCGAAGCCGACCGTATCGGGGAACGCGGCGTGGATGCGCTGCAGGATCGCCTCGGGATCGAACGGCCGCGAGATCGTGTCGGTGGCCCCCAGCGCCCAGGCCTGCATCGAACCGTGGTGCAGGGCGTCCGCGAGCACGAACAGCCGCGGCACCGCGCGATAGGCCTCGCCGCGCAGCTTGTTGCGGACCTGCTGCACGCTCTCGGGCGAGCGCAGGTTGATATCGACCACGACGCCCGAAAAATGCACCGCGGGGACGTCGGGGATATCGGAGGTCGGAATGGTATCGACCTCGCCGACCATTTTCAGGATGCCCGCCAGTTCGCTGCTCTGGTCGCTGCGGTCGGAAGCGAGCAGCAGCCGGCGCCTTGACGAAGTCTGGGTGGCTAGAGCGGTCATGAATCCCCTGCGGTTGGCAGATGCGGCCGAAGGCGAGAAATAACCGACAAGGAATTCCTTTCAGCTTAAAGGGCATGATGAACGCAGATTGACCGTGGACCCTACAATTTGAATGAATTTTGCGGCCGCTGACGCGGAGCGCTCGGCGTCACTGCTCACCGCCTGTCCATCATCCGCGAAAGCCCATGATTTCAGCATTCCGTGACGCCTGTGTTAATGGCACTGCCGCGGCGTACTGGATACCCCGCTTTCGCGGGGCATGACGAGTTGGGCTCAACAAAAATCCGCCGGAGGCAAAACCTCCGGCGGATCGTCGTTATCGCCTGGCCTTGCGGCCGCTTACGCCTTCATCGCCGCCTTCACCGCTTCCGCCGTGATCGGCAGCGCGCGGATGCGGGCGCCGCAGGCGTTGAAGATCGCGTTGCCGAGCGCGGGCGCGATCACGGTAACGGCGGGCTCGCCGACGCCGGTGGCCTTCTCGCCGTTGGCAATGATGCTGACCGCGACCTCCGGCACCTGGCTCATCCGCAAGGGTGTGTAGGTGTCGAAGTTGGTCTGCTCGATGCCACCGTCCTTCAGCGTTGCCTTCTCGTACATCGCAAGCGACAGCCCCCACAGCGCCGCACCCTCGACCTGGGCGTGGATGTTGTTGGGATGAACTTGCGTGCCGACGTCGGTGGCGACCGTCAGTTTCTTGACGGTGACCTCGCCCGACGGCGCTACCGCGACATGGGCCACGCAGGCGGTCCAGCTCGCGGTCGCCCGCTCCTGCGAGGAGACACAGGCAACGCCCATGCCCTCGCCCTTGGCGAGCTTCTTGGTGCCGTAGCCGGCCATGCCCATCGCGGCGAGCAGGGTGTTGCGCAGCCGCTGCGCGCCGCCGTCGTTCTTGCCTTTGCCGTCCAGCATCGCGATGCGGTACTGCGCCGGGTCCTTGCCGACCGCATGCGCAATCTCGTCGACCATGCTTTCGACCGCCCAGAAGGTCCAGCCCGGCGCGACCGACCGCAACTGACCCGACGGGGTGGCGTTGTGCGCCATCTCGTTGAGGATGGCGCGGACGTTATGGTTGGGCACGGTGTAGAAGAAGTCCGCGCCGTTGACGGTGAAGGCGTCGAGCGGACCCTTCTTGTCGACCGAGGGCGTCAGGAAATCGGGGATTCCCCAGCGCTTGGTCGGCCAGGCCGAGACCACGTCGTGGTTCAGCGCGATCAGCTTGCCGTCGCCGTCGAGCCCCGCCTTGACCTTCTGGAAGGTCAAGGGCCGCGAGAAGTCCATGGTCATGTCGTTCTCGCGCGAGTAGATCACCTTGACCGGCTTGCCGACGGCTTTCGCCGCCTGCACCGCCGGCACCGTCATGTCGGCGTCGAGCCGCCGGCCGAAGCCGCCGCCGAGCCACATCTGGTGCATCACGACGAATTTGGGATCGACGCCGGCAGCGCCTGCCGCGATCGCGCCGGAGCGCGTCGCGAACTGGTTGCCGGTATAGACGTGCCAAATGTCGCCCTTGAGGTCGGCCGTGGCGTTCATCGGCTCCATCGGGCAGTGGATGTTGATGTTGGTGGTGTATTCCGCCTCCATCACTTTCGCCGCCGCGCCGAAGGCCGCCGCGGTATCGCCGTCCTTGACGAAGAACTCGCCGGAATTGTCGAGCGCCTGCAGCCGTCTTGCTTCATCGTACAGCGACTGGCTCGACAGCTTGGCGTTCGGACCGTTGTCGTAGGTTATCTTCAGCTCGTCCGCCGCCTTGCGGGCGTTGACATAGGTGTTGGCCACCGCCACCACCCAGCCGGTCGTGGTCGCAGTCTTGTCGTCGAGGATGACGGCCTTGATGAAACCCGGCACCTTCTTCGCCGCGCTGTCGTCGACCGACTTGACGGTGGCGCCGTAGCGCACCGGCGGCGTCACAACCTTGCCGTACACCATGCCCGGCAGCATGACGTCGATGCCATACTTGGCGGTGCCGTTGGTCTTCGAGGGAATGTCGAGCTGCGGCACCGAAACGCCGATCAGGGTGTATTGGTCGGCGGTTTTCAGCTTGATCGCCTTAAGTTCGTCGGGCGTGAAGGTTTTTGTCGCCTTGCCGCTCTTGACGATCTCCGCAAACGTCATCGACTTCTTCGATTTCGGGTGCGTGACAACGAAGTCCCTGACGACCAGTTCGTCCTTGTAGAAGGGCGGCACGCCCATCACGGTCGCGGCAGCTTCCGCCAGCGCGATCCGCCCCGCGGCGCCCGCGCGGCTCATCGCATCGAAGTTCATCATGGTGCTCCAGCTGCCGCCGGTAATCTGCGCGCCGAGCACGGGGTCGTTGAACTTCGGATCGTTGGAGGCGAGCTGGACCCGCATGTCCTTCCAGTTGGCCCCTAACTCCTCGCAGATGATCTGCGCCATGGTGGAAGCGATGTGCTGGCCCATGTCGGCCTTGCCGCAGGTCACGGTGACGATGCCGTCCGGCGCGATCGAATACCAGACGCTGGGGTCGAAGGCGGAGGCAGCGGCGGATGCCTGATCGGCCCCGAGCATGCCGGGGACGGCGGAATAGCCGAGCGCCAGACCCGCGGCGGCGGTGCCGACGAGGAAGGAGCGGCGGCTGAGATCGGTGGTTTCGATCTGGGGGATTTTCACGTGGCTATTCATGTGGCCCTCCGCTCGGTTCCGGTGATGGAGGCGGTGCGCATTTCGGCGGCGGCCCGCATGATCGCCTTCTGAATGCGCGAATAGGTCATGCAGCGGCAGAGGTTGCCGTCCATGTGCGCCACCACTTCTTCCCTGGTCGGATCGGAGTTCTTGGAAAGCAGCGCCGCCGCCTGCATGATCTGCCCGGACTGGCAGTAGCCGCATTGCGGAACCTGCTCGGCGATCCAGGCCTTCTGCAAGGGGTGGTCGCCCTTGGCGCTGAGACCTTCGATGGTGGTGATCTTCTTGCCCGCGGCGTCGGAGAGCGAGGTCTGGCAGGATCGCACCGCTTCGCCGTTGATGTGAACCGTGCAGGCGCCGCACAGGCCGGCGCCGCAGCCGAACTTGGTGCCGGTCATCTGCAATTGCTCGCGGATGGCCCAGAGCAGCGGCGTATCGGGTGCCGCTTCGACGGACATATTCCGTCCATTGATGTTGAGATTTGGCATGGTTTCTTCCCTTGCCGGTGTATGAAGCCGCTTACGGCGGCAACTCACTTATGAAGACGGTCTGGCATCACCGGACCAATGCCGACCTTACGCGCGAGAATGATCGCGTTTTTTTTCGCAGGCAACGCAATTTGGAATTGCGCCAATAGAAAAAACATTGTGCGTCGCGGGAATAACTTTGGCATAAGGTTGTCGCGGGACTTAGGTGGCCCACGCCAAAGCGACCGCGCGATTGCCATCTTCAAGTTGGGCAATTCCCCTCAATGGGGAAAAAGCGCTAGAATGATCGGCGAAAAAACCCTTTCGGGAAAACGTGATGCCAAAAATCGATCGGAACGGGGTCAAAATTCACTACGAGGTTCATGGCAGTGGCCCTGTCCTGTTGTTGACCCACGGCTACTCCTCAACCTCGGCGATGTGGCAGGGCCAGGTCGCGGCGCTGTCGAAGCACCACAAGCTCGTCTTGTGGGACATGCGCGGCCACGGCCAATCCGATTATCCGGAGGATCCCAAAGCCTATAGCGAGGCGCTGACGGTCGCCGACATGGCGGCGCTGCTCGATACGGTTGGCGCCGAAAGCGCCATCGTCGGCGGGCTTTCGCTTGGGGGCTACATGTCGCTCGCGTTTTATCGCACGCATCCGAAGCGCGTGCGCGCGCTGCTGATCATCGATACCGGGCCCGGCTTCAAGAAGGACGACGCCCGCGACGCCTGGAACAAGCGCGCGCACGAGACCGGCGACCGCTTCGGGCGCGAGGGGCTCGAGGTTCTGAAGTCGGCCAGCCGCGAACGCTCATCGGTGAGCCATCGCGACGCTTCGGGTCTCGCCCGCGCCGCGCGTGGCATGCTGACCCAGCGTGACGCCCGCGTGATCGAATCGCTGCCCGATATCAAGGTGCCGTCGCTCATCGTGGTCGGCGCCGACGACACCCCGTTCCTCGCCGCCTCCGATTACATGGCTGCGAAAATTCCGGGCGCGAAAAAAGTGGTGATCCCCGCCGCCGGCCACGCCGTCAACATCGATCAGCCGCAGGCCTTCATCGACGCTGTGCTGCCGTTCCTCGATGGCCTCTCCCGCAGCGCTTCTGGCGAAAGGCTCGTCCAGTCATGAAAATCGTCATGTATCGCGCGACCGTTCTGATGGCCATCTCGCTCGCGAGTCCCCTGGCTGCAAGCGCCCAGCAATGGGCGCCCGCTGCTGCGCCGCGCGCGCCCTTCACCTCGACCCTGTCCAACAATGCGCCGCTGGTGTTCGGCATGGACATCGAAGCCGCCTCGCGCGCGCTCGGCGAGCCCTTGAGTTATTTCAGCGGCGGCCCGGGCAACGAGATCTATCTCGCCATCCGCAACATCGGCGGCGCCGGCCTGTTCAACCGCCACGACCGGCTCTATCTGCAATTCCGCAACGGCCGATTGGCCGGCTGGAAGGGCGATTGGGGCCACAACTGGATGTGGCAGTAACGCCGCGGCGGCGGCGCTTCGTCATTACGGATTCGTGCTGACGCACGCCCCGGAATGACGGAATGGAAAAAGCCTCAGAACCAGCGCTCGCCGACCTGCACGGTGTCGCCGGGGCTGAGCGGCGTGCCGAGCGGCACGACCACGCGCATCGAGCCCGAGCTGTCGGTGTGGGTCAGCGTCACGCTGTCGCGCCGGGCGCGCGGCGAGAACCCGCCGGCGATGGCGACGGCGCTTTCGACGCTCATGTTGGGCACGTAAGGGTATTGGCCGGGCGCCTGCACTTCACCGAGGATGAAGAACGGCCGGTAGGATTCGATCTCCACCGCGACCGATGGATCGCGGATGTAGCCGTTGCGCAGTTTCGCGGTGATTTCGGAAGCAAGCCCCGCCGGCGTACGTCCGCGCGCGGGCACCGAACCGATCAGCGGCATGGTGATCGAGCCGCCGGCATCGATCGCGTAGGTGTTGGTGAGGCCTTCCTGGCCATAGACCACGACCCGCAGCTTGTCGCCGGCATCGAGCTTGTAGGCGGCATCATAGGCCGCCGGCACGGGAGCCGGCATCGGGGCCGCATAGACCGCCGGGCTCGGCGCGTAGGCGCGCTGTGGTGCGGCGGCAAAGGCGTTGCGAAGCGCGCTGATGGCGCCGCCGGAATCGGTTGAATCATATCGCGAAGCGGCCGGGCGATAGGGCTCGCCATAGGCATAGGAATCGAGATCGCCTTGCGGCTGGCCGACCGCGACCGGGCCGGTCGAGCGCATGCAGCCGGACAGGGCGAGCGCGGTCACCGCGGCAATGATCGGCAATCGGAACGCGCGCGCAACCCGCACCTTGGCCATCCCTCTTAGCGAGACAGCATAAGTCTTGCACCGGTTATGGTTAACAAATCGTTTTTGCGGCGGCGCGCGAAGCGGAAAGACAGCCGCGCCCTGTTGTTGCAGGGGAGAGGCAGGAGGAAGCACTCAGGCGGCGCTGACGCCGGCGCCGATCGGACACGCCACGCCGGTGCCGCCAAGCCCGCAATAGCCGGCCGGGTTCCTGGCGAGATATTGCTGATGATAGTCCTCGGCGAAATAGAATTCGCCCGCCGGCGCGATTTCCGTGGTGATGACGCCAAGGCCCTTGGCGGCCAGCGCCTTTTGGTACGCCGCCTTCGAGGCGTCGGCGGCTTTGCGCTGGGCGTCGTTGAGGGTGTAAATCGCGGAACGATACTGCGTGCCGACGTCATTGCCCTGGCGCATGCCTTGCGTCGGGTTGTGGTTTTCCCAGAACGTCTTCAACAACCGATCATAAGAGACCCTGCTCGGATCGAACACGACGAGCACCGCCTCGGTGTGGCCGGTCCGTCCGGAACAGACCTCTTCATAGGTCGGGTTCGGGGTGTGGCCGCCGGCGTAGCCCACCGCGGTCACATGGATGCCATCGCCGAGTTCCCAGAACTTGCGCTCGGCACCCCAGAAGCAGCCGAGCCCGAATACTGCCTGCCCCAATCCTTGCGGATAAGGCGGCTTGAGCTGACGGCCGTTGACGAAATGGCTCTTCGCGGTCGGGATCGGACTGGCGCGGCCCGGCAGCGCCTGCTCGGCGCTCGGCAATGCAGTGGTCTTGCGCATGAAAAACATGGGTCACCTCGGGGCGGAATCGGAAACGCACGGCACAGCGTTGGCTGTACTGTCCTACTATATGTCCCTACGCCGGCCGACGCAGTCCCGTTTCGTCGGCAGACGGACACAGCGCCACGACGCCCTGCCGGTCAGTCGCGCGAATAGCCGATCAGGGGCTTGCGGGGCCGGAACACGAGCATCAGCAAAATACCGAGCACCCCCATGACCGCAAAAACCGGCTGGTCGAGGATTACCTTGACCACGCTGGTCCAGAGCCAGGGCGCATGACCCTCCACCCAGGTGCGAAACGCCTGCTGGCTGGATTGGTGGACATCGTTCCAGAACTGGCCGAAGCGGGTGAAGCGCAAGCTCTGGTCGGCGACCCAGCGCGCCCCGTCATAGACCATGAAGATGAATCCGCCGGCGAGCAGCAGCAGGCCCAAAAGCCGGAAAAAACCGCGGATCATACGTCACCCTGGGTCGGAAGCCCGAAAACGCCGCCTGCCATTACCCGGGCAGGCTCGGAAATTCAACCTCATCAGCACCTTATCAGCCTTGCACCCGGCCTTTCCGGCATCAAAAGGCCTTGGCTAAGGCGTTGACGCTGCAAAACGCGGCCTCTATAAGAAGCGCCAATGGCGGCGGGCGCAATCCCGCCGCCGCTGTTCTTTGAGCGGCGCCGTCATGTGAGCGATACTTGCTCCAGCGAATGGCATTGTCAGGAACACCCGAAAACATCATAGCGTCGATCCCGCGTTTGGACGGCCGGCCACGCTTGAGGCCCGACCACTTGGCGTCCGGTCACCGCTGAAGGATATTTGAAAAGATGGCCAATACGAGTTCCGCCAAAAAGGCGACGCGCAAGATTGCCCGCCGCACCATTGTCAACAAGTCGCGCCGCACCGAGATGCGCAGCGCGGTCCGATCGGTCGAGGAGGCGATCAAGAGCGGCGACCGGGATGCGGCGCTGAAGGCGATGGCGCGAGCGGAACCGGAGCTGATGCGGGCAGCGCAGCGCAACATCGTTCATCGCAACAGCGCCAGCCGAAAGGTCTCGCGGCTCGCGCATCAGATCGCCAAGCTCGCGAAATGAACTGAACGAAATCGAAATTCGTCAAGAAGCCCGGCCGCTGCCGGGCTTTTTGTTTTTCGCGGCGCCCTGTCCGAGACATCGCCGCGCGCGAGATTGCGCCGCGTCCGTATTTTTACTGCCGTATGTCGCGAGGCGGGCGGAACAAGCACGCGAAGGTCGTGGTTAGTTCCGTCGCCAGGATCGAACGTGCACCATTTTGCAAACTGCGATCCTGCCAAAGCGACAGCGTCGGCTGCCGCCATGGGTTACCCTCTTCAAATGAACATGAAAAAACGCGTTTGCGTAGTCACTTATCGGCATAGCGGAGAGCGCTTGTTGGAAAATTCCTTCCAGCGTTGGTCAATCTTGTACAATTTATGAATTTATTTTGGGCGGCTGACAGAAATGTCACAGCGCTTTCCTGTTTCGAATCTCCGCACAGATTCAAAACCTTGCAACTTCCCAAAAAATCAGCTGCCCAATTTTGGGAACGCGGAGGTGTTTTCCCCAGCGCCGCAGTCGAATCATTTCCGTTGCGGGAAACAAAGCATGATGTATCTCTAGGAGCGTTCGCGGCGCCCACGGCTCTCAGACCAGCGCGGTTTAAGAAACGGGGCGGACGTGCAAATCGGCGGCGGTGTGCGCGTTGGCGACGCTTTCCAAGCGATTGTCGGAGTAAGCCCCATAGCAATATGGGCAATGCGGTTCTGTGTCGAAATTTCTCAGGCGAGACGGTTTGGTCTCGCTGGCTTCGAACGAGAGATGCGCGCCGGCCGACCGAGAAGCGCCTGAAGGCGACGACCCCGCGAGCGGGTTAGGACGGACGGGCAGGATGAGGCGGCATAGCGGCTGAACAGTTTTCTTGTTCGGTCGGAGCCAGCTGAATTCGAAACATACTTGGGATGACAACTTGCCGCGACGTAATCGCGGCGAGATGGGGAGGTTGCATGCTCTACGGAATCAGCGCGGTATTCGATCGCACGCCATTTTCAAATGATGCCGTATTGGACGTCTTGGACGTCGCCAGCACACGGCCCCCCGCCCGAGCCCCGGACAGACCGTCGAGTACGCGCTGACCTCGGGAAGGCTTCTCCTCCAAACCGCTGACCTTGCGCAACGGCGCTGTGCGCCGAGCGGCCGGTCTATGGCTGAAGCTTGAAGCCTCGCTCGAGGTCGCGCCGTGGCAGGAATCCTGCACGGCGATTTCGCAAAGCAAGATTACTCATACGGAAAAGTTTTCAGGCAATGTCAAACACGGAACAGGATCGCTGGTCACGCGTGAAAGGTCGCTTGCGCACGAGTGTGGGAGAGGACGTCTATACCAGCTGGTTTGCGCGCATGGATCTGGAAGGAGTCGAGCAGGAAAGCGTCCGCCTTTCGGTTCCCACGCGGTTCCTCAAGAGCTGGATCCAGGCGCATTATGCCGAGCGCGTACTCTCCTGCTGGCAGGCGGAGATGCCCGAAGTACACCGGATCGACCTCACCGTGCGCACGGCGATGCGCTGCGCCGCGCCCGCGAAGGAAGCGCCGGCCCCGCTCGACGCGCGCCGCGGCGAGCGCGCCGACGGCCGGCCTGCGCCCGAATTGCGCGCCACCGCGATCGCGCCGGTGTCGGCCAGCCATGACGCGCTCGGCGGCTCGCCGCTCGATCCGCGCCTGACCTTCGGAAGTTTCGTCGTCGGCCGCTCCAATACGCTGGCGCACGCCGCCGCGCGCCAAGTGGCCGAGGGCCGTCGCGGCGATCCCGTGATGTTCAATCCGCTCTACATCCATGCCGGCGTCGGCCTCGGCAAGACCCACCTGCTACAGGCGGTGACCTGGGCCGGCAACTCGGGGATCGAGCGCAAGGTGCTCTACCTCACCGCCGAGAAATTCATGTACGGCTTCGTCGCGGCGCTGAAGACGCAGACCGCGCTTGCCTTCAAGGAAGCATTGCGCGGCATCGACGTGCTCGTGATCGACGACCTGCAGTTCCTGCAGGGCAAGTCGACCCAGGCCGAATTCTGCCACACCCTGAACGCGCTGATCGACGCCGGCCGTCAGGTCGTGATCGCGGCCGACCGTCCGCCTTCCGACCTCGAGAGTCTCGACGATCGCGTGCGCTCGCGGCTGGCCGGCGGCCTCGTGGTCGAGATGGGGTCGCTCGGCGAGGAACTGCGGCTTGGAATTCTCAAGTCGCGGGTCGCGGCCGCCCGCGCCCATCATGCAAGCTTCGAGGTGCCGGACCAGGTGCTGGATTATCTGGCGCGGACCATCACCCATAACGGCCGGGATCTCGAAGGCGCCATCAATCGCCTGCTGGCGCACTCCAAGCTCAACGCCCAGCCGGTGACGCTGGAGATGGCCGAGCGCGAAGTGCGCGATCTGATCCGTCCGCAGGAACCCAAGCGCATCAAGATCGAGGACATCCAGCGCGTGGTGGCCCGGCAATATAATGTCAGCCGCTCCGACCTGTTGTCCTCGCGCCGCACCGCCAATGTGGTCCGCCCGCGCCAGGTTGCGATGTATCTGGCCAAGACGCTGACCCTTCGCTCGCTGCCCGAGATCGGCCGCCGCTTCGGCGGGCGCGACCACACCACGGTGTTGCATGCGGTTCGCAAGATCGAGGCCCTGGTCGCCAAGGATACCGCGCTCTCCGAGGAGGTCGAATCGCTGAAGCGCCAGTTGCAGGAATAGGCCTTTTCGTCCTCACGCCTCGTCGTCCCGGCATGCGCCGGGACGAGCTTTGAGCATGGAATTGCCGGCAAAATGTGGGGAACGGCGCCGCGTTTCCCTTGCGCCAGCCCCCCATCCGCGCCACCTTGTGATCCCCCCAAGGGTTTGATCAAATCCAGCTTTGATTGGCCTTTTCGGGTTTCAATGCCGCGGCGCGTCCTTTGGGGCCGCCCGGCTTTTCCATCTCTGGGGATCAGGCGGGTATTGCAAATGAAGGTCACCGTCGAACGCGCGCAACTGCTGAAATCGCTGGGTCACGTCCATCGCGTGGTCGAGCGCCGCAACACCATACCGATCCTCGGCAATGTGTTGGTGCGGGCCGAAAACGCGCGGCTGTCGCTGAAGGCCACCGACCTCGATCTCGAGGTGACGGAAACGCTGCCCGCGGAAACCGCGACCGGTGGCTCGACCACGGTACCGGCCCACATGTTCTACGACATCGTGCGCAAATTGCCCGACGGCGCGCAGATCGTGCTGGAAGGCGACGGCGACCGCTCGGTGCTGGCGATCCGCGCCGGAAGGTCGCGCTTCACGCTGCAGACACTGCCCGAGAACGATTTCCCGGATCTCGCCGCCGGCGACATGACGCATTCGTTCACGCTGGCCGCCGCCGACATGAAGCGGCTGATCGATCGTACCCAGTTTGCGATCTCGACCGAAGAGACCCGCTACTATCTCAACGGCATCTATCTGCACACCGCGGGCAGCGCAAAGGCCGCGACCCTGCGCGCGGTCGCAACCGACGGCCACCGTCTCGCCCAGATCGACCTGCCGCTGCCGAAGGGCGCTTCCGGCATGCCCGGCGTGATCGTGCCGCGCAAGACGGTGGGCGAGGTGCAGCGGCTGATCGAGGACAATGAGGCCGAGGTGAAAATCGAGCTCTCGCAGGGCAAGATCCGCTTCACCATCGGCAATGTGGTGCTGACCTCGAAACTGATCGACGGCACCTTTCCGGATTATGGCCGCGTCATCCCGCAGAACAACGACAAGGAGCTCGTCGTCGACAAGAAGGATTTCGAGGCCGCGGTCGACCGCGTCTCCACGATCTCGAGCGAGCGTGGGCGCGCGGTGAAGCTCGCACTGTCGGCGGGCAAGCTGGTGCTGTCGGTGACCAACCCGGACTCCGGCAGCGCTACCGAAGAGCTCGAGGTCGAATACGCCTCCGACCCGCTCGATATCGGCTTCAACTCGCGCTACCTCCTCGATATCGCCGCCCAGATCGAGGGCGAGGTCGCGGTGCTCAAACTCGCCGATCCCGGCTCGCCGACGCTGGTGCAGGACAAGGATTCCAAGGGCGCACTCTACGTGCTGATGCCGATGCGGGTGTGAAGACAACTAATCGTCATTGCCGGGCTTGACCCGGCAATCCATCAAGTCAAATGACCTATTGGGTATACATCCTCGCTAGTAAACCCGGTGGAACGCTTTATATCGGCGTAACAAACAATCTAGTACGGCACATCTACGAGCATCGCGAGGGCTTGGCCGAAAGGTTTACCAAGCGACATGGAATCAAGACGCTGGTCTATTTCGAAGCGCACGATTCGATCGCCGCCGCACTTCAGCGCGAGAAGAACATCAAACATTGGTCGCGCGAGTGGAAAATCGATCTGATCGTCGCGGGCAATCCCGATTGGCGGGACTTGTACGACGAGATTGTCCGCTGACGCGGACGATGGATTGCCGGGTCAAGCCCGGCAATGACAAGTTAACATGACGCCCTCCCGCATCCATCGCCTCAGCCTCACGCATTTCCGCAACTATCGCGCGGCGAGCCTGGAGACGCGTGGCGGGATGGTGGTGCTGGTCGGGCCGAACGGCGCCGGCAAGACCAATTGCCTAGAGGCGATCTCGTATCTGTCGCCGGGACGCGGCCTGCGCCGCGCGACGCTGGAGGATGTCGCCGACAACCAGGGCGACGGCTCCTGGGCGGTGTCGGCCGAGGTCGAAGGGGCGCTCGGTCTCGCCACGCTCGGCACCGGCATCGATGCCCCGACCGACGAGGCACCCGCGACGACCAGGCGCTGCCGGATCGACCGCGAGCCGGTCGGCTCGGCCGCAGCCTTCGGCGATCATCTGCGCATGGTGTGGCTGACGCCGGCGATGGACGGGCTGTTTTTGGGTGCGGCATCGGAGCGGCGGCGCTTCTTCGATCGCCTGGTGCTCGCCATCGACAGCGAGCATTCCAGCCGCGTTTCGGCGCTCGATCGATCCTTGCGGTCGCGCAACCGCCTGCTGGAAGTGCGCAACTATGACGACCATTGGTGCGCCGCGATCGAGCGCGAGACCGCTGAGCTTGCGGTCGCGGTCGCGGCGACGCGCGGCCAGACCGCGACCAGGCTTGCAGGCGTCTTGCGCGAGCGCGGCCAGAGTTCTGCCTTCCCGTCCGCCCGGATCATGCTCGACGGCTGGATGGAGAACGCGCTTGCCGCGGAGCCCGCCACCTCGGTGGAGGATCGCTACCGGCAGATCCTGCGCGACAGCCGCGCCCGCGACGCAGCCGCCGGCCGCACGCTGGACGGGCCGCATCTCACCGATCTTGATGTGATCTACGCGCCGAAGAACATGCCGGCCCGCGACGCTTCCACCGGCGAGCAGAAGGCGCTCTTGATCGGGCTCGTGCTGGCGCATGCCAACCTGGTCGCGGAGACGACCGGCATCACCCCGCTCTTGCTGCTCGACGAAGTCGTGGCGCATCTCGATCCCGACCGGCGCCGTGCCCTGTTCGATGAACTTTCAAGGCTCGGCGCGCAGGTCTGGATGACCGGCGCCGACCCCGCTTCGTTCACCGACATCGGCGCGGCAGGCGAGATTTTCGATGTCGATTCCGGCCGCATCGGCCGCCGCGCCTGAGCCCATGGCGCAAGATTGAGGCGACAGGCGCGGCGGGGCGGCCCAGCCGTCTCGCTGGCCTCTAAATCCTGATTCCGGAAGCCGAAAAGCTTGCCGAATCGCGCTTTTGGCGGGGCCTCGAATCGGCTTGCCGGCGACTTGAAAAACACGAGAAAATTCCCATTTATTCAATAGCTTGCCGATGGAGACTTTGCGCTAGGCGCATTAGCCCTTTCATGGCAGAAATAGACGGTTCAGCGCCCTTTTTCGCCGCTGATTCGACGACGTTCTCGAAGGCCTCACATGACAGAACCTGCCCGGCAGCCGATTGCCGACACCGAGCATTCCATTCCCATCGAATACGGCGCTGAATCGATCCGGGTCCTGAAGGGCCTTGATGCCGTGCGCAAGCGGCCGGGCATGTATATCGGCGACACCGATGACGGCAGCGGCCTGCATCACATGGTCTACGAGGTCGTCGACAACGCCATCGACGAGGCGCTCGCCGGCTATGCCACCGCGGTCGAGGTCGTGCTCAACGCCGACGGCTCGGTCACCGTGCGCGACGACGGCCGCGGCATCCCGGTCGACCTCCACAAGGGCGAGGGCGTCTCCGCCGCCGAGGTCATCATGACCCAGCTGCATGCAGGCGGAAAGTTCGACCAGAATTCCTACAAGGTGTCGGGCGGCCTGCATGGCGTCGGCGTCTCCGTCGTCAACGCGCTGTCGAGCAAGCTGCAGCTCAGGGTCTGGCGCGACGGCAAGGAGCATTTCATCGAGTTCGCCCATGGCGACGCCGTGGCGCCGATCAAGGTGGTGGGCGACGCCCACGGCAAGCGCGGCACCGAGGTGACCTTCACGGCCTCCACCGAGACCTTCACCAATATCGAATACGACTTCGCGACGCTGGAGCATCGCCTGCGCGAGCTCGCGTTCCTCAATTCCGGCGTCAACATCGTGCTGTCCGACATGCGCCATGCGGTCGAGAAGCGCGAGGAGATGCGCTATGTCGGCGGCGTCGAGGAATTCGTCAAATATCTCGACCGCAACAAGAAACCGATAGTACCCGCCCCGATCATGATCAATGCCGAGATGAACGGCATCGGCGTGGAGGCGGCGCTGTGGTGGAACGACAGCTATCATGAGAACGTGCTGTGCTTCACCAACAACATTCCGCAGCGCGACGGCGGCACGCACCTGGCAGGTTTTCGCGGCGCGCTGACCCGCCAGGTCAACGGCTATGCCGACGCCAACGCCAAGCGCGAAAAGATCGCGCTGACCGGCGACGACTGCCGCGAAGGATTGACCGCGGTGCTTTCGGTGAAGGTGCCCGATCCGAAATTTTCTTCCCAGACCAAAGACAAGCTGGTGTCCTCCGAAGTCCGCCCGGTGGTCGAGAATGTCGTCAACGAGGCGCTCGCGGCGTGGTTCGAGGAACATCCGAGCGAAGCCAAGGTCATCGTGGGCAAGGTGGTGGAAGCAGCTGCGGCCCGCGAAGCCGCGCGAAAAGCGCGCGAGCTGACGCGGCGCAAGGGCGCGCTCGATTACGCTTCGCTGCCCGGCAAGCTCGCCGACTGCCAGGAAAAGGACCCCGCCAAGTCAGAGCTGTTCATCGTCGAGGGCGACTCGGCCGGCGGCTCCGCCAAGCAGGGCCGCAACCGCGAATTCCAGGCGGTGCTGCCGCTGCGCGGCAAGATCCTCAATGTCGAGCGCGCGCGCTTCGACAAGATGCTGGGCTCCGAGCAGATCGGCACGCTGATTACGGCGCTCGGCACCGGCATCGGCCGCGACGATTTCGACCTGTCGAAACTGCGCTATCACAAGATCATCCTGATGACCGACGCCGACGTCGATGGCGCGCATATCCGCACCCTGCTCTTGACGTTCTTCTTCCGCCAGATGCCCACCTTGATCGACGGCGGCTACCTCTATATCGCGCAGCCGCCGCTCTACAAGGTATCGCGCGGCAAGTCCGAACAATACCTCAAGGACGAGCGGGCGCTGGAGGACTATCTGATCGATACCGGCCTCGACGATTGCGTGTTCCGCCTTTCGTCCGGCGAAGAGCGCAAGGGTTTCGACCTGAAGTCTCTGGTAGAGGACGCCCGGATCATCCGCAACGTGCTGCACAATCTGCATAGCCGCTATAGCCGCAAGGTGATCGAGCAGGCCGCGATCGCCGGCGTGCTGAGCCCGGAGATTTTCGGCGACCTCGCCAAGGCCAATGCCGCGGCCGATTACATCGCCAAGCGGCTCGATGCGCTGGCCGAGGAGATCGAGCGCGGCTGGACCGGACGTTTCACGGAAGGCGAGGGTTTTTTCTTCGAGCGCACGGTACGCGGCGTCAAGGACGTCGCCATCATCGATGACGCGCTGCTCGGCTCCGCCGACGCCCGCAAGCTCGACGACTACGCCGCCAGGCTGCAGGAGGCCTATCCGCGCCCCGGCGTGCTGCGGCGAAAGGACACCGAGACGGTGATTCACGGGCCCGTGGGCCTGTTCGAGGCGGTCACCGACGCCGGCCGCGAAGGGGTCAAGCTGCAGCGCTACAAAGGCCTGGGCGAGATGAACCCGAACCAGCTCTGGGAAACCACGCTCGACACCAACGAGCGCTCGCTGCTGCAGGTGAAGGTCAAGGAGGTCGACGAGGCCGACGACATCTTCACCAAGCTGATGGGCGACGTGGTCGAGCCGCGCCGCGAATTCATCCAGGACAATTCGCTCAGCGCCAACGTGGACGTGTGATCAGACAGGGCGGGCCGGTGTCCCCTATCCAATATGTGGTCGAAGGGGGACGCAGGCTTTCGGGCACCATCGAGCCTGCCGGCAACAAGAACGCCGCGCTGCCGATCATCGCCGCGGCGCTGTTGACGGAGCATCCGGTCACGCTCGAAAACGTGCCGCGCATCCGCGACACCGAAACGCTGGTCGAACTGATCCGCTCGGTCGGCGCGTCCGCGCAATGGCAGGGCTGCAACAGGCTCGATATCCACGCCAAAACCATTCGCGCCGCCGATCTCGATCCCGAACTGTGCGCGCGGATCCGCGCTTCCATCCTCTTGGCCGGACCGCTGCTCGCCCGCTGCGGCGAGGTGATGCTGCCGCCGCCCGGCGGCGACGTCATCGGAAGGCGTCGCCTCGACACCCATCTGCTGGCCTTCGAGCAGCTCGGCGCCACCGTCACCGCCTCCGACCGGCTGGAATTCCGCTGTTTGCGCCTCAAGGGCGCCGACGTCTTTCTTGACGAGCCGAGCGTAACCGCGACCGAAAACGCGCTGATGGCCGCGGTAGCGGCGCATGGCACCACCCATCTGCGCAACGCCGCCTCCGAACCCCACGTGCAGGACCTCGCGCATTTCCTGGTGGCGCTCGGGGCCCGCATCGAGGGCATCGGCACCAACACCATGGTGGTGCATGGACCCGCGACGCTGGGTGCGGTCAGCTATTCGATCCAGCCCGACCACATCGAGGTCGGCTCGCTGATCGGGCTCGCCGCGGTGACGCGTTCGCCGCTGCGCATCGCGCGCGCCGGCGTGGAACATCTGCGTTCGATCCGGATGGGATTCGAGCGGCTCGGGATCGTCTCTACGGTCGAGGACGACGACCTCGTCGTCGCCGCCGGCCAGACGCTGAAGATCCAGGACGATTTCGGTGGCCATGTGCCGAAGCTCGAGGACCAGCCGTGGCCGGCATTTCCTGCCGACCTGATGTCGATTGCGGTGGTAACCGCGACCCAGTGCGACGGCGTCATCCTGATGTTCGAGAAGATGTTCGAGTCCCGGATGTTCTTCGTCGACAAGCTGATCTCGATGGGCGCGCGCATCGTGCTGTGCGACCCGCACCGCGCGATCGTGGCGGGGCCGAGCCGGCTCAAGGGCGCCCTGGTCACATCGCCCGACATCCGCGCCGGGATGGCGATGCTGCTGGCCGCGCTGTGCGCCGAGGGTACCTCCACCATCAACAATGCCGACCAGATCGAGCGCGGCTATGAACGCATCGACGAACGGCTCAATGCACTCGGCGCGAAGATCACCCGCGTTCCGGTGCGCGCGTGAGGCCTCTCATCCGCGGGACGCGTCGCGGCCGTGGAGCAGCTTCAAGGCTTCCCGGACTTCGTCATCTTCCAGGGCGTTCTCGCGCCACCGGCGCGCCGCGGCTGCCTCATTCGTATCGGTCAGAGGGGCGTTCCTGATCGTCGGCTGTAGAGCAGGAACCTGCGATTCGCCGGTGGCCTGCTCGGCGTCATGAACGATCGTCATGGTGCGCAAGACGCTCGACGGATTGACGCTGATCGAATCGATCCCGAGGCCGGTCAGGAATCTCGCGATCTCCGGATAGTTCGCCGGCGCCTCGCCGCAAATGCCGACATGGCGGTGATTGCGCTTGGCCCCCATAACCGCCATCGTCAGCATCTTGAGCATTCCCGGATCGCGTTCGTCGAAGTCGAACGCGACGATGTCGGAGTCGCGATCGACGCCGAGCGTGAGCTGGGTGAGATCGTTGGAGCCGATCGAGAAGCCGTCGAACAATTGAGCGAACTGGTCGATCAGGATCACGTTGTTGGGAATCTCGCACATCATGAAGACCCCGAGGCCGCCCTCGCCCCGCTTGAGACCGTGCTGCGCCATCGCCTCGATGACCTTGCGCGCCTCCTCGAGGCGGCGGCAGAACGGAATCATGATCTTGAGGTTGCTCAGCCCCATCTCATTGCGCACGCGGCGCAGCGCCGCGCATTCCAGCGCAAAGCCCGCGGCATAGGCGGGATGGGCATAGCGGGCCGCGCCGCGGAAGCCGAGCATCGGATTTTCTTCCCTGGGCTCGAAATCGGCGCCGGCCTTGAGACTGGCATATTCATTGGTCTTGAAGTCGGACAGCCGCACGATGACCGGGCGCGGATAGAATGCCGCAGCAATGGTGCCGACGCCCTCCGACAGCCGCTCGACGAAAAAGTCCGATGGCTTTTTGTAGCCGGCGGTCAGGAGCTTGATGGTCCGGCGATCCCGCGCGGATTTGACCTTTTCGGGCTCCGCCAGCGCCATGGGGTGAATGCCGATGTGCTGATTGATGATGAACTCCATCCGCGCCAGTCCGACGCCGTCGTTCGGCATCATCGCCGTTTTGAAGGCGATTTCCGGATTGCCGAGATTGACCATGATTTCGGTGCGCGGCCTTTCCAGCCGGTCGATCGCGACCCGCTCGACCGAAAACGGCAGACTACCCTCGTAGACGTGGCCGATGTCGCCCTCCGCGCAGGACACGGTGACCGACATCCCGGTCCTTGCCTTCCGGGTGAAATTTTCGGTACCGACCACCGCCGGCACGCCGAGTTCGCGGGCGATAATGGCCGCATGACAAGTTCTGCCGCCATGATCGGTGACAATGGCGGCCGCGGCTTTCATCACCGGCTCCCAGTCCGGACTCGTCGCGGGCGCGACCAGTACTTCGCCGGGCTTGAAGGCGCGAAGATCGCGCTCGCTTTTGATCAGCCGCACCTTGCCGGCCGCGATCTTCTCGCCGACGGCGCGACCGGCGGCAACGGCCTTGCCGGTCGTTTTGAGGGCGTAACTCTCGAGCGCGTCCGGCTTGCGGCGGGACGCCACGGTCTCCGGGCGCGCCTGGATGATGTAGAGCTCGCCATCGCCGCCGTCCTTCGCCCACTCGATATCCATCGGCATAGGCACGCCGGCCTTGTTCGAATAATGCTTTTCCACGACGATCGCCGATTGCGCAAGCTGCAGCACGTCTTCATCGGAGATGCAGAACCGCTTGCGATCAGCGGGTGAGGTTTTCACGTTGCGGGTGGTCGCATGCCCTTTTGCATAGATCATCCGCTTGTCCTTGCCGCCGAGCCGGCGCGACAGCACGGCGCGGAATCCGCTGTTGAAGGTCGGCTTGTGCACATAGAACTCGTCGGGATCCACGGCCCCCTGCACGATATTTTCGCCGAGGCCGTAGACGCTGGTCACGAACACCACGTCGCGAAAGCCGGATTCGGTGTCGAGCGTGAAGGTGACGCCGCTGGCGGCGAGATCGGAACGGACCATCTTCATGACCGCGACCGAGAGCGCGACCTTGAAATGATCAAACCCGTTGTCGATGCGGTAGGAGATAGCGCGATCCGTGAACAGCGAGGCGAAGCAGCGCCGGCACGCATCCATCAGATCGTGCGGCCCGCGAATATTGAGGAAGCTGTCGTGCTGGCCAGCGAAGCTCGCATTCGGCAGGTCTTCGGCGGTGGCCGAGCTGCGCACGGCGACCGCGAGATTGCGGCCGTACTCACCTTCGAGCTTGTGGTAGGCTTCCGCCACCTCGCGCCGCAGGGCTTCCCGATCGGTGGCGGCGTAGACAATGGCGCGCGCCGCGGCGGCGCGCCTGGCGAGGTCCGCGATTCGCCGCTTGTCGAGCCCGGCCAACAGGCTACGGAGCTCTTCCCAGGCTCCGGCCTGCGTCAGCGCGTCGCGATAGGCGGCGGCCGTCAGCGCAAAGCCGTTCGGCACCCGGACGCCCTGCGGCGACAGCACCGAGTAGAGTTCGCCGAGCGAAGCGGTTTTGCCCCCGACCTGCGGAACATCCTCCAGCCGGATATCCTTGAACCAACGGACGTAACCAGCAGAATCATTCATAGCGCCTTCTCCCGCGCTGCAGTGCGATCCAGTTGTGGACATTCTGGCCGCTCGGCGGGGATAGACTTTGCGAAAGATCAATCGCCGCCGATGATAAACCTCTAGCGGTCGAACCCGATGATGTCCGAGAACAGCCCCGACAACTCGCGTCAGGAGTGGTCCCGATTCTGGGAAAGCGCGTCAGGCTTCTGGCGCGGTCTTTTGGCGTGGCGGATCTGGCTGCTCTGCATCGCGCTGATCGCCATCGTCGTGCTGCAGCTCTACGTGCAGTTCCGCTTCAACTACTGGAACCGTGATTTCTTCAACGCGCTGGAAGGGCGCGACCCGGTTCGCCTGCGCACCCAGGCGCTACTGCTGATTCCCCTGTGCGCCGCGAGCATTGCGCTCGCCGCCGCTTCGGTTTGGGGGCGCATGACCGTACAGCGCAAATGGCGCGAATGGCTGACCACCTGCCTGATCGACTATTGGGTCGAGAACGACCGATATGTCCATCTGGCCGAGGTCGAGGGCGAACAGAAGATTCCGGAATATCGGATCGCCGAGGATGCCAGGATCGCGACCGACGCGCCGGTCGATTTCGCACTCGGACTGGTCTCCTCGCTGCTGACCGCCATCATCTTCATTCAGATTTTGTGGAATGTCGGCGGCGACGCCAGCTTTTCGGTGCTCGACTACAGGCTTTGGATTCCGGGCTATCTCGTCATCAGTGTCGTGATCTATTCCGCCATCGCCACGTCGGCGATGCTGCTGGTGGGCTCGCCGCTGACCAGGGTCATCCAGATCAAGGACCAGGCCGAGGCGGAGCTGATCACGGCGGCGCATTTGCTCCGGGAGATCGGCGAGGGAACCACACCGAGACAGCAGACGGCGGAGGTCAGGCAGGGGCTCTGGCGGGCGCTGCAGAATACGCTGGTGCAATGGCGACGGCTGTGCTGGCAGCTGATGCGCAACACGCTGGTGTCACAGGGAAACTCGCTGCTGGCGCCGGTGATCGGGCTCGTGCTGTGCGCACCCAAATTGCTGACCGGCATGATGACACTCGGCGAGCTTACCCAGGCGGCCGCGGCTTTCACGCTGGTTCAGGGCTCATTCAACTGGCTCGTCGACAATTACGGCCGCGTGGCGGATTGGAAATCCTCGCTCCAAAGGGTCGGCGGCCTGCTGCTCCTGCTTGACCAGCTTGATTCCCGTCATGGGACTTCGCCGGCCGGCCGCGACAAGACCACAATTGGTGTCGAGCAGCTCAAGCCGTCTTGAGGGTCACCTGTCCGGCAAGGCGTTCGACGTCGTCGAGCCGGCAAAGTTCCGTGCCAGGATTGAGCAGCGCGGCGGCGCCGGCGGCAACCGCGTGCCGGAAGCATTCCCGGAGATCGGCGCCCAATGCCAGCCTGAAGACCAGCGCGCCGAGAAAGCTGTCGCCCGCACCGACCGCGCTCAACGGCGTGACGGGAAGCGGCTCTGCCCTTAAGACCTGGTCGCGGGTGACCAGCACGGCACCGAGGTGTCCCATGGTCAGCGCGATGACGGCCACCTTGCCGCTGTGGACGAGAACCTTGGCGGCGGCCTCCCACTCGCTCGCGTCTGCCGGCTCGCAGCCGGAAAGCTCGCGCATCTCCCGCAAATTCGGCTTGATCAAATCGACCCCCTCGGCAACCGCGGCCGCCAGCGGCTGACCCGACGTGTCCAGAATCATCCGCGCGCCCCGTTGCCTCGCGATCCTTGCCACCCGTGCGTAGAAATCGTCGGGAACGCCGCCGGGCAGGCTTCCGCTCGCTACCACGAAGCGAGGAAACGGCTCGATTCGGGAGATCAGCCGCAGGCATTCCTGCCATTCGCCTTCGCTCAGCTGCGGGCCGGGGAGGATGAAGCGATAGGCCTGACCGGTGCTAATTTCGCTGACGAAAAAATCCTCGCGCGTCTCCTCCGCGATCGCAAAAGTCAGGCTGGCGACACCCTCCTTATCGAGCAGCTTGCGCAGCAACGCGCCGGTCGCGCCGCCCGCTGCATAGATCGCGCTGACATCGCCGCCGAGGCGCTGGATGACGCGCGCCACGTTGATCCCGCCTCCTCCGGGATCGCGGCGTTGCGAGGTGCCGCGAAGCTTGGCGACCGGGATGATCCTCGCTACCGACGTCGACAGGTCGACCGCGGGATTGGGCGTGATCGTAACGACCTGCGTCATCGGCGTCTTCGCGCCCTGGCTATGCCGGTTAGCTCGTAAAATGCCTTGAGCCCGGCGAAGCTGGCATCCGGCCTGACGATGATGCTGGTTGGAACGTTCCGAAGCCGGGATTGAAAGCGGCCCTTGCTCTCGAACTGCGTCCGGAAGTCCGATGCGGCAAGACGATCGGCGAAGCGGGGCACGATGCCGCCGGCGATATGGACGCCTCCCCAGGCGCAGAATGTCAGCGCGAGGTCGCCGGCGACGGCGCCGAGCAGGGAACAAAACATGTCGAGCGTGGCGCGGCTGACGCTGCACCTGCCATCGAGCGCGGCCTCGGTGATCCGGGCCGCATCGCGCTCCGGCGCTTGTATGCCATCGACGGCAGCCAGCGCCTGATAGAGGTTCTCAAGGCCCGATCCGGATAGAATCCGTTCGATCGAGACGTGCGCGAAGCGCCGGCGCAGTTGGGCGATCACCCTCTCCTCGCGCTCCGAGGTTGCCGGCATGGTCGCATGGCCGGCTTCGGTGACGGCTGCGAACGGCATCGTGGCGTGAGGAAAAAAGCAGGCCGCGCCAAAGCCCGTGCCTGGTCCCACCACCAGCATCGGCGCGCCGGCGATCGGTCGTTGCATCCCGAGCTGAAACAGATCGGCCGGCTGCAGCGCCGGCAGCGACCACGCCAGCGCCTCGAAATCGTTGAGAAGATGCGTGGTCGCAAAGCCGAACATCTTCTGCAGCTCGCGCCCGTCGATGATCCAGGGGCTATTCGTCATGATGCAGCGGTTATCCTGCACCGTTCCGGCCACGCCGAGGACTGCGGCCACCGCCGGCCCGCCTGCGGCGTGACGGGCCTGGAAAGCCGCCATCGCGTCGGTCACGTTTGGATAACCGGCGACCTTCATGTGTTCGATCGGCCCGATTCCACCGCGTTCCATCAGCGCAAAGCGCGCGTTGGTACCGCCGATATCGGCGAGGAGAATGCGATTCTTCGTTGCTGTCCGGCCGCCAGTCATCCCCTTGCCGCTATTGCATCCCGCCGCTTCGCCGCGATGAGATTGGCATACCACCGCGCCGAGGCTTTCGGAATCCGCTTTTGCGTGGCGAAGTCGACGTAAACCAGGCCGAAGCGCTGCGTATAGCCGGATGCCCACTCGAAATTGTCGAGCAACGACCACACAAAATAACCGCGGACGTCGGCGCCCGCCGAGATCGCTTCCTGCATCGCGCCGGTATAGCCCTGCAAATAGGCGATCCGCCCGGCATCCTCGATGCGCCCGGCGCCATCAATGACATCGTCGTTGGCGGTTCCGTTCTCCAATACGTAGATCGGCAAGCCGAAGCGGCCGTGGATCTCGAGCAAGGTGTCGCGGAAGCCGCCGGGAACGATCGGCCAACCGATCGCGGTCCGCGGCACATCGTCCGGCGGAGCACCGAAAGTGGCGCCAAGCAGGTTGGTGTCAGCCTTGATGTAGTGCGGCGAATAGTGGTTCAGCCCGAACCAGTCGACCGGCCGGGCAATCAACGCCATGTCGCCCGGCTTCTGATAGGGCTCGATCGCTTCCGCCAGCGCGGGCGGGTAGCAGGCGAAATGCTGCGGATAGGGAAACGCGTCATTCCAGTACGTCGAAAAGCGCTGCGCGGCCTCCGCATCCGCCTTGCCTGGGCCAGAGGGAAAGCAGGGCTGCCGATTGTGGATCGCACCAAGTGAGGCATGCGGTACCGAGGCCCGCAGCACGTCGATGGCCGCGCCATGACTTAAATTGACATGATGGATCGCCCGGTACATCGCTGCCCCATCGGCGATCCCCGGCGCATTCCAGCCAAGGCCGTATCCAAACAGCGTGAAGACGCAGGGCTCGTTGAAAGTGGCAAATCGCTTGACGCGATCGCCGTAGCGCCGGGCGACCAGCGCCGCATAGTCGGCAAACCATCCGGCGATGTCCCGGCTCTGCCAGCCGCCCAGATCATCCAGTGCCTGCGGCAGATCCCAGTGATAGAGACAGATCCACGGCTCGATGCCGGCGGCAAGCAACGCATCGACCAACCGGTCGTAGAAATCCAGTCCGGGTTCGTTGGCGGCCCCCCGGCCCCTCGGCAGGACGCGCGGCCATGAGATGGAAAACCGGTACGCGCCGACCCCCAGCTCGCGCATCAGCAAAATGTCCTCGGCATAGCGATGATAGTGATCGCAGGCGACGTCGCCGGTGTCGCCGTTCTTGACGTGGTCCTGTTGCCGGCAATATGTGTCCCAGATGCTGTCGCCGCGACCCTCGATGTGCGCCGCGCCTTCGATCTGAAAACTCGAGGTCGAAACACCCCATATGAAGCCGGGCTTCGGCTGCATGGGCGCGCTCCGGGGTACTTGCAGGATGTTGTCGGCCACTTGTCATGTTCCTCTCTGGCGGAAGCGCGTTCATGATAGCAGACGCGCACCGCGACCCTTGACGAAGATCAAGACAAGGCAGGCCGGCGCCTTTAGGCTTTCCGACATTCGGTGCAGCCTCAATTCTTGCAGATGCCAAGATCGATCATGCCCTGTCAGAATCCCTTCAGCCTTCCCGATCGTCTCCATTCGAACGTGCAGGACATCGTTTCCCTTTGGCGGCGCCTGAAGCGGGTGGAGAACGGCATGCCGTTCACCGACGACCTCGACCTGTCAGCCCTGTCCAACCTGCCGGGAAAGCCTTTCCTGGTCGGTGTCTTTGCCTCGCCCGAGCGCTTCCGCTTCGAATTCCTCAATGAGGGCTTGCGGGCAGCGGCGGCGACGGGAAGCTTCGTCGACGAGACGTCACCGGGAAGATATTTCGGCTATTTGCGGGCTCAAGGCAGCGCCACCGTCGAAGCCGCCGAGCCGACCTTTCTTCGCCTTGCCGAGGTTTCGGGAGACGCGTTTTCCAGGGTGCTGCTGCCGATGTGGGGCAACGGCCAGATCAACATGCTGTTGGGCGCGATCGACGCCTGACAGCGCGACGGCGGAACGAAAACGCCAGCGTGGACGCGCCGCAGCCATCGTGCTTTGTTCCTGCGCGCCACAAGCCGTGCGGGGTCCTCATGACATTAGCCGTCGATCTGTTCTTTTCGTTTCGCAGCCCCTACAGCTATCTGGCGCTGCCGAAAACGCTGAAGCTCATCGCCGACTACGACGCAACGGTGAACCTGCGGCCGGTCTATCCGCTCGCGGTGCGCGTGCCCGGCTTTTTCAAGCGCGCCGATCCGCGCTTTGCGCGCTACATCGTCCTCGATTCCCGCCGCGTCGCCGAGCGCGACAACATTCCGTTCCGCTTTCACCGGGTCATCGGGGGCAGTCGCCCGCCCCCGATTCCCACAGAACGTGGCGTGCGGATTTACCGCACCACGCTCTTCGGCAGTTGGTTCACAGCACTGCTAGCATCTGCAGCTTCCCGTATGGGAGACGCAGTTTTGGTTTCAGCAACGGAGTCCGCTCTTTGATTTGGTGGAAGGCGTCCCAAGTGAGGCCACGGCCCGCCCAGCTGCGGCTGCACAACATCTTGCGCCAGTAACGTTCGACGACCCGATAGACTTTTACGAGGCTCCGGAGATTTCCGGCGACGCCGTAGTAAGCATAGTGGCCGCGCAGGACGATGTTGATTTCACCGGCCTGGTCACTGATCGTTTGATGTCGTATTCGCTGCATTAGCTCTTGCAGAGACGTAAGGCTGCGCCTTAGCCGAGATTTCTCGGTGCGCATCCCAACCTTGAAGTTACCTTTTCGGTTTCGCGTACAATAGAGCGTCAGACCCAGGAAGTAGATGGTTTCCGGGCGATTCCTGCCGCGTTTGCCCGCGTGTCTTTGCGCGAACCGACCAAACTCGACCAATTTGGTCTTGGTCGGCTCTAGAGTGAGGCCAAACTTCCCCAACCGGAGACGCAAGGCATCCTGTACGCGGATGGCATCCGATCGATATTGGAAACAGATCACAAAGTCATCGATATAGCGTACCAGTCGGGCTTCGCCCCGCAACCGGCCCTTCACCACGCGTTCGAACCATAGGTCGAGAACATAATGAAGGTACACGTTGCTCAACAGCACACTAATTGATCCACCTTGCGGGGTTCCCTGCTCGCTCGGATGAACCGCTCCATCTTCCAAGACGCCCGCTTTCAACCAACGCCGGATCAAACTGATCAGACGCGGATCGCCTACTCGATGTTCGACAAACCGGAGTACCCAATCATGATTGAAACTCCCGAAGAAGTTCTTCAAATCCGCCTCCAGCACCCACCCCGTCATGCCGCCGGCGATGACCTCATTGAGGGTCGCCAAGGCGTGATGGGCGCTGAGCTCTGGCCTGCCACCGAACGAGCAGGGCAAGAAGTCCCGCTCGTAGATGGCGGACAGCACCTCAGCCGTGGTGCGTTGGAGCGCCCGGTCGGCGACAGTTGGAACCCCGAGGGGGCGCTTCTCCGTCTTGCCAGGCTTGGGGATATAGACCCGCCGAATGTTGGGCGCGCGATATCCCTGGCGGTGAATGGATTGGAGCATCGGCTCTATCCAACCCTCGAAGCTCTGCTTCGCCGCCTCCACCGTCTGACCATCCACCCCGGCGGCGGATCGCTTCGGAATCTTTGATAAATTCTTAAGTACCCGGTCGCGCGTGATGTGATGGGCCAGCGAGGTGAAGCGGAGATTTGGCTCCCTTCGAGCTTTCACTGCTATCTGTTCAAGTTTCGTTTCCATGGTCAGCTGATCTTCTCTTTGAATAGAAGGCCGTAACTCCCGTTGAATGGAGCCCATGTCGCCCAAGAACAATTCAACTACCGCTGACCGCTTCCCCATGTGGCCGGCTTTCCCGTCCTCCGAGTACTATCAGTCAGTATGACTTCCATTCGGTCGTCAGGCCTTTCTAACCCTACAAACTTGCGTTTGAACCGGATGGATCTCCCTTGTTCACGTTGCTTCCTTTGGTTGCATGCTGGCGGTACGAACCCCGGGAGCACCTCAGGCCGCTCGCGAAGTCGCGGCCTTTGATTCCGCCTTCCCCTTTACGGGATAGGGTCAGCTACTCCGATCACGATCGATTTCGGGGCTATTTTCCCGTTCACTTCATTCCGGCCTACAACCTCCCTGTCTACGCTTCGCAGCGGCCGTTACCGGACGCCACGCAAGACTCGGTTCGCGGCTGCTCGCTAGGCTTTGCCGCGGCCGCCATCTCAGACGGCAGACTTCAACGCGCTTGCAAGGCGCAACCCGCCCCGACCCGATCGTGCAGAACATGGCGACGCTCGATGTCGCCGAAGCACAGCCCTACATACACCGCCTGACGCGGCTCGGCGCCGCCGCGCAAATCGAGGGCCGCTCGCTGGTCTTTACCGCGGCGATCAGCCGGGTGCTGTGGGATGGCAGCGTCAACGGCTGGAACGAGGGCGATCACCTCGCGCGCGCCGCCGCAGCGGCCGGCTTCGACTTGCCCGCGATGGACGCCGCGGTGGCGGCTGATCCCGACCGCTATGAAGCGATCATCGCCGACAATGAAAAGGCTCACGCAGCGTCCGGCCACTGGGGCGTGCCGACCTTCGTGTTCGAGAACGAGCCCTTCTTCGGGCAGGACCGGATCGACCTCCTGATCTGGCGGATGCAAGGCAAGGGACTGACCCGCCGCGCGGCTTGAACCGGAATCCACGAGCATGCGACTGAACGAACCGCTTCGGCTGGTGCTTTCACTGGGATCATGACGGCGCCTGGAGGTTGGAACGCGCCGCGCCGCGCTTTGATGCAGCGCTCAAGGCGATCACCGGCGGCATCAGGCGGCGCGACAAGGCGGCGCCGAGCTTCCTCGGCGTCTATCTCGATTAGGGCGGCGCTC
The DNA here is from genome assembly GCA_963721135.1 of uncultured Alphaproteobacteria bacterium. GTDB lineage: Bacteria > Pseudomonadota > Alphaproteobacteria > Rhizobiales > Xanthobacteraceae > Bradyrhizobium. The sequence continues at coordinate 35,154 of CAVRIB010000018.1, forward strand.
ATAACTCCGGAACGCTGCATCGGGCTGGCCTTCAGCACCTCTGCTTCGTGCCTGCTAGCGCCTGACGTCGCGCCCAAATTAGACGGCGACGAAATCTATACGGCGGTTCTGCCGCCATCGACCGGCAGAATCGCACCTTGGACGAAACTGGCGCGGTCGGTTGCCAGGAACACGATCGCCTCGGCAATCTCCTCAGGCGCGGCGGGGCGCCCCGCCGGCGCTTGCGCCGCGAGTTGTTGCAGGGCGTCGCCCATTGCCGCCGTGCCTTCGGTGCGGGTCGGTCCGGGACTGACTGCATTTACGCGGACGCCACTGGGTCCATATTCGGCCGCCCACGCTTTGGTCAGTAGATTGATGGCGGCTTTGCTCGATCCATAGAGGCTCAAGCCGGCTGCGCCGTAATCGGCGACCATCGTTGAAACATTGACGATTGCACCTCTGCCTCGCTGCGCCATCAACGGGGCAAGCACGGCGACGAGGAAATAGGGAGCCTTCACATTGAGCGCATAGACGTCGTCGAACGTCTCCTCGCCCATTTGATGCGTCGGGCCGAAAGGAAACACGCCGGCGTTATTGATCAGCACGTCGACATGGCCGTTTCCCAGTTCGACGGCCTTTTTCGCGACCGCGCGGGCGCTCGCGGCATCGCGGAGGTCGGACGAGATGAAATCAGCTTTCCCGCCCGCCGCACGTATTTCGGCAATCGTCCTTTCACCGCGTTTCGCATTGCGGCCCACGACCACGACATGAACGCCTGACTGCGCCAGTTTGTCGGCTGCCGCGCGGCCGATACCGCTCGTCGCTCCGGTAATAAGGGCTGTCGTCGTCATTGGCGCCTCCTTGTCTCGTTCGCTTGGCTGCCGGCCGACTGTCCGGCTGCGCAAAAAGATGACGTCGAACGGGTGCGCGCAGTAGACGAACGCTGCGTATCTGACTTATACGCCACGTGTATGAGTGACCGGCTCCGAGAATTGACCGCCTTCGTCCGCGCCGGCGAGACCGGCAGCTTCTCTCGCGTCGCGCGTGAACTAGGGGTGTCGCAGCCTTCGATATCGCGGATGGTGGCAGACCTCGAGGCGCGGCTGGGTGTCAAGCTTCTCTTACGCAGCACACGGCACGTCACGCCGACCGACGCCGGCCGAGTGTTTCTCGAACGGGCGCGGCAAATCCTCGGTGACCTCGACGATGCCGAAAACGCGGCGCGCGGCGTGGACAGCCTGCGCGGCACGTTGCGGGTAGCGTTGTCAGGCGCATTCGGAACTCGCGAAGTCATCCCCCGTCTGCCTGGCTTCGCGGCGCAGCATCCGAAACTGGGTATCGAGCTGCTGATGTCCGACCGGACCGAGGATCTGATCGTTGAAGGGGCTGATATGGCCCTGCGGTTAGGTGCTCTGCCCAATTCCGGATTCGGCGCGCGGTTACTTGGCAAGGCTCCGCGCCTCGTCATTGCCTCGCCTGGTTACATTGCGCGCAAGGGAACGCCGCAAACGCCGGCCGATCTCACTCGGCACGACTGCATTCTCGGCCCAGGTCTCTCCGGCCCGACCGGCTGGAGTTTCACGCGATCAGGGAAAGCAGCGTCCGTAACTATGGAAGGGTCGATCAAGGTCACCTCAGCCGACGGTGTCGTTGCCTGCGCCAAAGCAGGGCTCGGAATAGCCGTCGTCTCGCGATGGATGTGCCGGGCCGAGTTCGAGGCAGGCGAGGTCGTCGCGATCCTTTCCGATTATCAACTTCATTGGGCTGAGCTGCACGCTGTCTACCCGGGCGGCCGTCGCCCGTCTCTCAAGGCACGAACCTTTTCCGACTATCTTGCGGCTCAGCTCATGCAAAAGAAATGAAGGCCGTTGAGACGCCGCCTCGCTCTTTATTTTTTGGGCAATCCGGTTCCGACTGCTTCTGATTATCTACTGCGGCGTTTCCGACCATTCGGTGACGCAGCGCTCGAGGTCCTTCAGATTCTGCCGCATTTGCTCCAGGACAAATCCCATCGCGAAAAAGCGCTCGACGACGTCGCCGGACAGGCCGCGCGTCAGCCCTTCGCTGCGCACGGCGGCGACTTCGGCGGCATAGGATTTTAGCGCGGCATCGACCGCCGAAGCCGGTGGCGCAGCGGCACGATTTCGCAAGGCCGCAGCCATCGAACGCAGATAGGTGACGAAGGCATCGCTGATTTCTTCCAGCGGACCGGCGAGCCTCGCTTGCAAGTCGGGCGGAAGCGGCGCGACACAACCGCGGCCAATCATCACCACGTCGTGGCGCAGCCGCAGCGTGGTTCGCAGCAGCGGGCCGGTGACCGTCCCCCTCGACAAATACGCCGCGCGCTCGCGCTCGGCTTCCGCGCCAAGCGCATTCAACTCGGCCAGCGCACTGCCGATCCCGTCCTGAATTCGATGCAGGGCGTCGTTGTCGAGCCCGCGCGTCAGGCCAGCCAGCAATTCGCGGAACGCGGCGGCGATCAGTTCGAGCGTCCGCGCCGCGCTGACGCGGATCTGGCTGTGCGCGCGCGACGGCAGCACGAAGAAAGACACCAAAAGCCCGATGACCACCCCGACCGTCACTTCCATGACGCGATCGATCGCGGAATCGAGGGGATCGACATGACTCATGGCCGGAACCAGGAGCACGATCACGGCGGTAACCGTGGCGGTGTTCAAGCTCGGATTGATGGCGGCGACGAAGGCGAGCGGCGCGACCGCCAGCACCAGGGAGGCTATTAGCCCCAATTCGCCGGAGTGCGGAAGCAAGACCGCGATCGCACCGCCATAGACTGCGCCGCCCACGGTCCCGAACATATAGTCGCGGGTCGCCTTCAGCGACCGGCCGACGCTCATCTGGGTCACGATGAGGGACGTCAGCACCGCCCATAACGGCAACCTCAGATGCAGTGCGCTGGCGATCGCGTAGGCGCCCGCGGCGCCCACCGTGACCCTCAAGGCCAGGGCCAGCTGCGTCTTGCGGGGCCGGATCAGGGCAATGAGGGGTTTCAGCATTCAACCTGTTCCGGAATGTTGCGACCAGGCCCAATATAGACGACATCAGGCATGGCTGCCGCCGCGGCGTGGCGGCTTGAAACCGGAAATTGGCGCGCCTACCCTGTGCGGCAACAGCGAGGAAACGCCAATGGCCGATGAAACCGCAACGCTTGCCGCCTATGTCGCAAACCTGAAATTCGAGGACATCCCGCAGGAGGTCAAGGAGCGCGCCAAGGCGCTGACGCTCGATTTCCTGGGCAGCGCGATCCGGGCGCGTCGCGACGCCGAATCAACGCCGTCGCTGTTGAAAATGCTGGAAGCGCTGGCGCTCGACGGCAAGGGCGAATCCACCGTATTCGGCGATGCCCGGACCTGGACACCCGCGGTAGCGGCGCTGCTCAACGGCGCGCTCGGCCATTCGCTCGATTTCGACGATACGCATGCGGACTCCTCGCTGCATGCGAGCGCGCCCGTGGTGCCGGCGGCGTTCTCGGTCGGCGAGCTCGTGGGTGCTTCCGGCCGCGACGTGCTCACCGCGATCGTGGCGGGCTATGAGGTGTGCTGCCGGCTCGGCAACGCGCTCGATCCGACCTCGCACTACGCGCGCGGCTTTCATCCGACCGCAACCGCCGGCACCTATGGCGCCGCCGCCGCGGCGTCAAGACTGTTCGGGCTGTCGAAGGATCAGATCGTCGCCGCCTTCGGCGTCTCCGGCAGCCAGGCCGCGGGCTCGCTGCAATTTTTGGTCAACGGCGCCTGGAACAAGCGTTACCAGGTCGGGGCGGCCGCGATGAACGGCGTGATCGCCGCGACGCTGGCGCGCAACGATTTCGTCGGCGCCATCCAGTCGATCGAAGGCAAGCATGGCCTGCTGGTCGGCTACAGCGACAACGCCCATCCGGAAAAGGTCACCGCCGGCCTCGGCAAGACCTACGAGACCATGAAGATCGGAATAAAACCCTATCCGAGCTGCCGCTACACCCACGCCGCGCTGGATGCGCTGATCGCGATGCGCAGAGAGCACAATCTGACGCCGGACCAGATCAGGCGCGTCGAGATCGGGCTGCACCGCAACGGCATCACGCTGACGGGCGATGCCGCGACCAAGCGGCATCCGACCTCGATCGTCGGCGGCCAGTTCTCGATGTTCTTCACCGGCGCGGTCGCGCTCGACCAGGGCCGGTTCGGCTGGGACGATTACGACCGGCTGGGCGACGCCGCGGTCGACGCGCTCGCCGACAAGTTCGACGTGGTGCAGGACGACCGTCTCGAAATCGGCCGCAGCCATCCCTTCGGCGCGCGCGTCAGCATCACCACCGACGACGGCGTGCATGAGCGGCTGCATCCCGACCCGTCCGGCGAGCCGGATTCGTTCCCCGACGCGCAGGCGATGGCGCAGAAATTTCTCACCCTCGCCCGCCCGGTACTGAACAGGCGCGCCGATCAGCTCGCGGATGCGATCCTATCGCTCGAGCGATTCGATCGCGTCGCGAGCGCGACGCAGTTGGGGCGGCAGTAATCGACGCAGGCACGCTGCTCACCTCTCCCATCGGGGAGAGGTGAAGTGAGCGACGGCCGACGAAATCAAAACCATCTCCGCTCAATTGCCGGCGGCGACGTGCCCCTTGCCGGTCGCGGCAATCACGTCGCTGACGAGCGCAAACGTCCCGTCGGCTTCCGGCGGCCAATTGGGCGAGGTGCCCATCCGCACGATCACGAGATGCTCGGACGGAATCACGATGACGTATTTGCCGATGGTGCCCTTGGCTATGAATGCGTCGCGCGGCATGCCGTGCTCGATCCGGTAGGTCGCGCCAAAGCTGTCGCCGAGATTGGTCCAGAACCCCGCGCCATAACCGACCCAGCCGTTTGGCGTCGGCGCCGCCGAATAGCCGACCCAACCCTCGGGGAGGATTCGTTTTCCGCCGGCGACACCGTCGTCGAGATAGAGCTGGCCGAATCGGGCCCAGTCGCGCGCCGAGGCCAGCATCTGGGTCGACCCTTGCGGGGTGCCGGTGGCGTCGAACTCCAGCGTGACATTGTGCATGCCGAGCGGGCCGAATAATTCCCGCCGCGCAAATCGCAGCACCTCGGCAGGCCTGCCGCCGACCGCATCGCGGATCAGGCGCGACAGGATCTCGTAGTTGCCGTCGTGATAGTTCCAGGCACTACCCGGCACGGTCTCGAGAGCGGTCTGCTCGGCAAATCCCGCCTGGTCGCGCTCGATGTATTTCATCCGGTTGACGGGTTCGAAGGCGCTGCCGAGCGAAGCCTGCAGCGAACTTCCCATCGCGAGCCCGGCGGTGTGGCGGAGCAATTGATCGACCGTGATTGCGCGCCGCGGATCGTCTGCGCGCTGCCAGGCCCCCACCGGCGCCGGTCGATCGACCGCGAGCTTGCCCTGCCGAGCCAGAATGCCGATCAGCGCCGAGATCACCGATTTGGTCGCCGAAAAACCGTGGATCGGCGTGTCGATGCCATATCCCGGTGCATAGCGCTCAGCGACGACGTGGCCGTCCTTGACCACTACGATCGCCTTGGTGTGGCGGAACGGCGGGCTTTCGGGCTCAGCAAAGGCGCGGTCCAGCGCGGCGGCAAGCTCTCGCGTGGCCGGCGCGACCAACGATGGCCCGGCGATTTCCGGCTGTGACGGCCGCGTAACCTCAGTTGCCTCGGTCAGCGGCGCGGCGTCGGCAATTTCGCCGCCATGCGCGACATAGCAGCCAAGACCCGGCCGGTAGACCGCGCGACTTTCGCCGCCGCCAAGCAAGGTCGTCGTGACCTGGTTGCGATCGCGATCGACACGGTAGGCGAGCGCCCAGGAAATCAGTCCGGTTCCGGGCATCGCGTCCAGGGTCTCGTCAAAGACCTGATCGGGATCGAGGCCGGACACGAAGGCGGCCGAACAGAGCGTATGGCTGACGAAGCCGGTCGCGATCCGCGGCACATCGCGCGCTCGCACCGCCGTCAGCGCCAGCGCGCCGCATATCGTTGTTGTCACAAGAAGGATGATTTTGTTTTTTCGGGTCACGGTTTTCTCCGGCAGTCGCTCGCCATCATGGCGTGCCGCAGATGACGCGAACGGCGGTGCAAGCGCTCGCCGGATTTGGAAATCGCGCTGGTCAAAGACTCAAAGCGGCCTGCCGATTTCGAAATAATTTTGTTTTTTCAATAGATTATACCGTCAGGCACGGACCTCGTTCAGCCGGCGATATTCGCTCGGCGTGACCCCCGTGGTTGCCTTGAAGGCGCGATTGAACGGCCCGAGCGATTGGAAGCCCGCGTCCATCGCAATCGTGATCACGGGCACCTCGGCCTGCGAGGGGTCGGCGAGCGCGGCCTTCGCCTCTTCAATGCGGTGATTGTTGAGGAAGACATTGAAATTGCGGTAGCCGAGCTGCTGATTGATCAGTTGCCGCAATTTGTATTCGGGCACCGACAGTTTCGTGGCCAGCGTGCCGATGGTGATGCCCTCGTGCCGATAGATGCGCTCGTCCGACATCAGACGCATCAGGGCATCGAGCAGCCTTCGATCCGAGATGCCGGGCTCGCTTGCAACGGCCGTTGCGGTTTCCGGTCGCGCTGATGTCACAAATATCGTCTCGCCCCCGATGCGTATCAGCGAAAACGCAATCGCAAGCACGACACCGGCGAGAATCGCGGCATTCGCGGTCACCACAATGCCCGCCGAACCGCTTCCGGCGACGAAAAGCTGCAGGACAGCGTTGGCCCCGGTATAGGCGGCGGCGGCAGCCACGACGAAGACGCGGAGACGCCGGCGCTCCTCGATGAGGTCCGCCGACCAAGAAGCAACGGTTTGCGTAAGCGCAAGGGCGACAAAGCCCAGCGAAATCACGGAGATCAAAACGGGGAAAACGCGCTTGTCCAGCGCCTGCTCCGGCACCAGAACCAGGCAATTGACGAGACTGAGGGCAACAACCGCGGCCCACGGCGCCACATGCCAGGGCCGCAGCCTGAACGCATCGTCGAACAGCGCCCGCGCGAACAGCCAGAATACGACGACGTTGCCGGTTGAAGCCGCGATCAGGACCGACTGCCACGGAGCTGCCGGCGGAACAAATCCGGCGCCGCCGGTGAATGCATGGGCGGCCGAGCCGAGGGCAAAGGCAACGGCCAGCCGGCCGGCCACAACTGCTCTGAAATCCCGGAAAAACAGCGCCGCAAGCAACAGCAGCACCATGGCGGTGGCAGCGCCCAGCACAAGGTTGATTTGCGACAGCATGCGATCACGAATTCTCAAGAAACGACAACGCGGACAAATCTAGTGCAACCGGGCCCCGGTTTCAATTTGTCGCGCGCGCACCCCGCCATTTGCGGCGCGACGTCACCCAGATATCGGCGGCATGGCCGAACAGGTCGAATTCACGCCCCTTCTCGGCGCCGAGCCGCCGCGCGACGGCCTGCGAAGCAGTATTCTCCTGGTCGATGGTGTGAATGATCTCGTCGAGCTCGAAGGTCGCAAACGACCAGTCGATCGCCGCCCGCGCCGCCTCCAGCGCGTAGCCCTTGCCGCGAAAGGAGCTGGCGATACCCCAGCCGACCTCAAAGGCCGGCCAGCCCGGCGGAAACCATGGCCCGACCCGGCCGACGAATGTTCCGCTCGATCTTTCCTCGACCACGAACATGCCGATGCCATGCAGCATCCAATGTCCGGACATGATCGCGGCGTTGCGCCAGCCGACGAAGGCATCGGTAACCGGCTTTCCATCGGCGGTGATGAAACGCCCCGAGAGGGGGTCGGCGAGCATCGCCGTGTTGGGCTCGATATCGGTCGCGCGCCACGGACGCAACGTCAGGCGTTCGATTTGGATGGTCGGGCCGTCAACCCGTGGGAGCGTGACGCCGGGCTTGAGTGGGGGCAGCATCGGTTTTCGTCCTTGAAGTTTCTCAAATGCTTAGCGTCGTCATTACGAAGAATGCAAGCGGCGATCCATATCCCGTCGTCGTCCCGCCGACAGTGTGGTAAGGTCACCGCAGAAAGGAGGCTTTCATGAGCTGGCTTCCCGACAACGATCCGGTGCTCGGCGACAAGAAATCCTGCGACGCGCTGGAGCTCGTCATCGTGCCGCGCACCCGCGATCTCGGCGATGGATTTTCCGTGCGGCGGGCACTACCGCATGGCAAGCGCCAGATGGTCGGCCCCTTCATCTTCTTCGATCATTTCGGCCCGGTGCAGTTCATGTCCGGCAAGGGCATGGACGTGCGACCGCATCCGCATATCGGGCTTGCCACCGTGAGCTATCTGTTCGACGGCCGCATCATGCATCGCGACAGCGAGGGCAACATCCAGGAGATCGAGCCCGGCGCGATGAACCTGATGACCGCGGGACGCGGCATCGCCCATTCCGAACGCACCCCCGACCTGCAGCGCAGGAACGGCCAGAGCATGCTGGGCCTGCAGAGCTGGATCGCGCTGCCGGCCGGATCGGAGGAGATCGCGCCGTCGTTTCAGCATTACGCGGCCACCGATCTGCCCATGATCGTCGAGCAGCGGCTTCACCGCGCGGGTGATCGCGGGCAGCTCTTTCGGCATCACTTCGCCCGTCGCGATGGTGTCGCCCTGGTTCTACACCGAGGTTTCAGCCGAGCAGGATATCAGCGTGCCGCTCGATCCCGATCATGAAGAGCGCGCGATCTACCTGGTCGATGGCGAGGTGGAAATTTCGGGCGACCGCTTCGAGGGGCCGCGGCTCCTGGTGTTCCGACCCGGCGACCGCATCACGGTCAGGACGACAAGGCCGGCGCGGATGATGTTTCTCGGCGGCGACGCGCTGGAAGGGCCGCGTCACATCTGGTGGAATTTCGTCTCTTCCAGTAAAGAGCGGATCGAGCAGGCCAAGGCGGACTGGAAAAGCGGCCGCTTCGCGCCCGTTCCCAACGAAACCGAATTCATTCCGCTGCCGGAGTGAACCGATCCTGCCTCTGTCTGTCGCCGGCCCGCATTCGCGCGGCACCGCGCCGTCCTTGAAAGTGCCTCATGACCACCATGCTCGCCAGCGACCTGCCCTTGCCCCGGATCGGGCGCGGCAAGGTCCGCGATATCTATGCGGTCGGCGACGAGCGCATCCTGCTTGTCGCCACCGACCGCATCTCGGCCTTCGACGTGGTGATGGCCGAAACCATCCCGATGAAGGGCGCGGTGCTGACTCAGATCAGCGCGTACTGGTTCAACGAACTCGAGGGCGTGGTGCATCACCACATGGTCAGCGCCGACACTGATTCGATCATCGGCGAAGTGCCCGCGCTGCGTGACCATCGCGCCGCGCTTGCGGGGCGCGCGATGCTGTGCCGCCGAACGGAAGTGTTTCCGATCGAATGCGTGATCCGCGGCTATCTTTCGGGCTCGGCGTGGAAGGAATATTCAAGCCACGGCACGCTCGCCGGCGAGAAACTTCCGCCGGGACTTGTCGAAAGCGCCAAACTCGAGCCCGCGATCTTCAGCCCGGCGACCAAGGCCGAAACCGGCCATGACGAGAACATCACGGTCGCGCGGATGCGCGAGGTCGTCGGCGACGAAGTGGCGTTCACGCTCGAGAGCATGAGCCGCGCCATCTATACGCTCGGCGAGCAGATCAGCCGCAACCAGGGCATCATCATCGCCGACACCAAATTCGAATTCGGCCGCGACAAGGATGGCCACATCATCCTGATCGACGAGGTGATGACCCCCGACAGTTCGCGGTTCTGGGCAACCGACGCCTATCAGCCGGGTCGGCCGCAGCCGAGCTTCGACAAGCAGCCGTTGCGTGATTATCTCGATGCCGAGCGCCGCGCCGGCCGCTGGAACGGCGATGCCCCTGCGCCGCCGCTGCCGGCCGAGGTTGTCGATGCGACCAGCAAGCGCTATCTCGAAGCCTATCGCCGCATCACCGGCGGCGAGTTGCAGATCGGGGAACAGGACCGATGACGCTGACGGTCCGGGAGATGGCGGCTTCCGAATTCGAAGTCGTCATCGATTATTTTCTTACGGCCACTCCGGAATATCCTTGAAATCCTCGGCGTCGATCCGAGCCGCCTGCCGCCTGCGGAAGGCTGGCGCGAGCGCTTCCGTCGCGAGGACGGGAAGTCGATCGAACAGCGAGGCTGGATGGTCCTGATCTGGCTCGCGGACGGTCGGCCCGTCGGCTTTTCGAGTTGCGACAAGATCGTCTACGGCGAACAGGCCAACATGCACCTGCACGTCGTCGACCCTGCGCGCCGCAATCAGGGGATCGGGGCCGAATGCGTGCGGCGCAGCGCCGACCTCTATTGCGAACGGCTGAAGCTGAAGCGGCTGTTCTGCGAGCCGAATGCCTTCAATGTCGCGCCCAACCGCGCGCTGCAGAAGGCCGGTTTCAGATATCTGAAAACGCACATGACGGTGCCCGGTCCGCTCAACTATCATCAAGCCGTGACGCGCTGGGTGATCGAGCGCTGACCGCGCGGCGGGATTCAACGAGAAACCACAGGGGAGAACGCTGCCATGTCCGAGACCGATAGCGTGTTGGTCGAACGCGATGGACCCGTCACCATCGTCTCCATCAACCGCCCGCATTGCCGCAACGCCGTCGATGGCGCGACCGCGCGCAAACTGTTCGACGCGTTCCTGGCGTTTGATGCCGACAGCGACGCCTCAGTCGCGGTGTTCACCGGCACCGGCGGCTACTTCTGCGCCGGCGCCGACCTCAAGGCGGTGGCCTCGGGCGATCCCAACAAGAAACGCGAGATCGGCGGCCACAACTCGATCGCGCCGATGGGGCCGAGCCGGCTGCGGCTGTCGAAGCCGGTGATCGCCGCGATCGAGGGATTCGCGGTCGCCGGCGGCATGGAACTGGCGCTGTGGGCGGACATGCGCGTGGTTGCCGAGGACGCCACCTTCGGCATCTTCTGCCGCCGCTTCGGCGTGCCGTTGATCGACCTCGGCACCATCCGCCTGCCGCGCCTGATCGGCCATTCCCAGGCGATCGACCTGATCCTCACCGGGCGTCCGGTCGGCGGCCCCGAGGCGCTGCGGATGGGCCTTGCCAACCGCCTGGTGCCGAAGGGCGAGACTCGTGGCAGCCGCGATCGCGCTCGCCAGGGACATCGCCCGCTTCCCGCAGACCTGCCTCCGCGCCGACCGGGCATCGGCGCTGCGACAGTGGGACCTGTCGGAGGAACAGGCGATCGCCAACGAAATGCGTGGCGGACTCGAGGTGATCGCTTCGGGAGAAACGCTGTCCGGCGCCACACGCTTTGCCTCCGGCGTCGGCCGTCACGGCGCGTTCGGCGACAGCAAGGCGGACGGATAAATCTCCGGTCGTGCCGGCAATTGGCGGAAAGTTCGGGCGCGGGTTCCAGCGTCCGGTTGCGCTGTCACAAGATTTGCCTTTGCGCTGACTATCGCAGTCGTCTACCACTTGGGGCGTGGGGATAGGTTCGGGCGTTGCCAGTCAGTCTGTCGGTCTCGGTCCAACGCTGCGCCGGGCTCTCAATGACGTGCTCGGCGGCAGCGCCGCCAGCGTCCTGACCGTCACCTTCGGCCTTTCCTACTCGCTGTTGATCTTCGCAGGACCCCTGGCGCCGTATCTGTCCTACGGCGTCGCCGCAACCTTCATATCGTCAGCCATGCTCGCCGCCGTGATCGCGCTCGGCAGCTCGCTGCCGTTCGCGGTCGCGGGGCCGGAGAGTTCCACCGCGGCGATGACGGGAATCCTCGCGGCGTCGCTGGTCGAACGGATGGCGGCGGCCGATACGACGGCGCCGGTGCTGGCGCCCGTGATCATCACCCTCGCGCTTGCCAGCATCACGACCGGGATCGTGCTCTGCGGCTTCGGCATGACGCGGATGGGGCGCGCGATCCGCTATGTGCCTTATCCCGTGGTCGGCGGATTTCTCGGCGCCACCGGCTGTCTGATCCTGCTCGGCGCGATCCGCGTCATCACCGGCCACCGCCTGCAGTTCGCAACGCTCGATCAGTTCGCAAACCTGCAGACGCTGTATGAACTGGCGGCGGCCTGCGCCATGGCGCTCGTGCTCTATCTGACCTGGCACCGCAGCCGCACCCCGTTCGGCCTGCCGGCCATTCTGATCGGCGGCGTGATCGCCGCGCATCTTGTGTTCTGGCTCGCCGGCATCTCGCCGGCCGAGGCGCAGGCCGCGGGCTGGACGTTTCAGCCGCCGCCGCGATGTCAGTTTCATGCTGCCGTGGAGCGCGCATGAAATCAGCCGCTATCCCTGGTACGCGCTGCCGGACCTCGCGGGTAACCTGATCGCCGTCGTCTTCGTCACGGCGTCGAGCACCCTGTTCAACACCACGGGCATCGAGGTTGCGCTCAATCGCGAAGCCAATCTCGAACGCGAACTGAACGTCACAGGCCTTGCCAACATGCTGTCCGGCCTGTTCGGTGGTTATACCGGCTGCGTCTCCGGCAGCCGCACTGTGCTCAATTTCAACGGCGGCGGGACCGGGCGACTGTCCGGCCTGACGGTCGCGGCGATTTCCGCGCTGATGCTCTCGGTCGCTCCCGATGTTGCTCGGCTATATGCCGAAATTCGTGCTCGGCGGCCTTCTGATCTATCTCGGCGCCGACCAGCTGCACCGATGGATCATCCAGTCGCGGCGGCGGCTTTCGGTCACCGAATATCTGTCACTGCTCGCGATCATCGTCATCATCGTGCAATGGGGCTTCATCGCCGGCATCCTGATCGGCGTCGTGATCGGCTGCGCCACATTCGCATTGAGCGCCTCGCGCATCGACTCCATCAAATTCGGCTTCAGCGGCTCGGAATATCGCAGTTCGCTCGACCGCTCGCGCGACGATCAGGCGATCCTCGCCGCCAATGGCGGCGAGATCCAGGGCCTCAATTTGCAGAGCTATCTATTCTTCGGCTCGGCGAACCGGCTTTACCAGCACGTCAAGGCGCTGCTCGCGCAGCACCCGGAATGCCGCATTCTGGTGTTCGACTTCAAGCTGGTCAACGGCATCGATTCATCGGCGGCCTACAGCTTCGCCCAGATCAAGCGCAGCGCAGCGGAGCGCGGCATCAAGCTGGTGCTGGTGCACCTGGCCGCCGCGGCCGAAAAGGCGCTTCGATCGAGCGAGTTCATCACGCCCGAGGTCTCGATCGTCCCGGAACTGGATCATGCGCTGGAGTGGTGCGAGAACCAGATCATCGCGCAACATCAGGGCCGCGAAGGCGAAGAGGCCTCGCTTCGCGACTGGTTCACCCAGATGCTCGGCACCGAACAGGACGCCATCGAACTGATCCGACGCTGCGAGCGGCTCGAGGTCGAGGCCGGCGAGATCATCGTCAAATCGGGCGACGCCGCCGATTCCATGCACTTCATCCTCGACGGCCGGGTCGGCGTCATGGTCCCGACCGACGAGGGGCGCACCACGCGGGTGCGAAGCCTCGGCCGCTACACCACGATCGGCGAGATGGGCCTCGTCTCACACGCGCCGCGCAGCGCCACCATCCAGGCCGAGGTCGCAAGCATTCTCTATGTCCTGAGCGCGCCGCAATTCGAGGCGATCAAGCGCGACGACCCCGCCCTCGGCCAGAAGCTACTCACCTATTTCGTCTCGGTGATGGCCGAGCGGCTCACCTTTGCCAACCGCATGATCGCGGTGCTGCGAAGGTAAGGGCCGCCCCTGATTTCATCGAGACGACGCTTTGCGTTTTGGCCGTCCTCGTGCTGAAATATCCACTTCATTGGGATCGAAAAGATGAATGCACCCGTTGTTGTGACTGACGCGAAAACCTTCACCACCAAAAATTTCCTGCTGCAAAGCGGAAAAGTCCTCCCCGAGGTGACCATCGCCTACCGGACCCTGGGCGTTCTTGCGCCCGGCCGCGACAATGTCGTGCTGGTCACGCATGGCAACACCAGCGGCCCGCAGATGATCGCGCCCGGCGGGTCGACCGGGGAAGGCAGCTGGAGCGAGCTCATAGGTCCGGGCAAGGCGGTCGACACCGACCGTTTCTTCGCGATTTGTCCCAACATGCTGGGATCGTCTTACGGGTCGACCAACGCGGCAAGCATCGATCCCGCGACCGGAAGGCGCTATGGACCGCGATTTCCCGACATCACGGTGAGCGACATCGTCGCGACCCAGCGCGCAATGCTCGACCATCTCGGCATCGAAAGACTGGTTGCGATCGTCGGCCCCTCCTACGGCGGCTTCCAGGCCTTTCAATGGGCGGTCAACTATCCCGGCATGATGAAGGGGATTGCCGCCGTCGTCACATCGCCGGCGCTGTCGTCTGAGCGATCCGACGGAAATGTCGCGCGCCTGCTCGGCACCCTGACGCAAGACCCGAACTGGAACGGCGGCGACTATTACGATACCGGCGGCGTGCTGGAGGCCATGATCAAGATCCGCACGGGCACGCTCAAGACCTACGGCATCGAGACCCGGCTGCGCGATACCATGAGCGACCCCGCGCAGATCGAGGCGGCGATCCGCGACGAAGCCACGCAATGGGCAAGGGGATTCGATGCAAACTCGCTGCTCACCCTCGCCAGAGCGCTGCGAAGCTTCGACGTGACCGCGCAGTTTTCGAACATCAAGGCGAAGGTGCTTTATATCTTGTCCCGGACCGACCGGCTGTTTCCTCCGGACCTCGCGCCCGGCGTGATGCAGGGCCTGAAGGCTGCCGGAGTCGACGCCGATTATTTCCTGCTCGACAGCGACTACGGCCATTCGGCGTCCGGCCGCGACGCGCATAAATGGGCGCCAAGGCTGCGCCAGTTCATGGAGAGCCTCAACTAGCGGTGAGGTGAAGCTGGAGTGGACGACGAGATGTTCGATATCCCTGTTCTCATCGTTGGCGGCGGCCCGGTCGGCTTGACGGCTTCGCTGCTGCTTTCCCAGCATGGCGTGCGCTCGCTGCTCGTGGAGCGCCACCCCGGCACCGCCATCATGCCGAAGGCGCGCGGCATCAACGCCCGCACCATGGAAATGTTTCGCCAGTGCGGCATCGAAGCGGCTGTCCGGGCCGCGGGGCTGTCGCAGGGACGCCTCGGACTGATCGTCTGGACCGAGACGCTCGCCGGCAAGGAGATCGAGCGCCGGGTGCCGGGCCGCGCCACGCCGAAGAACCTGGCGGTGACGCCCACCCCCAACTGCCTCTGCGCCCAGGACGATCTCGAACCCGTCATCCGCCGCTTCGCGGAGGCGGCCGGACCCGGCGAACTGCGTTTCAACACCGAGCTGACCTCCTTCAGCCAGAAGAACGGCGCCGTTACCAGCACGCTCACGGACCGGGTGACGGGCAAGGAGACGGCCGTTTCCGCGCGCTATCTGATTTCCGCCGAGGGCGCGCAGAGCCGCGTGCGTCGCGCGCTCGGCGTACGCATGATCGGCGAAGAGAAGGTCTACGACAGCGTCAACATCCTGTTTAACGCCGACCTGGAGCAATGGACCGAACATCGCCCGTCCGCGCTCTACTTTGTCGAGCAGCCGAACCTCCGCGGCACGTTCCTCACCATCAACGGCAGGGATCGCTGGGGCTTTCTGATCCACAGCCCGAGCCAGTATGGTTACAAGCCTGCCGATTTCACGCCGGAGCTTTGTGCGGCGCTGATCCGGCAGGCCGTCGGCATTCCCGAATTGCCGGTCACGGTGCTCGGCGTCAGCCCCTGGGAAGCCTCCGCGATCGTCGCCGACCGCTACCGCGACGGCGCGGTTTTCCTGGCCGGCGATGCCGCCCACGAAATGCCGCCGACCGGCGGCTTCGGTCTCAATACCGGCGTGCAGGACGTCCAAAACCTCGCCTGGAAGATCGCGGCCGTGCTCCGCGGCGGTGCCGACGAGCAGCTTCTCGACAGCTATCACGCCGAGCGCCAGCCGCTCGGCGACACCATCACGCGCGCGGCGCTGGCGAATGCGATGTCGATGGGACGTACCGCCCGTCAAAGCAGCGCCGTGCTGCCGCGGCGCGAGTTCCTCAACGAGCAAGGGCTGATCTACGGCATCTGCTATCAGTCGTCGGCGGTCATTCCCGACGGCACGCCGCCGGTGGAGGTTGCCGATCCCGTCACCGAATATGTACCGTCGGCGCGGCCGGGCAGCCGCGCGCCGCATGTCCAACTGCGCCGTGGCGACCAGCAGCTCTCGACCATCGACCTGTTCGGGCCGCACTTCGTGCTGTTCACTGGCCGCGATGGCGACGCCTGGCGTCAGGCCGCGCAGCGGATCGAGCCAGCCTGGCCGCCACTGAAGGCTTTCGCCATCGGCACGGACCTCATCGATCCCGACGGCGATTGGCACGAGGCCTATGGCGTCGAGACCGATGGCGCGGTGCTGGTTCGCCCCGATGGTTATGTCGGCTGGCGCAGCCGTTCGGGCAGCGCAAAACCCGGCGAGGTGCTGCGCGCGGCGTTCGATGGGTTGCTCGGGAGAGCGCGGCAACCGGCATTCTCAGCCGGCTAAGCGCGAGGCGGACCGACTGCGATCTGCCTATGGTCGGCGGGCGCACAGGTGCAACAATAGCGGCAGTCTCTGCCAACGGCGCGCCGCTTCCGACCTAACGGCGTCGTCGGGCACACCGGGCTTGCCCTATGTGGGCGGCGAGTCGAGGTAGACATAAAGAGCCGCGATCTTCCCGTCCCGTGCGATGATGAAATCCACACCGGTGTACTGGGGCGCTTCGCCTTTCGGCCCCGAGCCCCACGCCAGCCGTCCAGAATTGTGCAGAACCTGGGGCGCGCCATGATGCGTATAAACAAAGTGGGGATGCGTCGCCCGGAGATCGCCGGCGAACTTGTCCAGTGCGTCGTGACCGACGAAAGTGCAGGGCGGCGCGTACAGCACACAATCTTCGGTCTAAAGTTCCTGAATTGCCGCCCTTCGGCGAGCCGAATCACCTTCACCGAAAACTTCCGGAAGATTGCGGTTGAGCAGCGTCTCGATACCACTCACATCTGCGCCCACGGACGGCGGGGCGCCCTTTTCACCGGGATGCTGGTTCATCGGAGGCCTCCTTGTATGCGCGACCATGATGCGGTCATTGGGGCGATCGCGAAACAGCAATAATTGAAAGTCATCGTTTCAGGTTTGTTGGTGTATGGGTCGATGGCTTGCAAGCAGGCTTCGGCGTCTTTGCCAGCCGCTCCATCAACTTGTCCGCAGCCGAATGCTCCTCGTCCGCTTCAATCTCGCGGGCCGCTGCCCACCCCGCATCGAGTGCGGGGCAGGCCTTCACTCGAAAACGCTGTTGTGCCGAACCCTCGAACTCACGTCCGACAAAAGCTCCTCAGATCCCCGCCATCATCACGTATTTGATCTCGACATATTCTTCCATGCCGTGATGCGAGCCTTCCCGCCCCAGGCCGCTTTCCTTGACGCCGCCGAACGGCGCGACTTCGGTGGTGATCAGGCCGGTGTTGACGCCGACCATGCCGGACTCCAGCGCCTCCGCGACCCGCCAGACCCGGCCGAGATCGCGCGCGTAGAAATAGGACGCCAAGCCGAACGGCGAGCTGTTGCACATCGCGATGACGTCGGCCTCGTCCTTGAAGCGAAACACCGGCGCCAGGGGACCGAACGTCTCTTCGTGCGCGACCAGCGCGTCCGGCTTCACATTGGCGAGCACCGTCGGCTCGAAGAAGGTGCCGCCGAGCGCATGGCGCTTGCCGCCGGTGATAATTTTGGCGCCGCCCTTGACCGCGTCCGCAATGTGCTTTTCGACCTTGGCGATCGCATCCATGTTGATCAGCGGCCCTTGCGTGACGCCTTGCTCGGTGCCGTCGCCGATCTTCATCGCCGCGACCTTCTTCGAAAGCTTTTCGACGAATTCGTCGTAGATCTTGTCCTGCGCATAGATGCGGTTGGCGCAGACGCAGGTCTGGCCCATGTTGCGGTACTTCGAGACCATCGCGCCGTCGACCGCGGCGTCGATGTCGGCGTCATCGAACACCACGAACGGCGCGTTGCCGCCGAGCTCTAACCCGAGCTTCTTGACCCCGACCGCGGCCTGCTGAAACAGGATCTTGCCGACCTCGGTCGAACCGGTGAAGCCGACGAAGCGCACGGCGGGATGCTCGCACAACACCTTGCCGATCGCCGACGAATTGCCGGTGAGGATATTGAACACGCCCTTCGGCACGCCGGCCTTCTCGGCAAGCACCGCGAGCGCCAGCGCCGACAGCGGCGTTTCGTTGGCCGGCTTCAGGACGACGGTGCAGCCGGCGGCCAGCGCCGGCGATACTTTTCGGGTGATCATCGAATTCGGGAAATTCCACGGGGTGATCGCGCCGCAGACGCCGATCGGCTGCTTGATCGCCAACAGCCGCGCATCGGGCCGCTGCGAGGGAATGGTTTCGCCATAGACGCGGCGGGCTTCCTCGGCGAAAAACTCGACATAGGCGCCGCCGATATCGACTTCGCCCAACGCTTCCGCCAGCGGCTTGCCCTGCTCGGAGGTCAGGATCAGCGCGAGGTCTTCCCGATTGGCGATGATCAGCTCGAACCATTTGCGCAAGATGTTGGAACGCTGTTTCGCCGTCAGTTTCGCCCAGGCCGGAAACGCGCGCTCGGCGGCCTCCACCGCCTGCGTTGCTTCTTTCGTGCTCATGACCGGCACTTTGGCAAGCTCGATGCCGTTGACCGGATTGGTGACGGGGCGGGACGGCGTGCCGACCCAGGCGCCGTCGATGTAGCAGCGATCGCGCAGCAGGGAAGCGTCCTTCAGGCGGTCGTGGAGCGAGGGTGCGGCTTTCGAAGTGCGTGCGGCAGCGGTCGGGGTCATGGCGTTACTCCTCGAATTTTTGGCTTTGAACGCGAATATAGGCCGAAACCGGCCGCAATACACCCGCCGCTAAAGCGCAGCTCGCAATTCTCAACCAATGTTCGCGAGCCGTCTCGAGCTCGCGGCCCGGCTCAGGCCGCGCCGCTCATATAGGTTTCGCGGCGGCCGATCATGCGCTCCGCCGCGGCCTTGGCGTCCGCCTTGGAAGAGGTCGCGCAGGTGCGGTATTCGAGGTCGGGTGTTCCGGCGGGCTCGCGCCGCCCGAACCAAGACTTGGAACCGACCGCGCAGAAGCGACAGCGCCTGGGCGACATTGTCGACCGCGCCGAACGAGTGCAGTGCACCCGTCGCGGCGTAGCGAACTTCGTAGATGCCTGGAGAGATCGGGGCCTCGATATTTTCGCCGCGCCCGGCTCGCGGATACCGCTTCCATTCGCTCCAGGTCGAGATCATCTGGTCCCCTCGCAACTTCGAAAACTAAATCATTGCCATCGAAGCTATTCCGCCGGAATCGCCGTTTGCGCTGCGATCTGAACGCTTTACTACAAATACAGTTCCGGACTGGATGGTCGAGGATATCGCCGATAGGCCATGAGGTCACCGACATTGCACGCGCAATTCACCGCAAATTATGGCGAGTGTTGCAGTTCGGCCTCTGCCCCACGACCGCAGCGATCACGAGATCGCGACCGCTGCAGTGCCCCAGACCGCCATGCTTGCGGGAATTCGCGGCCGGGAGGAAGATCGAGCACTTCAAAAAAACAATCGGGAGGAGACCCCATGCAAAGCAAAGCCCAGATCGACCAGATTCTGCGCCAGAAAAGCGACGCCAAGGAAATTCCCGGCGTGGTCGCGATCGCCGCCAACAGCAAGGAGACGATCTACCAGGGCGCGTTCGGCAAGCGCGACCTGTCCAAGGACGACGCCATGACGCTCGACAGCGTGTTCTGGATCGCCTCGATGACCAAGGCGATCACGGCGGCCGCCGCCATGCAACTGGTCGAGCAGGGCAAGCTCTCGCTCGACGCGCCCGATCGGCAAGGTGCTGCCCGATCTCGCCGCGCCGCAGGTGCTGGAAGGCTTTGACGCCAATGGCGAGCCGAAGCTGCGGCCGGCGAAGAAGCCGATCACGCTGCGCCATCTGATGACCCACACCGCCGGCTTCTGCTACAACATGTGGAACGGCGACATGGTGCAGTATCTGGAGAAGACCGGCACTGCCCGCCGTCACCACCTGCAAGAACGATGCGCTGAAAACCGCCGATCATGACCGATCCCGGCACGCGCTGGGAATACGGCACCAATATCGATTTCGTCGGCAAGGCGGTCGAGGCGGTCAGCGGCAAGCGGCTCGACGCCTATCTGCGCGACCATCTGTTCACCCCGCTCGGCATGACCGACACCGGCTTCAAGATCGGCGAATCGCAGCGCAAGCGCCTGGTCGCCATGCATGGGCGCGGGCCGGACGGATCGCTGGCGCCGATCCCGTTCGAACTCGAGCAGGATCCGGAATTCCACATGGGCGGCGGCGGCCTCTACGGCACCGCGGGCGACTACATCAAGTTCACCCAGATGATCCTCAACAAGGGCAAGGGCAACGGCAACCAGCTGCTGAAGCCCGAGACGGTCGCGATGATGGGCCAGAACCACATCGGCGAACTCGCCATGACCAAGATGACCTCGGCGGTCGCGTTCGCGACCAACGATGTCGATCTCTATCCGGACATGGCCAAGAAATGGGGCCTGTCGCTTCATGATCACGACCGCCAAGACGCCGGAAGGCCGCAGCCCCGGCAGCCTCGCCTGGGCGGGGCTTGCCAACACCTATTACTGGATCGACCCGGCGCGCGACGTCACCGGCGTGATCCTGATGCAGGTGCTGCCGTTCGCGGACGGCAAATGCCTGGAAGCCTTTGCGGGCTTCGAGCGCGGCGTCTATGCCGGGCTCGACGCGGGCCGCGGCCAGAAGGCGGCGTGACGCTCGTTGTCCCTCTCCGGCGCGGCCGCACCGGCCGCGCCGGGAGTTGCCCTCGGCCATAACCTTGCCCATGATGCGCCGGGGACACGCACCCTGGCCCATGGGAGAGCGAACTTGACCGAAATTGCGGATAGCTATGTTTGCGGCATTTCCGATGCGCCGCTGCTGGGCGAAACCATCGGGCACAGCCTCGATTTCGCGGCCCGGCGCTGGGGCAATCGCGAGGCGCTGGTCTCGCCGAGCCACGGCGTGCGCTGGACGTGGCAGGAACTGGCCGAGCGGGTCGACGCGCTGGCCGCGGGCTTTCTCGCGCTCGGCCTCGAACCCGGCGCGCGGATCGGCATCTGGTCGCTGAACCGGCCGGAATGGACGCTGACGCAATTCGCCGCCGCCAAGGCCGGGCTGATTCTCGTCACCATCAATCCCGCCTACCGCCTGAGCGAACTCGAATTCGCGCTCGCCAAGGTCGGCTGCGCCGCGATCGTCACGGCGACCGCGTTCAAGACCTCCAACTACATGGAGATGCTGAACACGCTGCTGCCCGAGCTTGCGACCGCGCAACCGGGCAATCTGCGCGCCGCGCGGTTGCCGCAACTGCGCAGCGTGATCCAGATCGGCGGCCCGGCCGCGCCCGGCACCATCGCGTTCGAGGAAGTGTCGCGCATGGGCGGCGCGCGCCATCGCGACGTGCTCGCGGCGCTCGCCAAGACCCTGCAGTTCGACGATGCGGTCAACATCCAGTTCACCAGCGGCACCACCGGATCGCCCAAGGGCGTCACGCTGACGCATCACAACATCCTCAACAACGGCTATTTCGTCGGCCGCGCGATGCGGCTGACCGAGCAGGACCGCATCTGCATTCCGGTGCCGCTCTATCACTGCTTCGGCATGGTGATGGGCAATCTCGCCGCCGTCACCTCGGGCGCCGCGATGGTCTATCCCGGCGAGGGCTTCGATCCGCTGGCGACGCTGCAGACCATCGCGCAGGAAAAATGCACCACGCTGTACGGCGTGCCGACCATGTTCATCGCCGAACTCGATCATCCCGAATTCCCGAAATTCGACCTGTCGTCGCTGCGCACCGGCATCATGGCCGGCGCGCCCTGCCCGATCGAGGTGATGAAGCGCGTCAACGAGCTGATGAACATGCGCGAGGTCACCATCGCCTACGGCATGACCGAAACCAGCCCGGTCAGCTTCCAGAGCGCCACCGACGATCCGCTGGAGCGGCGGGTCTCCACCGTCGGGCGCATTCATCCGCATGTCGAGGTCAAGGTCGTCGATCTCGAGGGCCGCGTCGTGCCGCGCGGCGAACGCGGCGAACTCTGCACCCGCGGCTACAGCGTCATGCTCGGCTACTGGGACGAGCCGGAAAAGACCGCCGACGTGCTCGATGCCGCTGGCTGGATGCACACCGGCGATCTCGCCGTCATCGACGCCGAGGGCTATTGCAACATCGTCGGCCGCATCAAGGACATGGTGATCCGCGGCGGCGAGAACCTCTATCCGCGCGAGATCGAGGAATTCCTCTATCGCCATCCGAAGATCCAGGACGTGCAGATTTTCGGCGTCGCCGACGATCGCTATGGCGAGGAGCTCTGCGCCTGGGTCAGGGTGCGCACCGGGCGAAACGCTGACGGCCGAGGAGATCCGCGCCTTCTGCCAGGGCCAGATCGCGCACAACAAGATCCCGCGCTACGTCGAATTCGTCGACGAATTCCCGATGACCGTCACCGGCAAGATCCAGAAATTCGTGATGCGCGAGGCGGTCGAGTCGCGGCTCGGATTGAAGGCGGCGAAGACGGCGTGAGGGACTAGGGGTTCCAGGAAGAGACTGCGGCTTGGCAACATGCCCGCCACAACAAGACTGTCGTCGCCCGGCTTGACCGGGCGATCCAGTACGCCGCGGCTTCTCGGTTTTATCATCAGCGTCTCTGGAATACTGGGTCGCCCGGTCAAGCCGGGCGATGACAATCGTGGGTGTGGTGCGTCCGTATTCAGTCAATTTCGCAGGCATGACTCCGCATTCTCGCCGCGCCATGCGCCCGAGGTTTGTCCAAACGTCTCGCGCCTCGAAATCAGAGGGCGCAGGAAATGCCGGATGCGCGCTGCATCCGCGGTCCCGTGTGCAAATGGGTAAAAGAAAGCGCACACGAGCATACAGGTTCAGCGGAGGCAATCCGACATTCCCTGCGCGATGGCTTTACGGCTTACTTCGTGATCTCCCTGGAGAATCGGGCTTGGTTGCCTCCATCGCCTGCGAATATGGCTGTCAGAGCCCGGTTGGGATGACAGGCCTCCGCAGACTTGACGCCAACCATTGAGGCGTCAGGACCACACGACTTCACCGTACGCTTCGGCGCCGTTCGTCAGCCCGCCGTATCATCGCTCACGGGAAACCCGCCCTGCAATCACTGGCGCGCCTGACGCCGCCGCGTCCACCGCACCCCGCCCCGCGTCTCTGACGATCCGGATACGCCCCTTTGGTGGGACGGGATGGGGCCAATATAGGGATGATTTTGACTTCTGAAAAGCAGAATATTTTTTTAAAAGGGGATTGACAGTGGGGTCGATAAATCGAGCAGGTGATTTGCCCGTCAGGCAAAATGGGGTGCCCCGCACCTCAAGACAGGGCGAGCTCCAGCCGTTGCTTACGCTTGCGCCAGTCTGGCATCAGGGTTTCCAGCGCGTGGGGTGGATTGGAGCCGAAGGCGTAATCCGCCGTTAGACTTGAAGAGATGGCGGGTTACGGCTTCGCCTCCAACCCGCCCTGCGAGCTACGAGCTGAGTAAGGCCGCAGCTGTCGCCTTCTAGCAAAGCGATGCACGTACTCCGAGCCACAGCTGATTTACGGCGGATATTTGCGATCGCCAAAAGGTAATTCGATCACAAATTCCTTCTCCGTCTTGTTTAACCGATAGGAGTAGGTTCTTCGCGAAGCGTCGTCGTCACCCTCGGTCCTATAAAGCGATTTTCCAAGCTCCGGCGAGCCAATCAATCTGTACCTGTTAAGCCCATGATCGTCGCAGAATTCGTCGCGGGTGTAACCTGCTCGTCGAGCAAAGTCGCCATCTTGCAAAAGATCGCAAATAACCATGTCGATAGCCACCATAAAATGAACTGCTTTTCCTCGCCTACATCTCGCAACTCCGGACAGGACATCGGATCTAGCGTGCGGATGGCAACCGTATTCCCGACCTTTGTTGCTACGAAATCATCGTACTTTCCGTCATAAGACGTAAAGAGAGGCTCTTGAAAAGCATATGTTCGAGGCGCAGCGTCACAAAGAAATGGATCGCGACATATCTTGCTAGGTTGAACGGAGTCATCGTTCTCTAGGCATTTCTGGATAGAGCTAGCGGTATCCAAGCATTTCTTAAAAGTAGCGTTGCTCGGTGTAATTCCATCTTCATCGCGGGCTAGCGTTTGGAACGCTTCCATCATTTGAGGTGGGACATAACACGTGGGGTACCCACCAGCTAGTTTAGGCCGTGAACGCCTTTGCCGGATCAAATGGCACCTTTGAGGGCGCCTTGCTGTGGTCCACGCCGCCGCGCCGCCGGCGCGGGAACGACGTACCTGCTCTCTCGCCGCCCGGCCAGCTTCTTGCCGGTTGGCCGTCCCCGTCAAGCTCAAAGTGCCATTGCGGCTTCTCGAATGGCGCGTTGATGATCGGACTATCAGCAAACCCCAACTCGGCTTCCCCCAGAATTACAACTAAGGATATACTTTGCGATCTGCGTTGTCAGCTATAGCGACCCCTCACAGAGGTGCTGAAAACGTGTATGTTTCTGAAATTAAGCACCTTGAACACAGGGATCGGTTGCCGGGCCGCTTGTTATTTATATCTGTTATGATATAAACCATCAATGCTGCTCAAGCCGGTGAGATTCCAGGGGGATTCGCTTGACCGTTTGCGCGATTTCCCGGCGGACGCGCGCCAGCAGGCCGGCCAGGAACTGTATCGGGTGCAAATGGGCCGCGATCCGATCGACTGGAAACCAATGCAGACGATTGGAGCCGGCGTTCGAGAAATCAGGCTCCGTGATGCGAGCGGAGCTTTCCGGGTGATCTACGTTGCGACATTTGCCGACGCTGTCCATGTCCTGCATGCCTTCCAGAAGAAATCGCAGAAGACAGATCGGCGTGATCTGGAGCTTGCTGCTGCGCGGTTGCGAGACCTCAAACGAGAGTTGAGATCATGAAGACCAAGACGTTCGCGAATGTATGGGACGCGCTGTCGGACAGCCCCGAAGAAGCGGCCACCATGAAAATTCGCTCCGATGTGATGATCGCCATCCATGACACCATTCGGGCCTGGGACACCACGCAGGCGCAGGCCGCGAGCCGCCTCGGTGTTACCCAGCCCCGCCTCAACGACCTCCTGCAGGGCAAGATCAACAAGTTCTCGCTGGATACTCTGCTGACGCTGGCGGGACGCGCCGGTCTCAAGGTGAAGATCAACATCAAAAATGCGGCGTGACGCCGCGGAAGAAGTCGCGCTCTTTCGCCCTACACCGGCAGGCCCTTTGCCTTCGCCAGTTCCCGCAGCGACACCTGCGGCCGCGCGCCGATGTGCTGGATCACTTCGGCCGCGGCGAGCGCGCCGAGCCGCCCCGCCGCTTCGTGCCCGACGCCGCGCACCAGCCCGAACAGGAATCCGGCCGCGAACAGATCGCCGGCGCCGGTCGTGTCCACGATCTTGTCAATCGGAAACGCCGGCACCGCGATGACGCCGTCCCTTGACGCCACCACGCAGCCCTTTTCGCTGCGGGTGACGACGGAAAGATCGACGTCGCCGCGCAGTTGCGCAAGCGCGGTGTCGAAATCGGAGGTCTCGTACAGCGAATGCAGTTCGGCCTCGTTGGCGAACACCAGATCGACCGTGCCGCCGCGCATCAGCTCGAGAAACTCGCCGCGATAGCGGTCGACGCAAAAGGAATCCGACAGCGTCAGCGCGACCTGGCGGCCCGCCTGGTGCGCGATCGTCGACGCCTTGACGAAGGCATCCTTGGCGTCTTCCGGATCCCAGAGATAGCCCTCGAGATAGACGACGCTCGACGCCGCGACCTCTGCGGCGTCGATGTCGTCGGGCACCAGTTTCTGCGCCGCGCCGAGATAGGTGTTCATGGTGCGCTCGCCGTCCGGCGTCACCAGAATGTAGGAGCAGCCGGTGGCGGGCCCGTCCGGGGCGGGCCTGGTCTCGAACGCGACGCCGGCGGCGCGGATGTCGTGCGCATACATGCGCCCGATCTGGTCATCCCTGACCTTGCCGACATAGGCGGCGCGGGCGCCGAGGCTCGCGACCCCGACGATGGTGTTGGCCGCCGAGCCGCCGGACATCTCGGTCGCCGGGCCCATGTCGCGGTAGATCGAAACGGCGCGGGCCTCGTCGATCAGCGCCATGCCGCCCTTGACCATGCCGTGGCGGCTGAGAAAGTCCTCGTCGGTCCGCACCAGCACGTCGAAAATCGCGTTGCCGATCCCGAGAACGTCGTATTTTGTCGTGGTCATTCCAGATTCCTGTTGCGGCAATGGTGAAGGGGTGCGGCCTATCACGATCGGCCTGGCGCCAGCAAGGGAAGCCTCCGAGTGGATCGATGCGATGAAAACGATCAGTTCAAATTTCCCGGACCTCATCCTGAGGAGCCCGGCAGAGCGCAGCGAAGCCGGGCGTCTCGAAGGATGGCAGCTTGCACGGTCGTCTGTGGCCATCCTTCGAGACGCATCGCTCACGCGATGCTCCTCTGGATGAGGTTCAGAGTTGATACCGATATGCTCCCTAACGTTGGAAACACGGTACAAGAGCCTTCATGATCCGCTCCTTCCTCACGGTATCGACGGGAACGCTGGCCTCGCGGCTGCTCGGCTTCGCGCGCGACGCCATGATCGCCGCGCTGCTCGGCACCGGCGCCGCCGCGGATGCGTTGCTGGTGGCATTTCAACTGGTCAACGTGGTCAGGCGGCTCTTGACCGAGGGCGCGCTGAACGCGGCCTTGGTGCCGGCCTGGCTGCGCGTGCGCGAGGCCGAGGGCGCGGTGGCGGCGGCGGCATTCGCGGGACGGGTGCTCGGCACCGTCAGCGCGACGCTGCTCGTGACCGCAACGCTGAGCGGCCTGTTGATGCCATTCGTCATCACGGCGTTCGCGCCGGGATTCGTGGGCACGCCGACGCTGGAGCTTGCGGTCGACGATATCAGGCTGATGCTGCCTTATCTCGCCTTCGCAGGCCCCGTCACCGTCATGATGGCGCTCTTGAACGCGCAAGCGAGATTTGCGTTGACGGCATTCTCGCCGCTTCTGTTCAATATCGCGCTGATCGCGGTGATGGCGGCGCTGATCCGCTGGCCGCAGGACGCACGCCATGCCGCGCTGGCAATCGCCGCCACCGTCGGCATCGCCGGGCTGCTGCAGCTTTCCATCCTGCTGTTGCGCCGCGGCGGCAGCGTCGCAACGCCGCTGCGAATATCCTTCGATCGGGAGATGCGCGGCTTCCTCGGCAAGGCGATCCCCGGCATGATCGCCAGCGCCTCGCCGCAATTGCTCGTGGTCGGCGGCGCGATCATCGCCTCGTCCTCGCCCTCCTCGGTGTCGTGGCTCTATTTCGCCAATCGCCTGATCGAACTGCCGCTCGGCATCGTCGGCGTCGCCATGGGCACCGTGCTGGTGCCCGAACTGACGCGGAGCTTGCGCAGCGAGGATGCAACCGCCGTTGCGCACGCGCAATCGCGCGGCCTTGAACTCGCGGTTGGACTGGCGTTGCCGGCGACGCTCGGATTGATCGCCCTGAGCGCGCCGGTGGTGCGGATGCTGTTCGAGCATGGCGCGTTCACCGCCACTGATACCGCCGCCACCGCGCAGGCGCTCGACTGGCTTGCGCTCGCCTTGCCGGCGCATGTGCTGGTGAAAGCGCTGTCGCCGGCATTTTTCGCGCGCCACGATACGCTGACGCCGCTGCTGGCGACATTGAAGGGGCTGGCGGTGGCGATCGTTGCGGCCGTGGTGCTTGGCCGGCTGTTCGGCGCCAGCGGGATTTCGGCCAGCATCGCGATCGGGGCCTGGAGCAGCGCGTTCTCACTGCTGCGCCGGAGCCCGGCGATATCGGGATTTTCCATCGATGCGGCGGCACGGCGGCGGCTGCCGCGCCTGGTCGCGGCGGCGCTCGTGATGGGCGGGCTGTTGTGGCTGACGGCGAGGTTGCTGCCGGCGCTCGGCGCCGGCGCGCACGACCTCGCGCAGGCAGCGCTTCTGATAACGGTGATAGCAGCGGCGATCGCCGTTTACGGCCTGCTTCTGGCCCTGTTCGGGGTCACCAGCTGGGGCGAAGTGGTCGACGCGGTCAGGCAAAACGCGGCTGGCGGCTTGCGCGACTGAGGCTTGCGTGGCATTGGACGGCGCGTCGCGGCAACCGGCAACGGTCAACGCGAGACAGCCACGCGCGGC
This sequence comes from uncultured Alphaproteobacteria bacterium, assembly GCA_963721135.1. GTDB lineage: Bacteria > Pseudomonadota > Alphaproteobacteria > Rhizobiales > Xanthobacteraceae > Bradyrhizobium. Next base: position 63,284 of record CAVRIB010000018.1, read on the forward strand.
AAGCTGACCGGGAAACTGACAATGGCATTCGTCGAACGGGTTTTTTCAGGCGTCCAGCCGACCGGCAATTTGCATCTCGGCAACTACCTCGGCGCGATCGTCAACTTCGTGAAGCTGCAGGAGACCCACAACTGTCTCTATTGCGTGGTCGACATGCACGCGCTGACGCAGCCGGTGGAGGTGTGGGGGGGACCTGCGGAACTCGCGCGCAACACCCGCGAGGTGACCGCGGCCTTCATCGCCGCGGGCATCGACCCGAAGAAGCATATCGTCTTCAACCAGAGCCAGGTGCACGAGCACGCCGAACTGACGTGGATCTTCAATTGCGTGGCCCGGATCGGCTGGCTCAACCGCATGACGCAGTTCAAGGAAAAGGCCGGCAAGGACCGCGAGGCCGCCTCCGTGGGCCTCTACGACTATCCGGTGCTGATGGCGGCCGACATCCTGCTCTATCGCGCCACCCATGTGCCGGTCGGCGAGGACCAGAAGCAGCACCTCGAACTGTCGCGCGACATCGCGCAGAAATTCAACAACGACTTCGGCGATTCGATCCGCGGCCATGGTGTTGCCGATGGAATGTTTTTTCCGCTGCCCGAGCCGCTGATCACGGGTCCGGCGACGCGGGTGATGAGCTTGCGCGACGGCACCAAGAAAATGTCGAAGTCGGATGCCTCGGACAATTCGCGGATCAATCTCACCGACGACGCCGACACCATCGCGCAGAAGATCCGGAAGGCAAAGACCGATCCGGAGCCGCTGCCGTCGGAGGAAAAAGGACTGGAGACGCGGCCCGAAGCCGACAATCTGGTCGGCATCTACGCAGCACTTTCGGGCCGCAGCAAGGCCGAGGTACTCCGCGAATTCGGCGGCGGGCAGTTTTCCAGCTTCAAGAACGCGCTGGTCGAACTTTGTGTCGCGAAATTGTCGCCGATCGCCACCGAGATGAAGCGGCTGGCCGCGGACCCCGGGCATGTCGACCAGATCCTGGTCGACGGCGCCGACCGCGCGCGCGCGATTGCCGCCGAGACCATGAAGGCGACCAAGGACATCGTTGGTTTCGTCCGCAAGCGTTAGAAGCCGCCCACCTCATCCTGAGGAGCCGCGCTCTTGCGCGGCGTCTCGAAGGATGGATACGGGCTCTCATGGTTCGAGACGCGCGAAGACGCGCTCCTCACCAAGAGGAACTGGCATTAACCTGCCGGCGCCGCTTGTCGGCGATGGCTGCGCCGTGGCAGCATGCGGCGTGCCTGGCGCGGCATCGGGGGCATGCATGACCACCCAGCGGCGAAGCTACGAGACGGGTCACAAGCCAAAATGTCTTGTCATCGTCGATGACACCGCGGAATGGGACCGCGCGGTCTATTACGCCAGCCGCTGGGCGATTCGCCTCGGCGGCGGCGTGGTGATGCTGCGCGTCATCGAGACCGAAGACCAGAACCAGCAGTGGCTCGGGGTCGCCGAAGTCATGCGCGCGGAAGCCCATGAAGATGCCAACGCGGCGCTCGATCGCGCCGCCGGCCGCGCCAACGGCATCGCCGCGATCACGCCCGAACGCGTGATCCGCGAGGGCGACCCGGCCGAGCAGATCATCGACGTGATCGACAAGGATGCCGATATCGCGATGCTGGTGCTGGCCGCCAACCCGGGCCCGGAAGGCCCAGGCCCACTGATCACCCTCCTCGCTAATACGGTCGGCTCGTTCCCGATCCCCGTCACCATCATATCCGGCGAGCTGAGCGACGCCGAAATCGACGCTTTGTCGTGAGGATGTCAGCCGCAGGCCCTTGATGCGGCTGCAGAACCCCTGATCTGCGCCCCTTGACCGTGCATCCGGCGTAGCCATCTGCTATGGGATCAGCCACGCGCCGGCCTTGAACCGGCGACGCCGGAGAAAGCCATGTTCATCCAGACCGAAGCCACCCCCAATCCCGCCACCCTGAAATTCATCCCCGGCCGCGCCGTGCTCGACGGCGGCACCATGGAATTCACCAGCCGCGACGCGGCCGCACGCTCGCCGCTCGCCGAGAAACTGTTCGGCGTGCCCGGCGTCACCAGCGTGTTCTACGGCTCGGACTTCGTCACCGTGACCAAGGCCGAAGGCGACTGGCAGCACCTGAAGCCTGCCATCCTCGGCGCCATCATGGAGCATTATATGTCGGGCGCCCCGCTGCTCGCCGACGGCAGCGCCGGAAGCGACGAGGCCGCCGACGAGGAAGACGAGTTCTATAGCGACGAAGACGCCGAGACGGTCGCAACCATCAAGGACCTGATCGAAACAAGGGTGCGCCCGGCGGTCGCCAATGACGGCGGCGACATCACCTTCCGCGGCTTCAAGGACGGCATCGTCTATCTCAACATGAAGGGCGCCTGCTCGGGCTGCCCGTCCTCCACCGCGACGCTGCAGCACGGTATCCAGAACCTGCTGCGGCATTTCGTGCCCGACGTCGTCGAAGTCCGGCCGATGTGATTTTAGGGAGCGGCGAATAGTGAGTAGCGAATGGCGAATAGTGGTTGATTCTGACCTTCTATTCGCCATTCGCCACTCGCCATTCGCCCGCTCCTCATGCTGATCCTCGCCATCGACACTGCGCTGGATGCCTGCGCCGCGGGCGTGCTCGATACCGATGCCGGCAAGCTGATCGCGCAGGAATCGCTGGTCATGAAGCGCGGCCATGCCGAGGCCCTGATGCCGCTGATCGGCCGCGTCATGAAGGAGGCCGGCACTGCCTTCGCAGCCCTCGACCGGATCGCGGTGACCACCGGCCCCGGCAGCTTCACGGGCCTTCGCGTCGGCCTCTCCGCCGCGCGGGGCATTGCGCTCGCCGCCGACAAGCCCGCCGTCGGCGTGACCACGCTCTCGGCCTATGCCGCGCCCGTCGTCAGCGAGAACGGCGAGCAGCCGGTGATCTCGGCCATCGATGCGCGCCATGACCAGGTCTATTTTCAGGCCGTCAGCGGCAATGGCAGTTCGCTGATCCGCCCGCGCGTCGCGCCGATCGAGGAGGCGCTCAGTGCCGCGCGCTTCGGCGCGCCGATCCTCGTCGGCAATGCCGCCGACATTCTCGGCCAGCGCTGGCCTGCGGATGCGCCGCCGCCGGTCAGGGTCGATGCGCAGGCAGCCCCGGATATTGCCTGGGTGGCGTGGCTCGGCGCCGCCGTCAGTCCGAACACCGCGCCGGCGCGTCCGTTCTATCTGCGCGCGCCCGACGCCAAGCTTCCAAAGGACCCGCTGCCAAGGCCGTCGCAGCCGACGGCGTCATGATGGGCTGGCTCTCGGAATGGTGGAGTGGCGGCACCGCGGCCGTCGAGTCTGCGAGCTTGCGCGATGCGGCGCGTCTTTCGCAGCTGCACGGCGCCTCATTTCACCGCGGCTGGGGCGAGGCCGAATTCGAGGTCATGCTGACCGAGCGCAACACGCTGGTGCATCGTTTGAGGATGGGACGGAGAACCATCGGTTTTGCGGTGTCGCGCCTGGCCGCGGATGAGGCCGAAATACTGTCGATCGCCGTCGACCCCGGCTATCGCGGCCGCGGCCTGTCCCGCGACCTGTTGCTGACCCACCTTGGCCATCTCGCCGGGCGCGGCGTGCGCACCGTCTTTCTCGAGGTCGAGGAAAACAATCAGCCAGCGCGGCGGCTCTACCAGCGCGCCGGATTCAGCGTCGCCGGACGCCGGGAACGGTATTACCGGCAGGCTGACGGGGAACAATTGAATGCGCTTCTGATGCGCCGCGACTTGTCGTAGGCTGCGCGCGGTGGCACAACATCAGCTCATCACTCCAGGCGAAACCGATGACCATTCCGAAATCCACGCCCGGGCTCAAGGCCACCGGCATCGAGGCCCGTTGCGCGGCCACCGGCATGCGCATGACCGAACAGCGCCGCGTCATCGCGCGCGTGCTGGGGGAAGCCGCCGATCACCCTGACGTCGAGGAACTGTATCGCCGCTGCGTCGCGGTTGACGACAAGATCTCGATTTCGACGGTGTACCGGACCGTCAAGCTCTTCGAGGACGCCGGCATCATCGAGCGCCACGACTTCCGCGAGGGCCGCGCCCGCTACGAGCAAATGCGCGAAACCCATCACGACCACCTGATCAATCTGCGCGACGGCAAGGTGATCGAATTCACCAATGAGGAAATCGAGAAGCTGCAGGCCGAAATCGCCCGCAGGCTCGGCTACAAGCTGGTCGATCACCGGCTGGAACTGTATTGCATCCCGCTCGAAGACGAGAAGCCGTGAGCGCGTGCAACGCCCGAGCCCAAATGTCGATCTCGTCATTTTCGACTGCGATGGCGTGCTGGTCGACAGCGAGGTCATCTCCTGCCGCGCGCATGCGGATACCCTGACGCGCCACGGCTATCCGGTGACGCCTGACCAGGTGCTCGAGCGCTTTCTCGGCGTATCGGACCGGGAGGCGCGGCTCATCGTCGAAGCCGAACTCGGCCGCGAGCTCCCGGAGGATTTTGAGTCCCAGGTAAAGCAAGCCACCTTGCAATTTTATGCGGACGATCTGCAGGCGGTCGCTCACGCCGCCGAGGCGGTCGCAGCGATCGCGCTGCCCAAATGCGTGGCATCGAGCGGCACGCCCGAAAAGATTCGCCATGGCCTTAGCTGCGCCGGCTTGTACGATCATCTGGCGCCTCACATCTTCTCGGCCACCCAGGTCAAGCGCGGCAAGCCCGCGCCGGATCTGTTTCTTTTCGCGGCCGCGCAAATGAGGGCCGCTCCCGAGCGGTGCATTGTGATCGAGGACAGCGTGCCGGGCATCACCGGCGCGCGGGCCGCCGGGATGACCGTGCTCGGCTTTCACGGCGGCAGCCATTGCCGGCCAGGTCATAGCGACAGATTGCGCGCCGCCGGCGCCGCCATGACGTTCGACGATATGCGGCAATTGCCCGACCTGATCGGGCAAATCGGCCGAAAGCCGGTTCCAACCGCTGGATTTTCAGCGCCTTAGCCTATATTTGAGCCCTGCGCCGCAATGGCGCCGTTTCCGGACCGCATTCGAGTTACATGAAGCCGCCGCGCAAGCTGCACATCAAGTCATATGGCTGCCAGATGAACGTCTACGATGCGCAACGCATGGTGGACGCCCTGGCGGGCGAAGGCTTTGTCGAGACGGCAAGCGTCGATGACGCCGATCTCGTGATCCTCAATACCTGTCACATCCGCGAAAAGGCTTCCGAGAAAGTCTACTCAGAACTCGGCCGGCTGCGCACGATCAAAGACGCCGCCGCGGGCCACGGGCGCCAGATGAACATCGCGGTGGCCGGCTGTGTCGCGCAGGCCGAGGGCGAGGAGATCATCCGCCGCGCACCCGTGGTCGACGTCGTCGTCGGCCCGCAGAGCTATCACCATCTGCCGCAACTCCTGGCGCAGGCCAGGCGCGATGGCCGCGCGCTGGAGACCGAATTCCCCGCCGAGGACAAATTCTCCTTCCTGCCGCCGCCGCGGCCCGAGGCGATCCGCGCGCGCGGCATTTCGGCGTTCGTCACCGTGCAGGAGGGTTGCGACAAATTCTGCACCTTCTGCGTCGTGCCCTATACGCGCGGTGCGGAAGTCTCGCGGCCGGTGACGAAAATCGTCGACGACGTGCAGAGGCTCGCGGACAACGGCGTGCGCGAAATCACCCTGATCGGGCAGAACGTCAATGCGTATCACGGCGAGGGCCCGGACGGGCAGGTTTGGCCGCTCGGCGCCCTCCTGCATCACCTCGCGGCAATCCCCGGCATCATCCGGCTGCGCTACTCGACCAGCCATCCCCGCGACGTCGACGACAGCCTGATCGAGGCCCACCGCGACCTGCCGGCGCTGATGCCGTTCGTGCATCTGCCGGTGCAATCCGGCTCGGACCGGATTCTTGCGGCCATGAACCGCAGACATACCGCGCTGGATTACCACCGTGTCATCGACCGGTTTCGCGCGGCACACCAAGATATTGCTTTTTCATCGGATTTTATCGTGGGTTTCCCCGGCGAGACCGCGGAAGATTTTGCCGCCACCCTCGCGCTTGTCACGCAAATCGGATACGCTGGCGCCTATTCGTTCAAATATTCGCCGCGGCCCGGAACGCCGGCGGCGGACATGCGGGAGACGGTTGCAGCCGAAGAGATGGACGAGCGATTGGTGCGGCTTCAGGAATTGATCGACAGCCAGCAATCGGCCTTCAATCGGGCTGCGATTGGCAACACCGTTGATGTGCTGTTCGAGCGCGAGGCCCGCAACCCCGGCCAGATCGTCGGCCGCACCGCCTATCTGCAGCCGGCGCATGTGATGGCATCGCCCGACATCATCGGGCGGGTATTGCCGGTGAAGATCGAAAGCCTCGAGCGCTACAGCCTGCTCGGCGAACTCGCTTGCAAGCCCCAGGTGCTGCCTGGTTCTCCTCGCATCACGCCTTCTGCAATGACCGATTCTTCCAAAACGAGAATGGGAGCCTGAACCCTTGCCAAAAAGCGCATCGGATTCGCCTTCGCTCGCTCCCAGCCGCAAACTTGACCGCGACCTGCAGATCCCGCCCGAGACGCAAGTCGTCATCGACTTCGACGACAATCGCGCGGCCTCGGCGCTGGTTGGACCTTACGGACAGAATCTCGCGCTGATCGAGCGCCGGCTCGGCGTCGTGGTCGATTCGCGCGGCAATCACATCTCGATCGCCGGATCGCGCGACGGCTGCGACGCGGCGCGGCGCGTGCTGGAGACGCTGTACGCGCAGGCCATCCAGGGGCACGACCTGTCGCAGGGCGAGGTCGAAGGCGCGATCCGCGCCGTGATCGCGCAGGGCTCGCTGTTCGAATTCGACGCCAAGACGGTCAAGTCGTCGTTTGAGACCATCAACCTGCGCAAGCGCCCGGTGCGGGCGCGCACCGCCGCGCAGGATTCCTACATTCGCGCGCTGAAGCGCCATGAACTGGTGTTCGGCATCGGTCCGGCCGGCACCGGCAAGACCTGGCTCGCGGTCGCGCAGGCCGCGCAATTGTTCGAGCGCAAGGAAGTCGACCGCATCATCCTGTCGCGCCCTGCGGTGGAAGCCGGCGAGCGGCTCGGCTTCTTGCCCGGCGATCTCAGGGAGAAAGTCGACCCTTACCTGAGGCCGATCTACGACGCGCTCTACGACCTGATGGATTCCCGCATCGTCGAGCGCGCGCTGCAGGCCGGCGAAATCGAGATCGCGCCGCTTGCCTTCATGCGCGGGCGGACGCTGACCAACGCCGCCATCATCCTGGACGAGGCGCAGAACACCACTTCGATGCAGATGAAGATGTTCTTGACCCGGCTCGGCGAGAACAGCCGCATGATCATCACCGGCGATCCCTCCCAGGTCGATCTGCCGAACGGCCAGACCTCGGGGCTTGCCGAAGCCACCCGGCTGCTCGATGGCGTCGAGGGTATCGCACAGGTGAAATTCACGGCCGATGACGTGATCCGCCACGAACTGGTGGCACGGATCGTCGCCGCCTATGAAGGATTGCCGCAGCGGCCGGCAACCAGCAAGTCTTGATGCTCACATCTGCCGCCAGCTGCACCCCGGAAGCGATTCCGGAGCGCAACAGAAATTCGAGAGCGATGGCGCCATCTGCCCTCCCCGTCACGGACGTTCTCGTCACCGCCGCATGCTGGCGGGCCGAGTTTGACGCCGAGGGCGTGATCCAGCGCGCCATCGCGGCCGCCGCCGAAACGGTCGAGGCCGATGTCGGCGACGCCGAGCTCGCGGTGATGCTGACCGACGACGAGGGGGTCCGCACCCTGAATGCGAACTGGCGCGGCATCGACAAGCCGACCAATGTGCTGTCGTTTCCCGCGCTGCAGCCGAGCGGCGCCAGCGGCGCGGACGATGCGCCGCGCCTGCTCGGCGACATCGCGATCGCCTACGAGACGACACGCAAGGAAGCCGATGACGAACAAAAACCATTCGAGCATCACTTAAGCCATTTGGCGATCCATGGTTTCCTGCACCTGATCGGCTACGATCACGAAAAGGACGATGACGCCGAAGCCATGGAAGCTCTGGAGACGGAGATATTGGCGCAGCTCGGCATTCCCGACCCTTACCGGAACCGGCAGCGGATGGACTGAGATGGCGGACTCCGAACCGATCCACGACAATCCGCGCAACACGCGCAACCTGCCCGCGGTGGTGCCGCCGAACGAGGTCGCGCGCCCGGTTGCGGAGAACTGGCTGACGCGGGCGATCCGCGCGCTGTTCGGATGGAAGCCGGGATCGGTCCGCGACGATCTGCAGGTCGTGCTCGATGCATCGACGCCCGATGAGGTCGGGTTCTCCGCGATCGAGCGCACCATGCTGCGCAACATTCTCTCCTTGCATGAACGGCGCATCGCCGACGTCATGGTGCATCGCGCCGACATCATCGCGGTCAAGCGCGACATTCCGCTCGGCGAATTGATGAGTCTGTTCGAAAGCGCCGCGCATTCGCGCCTCGTGGTCTACGACGAGACCCTCGATGATCCCGAGGGCATCGTTCACATCCGCGATCTCCTGGCGTTCATGACCGCCAGGGCGCGCGTGTCCGAGACCGGCAAGGGCAAGACCAGGCGCAAGAAAGCTTTCCCGGCCGGCCTCGATCTGCGTGCCGTCGATCTCTCGCTGCCGCTGTCGGAGGCCAATATCATCCGGAAGCTTTTGTTCGTGCCGCCCTCGATGCGGGCGATCGACCTGCTGGCCCAGATGCAGGCCTCGCGCATCCATCTGGCGCTGGTGGTCGACGAATATGGCGGCACCGACGGGTTGGTATCGATCGAGGACATCGTCGAGCAGATCGTCGGCGAGATCGACGACGAGCATGACAGCGACGAACCGCCCTCGATCGTGCGGCAGCCGGACAATTCCTTCATCGCCGATGCGCGCGCCAGCCTCGACGATGTCCGCTCCGTGATCGGCGAGGATTTCGTCACCGGCGAAGCCGGCGAGGAGGTCGAGACGCTCGGCGGTTTTCTGGTGACCCATGTCGGCCGGCTGCCGGTGCGCGGGGAAGTGATTTCCGGCCCCGGCAATTTCGAAATCGAGGTGCTCGACGCCGATCCGAGACGCGTCAAGCGGTTGCGCATCGCCCCCCGCAAGGAACGTCCTCCGCTGCGCGCGCAGCGCGAAAGCCGCCGCCGCGAGAGTGCGCCCGAGCCGGGCCCCGCGCAGGCCAACGACAATGCGAGCCCGCCGCCCGCCGACGGAGCCGGCTCGCAGTGAAGGCCGCAGAGAAATTCCGCGCCGCGGGTCTGGCGATTATCCTGGCATGGGGATGGAAACGCGCGGCCATTGCGTTCCTCGCCGGTGCGCTGTCGGCGCTCGCGATGGCGCCGTTCAACGCCTGGCCGGTGCTGTTTGCGACCTTTCCGGTCGCGGTCTGGCTGATCGACGGCGCCGGCGCCGGACGCTGGCGCGGCGTGCCGGCGGCCGCGACGTCGGGCTTCTGGTTCGGGCTCGGCTATTTCGTGCCGGGACTGTACTGGATCGGCTACGCGTTCCTGGTCGACGCATCGACCTTCGCCTGGCTGATGCCGTTCGCCGTGCTTGGCCTGCCCGCCTATCTCTCGCTGTTCACCGCTTTCGGTTTCGCACTGGCGCGCCTGATCTGGCCGAGGGACGCCTCGAGGGTGCTCGCGCTCGCCGCCGGCCTCACGATCGGCGAATGGCTGCGCGGTCATGTGCTGACGGGATTTCCGTGGAATGCGTTCGGCTACGCGCTGACCGAGCCGCTGGCGCTCGCGCAGACGGCATCGCTGATCGGCCTTTGGGGCCTGACATTCCTTGCCGTGGCGATCTTCGCAAGCCCGGCCGTGCTGATCGACGGCGCTTCCCGCGGACGCAAGCCATGGCTTGCGCCGGCGACCGCGCTCGCGCTGCTCGTCGCCATGGGAATTTTCGGCGGCATTCGCCTGAAGCTGCATCCGACCGCGATGGTGGCGAACGTGAAGCTGCGGATCATGCAGCCCAACCTGCAGCAGGACGTCAAATTCAATTACTCCGCCAAGGCGGAAGTGATGCACAGATATCTCACGCTCTCCGATCGCGCCGCCGGGCCGGAATCGACCGGCGTGCGCGACGCCAGCATCCTGATCTGGCCGGAATCGGCGTTTCCCTTCTTCCTGACCCGTGAAGCCGACGCGATGGCGCAAATCGCCGACCTGTTGCCCAAGGGCACCGTCCTGATCACCGGTTCGGTGCGCGCGCCGGATCTGCCGCCGGGGACGAGGATCACGCGCGCCTACAACTCGATCTATGTCATCGACCATGATGGCAGCGTGCTGTCGGTCTACGACAAGCTGCATCTGGTGCCGTTCGGCGAGTATTTGCCATTCCAGGAGTGGATGGAGAGACTCGGCCTGGAGCAGCTCGCCAGAGTTCAGGGCGGATTTATCGCGGGCACGCGCCGCCGCACGCTGGCGGTGCCAAATGCCCCGCGCGCGCTACCGCTGATTTGCTACGAAGCCATTTTTCCCGGAGACGTTGCAGCGAGCGACGATCGGCCGGGCTGGATCGTCAACCTGACCAATGACGGCTGGTTTGGAATCTCGACCGGCCCCTACCAGCATCTGCAGCAGGCGAGGGTGCGCGCGATCGAGGAAGGACTGCCTCTGGTTCGCGCCGCGAATACCGGCATTTCGGCCGTTATTGATCCCGTAGGGCGGATGGTGGCCCGGCTCGGTCTCGGAATTGAGGGCGTCCTGGATTCCCGCCTGCCGTCGGCAATCCCGCCGACGATTTACGCACGCGCCGGCGACATTCCCGCCGGACTCATCATCGTCGCTGCGTTGCTCCTGGTCATTCGGCGGCGCGCGGCGAAGCGAAGCCTGACAAGCGCCTGCATATTCACGTTTGGTTTCGGTTAACCCGCGGATATCCAGGCGAGCCGAAATCCACCAGTTGACAGACCTACCGCGCAGTTAGCATGCTGCCCCGCTAGTCGAGAAGGTCCGGTCAGTCGTTGCTCAAATCATTCGCATTCCTCCCCGACGCTTCCGAGCAAGATTTGACGGTATTGGCGCTTAAGGCATAGTTCGCCTGCCTCATCCGTTGAGGCGCGTCCGAAGGAGTGCTGGAAATGTCGACCAAGGCGCCCAATCCTGTTGACAAATATGTCGGCAGTCGCGTGCGCATGCGGCGCATCATGCTCGGCATGAGTCAGGAGAAGCTCGGCGAAGCCTTGGGTCTGACCTTCCAGCAGGTCCAGAAATACGAGAAGGGCACCAACCGGGTCGGCGCCAGCCGGATTCAACAGATCTCCGAAATACTCCAGGTCCCGGTCTCGTTCCTGTTCGAGGGAGGGCCGAGCGGCACCGCCAGCGCCGAAGGTTTTAGCGAGGGGACCTCGCCAACCTATGTTTCCGACTTCCTGGCGACATCGGAGGGTCTGGCGCTGACACGCGCCTTCACGCGCATCACCGACGCCAAGCTCCGGCGCAGCATCGTCGACCTGGTCGAACAGATCGCCGCGCGCGAAGCCCCCGACAAGCGTTAGACGCCCTCGTTTCAGTTTGAGCGACATCCAAATCTGGAATATGCCGTGATTTCCGGGGCGCACCAACGGGTCCGCGCGAAGCGCGGCCCGATGGCGGCAACCCGGAAACTCGAGATTCAAAGGCACCCATCATGCTGACGTCCGCCAATCCCTTCGATTCAAAGACCATTCTCGACGGCATTCGCCGCTGGGTCGAGATCGAGACGCCGACCGAAGCACCCGGGCAGGTCAACCGGCTCGCGACCATGGTGGCGGAGGGCTATCGCGATCTGCCCGCCACCGTCGAGCGTGTCGCCGGCCGGAGCGGCTGTGGCGATCACCTGGCCGTACGTTCGTCATGGGGACAGGACGCGCCGGGAATCCTCGTGCTCAGCCACCTCGATACCGTGCACCCGATGGGATTCATCGAGCGCCTGCCGTTCAGGATAGAGGGCGACAGCGCCTTCGGTCCGGGCATCTACGACATGAAGGGCGGCGCCTATCTCGCCTACCATGCGTTCCGGCAGCTTTGCGCGGACGGAGCGCGCTCGCCGCTTGGCGTGACCCAGCTCTACGTCTCCGACGAGGAGATCGGCAGCCCGACCTCGCGCGCGCTGATCGAGGCGGAGGGGCGAAAGGCAAGATACGTGCTGGTCACCGAGCCCGCCCGTGACGGCGGAAAGATCGTCACCGGGCGCAAGGGCGTCGGCCGGTTCGAGGTGTTCGTCAAAGGCGTGCCGTCGCATGCCGGCTCGCGCCCCGAGGACGGCCGCAGCGCCATCCGCGAACTCGCCAATATCATCCAGACGCTGGAAGCCATGAACGATCGTGCGCGCGGCGTCAGCGTCAATGTCGGCGTCGTCAGAGGCGGCACCCGACCGAATGTCATTGCCGAAGAGGCCTATGCCGAGGTCGACATGCGCGTTCCCTCGCTCGCGGAAGCCGAGGCGCTGGTTCCGAGAATCCTCGGCCTGAAATCGCGCAGCGAGGGCGTCAGCGTCAAGGTCACGGGCGAATTGAACCGGCCGCCCTACGAGAAGGGCAACGCCGGCGCGGCGCTCTACGAACATGCCAGGACGCTCGCCGCCGAAATCGGTTTTGACCTCGTGGACACCAAGACCGGCGGCGGCTCCGACGGCAATTTCACCGCCCCGCACACGGCGACGCTTGACGGCCTCGGGGTCGACGGCAAGGGCGCCCATACCCACTACGAGCAGATGTACATCTCGTCGATCGAGCCGCGGGCGCGGCTGCTTTATCGGCTGTTTCAGACACTGCGATGATCGGGCGCGACCCGGCAAGGCACGGGGCATCGTCCGGCGACAGCGGCGGCGTTCACCCGCACGGATCATTCTTCGGACGGCGCAAGGGCCACAAGCTGCGCGCGCACCAGGCCGATCTGATCGAGCATCTGTTGCCGCGCCTGGCGCTTGACATCACGGGCAAGAGCCCGCGCGATCTCGCCGAACTGTTCGACCGCCCGGTCGACGGCATCAGGCTCGAAATCGGGTTCGGCGGCGGCGAGCACCTGATCGCGGAAGCGCGCGCCTTTCCGGACGCCGGCTTCATCGGCTGCGAGCCTTACGTCAACGGCATGGCGAAGATCCTGACGCAGATCGAAGCCCACAATCTGGGCAATATCCGGCTGTTCGCCGGCGACGCCGCCGAGCTGTTGGCATGGGCGCCGCCGCGCTCGCTCTGCCGGATCGACCTGATCCATCCCGACCCCTGGCCGAAGCGGCGGCACTGGAAGCGGCGCTTCGTGCAGGACGCGACGATCGCCGCGATGGCGCGCGTGCTCGCGGTGGATGGCGAGTTTCGCTTCGTCAGCGACATCGACGATTACTGCGCCTGGACGCTGGCGCATCTTGCGCGATCGCCCGATTTTGTCTGGACCGCCGAGCGCGCCTCCGACTGGCGCCAGCCCTGGAGCGAACACACCATGACGCGCTATGGCACCAAGGCCGAGCGCGAGGGACGGAAGGCTACGTATCTGCGGTTTCGGCGGGTGGGCTGACCTCTCCGCCGTCATTCCGGGGCGCGCGTAAGCGCGAACCTCAGATGTGCAATTGCACATCGGGGAATCTCGAGGTTCCGGGTTCGGTGCTTCGCATCGCCCCGGAACGACGTTACGATTTCATCCGCGCCTTCTTGATGTCGGTTGCTTCCCACACCATGCGCCTGCCGCGTTCGCGGCCCAGTAGCTCGATCGGATCGCGGTTGTCGATGTGGCCGAACTGTCCCTTGTAGACGCTGTAGCCGCACAATTCCTGCAGCCGCCGCGGGAACCGCCGCGCCGTCTCGGTCGGAATCCCGAGTTGCAGGTTCTCCTGCTGCCGCATCCAGCCCCAGCAATAGGCGCAGGAAAATGCAAAGCGCCTGGCATCGCTGGTGTTGGCGCCGCCGCCGTGCCACAGCGCGCTGTCGAACAGCATCACGCTGCCCGCCGGCATCGTCGCGGTGACGGCGGCGTAGTCCTTGCCGTATTCAGGCGAGGAAGCGTATTTGTGGCTGCCCGGCACGATCCGCGTCGCGCCGTTCTCGGGCGTGAAATCCGACAGCGCCCAGATCGCATTGAGCACGATCGGGATGTGCGGGCGCGGCAGCGGAATCAATTGCGTGTCCTCGTGGATCGGCTGCGCCTCCTGGCCGGGACCGAGCACCAGCGAGCAGAACGACGACAACAGGCATTCCCTGTCCAGCACGCGTTCCACGATCGGCAGCACGTTTTCATGCAACGGCACTGCCCAGAACATCTCGTCATAGGTCAGCAGATTGTTGATGCGGACGGTCTTGAAACCCTCGAACGAGGTCTTGGCGTAACCCAGGCCATGCTCGTGCTCGGTGCGCTCCAGCGCCGCCTTCAATCCCTCGACCAGGGCGGGTTCGGCCGCACGCTCGATAACGGCATATCCGTCATTGCGGATCTTGCCGGCGTGCAGCTCAATATCGGCGTCGGTCAGCATTCCGGTCTCCCGCTCGGCGCCGTGCCCGCGCCTTTGCGAGATAGCTTAGCGTGCGGTGTCAGTCATTGGGAAGGGATTTGGGTCACGCCGATTGTTTGGTCCGCCAGAAACCCACCACCCGCTCCGCGGTCGAAGGCATCAGTCGCGCGTAATTGACGCGAGCGCTTTCGATGTCGGCGGGGGCGGGCACCCGGTTGGGGCCCAGCCGCAGCAGGATCAGGGCGCGCACGGTGACCCATTCCAGGCCGATCGTCTTGCCGACGATCAGGATCGGATCGTGGCGGTCGCCCATGATCAGGTGATCGAGCGTTGCGATCTTCACGCCCGACATCGCGGACAAGGCGGATATGGATTCCTCGTATCTATGGGCCTTGGCAAAGCCGAGCAACGCGCCTTCGTTCAAGTCGCCGTTCCGATGCAGTGTCAGGATCGCGCGTTGCGCCGGCGCGAAGTCGCGGCGGCCGGGAACGATCTCGGGTTCGCCGGAGATTTCGCTCATCGCCCGGCTGATCGCGGCCTGGCGGCCGGGCCTGACCACCTCGAACAGGCGACGGCGAATGACGTCGATCGAGCCTTCCAGCAATTCCTTCAACTGGGATTCCGACAGATCGTCGCGCCGCCCGACCGCGAGCGTCAGGACACCGTCCTGGCTGGCGCGTTTGATCAGTACCGAATATCCGGCTTGCGAAAATTCCGCGCCGGCATTGCCGGCGGCGCGCCTGACCACGTCGCGGTCGCCGCGCCGGATGATGACGTCGGTAACGTCGGGCGAAAGTTTCGGCCGCTCCGACATGGCGAGCAGATGACCCTGGCCCTTGAGACGCGCGATTTCAATCAGTGCACCCTCATCGATGACGGGAGACCGCCGCAAGAGAGGGCCCGCAACCGAAATCTCGTCCTCGCGCGCGAGTTGCCCGACCAGGGTGCGCGGCGCATTGGCGATGACGGACAATCGTTCGGCCAGATCGACGCGCGCGGCAATCTCGGTGTGCGAAACGAGATCGATCAGAATGTTGTCGAACAGGGTGACGTGGTCGGGCCGCAGATGGGCCGCCCCGGAGAGGAACAGCTCGCTGATCCGGCGCGCGGCCTCGGCAAGGCGCTTGGGATCGCCCTGCCTGATAATTTCATCGAGCCCGGGGATCAGCGAGGTTGCAACCGTCATCAAACACACTCAAACCCGGCGCATCGGCGCCCTCGGCGACGAATCTAGGTGGGCTTCATGAAGGAAGGGTTAGGCTCGAAAGCCGCTCCGAAAGGCCCCAAAAACCATGCTTGCCGACCTGGCGGGCCTTGCCGGACGGGGGGAAAACCGCTATATCAGCCGCAACTTATGGTTCTCATACGATCGCGTATTGAGAGTGGGCCCCCCGGGACCCGCTCTTTTTTATTACCTGAGCGAGCCGGCAGGGTGCGACGCCGAGCCCGGCTCGGGCAGAGCGGCCGGACCGGCTTCGAAGGCCGCGCCCGACCCAACACCAAACAGATCGCCCAACAGGTAGACCTTGACCCTGGATATGACCGATCCAACCCATGGTTCCGTAGACGCCGAACTGCTTGCCGAGCCACGCCTCGTGGTCGAGCCAGGTATCGCGGCGCGGGTGTCGGCGATCGCGGCTCCGGTGTTGCAGGCAATGGGCTACCGGCTGGTGCGGATCAAGATTTCGGGCGAAGCCGGCTGCACGGTGCAGATCATGGCGGAGCGGCCGGACGGAACCATGCAGATCGAGGATTGCGAGGCGATATCGAAGGCGCTGTCGCCAGTGCTCGACGTCGCCGATCCGATCGATCGCGCTTACCGGCTGGAAATTTCCTCGCCCGGAATCGACCGGCCATTGGTGCGCCGCTCCGATTTCGAACGTTTTGGCGGTCACCTCGTGAAGATCGAGATGGCGGTGGCGCGGCAGGGGCGCAAGCGGTTCCGCGGCACGCTCGAAGGTGTCGAGGGTGATTGCGTGCGACTGCATCGCGATGACACGCCTGCCGGCGAAGATACCGACGTCAGACTCATCATGGAAGACATCGCCGATGCGCGGCTGGTGCTGACCGATGAGTTGATCGCCGAGTCGATGCGGCGCGGCAAGGCCGCCGAACGCGAGTTGCGCCAGAGCCTCGGGCTCGAGCCGCCGCCACCGCCGCATGCGAGAAAATCGGATCCTTCGAAGAACAACAGACCGAAGCCGAAATTGAAGCCGAATAAAAAGAACGCCCCGAACAATACCAAGGAACACCGCCTCGCCGCCGAAAGACTGCGTCGGGGCGAAATCGATCCCACAAGAGGAGACTAGAGCCATGGCAGCTGTCAGCGCCAACAAACTCGAACTGCTGCAGATCGCGGACGCCGTTGCGCGCGAGAAATCGATCGACCGCGGCATCGTGATCGCGGCGATGGAAGACGCCATCGCCAAGGCGGCCCGCGCCCGCTACGGCAGCGAGACCGACGTCCACGCCGAGATCGACGCCAAGAAGGGCGAGCTGCGGCTGTCCCGCCACATGCTGGTCGTCGAACAGGTCGAGAATTCGGCGAACCAGATTTCGCTGGAAGACGCCCGCCGCGCCAATCCGGGCGCGCAGATCGGCGACACCATCGCCGACACCCTGCCGCCCTTGGAATACGGCCGCATCGCCGCACAATCGGCCAAGCAGGTGATCGTGCAGAAGGTGCGCGAGGCCGAGCGCGACCGGCAATATCAGGAATTCAAGGACCGCATCGGCGATATCGTCAACGGCATCGTCAAGCGCGTCGAATATGGCAGCGTCATCGTCGATCTCGGCCGCGGCGAAGCCATCATCCGCCGTGACGAGATGCTGCCGCGCGAGGTGTTCCGCAATGGCGATCGCGTCCGCGCCTATATTTTCGACGTCCGGCGCGAAACCCGCGGGCCCCAGATTTTCCTCTCCCGCACCCATCCGCAGTTCATGGCGAAACTGTTCGCGCAGGAAGTGCCGGAGATCTATGACGGCATCGTCGAGATCAAGGCAGTGGCCCGCGATCCCGGCTCGCGCGCCAAGATCGGGGTGATTTCCAGGGACTCCTCGGTGGATCCGGTCGGCGCCTGCGTCGGCATGCGCGGCTCGCGCGTGCAGGCGGTGGTGAACGAATTGCAGGGCGAAAAGATCGACATCATTCCGTGGTCGCCCGATATCGCGACCTTCGTCGTCAACGCGCTGGCGCCCGCCGAGGTCGCCAAGGTCGTCATCGACGAGGACCGCGAGCGGATCGAGGTCGTGGTGCCCGACACCAACAACCAGCTGTCGCTGGCGATCGGCCGGCGCGGCCAGAACGTGCGCCTTGCCTCGCAACTGACCGGATGGGACATCGACATCCTCACCGAGCAGGAGGAATCCGAGCGCCGCCAGGCCGATTTCGAGAACTCCACGCGCGTATTCATGGAAGCGCTGAACGTCGACGAAGTCGTCGGCCAATTGCTGGCGTCGGAAGGCTTCACCTCGGTGGAGGAACTGGCGCTGGTCGACGTCAAGGAACTGGCCGGCATCGAGGGCTTCGACGAGGAGACCGCCAACGAGCTGCAGAGCCGGGCCCGCGAATATCTGGAACAGCTCGAAAACGAACTCGAAAACAAACGCAAGGAGCTCGGCGTGGAAGACGCTTTGAAGACGGTACCCGGCGTGACTTCGAAGATGCTGGTCAAGTTCGGCGAGAACGACATCAAGACGGTCGAGGATCTTGCCGGTTGCGCCACCGACGATCTGGTCGGCTGGACCGAGCGCAAGGACGGCGGCGAGCCAACCAAGCATCCCGGCATTCTCGACCCCAACGAGGTCTCGCGCGATGACGCCGAGAAGCTGATCATGCAGGCGCGTGTTGCCGCAGGCTGGATCACGGAAGCCGATCTCGCCAAGGGCACCGAGGAGGCCGAGGCCTCCGAAGATCAGCCGGTCTAGGGAGCCATGTCGCCCGCATGCTTGCCATCGCCGACCCCGATCTCGACAACGGACCGCGGACCGACAAGTCCGCGAGATCGCGGATGTGCGCGGTCACGCGCGAGGTGCGGGGAATCGACGAATTGATCCGGTTTGTGGTCACCCCCGAGGGCGAGGTGATCCCGGACCTGAAGCGCAGGCTCCCCGGCCGGGGGCTTTGGATTTCTGCCTCGCGGCAGACGGTTGCGGAAGCCGTCCGGCGTCACCAGTTTGGCAGGGGTTTCAGGCGCGAGGTACGCGTCGCGCCGACGCTTGCCGCCGACACCGATGCGCTATTGGTGCGCAGCGTGGTCGAGGCGCTGGCGATGGCTGCCAAGGCAGGCCAGGTAATTTCCGGCTTCAGCAAGGTCGAGGACGCCCTGCACCAGCGGCGGGGGCCGGATCGAGCCCCGATCCAGGCCCTGATCCATGCCTCGGACGGGGCAGCGGACGGAATCCGGAAATTGGACGCGATGGCGCGGCAAATTGCCGGGATTAACGATGAATCGAACCGGTTTCCGGTCGTCACGGCGCTGACGTCGGAACAATTGGATTTGGCACTGGGCCGGTCAAATGTGATACATGCTGCGCTGCTCGCGGGCCCGGCGAGCAAGACGTTCCTGTCGCGCAGCCAGCTCCTGGTCCGATACCGGATGGCAGATGACGACAAGACAGCCGGCCGTGCGGCTACGAATTCGCCGAAACAGACTGTGCGGAAACGCACGACCTAAACAAGATTGGGACTGCTGAATGGTCGATACCAAAACGCCTGGCGACAAGACACTGAGTGTCCCGACCAAGACCTTGACGCTCAAGCCGCGCGTCGAGACGGGCACCGTGCGCCAGAGCTTCAGCCACGGCCGCACCAAGCAGGTCGTGGTCGAAAAACGCGGCAAACGCCGTATCGGCGGCGAGACGCCGGCAGGCGAGACCCATGCGCCGGAGCCGGCCGTCGCCAAGGCCGCGCCGGTCAAGGCGCCCGCGGCCCGTCCCGCGGCAGCGCCGGCAGCGGCGCCGCGCAGCGGTTCCGGCGTGGTGCTGCGCACCCTGACCGAGGATGAGCGCACCGCGCGCGCCAGCGCACTCGCCGACGCCAAGGTCCGCGACATGGAAGAGCGGCGGCTGGCGGAAGAGGAAGCCAGGCGCCGCAACAGCAAGGAAGGCATCGAGCAGGCCGAGCGCGAAGCCGCCGAAGCCCGCCGCAAGGCCGAGGAAGAGCGCCACCGGGCGGACGAGGACGCCAAGCGCAAGGCCGAACTCGAAGCCAAGAAGCGCTTCGGCGAAGCCGAGGCGCGCGCCGCAGCGCCCGCCCGCGCGGTGCCGCCGGCGCGCGCTCCCGGGATCGCCGCCGACATCTCCGACGAGGACGAGGGTCCGCGCCAGGTCCGTCGCGGCCCCGGCGGGGTCGTCCGCCCCGCGACCGCGCCCAAGACCACCGCAAAGCCCGCGCCGCAGAAACAGCGCGGACGCCTGACGCTCGTCACCGCGCTCAACGCCGACGACGTGCGCGAGCGCTCGATCGCATCGTTCCGCCGCCGTACCCAGCGCCTGAAGGGACATGCCTCCTCCGAGCCCAAGGAAAAGCTGATCCGCGAAGTGGTGATCCCGGAAGCCATCAACATCCAGGAACTGGCCAACCGCATGTCCGAACGCGCGGTCGACGTGATCCGCCTGCTGATGAAGCAGGGCGCCATGCACAAGATCACCGACGTGATCGATGCCGACACCGCGCAGCTGATCGCCGAGGAAATGGGTCACACCGTCAAGCGCGTGGCTGCTTCCGACGTCGAGGAAGGCCTGTTCGACATCGTCGACGATTCCACCGACACCGAGCCGCGCTCACCGGTCGTGACCGTGATGGGCCATGTCGACCACGGCAAGACCTCGCTGCTGGACGCGCTGCGCCACGCCAATGTGGTGTCGGGCGAGGCCGGCGGCATCACCCAGCATATCGGCGCCTATCAGGTGACCTCGCCGGAAAGCGGCAAGAAGATCACCTTCATCGACACCCCCGGCCACGCCGCGTTCACCGCGATGCGCGCCCGCGGCGCCAAGGTGACCGACATCGTGGTGCTGGTGGTCGCGGCCGATGACGGCGTCATGCCGCAGACGGTGGAGGCGATCCATCACGCCAAGGCGGCGAAGGTGCCGATGATCGTGGCGATCAACAAGATCGACAAGCCCGACGCCCGGCCCGAGCGCGTCCGCACCGAACTCTTGCAGCACGAGGTTCAGGTCGAATCGCTCGGCGGCGACGTCGTCGACGTCGAGGTTTCCGCCAAGAACAAGACCAATCTCGACAAGCTCCTGGAAATGATCGCGCTGCAGGCCGAACTGCTCGACCTCAAGACAAATGCGCAGCGCCCGGCCGAAGGCACCGTGATCGAAGCCAAGCTCGATCGCGGCCGCGGCCCGGTCGCGACCGTGCTGGTGCAGCGCGGCACATTGAGGGTCGGGGACATCATCGTCGCCGGCGCCGAGATGGGCCGGGTCCGCGCGCTGATCAACGATCAGGGCGTGACCATCGACGAAGCCGGACCGTCTGTTCCTGTCGAGGTGCTCGGCTTCAACGGGCCGCCGGAAGCCGGCGACCGTCTTGCCGTGGTCGATAGCGAGGCCCGCGCCCGCGAAGTCACCAGCTACCGCGCCCACCAGAAGCGCGAGAACGCCGCTGCCTCGATTTCCGGCATGCGCGGCTCGCTTGAGCAGATGATGTCGCAGCTCAAGACCTCGGGCCGCAAGGATTTTCCGCTGATCGTCAAGGCCGACGTGCAGGGCTCGCTCGAAGCGATCCTCGGCTCGCTGGAAAAGCTCGGCACCGAGGAAGTCGCCGCGCGCATCCTGCATGCGGGCGTCGGCGGCATCAGCGAATCGGACGTCACGCTGGCGGAAGGCTTCAACGCCGCCATCATCGGCTTCAACGTCCGCGCCCACAAGGAGGCCGCGGCCGCCGCCAAGCGCAACGGCATCGAAATCCGCTATTACAACATCATCTACGATCTCGTCGACGATGTGAAAAAGGCGATGAGTGGCCTACTCGCCCCGACCCTGCGCGAGACCATGCTCGGCAACGCCCAGATCCTGGAGATCTTCAACATTTCCAAGGTCGGCAAGGTCGCGGGCTGTCGCGTCACCGACGGCACCGTGGAACGCGGCGCCAATGTCCGCCTCATTCGCGACAACGTCGTTGTCCACGAAGGCAAGCTGTCGACGCTGAAGCGCTTCAAGGACGAGGTGAGGGAAGTGCAGTCCGGCCAGGAATGCGGCATGGCGTTCGAAAATTACGGCGACATGCGGGTCGGCGACGTCATCGAGTGTTATCGCGTGGAGACCATCCAGCGCTCGCTGTGAGTCCAAGTCTCACGAAGCGCTGCTATTCCAAACCAAACCGTCATGCCCCGCGAAGGCGGGGCAACCAGTAGTCACCGAAATAACTTTGGGCACGGAATACTGGATCACCCGCTTTCGCGGGTGATGACGACAATCGGGATTTTGAGCAATGCCCCGCCATCACCAGAAGAAGAATTCCGCCGCCGGCGGCTCGCAGCGTCAGCTGCGGGTTGGCGAAACCGTGCGGCACGCGGTTGCCGATATCCTCGCGCACGGCAGCGTGCACGACCCGGATCTCGAGGGCCACAGCATCACGGTGCCGGAGGTGCGGATGTCGCCGGACCTCAAACTTGCGACCATCTATGTGATGCCGCTCGGCGGCCACGACACCGAAATCGTGATCGCCGCGCTGGAGCGGAACAAGAAGTTCCTGCGCGGGGAGATCGCACACCGTATTAACCTAAAATTTGCGCCTGATGTTCGCTTCCGTGTTGACGAACGATTCGACGAGGCGGAACGAATAGAGAAATTACTGCGAACACCCGAGGTGCAAAGAGACCTCGCCACGGATTCGCGGGAAACGGAAGAGTGAGCCGATGATCGTCACGACCGCAAACGGCGTTTTCGAGCCGCAGGATGTTGATTCGCGCGACGTTGAAAAAAATAATTTTTCGGTGGAACCAAACGCCGCGAGCGACGATCCGCGCGAGCCCGATCCGCAAGCCAAGCAGCCTCAGCACAACCAGCCGCGCCGCGACAAGCGCGACGTTCACGGCTGGGTGGTGCTCGACAAGCCGATCGGCATGACCTCGACGCACGCGGTCGCGGTCGTGAAGCGGCTGTTCCAGGCCAAGCGCGCCGGACATGCCGGCACGCTCGATCCGCTTGCCTCCGGCGGCTTGCCGATTGCGCTTGGGGAAGCCACCAAGACGGTTCCATTCGTGATGGATGGCCGCAAGCGCTATCGCTTCACAGTGGCCTGGGGCGAGGAGCGCGATACCGACGACACCGAGGGCCGCGTCGTCAAAACCAGCGATCTGAGACCATCGGCCGAGGCGATCGCAGAACTGCTGCCGCAGTTCACCGGGTTGATCGAACAGGTGCCGCCGCAATATTCGGCGATCAAGGTCCAGGGCGAGCGGGCCTATGATCTGGCGCGCGACGGCGAGCGCGTCGAATTGCAGCCCCGCCCGGTCGAAATCCACTATTTATCCCTTATGGAACAATTAGATAGCGGCCATTCCGTGTTCGAGGCGGAATGCGGCAAGGGAACCTATGTGCGGGCATTGGCGCGCGATATCGGCCGCATCCTCGGCTGCTACGGTCATATCTGCGCCTTGCGGCGGACCGTGGTTGGCCCATTCGGCGAAAGCGACATGATTCCGCTGGAACAGTTGGAGGCTTTGTGCGATAGAGCCGCGTCTGGCGAGGGCAGCCTCGCCGACGCGCTTTTGCCCGTTGAGACCGCGCTGGACGACATCCCGGCACTGGCCGTCACACGGGCGGATGCGGCAAGGCTCCACCGGGGCCAGGCCGTTTTGTTGCGCGGACGGGATGCGCCCAATTGTAGCGGCACAGTCTATGTCACGGTGGCAGGCCGGCTTCTGGCGCTTGCCGAAATTGGCAATGGCGAACTCATCCCCAAGCGCGTGTTCAACCTGACCGGACTGACTGCCAGTCCGGCTCGCAACAATGGAAGTGTTTGACGATGTCGATTACCGCCGAACGCAAAGCGGAAGTCATCAAGACGAATGCGGTCAAGGCCGGCGATACCGGCTCGCCGGAGGTTCAGGTCGCGATCCTGTCGGAACGCATCAACAACCTCACCGGGCATTTCAAGAGCCACGTGAAGGACAATCACTCGCGGCGCGGTCTGTTGAAGCTCGTATCAACGCGCCGCTCGCTTCTCGATTACCTCAAGAAGAAGGACGAGGCGCGTTACAAGGCGCTGATCGAAAAGCACAACATTCGTCGTTGAGTTGTTCAGTTCACGCGCGCCCGTTGGCGCGCGTTTTCGCATGATCCGCAAGGCCGCCTGTTCGCGGTTTTCGGAAAACGTTCATGCGCAAGAACGTCCAGCAGCAATCCGGCAGCTGGGCGTAACGGGCAAGATGCCCGTACCATCGGAAGGATGGACGCCATTCGAAACATGAAGACCATGGCAGGATCGCCGGACGCTGTGACTGCGACGTCGTCGCAATCAGCGTCCCGCAATCTTGCGCATGGTTTTTGCGTTTCGGGGGGCCGCCCTTTCGTGAAACCATGAAAGAAGACCGAAATGTTCAATATCCATTCAGTCGAAATCGATTGGGGTGGCCGCCCGCTCAGGCTTGAAACCGGAAAGATCGCCCGTCAGGCCGACGGCGCCGTGATGGCGACCTATGGCGAGACCATCGTGCTCGCCACTGTCGTCGCCGCGAAATCGCCGCGCGAAGGCGTCGACTTCCTGCCGCTCACCGTCGACTATCAGGAAAAGACCTACGCCGCGGGCCGCATTCCTGGCGGCTATTTCAAGCGGGAGGGAAGGCCGACCGAGAAGGAGACGCTGGTCTCCCGCCTGATCGACCGCCCGGTTCGTCCCTTGTTTGCCGACGGCTGGCGCAACGAGACCCAGGTGATCGTCACCGTGCTGTCGCACGACATGGAGAACGACCCCGACGTCGTGGCGATGGTCGCGGCTTCCGCCGCGCTGACGCTGTCGGGCGTGCCCTTCAAGGGCCCGATCGGCGCCGCGCGCGTCGGCTTCATGAACGACGAGTATGTGCTTAATCCGACGCTCGACGAAATGACCGACACCCAGCTCGAGCTGGTGGTCGCCGGCACCTCCGATGCGGTGCTGATGGTCGAATCGGAAGCCAAGGAGCTGAACGAGGAGATCATGCTCGGCGCCGTGATGTTCGGCCATCGCCACTTTCAGCCAGTGATCAACGCCATCATCGATCTCGCCGAAAAGGCCGCAAAGGAGCCGCGCGACGTCGCGGTCGTCGGACGAGAGCGTGCTGGAGAAGGAAATGCTGGCGCTGATCGAGACCGAGCTGCGCGCGGCCTACGCCATTCCGGTCAAGCAGGACCGCTACGCCGCGGTCGGCAAGGCCAAGGAAAAGGCGATGGCGCACTATTTCCCGGAAGGCCGACGGAGCCGAAATACGACAAGCTGCGCATCGCCGGCGTGTTCAAGGAGCTGGAAGCCAAGATCGTCCGCTGGAACATCCTCGATACCGGCAAACGCATCGACGGCCGCGACAGCAAGACCGTCCGCAACATCATCGCCGAAGTCGGCGTATTGCCGCGTGCCCATGGCTCGGCGCTGTTCACCCGCGGCGAAACACAGGCGATGGTGGTGACCACGCTCGGCACCGGCGAGGACGAGCAGTACATCGACGCCCTGTCGGGAACCTACAAGGAGACGTTCCTCCTGCACTACAACTTCCCGCCCTATTCGGTCGGCGAGACCGGACGGCTGGGCGGCACCAAGCGGCGCGAGATCGGCCACGGCAAGCTCGCCTGGCGCGCCATCCATCCCGTGCTGCCGCCGCACCATGAATTCCCCTACACGGTGCGCGTGGTCTCGGAGATCACCGAGTCGAACGGGTCGTCGTCGATGGCCTCGGTCTGCGGCGCCTCGCTGGCGCTGATGGATGCGGGCGTTCCCCTGAAACGGCCGACCGCGGGCATCGCCATGGGCCTCATTCTCGAGGGCAGCCGCTTCGCGGTGCTGTCGGACATCCTCGGCGATGAGGATCATCTCGGCGACATGGACTTCAAGGTCGCCGGCACCGATCACGGCATCACCTCGCTGCAGATGGACATCAAGATCGCCGGGATCACCGAGGAGATCATGCGGGTCGCGCTCGGCCAGGCCAAGGAGGGGCGCATCCACATCCTCGGCGAAATGGCGAAGGCCCTGACCGCCGCGCGCGCCGAGCTCGGCGAATACGCGCCGCGCATCGAGACCTTCAAGATCGCGACCGACAAGATCCGCGAAGTGATCGGCACCGGCGGCAAGGTGATCCGCGAGATCGTCGAGAAGACCGGCGCCAAGGTCAATATCGAGGACGACGGCACCGTGAAGGTCGCCTCCAACGACGGCGAGGCGATGAAGGCCGCGATCAAGTGGATCAAGTCGATCGCCTCCGATCCGGAGGTCGGCCAGATCTACGACGGCACCGTGGTCAAGGTGATGGAGTTCGGCGCCTTCGTGAACTTCTTCGGCGCCAAGGACGGTCTCGTCCACATCAGCCAGCTCGCGGCCAACCGCGTGCAGAAGACCTCCGACGTCGTCAAGGAAGGCGACAAGGTCAAGGTCAAGCTGCTCGGCTTCGACGACCGCGGCAAGACGCGGCTGTCGATGAAGGCGGTCGACCAGGTGACCGGCGAGGACCTCGAGGCCCGGCAAAAGACGGAAGCCCCGGCGCGCGAAGCCGCCGGCGAGTAAGGCCGCAATCGTCCAAGACGGCAAGGGCGGCTTTTCAGCCGCCCTTTTTGTTTGGCCTTCTGCGAGGTCCGTCAGGACGATCGATGTCGGCCGGCTTTCGGGCCGGCTTCGCCGGCGGCATATCGAGGCTCTGCTTCACCACCTCCCCGAGCGCGGCAAAATCCGCCTTGCGCGGCGAGGTACGACGGAACACCAGGCCGATGTTGCGGCCCGGCTGCGGATTTTTCAGCCGCAGAAGTTTTACACGCTCGTCCCGTCGTTCGACGTCGGCGGCGATCTGCGGGATCAGCGTGACGCCGTAGCCGGCGGCGACCATCTGCATCACGGTGGTGAGGCTGGAAGCCCCGAACGCCGTGCCGGTGGCACCCGTCGCGCGGCCACGGGCGGTGGCGCAAAACGCCAGCGCCTGGTCGCGCAGGCAATGGCCGTCTTCGAGCAGGATCAGCCGGCTCTGGTCGATCTCTTCGGCGGCGACCCGCGCGGTCTCGGCGCGCGGATCGCTCGAATGCACCGCGAGCAGAAACAGATCTTCGAACAGGGCGATGGCATCGATATCCGGCTCGCCTAGCGGAAGCGCGAGCAGCGCGGCATCCAGCGCGCCGCTCTTGATCTCCTCGACCAGCTGCCTGGTCTGGGTTTCCCGCAATTCGAGTTGCAAATCGGGGAACCGGCTTTGCAGAAGCGGGAGAACCCGCGGCAGCAGATAGGGCGCCAATGACGGGATTGCCCCGAGCGTCAGCCGTCCCGTCAAGAGCCCGCTGCGATGCCTGGCGAAGTCGACCAGATCGCGCGAGGCCGCCAGCACGTCCTCGCCACGGCGGGCGATTTCCCGGCCCACGTCGGTCAGGATGACGTCGCCCGGCCGTCGCTCGACGACCGCGACGCCCAAGGTCCGTTCCAGGTCGCGAATCTGCATCGACAGCGCCGGCTGGGTGACGGCGCAGGCCTCCGCGGCGCGGCCGAAATGGCCGTGTTTGGCGAGCGCGGCGAGATAACGAAGTTGTCGGAGCGTGACCATGCCGATCAGATAAACTGATCGACACCTCAAGACAATTCGACTGGACCTGATGTTAGATATCTTCCAAGCTGCACCGCCCTCAAGCAACGGCCGGCTCCAGCCGTGCGACCGACGACAACCAGACATCGGTGCACCCGATCCGGCGCGCAGAGTGCCCTTGAAATCCTGCGCCGAAGGCCATGGATGTCTCATCGGCGTTAGCTCATGGAAGTCACGAAAGTTCGATATGGAACGAATCGAACGAAATTGCAGAACAAAATCGGAGAAGAAACATGGACGCAAAGACTGACGAAGGCGCTGGCAAGTGCCCGTTCACCGGCACCCACGGACCCAGGAACCGCGACTGGTGGCCGGAGCACCTTGATATCGGCGTGCTCCATTCCAACGCGCCCGCCGCCGATCCGATGGGCGAGGCGTTCGACTATGCCAAGGAATTCGAGAGCCTCGACCTTGACGCCGTGATCAAGGATCTGCGTGCGCTTGATGACGGACTCGCAGGAGTGGTGGCCGGCCGACTTCGGTCACTATGGCGGGCTGTTCATCCGCATGGCGTGGCATAGCGCCGGCACCTACCGCATCACCGATGGTCGCGGCGGCGCCGGCGCCGGTCAGCAGCGCTTCGCGCCGCTCAACTCCTGGCCCGATAACGCGAACCTCGACAAGGCGCGCCGCCTGCTGTGGCCGATCAAGCAGAAATACGGCCGCAAGCTCTCCTGGGCCGATCTCATGATTCTCGCCGGCAACGTCGCGCTCGAACTCGATGGGCTTCAAGACCTTCGGCTTTGGCGGCGGCCGCGCCGACGTGTGGGAGCCGGAAGAGCTCTATTGGGGTCCCGAGGGCACGTGGCTGGGTGACGAACGCTATAGCGGCGAACGTCAGCTGGCGGAGCCGCTCGGTGCGGTGCAGATGGGCCTGATCTACGTCAATCCGGAAGGCCCGAACGGCAATCCGGATCCGATCGCCGCGGCGAAGGACATCCGCGAGACCTTCTTCCGCATGGCGATGAACGACGAAGAGACCGTGGCGCTGATCGCCGGCGGTCACACTTTCGGCAAGGCCCATGGCGCCGGCGATCCATCGCTGATCGGGGCCGAGCCGGAAGGCGCGGCGATTGAGGACCAGGGTCTCGGCTGGAAGAGCAAACATGGCACCGGCATCGGCACCGACGCGATCACTGGCGGCCCGGAAGTAACCTGGTCGCAGACACCGACGAAATGGAGCAACCATTTCTTCGAAAACCTGTTCAAGTACGAATGGGAACTGACCAAGAGCCCGGCAGGCGCCAAGCAGTGGAAAGCGAAGGGCGCCGAGGCCACGATCCCCGACGCCTTTGACAAGTCGAAGAAGCATGTTCCGACCATGCTGACCACGGACCTCTCGCTGCGCTTTGATCCGGCCTACGAGAAGATCTCGCGGCGTTTCTACGAGCATCCGGACCAGTTCGCAGACGCTTTTGCCCGCGCCTGGTTCAAGCTCACGCACCGCGACATGGGGCCGATCGTGCGCTATCGCGGCAAGCTCGTGCCGAAGGAAACGCTGATCTGGCAGGACCCGATCCCGGCCGTGAATCATCCGCTGATCGGGGAGCAGGACATTGCGGCGCTGAAGGCGAAAATCCTTGGCTCCGGCCTCACGGTTTCCCAGCTCGTCTCGACCGCCTGGGCGTCGGCCTCCACGTTCCGCGGCTCCGACAAGCGCGGCGGCGCCAACGGTGCGCGCATTCGGCTGGCGCCCCAGAAGGATTGGGAGGTGAACAATCCGCCTGAGCTGGCGAAGGTCCTCGCAAAGCTCGAAGCGATCCAGAAGGAGTTCGGCAAGAAGGTGTCGCTCGCCGACCTGATCGTTCTCGGCGGCAGCGCTGGAATCGAAAAGGCGGCGAAGGATGCCGGTCTCGCGGTAGCGGTCCCGTTCAGGCCCGGCCGCATGGACGCCTCGCCGCAGCAGACCGACGCGGCCTCCTTCGCGCCGCTCGAACCCCGCGCTGACGGCTTCCGGAACTATGTCAGCGGCAAGAAGCTGTTCATGATGCCCGAGGAGGCTTTGGTGGATCGGGCGCAACTGCTGAGGCTGACAGCGCCCGAGACGACGGTGCTGATCGGCGGTCTGCGCGTGCTCGGCGCCAATGCCGGCAACTCGAAGCACGGCGTCTTCACGAAGAAGCCGCAAACGCTGACGAACGACTTCTTCGTCAACCTGCTCGACATGAGTACGGAGTGGCAGCCGACCGGCTCCGATGGCGAATACGAGGGCCGCGACCGCAAGACGAAGGCGGCCAAATGGACCGGCACGCGCGTCGACCTGATCTTCGGATCGCACTCGCAGCTGCGCGCCATCGCCGAAGTCTATGGAAGCGCCGACGCCAGGGAGAAGTTTGCGAAAGACTTCGTCAAGGCATGGACCAAGGTGATGAACCTCGACCGCTTCGATCTCGCCTGATCCACCGGCGGGAAAGGCTGCGGGCGTTCTTCCGCAGCGACTGGAGCTGAGGAAGCCCTCGCGATAAGGTCGCGGGGGTTTTCTTTCTCCCGTCATGACGAACATGCCGGCAGACTTGCGAGGATTGATTTCGATGGTGCCGCCGATCATCCGTCCCGCCCGGGAGGAAGAACATGACGAGATCGCGCGCGTCTGGATGGAGAGCTGGGTCTCCACCGGACTGATGGATGCCAGCAAATTCCTGCTGGCGCAGATGCGCGCCCGTATTCCGCGGGAGATTGAGAACGGTTGGTGCCTGTTTGTCGCCGACGACCATGGAACGCTCGCGGCAATGCTGGCCCTGCATTTGCCCAAGCAACGCCTGGACCAGCTTTTCGTCGCGGCGGAATATCAGGGCAAGAGTCTCGGCAGGCAATTGCTCGCCTTTACCCGCGAGAAGCTGCCCGACGAAATCCGCCTGCGCTGCGTGCGGGAGAACGAGAAGGCCTGGCGCTGGTATGAGCGCGAGGGATTTGTGTTTGAAAAGGAACAGGTGGACCCCATGACGGGTTTCGCCCTGAGATACTATCGATGGAAGAGACCGTGGCTTGCCGTTCCGTCGGCCATCCGCCCCGACCGTCCGGACGAATATGACGGAATTGCCAAGATCCGGATGAACAATTGGGCCTCGACGAAATCTCGTGGTCGCACGCGATGTTCTGCCGCCGTAGCTCCGCACGCGGGTTACGGATGGAGGCCGACTAGACCATCCCGCACCCGCGCTGTTTCGTCACGCCGAGAGCGACTTTGACCGCCATCGTTCGCCAAATCGCGGCGAACGCCGGTTGCTGAGCGCTATGTGGCCGTTACCAAGTTTACCGGGCAGATAGAGGGTACCCAATCAAACCCACCGCGGCGTCGGTGTGCTAAATCAGCGGCACCAGCCTTCTAAGTTACACCTCTTTGTTCGCCGACGTGCAAGTGACGGTGTTTGACGGTCAAACATTCGCCATCCACAAGAGGCCCTTTAATATTGCATCGGTATTGGCCGGAACGTTTTCCCGCTGTCGCAGGACCCGCTCGACGAAACTGGACAATGGCCTGGCGCAGGTGTGAGCGCGAAGGCTTTGCGCCTC
This sequence comes from uncultured Alphaproteobacteria bacterium, assembly GCA_963721135.1. Taxonomy (GTDB): domain Bacteria; phylum Pseudomonadota; class Alphaproteobacteria; order Rhizobiales; family Xanthobacteraceae; genus Bradyrhizobium. The sequence continues at coordinate 93,964 of CAVRIB010000018.1, forward strand.
GAGAAGGACACGGGTCTAGCCGATTACGGCGATCCTCGCCGTCCTGTAGCATTATCTGGAAAAAGCAGGAGACAGTCCGATGATGAAACTCTACTGGTCGCCGCGTTCGCGCTCCTTCACTACGCTCTGGCTGATGGAAGAGGCAGGCCAGCCTTACGAGCGGGTGCTGACCGACATTTCCAAGGGCGCGCAGAAGCGGCCCGAATATCTCGCGATCAATCCGATGGGCAAGGTGCCGGCGCTGCAGGATGGCGACGCGACGCTGGCGGAAGCCGCCGCGATCTGCGCCTATGTCGCCGAGCGCTATCCGCAGGCGAAGCTCGCGCCCCCGGTCGGCGATCCCCTGCGCGCCAGATATCTCTACTGGCTGTTCTTCGCGCCCGGCTGCGTCGAGCCCGCCATGGTGCAGCTCGCAACCAAGATCGAGATGAATCCGACCGCCGCGGGCTGGGGCGATGCACAACGGGTATTCGACGTGCTGGATGCCGCGCTGGAAAAAGGCCCGTGGCTGCTGGGCGAGAACTTTTCGGCCGCCGACATCGCGATCGGCTCGGGCCTGAACTTCGCGGTGCGGCTGTTCAAGATGGCGCCGTCGCGGCCCTCGTTCGAGCGCTACATCGACCGCTGCGCCGCGCGCCCGGCGTTCCAGCGCGCGAGCGTCATCGCGGCGGGATGAACGAGGAGCGTCAATCCGCGGTGTCCTTCAGGTGTTCCGGCCGCGGCATCAGGACGATGTTGTAGCCGGAATCGACATAGTGGATTTCGCCGGTGACGCCGCCGGACAAGTCCGACAACAGATACAGCGCCGAGCCGCCGAGCTCGTCCAGCGTCACGCCGCGGCCGAGCGGCGAATGCTTCTGCTGGTAGGCGAACATCGCGCGCGCGTCGCCGATGCCGGCACCGGCAAGGGTGCGCACCGGACCGGCAGAAATGGCGTTGACGCGGATGTTGCGCGGGCCGAAATCGGCGGCAAGATAGCGCACGGAGGCTTCCAGCGCGGCTTTCGCCACGCCCATCACGTTATAGTTCGGCATCGCCCGCATCGAGCCGCCGAAGGTCAGCGTGATCATGCTGCCGCCGGATGGCGGCATCAGCTCGGAGGCGCGCTTCGCCAGTTCCGTGAACGAGAAGCACGATATCACCATGGTGCGGGAAAAGTTTTCGCGCGAGGTGTCGGCATAGCGGCCTTTCAACTCATTCTTGTCGGAACCGCCGATGGCGTGGACCAGGAAGTCGAGATGGCCCCATTTTGCGCGCAGCGTCTCGAACAGGGAATCGACGCTGCTCAGATCTTCGACGTCGCAGGGAATCACGGTATCGATATCGAGCGACTGGGCCAGCGGCTTGACGCGCTTGCCCAACGCCTCGCCCTGATAGGTAAACGCCAGCTCCGCGCCTTGCGCCGCGACCGCCCTGGCAATGCCCCACGCAATCGAATGATCATTGGCGATGCCCATGATCAGGCCGCGCTTACCCTTCATCAGATCCTGCATACTCGCCGTGCTCCACTCATCTGTGACGTCATCACCCGCGACCCGGCTACGCCAAGGCTTCGCCGGGGTTGCGGTCTTGGGCCGCCGAAGCTTTGGCGAAGGCTGGCAAGCGGGTGATCCAGTAATACGAAGCGTTGCGATTGACCACTGGAGCCGCGGAATACTGGATGCCCCGCTTTCGCGGGGCATGGCGGAAACAAAATCTCACGCATCCATGCGCTTGAATACCAGCGTGGCGTTGGTGCCGCCGAAACCGAAGGAATTCGAAAGCACGGTGCCGACCTTGGCGTTGTCGATGCGCTTGCGAACGATCGGCATGTCGGCGAACACGGGATCGAGTTCACTGATATTGGCGCTTTCGCAGATGAAGCCGTTTTGCATCATCAACAGCGAATAGATCGCCTCCTGAACGCCGGTGGCGCCAAGCGAGTGGCCGGTCAGCGCCTTGGTGGCGGAAATCGGCGGGCACTTGTCGCCGGTGCCGAACACCTTGCGGATCGCCTCGATTTCCGGTGGGTCGCCCGCCGGCGTCGAGGTCGCGTGCGGATTGATGTAGTCGATCCCTGTGTTGACGGTCGAAAGCGCCATTCTCATGCAGCGCTCGGCGCCCTCGCCGGACGGGGCGACCATGTCGTAGCCGTCGGAAGTCGCGCCATAACCGACCACCTCGCCATAGATCTTGGCGCCGCGCGCCCTGGCGTGCTCGAGCTCTTCCAACACCACCACGCCGGCGCCGCCGGCAATCACGAACCCGTCGCGAGTCACGTCGTAGGGCCGCGAAGCGGTCGCGGGCGTGTCGTTGTATTTCGACGACATCGCGCCCATCGCGTCGAACAAGACCGACAGCGACCAGTCGAGTTCTTCGCAGCCGCCGGCGAAGATGACATCCTGCTTGCCGATCTGGATGGTCTCGTAGGCATTGCCGATGCAATGGTTCGAGGTGGCGCAGGCCGACGAGATCGAATAGTTCACGCCCTTGATCTTGAACCAGGTCGCAAGCGTAGCCGACGCCGTGGACGACATCGCCTTCGGCACCGCGAACGGCCCGACCCGCTTCGGCCCCTTGGTGCGGGTGATGTCGGCGGCCTCCACGATGGTACGCGCCGAGGGTCCGCCGGAGCCCATGATGATGCCGGTGCGGATGTTGGAAACTTCGGTGGGCTCGAGGCCGGAATCCCGGATCGCCTGCTCCATGGCGATGTGATTCCAGGCCGCACCCTCGCCGAGGAAGCGCATCGCGCGGCGGTCGATGACGCCGGCCGGATCGAGCGTCGGGGCGCCTTGCACCTGCGAACGAAACCCGAGCTCGGCATATTTGTCGGCGCGGGTGATGCCGGACTTCGCCTCATGCAGGCTCGCAAGCACTTCCTGGGTGTTGTTACCGATGGACGAGACGATGCCCATCCCCGTAATGACAACCCGCCTCATGATCGCCTCGCCCTGTCGTTTGCGTTCTTGTGTGATGGGATCGCCGAACCGAAAGCCGTTTCATCGGCAGCTCCCGTTCACGGCTGCAATGCGGCACCCTGCTTCAACAGCCCCACCCTCAGATCCTTCGCGCGATAGATAATCTCGCCATCGGCCGAAAGCCAGCCGTCCGCAATGCCCAACCAGAGCTTTAGGCGCATCACCCGCTTGATATCGACGTTGTACACAATCTTGCGGACGTTCGGCATCACCTGCCCGGAAAACTTCAACTCGTTGAGTCCCAGCGCCCGGCCGCGGCCCTCGCCGCCGCTCCAGCCGAGAAAAAACCCGACCATCTGCCAGAGCGCGTCGAGGCCGAGGCACCCCGGCATGACCGGATCGCCCTTGAAGTGACAGCCGAAGAACCAGAGATCCGGCTTCACATCGAGTTCGGCGCGGACGAGCCCCTTGCCGTATTCTCCGCCGGTTTCGCTGATTTCGGCGATGCGGTCGAACATCAGCATCGGCGGCAGCGGCAATTGGGCGTTGCCCGGGCCAAACATCTCACCCCTGGCGCACGCCAGCAGGTCCTCATATTCGTAACCGCTGCGCCGATCCAGCATACCGCTCAAGCCTCTTTCATTGATCCCGATGGAGCGTTCTCTGGACGAAATGGACCCGTTTCGCGTGGAAAGCGCGCCAATTATCGTCCGTTGGCGCGAGGACCGCAGGCCAGATGCCCCCTGCGGCAACCGGCGCTTACGTTTGCCGGTATCCGATTAGCCAAGTCCGCGCGCTCTCTATCACAGGCCCTGCGGACGGCAAAGCGCTGCGGCAGGGCAAATCGCCGCGTTTCCATGCCCGAATTTGTCCAAAGCCTGGGTCGGCTCTAGTTGCGAAAAACTTGCATCTACCGAATTTCCTCCTTATATTCCACCGCGATAGTGCGTGAGCCAGTGACTGCGGTGCCACAACGTGGATATGAGCCAAAACGTTTCGACCTTGAATGACGACACCGCCGGTTCCCGCGGCGCGGGACGTCAACCGGCTTTGACCGGTTGCCCCTGGCACGATGTCAATGAAATGCTGCAGGCCGCGGGCCTGCGACCCACCCGCCAGCGCATGGCTTTGGGTTGGTTGCTGTTCGGCAAGGGCGCGCGCCATCTCACCGCAGAGATGCTCTACGAGGAGGCGACGCTGGCCAAGGTTCCGGTGTCGCTGGCGACCGTCTACAACACGCTCAACCAGTTGACCGACGCTGGCCTCCTCCGCCAGGTCAGCGTCGACGGCACCAAGACCTATTTCGACACCAACGTGTCGGCGCATCACCACTTCTATCTCGAAAACAGTCACGAACTGGTCGACATTGCCGACCCGCATCTGGTGCTGCAGAAGATGCCGGAAGTGCCCGAAGGCTACGAGATCGCCCGCGTCGACATGGTCGTGCGGCTGCGCAAGAAGCGCTAGTCGCTGTCGATGTAACTCGTCATACGCGGGCTTGACCCGCGTATCCATCGATCTTCATCAAATGCTCTTTCGATGTGATGGATTGCCGGGTCGAGCCCGGCAATGACAAGGCGATTCTAGTTCACCTTCTCGTCGGCGTAGACCCCCCACAGCCGAGGCTGTTCGATCCAGCCATCAAAACCGTTGCCCGAAATGTGGCACCAGCCCGCGGCGCAATGCTTGACCTGGGCCACCACGCCGGCCTGCAGGCGGGCGACCACTGCGGAGGTTTCGTCGGCGCTGTCGTAGAGCGAGGCGAGGTCGTCCTTGCTCTTCATGGTGATGACGGCGGTGCGGCGGCCCGACAGCAGCGAATGATAGACCCAGCCCTCGGCGCCCTCGGAATCGCGGACCCTGCGCCAGTTCTCGAATTCGGCGGTGATCTCAACCGGCAGGCCGGAGCGGGTGTACACCCAGGCGACGTCGTTGTCCTTGGTCGGGCCGGACCGCACGTTCACATGATCGGATTTGAGGCTGACATAGCGCGGCACCGGCAGGCCGCTCGTGGTCGGGGTGAAATCCTTTGCGGTAAACCCCGTCGTAATCGACGCACCCAGCACGCTGCCTGCGAGCACCACCACCGAACAAAAATGCCGCAACGCCATACCCCTCGTCTCCTGCCGGGAATCCAACTCAAATTCGTCGAGCTGAAATACCCACCAACGCCCAAACCCCCCGTACCCGCCCGATCGCCCCTGGCTTGCGATGCCATAAGGTTCTTCCCGGGGTTCTTGTCTTGGCCGGGCCTTCTGCTAGAGAGGGCGGAAGGCCAGGGAAACAAGACGAGCCCCGAATTCGCCCTCGGGGAATTCCGGGAAATACCGGGGAACCCAAGGAAACCCGAGGCAAAAGCCGGGACTGCGCGGCAGGCGCAGTGTCGAACAACCGGGTTAACGAGGTCTGAACGACCTCGCGAGAGCAGGACATGTCGGTTAAGAAAAAGCCTCTCGTCGTCGTCACGCGCAAGCTGCCGGACTCGATCGAGACCCGCATGCGCGAACTGTTCGACGCGCGGCTCAATCTCGACGATACGCCGCTTTCGCATGAAGCGATCGCCGAGGCGGTGCGCACCGCCGACGTGCTGGTGCCGACCGTCACCGACATCATCTCCGAGGAACTTCTCAAGGATCCCGACTGCAAGCTCAAGCTGATCGCCAATTTCGGCAACGGCGTCGACAATATCGACGTGGTCGCGGCGCATGCGCGCGGCATCACCGTGACGAATACGCCGAAGGTCCTGACCGAGGATACCGCCGACATGACCATGGCGCTGATCCTCGCCGTGCCGCGCCGGCTGATCGAGGGCGCTTCCATCCTCACCGATGGCAAGAACTGGCCGGGCTGGTCGCCGACCTGGATGCTCGGGCACCGCATCGGCGGAAAGCGGCTCGGCATCATCGGCATGGGCCGCATCGGGCAGGCGGTGGCGCGCCGGGCGCGCGCCTTCGGCCTGCAGATCCACTATCACAACCGCCGTCCCGTCGCGCCCGTCATCGCCGACGAACTGGGCGCGACCTATTGGGAGAGCCTCGACCAGATGCTGGCGCGGATGGACATCATCTCGGTGAACTGTCCGCACACGCCGGCGACGTTTCACCTGTTGTCGGCGCGGCGGCTGAAGCTGATCCGCAAGGACGCCTACATCGTCAACACCGCGCGCGGCGAGGTGATCGACGAGGAGACGCTGACCAAACTGATCGAGGCGGGCGAGATCGGCGGCGCCGGGCTCGACGTCTACGAGCATGAGCCTGCGGTCAGTCCGAAGCTGGTGCGGCTGGCGAAAGCCGGCAAGGTGACGCTGTTGCCGCATATGGGCTCGGCCACCATCGAGGGCCGTGTCGAGATGGGCGAGAAAGTGATCATCAACATCCGCACCTTCCTCGACCACCACAAGCCGCCGGACCGCGTGCTGCCAAGCATGCTTTGATGGGCGTGCGCCTCTGATTTGAATTTCAAACAGCCTGATCACTTCGTCATTGCCGGGCTTGACCCGGCAATCCATCCGCTTCGAAGGAACTCTGCGAAGAATGATGGATGCCCGGGTCAAGCCCGGGCATGACGACAAGACATACCTTCGCGATCTCGCCGCGGGTTTTTCGCGCGAGGTTTGCGTTTTGGTCCGGCTCCCTCGTGAGTAGAGGGCGCAGGGAATGCCGGGCGCTCGATGCGCCCGCAGCCTCGCATGCAGTAAAAAACAAAGCATACGAGCGTAGTCACCACGGTCACACCGGTTTCGCCCGGCATTCCCCGCGCAATGGTTTTACGGCTTACTCCGTGATCTCCCCGGTGTACCGGGCTTGTTAGCCACCGTCGCCTGCGGATCGCCCGCAAACTTGACCCCAGCGTCGGGGGGACAGGACCACACGGCTTGACCGTACGCTCCGGGGTCGCTCGTCTGCGACCCTGAAGCGTCCATTGCATCCCGCGCCTACGAATCGTGACGATCGCGACGCGCCCCTCTTGGTGAGCGCGGGACGGCGGCAATAAAGCATGACTTACGATTTTCGGAAAGAGGGGCGGCCTGCGGCAGAGTAACGCGACGGGCAATTTACGCATGACTGGCATCTGCGAATTGCCCGTCGTGCAAAAAAAGACACAGTGCGGCCGCGAACGCTGAGAGCGCGTTCCGCGCCTACCGGTGCGCGCTCAAATCCGTAATCACCAGCGCATCGCCGTTGAGCGGGTTGAGCGGATCGCGCGCGTAGCGCAGCGTCTCGAACCGCATGGTGCGCGCGTCCACCATCAATAGCCGCCCGACCAGGCCCTCGCCAAAACCGACGATCTCGCGGATCGCCTCCAGCGCCATCATCGACCCCATCACGCCGGCAAGCGCACCCATCACGCCGGCCTCGGCGCAGGCCGGCACGGTGCCCGGCGGCGGCGGCTCGGGAAACAGGCAGCGGTAGGTCGGGTTGAACTCGCCGGCTTCGTTCTTCTCATGGGCGCGGATCGTGGTCAGCGAGCCGTCGAACTGGCCAAGTGCTGCCGTGATCAGCGGCTTGCCGGCGAGGAAGCAGGCGTCGGAGACGAGATAGCGGGTCTCGAAATTGTCCGATCCGTCGAGCACCAGATCGTAGCTGCCGATCAGCTCCATCGCATTGGCGGCATTGAGCCAGGTCGCGTGGGCCGCAAACCGGACATGCGGATTGAGCGCATGAATCCGTTCCGCCGCGGTGTCGACCTTGCGCCGGCCGATATCGGGTGTCGAATGAATGATCTGGCGCTGCAGGTTGGCGAGCGCCACGACGTCGTCATCGACCACGCCGAGCGCGCCGATGCCGGCGGCGGCGAGATACATCAAGGCCGGCGCGCCGAGACCGCCGGCGCCGATCACCAGCACCGACGACTCCTTCAGCGCGGCCTGGCCGGGGCCGCCGACCTCGCGCAGCACGATGTGGCGGGCATAGCGTTCGAGTTCGTCGGCGCTCAGCATGGCAACGTCATATCCTGCGGCCGCGCCGGCCTGGCCGGCGCAATGAAGATGGTTTTGCCACCATTTGCTGAACCCCGCACCTGTTGTTGGCTACCAAGCAGATGTGCTTAATTGCCTCGACGTCAATGACCCCGAGACTTCTCATGAGATCGATGCTCACGGCAACATTGATATTCGTGGCGGCAGGGGCTTGCGCACATGCGCAGACGACGACGCCGTCGACCGGCGGCACCAGGCCGAAGCACGTTACCACCGTCCCGGTCCATCCCGCGCTGCAGACCCCCGCCGATACCGCGAATGCGATGGCGCAGGCCGAGCGTCTGGCGATCCAGTCGGACCTCGCCTGGGTCGGCCAATACAACGGCGCCATCACGGGCGACGTCAGCGAGCGCATGGTCGCAGCGATCAAGGAATTCCAGAAGGAAAAGGGCGACAGGCAGACCGGCGTGCTCAATCCGCAGGAGCGCAGCGTGCTCGCCGAAACCGCGCGGCGCCGGCAGGAAAATGTCGGCTGGAAGATCGTCATCGAACCCACGACCGGCGCCAGGGTGGGCATCCCGACCAAGCTCGTGCCGCAGCAATCGAGCGACGCCAACGGCGCCAAATGGAGTTCGGCCACCGGGACCATCCAGATTCAGCTGGCGCGGCGCAAGCAGGCCAACCCGACCACGGCAAAGCTCGCCGAGCAGGAGAAGAAGGAGCCGGCGGGGCGCAAGGCCGACTACACCGTGGTCAAGCCGGATTTCTTCGTGCTGTCGGGCCTGCAGGGCCTGAAGAAGTTTTACGTGCGCGGCACTTTCAAGGGGGATGAGGTCCGCGTCCTCACCATTCTGTACGATCAGGCCACCGAAGGCACCGTGGAACCGGTGGTGATCGCGATGTCGAGCGCGTTCAATGCGTTCCCGAACGGCAGCGGCCCGCCGCCGCGCAAGATGGTCGAATACGGCACCGGCGTGGTGGTCGGCGATGACGGCGCCATCGTTACCGACCGCGTGATCACCGACGGCTGCCTCGCGATCGCGATCCCCGGCTTCGGCAATGCCGACCGCGTCGCCGAGGACACCGATCACGACCTCGCGCTGTTGCGCATCTACGGCGCGCGCGGCCTGAAGCCACTGTTGTTGGGCGACGGCGCTGCAAAGACGAGCGTCGAACTCACCGGCATCACCGATCCGCAAAACCAGGGCGGCGGCGCGGCGGCGAGCAGCGTCAAGGCTCAGGTCGCCCAGATCGGCGGCGATGAGTCTCGCGCTTTCGCCGGCGCCGGAAAAGGGTTTTTCCGGCGCCGCCGCGCTCGATAGCGACGGCAAATTCGCCGGGATCGCGCTGTTGAAGCCGGCGGTGGTCGCAGGCCCCGCCAATGCCACGCCGACCGCGCAGGCCGTGTTGGTATCAGCCGACGCGGTGCGCGAATTCCTCAAGTCCCATGGCGTGAATGCGGCGGGCGGATCGTCCGATCCGAAGCCATCGGTGGTGCGCGTGATCTGCGTGAGGAAGTAGGCGATAACCCTTACGCCAACCCGAATCGCACGCCGGCGCGCGCCAGCCCGCCGGCGATGCCAATCGGTGTGCCATCGGCGCGCCAGCAGGCCGCGCCGGTCAATCGGCCGTCCTCGTGGAACTGGATGCCGTTCATGCCGCCGGCTACCGTGGCTACCGCCGCGACCTCGTGGCCCATCGCCGCGAGCGCCGCGCGCACCGCTTGCGGAACCGCCTGCTCCACCTCGAGCGCATTGCCTTCGGTCCAGATCCGCGGCGCCTCGACCGCCTCCTGCAGGCTCATGCCGTGATCAATCAGGTTGAGCAGCGCCTGCAGCGCGCTCGGGAAAATCTTCTTTCCCCCGGGCAGGCCGAGCGCATGGACGAGCTTGCCGTCGCGCAGCGCCATGACCGGCGACATCGAGGTGGTCACGCGCTTGCCCGGCGCAAGCGACAGCGCATGGCCGGGCCGCGGGTCGTAGAGATTCATGTAATTGTTCGGCACGGTGCCGAGGCCGGGGATCAGGATCTTGGCGCCGAACAGATTGTTGATGGTCTGCGTGGTCGCCACCACGTTGCCCATCGCGTCCGCCGCCGTCATGTGGGTGGTATGGGCGCCTTCGAGCTGCGAGACGCCGGCGCCCCATTTCTGCGCGCGGGCAGAATCGATCGCGCCGCGGCGTTCGTCGGCATAGGCCTTCGAGGTCAGCCGCTCCACCGGCACATTGACGAAATCCGGATCGCCGCTCGCCTCCGCGCGGTCGGCAAAGGCGATCTTCAGCACCTCGGCCAGATGATGAATGGTCGCCGACGTGCCGAACCCCATGGCCGCGATGTCGTAACCCTCGAGGATGTTGAGCATCTGCGCGATGTGCACGCCGGACGCCGCCGGCGGCGGCGGACCGAGGATGGTCCAGCCGCGATAGTCGGCGCGGATCGGCAGCCGCTCGACGGTCTTGTAGGTCGTAAGATCTTCGCGGCTGACAAAGCCGCCATGCGCCTTCATGTAGTCGACCAGGATGTCGCCGAGCGGGCCACGATAGAGCGCCGCCTCGCCATGGCGCGCGATATGGTCCAGCGTCTCGGCATATTCCGCCTGCACGACGCGGTCGCCGGCCTTGAGCGGCTCTCCGTCGGGCAGATAGATCGCCGAGATCGGCTTGTCCTTGCGCATCTCGCGGGCGCCATCGACGATGCATTCGTGCAGGTAAGGCGTCGCCGCAAAACCGCGTCGGGCATGGCTGATCGCCGGCTGCATGACATCGGCGAGCGACAGGGTCCCGAACCTCTGCAGCGTCTCGCACCACGCCTTCAGCGAGCCGGGCACCGCGACCGCTTTCGGGCCGTTGAGATTCTCGTCATCGACGGTGTCGAATACGTCATGCGCCGAACCCGGCTTCGAGCGGTAGGTGTCGGGCCGCACAGCCAGCGGAACGGTGCTCTGCCCGTCGATGAAGCGATGGCTGCCGTCGGCAAGCCGGATATGCGCCATGCCGCCGCCGATGATGCCGACCATCATCGGCTCGACCACGGTAAGCGCGAACAAGGTGGCGATCGCGGCGTCGATGGCGTTGCCGCCGGCGGCGAGCATTTCGGCGCCCGCGGCCGATGCCAGCGGATGGTTGCTGACCACCATGCCGCGGCTGCCCGACGCCGGCTGCTTGTGGCATTCGAAATGGGTGGCCGTGCGATCCCGCCAGTTACCGGTCATGGATATTACCTCTGTCTCTGGAAGCGACGATGCATAGCGTCCCGTATTGATCCGGAATAGTCATAAAACCGACGATCATCGCGGCGGGGTTTTCAGACAGCCCAACATCGTCATTGCGAGCGCAAGCGAAGCAATCCATTTCACCACGCGAAGAAAGATGGATTGCTTCGTCGCAAACGCTCCTCGCAATGACGGGCTCGCCCGCTCCATTCTAAATCCGGTAGGTAGTGTTTCTTCAATTCGGCCATTTTTATTGACGCTCGGGAAAGGCAGAAAAATCCAAGGGATCAGGTGTTGGATGGATATAACGCGCTCCTAAGACCGCTAGTTGGCGGCCTTGTTGCTGCACCCCTCAACGGGTTTCATAAACTCACTCGACAGGCAGACGTAGCCGCATTTCCCGCACCTAACTAAACCCTGCGGATCATCAATGTTAGTTCCCGGCTCAGGGTCAAAGGCCCGATTGCCGCATTTCGGACATGCGGACACCGCGACTACTTGAACGACCTTTTTCCATACCGACTCCGTTGAGATATTGACTTCGATATCGTCGCCTCGCCGTCGAAAGCGCTCTTGGCGCGCTTCCCTAATTACGGACACCATCAGGGATACGAAGTCCGCCACCTCGCTCGGTGCGTCGGCAATGTTTTTGATTTGGACGGTATAGGGGGGGCGGACGCTATTTGTAACACCCCAAATCATCGAGTCCACGAAGGCATCTGGACTCATTCCGTGCCACTCCGGCGAGCCAATAGCGTCAGCGAGCGATTGAAGAAAATCGCGGGGAGTTTTCCATTCCCAGGCATCAAGCTCAATAAGGCGCATAGAGTTGCCTCTCCACGGGCCTCTACTCTAGCACGTCATGTCTGGATGTGGCACATCGCGTCATTTCGTTGCGCCACGGAATTTGACCGCTATCGGGGCATAGCGGACATCCATCAGCCGCACTCACCAAGCGCGATTTATGAGTAGGCGCTCAGGATCGTCTGCGCATCCGGCAGCGCGAGCGGCCGCAAGATCAGGCATCGGTCTGAAAGCTCGCAGTTTCCACGACACCGGTCACTTCTGACACTTGGGGCACCAGAAGGTCGAACGGCCGTTCTGCGTGAAGCGCCGCACGATCCCGGTGCAGCCTTCAGTCTGGCATTTCTCGCCTTCGCGGTCGTAGACCTGGAACGAATGCTGGAAATAGCCGAGCTCGCCGGAAGTCTGGCGATGGTCGCGCAGCGACGAGCCGCCGGCCTTGATCGCCTGGTTCAGCACCCCGTGAATCGCGCCTACCAGACGTTTGGCATGATCGGTCGGCTCGCCCCCGGCAACGCCCTTGCGTTGTCCGGCTTTGGTTGCCAGCGTCGCGGCCAGCCGCCGCGGCGACAGATGCGCGCGATAGAGCGCCTCGCAGACATAGATGTTGCCGAGCCCCGCGACCACGCGCTGGTCGAGCAGCGCCGCCTTCAGGCTGGTCTTCTTGTTGGCGCAGGCACGCGCCAGCATGGCGGCGTCGAATTCATTGCCGAGCGGCTCGGGGCCGAGGCCCTTCAAGAGCGGCTCCTGCTCCAGCGCGCGACGCGCGATGATCTTCATGTAACCGAAACGGCGCGGATCGTTGAAAATCACCGCCGCGCCCGATGACATGTGAAACACCACATGGTCGTGCGCGATATCCTTGTTGCGCGGGTGGTGGAATTTGCCCAACGCGTTTGGTTCATCGTCCTTGAGGACGCGGAACGAGCCGGACATGCCCAGATGCATCAGCAGCACGTCGCCGGAGGACAAGTCCGCCGTCAGGTATTTGGCGCGGCGGCCGAGGCCGGTCACGGTCTGGCCGGTCAGCCGCGCGGCAAAATCCTTCTGGAAGGCAAACCGCAGATCCTTGCGGCGGACCTCCGCCTTCACGATCCGCGCCCCCTCCATGACGGGCTGCAGGCCGCGCCGGACGGTCTCGACTTCGGGTAATTCGGGCATGGATCGGCGTTCACCTTGTGATGTTGACGTGATAGCGACATTGCGGCGGGCGCGCTATGGTCCGGCCGCTACCCGCGTATGAGGGCGTAAAGACATGGACCGGCCGGACCAAACCACGCATTTCGGCTTCAGGGACGTCCCGATAGGTGACAAGCAGGCGCTGGTGAACGACGTGTTTCACAGCGTGGCGTCACGTTACGACCTGATGAACGACCTGATGTCGGCAGGCCTGCACCGGGTCTGGAAGGACCTCTTGATCAACGCCCTCAATCCGCCGCGGAACGATCAGCCGTTTGCGCTGCTCGACGTCGCCGGCGGCACCGGCGATATCGCCTTCCGCGCCGCGAAGGCCGCCGGCGCAGGTTTTCGGGCGACCGTCTGCGACATCAATTCCGACATGCTGGCCGTCGGTCGCGAACGCGCAGCGGCGCGGCATCTCGACGACCGGGTCTCGTTCGTGGAAGGCAATGCCGAGGCGTTGGCGTTTCCCGACCGCAGCTTCGATGCCTACACCATCGCCTTCGGCATCCGCAACGTGCCGCAAATCGATCTTGCGCTTCGCGAAGCGTTTCGCGTGCTCAAGCACGGCGGGCGATTTCTCTGCCTCGAATTTTCCACCGTCGACGTGCCCGGGCTCGACCGGCTCTACGACCTGTTTTCGTTCAAGGTGATCCCGCCACTCGGCCGCGCCGTGACCGGCGACGGAGAATCCTATCAGTACCTCGTGGAATCGATCCGCAAATTTCCTTCAGCCGGCGACTTTGCCGGGATGATCCGCGGCGCCGGCTTTTCGCGCGTCAGCTGGCAAAGTCTTTCCGGCGGCATCGTGGCGCTGCATTCGGGCTGGCGCTTGTGATCTCTGCGATTACCCACATCGCGCGGCTTGCTCGCGCCGGTTTCGTGTTCGCGCGCGAAGGCGTGTTCGGCGTGGTCGATCCGAGCCTGGTGCCGCCGCCGGGGCAACTGGCGCTGAAGCTCGCGCGCATCGTCGAACGCCCCGGCGCCAAGTCCGGCCCGCGGCTGTCGCGCGCGCTCACCAGATTGGGTCCCGCCTATCTGAAACTCGGACAGTTTCTCGCCACCCGGCCCGACGTGGTCGGCGTGATGATGGCGCGCGATCTGGAAAGCCTGCAGGACCGCCTGCCGCCATTCCCGCAATCCGAAGCCGAAGCCGCGATCGCGCAATCGCTGGAACGCCCGCTGTCGCAGGCGTTTGCGAGCTTCGGCCCGGCGGTTGCCGCCGCCTCGATCGCGCAGGTGCATCGCGGCGAAACCGAGCGCAACGGCATGCGCTCCTCCGTTGCGGTGAAGGTGCTGCGGCCCCATGTGGCATCGCGTTTCCGACGCGACCTCGCCGATTTCTTCTATGTCGCGCACCAGGCCGAAATCCATTCGGCGGAAGCGCGCCGGCTCCGGCTCGTCGAAGTCATCAACACGATGTCGCGTTCGGTGGCGATGGAGATGGACCTGCGGCTTGAGGCGGCCGCGCTCTCCGAGATGGCGGAAAATACCCGCGACGATCCGGATTTTCGCGTGCCTGCGGTCGACTGGGACCGCACCGCGCACAATGTCCTGACCATGGAGTGGATCGACGGCATCGCGCTCAGCGATCACGCGCGGCTCGAGCAATCGAACGTGGATCTGCCCGATCTCGGGCGCAAGTTGATCCAGACTTTCCTGCGCCATGCGCTGCGCGACGGCTTCTTTCACGCCGACATGCACCCCGGCAACCTGTTCCTGGACGATGCCGGCCGGTTGGTCGCGGTCGACTTCGGTATCATGGGCCGGCTCGGCCAAAAGGAGCGCCGCTTCCTTGCCGAAATCCTGCTCGGCTTCATCACCCGCGACTATCGCCGCGTCGCCGAGGTGCATTTCGAGGCCGGCTATGTGCCGGGCCATCATTCGGTGGACAATTTCGCGCAAGCCATCCGCGCCATCGGCGAGCCGATCCACAACCGCACCGCCGAGGAAATTTCCATGGCGAAGCTGCTGACGCTGCTGCTCGAGGTCACCGGCCTGTTCGACATGCGCACGCGCCCGGAGCTGATCCTGCTGCAGAAGACCATGGTGGTGGTCGAGGGTGTGGCGCGCAGCTTCGACCCGAAACTCGACATCTGGAAGATCGCCGACCCCGTGGTGCGGGAATGGATCGAGCGCAATCTCGGACCGGTCGGACGGATTCAGGGTGCGATGACCGGCGCCGGCGAGCTCGGGCGGGTGGTGGCGAGCCTGCCGGCGATCGCGACGCGGGCAGTCACTGTGCTGGAGCAGCTCGAGACCATGACCCGGGAAGGCGTCAAACTGTCCTCCGAAACGATCGCGGCGATGGGCCGGACGGAGGGCCGCAAGAGCCGCTGGCGCACGCTGGCGCTGTGGATCATCGCGGCAACCTTCATTGCGATCCTGCTCGCCGTCCGGCAGTTGTGATTGCAATGACCGCATGATTTGATATCATTGATATCACATTCTAGGGGCTCCTCATGGCCAGCCTGACCATCCGAAAGCTCGATGAGGCTGTCAAAACCTATCTGCGGCTGCGCTCGGCCAACAATGGCCGCTCGGTCGAGGAGGAAGTCCGGGTGATCCTGCGGGAGACCATCCAGGGCCGCCCCTTCGTGTTCGCCACAGCGCCGTCGCAAGGCGGATTGTCGCCCGCGCAAGCCCCCTCGCGCAGCCCCGGGCGCACCCATGCGACCAACCAGCCCCGCGTCACCCTGATCATCGGCGGCGGCATCGCCGCCTACAAGGCGCTGGACCTGATCCGGCGGCTGAAGGAACGGCAAATCCACGTCCGCTGCGTGCTGACCAAGGCGGCGCAGCAATTCGTCACGCCGCTTGCGGCAAGCGCGCTATCGAACGAACGCGCTTACACCGACCTGTTCGACCCCGAGAGCGAATTCGACGCCGGGCATATCCGGCTCGCGCGCGATTGCGACCTGATCGTGGTGGCGCCGGCGACCGCCGACCTGATGGCCAAGATGGCGAGCGGGCATGCCGACGATCTCGCCAGCGCCATCCTGCTCGCGGCCAGCCGCCCGATCCTGCTGGCGCCGGCGATGAATCCGTTGATGTGGAACAATGCCGCGACCCGCCGCAACGTCGCGCAGCTCGCGCGCGATGGCGTCGCCATGGTCGGCCCCAATGCCGGCGAAATGGCCGAAGCCGGGGAAGCCGGCGTCGGCCGGATGGCCGAGCCGTTGGAGATCGCCGGGGCGGCAGAGCGCCTGTTGCGGCCACCGCAGCCGCGCCCGCTTGCTGGAAAGCGCCTCCTCATCACCGCCGGACCAACGCACGAGCCGATCGATCCCGTGCGCTACATCGCCAACCGTTCCTCCGGCAAACAGGGTTTTGCCATTGCCGAGGCCGCTCGAGCCGCGGGCGCGGACGTCACGCTGATCTCGGGCCCGGTCGATCTCGACGATCCCGCTGAGGTGACCGTGAAGCACGTGGAATCCGCGCGTGACATGCTGCGCGAGGTTGAGGCCGCGCTGCCCGCCGACATCGCGATTTTCGCCGCGGCAGTCGCCGATTGGCGCGTCGCCAATGCGGGCGAGCAGAAACTGAAGAAGACTTCCGCCGGCATGCCGCCGCTCGAACTCGTGGAAAACCCGGACATCCTGGCGACGATCTCGAAGCTCTCCGACAAACGTCCGGGGCTGGTGATCGGGTTCGCTGCCGAGACCGAGCACCTGATCGACAACGCCAAGGCAAAACTCGCCCGCAAGGGCTGCGACTGGATCGTCGCCAATGACGTCTCGCCGGCGTCTGGCGTTATGGGCGGCGACCGCAACACGGTGCATCTCTTGACCCGCGAGGGTGCGGATATCCACGTCGACTCCTGGCCGGTCATGACCAAGGAGGAAGTCGCGGCTTCGCTGGTGGCGCGCATCGCCAAAGCGATCGGGAAGGCATCGTGAGCGTCACCGTCCAGGTCGAGATCCGGCAGTTGCCGCATGGCGAAGGACTGGCGCTGCCGGCCTATCAGAGCGCCCACGCCGCGGGCCTCGACCTCATGGCCGCGGTTCCCGAAAATACGCCGCTGGTCCTTGCGCCGGGAAAGCATGCGCTGGTGCCGACCGGCCTCTCGATCGCGCTGCCTCCGGGCTATGAGGCGCAGGTCCGGCCGCGCTCGGGGCTTGCCGCCAAGCATGGCGTCACCGTGCTGAACGCGCCCGGCACGGTCGACGCCGACTATCGCGGCGAGATTGGCGTCCTCCTGATCAATCACGGCACGGAGCCATTCGCGATTCGGCGCGGTGAACGCATCGCGCAGCTGGTGATTTCAGCCGTCGTGAGGGCGGAACTCGTTCCCGCGATCTCGCTTTCAACCACCGAGCGCGGCGGCGGCGGCTTCGGCTCCACCGGCCGCTGATTTGCATCAACAGCGGATTCAATTTCAGAAAAATCGCGCCGATCAGGTTTAACAGCGCATTTTTGGGCGGGCGGAATCGCGTTCACGGTCTGGACTCTTACCCGCCGACTCCCGTTGGGGATATTGTCAATCGATTCGCACGGCGGGGGTCGTCGGCGGGCGTAAAGTCGTGCGGTTTGGGGCAAACCATGTCGGGCGTGATCGTGGCGATGCGTCGGACCCTGCTGTCGTGCACGTCGCTGGCACGCCACGGCCTGATGTTCCTTGGCGCCACCCTGGTCTCGACCGCGCCGGTTCAGGCGCGCAATCTGACCGTGATGGATGCGGTCGCGGCTGATCTCGGTCTCAATCGCCAGGAATTTGCGGTCCTGACCACGGCACTCGCGCTGCTCGGCTTCTCCGTGGTCGCCGCGATCCTGTTGATGCGCACCCGCGTCCGCGCGGCGCGAAGCGAGGCGCGGCTTCGCACCGACATCGCCGAACTGCAGGTTCAGGCCGACCGGTTCCGCGCGCTGTTGTTCGCCGAGCCGCAGATCCTGATTTCCTGGTCGGCCGGCGACAATCGTCCGGAAATTACCGGCGACATTTCGCTGCTGATGCCCCAGGAATCTCGGAAGGAGTTCCAGAACCATCCGCCGCAGCGCATTCTTGCCTTCGGAACCTGGCTGCCGCCGGAGCCGGCGCTGCAGATGGATCACGCGGTCGACGCGCTGCGCGAGCATGGCGAGGGTTTCCTGCTCAATCTTTCGACCTCGAACGGGCGCTCGATCGAAGCCATGGGCCGCGCCATCGGCGGCCAGGCCATCGTGCGGATTCGCGAACTCGGCGGCGTGCGCCGGGAACTTGCGGAAGCGAACCTGCGCCACAAGACGCTGGTGGAGGAAACCGAGCTGTTGCGCGATTTCGCCGCTGCCGCCCCGTGGCCGATCTGGGCCAAGAGCGCGCAAGGCGAGCTTCGCTATGCCAATGCGGCCTACGCCAAGGCGACCGAGGCCGCCGGCGTCGCGGACGCGATCCATCGCAACCTCGAACTGCTCGAAAGCGACCAGCGCGAGGAGCTCAACCGGGCGCTCGCCGATGATCTCAGCCTTCACCGCGCGGTTGCCGATCGTGGTCGGCGGCGAACGACGGGTTTATGACGTTCAGGCGCTGAAGCTCGGCGCCGGCAGCGCCGGCATCGCCATCGACGCCAGCGAAGCCAGCGGGCTGCGCGCGGCGCTGGTGCGGATGGCGGAGGCGCATCGCCGCACTCTCGACCAGCTGTCCTCCGGCGTCGCCGTGTTCGACGGCCAGCGGCGGCTTGCCTTCTACAACGATTCCTATCGCCGTCTCTGGGACCTCGACCGCGCCTTCCTCGACGGCAACCCGGATGATTCCAGCGTGCTCGACCGCCTGCGCGCGGCGCGCAAGCTGCCCGGAGCAGCCGGATTTCCGGGCCTGGAAGGCCAAGCTGCATGAGGCCTATCGCGCGGTCGAGACCGCCAAGGATACCTGGTATCTGCCCGACGGCCGCGCGCTCAGCGTCGTCACCACGCCGAACCCGGAAGGCGGCGTCACCTATCTGTTCGACGACGTCACCGAAAGTCTGGACCTGGCGCGGCGCTTCGACGGCCTGATCCGGGTGCAGCGTGAAACGCTGGACAATCTCACCGAGGCGGTCGCGGTGTTCGGCAGCAACGGCCGGGCGCAATTGTTCAATCCGGCATTCGCCAGGATGTGGAAGCTGTCGGCGGAAGCGCTGCGCGAGCAGCCGCATATCGAGACGGTGGAAGCCTGGTGCAAGCCACTGTTCGACGATGCCAATACCTGGCGGACCATCCGGGAGGCCATCACCGGAATCGAAAACCGGGTCGAGGTGCCGCTGCGGCTGGAGCGCAAGGATGGCAGCGTGCTCGACTGCATGACCATGCCGCTGCCCGACGGCGCCACCATGCTGACGTTCCAGGACATCACCGATACCGAAAACGTCGAGCGCGCGCTGCGCGAGCGCAACGAAGCGCTGGAGACCGCCGACCAGATGAAGGTCGATTTCGTCCACCACGTGTCCTACGAACTGCGCTCGCCGCTGACCACCATCATCGGCTTTGCGCATTTCCTCGCCGACCCCGTCACTGGCCCGCTGATGCCGAAGCAGGCCGAGTATCTCGGCTACATCACCGCCTCCACCAACGCGCTGCTTGCGATCATCAACAACATCCTCGACCTCGCCACCATCGACGCCGGCGCGATGTCGCTCAATCTCGGCACCATCGATATCCGCAAGACCATCGAAGCCGCCGCCGAGGGCATCCAGGACCGGCTCGCCACCGACCGCATCCAGCTCAAGGTCGACGTCGATCCCAACATCGGCAGTTTTGTCGGCGACGAACGCCGCGTGGTGCAGGTGCTGTATAATCTCCTGGCGAATGCCATCGGATTTTCACCGCAGGACGCCACCGTGGGCCTGAGCGCCAGGCGCGGCGAACACAGCGTCACCTTCACGGTCACCGATTCCGGCCCGGGCATCCCGGCCGAGGCCAAGGACAAGGTGTTCGACTGGTTCGAAAGCAACTCCCAGGGCTCGCGGCATCGCGGCGCCGGCCTCGGGCTGTCGCTGGTGCGTTCCTTCGTCGAGCTGCACGGAGGCAAGGTGCGCGTCGATTCGGTCGTAGGCCGAGGCACATCCGTGACCTGCGACTTTCCGATCGACCAGGCCGCGCATCGCAACGCCGCGGAATGAGCCCGCCCGCGACATTCTCGCTGGCGCTATCGAACGAGGCCGCGACCGCGCATCTGATGGCCGACCTGGCGCTGCTGATCGGTCCGGGCGACGTCATCACCCTCTCGGGCGACCTCGGCGCCGGCAAGACCGCGGCGGCCCGCGCCATGATCCGCTATCTCGCCGGCGATGACGGCCTCGAGGTCCCGAGCCCGACTTTCACATTGGTCCAGGGCTACGAGCTGCCGCCCTATCCGTTGCTTCATGCCGATCTTTACCGGATCGGCGATGCCGCGGAACTGGAGGAGATCGGCCTGTCGCCCTTGCCCGAAGGCATGGTGGTGCTGATCGAATGGCCGGAGCGCGCGCCATCGGCGTTGCCAGCGGACCGCATTGACATCGCGTTGAGCCATCGTCCCGCCCTGGGTTCGACCGCGCGCGCCGCCGAGATCACCGGCCATGGCAAGGCCGCCGCGATCGTGGAACGGCTGCGAGCGCTGCGGCAGTTTCTCGACGGCGCCGGCTTTGCCGAGGCCGGGCGCGTGCGCATGGCCGGCGACGCTTCGATCCGTTCCTATGCGCGGCTGATCCGCGACCATGGAGCCGTCATCCTGATGAATTTTCCGCGCCGCCCCGATGGCCCCGCGATCTATGACGGCAAGTCGTACAGCGCGGCGGTGCATCTGGCCGAGGACGTCAAGCCGTTCGTCGCCATCGCCAGGGCTTTGCGCGAGCGCGGCTTCTCGGCGCCCGCCATTCACCACGCCGATCTCGATGCCGGATTCCTGATCACCGAGGATCTCGGCACCGCCGGCTTCGTCGAAGGCGACCCGGCGGCGCCGATCGCCGGGCGTTATGAGGCGGCGACCGACATGCTGGCGGCACTGCACCGCGAAACGCTGCCGGAAGTTCTGCCGCTGGCGCCTCAGCTCAACTACGCCATGCCGACCTTCGACACCGAGGCGCTGCTGGTCGAGGTCGGCCTGATGGCGGAATGGTACCTGCGGGATCGCGGGGCCGAATTGAGCGCCGCGCTGCGCGCCGAATTCGTCGCCATGTGGCGCGATTTGCTGAGCAAGCCGGCTGCATCAGCCAAAACCTGGGTGCTGCGGGATTTTCATTCCCCCAACCTGATCTGGCTTGGCGAACGCGAAGGTATCGCGCGGGTGGGCATCATCGACTTTCAGGACGCCGTGCTGGGTCCGGCCGCCTATGATCTGGTGTCGCTGTTGCAGGATGCGCGGGTCGACGTGCCCGAGCCGCTCGAGCTTGCGCTGTTGACGCGCTACATCAAGGCGCGGCGGGCGGCCGACGAGAGTTTCGATGCCGGCGGTTTTGCCGAGCTCTATGCGATCATGTCGGCGCAGCGCAATACGCGGCTGCTCGGCACCTTCGCCCGCCTCAACCGGCGCGACGGCAAGCCGCAATATCTGCGCCATCAGCCCCGGATCTGGACCTATCTCAGCCGCTCGCTGGCACACCCAGCCCTTGGCCGAGCCCGGGAGTGGTATGCCGCCAACGTCCCTGCCTCCGTTACCTTTATTTACCGGTTGTTAGCCACCCCGGCTTTAATCTGCTGCAGACCCTGCCTTGGGCTCAGGGCGCGCGGCTGCTTGTAGGGGCTGGAGCAAAGTCGATGGCGACAGAACGGCGCAAAGGTGAACGCGTCACCTTCGAACGCGGCATTCCCGCGCACATGATGGGTATCGACGGCACCTGGCGGCGCGAGTGCACGATGGAAGATATTTCCGAGACCGGCGCCAAGCTCACCATCGAGGGTTCCGTCGAAGGACTGCATCTGAAGGAATTCTTCCTGCTGTTGTCGTCCACCGGACTTGCCTATCGCCGCTGCGAACTGGCCTGGGTCAACGGCGACCAGATCGGCGTCAATTTCCTCAAGACCGGTGACAAGAAGAAGAAATCGTCCAAACGCACGCCGCAGGGCGCGGAAGTCTGACAACCCGCAACCGGTCGCACGACCGTCATGTCGGCCGGCTATGGCATCCGCGGTCGATGCGAACCGCGAATCGCCGTGATATGATCTGAGTTCAACAAGGTTTTGAGAAAACATCTGACCATGTCGGTCAAACCCACCAAAGCGATGATCCTTGCCGCGGGCCTCGGCGTGCGCATGCGCCCGTTGACGGACCGCTTGCCCAAGCCGCTGGTCGAGGTGGCGGGCCAACCGCTGCTGGACCATGTGCTCGACAAGCTCGCCGACGCCGGCGTCGGCGAGGCCGTCGTCAATGTGCATTATCTGCCAGACCAGATCATCGATCATGTCGCCATGCGCGCGCGGCCCCGCGTGATCATCTCCGACGAGCGAGCGCACGTGCTCGGCACCGGCGGCGGGGTCGTCAAGGCGCTGCCCTTGCTCGGTAACGCGCCGTTTTTCCATGTCAATGCCGACACGCTGTGGATCGACGGCGTGCGGCCCAACCTGGCGCGGCTGGCGGAAACCTTCGATCCCGCGCGCATGGATATCCTGTTGTTGATGGCGCCGACGACCAGCAGCATCGGCTACGGCGGCCGCGGCGATTACGCCATGCTGCCGGATGGCGCGCTGCGCAAGCGCAGGGAGCATCAGGTGGTTCCGTTCGTCTATGCCGGCGCCGCGATCATGTCGCCGTCCGTGTTTGCGGACGCCCCGCGGAGCGAGTTTTCGCTGACCAAAATATTCGACCGCGCCAACGAAGCCGAGCGGCTGTTCGGCTTGCGGCTCGACGGCGTCTGGATGCACGTCGGAACGCCCGAGGCCATCGGCGCGGCGGAAGAGGCGTTTCTCGAAAGCGTGGCCTAGCCGCCTCGTCTCACTCCCTCCCCAAAATCGCTCGTGCCATGCTAAGCCTGACCCTCGAAATCAGGATGCCCATGCGCGTTTTCAGCGTTCCCGTGTCAGTGCCCTTCCTGCGCACCGTCGCCGCGGCGCTGGTCGATGGCCGGCTGGTCGATGGCTTTGAGGCCCGCACCGATCCCGCGAAACTCGCCCAGGTGACGCTCTATCTCCCGACCCGGCGCGCCGGGCGCATGGCGCGGGAGATCTTTCTCGACGAACTGAAGACCGATGCGGTGGTGCTGCCGCGGATCGTCGCGCTCGGCGACATCGACGAGGACGAGCTGGCATTCGTGGACGAGTCCGAGACCTACGGCGGCATCGCGCCGTTGGACATTCCGCCGAAACTCGGCGAACTCGAACGGCGCCTGACGCTCGCGAGGCTGGTCGCGGCCTGGGCGAGAGGCCCGGTGCTGGCGCCGCTGGTCGTCGGCGGCCCGGCCTCGACGCTGGCCTTGGCCGGCGATCTCGCCCGCCTGATGGACGACATGGTCACGCGCGGCGTCGGCTGGGAGGCGCTTGGCGGATTGGTGCCCGATCAATTGGACGAGTACTGGCAGCACTCGTTCCAGTTCCTCCAGATCGCGCAACAGACCTGGCCCGCGCATCTCGCGGAAATCGGCAAGATCGAGCCGGCGGCGCGGCGCGACCTCCTGATCGCGGCCGAAGCCAAGCGCCTCGCCGCGCATCATGAAGGCCCCGTGATCGCGGCGGGCTCGACCGGCTCGATGCCGGCGACCGCGAAATTCCTCCACGCCGTCGCGCGGCTTCCGCAGGGGGCGGTGGTGCTGCCGGGGCTCGATACCGATCTCGACGAGGAAGGCTGGCAATCGATCGGCGGCGTCAAGGACGCGCAGGACAAATTCACCACGCCGCCGGCGTCGAACCATCCGCAGTTCGCAATGCACGCGCTGCTCGCGCGTTTCGGCATCAAGCGAGGCGGTGTCGAAATCCTAAAGGAGCCGGTGCCGCACGGGCGCGAGGTGCTGGCGTCCGAGACGATGCGGCCCTCGAACGCCACCGCGCGATGGCACGCCCGGCTCGGCGAGCCCGCCATCGCCGAGAGGATTTCGCTCGGCATGACAAATCTCGCGGTCATCGCGGCCGATAATCCGGAGATGGAGGCGCTCGCGATCGCGGTCGCGATGCGGGAAGCGCGGCATCTGAACAAATCGGCGGCGCTGGTGACGCCGGACCGCGCGCTGGCGCGGCGGGTGATCGCAGCGCTCGGCCGCTGGAATCTCGCCTTCGACGATTCCGGCGGCGAGGCGCTGCTGGAGACGCCGCCGGGAATTTTCGCGCGGCTCGCGGCGGAAGCGGTGGCAAGGCAGCTCGAGCCGCCGACGCTGCTCGCGCTATTGAAGCATCCGTTGTGCCGACTTGGCGGCGCGCCTGATACCTTCAGGCGCGCGATGGAGGTGCTTGAACTGGCGCTGTTGCGCGGTACGCGTCCGCAAGCCGGAAGCGGAGGCCTCGCACAGGATTTCGCGCGCTTTCGCGACGAGCTACTGAAACTGAACCGAGGCGAGCTGTCCTCGCTGCACCGCTCCGAGCCGAAAGTCCGGCTGAGAGACCACGAACTCGATCAGGCACAGCGGGTAATCGCTACCTTGCAGGCCGCGCTGGCGCCACTTGAAACCCTCGCTTCTTCGAAGCCCCATGATTTCGCCGAACTGGCATGGCGCCATCGCGATGTCCTGATGGCGCTGTCGCGCGACGAGAATGGCGTCGCGCATGTCTTCGAAGGCGCGGCCGGATCGGCGCTGGCGGGAGCCTTCGACGAGCTGCTCGGCGGTCAGGTGCGAAGTGGACTGACGGTACAGCCCGCCGATTATCCGGAAGTGTTCCAGACCGCGTTCGCCGACCGCATGGTGCGGCG
Organism: uncultured Alphaproteobacteria bacterium; assembly: GCA_963721135.1. Classification (GTDB taxonomy): domain Bacteria; phylum Pseudomonadota; class Alphaproteobacteria; order Rhizobiales; family Xanthobacteraceae; genus Bradyrhizobium. The sequence continues at coordinate 118,740 of CAVRIB010000018.1, forward strand.
GCCGGAGGGGACCAACGTCGCCTTGAAGATTTACGGCCCGCTGGAGGCGCGGCTGACGCAATCCGACCGCGTCATCATTGGCGGGCTGGTCGAAGGCGTCTGGCCGCCGGCGCCACGGATCGATCCGTGGCTGAGCCGGCCGATGCGGCATGAACTGGGGCTCGATCTGCCGGAACGGCGCATCGGCCTCTCCGCGCACGATTTCGCGCAATTGCTCGGCACCGACGACGTCATCTTGAGCCACGCCGCCAGGATCGGCGGCGCACCTTCCGTCGCCTCGCGCTTCCTGCACCGGCTGGAGGCGGTCGCAGGCGAAGAGCGCTGGGAAGCCGCCGGGAAAGCTGGCGAGCAATATGTGCGCCTTGCGCTGGCGCTCGACGCGCCTGATGAGGTCAGGCCGGTTGCGCAGCCCGCGCCGACACCGCCGCGCGCGACGCGGCCGTTGAAACTGTCGGTCACCGCGATCGAGGACTGGCTGCGCGATCCCTACACGATCTATGCACGGCATATCCTGAAGCTGGCGCCGCTGGACCCCGTCGACATGCCGCTGTCGGCCGCCGACCGCGGCTCGGCAATCCACGACGCGCTCGGCGAATTCACCAGGACCTTTGCGACGACGCTTCCTGGCGACGCCGCGCAAGCCTTGCGCCGCATCGGCGAAAAATATTTCGCGCCATTGATGGAGCGCCCGGAGGCGCGCGCGCTGTGGTGGCCGCGTTTCCAGCGCATCGCCAGATGGTTTGCCGATTGGGAGACGATGCGGCGCAGCAATGTCGAGGCCATCAAAGCCGAGATCACGGGTGAAATTCCGATTGCGCTCGACAATGCACGCACCTTCGTGCTCTCGGCGCGCGCCGACCGCATCGAACGCCGCCGTGACGGTTCCTTCGCGATCCTCGACTACAAGACCGGGCAACCGCCGACCGCCAAGCAGGTGCGCATGGGGCTGTCGCCGCAGCTTACGCTGGAGGCGGCGATCCTGCGGGAGGGCGGCTTTGAAAGTATCCCGGCGGGCGGCTCTGTCGGCGAACTCGCTTACGTCAGGCTTTCAGGCAACAATCCGCCGGGCGAGCAACGAACGCTGGAATTGAAGATCAAGCAGAGCGATACGCCGCAGCCGCCCGATGAGGCCGCCGACGAGGCGCGTCGCAAGCTCGAGGCGCTAATCCGCGCCTTCGAGGACGAGACCCAGGCGTATTCCTCGCTCAATTTGTCGATGTGGGCGAACCGCTACGGCACCTATGACGACCTCGCGCGGATCAAGGAATGGTCGGCGAAGGGCGGGTTGGGGATCGAGGAATGGTGACCGCTCTGCGCCCGATCCCAGAAGCCGTGCGCGCCACGCAGGCCCGCGCCTCCGACCCCGCGTCTTCGTCGTTCGTCTCGGCCAACGCCGGTTCGGGCAAGACCCATGTGCTGGTGCAGCGGGTGATCCGGCTGCTGCTCGACGGCGTGCCGCCCGAAAAGATTCTTTGCATCACCTTCACCAAGGCCGCCGCCGCCAACATGGCCGAACGGGTGTTTTCCACCCTCGGCCATTGGGTCACGCTCGATGACGCAAGCCTCGATGCGGCGATCCGCGAGGCTGGCATCGCGCACGCCAATGCCGGTTTGAGGATGTCCGCGAGAAAACTGTTCGCCTGCGCGCTGGAAACGCCGGGCGGGCTGAAGGTGCAGACCATCCACGCGCTATGCACGCGGCTGTTGCAGCAATTCCCGTTCGAAGCCAATGTGCCGGCGCGGTTCGCCGTGCTCGATGAGCGCGACCAGAACGAGATGATGGAGCGCGCCAATCTCGCGGTGCTGCTGGAGGCTGCACGCGATCCCGACAGCCCGACTGGCCGCGCGCTGATGACCGCGATGGCGAGCGCAGCCGATGTCACCTTCAAGGACGTGGTGCGCGAGGCCTGTTTGAGCCGCGATCACTTCATGGCCTGGACCGACGCCGCCGGCGGCGTCGAGGCCGCGGCCGCGCAGGTGGCGGCGGAACTCGGCGTCGATCCCGGCGACACCATCGAAGACGTCGAACGCGAGATCGTCGACGGGCCCTATCTTCGGCGAGCGGGGTGGGAAGATATCGCCGCCGCGCTCGATACCGGCAGCAAATCCGATTCCGACCAGGCCACCAGGCTGCGCGCGGCGCTGGCCGCTACCGGCAGCACACAAGTTGACGAATACCTCGGCGTCTTCCTGACCGAAGAGCGCGCGCCACGCAAATCCGTGGTGACCAAGAGATTCTGCGACAACAATCCGGCGATCGGGCGCCTGTTCGAAGCCGAGATCCTACGCATTGCGCCGCTGATCGAGCGGCGCCGCGCGCTGACCATTCGCGACCGCACCCAGGCGCTGCTGCACATTGCGATTGCGGCGGCCGCCAATTACCGGCGCGAGAAGCAGGAGCGCGGCCTGCTCGACTACGACGATCTGATCGACAAGACGCTTGCGATGCTCGATCGCGTCTCCTCCGGCTGGGTGCACTACAAGCTCGACCGCGGCGTCGACCACGTGCTGATCGACGAGGCGCAGGACACGAGCCCGCGGCAATGGGATATCGTCGCCCATCTCATCTCCGAATTCACCTCGGGCCAGGGCGCGCGCGACGGCGTCGTGCGAACCGTCTTCGCGGTCGGCGACGAGAAGCAATCGATCTTTTCGTTCCAGGGCGCGGCCCCGCGTGAATTCGACCTGCGTCGCAGGGCGTTGAAGAAGAGATTCGAAGATGCCGGGCTGAAATTCGATCCGGTCACCTTCACCTTTTCGTTCCGTTCGGGCGCAGCGATCCTGCAGTCCGTGGATCAGGTGTTTCGCGATGAAACCATCTATCGCAGCATCCATTCAATCGAGAGTGGATCTCCCGTTCACAATTCCCTTGCGGATGCCGGACCGAGCCTGATCGATCTCTGGGAACTGCAAATGCCTGACGGCAAGCAGGACATCGAGGGCTGGCGCGCACCGTTTGACGGGCTGTCGCAGACCAGTCCGGAAGTCAAACTCGCCCGGCGCATCCAGGCCGAAATCAGGCGGCTGGTCGAGAGCGGCACCATGACCGGCTCGACCGGCAAGCGGCGTCCGCTGCGCTATGGCGACATGCTGGTGCTGGTGCGTCGGCGCGGCAACGCCTTCGATGCCGTGATCCAGGCCCTGAAGCATGCCGGCATTCCCGTGGCGGGCGCCGACCGGCTGAAATTGATCGAGCACATCGCCGTCATCGACCTGATGAACCTCGCCGACGCGCTGCTGTTGCCGCAGGACGATCTGGCGCTCGCGGTCGCGCTGAAGAGCCCGTTGTTCGGGCTTTCCGAGGACGATCTGTTCGAGCTCGCATGGCAGCGCAAGGGATCGCTCCGCAAATCGCTGAGCGATCACGCGGCGGCGAGCGGCAAATTCAGGGACGCGCTGGAACGCCTGCAACAATGCGAGCGCCGTTTCGACAAGGAGACGCCGTTTGCCTTCTACGCCTGGCTGCTCGGCGGCGACGGCGGGCGGCGGCGAATCCAGAGGCGACTCGGACATGAAGCCAATGACGCGCTCGACGAATTCCTCGAGCTTGCATTGGCCTATGAACGCAAGGCGCCGGCCTCGCTGCAAGGTTTTGTGGCGTGGCTGCGCGCCGCCGATACCGAAGTGAAGCGCGACATGGAAATTTCGCGCAACGAAGTCCGCGTCATGACCGTGCACGGCGCCAAGGGGCTGGAAGCACCCGTGGTGTTTCTGGTCGACACCACTTCCTCGCCCTCGGATACGCAGCGGCTGAGACTGATTCATCTGCCCCGAAACGACATCGCGCCGCACGTGCCCGGCGTCGTGGTCTGGGCCGGCAAGAAGGCCGACGACCCGGCCGCGGTCGTGGATGCACGCGCGGCCATGCTGGCCGACATCGAGGACGAATATCGCCGCCTGCTCTATGTGGCGATGACGCGCACCGCCGACCGCCTGATCGTCGGCGGTTGCATGCCCGGCAACATGAACAGCGTGCGCAAATATTCCTGGTACGACCTGATCGAAAAGGGTCTCGGCAATTCCGGCCTGCATGAGCAGACGATCGAGACCCCGGACGGTCCGATAAAGCGCTACTCGCGCCTCGAGGACGTCGCGCCCGCCGCCGCTGCCGCCTCCGCTCCGGCAGCAGGCGCTGCGATCGAACTGCCGTCGTGGCTGCGGGCGGCGGCGCCGCCGGCCGCCGCGGCCAACGATCTGCTGCGTCCCTCCGATCCCGCCGGGGGTGAAGGCCGCGGCATCCGAACGGGCGAGTCCCTGCAGGCGCGTGCCCGCGCCTTGCTGCGCGGCACGCTCGTGCACCGGTTGTTGCAATCGCTGCCCGATGTCGCAGCCGAGCGGCGCGCCGACGCCGCGCTGGGCTATCTCGCCCGCAACGCGGACGGCTGGGCTGAGGGCGAACGCGTAGCGCTTGCGGACGGGGTGCTGGCCTTGCTGGAAGATCCCCGATTCGCCGGCGTATTCGCACCGGGCAGCCGCGCCGAGGTCTCTATCGCCGGAAGGCTGGAGCGGACGGGCCGGCCGCCGGCGCTGGTTTCCGGGCAGATCGACCGGCTGGTGGTGAGCGAAGGCGAAGTCCTGATCGTCGATTTCAAGACCGGCCACGCCCCCCCGGACGCAGCCGCAAAGGCGCCCGCGGGCTATGTCCGCCAACTCGCGCTCTACCGCGCGGTGCTGCAGAAGCTTTATCCCAAGTGGGCCGTCCGGGCCGCATTGCTTTGGACCGAAACGCCTGAATTGATGGAGATTTCTGCTCCTGCGCTGGACGCGCAACTGGCCAGCCTCATCCGCGGGGATGTCCAAGCTTGACCCGGCAACGCCGCGTTCATAGGTTGGCGGCATGATCTTGCGGCGATTCCCGAACGCCGCGTCTTTCCCGAACCGAACGAGGTACTTAAAATGGCCGTTGGCAAGGTTTCTGACGCCGATTTCGAAGCCGAGGTGCTTAAAGCGCAAGGCCCGGTCGTGGTCGATTTCTGGGCCGAATGGTGCGGCCCCTGCCGCATGATCGCGCCCGCGCTCGACGAGATTTCCGGCACTATGGGCGACAAGGTCAAGATCGTGAAGCTGAACGTCGACGAGAGCCCGAAGACGGCTTCCAAATACGGCGTGATGTCGATCCCGACCCTGATGATCTTCAAGGGCGGCGAGATGGCCTCGCGCCAGGTCGGCGCGGCGCCGAAGGCGAAACTGCAGCAGTGGATCACGGCCGCGGTCTGAGCGCTTGCGCGCAACTGCATTGGTTCGAACGGCCGGCGGATAGCCGGCCGTTTTGCTTTCTCGCCTACCTGATCCACCCCGTCGCCAGCGCGCTTGCCAGTTCGGGCTCGCCATTGCGACGCGCCAGCGCTGCCATCGCATCGTGGTCGTACGGGATATTCCGGAAGGTCACGCGCCAACGATCAGCCTCGGATTCCAGGATCGCGTAGCGGGCGTCCGGCGTGCCCGCTTCCATGACATGCGGAAACGGGTGAACATCGCGATAGCCGGGTGAGCCGACGCTGCCGGGATTGACGATCAGGCGGCCGTCGGAAAGCCGCACCGCGCGCGCAATGTGGCTGTGGGCGCAGAGGATCAGCCGCTGCCCGATTCCGCTCGCCGCCTCTTCGATCGTTTCCAGCCGCGTCATCCGCACCGTGCCATCAGACAGGACCGTCTCCAGCCAATACACCTCGTCGCTCTCAGGCGTCGCATGGCAAAGAAACACCTGCCCGCCGTATACCCGCGTCGGCGGAATCGCGCGCAGCCAGTCGAGATGTCCCGACTCGAGCTGCGCATGAGCGGGCCGGTCCCACGACCCCATTCTTTCCGGCGGCCGATCGATCAGATAGCGGTCGTGATTGCCGAGCACATGAACCGCGTCGACCGCCATCAGGGCATCCATCGTCCGCTTCGCGTCGAGCGGCCCGCTCGCCATGTCGCCGAGGTTGACGATCTCGTCGATGCCTTGCGCGCGGATGTCGGCGACGACCGCTTCCAGCGCGAGATAGTTTCCATGGACATCGGCAATCGCGGCAAAGCGCATCCTGGACCTATCCCGGTGGCGTACCGTTGGCTGAAAGCACGTGGCCCGCGAGATAGAGCGAGCCCGTGATCAGGACGCGCGGCGGCACCTCATAGGCAAGCCGCGCCAGCGAACGCAACGCCGCTTCGACGCTTGCCGCGGTTTCCACGCGCATGCCGAGTGCGCGGGCGGCGTCCGCCAGCCGGTCCGGCGGCATCGCGCCTTCGCGATCGGGTATTTGCACCGCGATGATATGGCGGGTCAGCCCGCCGAAATTGGCAAGAAATCCGCGGGCATCCTTGTTTCCCATCATCCCGGCGATGACGACCAGCGGCCGCGAGACGCGCTCTTCGAGATCGCCCAAAGCCGACGCGGCGACGCGCCCGCCGTCGGCATTGTGGCCGCCGTCGAGCCAAAGCTCCGATCCCTGCGGCGCCAGCGCCAGCAGCGCGCCCGAAGCCAGGCGCTGCATCCGGGCCGGCCATTCGGCGTTGACGATGCCGGCTTCGAACGCGGCCGGATCGATCGTGAACATTCTCTGTGCGCGCAGCGTCGCTATCGCAAGGCCGGCATTGTCGAACTGGTGTCGGCCGAACAGTTTTGGCGCCGCCAGATCCATCAGCCCGCGGTCGTCCTGATAGACCAGCCGTCCGCGCTCCACATTGACATGCCATTCCTCGCCGGCCGAGTGCAGCGGCGCGTGCATGCGCCGGGCCTGTTGCTGGATGACGGCGGCCGCCTCGGGCGCCTGCTCGGCGCAGACCACGGGCACGTTGCGCTTGATGATCCCGGCCTTTTCGCGCGCGATCGTCATCACGATGTCGCCGAGAAACTCGGTGTGATCGATGCCGACAGGCGTGATCACGGTCGCAAGCGGCGCGTCGATGACATTGGTCGCGTCGAGCCGGCCGCCGAGACCGACTTCGAGCAGCACCACATCCGCCGGGTGTTGCGCGAACAGGCAAAACGCCGCCGCGGTCTCGATCTCGAAAATGGTGATCCGCGCGCCGGCGTTGACCTGTTCGCAATGCGCAAGCGCGGCGTAGAGTTCGTCATCCCCGACGAGCGTGCCGCCACCAGCCTTTCCCAGCCGAAAGCATTCGTTGATCCGCACCAGTGAGGGCGAGATATAGACGTGAACCCGCAAGCCCGCCGCTTCCAGGATCGCCCGCAAATAGGCGATCGTCGAACCCTTGCCGTTGGTGCCGGCGACGTGGATCACCGGCGGCAATTTTCGTTCGGGATGGCCGAGCTGCTGCAACAGCCGGTGCATGCGCTCGAGGTCGAGATCGATATGCTTCGGATGCAGCGTCGACAACCGCGCGAGCAATTCGTCGAGCGCCGGCGCTCGCCTGGCCGCGGGCGCGTTCACGCGTGAGGTGCGGCCGGCGCGACCTCCGCACCCGAGACGATCTGGGCCGCGGTGGCGACCGGGGTTGCGGGTTTCGAGGCGGTTTCCGGCGCCGGCGATTTGGTGAGCAAGCGGCACAGCCGCGCCAGCGTCGGGCGCAGGTCATGGCGATGCACCACCATGTCGACCATGCCGTGCTCCCTCAAATATTCAGCGCGCTGAAATCCCTCCGGCAATTTCTCGCGGATGGTCTGCTCGATCACGCGCGCGCCGGCAAAGCCGATCAGCGCGCCGGGTTCGGCGATCTGCACATCGCCGAGCATGGCGTAGGAGGCCGTAACGCCGCCGGTGGTCGGATTGGTCAGCACCACGATGTAGGGCTGTTTCGCCTCGCGCAGCATCTGCACCGCGACCGTGGTGCGCGGCATCTGCATCAACGACAAAATGCCTTCCTGCATGCGGGCGCCGCCGGAGGCCGCAAACACGATGAACGGCACTTTCTTCTCGACCGCGAGTTCGAGCCCGCGGACGATCGCTTCGCCGGCCGCCATGCCGAGCGAACCGCCCATGAAATCGAAATCCTGCACCGCGATCACGACCGCCGCGCCCTCGAGCTTGCCGTAGCCGACCTTGATGGCGTCGTTCAGCCCGGTGCGGGCGCGCGCATCCTTGACGCGATCGGCGTAGCGGCGCTCGTCGCGGAATTTTAGCGGATCGGCGGCCACTTCGGGCAGCGCCACATCGAACCAGGTCTCGTTGTCGAAGATCGATTTCAGCCGCGCCACCGCGCCCATCCGCATGTGGTAGTCCGACCCGGGAATCACGAACTGGTTGGCCTCGACGTCCTTGTAGAACACCAGCTGTCCGGAATCCGGACACTTGATCCACAGGTTCTCCGGCGTTTCGCGACGCAGGATGTTGCGGATCTTCGGCCGGACGACGTTGGTGAGCCAATTCATGGTTCGCTCCGAATGGCGATCGAATCGCCTGGAATATATGGCGGCTGGGGACATCTCCGGCAAGCCGCCGCCGGCGGTCTATCTCGTCCGCAATTGTGGCTTATTCCGCGGCCTGTTTGGCGCCCCGGACGCCCTGCGCCAGGGAAGCCACGAGATCGGCGACCGCCTTGACCGTGCCGGCTGTCGCGCGACCCCCGGCATCGAGGCTGCCACGCAACGCCTCGACCAGGGCGGTGCCGACCACGGCACCGTCGGCATCTTGCGCGATGGCGCGGGCGGCTTCGGGGGTGCGGATGCCGAAGCCGACGCAAACCGGCAATTTGGTATGCCGCTTGATGCGGGCCACAGCCTCGCCGACGGCCTTGGAATCGGCGGCCGCGCCGCCGGTGATGCCGGTGATCGCGACGTAGTAGACAAAGCCGGAGGTGTTGGCGAGCACTGCGGGCAACCGCTTGTCGTCGGTGGTCGGCGTCGCCAGCCGGACGAAATTCAAGCCGGCCTTGAGCGCCGGCAGGCACAATTCGCAGTCTTCCTCCGGCGGCAGATCGACGATGATCAGGCCGTCGACCCCGGCGGATTTCGCATCGAGCAGAAACTTGTCGACGCCGTAGATGTAGATCGGATTGTAGTAACCCATCAGCACCAGCGGCGTCGCATTGTCGCCCTGGCGAAACTCGCGCACCATGGCGAGCGTCTTCTTCAAGGTCATGCCGGCCTTCAGCGCGCGCAGACCCGCCGCCTGGACTGCCGGCCCGTCCGCCATCGGATCGGTGAAGGGCATCCCGATCTCGATGATGTCGGCGCCTGCTTTCGGCAGCGCCCTGATGATGTCGAGGGACGTTGAGAGGTCGGGATCGCCCGCCATCACGAAGGTGACGAAGGCCGAGCGGCCTTCTCTCTTCAATTCGGCAAAGCGGGCGTCGATGCGGGTGGTCACTTCTTCTTCCCCCGCAGGATATCCGCGACCTGCGGAATGTCCTTGTCGCCGCGGCCGGAGAGATTGATCACCATCAGATGATCCCTCGGCCGTTTCGGCGCGAGCTCGGTCACCTTGGCGATCGCATGCGCCAATTCCAGCGCCGGAATGATGCCTTCCAGCCGCGACAGCAACTGAAACGCCGAAAGCGCTTCGTCGTCGGTGGCCGACAGGTAGATCACCCGGCCGGTCTCGTGCAGCCAGGAATGCTCCGGCCCGATGCCGGGATAGTCCAGCCCGGCCGAAATCGAATGGGCCTCCTGGATTTGTCCGTCGTCGTCCATCAGGAGATAGGTGCGGTTGCCGTGCAGCACGCCGGGACGGCCGCCGGCGATCGAGGCCGCGTGCAATTGCGTGAGCCCGTGGCCGGCCGCCTCGACGCCGAAAATCTCGACCGAGGGATCGTCGAGGAAGGGGTGAAACAGCCCCATCGCGTTGGAGCCGCCGCCGATGCAGGCAACGAGCGAATCCGGCAGGCGGCCTTCCGCCTCCTGCATCTGTGCGCGGGTCTCGATGCCGATGACCGACTGGAAGTCGCGCACCATCATCGGATAGGGGTGCGGGCCGGCCACGGTGCCGATGCAATAGAACGTGCTGTGGACGTTGGTGACCCAGTCGCGCAGCGCCTCGTTCATCGCGTCCTTCAGGGTGCGCGCTCCCGACTGCACCGGGATCACCTTCGCACCCAGCATCTCCATGCGGATGACATTGGGCTGTTGCCGGTCGACGTCGACGGAGCCCATATAGACCACGCATTCGAGTCCGAACCGCGCGCACAAGGTCGCGGTGGCAACCCCGTGCTGGCCGGCGCCGGTCTCGGCGATGATGCGCTTCTTGCCCATCCGCCGCGCCATCATGATCTGGCCGAGCACGTTGTTGACCTTGTGCGAGCCGGTGTGGTTGAGCTCCTCGCGCTTGAAGTAGATTTTGGCGCCGCCGAGGTGTTCGGTCAGCCGCTCGGCGAAATACAGCGGCGACGGCCGGCCGACATAATGCTTGAGGTAGCCGTTCATTTCGGCGGCGAAGGCCGGATCGGCCTTGGCCTCGACGTAGGCCTTCTCCAGATCGAGGATCAGCGGCATCAAGGTTTCCGCGACGAAGCGACCGCCGAAAATGCCGAAATGACCACTCTCGTCCGGGCCGCTGCGGAAGGAATTGGGTTTTGCCAAACTCATCGTTGCCTTTCGTCATAGCCGGGCTTGTCCCGGCCATCCACGCCTTGCCTGCTTCGAGTTTCAACAGACGTGGATGCCCGGGACAAGCCCGGGCATGACGCTGCTGGGACGGGCCGCGCGATCATCGAGCACCTGCCGCCGTGAGAGGCGCGTCGATTTCAATCGCGCGCGCCGCGCGGATGAAGGCGCGGATCATCTCGACATCCTTGACGCCAGGCGCGCGCTCGACGCCGGAGGAAACATCGACGCCGCCGGCGCGCGTAACGCGAACGGCCTCGGCTACATTTTGCGCATTCAGACCGCCCGAGACCATGAACGGCAGTTTGAGATCGAGATTCTCCAGCACGTGCCAGTCGAATACCGCACCGAGCCCGCCCGGTCGCGTGGCTTGCTTCGGCGCGCGGGCATCGAACAGGATGCGGTCGGCGACATCGGCGTAGCCGGGCAGCAGCGCGAGGTCGGCCGCGGTTTCGACGGCCATCGCCTTCATCACGGGCAAGCCGAATTTCTGCTTGATCTCGGCGAGCCGCGCCGCGGTCTCCTTGCCATGCAACTGCAAAATATCCGGCTGCAGCGCTTCGACGATGTCGCCGAGCGTCAAATCATCCGCATCGACCGTCAGCGCGACTTTCGGCGCGCGACGTTTCACCCGTCTGCCGAGCTCGCGCGCCACCGCGAGATCCAGATGCCGCGGCGACGGCGGAAAGAACACGAATCCCACCATGTCCGCGCCGGCTTCCAGCGCGGCATCGAGCGTCTCGGGCTTGGACAAGCCGCAAATTTTGACGATCAGGGGCATGGTCGGAGCACGGGTCAGGGCGATGGCGACAGCGGCAGAATGGTTGCGATGGGCGGCGTTCTACAACGTCGCGCCCTGCTTGTCTCGCCCATACGGGCCGCCCGCCTGCGGGACCGGCAGGCCCTGCCGGTCGCCGCGCGAGGCCGCGGCGCGCGCCTCGGCCAGTTGTGAGCGCGCCTGCCTGGCATCGGCCTCGTGCTGGCGCGCCGCGCGGCGCCAATGGCGCTGCCGGAACCAGGTGGCGAAGCCGCCCGCGGCCACGCCGAGAATTGCAACCAAAATCAGGACCACGAACAGCGGCAGCGTGACGGCAATCGACGGATCGGTCGAATTGAACGGATCGAACGACACCGTCACCATGTGCCGGTTGGCCACCGCGAAGACGACAAGGATCAGGCCCAGCGGAATCAGCACCACAGCCGTGAAGAACTTGCGCATGACCGTCTCTCGCGTTGCCTGGAGATTGGCGGGTGCGTACCCGCAAGCAGCGACCCCGGTGCTGCGGGAGGGCTACGCGCCGGTGTCCGATACTCCGCTGTTGCGGTTCAGCCGCTCGCGCATTTCCTTGCCCGTCTTGAAGAACGGGACGCTCTTCTGGTCGACCGGGACGTGAGCGCCGGTGCGCGGATTGCGACCGGCGCGGGCGGGGCGGTGTTTCACCGAGAACGCGCCGAAACCACGCAGCTCGACCCGGTCGCCGCGCGCCAGTGCGGCGACGATCTCATCGAGAATGGCGTTCACGATGTTCTCGACATCCCGCTGGTAAAGGTGCGGGTTGTGCTCGGCGATGCGCTGAACAAGTTCGGATTTGATCATCGAGACTGGGACCCGGGAACGTGCGGCTATCATTTCCGTGAAAATGCCTTGAACTGTCAAGACGCTAAATCAAGTTTGGGCGGCGCGAAAGCGCGTGACAAGGCCCCGGGAGGGGAATGTGACACCACCCGCAATGCGGGAGGAGGGACGGAAACCGGACCTTTGCGCTCAATTGGCGGTGGCGGGTTGCCACAACGCCAGCATTCCATCGAGGCCTGCGCGATCGATCGCCTGCGTAACGCCGGCCTGTTCGATCTGCCGCGCAATCCTGTCCAGGCCGAGCGCCTCGAGCGTGATGGAGGCCGCCGTCCGCAGGAAGGTCAGGTCGCCGAACCGCGGCGACAGCTTGTAATCGCGCACCGGCAGGCCGCTCTTGACGCCCTTCTGCGCGACCAGCCAGGCCACCGCGGCCTTCTCGTCGCCGAGTTCATCGACCAGCTTGAGATCGACCGCCTGATGACCGGTGAAGACCCGTCCATCCGCGACCTTTTCGAGCAAGGCGTCGTCCATGCCGCGCCGCTCCTTCACCAGGCCGCGAAACCAGGCATAGGAATCCTTCACCAGCGACTCGAGAGCTGCGCGCGCTTCCGGACTGGTGGGCTCAAAGCCGTTGGGGGCCGCTTTCAGCGGCGAAGACTTCACTTCCTCGACCTTGACGCCGACGGTTTTCAGCAAGTCGGTAAAATTCGGAAACTGAAACAGCACGCCGATCGAACCGACCAGCGAGGTCTGTTGCGCCACGATGTGATCGGCGGCGATCGCGGTGATGTAGCCGCCCGAAGCCGCCAGTCCCTCCACTACCACCACCAGCGGCTTGTTCGCCTTCAGCCGCACCAGCGCGTCGTAGAGTTCTTCGGAGCCGGCCGTGGTGCCGCCGGGCGAGTTGATATGCACGATGACGGCGGCGGCGCGGGATTTTCCCAGCCGCTCCAGCGCCTCGACGCGATCCCGGTCGCTGCGGATCAGGCCCTCGATGTTGACGCGCGCGATGGTGCCCGAGCTCGAGAACGCGCTGCGTCCAGCCGGGGTGGCGACAACGGCCATGGCGACGATTCCGGCGATGGCGAGCACGGCGGCGGCCACGCGCCAAAACGTCAACTTGCGGCGAATCCTGCGGCGATCGACGATCACGTCTGAATCAAGCGACATCGAAATTCTCCCGGAAGCGGCTCTTTGAGGGGATCGCACGGTCTTCTCTGCACAGCACTAACATGCCGTGTCCCAATTACATCAATTGCGATGCAATATGAAGAAAACAAGGCCCCTTTTCCCGTCGCCCCTGCGAGAATCAAAAAGGCCCCGGTCGAAACCGGGGCCCGTTTGATGCCGACGGTATGATCCGCCGCCTACTTGTCGTTGCGCTGCTTGAGCGCGGTGCCGAGGATGTCGCCCAGCGTCGCCCCCGAATTGGAGGAGCCGTACTGCGCGATGGCCTCCTTCTCCTCGGCGACTTCCAGCGCCTTGATCGAGACCTGCACCTTGCGCGCCTTCTTGTCGAACTGGATCACCCGCGCATCGACCTTCTCGCCGACCGCGAACCGTTCGGCGCGCTGATCTGCCCGCTCGCGCGCGAGCTCCGAGCGCTTGATGAAGGTGGTGAAGTCGGTGCCGACGATCTTGACCTCGATGCCGCTCTCCTTCACCTCGAGCACCTCGCAGGTCACCACCGCGCCCTTCTTGACGTCGCCGGGTTCTGCGAACGGATCGCCCTCGAGCTGCTTGACGCCGAGCGAGATGCGCTCCTTCTCGACATCGACGTCGAGCACCACGGCCTTGACCATGTCGCCCTTCTTGAAGTTGTCGATCACCTGTTCGCCCGGAAGCTTCCAGTCCAGATCGGACAGATGCACCATGCCGTCGACGTCGCCCTCGAGCCCGAGGAACAGGCCGAACTCGGTCTTGTTCTTGACCTCGCCCTCGACCACCGAACCGACCGGGAACTTCTCGACGAACACTTCCCAGGGATTGCGCATGGTCTGCTTGAGGCCGAGCGAAATCCGCCGCTTGACCGAATCGACCTCCAGCACCTGCACCTCGACTTCCTGCGAAGTCGAGACGATCTTGCCGGGATGCATGTTCTTCTTGGTCCACGACATTTCCGAGACGTGGATCAGGCCCTCGATGCCCGGCTCCAGTTCGACGAAGGCGCCGTAGTCGGTGATGTTGGTGACGCGGCCGGTGAAGCGGGCGCCGAGCGGATACTTCGCCTCGATGCCCTGCCACGGGTCGTCCAAGAGCTGCTTCATGCCGAGCGAGATGCGGTGGGTCTCGTGGTTGATCTTGATGATCTTGACCTTCACGGTCTGGCCGATGGTGAGCACCTCGGTCGGGTGATTGACCCTGCGCCAGGCGATATCGGTGACGTGCAACAGCCCGTCGATGCCGCCGAGGTCGACGAAGGCGCCGTAATCGGTGATGTTCTTGACCACGCCGTCGATGACCTGACCCTCTTCGAGATTCTGCACCAGCTCCTGGCGCTGCTCGGCGCGGGTCTCCTCGAGAACGGTGCGGCGCGACACCACGATGTTGCCGCGGCGGCGATCCATCTTGAGGATCTGGAACGGCTGCGAATTGTTCATCAGCGGTGCAACGTCGCGGATCGGACGGATATCGACCTGCGAGCGCGGCAGGAAGGCCACCGCGCCGTCGAGGTCGACGGTGAAGCCGCCCTTGACCTGGTTGAAGATGACGCCGTTGACCTTTTCGTTGTTCTGGAACGCCTTTTCGAGCTTGCCCCAGCTCTCCTCGCGGCGCGCCTTGTCGCGCGACAGCACGGCCTCGCCGAGCGCATTTTCGATGCGGTCGAGGAACACCTCGACCTCGTCGCCGACCTTGAGGTCGGCCTCGCGGCCGGGCCCCGCGAATTCGCGCAGCGCCACGCGCCCCTCGGTCTTCAGGCCGACGTCGATGACGGCCATGTCCTTTTCGATCGCAACAACAATGCCCTTGATGACGGAGCTTTCCTGCAGGTTGCCGCCGGCGAAAAACTCGTCCAGCATCGCGGCAAAATCGTCGCGGGAAGGATTATAGGAAGCAGCAGTCGAAGCCATTTGTTCTCCAGATGCGGATAGCGCCGGCCGTTCGGGTTAAAGGGCGCATCGGGCGTGAAGTGTCAGGGGTCCGCAAACCCTGACGACCGCTTCGCAAGACTTGCGGAAAGCGGGCCGGCAGCTTGCCTGCACGTTCGATACGTTGAATTTTGTCCGGACTTTGAACTGGTCGATCTCATCAAAATGAGATCGAGATATCGACATTCAAGGCCTGGAGCGGGCTTTCCTCCAATGACGGCAAAAAGCTCAAACCTTCTGCCGGCCCGCTCGGACGGCCTCGACAATGTCGATGGCGGCCCGGACGCCGGCTTCTATATCCAAATGCGTGTTGTCGAGCAAGTGCGCATCCGGGGCCGGTTTTAGGGGTGCCACGGTCCGGTTCTGGTCCCTTTCGTCGCGTTTGAGGATATCCGCCAGTACCGCGGCCTCGTCGGCGTCCTCGCCGCGCGCCCGCGCCTCGAGGGTGCGGCGGCGGGCGCGGACCTTGGGGTCGGCGACCACGAAGATCTTCACGTCGGCCTGCGGGCAGATAACGGTGCCGATATCGCGGCCATCGAGCACCGCGCCCGGCGGATCGGCGGCGAATTGGCGCTGAAAATTCAGCAAAACCTCGCGCACCCCGGGGAAGGCCGACACGACCGAGGCAGCATCGCCCACGGCTTGCGTCTTCAGGGCCGGATTGCCGAACTTTTCGGGATCGAGTTCCAGTGCCGCGGAGACGGCGAGCACCTCGTTATGCAGGTCGGCGCCGGCGTCCAATAAAGCCTTGGCGACTGCGCGGTAGATCACGCCGGTATCGAGGTGACGGTAGCCGTAATGCCTGGCGAGCCGCTTGCCGAGCGTGCCCTTGCCGGAGGCGGCCGGTCCGTCGATGGCAATGATCATGTTGGCCTACGTCTTGGCTGGGCGAGGGCCACGGGCCCGTCGCAGCGGCCGCTCCTCGGTGAAGATGTTGCGCGAGGCGAATTCGGCGGGGCTGCTGAAGGTAAGATATTCCCGAAACCCGTCATCGACCAGCGATGACGTGTGCCAGGCGCGCTCGAGATATCGCTGAGGCGAATACGCCCAGGCCGGCACCTTGGGCAATTTGAACTCGTGGACAAGATATTCGGCGACCGCACCTAACAATCCGTCCAGCCGCGGATCGCCGGTTGGCCGGGGCTCATCCAAAAGCATGGAGATTTGCAACTGCGGCGTTGCGGCGAGATAGAACTCGTCGAGAAATTCCGGGAGCGCCTTGTCGGGCGATTGGCCCAAGGCAAGGCGTTCAGCCGTCTGTGCGAGGGTAATGGGGCGCATCGATCGGAACATCTCCAGCGAACAGACGCTTTAGCACGAAGCGCTGCTTGTCGGAATGCAACGCGCTGTTTGGGAAGAATTCGGCGAGAATTTCTATAGCCTGCTCGATCTCCGTAAGATGCAGAACTTTCAGCAAGTGGGCGACATCGCTCATATCTTGCCGGCCTGTTTCAAAATCCGATATCCGGAGCGCCTTCAGTTTGAGCGAGAGCATGTATCGGGCAGTCGGCACGAACACGCAAAGACCGACGTTTTCGTCCAGCCTTGGAAAAGTACCAAACAACATCAGGTCGCGATCCGCTTGTGCCAGGGGGCTGAGATGAAATGTCACGGCATCGTTGAACCATGCCGGAGACCAATCATTTTCGGTGGCGATGCGTTCGACAACATCCGAAAGCCAAGCAGGCCATTGTCGGCCAATCTCCGCAATATCGACGTCTTCCGTGGCAAACCGGAAATTGCTTGCAAGCATGAGCGCGGAGCCACCGTAAACCGCGATCTGCAACTTGGTTCCGGCCAGTGCCGCGGCGCGACCGATCTGATCGAATGCGTCGAGCAAAGCTTCGCGGTTGAAGGCCGCACTCATCCAGCCGCCCTCATGAAAACTCAGCGCCAAGCCCGCGCATCATCGGGATGAAGTCCGGAAACGAGGTGGCGATGAAGGCGGTGTCGTCGACCTTGACCGGCTTGTCGGCAGCCAAGCCCATCACCAGCGCCGACATCGCGATGCGGTGATCCATGTGGGTGGCGACGAGACCCTCGCCCGGCACGTGGCCCCTGCCCTCGACGATGAGGTCGTCGCCGGAAATATCGACCTTGACGCCGTTCACCCGCAGCATGGCGGCGGTCGCTTCCAGCCGGTCGGATTCTTTCACCCGCAATTCGTGCAGGCCGCGCATGATAGTGGTGCCTTCGGCGAAGGAGGCCGCCACCGCCAGCACCAGGTATTCGTCGATCATCGAGGGCGCGCGCTCGGGCGGCACCTCGACGCCACGCAGTTTCGAGGCGCGCACCCGAAGCTGCGCCATGGGCTCGCCGGCATCGCCGCGGGCTTCGGTCTCCTCGATCGAGGCCCCCATCTCGCGCAGCGTCGTCAACAACCCCGTGCGCAGCGGATTGGTCATGACATCTGACAGAACGACATCGGAGCCTTCAACGATCAGGGCTGCCACGATCGGGAATGCCGCCGAGGACGGATCGGCCGGTACCACGACGTCCGCGCCATGCAGTTCGGGCTGTCCGGCGAGCGTGATCTTGCGGCCATGGGTGCCTTCCCGCGCCGAGACGATCTCCGCGCCGAAATGCGTCAGCATCAATTCGGTATGGTCGCGGCTCGCCTCGGTTTCGATCACGGTAGTGGTGCCAGGCGCGGCTAGCCCCGCCAGCAGCACCGCGGACTTGATCTGGGCCGAGGCCACAGGGGTCCGGTAAAGGATCGGCAGCGGGTCGCGGGCGCCAACGAGCGTCACCGGCAGGCGGCCGCCTTCGACGCTCTCCCCTACCTGGGCGCCCATCCGTTCCAGGGGATCGAGTATCCGCCGCATCGGTCGGGAGCGCAGCGACGCGTCGCCGTCGAAAACCGCCGAAATCGGGCAGCCGGCCACCGCCCCCATTACCAGCCGGCAGCCGGTGCCGGAATTGCCGAAATCGAGCGGGGTCTGCGGCTGCGCGAACCCGGCGACGCCGACGCCGCGCACGGCCCAGGCGAAATCGCCGGTCCGCTCGACGGATGCGCCCAGCGTCCGCATCGACCTGGCGGTATTGAGCACGTCCTCGCCCTCGAGCAGACCGGAAATACGGGTTTGGCCGACCGCCAGCGCACCCAAAATCAGGGCACGGTGCGAAATCGACTTGTCGCCGGGAACACGGACTTTCCCGGTCAAGGGCCCGCTGGAGCGGGCCTCAAGCGGCGTTACCTGGTCGGATTGGGTCAAGATTGTGTCCTCTGCGCGGGCCGCAGGTATCATATGGGCCGCGCGGCGTCACGCAGGCATCTATCTCACGTCAAGCGCTATTGACAGAGGCGTGGCAACTAGCCAAGTGAAGCACCGTTTTTCGAAAGATTCCCAGGATTGCACACGTGGCCAAATCCGATCTCGGAACCAAACGTATTTGCCCGACGACGGGTAAGAAATTCTACGACCTCAACAAGAGCCCGGTGATCTCGCCCTACACCGGCGAGATCGTGCCGATTGCGCCGGTGGCGCCGCCGCGCACCCGCGCCGACGCCGCCGCGCGCGCCTCCGCTGCCGCCGCAACCGCCGCCGAGGTAACGCCTGAGCCGGTCGAGGCTGAAGAGCTGGTGCCGCTCGAGGAAGCCGACGCCGAGGAAAATACCGGCAAGGTCAAGGCCGTCGTTCCCGAGTCCGAGGACGACATCGAGATCGACGAGACCATCGAAGACGACGACGATGACAATTCCACCTTCATCGCCGACGAGGAAGAGGGCGACGAGGACGTCACCGACATCATCGGCGACGTCGGCGGCGACGAGGAGACTTGAGATCGGCCCTGAACTATGTTCAGGGTTTCGTGCCCTGCGACCTACGACTCGCAGGTGAAGCGTGAAGGGGCCATAGCTCAGCTGGGAGAGCGCTTGCATGGCATGCAAGAGGTCGGCGGTTCGATCCCGCCTGGCTCCACCAGCCTTCGCTTGCTTCGCAAGCTACGGCTAGGCGAGCCACGCCAAGTCTATCGTAGCGAAGCAAGCGAAGGCTGCCGCGCCGTAGCCCGCAGGGCGAAGGCGGTCCTCGGCAAGCTGCACCGCCACGTTGTAGTCTCCATGGCGAACCGGGGCAGCGCCATGAAATACGTCTACATCCTCGAAAGCCTGGACTCCCAACATTTCTACGTCGGCATTACCGACGATTTGCGCGCACGCTTGGCAAAGCACAACGCGGGCGAAGTGACGCACACTTCGAAGTACGGCCCCTGGAAATTGAGGACCTACATCGCATTCAGCGACGAAAGGAAGGCGTTCGCCTTCGAGAAATACCTGAAGTTGGCTTCCGGCCGGGCATTTGCGAAGAAGCGTCTCTAATGCTCTAAACCTCTCAATGCCTTCTCACCACCTCACAAAGCCACACCCATGACCACTGAAACTGCTCCCGGCGCGATGGCCGGATTGCGCGTGATCGACCTCACCCGGGTTCTCGGCGGACCCTATTGCACGCAGATCCTCGCCGATCACGGCGCCGACGTGATCAAGGTCGAGCCGCCCGCCGGCGACGAGGTGCGCGACTGGGGACCGCCGTTCCACGGCGACGATGCGGCCTACTATGTCGGCATCAACCGCAACAAGCGCTCGGTCGGGCTCGACCTTGCTTCCGAGGGCGGGCGCGGCGTGCTCATGAAAATGCTGGAAGGCGCCGATGTCCTGATCGAGAATTTCAAGCCCGGCACGCTCGACAAATGGGGCATCGGCAACGACGTGCTGCGCGCGAAATTCCCGCGCCTCGTGCACTGCCGCATTTCCGGCTTCGGCGCCGACGGCCCGCGCGGCGGCAATCCCGGCTATGACGCCATCATCCAGGCCATGACCGGCATGATCGCCGCGACCGGCTCGCCGCAATCGGGGCCAATGCGGATCGGCGTGCCGCTGGTCGATATCTCCACCGGCCTGTACGCGGCGATCGGCATCCTGATGGCGCTATCGGAGCGGCAGAAATCAGGCCGCGGGCAGTTTCTCGAAACCACGCTGTTCGAGACCGGCCTTACCATCATGCATCCGCACGCGGCGAACTATTTCATGCACGGCAAGCCGCCGAGCCTCACCGGCAACGAGCATCCGAACCTCGTGCCTTACGCGATCTTTCCGACCAAGACCGACGACATCTTCATCGGGGTCGGCAATGACGGCACCTTCCGCAAGCTCGCCAGGGAAATCGGCAAGTCCGAACTCGGCAACGATCCGCGCTTTGCCCGCAACAAGGACCGCATCGCCAATCGCGACGCGCTGCGCGCCGAACTTGGCGCCGTGTTCAGCCAGCACGAGGCCGAGCCGTTGTGCGCGCGTCTGCTGGCGGCGGGATTGCCGGCGGGACCGGTGCAGAAGATCGACCAGGCGCTGACCAGCGCCCACGCCGCCTGGCGCGGCGACGTCATCGAAAAGGACTGGTACCGGGGGTTGCCTCGCCTATTCGCATGGCGCGGACCAAGCCGAGCCTGCGGCGGACCCCGCCGAAATTCAGCCAGGACACGAAGGAGGTGCTGGCGGAGTTCGGATATTCCAGCGCCGACGTCGATGCCCTGATCGCCACGGGCGTGGTCTGCGGGCCGGGGCGGAAGCGCTGATGTCCGAGGCATCGCGGCCCGGAAGCCGCACCGCCTCGCTTTGAGGCTGCGCCGCAGAGCCGCGACCACTCCCGGTGACAGACCGTCGTATCAGCCTATTTTCCGCTTCCCTTGGCGCGCGCTTTCCCAATACCATCCTTTCGCTTATACGGTCATTTGCCCGTCATCCGGCGCTGTTATCGCGCAAAATGAAGACGACGGCCCCAACCCGGAGGAATTCCATGGCACTTCGACAATTCGGCGCAGCGGCGACAGTAGCGGTCGCATTTGCGCTCGCAACGCCTGCCCATGCGGTGACGGAAATTCAGTGGTGGCATGCGATGACCGGCCCGAACAACGACGTCGTGGTCAAGCTCGCCAATGATTTCAACGCCTCGCAAAGCGACTACAAGATCGTGCCGACCTTCAAGGGCGGCTACGCCGACGTGCTGAACGCGGGGATCGCGGCATTTCGGGCTGGCAACGCGCCCGGGATCATGCAGGTATTCGAGGTCGGCACCGCGACCATGATGGCGGCGAAGGGCGCCATCAAGCCGGTTTCCGAACTGATGAAGGAGCAGGGCGAGAAATTCGATCCCAAATCCTATCTGCCGGCGATCACCGGCTACTACTCGACCTCGAAGGGCGACATGCTGTCGTTTCCCTTCAACTCGTCGAGCATGGTGATGTGGGTCAATCTCGACGCATTGAAGAAGGCCGGGATCGCCGAGCCGCCAAAGACCTGGCCGGAGGTGTTTGCGGATGCCAAAAAGCTGCACGAGACGAACCCGACCTGCGGCTTCTCCACGGCCTGGGGCTCCTGGGGGCTGATCGAACAGTTCTCCGCATGGCACAACGTGCCGATCGGCACCAAGGCCAACGGCCTCGACAGCTTCGACACCGTGCTCGAATTCAACACCCCGCTGGAGGCGAAGCTGCTGCAGAACCTCGTCGACCTGCAGAAGGACAAGAGCTTCGATTATTCGGGTCGGACCAACACCGGCGAAGGACGCTTCACCTCGGGCGAATGCCCGATGTTCATGACGTCCTCGGCGTTCTATCCGAACGTCAAGGCCAACGCCAAATTCGCCTACAACGCGATCCCGATGCCGTATTTCCCCGACGTCGCGGGCGCACCGCAAAACTCCATCATCGGCGGCGCTTCGCTCTGGGTGATGGGCGGCAAGAGCCCGGAGGAATACAAGGGCATCGCGAAATTCTTCACCTTCCTGTCGGACACCGATCGCCAGGTGTATCTGCACGAGGTGTCCGGCTATCTGCCGATCACGAAAGCGGCCTATGAAAAGACCAAGGCCTCGGGCTTCTATGAAAAGAACCCGATCCTCGAAGTCCCGTTGAAGGAATTGACCAACAAGCCGCCGACCGATAATTCGCGCGGCCTTCGCTTCGGCGGCATGGTGCAGCTGCGCGACGTTTTTGCCGAGGAGATCGAGGCGGCGCTCGCCGGCAAGAAGCCGGTGAAGGACGCGCTCGATACGGCGGTATCGCGGGGCAACGCGATGCTGCGGCAGTTCGAGCGGACCGCCGTCAAGTGATGGGAAGCCTGAAGCGTTTTCAAGCGAAGTGAGGACCGGTTCGCGTCAAGAAAACGCGTCAAACTAGGAATCTGGAGCCTCGTTTCGATTCCATCGAGACGAGGCTCCAGGGACCGCGGCCGGGCTTTGGCCCGGCCCCGATCCGTCCAGCGAGGGGTCATGGAAAACCGGGCGATCTTCTCAGGCAGGCTGCTGCCTCCGCTTCTGATCCTGCCGCAGCTTGCGGTTTCCCTGATCTTTTTCTATTGGCCCGCGGCGCAAGCGCTGTGGCAGTCGTTTCTGGTGCAGGACGCCTTCGGGCTCTCGACCGAGTTCGTCTGGTTCGAGAATTACGTCGCGCTGCTGCACACCCCTGAATACTACCAGGCAATCGGGGTCACCTTCGAGTTTTCGGCGCTGGTGGCGTTCTTCTCGCTCACGATCGGCCTGTTGCTCGCGGTCATGGCGAACCGCAACATCAGAGGCATCCAGATCTATCGCACCTTCCTCATCATTCCCTATGCGGTGGCGCCGGCGGTCGCGAGCGTGCTCTTCATCTTCATGTTCCAGCCGGGGCTCGGCATGATCGCGCGCGCGCTGCAGCGCTCCGGCATCGACTGGAATCCGGTGCTGAACGGAAACCAGGCGATGATCCTCGTTGTGATCGTCGCGGTCTGGAACCAGATCAGCTACAATTTCCTGTTCTTCCTCGCCGGGCTGCAGTCGATCCCGAAAAGCGTGATCGAGGCCGCCGCCATCGACGGCGCGCGGCCGATGCGGCGGTTCTGGACCATCGTCTTTCCATTGCTGTCGCCGACCTCGTTCTTCCTGATCATCGTCAACATCACCTACGTCTTCTTCAACACGCTCGGCATCATCGACACCGCGACCGGCGGCGGCCCCAACGGCGCGACCCAGACGCTCGTCTACAAGGTGTTCCTGGACGGCAACGCCGGAACCGATCTCGGCGGCTCGGCCGCACAGTCGGTGATCCTGATGATCATCGTGGTCGCACTCACCGCGTTCCAGTTCCGCTACGTCGAGAAGAAGGTTCACTACTGATCATGATCGAGCACCGGCGATTTGGAAACCTGTTGCCGCACCTGGTCCTTCTGGCCGGCGTCGCGGTGGTCGCGTTTCCGGTCTATCTCGCGGTCATCGCCTCGACCCATGACAACACGGTGATCGCCAACGGCCAGATGCCGCTCTACCCCGGCACGCACGGCCTTGAGACCTACTGGAACGCCATCGTCTCCGGCACCGGCAAGACCACGCGCGCGCCGGTCGGCGGCATGATGCTGAACAGCCTGATCATGGCGATCGGGATCGCGGTCGGAAAAATCGCGATCTCGATCATCTCGGCCTATGCGATCGTGTTCTTCTCGTTCCCGTTCCGCATGACGGCGTTCTGGACCATCTTCATCACCCTGATGCTGCCGGTCGAGGTGCGCATCTTCCCGACCTACAAGATCACCTCCGACCTGCACATGCTGGATTCCTACGCGGGCCTGATCCTGCCGTTGATCGCCTCGGCCACCGCGACGCTGCTGTTCCGTCAGTTCTTCATGACCGTGCCGAAGGAACTGGTGGAAGCCTCGAAGATCGACGGCGCCGGTCCGATCCGGTTCTTTTTCGATACGCTGTTGCCGCTGTCGGTGACCAACATCGCGGCATTGTTCGTGATCCTCTTCATCTACGGCTGGAACCAGTATCTCTGGCCGCTCCTGATCACCACCCGCGACGACATGCAGACCATCGTCATCGGCATCAAGAAGATCATCGACGTGCACGACGCCCTGACCGAATGGTCGGTGGCGATGGCGACCGCCGTGCTCGCCATGCTGCCGCCGGTCGCGGTCGTCGTGCTGATGCAGCGCCTGTTCGTCAAGGGCCTGATCGAGACAGAGAAGTGAGATGGCAAACGTAACGCTGCGCGACGTCCGCAAGACCTATCCGAGCGGCTTTGAGGCGATCAAGGGCATCGGGCTCGAGGTCGGCGACGGCCAGTTCTGCGTGCTGGTCGGCCCTTCCGGCTGCGGCAAGTCCACGCTGTTGCGCATGGTCGCGGGGCTCGAGACCATCACGTCAGGCGATATTTACATCGGCGGGCGCATCGTCAACCAGGTCGAGCCGGCCGAGCGCGACATCGCCATGGTGTTCCAGAACTACGCGCTCTATCCGCATATGAGCGTCTACAACAACATGGCCTACGGCTTGCGCAATCGCGGCATGGCCAAGCCCGAGATCGACACCCGCGTCCAGGAGGCCGCGCGCATTCTCGAACTCGGCGCGATGCTCGACCGCAAGCCGGGGCAGCTCTCCGGCGGGCAGCGCCAGCGCGTCGCGATGGGCCGCGCCATCGTGCGGCAGCCGAAAGTGTTCCTGTTCGACGAACCCCTGTCGAACCTCGACGCCAAGCTCCGGATCGCGATGCGCGTCGAAATCCGCAAATTGCAGCGCAGGCTTTCCACCACGTCGATCTACGTCACCCACGACCAGCTGGAGGCGATGACGCTCGCCGATATTCTCGTGGTCATGAACGCCGGCCAGGTCGAGCAGGTCGGCAATCCGCTCGACATCTACCAGAAGCCGGCAACGACATTCGTCGCCTCGTTCATCGGCGCGCCGCCGATGAATTTGATGCCGCTGCGCTCCGATGAAATCAGCGCACAACTCAATGGCCATGGCACCGGCGAGGCCGGGCTGCTGGGAATCCGGCCCGAGGATTTTGAGATTTCGAGCGAGCCGGTCGCCGGCGGCATTGCGCTCGATCTCACGGTGGAAGCGATCGAACGCGTTGGTGCGGAGACTTTCATCTACGGCGGACGCAAGAATGGGGCGCAAGTTATGGCCGCCGATCCCGGCGAACTGCCGCCCGCCGACGTGATCGTGCGGATTCCCGGCGCGATCGCGCCCGCCGTCGGCGCGCCCATCCGCGCGGTGGCGCCGCGCGAAAAACTGCATCTGTTCAGCGCCGACGGCCGCAAGCGGATCGAGCTTTAGCCGTCGTTCCGGGGCGGGCGCCAACGGGTCCGGCCTCTGGCCGGCCCGATGACAAGCTCCGCGACCGAACCAGGAACCTCGAGATTCCGGGTTCGCGCTGCGCGCGCCCCGGAATGACGTTCGCGGTGGATTCCCCGTGGTTCCACAGGTGCTTGAACACCCTCCAAATCATGCCCATATTGACTTTTGACCGGACGGCAAACCGCCTGCCGGTCGCCACGGGGCGCCGCAAGGGCCCCAAAATGCCAAAGTCGCTTCGAGAGGACTTTGTAAAATAATGACCCGTGTTCCTTCGTTATCGAGCCCGTTTCTTTTGGGATTTGACGAAATCGAGCGTGCGCTCGATCGCGTCGTCAAGGGCGCCGACGGTTATCCTCCCTACAATATCGAGAGGTGCGACCGCGCCAACGGGCAGCCCGAACGGCTGCGCATCACGCTGGCGGTGGCGGGATTTACCCGCGACCAACTCGATGTAACCATTGAGGAAAACCAGCTCGTGATCCGCGGACGCCAGCAGGACGACAAGGCCCGGCAATACATCCATCGCGGCATCGCCGCGCGCCACTTCCAGCGCACCTTCGTGCTGGCGGAGGGGATGCGGGTGCTGGGCGCGGACCTGAAAAACGGGCTGTTGTCGATCGAGCTGGCCCGGCCTGAACCGGAGCGGATCGTTAAGACAATCGCTATCAATGAACAGGAATAATGGAACGAGTAGCGGACTCGACCGCTTGGTCTGAATAGAGGAGTCGAGACCATGACTGAAGGTAGTGTTGCGTACGAGCCGGCGGACGTCTCCGTGGAGTCGCTGGCGACCATGGGCGAGGGCCATATCGCCTATGTGAAGCAGATCCGCTCGGAAGATGTGCCGGGACTGTTTCCCCAGGCGCCGAAGATCGCGCCGGGCCTGAAACTGTTCGCGCTGCATGCCGCCGACGGCACCCCGATCATGCTGACCGACAGCCGGGAAGCGGCGATCGCGAATGCGTGGAGCAACGAGTTGCAGGCGGTCAGCGTTCACTGACGCGAGGCGGAAGCCGGTGTCACTGACGCCTGACTGCCATTGTCAATGACATGGCCGCTTTGCGGCCGGCGCTGATGCACAATCAAACAAGCTGGAACGCGCGGGCGGCCGTCCCTCGAGGCTTCGAGCCGGGACCGACCCCGCGCTTTTTTTGTCGATGGTAGATGCGAGCCCACAATCTCGATGCACGGCTGTCGCGCCTAGACGTCGACCTTGAAGCCGAGCTCGACTTCGGATGCAGGCTGCCCCCGCGGATCCCCCAGTTCTCCGGCGCAATCTCCAGAAGCGATATCTTGATATCGAGCGGGGGAACGCCGAGCGCGCCGAGATTGCGGACGATGGCCTGATAGAGCGCGCGCTTGGCCGCCATGGATCGGCCGGCAAACATGTTGACCTCGACGAGGGTGAATTTCTCGCCGCGTCCGGGCGGGACGGCGAAGTGCGAGGAGGGATGCTCGATTAGGCGCAGCGTTCGGTCCCATTCGGGAATTTTCAACGCCTCGCGCAGCGCCGATTGAACCGCATCGATCACCGCCGCCGGATCGGTGATCCACCCCGCGCGCGTTGCGATCAGGGTATTGGGCATGCGCCTTACGCCGCGGTCGCCGGCGGCAGCGCCAGCACCGAATAGATCGCCTGCGCGTCGCGCGAGGCGCGCAGCTTCTTGGCGACGTCCTGGTCCCGCAAAAGCCGCGCGATCCGCGCCAAAGCCTTCAGATGGTCGGCGCCGGCGCCTTCCGGCGCCAGCAGCAGGAACACGAGGTCGACCGGCTGGCCGTCCATCGCCTCGAAGTCGATCGGACGCTCGAGGCGGGCGAACAGGCCGAACAGCCTTTCGAGCTTGGGAAGCTTGCCGTGCGGAATGGCGACGCCGTAGCCGACCGCGGTGGTGCCCAGTTTCTCGCGCTGCAGCAGGACCTCGAAAATCGCCCGCTCGTTCTGCCCGGTCAGGGTCGAGGCCCGCGCCGCCAGTTCCTGCAGCGCCTGCTTCTTGCTGTTGACCTTCAACGTCGGGAGAATCGCCTCGGGTGCGACCAGATCGGTAATCGTCATGGGGCGTTCCGAGGTGAATTAAACCGTCAGGTTGCGAAATAGGCTCTAGCGGGGCGGCGTCAAGAAGCTGAGGCGGGAGGCGGGCTTAGACCTGATCTTAGTTGGGGGGCTTCTACCCCAACGCAAGACCGGTGCCAACTCCCGCAAACGTGTTCTGGGGGTCCCTACCCCTCAGGGCGGCGGACCATAGGGAGGGTCGTTTCGCACGTCAATGCCGATCGGCGCCTAACCCCCCGACTTGACCACCGGCGGATCGATCCAGCCGATATTGCCGTCGACGCGCCGATAAATGATGTTCACCCGGCCGCTTCCGCCATGCTGGAACACGATGCAGGCGGCGCCACTGAGGTCCAGCTCCATCACGGCTTCGGAGACCGAAAGCCGCTTCAGCGCGGTGGTCGCTTCAGCGATGATGACGGGGCTATAGCCGGTGACTTCGGCGTCGTCCTCGCCGGGGGCCTCGATGATGTAGCTCGGCGCATCCAGCGCCGGCGCTTCCATCTCGGCGAGCGCCGCGGACGCTGCAAAGGCCTTGCGGGCGGAACGGTCCTTGAGCCGGTTCTTGTAGCGGCGCAGACGCTTTTCGATCAAGAGCAGCGCCTGGTCGGCGCTGGCGTAGGCATCAGCGGCATTGGCATCGGCTTCGAGCGTAATGCCGGAATCCAGATGCAGCGCGCAGTCGGTGCGGAAGCCGGAGCCGTCCTTGCTCAGCGTGATGTGCCCGGAATAATTGCCATCGAAATATTTGCGCAGGACTTCCTCGGTGCGCTCGCCGACGCGTCCGCGCAGGGCCTCGCCGACACTGATGCTTTTTCCCGAAATTCGCAGAGTCATCTTGGTGCCTCGCTTGGGAAACGTCTAAGCCTGGACACTATCCCGATTTGGCCGGGGCGCAATCAGGCCGGCTGGGTATCGCGCGACCGGTCGGGGGACGTCGCGGGCGCCGAGAGCGCGTTGCCGAGCATGCTTTGCTTGTCGCGGCGGCGCTGCACCGAGGAGGGAATGCGCATCGCCTCGCGGTACTTCGCAACGGTGCGACGGGCGATATCAATCCCCGATTCGCGCAAACGTTCCACGATGGTGTCGTCGGAGAGAATCACCGCCGGGTCTTCGGCGTCGATCAATTGCTTGATGTGGTGACGGACGGCTTCCGCCGAATGGGCTTCGCCGCCGTCGGCCGACGCGATCGAGGCGGTGAAGAAATACTTCAACTCGAAACTGCCGCGGTTGGTCGCCATGTATTTGTTGGCGGTGACCCGCGACACCGTCGATTCATGCATCTGGATCGCGTCCGCGACCGCCTTGAGGTTCAGGGGCCGCAAATGCGCGACGCCATGGGTGAAGAATCCGTCCTGCTGACGCACGATCTCGGTCGCGACCTTCAGGATGGTGCGGGCACGCTGGTCGAGCGCGCGCACGAGCCAGGTGGCGTTCTGCAGGCAATCGGTGAAATAGGATTTGTCGCCGTCCTTGCGGATCGTCTTCGACAGTTCGGTGTAATAGGTCTGGTTGACCAGCACGCGCGGCAGCGTGTCGCTGTTGAGCTCGACCTGCCAGCCGCCGTCGGGCCCCGGCCGGACATAGACATCCGGCACCATGGTCTGCGCGCGCGTCGAACCGAATTTCAGGCCCGGCTTCGGATCGAGACGGCGAATCTCGCCGATCATGTCGGTGATGTCCTCATCGTCGACGCCGCAATGCTTGCGCAAGCCTGCAATATCGCGCTTGGCCAGGAGGTCGAGATGTTCGACGAGCGCCTGCATCGCGGGGTCGTAACGGTTGAGCTCGCGCAGCTGGATCGCGAGGCAGTCGCTGAGCGAGCGAGCGCAGACGCCGGGCGGATCGAATTTCTGCAACACCGCGAGAACCTTTTCGACGTCGGCTTGCGTTGCCCCGAGCCGCTCCGCGGCCTGCCCCAGATCCGGCGGCAGATAGCCCGCCTCGTCCACGAGGTCGATCAGGTATTGCCCGATCATGCGTTGCGCGGGATCGGTGAAGGCAACCGCCAGCTGCTCGGCGAGATGGCTTCCGAGCGTGACCTCGGCCGCGACGAAGGCCTCGAGGTTGTAGGCCTCATCGCTGGAGGCCCCGCCGCCCCATTCGGTGTAGGCGGTCGGCGCCACATCCTGCGCGGTCCGCGCGGCGGCCTCGGCAGGCTCTTCGGAGAAGACGTTGTCGAGCGGCGTGTCGAGGGTCTGCTCGATCTCGGCGCGGCTGCCGAGCTCGCGGTTCAGCCATTCATCCTGGGCCGGCTCGAAGCCATCGCCGGCGGCGCCATTGGCGAGATCGGAGCGATCGGCCGAGGCATCCTCGCCATAGCTGCCCTGTTCATCGGAAAACTCGCCGTGCTCCGGCGCGGGCTCGCCGGCCACCGGGGCCTCCGGGCCGTCGCTGGCGCGCTCAAGCAGCGGATTCCGCTCCAGTTCCTCCTCGACGAAGGCCGAGAGGTCCAGATTGGACAGTTGCAGCAGCTTGATCGCCTGCATCAACTGCGGCGTCATCACCAGCGACTGCGATTGTCGGAACTCTAATCTCTGCGTCAGCGCCATGGAGGCAAGAACCGATTTCCAAAGTTGGTCCGATTCTTGCTTAAACTAGTCCAATGCCGATGTACACGGCTTGACGAACGTCAAAAACGGACTATGGGGCGAATTGCCGCCCAAGGCTGAAAGCAGGGTTAAGGCTCAAGCTTAAAGCCGGAATTCCTCGCCAAGATAGAGGCGGCGCACATCGGGATCGTTGACGATTTCGTCGGGACTGCCCTCGGTCAGGATTTCGCCCGCATAGACGATATAGGCGCGGTCGGTCAGCCCCAGCGTTTCCCGCACATTGTGGTCGGTGATCAGGACGCCGATGCCGCGATTGGTTAGATGGCGGACCAGATCCTGAATATCGCCGACCGCAATCGGATCGATGCCGGCAAAGGGTTCGTCGAGCAGCATGTAATTGGGACGGGTGGCGAGCGCGCGGGCGATCTCGACGCGGCGCCGCTCGCCGCCCGAGAGCGCAATCGACGGGGTTTTGCGAAGGCGCGCGATGTTGAACTCCTCGAGCAGCGAGGTGAGTTCGACCTCGCGCTTTTTCTTCGAGGGTTCGACGACCTCGAGCACGGCGCGGATGTTCTGCTCCACCGTCAGCCCGCGAAAGATCGAGGCTTCCTGCGGCAGATAGCCGATCCCGAGCCGCGCGCGCTGATACATCGGCAGCTTGGTGACGTCGTGACCGTCGAGCTCGATGGCGCCGCGATCGACTTTGATCAGGCCGGTGATCATGTAGAACACCGTGGTCTTGCCGGCGCCGTTCGGGCCGAGAAGACCGACCGCCTCGCCGCGGCGGACATAGATGCTGACGCCACGCACCACCTGGCGGCTGCCGAAACTCTTTTCCACGCTATGCACAACCAGATAGCCCGGCCGCCGCGTCAGCCTTGGCTTGCCTGCCGCGCCGTTCCCTTGGCGCGGCCTCGATTTTTTCGCCGGTTTGGGCCTTTCGGCCCGGGGCGGCTCCGGCTTCAGCAACGGATCGAGCAGCGGCGCGCCTCGGGCGATCGGCGGCGCATCGCGCACCGGGCTCGTCAGCATCTCGCCGAAGCTGTCACCGAGCGCGGTGATATCCTCGCGCGACCGCGCAAACCCTGGCGGGCCGCGTTTCGCCGGGCGCCTGCGGAACATCCCGAGTAAATCCACCATCCGCTTCGCATCAGCCTTTCAGGGCAATCCCGCGACCCGAGGCGGGCTAGCCGATTCGCCCGCGCAACATGAAGCAATGGATGCCGCTTGCCCAGCCAACCAGCCCGCAATTCCGGGCGAAGACCCGCCGCCCGAGCCGGTGGGTAGATACAGGTTCGCGCCGCCTGCTTCAACCTGTCCGCCCGCAGCTAGCGTACAAGTGATTGATACTATTTCGATTTAGTGGAATTACCCGGTGGTGGCGCTGCCGGCGGCGCCATTCCTGGAATCAGCGGGCCGCCCTGGCCGGAGGACTGGAACAGGCCCTGCACCCGCCCCGAATCGGATTCCACCCGCGACACGCCGGTCGTCATGTCCACCAGCAGGCGGTCGCCGCGCAGCACGTTCTTGCCCTGGGTCAGCACGATGCTGCCGAGCATGGTGATCAGGTTGGTCTTGGTGTCGAAGATCGCGGTGTCTCCCGTCACTACCTGATCCTTCTGGGTGACCACCACGTCGCCCTTGGCCTCCAGCCGCTTGATCGACGAACTGCCGCCGGGACCGGGGGTTGCGGACTGCATCGGCGCCGCTTTCGCGGCCTTCGAATTGGCAGGCGCTGCCGGCGCCGCGGGGGCCGGCGCCGAATCGTAGAACACCACGAGCGTCTTCGACGTCATGGTGGTATCGCCCTGCACCACCTTCACATTGCCGGAAAACGTCGCTTCCTTCTTCTTGTCGCGCATTTCGAGCTCGGCGGCCTCGATCTGGATCGGCTGGTCGCGGTTCTGCGAAAAGCCCTGCATCGCATTGGGCACGCCACTCACCGCGCTTTGCGCGCCGGCGTCGCCGGCCGCGATCATCGCGAGCAGGAAACTAACCGTGCAGGCGCCGTGCGCCGCTCGCCGAACCAGGGTGCTGCAACGAAAGGCCATCATCGTGGAGTTCATTTCGAGTTGGCGGACTTGGCGGATGGCCGGGTCTTGGTGCGATGGACGGGTTCCGGCGCGGGTGCGGCGGCGGCCTCGCTGGGAGGATCGGCGGGCGGCAGCTTGTCGAGGTTCATCACGACGTGGCCTTCGAACCTCACCACTTCGCCGCCGCCGGTAACCCTGAGCCGGTCGGAGGTCAGCGTGCCGTTGAGCAATTTGACGTCGACATGCTCATCGGATGCCACCGTGTTCTTGCCCATATCGACATGGGCCTGCGACAGCCGCGCTTCGTAGCCGGTCGAAGTTTGCATGAAGATATGGTCGTGCAGGTCCAAAAGCTGCTCCTTGGTATCCATCAGCCCTTTGCGGGAAACCAGCGTGACGATCGAGCCGTCCTCCATCAGGACCTTGGCGCGCAACGTCGTGAGATCGACATGGTCAGGGTCGGTCAGGTCCTGCGTCGCGGTCTTTGCCCAGACTTCGTAGGGCCGCCGATCGGCCGAGAAGCCGGCCATGTGCGGCGATTCCATCGTGATCTTGGTGCCGGAGACGACCAGCCTGTCCATATCGAGCGGGAGCTTGGGCATCAGCATCCGGAACGGATTGAAGATCGACACCCCGATGACGGCGGCCATCGCCGTGATCACGGCGGCCGGAACCGCGATGCGCAATGCCCGCACGATCCGGCTGTGGCGCGCCGCGACCGCGAAGCGCGCCTCCATGTTGGCCAGATAGGCCGGGTTCTGAACCGAATTCACCGCTGCTCCGACGTGCACGCGTCGCCTGCCATTCTACCCGGGACGGCCGGATTATGCAGCCCGGGACATTAACGCTCCGGGAAGACCTCGGGGCATGAGTGTGACCGAAACGGGGCGGAAACGGTTCGAGGCGCCGGCCCGGTCCCGCTCACGAATGCGCAAAAATGTCCTCGGTGTCCCAGCCCAAAAGATCGAGCCTTGCCCGCGTCGGCAGAAATTCGAAACAGGCCTGCGCCAACCCCTCGCGGCCCTCGCGCGCCAACATCGCATCGAGACGCTCGCGCAGGGCATGCAGATGCAGCACATCGGAGGCTGCATAGGCGAGCTGCGCCTCGCTCAGGCTCTGCGAACCCCAGTCGCTCGATTGCTGCTGTTTCGACAGATCGATGTTGAGCACCTCGCGCACCAGGTCCTTCAGGCCATGGCGATCCGTGTAAGTGCGCGACAACCGCGAGGCGATCTTGGTGCAGTACAGCGGCTGCGGCATCACGCCGAAGGCGTTGTAGAGGGCGGCGATATCGAAGCGGGCGAAATGAAAGATTTTCGTGATCTTGGGATTGCCGAGCAGCGATTTGAGATTCGGCGCGTCGGCCGGATTCCTGCCGTGATCCTTGGGGATCTGCACCACGTCCGCGCTGCCGTCGCCGCTCGACAGCTGCACCACGCAGAGCCGGTCGCGATGCGGATGAAGCCCCATGGTCTCGGTGTCGATCGCCACCGAACCGGTGTAGCGGGAAAGATCCGGCAGATCGCCGCGATGCAGGCGTACGGTCATGGTCTTCGAAACCTCATCGAATCGATGCGAACCAAGCTACCGCTCGGCCCGGAAACAGGCGAGCGTCCGGTGGAGCTGAATGGCGACGGGAAGGCATCCAGGATCAAATGGTGCCCAGGAAAGGACTCGAACCTTCACGGCCGTTAAGCCACTGGCACCTGAAGCCAGCGCGTCTACCAATTCCGCCACCTGGGCCCGGGCCGGTTAGTACGGATGCCTCGCGCGCTTGTCAAATTGGCGAGTTGCGGCCCAAATGCCCTGTACAGTTCTGACATGATGGCGTATCGCGAATCCGCTAAATATCCCTTCCACCTCCCGAATTCGACCCGAGGAAGCTGACGCCATGGCCTCTAATCTGGACACCCTCGTCACGGTTTTCGGCGGGTCGGGATTTCTGGGGCGGCACGTGGTCCAGGCGCTCGCCAAGCGCGATTACCGCATCCGGGTCGCGGTGCGGCGGCCGGAGCTCGCCGGCCATCTGCAGCCGCTCGGCAGGGTCGGCCAGATCCACGCCGTTCAGGCCAATCTGCGCTACCCGGCTTCCGTCGAGGCCGCCATGCGGGATTCCCATGCCGCGATCAATCTGGTCGGCATTCTGGCCGAGAGCGGCGCGCAAAGTTTCGAGGCCGTGCAGGCCGCAGGCGCCGGCGCGGTCGCCAAAGCCGCGGCCGCCGTGGGCGCGCGGATGGCGCACGTCTCCGCCATCGGAGCGGATGCGAATTCCTCCTCGCGCTATGCCCAATCGAAGGCGGCCGGCGAAAGTGCGGTGCTGGCGGCCATCCCCGAAGCGATCATCCTGCGGCCCTCGATCGTATTCGGACCCGAGGACCAGTTCACCAACCGCTTTGCCGCGCTGGCGCGGGTCTCGCCGGCGCTGCCGCTGATCGGCGGCGGGGCGACGAGACTGCAGCCGGTCTATGTCGGCGATGTCGCGACCGCCGTTGCCGACGCCGTCGAGGGCAAGACGAAGCAGGGTGCGGTTTACGAGCTCGGCGGCCCGGAAGTGCTGACCATGCGCGAGATCATGGAAATCATCTTAGCCACCATCGAGCGCGAGCGCATGCTGGTCACACTGCCGTTTGGACTGGCAAGGCTGCAGGCGCTGTTCCTGCAATTCGCGCCGGGCGCCCTCAAACTGACGCCGGACCAGGTCGAGCTGTTGCGCAGCGACAATGTGGTATCGGACGCGGCGAAGGCGGAAGGCCGCACGCTGGAAGCGCTGGGAATTCGTGCCGGATTCGCTGGAGGCGATTGCCCCGCAATATCTCTGGCGCTTCCGCAAGACCGGGCAATTCGCCCACAAGGGGGCGTGATCTACTTTCCCATCGCCAGCGCGATCAGGCCGAGGGTGCCGACGATGACGCGCCACCAGGCGAACAGCGAAAAGCCGTGGCGGGTGACGTAGGCGAGGAACGTCTTCACCACCACGATCGCGACCACGAACGACACGACGAAGCCGATCGCGATGATGCCGAGATGATCGGTCGTCATGTCGGCGCGGTTCTTGTAGAAATCGTAGGCGAAGGCGCCGACCATGGTCGGGATCGCCAGGAAGAACGAGAACTCCGCCGCCGCGTGCTTGTCGGAGCCGAACAGCATCGCCGCCACGATGCTGGCGCCGGAGCGCGACACGCCGGGAATCATCGCGAGGCACTGCGCGACCCCGATCGACAGATACATCGACAGCGGAAATTTGGTGGCGTCGTGCTCGTGCGGCTTGAGATCGAGCTGATCGACCCACAAGAGGATCGCGCCACCCACGATCAGCGAAAAACACACCACCCACGGATTGAACAGGGTTTTGAGATAACCGCCGACCAACAGGCCAATGACCACCGCCGGCAGGAACGCCACCAGGAGGCCAATGACGAATCGCCGGTCCTCGGCATTGGTGAACATGCCGAGCGCAACCTGCCACAATTTGCCGAAATAGATGACGACGATCGCAAGGATCGCGCCGAGCTGGATCAGCACCGTGAATGTGTTCCAGAACCTGCCCTCGCCGAGATTGAAGAATCGTTCCGCCAGCAAGAGATGCCCCGTCGAGGACACCGGCAGGAATTCCGTCACTCCCTCGATGACGCCGAGAATCACCGCGTTTATTGCATCAGACATCATGGCCTGGTCCGTTCTGATCGATATCGGGCGAAAAGTGCGGGTTCTTCTCGCTTATTCGCTTGCCCGCCGCAATCTCAAAAAAGGCGAAAACACAGGTTGCCACATTCGTGCGCTTAGGTAGTTTGGCGCGCTATTGCAGGTCCAGTCGGCGCGTTTCTCGGATGGTTGAGGGTTTCTTAAGCACCGCAAAATTATCAAGGTCAGATGTTCACGCTGTTCCATCATTCGTTCTGTCCGCATTCGCGCTTCATCCGGCTGGCGCTGGGCGAACACGGCCTCGATGTGCGGCTGGTGGAAGAGCGGGTGTGGGAGCGGCGCGAGGCGTTCCTCGCGCTCAACCCGGCAGGCACCACGCCGGTCTTGATATCGGAAGGCCAGCCGGCGATACCCGGCGCCGGCATCATCGCCGAATATCTCGATGAGACCCATGGCAAGGCGATGAGCGAACGGCGGCTGTTGCCGTCGGCAATGGGCGAGCGCATCGAGGTGCGCCGCCTGATGGCCTGGTTCAACGACAAATTCTTCGAGGAGGCTTCCAGTCCTTTGGTCACCGAGCGCATCTACAAGCGCTTCATGGCTGAGGAAAATGGCGGCGGCGCGCCGGCGGCCGACGTGATCCGCGCGGCCAAGGCGAATGTGCGCTATCATCTGGCCTATATCGGCTGGCTGGCGCGGACGCGGAACTATCTCGCCGGCGACCGGCTGAGCTACGCGGATCTCGCCGCCGCGGCGCATCTTTCGGCGATCGATTATCTGGGCGATGTGCCATGGACCGAGGACGACGCGGCAAAGGCGTGGTACGCGCGGGTAAAGTCCCGCCCGTCGTTCCGCCCGCTCCTGAGCGAATGGCTCGCGGGCGTGCCGGCGTCGCGCACCTACGTGGACCTCGATTTCTGAAGGTTTTCGTCATGCCCGCGCTTGTCGCGGGCATCCACGTCTTGCTTACTTGATCGGATCGCCGTGCAAGGACGTGGATGGCCGGGACAAGCCCGGCCATGACGAGAAGTGTTGAGTTGGCTTCGATGGACAGAAAGCCGGACACGTCCAGTGAAACATTACGAGCCGCGCTCGATCGCGAAGCTCGCGCGCTCGGGTTCGATTGCGTCGGCGTGACCGGTCCCGATGTGCTCGTGGATGCCGGAAAATATTTCCGCGATTTCCTTGCAGCCGGCGCGCATGGCGACATGGACTGGCTCGCGGCTCACCCCGAGCGCCGCGCCGATCCGCGCGAGTTGTGGCGAGACGTGCGTTCGATCGTCATGCTCGGCGTCAATTACGGCCCCGACGAAAATCCGCTTGGCATTCTCGAGCGCCGCACGGGCGGCGCGATCTCGGTCTATGCCCAGGGCGACGACTATCACGACCTGATCAAGAAGCGGCTGAAGACGCTGGCGCGGTGGCTGGTTGCAACCGCGGGCGGCGAGATAAAGGTGTTCGTCGATACCGCCGCGGTGATGGAAAAGCCGTTGGCGCAGGCGGCGGGCCTTGGCTGGCAGGGCAAGCATACCAACCTTGTTTCGCGCGAGTTCGGCTCGTGGCTGTTTCTCGGCGCGATCTTCACCACGCTCGAGCTGCCGCGCGAGGCGGCCGACGTCGACCATTGCGGCTCCTGCCAGGCCTGCCTCGATATCTGTCCGACGGCGGCGTTTCCCGCGCCCTACAAGCTCGACGCCCGGCGCTGCATTTCCTACCTCACCATCGAGAGCAAGGGGCCAATTCCCCGGGAATTCCGAAAGGCCATCGGCAACCGCATCTATGGCTGCGACGATTGCCTCGCGGTCTGCCCGTGGAACAAATTCGCGCAAACCGGCCGCGAGACCAAACTCGCGGCGCGCGAAAATCTGCGCGCGCCCGAACTCGCCGAACTCGCGCGGCTCGACGATGCGGCATTTCGCGCCTTGTTTGCGAAATCGCCGGTCAAGCGCATCGGCCGCGATCGCTTCGTCCGCAATGTGCTGATCGCGATCGGAAACTCGAATGCCCCCGCGCTTGCGTTGGACGCCGAGCGCATGCTCGACGACGCAAGCCCGCTGGTGCGGGGCGCCGCGGCATGGGCGCTGTCGCAATTGCTGACGCGGGAGGAATTTGAGGCGCGTGCGGCGAAGGCGTTGCGCTCCGAGACCGATGACGCCGTGCGTTCGGAATGGTCTTTCGTTTGATGTTGTCATGCTCCGCGAAGGCGGGGCATCCAGTATTCCACCGCCCTCCGCGATAACCCGATATGTCACGGCGTACTGGATCGTCCGCTTTCGCGGACGATGACAGGCGGAGCGAATTCCGTCATGGTCGCTTACCCATGACCAATCCCCCCTTTTTCACCCGAGATCAGGACGCGTTCCTCCCGACACCGGTCGCGAGCGGCCCCTGGGACCCGAAATCGCTGCACGGCCGGGTCATCGTCGGGCTGTTGGCGTTCGAGATCGAACGGCGCTACGGCGCCGAGGATTTCGTGCCGGCGCGGTTCACGGTCGACATGTTCCGGCTGCCGAATTTTGCGCCGATCGAGGTTAAGGCGAAGCTCGTCCGCGACGGACTGCGCATCAAGGTGGTGGAAGCGGATTTTCTCTCCGGCGGCGTCGCCATGGCGCGCGCCTCCTGCCAACTCCTGCGCAAGACCGAGAGCCCGGAAGGCCGGGTGTGGTCGCCACCAAACTGGGAGGTGCCGGCGCCCGCGGACATCGCCGTTCCCAACGATCCCAGGCTCGGCATGCACGGCAAATGGACGACCCGCCCGATCGTGGGTGCGATGGGCACCGTCGGCCCGCGGCGGCTGTGGATGAGCGAGGTGCGCGACCTCGTCGAAGGTGCGGCGCTGACGCCGTTCGTGCGGGTCGCGCTGGCGGCGGATTTCGCCAGCCCCTTTGCCAACGCGGGCGAGCAGGGTCTCGGCTTCATCAACAGCGACGTCACGCTGTATCTGCATCGCCTGCCGGCGAAGGAATGGATCGGCTTCGAGGTGGTGAACCATCATTCGACCGACGGCATCGCGATCGGCGAGTGCTGGCTCTACGACCAGCAGGGCGCGATCGGAACCTCCACTGTCGCGGCGCTGGCGCAGCGCAAGCCGATGCCTCCGATCACCAAGGCGAAGTAGGTCGTCATGCCCCGCGAAGGCGGGGCATCCAGTATTCCAGAGAGTCGAGGATAAATCGATACGTCACGGCGTACTGGATCGTCCGCTTTCGCGGACGATGACAGCCGTGGGCTGGCGCTACCGGATCCCAACAACTCACCCGATCTCCGCCACCGCGGCGATGATTCGCGCGATGTCCTGCGGTCGTGACAGGCGGTGATCGCCGTCCTGGATCACGGTCAGCACCACGTCTTCCCGCGGCAGGCGCTGCGCCAGCGCGAACGCGTGCTGCCACGGCACATCGGGATCCTGCGCGCCCTGCAGGATGCGCACCGGACAGCCGACGTCGATGGCCCTGCCGAGCAAGAGGTGGTTGCGGCCTTCCTCGATCAGTGCGCGGGTGATCGGATACGGCTCGCCATATTGCGACGGCCGCAGCCACACGCCCTTGCTTTCGATCTCCTGTTTGACCTCAGGTGGAAAGCCGCTCCACATCAGCGTTTCCGTGAAATCCGGCGCCGGTGCGATCAGCACGAGCCCGGCGAGCGAGGCGGGGCCGGCGCTCCGTTTTGCCATTTCGCGCGCCAGCAATAGTGCCATCCAGCCGCCCATCGACGAGCCGATCACAACCTGCGGGCCGCGGCAAAACTGCTCGAACACGGCGACGCTCTCCTCGAGCCAGCGCCCGATGGTGCCGTCGGTGAAGGCGCCGCCGGATTGGCCATGGCCGGAATAGTCGAATCGCACGCAGGCGCGGCCCTGCTCGGCTGCCCATGCGTCCAGCGCTAGGGCCTTGGTGCCCTGCATGTCCGAGTTGAAACCGCTCAGCCAGAACAGGCCGGGCGACGCGCCCGCGCGGGCGCGCACGGCGATTTGGCGAC
Organism: uncultured Alphaproteobacteria bacterium; assembly: GCA_963721135.1. Classification (GTDB taxonomy): domain Bacteria; phylum Pseudomonadota; class Alphaproteobacteria; order Rhizobiales; family Xanthobacteraceae; genus Bradyrhizobium. The sequence goes on from CAVRIB010000018.1 coordinate 158,252, forward strand.
CTGCGCTCCCCGCGCCGACCTCGATGAAGGCGGGCGGCGGGGTAGTTTCGTCGGGAGTGGTCATGGATCGCGCTTTTCGGTTTCGCCGGTGTTTGATTGAGCAAAGGCGATCCGTCAACGGACCTCTTTTACGCCGTCCCCAATCCGCAAACGCTTGCGGAACAGGGGCTTGCACTCTATGTCGCCGGGTTGAACGAACCCGTCATTGCTGCGTTACCGAGCGTGACCAAAATGCCTCGCATTTGAAGGTTTTCGGACGCGGCCGGCGAGTTTGCTTGCCCCTTTCGCCTTATTCCTTCAAACTATCGCCCTCGTTCAACAACCATGGAGAAGTACCCATTCGCCGTCCCAACAGAGCCCCGCCCGCCGCCGCCAAAGACGGGCCGCGCACCAATGATGACATCCGCAACGCACAGATTCAGCTGATCGACCAGAACGGCACGAATCACGGCATCGTCGAGACAGTCGCCGCCATCAAGATGGCGCTCGAAGCCGGAATGGACCTTGTGGAGATTTCGCCCAATAACAATCCTCCCGTTTGCAAGATCATGGACTACGGGAAGTTCAAATATTCGGCGCAGAAGAAGGCCGCGGAAGCCCGCAAGAAACAGAAAGTCGTCGAGATCAAGGAGATCAAGCTGCGCCCGATGATCGACGATCACGACTATGACGTGAAGATGCGCGCGATGCAGCGGTTCTTCGAGGAAGGCGACAAGGTCAAGATCACGTTGCGCTACCGCGGCCGCGAAATGGCGCACCAGGAGATCGGCACCAAGCTCCTGGACAAGGTCAAGGCCGACGTCGCCGAATTCGCCAAGGTCGAGCAGGACGCGCGTTTCGAAGGCCGCCAGGTGGTGATGGTGCTGGCGCCGCGCTGATTCAAATCAGCCTTTGGCTTTTGTGAAATTTGCAATATGGCCCGCCGGACGATCCGGCGGGCTTTTTGCAACTAGCTTCGGATCGCCTGCCAGACGCCGCTGCAGCGGTCGCCCTGAATGATACCGCTCCAGCGGCCGGCGCCGGCATTGCCGGCGAGCCGGCCGTTGCCGTTCGCCCAGGACGCGCCAACGCTGATCCGTACGGCAACCGTGCCGCCACGGCTGACGCCGCCGGTGACCTTGCCACCGCCGGCCGACGCAACGCGCGTGCCCGAAACCATGAACGGCAGGGTGTTGGAAGCGTGGCAGTTGCCGGCCTGGGGGGTGAACGTGACGTTCCAGGTGCCGTCATAGGCGCCGGGCCTGACGAGGCGCATCCGCGCGGCGGCGTCGGCGGCGCCGGGCGCGGCGGCTGCGGTGAGGAGCGCGGCGGCAAGAATCCATCGCAAGGCGCGCGCTGGCCGGGAAGGGGCAATCGGTCGGACTGAAATCATCGTTGTTTCCTGTTTTTTGGCGATGCGGGTAACGGCTTCAGCCTATACGTCGAAGGTTACGGTTCCGTGGTTCATCGTTGCCAATCGCGCTTTCGTCTGCCATAAGCGCAGCCTTCATCGCCCGGCTGATCAAGGGCTGCCGTGGCGATGTCTTGTGCCGGTTGTTTCCTTTAGAAATAGCCGAGCACTTTCAACGCTCTAACGAGCATTTCAGCCGCGAAGCCGCCGCTTTGGGCGGGTTTTTCTGCGGCCATAAGGAGAGCCAAATGCCCAAGCTGAAGACCAAATCGGGCGCCAAAAAGCGCTTCAAGGTGACGGCCACCGGCAAGGTAATGCACGCCCAGCGCGGCAAGCGCCACGGCATGATCAAGCGGACGAAGAAGCAGATTCGTCAGCTCCGCGGCACTCGCGTGCTGTTCAAGACCGACGGCGACAACGTCAAGAAATACTTCTTGCCGAACGCCTGATCGCAAGCTGCGATCACGGCCTCATCTTGCCGAGCCGCGTTCGCGCGGCAATCCCAGATCAATCCAACAATCGAGGATTTACGTCATGTCTCGCGTCAAACGCGGTGTGACCGGTCACGCCAAGCACAAGAAAGTCTACAAGGCCGCCAAGGGTTTTTACGGCCGCCGCAAGAATACCATCCGCGCCGCCAAGGCCGCGGTCGAGAAGGCCGGGCAATACGCCTTCCGCGACCGCAAGCGCAAGAAGCGCACGTTCCGCGCGCTGTGGATCCAGCGCATCAATGCCGCGGTGCGCCCGTTCGGCATGACCTACAGCGTCTTCATCAACGGCCTGTCGAAGTCGGGCATCACGGTCGACCGCAAGGTGCTGTCGGACCTCGCCATCACCGAGCCGGCGGCGTTCCAGGCGATCGCGGAAAAGGCCAAGGCGGCGCTGGCGGCGTGAGGAAGAGGCGGGACCGCAGGTACGCGACTTTCCGCGCACGCCGCGAGTAGCGCCGGGCGATCTCCGCCCGGCAGAACGCCGTGAACGACCGATACATGGTGCCCTGCTGGTTCTCGTACTTGCGATCGCAGACCTGCATCTTGCGCCGATAGGCCCGCTTTTGCGGCCCCGTCAGGCGCTTGAGAAAGTCGGCCTCGCATTTCTTTTCGACGGCGGCGCCGAGGTGGATGTCGCCGCTGGTGCTGAATTGGCAATCCTCGAACAACTTCATCGCGCGTTCGCATCCGGGCGTCGCGTTGATCACCTCGATGATCTCGTTGAGGGTCATCGATTTGTTGAGACAGACCGCGGCGAGCGCGGGAGCGGCGCTGAGCGAGAAAAAGGCGGCCATGACGGCCAGGATGGATCGGGCGACCATCAAATTCTCCCGTTGGGACTAACATTGGTGCCGTCGGCGCGCACGGGGGTTCGGGAGTTCGACGTCGCCGGGTCCGAAATTGCAGGCCTTGGTCCGACTTTTCGGCCTTGACGTTTCGGCCCCGGGGCGGCCACAACCGGCGCCTCACAGAAGTCAGAGATCAAGACCGTGTCCGACCTCGCAACGCTCGAACAGACCATCCTCGGCCAGATCGCCGGCGCGACCGACGAAGCGGCACTTGAAGCCGTGCGCGTGGCGGCGCTCGGCAAGAAGGGTTCGATCTCGGCGCTACTCGCAACGCTCGGCAAGATGTCGCCGGACGAGCGCAAGAGCGAAGGCGCGAAGATCAACCTTGCCAAGGATGCCGTGACCCAGGCGCTCGCCGCGCGCCGCGAGATTCTCAAATCGGCGGCGCTCGATGCACGCCTTGCGTCGGAAACCATCGACGTCACGCTGCCGGTGCGCGAATCTCCGGCCGAAGCGGGCCGGATTCATCCGCTCAGCCAGGTCCTGGACGAGCTGACGGCAATCTTCGCCGACATGGGATTTTCCGTCGCCGAAGGTCCTGACATCGAGACCGACGACTACAATTTCACCAAGCTGAATTTCCCCGAAGGCCATCCGGCGCGGGAAATGCACGATACGTTCTTCTTCAATCCGAAGCCGGACGGTTCGCGGATGCTGTTGCGCACCCACACCTCGCCGGTTCAGGTGCGCACCATGCTTACGCAAAAGCCGCCGATCCGCGTGATCTGCCCGGGACGCACCTATCGCATCGATTCGGACGCCACCCACACGCCGCAATTCCATCAGGTCGAAGGCCTCGTCATCGACAAGGGCTCGCATCTCGGCCATCTCAAATGGATCCTGCACGAGTTCTGCAAGGCGTTCTTCGAGGTCGACCATATCAACATGCGGTTCCGGCCCTCGTTCTTTCCTTTCACCGAGCCGTCGCTCGAGGTCGACATCCAGTGCCGCCGCGACAAGGGCGAAATCCGCTTCGGCGAAGGCGAGGACTGGCTGGAGATTCTCGGCTGCGGCATGGTGCACCCGAACGTGCTGCGCGCGTGCGGCATCGATCCCGACGTCTACCAGGGCTTTGCCTGGGGCATGGGCATCGACCGCATCGCGATGCTGAAATACGGCATGTCCGACCTGCGCCAGCTGTTCGAGAGCGACGTGCGCTGGCTCGGCCATTACGGCTTCAAGCCGCTCGAGGTGCCGACGCTTGCGGGAGGATTGAGTTCGTGAGCGCCGCGAGCGTACTGGAAGCCCATCGAGGCCTGCGCTCGTTCGCGTTCGGCGACAGCCCGGCGCTGGCCGACGAACTGCTCGCGCTCGTGCTCGAGGGCGTCAAGACCGCGACCTGCAGCACCCAGGATGAGCCGAACACGTCGACGCCAGGCGAGCGCTGGATCGTGCTCGACGGACGCGGGGTGCCGCGATGCGTCATCGAGACGGTCGAAGTGAGCTACCGCCGTTACGGCGACGTCGATGCCGACTTTGCCTATCAGGAAGGCGAAGGCGACCGCAGCCTCGCCTACTGGCGCGCGGCCCACCGCCGCTATTTCACGCGGCTCGGCAGGTTCAGCGAAGACATGATGCTGATGTGCGAGCGCTTTCGCCTGGTCGAGATTTTCGATGTTGCGGAGCGGGCGCCATGAAGGGACCCGGCGAGACGATTTCGCTCTCTCTTACTACCGCCGTCGCGGAGAGAGCCCCCACCCTACCCCTCCCCCGCGAAGAGCGGGAGAGGGGAAAGACCGCGTTCCGGGCCAAGGCTATCGACTACAAGCTTTCGAATTCACGCAGAGATACATTCAGTCCAACCAAACGACGCAGTGCGCTCCCTCTCCCGCTCTTTGCGGGGGAGGGCTGGGGTGGGGGTGGCTCGGCATCGGAGGTCGCGATGGAGGAAAAGAAACCGGAATGGGGGGTCTCCTCTCGATTGCGCTCGAATGCACGCGCGCTCCGAAAGAATTCCACCGACGCCGAACGAATACTTTGGTCTGAACTACGAGATCACCGGCTGAATGGCGCTGGGTTCCGGCGTCAAGTCCCGATCGAAAACTACATCGCCGATTTCGTATGCCATGCAGCAAAGCTGGTGATCGAACTGGATGGCGGACAACATTTTTCCGATCAGGCCGAACGGGCAGACGCCGTTCGCACGGCCACGATTGAAGCCAAAGGTTTTCAGGTGCTCCGCTTCAGCAATCACGATGTCATGGCCAATCGTGCCGGCGTGCTCGAAACAATTGCCACTGTCGTTGCCGCGAGAGCCCCCACCCTGACCCTCCCCCGCAAGCGGGGGAGGGAAAGCAACACGCGACGCCCCGCCGGGAAGTGACATCATGAAATTCACCCTCTCCTGGCTGAAGGAGCATCTCGAGACCACCGAGCCGGTCGAAAAGCTTGCCGACAAGCTCACCATGATCGGGCTCGAGGTCGAGAGCATCGAGGACAAGGCGCGGCTGCTTTCCCCGTTCACCATCGCGCGGGTGATTTCGGCCGAGCAGCATCCCAACGCGGACCGCCTGCGCGTCTGCATGGTCGATACCGGAGACGGCTCGGCGCCGGTGCAAGTAGTCTGCGGCGCGCCGAATGCGCGCGCGGGCCTCGTCAGCGTGTTCTCGGCGCCCGGCACCTATATTCCCGGCAAGGACATCACGCTTTCCATCGGGACCATCCGCGGCGTCGAGAGCCGCGGCATGCTGTGCTCGGAAGCCGAATTGCTATTGTCGGAGAATCACGACGGCATCATGGAATTGCCGGCCGATGCGCCGATCGGCCGCGTTTACGCGGAATGGGCCGGTCTCGGCGATCCCGTGCTCGAAATCAACCTGACGCCGAACCGTCCCGATTGCACCGGCGTGCACGGCATCGCCCGCGACCTCGCCTCCGCGGACATGGGCAAGTTCAGGGATCCGGCGATCAAGCCGGTCAAGGGCGAATTTCCCTCTCCGGTGAAGGTCACGGTCGAGGACGCTGCGCTATGCCCGGGCTTCGCGCTGCGGCTGGTGCGCGGCGTCAGGAACGGGCCGTCGCCGGAATGGCTGCAGAAGCGGCTGCTCTCGATCGGGCTGAGACCAATCAACGCGCTGGTCGACATCACCAACTTCATGACCTACGACCGCGCTCGCCCGCTGCATGTGTTCGACGCGGCCAAGGTCAAGGGCAATCTCACCGTGCGGCGTGCCCGCTACGGCGAGAGCCTGCTCGCACTCGACGGCCGCACCTACGTGCTGGACAAGGGCATCTGCGTGATCGCGGACGAGCACGGCGTCGAATCGCTCGCCGGCATAATGGGTGGCGAGGCCTCCGGCTGTTCGGAGGCGACCACCGACGTGTTGATCGAATCGGCGCTGTGGAACGAGATCAACATCGCGCAGACCGGCCGCAAGCTCGGCATCAATTCGGACGCGCGCTATCGCTTCGAGCGCGGCGTCGATCCCGCCTTCATGGTGCCGGGACTCGAGATGGCGACCAGGCTCGTCATGGAAATCTGCGGCGGCGCGCCGTCGGAGAACATCGTTGTCGGCGAGGCCTTCGGCGATGATCGCGTGATCGATTTTCCGCTGACCGAAGTCAAGCGGTTGGCCGGCATCGACGTGCCGCTGCCGGAGATGAAGCTGATCCTCACCCGGCTCGGCTTCATGATGGCCGGCCCCGGTCCGGTGGTGAGGGTCGCCGTCCCCTCCTGGCGCTCCGACGTGCACGGCAAGGCCGACATCGTCGAGGAGATCGTGCGCATCGTCGGCGTCGACAAGGTGCCGGAGACGCCGTTCGATCGCGGCGATGCGCCGCGCAAGCCGGTCCTGTCCCCGATCCAGCTTCGCACCCGCCGCGCCGGGCGCGCGCTGGCCGCGCGCGGCATGGTCGAGGCGGTGACGTGGTCGTTCATCGCAAAGCCTGCCGCCGAATTGTTCGGCGGCGGCTCGAGCGAACTTGCGCTTGCCAACCCCATCGCCTCCGACCTGTCCGACATGCGGCCGAGCCTGTTGCCGGGCCTGATCGCGGCCGTGCAGGCCAATGCCGATCGCGGTTTTTCGGATGTGGCGCTGTTCGAGGTCGGCCAGATCTTCAAGGGCGACCGACCGCAGGATCAGTTGACCGCGGCCTCGGGTGTGCGCCACGGCTTTGCGTCGTCGAAGGGCCAGGGGCGGCACTGGTCCGGCTCGGCGACCGCAGACGCCTTCGACGCCAAGGCGGATGCGTTCGCGGTGCTGTCGGCCGCCGGCGCGCCGATTCAGGCGCTGCAGGTGGTGCAGGGCGGGCCACCCTGGCTGCATCCCGGACGCTCTGGCGCCATCCAGATCGGCCCGCAAAACGTGCTCGGCTATTTCGGCGAGCTGCATCCGCGCGCGCTGGAAGCGCTTGGCGCCGACGGCCCGATGATCGGCTTCGAGGTGATCCTGGAGCGTATTCCGGCCATGAGGCTCAGGCCGACGCGCGCCAAGCCTGTGCTCGAACTGTCGCCGTTCCAGCCGGTGTCGCGCGACTTCGCCTTCATCGTCGATCGCAGCGTTAGGGCCTTCGATATCGTGCGTGCCGCGCAGGGCGCGGACAAAAAGCTGATCACCGATGTCAGCGTGTTCGACGTCTACGAAGGCAAGGGCATCGAGGACGGCAAGAAATCCATCGCGATCGCGGTGACGATCCAGCCGCGCGAAAAAACGCTGACCGACCAGGAGATCGACGCGGTCGGTGCGAAAATCGTTGCGGAAGTGACGAAAAAAACCGGCGGCATGTTGCGCGGATGACGGCCGGACTCAATCTCATCCCGGCCGCCGTAGCAACCCGCGCCGCCATCGCCATCTGCGCGATTGCGTTCGTGTCGGGAACCGCCCGCGGATTTTCAGGCTTCGGCTCGGCGCTGATTTTCATGCCGCTGGCAGGCAGCCTGGCGGCGCCGCGCCTGGTCGCAACGCTCCTGCTTGTCATCGATTTCGTCGCGGCAGCACCGCTCGTTCCGAATGCGTGGCGACATGCGGACCGCAAGGCGACCGCGGTGATGGTCGCAGGCGCGCTCATCGGCGTGCCCCTCGGAACCTATTTCCTCAGCCGACTCGATCCGGTGACGACGCGCTGGATCATCTCGGCCTTCGTATTTGCGCTGTTGCTGCTACTACTGTCGGGCTGGCGCTATCGCGGCAAGGATCACCCGACGCTTGTCGTCGGCATCGGCGGATTGTCCGGCTTTGGCAGCGGACTCGCGCAGACCGGAGGGCCGCCGATTGTCGGCTATTGGCTCGGCCGGCCGATCGAGCCCCAAATTGCCCGCGCCAACATCCTGCTGTTTTTCGGCGCTTCCGACACCTTTTCCGTGGCAAGCTATTGGCTGGCCGGCCTGATCACCGCGGACGCGCTCAAATTTGCCTGTCTGGTCGGCCCGGTCTACGCGCTCGGCGTCTGGTTCGGCGCCTCGCTATTCGGCCGCGCCAGCGAAAGACTGTTTCGCGCCATCTGCTACGCCCTGATCGCGGCGGCGGTGATCATCGGCCTGCCGGCACTGGATGGGGTGCTGCGGTAGCTGCGACTGTGTAGTGGTGGGCACGCTTCGCTTCGCGCACCCTACGATTTCATCACCAGATCGCAATAGCCATACCCGTCGCGCTCGACGCGCTCGCCTGACGTCACGGGAAGCGGCCGCGAAAACATCGGGCCTGCTACCACGCAGGTGTGAAACTCGCCATTCTCGCCGCAGGGGTCGACGCCCTCGGGCAGATCGGAGAGCAGCTGCAAATCGAATTTGCGTCCGGCGAATTCCGCCGGCAACTTTTTCAGGTCCACCGTCGCGAGATAGGCCTGCATCCCGCTCTCGATCATCGCATGCGCGAGCGGCAGGGTCGGGCGCTGCCACAGCGGAAACACCGGCGTGATGCCGGTGCCGGCGAGTTTTTGTTCGCGATAGGCGCGGATGTCCGCGAGGAACAGATCGCCGAAGATGATGTGGGTGATGCCGTCAGCCGCGGCGCGCGCGACTTCCGCCCCGATCCGGGCCTCGTAGATCTCGTTCGGACAGGGATAGGGGATCGGCACGATGCGCGGCGGCAATCCGGCGGCTTCGAGTTGGGCCTGCAGGATTTCCCGGCGCACGCCGTGGATCGACACCCGGTTGAACGTCTCGGTCACCGTCGTCAGCGCGCCGACCACCTCGAACTCACCGGCGCGCAGGATTTCATGCAGCGAGAACGCCGAGTCCTTGCCGCTCGACCATGAGATCAGCGCCTTCGGACGGCTTGTGCTCAATTGAACCGCCCAGCCGGCATTGCGGACCGGATCGGCGCCGGCGCGGCGGCGGCGTCTTGCCACCGGCGCGGGTGCGGCGGGCTGGGTATTCCTCAATGCGCCGATCCGTGTGAGTGCGGCCTCCGCGGCGCGCTCGCCGCTTTCCCAGGCGCCGTCGATCGTTCCCCACAGGTTTTCGTGGGTCGCTTCTCCCGCGAAGTACATGCAGCCGACCGGCTCGGTGAGAATTTTTCGCAACGGCTGTGCGCCCGGCGCGGCCGCCGACATCGCGCCAAGCGCGAACGGCGCGGCATCCCAGCGGGTCACGCTGCGTTTTCTTCACCGCGGCGGCCGCGTCGCTGCCGAACAGCTTCGTCAGCCATTCGACCGCAAACGCCACCATCGCCTTTTCACCCTGGCTCGAAAGATCGCGGCCAAAGGAGCCTCCGACATCGAGCGAGCACAGCGACGATCCCCCGATATTGGCAAACAGCATCGCGGTCCGCGTCGAATTGCTCTGCTCGATGATGATGTCGTCGCGCGCGAGCCCCAGCGGGTTGCCCGGCAAAAGCAGGGCGATGTGATCGTAGCTGCCGAGGCTCAACCTTGACGCGGCGTCGAGCTGGCGTTTCGGGATATCCGGCGTGAACTTGATGTTGCCCGCGGCGAGCACATTGCTCGACACCGTGATGACGGCGGCGCGAGCGACGATCTTGCCGCCGGGGGTCTCCACCGCGACGTCACGGTTGCTCCAGCTGACGCGGTTTGCGGGCGTCGACAGCGAAACCGGCAGCTGCTCGCCGAGTTTGGCGATCAGCGTGCCCAGGCCCTGGCGGCAGGCGATCGCGGCGTTGCGGTCGAGCCCATGCGCCTTGTCGACGGCCGAGATGTCCTTCAGATCCTTGCCGGTCGCGTTGGCGCCAAGCACGAATTCCGCGGTCCCGGCCCAGTCGCCGAGGTCGTTCGGCAGCACGGAGGCGCAGGCGACGTCAGCCTTGCCGTGCGAGGCATCGTCGATGGCGCGATTGGCGCGCACCAGCGCGGCCAGAAATTCCTCGGTTTCCCCGGCCCGCGCGTAGCGGCGGCCGATCCGGATCTTCTGGCCCAGCGGCGCGGCCGAAATGTCGAGCCCGGCCGCGCGGGCGAGCTTGATCATCGGGTTAGTGTCGGGATTGTGCATCCAGCGTGCGCCGCGATCGAACGGCACCCCGAACGTCGCGGTATCGGTGACGCAGCGGCCACCGATCTGGCTTGCCGCCTCCACCACGATCACCTTGCGGTTCGCGGCCAGGATTCGCCGCGCAGCAGCTATGCCGGCGGCGCCCGCGCCGATCACGACGATATCGGCCTCCCGCGGCAATGGCGCGCCAAACGCCGGCGCCGCGGCAAGGCCCACGGCGGCTCCGAGAAAATCGCGGCGCGTCATTGTCATGTCATGGTTTCCGAAAGCTTGGAAAAGGCGGGAACATCCAGCGAACTTGCCGTATCCGCTCGTCATCAGCAACCGTCATGGTAAATCAATCATGATTGATCTGCCGATGGCATGAACTAAATTGCAACGGCTTTCGGCCATGCTAAGGAAACAGAAAAAGCGGCCGGAAAGGCCGTTCGGGGGAAGGTAACATGGGCGCCGTGCTCGACACCGTCGGCAAGCTGATCGCGGGCTACCTGCAGAAGGAAGTCCCGGGCTATGAGCCGTTTACGCCCAGCGATCCCGAGCATCTGCGGGGCATCATCGAGCAGGGCGACGTGCTGCTGGTCGAGGGCAACAACCGGGTTTCCGGCATCATCAAGTATCTGACGCAGTCGACCTGGTCGCATGCCGCGCTCTACGTCGGCCCGATCGACGGCGCGGAGGAGCCCAACGGCGAGCCGCATGTCCTGATCGAGGCCAATATCGGCGAGGGCGTGACCTCGGCGCCGCTGTCTAAATATTTTCCCTATCACACAAGGCTGTGCCGGCCGGTCGGCCTGTCGTACGAGGACCGCACCACGGTGTGCCGTTACGCCATCAACCGGATCGGCTTCGGCTACGACACCAAGAACATCCTCGATCTGATGCGCTTTCTGATCCCGCTGCCGATCCCGCAGCGCTGGCGGCGGCGCATGATCGCGTTCGGCTCCGGCGACCCCACCAAGATCATCTGCTCGGCGCTGATCGCGCAGGCCTTCGACGCGGTGCGCTATCCGATCCTGCCCAGGATCACCCGCGCCGGCTCGAGGCAGGCGCGGCGCGAAATCCTGCACATCCGCGATTCCTCGCTCTACATGCCGCGCGATTTCGACATCTCGCCCTATTTCGAAATCGTCAAACCCACCATCGTGCACGGCTTCGACTACACCGCCCTGCACTGGGCCGACAAGCAGAAGCCGCTCCGGGAGGTAGCGGGCGAATTCGGCCCGTTTCCAGAAGCGATCGACGCGCCGGCGCTTGTTCCTGAAGAGATTGACGAAGCGACGCCGTTTCCGGCTGAAGAAGTGATGCTGGTGGAACGCGTCACCGTGACAGAGCATTTTGTGGTGGTCGAACACGGTGCGGAGCACGCCGCCGAGCCGCGGCCCTCGGAGCGAGTGGCTTAGGACTTCAATCAACTGCCGATCGGCCGCATCAGTTCGGCCGCGCGCTGCCCTCATACATGAAGGTCATCGGCCTCGGCCCGGGGATATAGCCGGTCTCGATCTTGTCGATGCGGAATCCCGCGCCCTCGATCATCGAACGGATCGGGCGGTTGAGGTGACAGCCGCCGGCGATGCAGCGCCAGACCGGCGTCAGCCGGTCCTGCCAGCGGCGCACGCCGTCGTCAGGCGCGAGCCCATGCTCGACGAACAATAGCCTGCCGCCCGGCCGCAGCACGCGCCTGATCTCGCTAAGCGCCATGGCGGCGTGCGGGATCGAGCACAGGGTCCAGGTCGTGACCACGGTATCGACGCTGTGCGCGTCGAGCGGGATGGCTTCAGCCGAAGCCTCGAGGAAGCTGATGGGGATGCTGGCGCCGCGCGACGCGCTTCGCGCCATGCTCACCAGCCGCGGCGTGGGCTCGAGCGCCAGCACCTCCCTGGCCGGTGCGCGATAGAACGGCAGGTTCCGCCCCGAGCCGACGCCGATCTCGAGCACCCTGCCCTCGGCCGCGCCGATCACGCGCTCGCGGAACGGCACGAGGTCCTTGTTGCGCATCGCCAGGTCGAGCAGCCTTGGCAGGATGACGTCGCTGTAGAAACCCATCGCGCGCCCTCCTCGTCAAGCCGCGACGCTGGTTCTCCCCGAAGGCAGCCCGGCGCGGGCGAGCCCGCCATAAAGCGCCTCGCCCGGCATTTCCGAGCGCAAAATCGAGCGCACCGCGATCAGCTTCTCGATATCGATGCCGGTCGCAAATCCCTTGCTCTCGCACAGGAACACCAGATCCTCGAACACGACGTTGCCGGTCGCGCCCGGCGCGAACGGGCAGCCGCCGAGACCGCCGAGCGAACCGTCGAGGATGCGCGCGCCGGCGTCGAGCGCCGCGGCCGCGTTCGCAATGCCCATGCCGCGGGTGTCGTGCAGGTGAACGCAGACCGGCTTCGATCCCGCGAGCTTGACGGCGGCCTTGGTCAATTCGCCGACCTGTTTCGGACCGGCATAGCCGACGGTATCGGCCACCGCGACGAAATCGGCGCCGGCCTCCAGACATCTTTCGATCAGCTTGATCACTTCCTTCGGATCGACCGGCCCGGTGATGGAACAGCCCAGCGCCATCGAGATCCCGGCATTGACGATCGGCTTGTGCGGGCTCGCATCGCGCAACTCGCAGAGCCGTTTGAGATTGGCGATGGCCTGCGCGCGCGAGCGGTTGGCGTTGGCCTGGCTGTGCTCCTCGGTGGCCGAAACCACCGTGGCGATCTCGGCCACGCCAGACGCCAGCGCCTCGTTGACGCCGCGCTCGTTGAGCGCGAGCGCGATGCCGTGCGCGCCCGACAGCGCCGCCACCGTCTTGACGATCTCGCGGACATCGGCGAACTGCGGAAAGGTTTTTGCGGGAAGGAACGAGCCGACCTCGAAATGCCGCACGCCGGCGGCATATTCGTCGCGCAGCCAGCGCTGTTTGGCCGACGTCGACGGAAAGGTCTTGACCAGTTGCAGGCCGTCGCGCAGGCCTACCTCGCGCAAAGATACGCGGCCATCGGGATAGACATCCTTGACGTGGATCATGCGAGCCTCGCAGTGGTTTTTGCGGTTGCAGGAATTTCTTTGGCCTCCAGCTCGGCGCGGACGGCCGCGGTGTCGGCGCCGAGTGCGGCTACCCTCAGCCCTTCGCCGATGTTTTCGCCGTTCCACTCGATCGGCAGCGCCGGCACGCGGAACGCCTCGCCATTGGCGTTGAAATTGTTGACGAGGCCGCCGGGACGCAGCACATGCGGGTCGTCGAACAGGTCTTCGGGGCGATTGATCGGCGAGAAGCAGATATTGAGCCGGTCGAGCTTCGCCGAAAGATCGGCGGCGTTCCAGCCCTTTATCACCTCGGCGACGCGCGGAATGATTGTCGGCCGCGCGAAAATCCGGTCGGTGGTGGTGCGCAAGGATGGATCGTCGAGAAATTCCTGCAGTCCGAATTCCTTGCAAAAGCTCTGCCAGTGGCCTTCGGTGACGACGCCGATGAACATGCGCTCGCCGCCCGAGGTCTCGAAGATATCGTAGATCGGCCAGGCATGTTCGCGCTCCGGCATCGAGCGCGGCTTGTTGCCGGTCATCTCGTATTCGACCATGTGCTGCGCCACCAGGAACAGGCAGTTCTCGAACAGCCCGATGCGGATATCGGCGCCCTTGTCCGCGCCCTTGCCGCCGCCGCGCTTCTGGTAGAGCGCGGCCAGGATCGAGATCACGCCGAACATGCCGCCCATGATGTCGTTGGCGGAGGAGCCGACGCGCTGCGGCTTTTCCCGCGTCCCGGTCATGGCGGCAAGGCCCGACATCATCTGCACGACCTCGTCGAGCGCCGGGCGATGCTCGTAGGGACCGGACAGAAAGCCCTTGTGGCCGCAGACGATCAGATGCGGATGCCGGCGGTGCAGCTCATCGGCGCCCAGGCCCTGCTTCTCCAGTTGCCCGTCGCGAAAGTTTTCCACAAACACGTCGGCGCTGGCGAGCAGCCGGTCCATCGTCGCGCGGTCTTCAGGCCTGGCAAAGTCGAGTACGACGCTGCGCTTGCCGCGGTTGAACAGCGGGAAGAACGCGACTCCCATGCCGCCGAGGTCGCGGGTCTTGTCGCCCGCGGGCGGCTCGACCTTGATGACCTCGGCGCCGAGCTGCGCCAGGATCATGCCGCAGGTCGGGCCCATCACCATGTGGGTCATCTCGACGACCCTCACCCCCGACAACGGCAGATTTGGCATGCTCAATGGCGTCTCCCGGGGTTCCGTCGAGGCTGGCGGTTCGCAGGACAGATTACCCTTACCTGCGCTATCCAGAAAACATAAACATGGCAAGCGAGGACTGAAAGCGCGCGCGGCAATGCTGCAATGCGCTTCTCGCGCGCGGATTTCGCGGGCCACTTGCCGAACCGCGGCGGCATGGCTACCTCTCGCACGGGTTTCCCGCGGAGGACAAAACCATCATGCTCGACGCCGCCGTCAAGGCGCTCTCGCAAATCCTGTCGCCGCCGATGCGCTCGATCCTGTGGCGCTCGATCGCGCTCGCGCTGGTGCTGATCACGGTGCTGGCGATCGGCCTGCAACGGCTGTTGAGCTTTCTTGCCACCTCCGGCGAAGGCTGGCTCGCGGCGGTGCTGGGGCCGGGTTTCCAGACGCCGCTGAATGTGCTGGCCTGGATCGTCTCGATCGCCGCCGGTCTCGGCATCGTGTTCGGCGCGGTTCTGCTGATGCCCGCGATCACCTCGCTGGTAGCTGGCGTGTTCGTCGACGAAGTCGCCGACCATGTCGAGCGCGAGCACTATCCGGCGGAGCATCCCGGCGCGGCGCTGCCGCTTGGGGTCGCCATGACCGAAGGCGTCAAGACCGCAGGCCTGACGATCCTGGTCTATCTGATCGCGCTGCCATCGTGCTTTTCGCCGGCGCCGGTTTTCTCATTTTCTTCATCGCGACCGCCTGGCTGTTGGGCCGGGAATATTTCGAGCTCGCGGCGATGCGTTTCCGCCCGCCCGCGGAAGCCAAGGCGATGCGGAAAGAAAACGCCGCCACCATTTTCACCGCGGGCCTGATCATCGCGGCTTTCGTGTCGATCCCGCTGGTCAATCTGGCGACGCCGCTGTTCGGCATGGCGTTCATGGTCCACATGCACAAGCGCCTGAGCGGACCGGAACCGGAATTGATCGAGCCCAGGCGAAAGGGCAGCGTGCCGGTGGCGTGAACGACGTCACCCCTCCATTATTCCGTCATGGCCGGGCTTGTCCCGGCCATCCACGTCTTGGCACGTTGCGACGAAGAAGGACGTGGATGCCGGGCACAAGGCCGGGCATGACGAAGAGAACGCATGGGGGCCCTAAACCGTCTTTTCCGGCCAGCGGCAGAGGTCGTTGATCAGGCAGAGTCCGCAGCGCGGCTTGCGCGCAAGACAGGTGTAGCGGCCGTGCAGGATCAGCCAGTGATGGGCGTGCAGCATGAACTCGCTCGGGATCACGCGCTCGAGCCCGAGTTCGACCTCCAGCGGCGTGTTGCCGGGCGCGAGCCCCGTGCGATTGGCAACGCGGAACACATGGGTGTCCACCGCCATGGTGCGCTCGCCATAGGCCATGTTGAGCACGACGTTGGCGGTCTTGCGGCCGGCGCCGGGCAGCGATTCCATCTCGGCGCGGGTGCGCGGCACTTGGCCTGCGAATTCGTCGATCAGCTTTTGCGAGAGCGCGATGACGTTCTTCGCCTTGTTGCGATAAAGCCCGATGGTCTTGATGGCGTCGCGCAACTTCTCCTCGCCGAGCGCGAGCATCTTTTGTGGGCTGTCGGCGACCTGAAACAGTTCGCGCGTCGCGCGGTTGACGCCGGCGTCGGTCGCCTGCGCCGACAGGACGACGGCCACCAGCAGCGTGTAGGGGTTGAGATGCTCGAGTTCGCCCTTCGGCTCCGGGTTGGCCTTCTGGAACCGGCTGAACGCCTCGCGCACCTCGGCCTCCGTCCAGGGTTTTTGCTTTTTCGCCGCCGGGCGCGCCCGCGCCGGCCTCGCAATGGCGGCTTTAGGGGATTTTTTGACGCGTTTCGGGGTTTTCGGTTTCGGTTTGGACAGATCGCTTGCGGATGATTTTCGCCATGATCCGGATATACTGACACGGCATGACCGCAGGCAACGACTTTGATCCCGCTTCCGAGCCGCCCGAGATATTTTCGGCGCTGCTGACGCCGCACCGTTCGCTGAACCGTGCGGGCTTCCTGGCGCTGATGACCTTCATCACGGCGGTCAGTTTCGCCGCAGGCATGGCGTTTCTTCTGATGGGCGCCTGGCCGGTGTTCGGCCTGTTCGGCCTCGACCTGCTCGCGCTCTATTGGGCGTTCCGGATCAATTTCCGCCGCGCGCGGGCGAGCGAGGAGATCCGGGTGACGCAGTCGGAATTGCGGGTGCGCCGGATCAGCTACCGCGGCCACGTCGCCGAATTCGTGCTCAATCCGCTGTGGGTGCGGCTCGACCAGGAGAAGCACGCCGAATACGGCATCGAAAAGCTCTATCTGGTCTCCAAAGGCCGTCACCTCGCCATCGCGAGCTTTTTGGGACCTGACGAAAAAGCCAGTTTTGCCAAAGCCTTAACGGTAGCGTTGCAGGCCGCCCGGCGCGGCCCGACCTATAATCCGGTTGCGTGAATTCTGATCGGGAATCGGGTGGTTTGGGCGATGCGGCCAGCCTACATGTCACACCATGATGAACCTCGCCATGAATGAGCACCGCCTCACAAAACCGGGACCCCAGAACGCCGCGCTGCGCGACTATGATTCGGTGCGCCGCGCGATTGCCTTCATCTCCGAGCACTGGCGCGCCCAGCCGACCATCGAAGCGGTGGCAGATGCCGCCGCGGTGACGCCGGATGAGCTGCACCACCTGTTTCGCCGCTGGGCCGGGCTGACGCCAAAAGCCTTCATGCAGGCGCTCACGCTCGACCACGCCAAGGGCCTGTTGCGGGATTCCGCAAGCGTGCTCGACGCAGCGCTCGAACTCCGGGCTTTCAGGCCCGGGACGGCTGCACGATCTGTTCGTCACCCATGAGGCGATGTCGCCGGGCGAATGGAAGAACGGCGGCGCCGGCATGACGCTGGCCTACGGCTTCCATCCCTCGCCGTTCGGCACCGCCATCGTGATCGCGAGCGGGCGGGGGCTTGCCGGTCTTGCCTTCGCCGACGCGGGCGACGAGCAGGCCGCGCTTGCCGACATGCAGCGGCGCTGGCCGCGCGCGACCTATGTCGAGGATCGCGCTGGCACGGCTGGACTGGCGCAACGCATCTTCGATCCCAAGCTGTGGCGGCCGGACCAGCCGCTGCGCGTGGTGATGATCGGCACCGATTTCGAGGTGCGGGTCTGGGAGACGCTGTTGAAGATCCCGATGGGCCGCGCGGTGAGCTATTCGGATATCGCGGCCAGTATCAAAAGCCCGAAGGCGTCACGCGCCGTGGGGGCTGCGATCGGCAAGAACCCGATCTCGTTCGTGGTGCCCTGCCATCGCGCGCTCGGCAAGAGCGGGAAATTGACCGGCTATCACTGGGGCATCACCCGCAAACAGGCGATGCTCGGCTGGGAAGCCGGGCAGGTGGGGATTCATTAGCCAAATCACTCATCGTCATTCCGGGTCCGGTGCTACGCACCATCCCGGAGTGACGGTCATCGCAGCCGCTTCCACATGATCGTGGTGTCGCAGATACGGCCATCGGGAAACAGCGCGTAATCGGGCACGATCCCGGTTTCGTTCCAGCCCTCGCGCAAATAAAGCCGGTGGCCGTTTTCGCCCGGCACCGTGTCGAGCACCACAAGCCAGCGGCCGCGCCGGCGTGCTTCCTCCTCGACGTGCCGCATCAAGGCGGCGCCGATGCCGCGGCTCCGCGCGGCGCGATGGACCAGCATCTTCTTGATGTCGGCGCGGTGCGGCTGGTTGGGCGGCGTATCGAGCCCGAGCTGGACCGTGCCGACGATCTTGCCGTCGAGCTGTGCGGCCAGCAACACCGTGTCTCCCGCTTCGACCGAACTTGCGACCTTGCGGAAAAATGCCAGCGCCTCGCCTTGCGAGAACGGCGACATGAAATTGACGCTGGCGCCGCCTTCGACGCAGTCCGCCAGTACATCCGCCAGCTGCTCCAGCGCGGCATCCGCGACCGGCGCCGGTAGAGAGATTATTTCGGCCATCGCGGTCACGCCGCCAGGTCGAGCCTCGACGCCACGGTGGCGTCGGCGTTGAGGTGATAGATGATCGGCACGCCGGTTGCGAGTTCGCGCTTGATGATGTTTTCGGGCGAAAGCCTTTCCAGGACCATGATCAGCGCGCGCAGCGAATTGCCGTGGGCAGCGACCAGTGTTCGCTCGCCGCGCAACACGCAAGGCAGGATCTCCTGGACGTAATAGGGCAGCGTGCGCGCCAGCGTATCCTTCAGGCTCTCGCCGCCGGGCGGCGGCACGTCATAGGAACGCCGCCAGACATGCACCTGCTCCTCGCCCCATTTCTTGCGCGCCTCGTCCTTGTTGAGGCCGGACAGATCGCCGTAATCGCGCTCGTTGAGCGCCTGGTCCTTTTTCATGGGAAGACCGGTCTGGCCGAGTTCGACCAGCATCAGGTCGAGCGTATGTTGCGCCCGCGTCAAGACCGAGGTGAAGGCGATGTCGAACTTGAGCCCCTGCGCCTTCAGCTTGCGGCCGGCGTCCTTGGCTTCGGCGATGCCCTTCGCGGTGAGGTCGGGATCCTTCCAGCCGGTGAAGAGATTTTTCAGGTTCCATTCGCTCTCGCCATGACGGACGAGCACAAGAAGTCGGTCGCTCATTTTCTTGTTTCCGTTGAATTTTAGAAATCACCAAGCCCGAGCACGTCGGCCATCGAGTAGAATCCGGGCTTCTTGCCATGCGCCCAAAGGGCCGCCTTCAGCGCGCCTTGCGCGAACATGGTGCGGTCCTCGGCGCGGTGCGTCAACTCGATGCGCTCCATGGCGCCGGCGAAAATCACGCTGTGATCGCCGGTGACGGTGCCGCCGCGCAGCGACGCAAAGCCGATGTCGCCCCTGCGCCGCGCGCCGGTGACGCCGTCGCGGCCGCGCGCGGAATGCTGGTCGAGGGCGATCTTGCGGCCGGCGGCCGCGGCCTCGCCGAGCATCATCGCGGTGCCCGAGGGCGCGTCGATCTTGGCGCGGTGGTGCATTTCCAGGATTTCGATGTCGAAACTGTCATCGAGCGATTGCGCCACTCGCTTGACCAGCGCCGCCAGGAGGTTGACGCCGAGGCTCATATTGCCCGACTTCACCACGATGGCGCGCGAGGTGACGCTCCTGATCACGGCTTCGTCGGAAGCCGAGAGCCCGGTGGTGCCGATGACGTGAACGAGGCCCCGCTCGGCGGCGATCGCGACATTGGCAATCGTCGCCGCCGGCACGGTGAAGTCCAGAATGCCGTCGGCATTGGCCGACAATGACCACAGGTCGGCCGAGAGCTTGATCCCGTTGGCGGGCAGGCCCGCGAGCACACCCGCGTCCTTGCCGAGGAGTTCCGAACCGGGCGCCTCCAACGCGCCGGTGAGGACCGCGCCCGAGATTTCCGAGATCACACGCGTCAGCGTCCGGCCCATCCGGCCGCCGGCTCCTGCAACGATCAAGCGCATGTCGGACATTTTTCGAAACCTCGCCCCCGCCGTATAGCCGGGGCGGGCTGTTGGAGCAACCGATCGGGCTCTAACCACCCGTCATGCCCGGGCCTGTCCCGGGCATCCACGTCTTGCTTTCTTTTTCGGAAACAAGGACGTGGATGGCCGGGACGACGCCCGGCCATGACGGAGAGACTTGTCCTACGGCTGCGGGCCGTCGTAGCCTTCGATGATAACGAGGTCGCCGATCGAATGCTGAAGGCGATGCTTGATGTTTTCCTGGTATTCCGGGGAACGATAGCAGGCCAGCGCGGTCTCGTAGTCGGGGAATTCGATCACCACGTTGCGCGAGCGGCTTTCACCCTCGATGCCGGTGAACCTGCCGGCACGCACGACAAAGCGCCCGCCGAATTTCTTGAAGATGGCGGGGTTGGCCGCCGCATAGGGCTTGTAGCCCTCCTCGTTGTGGACCTCGACGCGCGCAATCCAGTAGCCTTTTGCCATCTCTTGCTTCCTTCTCTGCTCAGGTTAGCGCCTGTTTGATCTCGGCCTGGATGGCCTCCGCCGCGGCTTTGGGGTCTGTGGCTTCCAGTATCGGCCGTCCGACCACCAGATAATCGCTGCCTGCGGCAATCGCGCGGGCCGGCGTCATGATGCGCTTCTGGTCGCCGGCACTGGTGCCGGCGGGGCGGATGCCGGGCGTCACCAGCACCATCTGATGGCCGACGATCTTGTGCAGGCCGGCTGCCTCCGCGGGCGAACAGACGAGCCCGTCGATGCCGAGTACCTGCGCCTGCTGGGCGCGCGCCTCGACCAGGTCGGAGACGCCAAGCCGGTAGCCCGCGGCGTGGAGATCGCCGTCGTCATAGGAGGTCAGCACCGTGACGGCGAGGATCTTGAGGCTTGACCCGGCGCGGCCCTCGACGGCGGCCTTCATGGTCTGCGGATAGCCATGCACGGTGAGAAACGTCGCGCCGAGTTTTGCCACGCTCTCGACGCCGCGGGCCACCGTGTTGCCGATGTCGTGCAGCTTGAGATCGAGGAACACCTTCTTGCCGCCGTCGGCGAGCTTGCGCACCAGCGGCAGGCCGCCGGCGAAGCCGAGCTGATAGCCGATCTTGTAGAAACTCACGGCCTCGCCCAGCCGCGCGATCATCGCCTCCGCCGCGCCGACATCGGGAAGATCCAGCGGTACGATCAGGCGGTCGCGGGGAGCGATTTCGGAAAGCTGCATGTCACCTCACATCATGCGTTGCGCAACGTCGATCAATTGTCTCGCCATCGCGCCCATCGTCTCGATGTCGGCGGGATGTTTCAGGCGGTCCATATCGTCATAGGCCTGGCCTGCGAATGACAGCGCAAGCTGGTTCGGGATGACGGTGGCCTGGCAGGCGGTCAGGATCAGCCGCAGCGCCGCCAGCGAGCGGCTGCCGCCGAGGCGGCTCTCGGAAGCGGCCGCGATCGCGAAGGCGCGGCCGCGAAACACCTCATAGCGGGTCTCGTTTGCATCCTGCACGCGGCTCACCCAGTCGATGGTATTTTTGACCAGCGGCGGCACCGAGGAATTGTATTCGGGCGTCACGATCAGGACGCCATGATGCACCGACATCATGCGCTTGAGATTGACCGCGTGCTTCGGCACGCCGGACCTGCTCTGCAGGTCGCCGTCATAGATCGGCAGCGGAAAATCGGCGAGCGAAATGCGGGTGACATCGGCACCCGCTTGCGCCAGTTCGACCGCGGCGGTCGCCGCCAGCCGCACATTGAGCGAGCCGGTACGAAGCGAGCCGGGGATCACCAGGATTTTCAGCGCGGACATGATTCAATCGCGGGGAGCGCAGCCACCGCGCGGGCCGCCCGCGCGGGTTCAGTGCTTGCGATACACCCAGACGCGTGCCGGCGGAAGGTTCATCCAGATCCGTTCGGAAGCTTCTGTGGACACGCCGGGCAGCGACTTCGGAATCGGCGGCGCCACCGAATAGGTGAACTGCACGAACGGCGCGCCGGGCGCGAGCGCGAGGAAGGCGTCGCGGATCAGTTTGAGCCGCGTCATCATCGGTTTCGTCACCAGCGGCAGGCCGGACACGATGGCGGCGGCGGGGGCGCTCAACACGTTCCGCAGGGAGTCGCGCAGGGTATAGGCATCACCCTGCACCACCCGGGCGAGCGGGTAGCGGTCGCGCAGCAGCGCGCAGAAGGAGGGATTGTATTCGACCAGCACGAGCCGCTTCTGGTCGACGCCATGCTCGATCAAGGCGTTGGTGATCGCGCCGGTGCCGGGCCCGAGTTCGACCACCGGCCCTTCCGATTGGCTGTCGACATATTGCGCCATGGTGCGGGCGAGCGGCCGCCCCGAGGGCATCACTGCGCCCATATGCAGCGGCTTTTCGATCCATGACCGGAGAAAACGAACCTCATCGTCGAGACGAGGAGGTTTTTTCAACGCACGCACGGACGATTGCAAAGGCATTGTCACTACCAGGCGGGACCGCAACTAAGCGGGGATTGTCAGAAATTAGTCATATAGTCGTAAGACGTATAGGGCGCGGGCGACCCGGTCAAGCCGGAGAGCTTCACTGACGGCTTCCGCAAGACGCCCGCAGGCCCGTGCCGAACGGGCGCGATCAGTTGGCGCGATTACCGAAGAGGTCCTTGACCTTGCTGAAGAAACCCGCCGCCTCGGGCTGCGTTGCGCCGGACGATAATTTCTCGAACTCGGCCAGCAATTCCTGCTGCTTCTTGGTCAGATTCTGCGGCGTTTCGACCACGACCTGAACGTACATGTCGCCGGTTTGGCGCGAGCGGAGCACCGGCATGCCCTTTGATGCAATGCGGAAGCGCCGGCCGGTCTGGGTTCCCGCCGGGATTTTCACCTTGGTCTTGCCCTTGTCGATGGTCGGCACCTCGAATTCACCGCCGAGCGCCGCCGTCACCATCGAAATCGGCACCCGGCAATGCAGATCGGCGCCATCGCGCTGGAAGATCTCGTGGCTTGCAAGCGACAGGAAGATGTAGAGGTCGCCGGGCGGACCGCCGCGGATGCCGGCCTCGCCTTCGCCGGCGAGCCGGATCCGCGTGCCGTCTTCGACGCCTTGCGGGATATTGACCGACAAGGTCCGCTCGCGCGTGACCCGGCCGGAGCCCGCGCAGGAGGGACACGGGTCTTCGATCATCTGGCCGCGGCCCTGGCAGCCAGGGCAGGTCCGCTCCAGGGTGAAGAAGCCCTGCGCCTGCCGCACCCGCCCGGCGCCGCCGCACATCGAGCAGGTTTTCGGCTTGGTGCCGGCCTTGGCGCCGGTGCCCGAGCAGGATTCGCAGGTGACCGAGACCGGAATCTCGATCTGGGCGGTCTTGCCCTGGAAGGCTTCCTCCAGCGTGATTTCCATGTTGTAGCGCAGGTCGGCGCCGCGCTCGCGGCCGCCGCGGCCGCGCTGGCCCGCCATGCCGAACAGGTCTTCGAAAATATCCGAAAACGACGAGGCAAAGCCGGCGCCGAAGCCCGCACCGCCGCCGCCACCCATGCCCTGCTCGAAGGCGGCATGGCCGAACCGGTCGTAGGCGGCGCGCTTCTCGCCGTCTTTAAGGACTTCGTAGGCTTCGTTGATTTCCTTGAAGCGTATTTCGCTGGTGGCGTCGCCCGGATTCTTGTCCGGATGCCATTTCATCGCAAGCTTGCGGAAGGCGGCCTTGAGTTTGGATTCGTCCGCGTTGCGGTCGACTTCAAGAGTTTCGTAGTAGCAGCGCTTGGTGGACATCCGTCAAACCCGCCCGATATTCGTCCCCGTGCCGAAGCCATACGTCAGACAAGATGCAGCGTCCGACTTAACGAAAAATGACCCCCACCCTACGAGACGCGGCCCAGCGTACTCTGCAGAATGAGGGTCATGGTCTCAAGCCCGTTTAAGCGGACTTCTTCTTGTCGTCGTCGACCTCGGTGAATTCCGCGTCGACCACGTCGTCCTTGGCGGCATCCTTGGCCGCGTCGCTCTCGGCCTGTTGCTTGTACATCGCCTCGCCGAGCTTCATCGAAGCCTGCGCCAGCGCGTTGGTCTTGGCCTTGATGACTTCCGCATCATCGCCCTTGAGCGCTTCCTTCAGGTCGCTGACGGCGTCCTCGATGGCGCGGCGCTCGCCTTCGGCGATCTTCGAGCCATGTTCGGCCAGCGCCTTCTCGGTCGAATGCACCAGCGCGTCGGCATGGTTCTTGGCGTCGACGGCCTCGCGGCGCTTCTTGTCGGCGACAGCATTGGCTTCGGCGTCCTTGACCATCTTCTCGATGTCGGCTTCCGACAGGCCGCCGGAGGCCTGGATGCGGATCTGCTGCTCCTTGCCGGTCGCCTTGTCCTTGGCCGAGACGTTGACGATGCCGTTGGCGTCGATGTCGAAGGTCACCTCGATCTGCGGCATGCCGCGCGGGGCCGGCGGAATGCCCATCAGGTCGAACTGGCCGAGCACCTTGTTGTCGGCGGCCATTTCACGCTCGCCCTGGAAGACGCGGATGGTGACCGCGTTCTGGTTGTCCTCGGCGGTGGAGAACACCTGGCTCTTCTTGGTCGGGATCGTGGTGTTGCGGTCGATGATGCGGGTGAACACGCCGCCCAGGGTCTCGATGCCGAGCGACAGCGGCGTGACGTCGAGCAAAAGCACGTCCTTGACGTCGCCCTGCAGCACGCCGGCCTGGATCGCGGCGCCAATGGCGACGACCTCATCCGGGTTGACGCCCTTGTGCGGCTCCTTGCCGAACAACTGCTTCACGACTTCCTGCACCTTCGGCATGCGGGTCATGCCGCCGACCAGCACCACTTCGCCGATCTCGCCGGCGGTGAGGCCGGCATCCTTCAGCGCCTTGCGGCACGGCTCGATGGTCTTCTGGATGAGATCGTCGACCAGCGCCTCGAACTTGGCGCGGGTCAGCTTCATGGTCAGGTGCTTCGGACCGGTCTGGTCCGCGGTGATGAACGGCAGGTTGATTTCGGTCTGCGTGGTCGAGGACAACTCGATCTTCGCCTTTTCGGCGGCCTCCTTCAGGCGCTGCAGCGCGAGCTTGTCGTTGCGCAGGTTGATGCCCTGTTCCTTCTGGAACTCGTCGGCGAGATAGCCGACCAGGCGCATGTCGAAGTCTTCGCCGCCGAGGAAGGTGTCGCCATTGGTCGACTTCACCTCGAACACGCCGTCGCCGATCTCCAGGATCGAGATGTCGAAGGTGCCGCCGCCGAGATCGTACACGGCGATGGTGCCGGTCTTGGTCTTGTCCAGACCATAGGCGAGCGCGGCCGCGGTCGGCTCGTTGATGATGCGCAGCACTTCAAGACCCGCGATCTTGCCGGCATCCTTGGTGGCCTGGCGTTGCGCGTCGTTGAAATAGGCGGGGACGGTGATAACGGCCTGGTCGACCTTCTGGCCGAGATGGGCTTCCGCGGTCTCCTTCATCTTCTGCAGGATGAAGGCGGAAATCTGCGAGGGCGAATAGGATTTGCCGTCGGCCTCGACCCAGGCGTCGCCGTTGGAGGCCTTGATGATCTTGTAGGGGACGAGCTTCTTGTCCTTCTCCACCATCGGGTCGTCGTAGCGGCGGCCGATCAGGCGCTTGACCGCAAAGAAGGTGCGCTCGGGATTGGTCACCGCCTGGCGCTTGGCCGGCTGGCCGACGAGGCGCTCGCCGTCATCGCTAAAGGCGACGATCGACGGGGTCGTCCGCATGCCCTCGGCGTTCTCGATGACTTTGGCGTTCTTGCCATCCATTACGGCGACGCACGAATTCGTGGTGCCGAGATCGATCCCAATGACCTTTCCCATGGTCCTCATACCCTTCTTTTTGCGGCAGGTCGGCTGGGCCCTGACGGCGCCCCGAACCAAACCCCCAGACGTTCAAATACTCGCGATATTGCGACGGTGAGCCTCATATAGGAGGGGGGTAGAGCCCCGCAAGGAGGCGGGCGCAAGCTTAAGGCATGAAAACGCTCAGACTTGTAAGATAGTGTCCGTTCGGACCCCGGCGCGACGCGCACCCGAACGCCTGGACCGTCGGCGGCAACAGATTAACGGCGTGGCCTGTTGCCGGGACGGCAAAACCGCTAAAAGCCGGATAGAATCGGCGGCCCAAGCTCGCGAGCCGCGACCGGCCGACCATTGAACGGCCTCAATGCAAACCCAGTAGAAATTTCATGAAGCTCATTCGACCCCTCACCGCGGCTGCCTTGCTCATCGCCGCCGGCTGTCTTGCCTTCGCTCCGGCCTTTGCCGCAGATCCGGTTTTTCCGCCCGGCATGCGGGTCGGGATGACGCCGCTGGTCGGCCTCGTACCCGCAAAGACATTCGTCGGATTCGAGACCGAGGATCATGGCGTCAAGGTATTGGTAACGGAGCTTCCGGCCGCCGCCTATGACGAGGTGGTGGCCGCGTTCAAGGCCAATCCGGCCGGCACCGGCGGCGTGAAGCCGAACAGTCTCGAGACCCCGGCCGGCCTTGCCTATTACACCACCGAGAACGCCAGGGATGGCGCCACCAACGTGCGGCGCTATTCGATGATCGTGCCGGGCGGCGCCTTCTCCGGCTATGTGGCCGTGCAGGTCCCTGAGAATGCCAGCAAGATCTATACCGACGACGCGGTGCGGCAGATGTTTGCTTCCGCCACGATTCGCAAGGAAGTTCCGGTCGACGAGGAGCTCGGACTGCTGCCGTTCAAGGTATCCGACCTCGGCAGCTTCAAGCATGTCCGCACGCTGGCCCCCGGCGGCACCCTCATTCTTGCCGATGGCGACGAGACCGGCCTCGAGCTGGCGCCCTACATGGTGATCGGCATCGTGGGGTCGGTGCCCGCCCAGCCCGACGATCGCGATCGCTACGCGCAAGAGGCGGCAAGGTCGATCCCAGGCGTCCGCGACGGGCGGATGACGATGTCCGAGCCGATCCGCATCGACGGCGCTCCCGCCTATGAAACGCGGATCGATGCCGTCAGCGGCAAGGGCAATACGCCCGTCACCGTGGTGCAATGGCTGAAATTCGGCAGCCAGAGCACCTTGCGCATCATCGGCAGCGCGCCGCGTGACGTCTGGCTGCAAGCCTTCACCCGCTTCCGCGCGGTGCGCGACGGCATCCAGCCGCGCGGCTAGTCGACACAACCTCGACCGACGACCTCATGGTTCGAGACGCGCGAAGACGCGCTCCTCACCATCATGAGGAGC
>CAVRIB010000019.1:0-339477 GCA_963721135.1 uncultured Alphaproteobacteria bacterium
ACGGCGCATCAGTAACGGATGTCGCTGGGAACGCGGATAATTTCGCTGGCGCCGCTAAAAGCTTCGGCTCGGTTATCGCGGACGCGACGACCCCGGTAGCGGTAGCAGATCAATCTCACCTGACGACCGGCGGCTCGCTAACGACAGCCGCAAGCGCGGGGGTGCTGGCGAATGACCGGGATTCCGATCCTTACGACACACTCTCCGTGAGCGCCGTCAACGGGCAATCTGCCAATGTTGGCCACACTATAAATGGAGAGTTCGGAACCCTGATGCTGAACGCGGATGGCAGCTACATCTATCATAATACAAATGCCGCAGCCGTGACGGCATTGGGAGGCGTTGCCGAAGACGCCTTTACCTATACGACCAATAACGGCCATGGCGGCCTCGCCAATTCAACACTGAACATCGCCATTACCAGCCCAGGAGAGACTTATGTCAGCGGGGCGGCTGGGAGCACCATTGCCGGCGGCAACGGCAGTTATGTCCTTGACGGGACGGCCGGTCATGTAACGGCCACCGCAGGTAGCGGCGCCCAGTTTCTTTTTGGGGGTCCAGGCGACACGTTAACAGCCGGCAGCGGCCCGGACACATTCGTCTTCGCCGCAAACTTTGGCCAGAACACGGTCAACGGCTTTGATACGCATCAAGATACGATTGAGCTCTCGAAGGCCCTATTTGCGAATGTGGCCGCGGTGCTCGCCGATGCGCATCAGGTTGGGTCTGACACCGTCATTACTTATGATGCGGCCGATAGCATTACTTTGACGCACACATCGCTGCAGGACCTCCACGCCGGCAATTTTATGCTCGCCTGATCTTCGAAGGACAGGCAACGTCCGTGGCGAGACGTTTACGGAGACGCTGAGGGTACCATTGGCGAGGCTTCGCCATTGGTTATATTGTCCTTGTACTTTTTCGAGTTGCGTCGCAGCTTATTAGCGGACATGCCGGCTTTGGGTTTCACCCCGAGGTCGATGCATGCCGCTTTTTGGCACCTACCCTACTTGAGGTACGTTTTATGGCGACGTTAGTAACCGGCGGAGCCGGCTACATTGGCAGTCACCTGGTATGGGAGCTTCTTGATAACGGTGAAGAAGTAATCGTCCTTGATCGATTGTCGACCGGGTTCGAGTGGGCTGTTCCGCCGGAAGCAAAGCTCGTTGTTGGTGATATCGCCGACTTATCTTTGGTGAAATCGCTCTTACGCGACCATTCGATCGATTCCGTCATTCATTTTGCGGGCTCGATTGTTGTCCCCGAATCAGTTGCCGCTCCGTTGGAATATTACGAGAACAACACTTGCAAGACGCGCACTCTTCTGGAGGCGATCGTCGAAGCCAACGTTCTTCACGTGATCTTCTCTTCGACGGCGGCCGTCTACGGTAGCCAGGGCCAGGAGCCAATAGCAGAGGACGCGTCGACCAATCCTGAATCACCTTATGGTCGATCGAAATTGATGACGGAGTGGATGCTTCGCGACGCATCCGCAGCCCACGGTTTTACCTATACAGCCCTGCGATATTTCAACGTGGCAGGCGCAGATCCGCGCGGGCGGACAGGACAATCGACCCCTGGCGCGACCCACCTGATCAAGGTCGCCTGCGAAACCGCCACCGGTAAACGTCCTGCAATGGAGATATTTGGTACCGATTACCCTACCCCCGACGGCACGTGCATTCGAGACTATATTCATGTCAGTGACCTTGCAGCTGCACACCGCCTTGCGCTCGCACGTTTGCGCGCGGGTGGTGACAATCTGATCGCAAACTGCGGCTACGGACGCGGTTATTCCGTCCTTGAAGTAATCGATAGCGTCAAGAGGATTATAGGTCACCCACTCGAGGTCCACCGCTCCGGCCGACGTCCAGGCGATGCCGCGGCTGTTGTTGCCAATGCCGACCTCGCACGGCGGGAGTTCAATTGGACGCCGAAATACGCCAATCTCGACCGTATCGTCACCGATGCCCTTACCTGGGAAGAAATATTGAGCCGAAAAAATCGATTATGATTTCGGCATCACCCCCGCGTTGTTGTGGATCGTTAAGGATTGGCGTCGGAAGTCAGTCATGACTAAAGTCTGGCACGCCCTTGTATTCGATCGGTTCAGCAGTCTTCCCCAAAGCACGACGACAAAAAAACCTCACTATTCCTTGAAACTCTGCAAATTTCGCGATGATCATGAAAAACGCATAAGTGCCAGGACTAAGACTATTGTGCCGCGTCCGCACCGCAATTCGAACTGCTTGGAGTGGATAGATCAACGCTAGACGTAGCATCACAGGATAAAAGTAGGCGCTTACGCATATGAC
This sequence comes from uncultured Alphaproteobacteria bacterium, assembly GCA_963721135.1. Taxonomy (GTDB): domain Bacteria; phylum Pseudomonadota; class Alphaproteobacteria; order Rhizobiales; family Xanthobacteraceae; genus Bradyrhizobium. The sequence continues at coordinate 2,316 of CAVRIB010000019.1, forward strand.
CACCGGCACGATCCCAGCCCAGAACACTGCACGGGTGGTCTCTCTACGGTATACTATGAACGGCGATGACTTCAGAATGCTACGAGACCTCCGGTGAGTCAGAGGCATCGATCCGCGCCGTACCAGTCTCCGCCACCATTGCCTGAAATTTTTAAGCCTTATGTCATGTTTGGTCATTTCGCAGTCAATTCGCCAAATCTTCAAGCCGCGTTCGCGCAATCGCGCGCATAATTCAGGCTCCTCTCCCGCCATGATCTCGGGTCGGAACCCGCCTACATCTTTGAAAGCCTGAGCTCTTACTAAAAAATCTCCTCCCGAACTAACGGCCTCACCAGTTGGCGTATCCCATTCCAAATCGCACAGCTGGTTGAAAATCGTTTCATTCGGAAATAGTTCACGGCGGCGGCCACACACGACGGCAACATTGCTTCGTTCTCTCAAGAACGATGCGGCGGTCTCAATCCATCCCGGCACCAGCTCGCAATCGCCGTCAATAAACTGGATGAACGAAAGGTTCGGATCGATTTTCATCAAGGCGGCAAAACCGTCGTTCCTCGCCCGGGCCGCTGAAAACGGTTTGCAGGGATCAAGTCGGACGACGACAGCCCCCGACTGCTCCGCAACGGCTACGCTGTCGTCGGTAGACCCCGAATCAACGTAAACAACCCTCCATGAAGAGCCTACTGAACGGAAACAGCTTTTAAGACGCGCACCTTCATTTCGGCCGATAACCACTATCCCAATTTCATTTGAAATCATCGCATCGTCCGATCCACGAAGGAAATTGAAGTTCACATCCTGCCAAGTTGATAGATTGCATACGCTCGAGCTCGACCTTTTCGTTTTGCATCCTAGTTCCGCCCCAGTAGTTCCGCTCTAGACGAGGGCTTAGTGCCATTAATTCAGATTTCTTCGAGCGAAACAACGAACGGTGAATTTCCGCTCCATGCCGATGACGCCGATCTGAGCATTTTAAACTGGACAATGCTCGCCGAAAAGACTTCGCTCAACCTGACGACAAAACTGATTGCAGTAATGGTAAGTACGTTGAAGTAATTCAAGCAGCTGCAGGATCAGGAGAAGACAACTAACAAGATTAACCGTCTTAGAAGAGTTGAATTGCTCTCGTAGTCTAGGATTGCTAACGGACACCAAACTTTTCTTGGCGAAATAGGCGCTAAGCCAAGTATTTCCCCGAAAGAAGCTTAAGGAAGCGGCTCACATCGAGGGAGCAAGCGGAACTTTGATCCGGTCGGGAAATGAGGCCGCCTTCAGTGAAGGTCAAGCTCGATGCAAACAAGCTCTTCTGTGCTGAAAATCGGTCTTATTGTCGATTTGGAGATCGCATCAAAATACATATTTGAACTTGCGGAGTGGGGTCACTCGCAGCCGAATTTGAGAATATCCCACCTCATTATTCAAGATGCAGTCCCCGATAAGCCGTCTCGGCTCGCCTCGATCATGAAGGGTGATTTTTTCAAGCTTTTGGCGCGCGCTACCTTCAACAAATTGCTCGTCAAACTAGAGGCCGCATTTCTTAAGCGTCATAGGTTATTCCATGATCATTTCACTCGCGCGATCTGTCTGGAGCGTGTTAATGAAATAACTATCAAGCCTACGATTTCTCCATCTGGTTTTGTGTACCGATACGACGACGAAAATGTAAGCGCAGTAAGAGCCCTCAATTTGGACCTGCTTGTGCGATGTGGCTCAGGCATTTTGCGCGGCGAAATTCTAAACTCATCGCGATTGAGAACGATCCCTCCTTTCATCACGCCGACAATCGGATCAACAGAGGCGTTCCACCAGGCTTTTGGGAAGTATATTTCAAGCAGAGCCAAACGGGCTTCATAATTCAACGCCTGACCGAAGAGCTCGACGGTGGCGAGGTGCTTTTGCGAGGCTCATTTACAACCCAGCCGTCCTACCTTGTAAATCAAGCCTTTTTTGTACACCAAAAGCAATTTCTACATGAAGCACCTAATTCGAGAAATTGCTGAAAGAGGAGAACTGCCGAAGCCGGAGGAGTCGCGGCCCTACTTCGACATTCTGTTCAAGACCCCGTCTCTGTTCAACCAATTCATATATGGAATGCAACTAATACGTAGGAAGCTTTCCAGATTAGCTCGTCGGATCCTCAGACGAGAAGATCGGTGGTACGTCGCGTATTCCAGGGTCAACTGGAAAAATCTGGTGATATGGCGGGCAAACAGGATCGAAAATCCGCCTCACTGCTACTTGGCCGACCCATTTGTCATTACCGAGGGCGGTCGGGACTTCTGTTTTGCGGAGGAATACGACCTCGAAACAAAACGCGGAAGTATCGTTGTCTACGAACTCGAAAAAAAGGGTGCGAAGAGACACGGAACGGCTATATCAGAGCCCTTCCACATGTCCTTTCCTTATCTTTTTCGCTTCAATGACAAGCTGTACATGTGTCCGGAGACGAGTGAAAAGCGTGAGATTAGGCTCTATGAATGCGTCGATTTTCCCTTGCATTGGAAATTCTGTACGACGCTTATGGATGACATCAGCGCTGCTGACACGATGATCTTTGAGAAGGACGGGCGATGGTGGATGTTTACGAATATCGACCCTACCAACGTTGCTGATTACGGCTCCGAACTATTCATCTTCCATTGGATAACCCCCTGAGTAGGAATTGGACACACACGCCAAGAATTGCTTTTACAGATCAAACAAGGCAAGAAATGCAGGGCTAATCTGTGATAACGACTTCGTCTATCGAGTGGCAAAAGCAGGGTTACGATTTTTACGGCGAAAGCTTTTCGATCAATCGAATTACAAGCCTCACCCAAGAACTTTTTTCAGAAGATTTATTCTGTGCCGTAGAACCGCGTTTCTCTAGTAACGTCAAGGGCACTCACCACCTACACAGCAACGGCAACCTGACTGTCTTTGACTACGTTCAATCAGAAGGAAGTATATAACATTCTCGAGCACTAGGTGTTCGACGGTAGACCCTCGGACACGCACCAAGCTTACGTGCTTCCGATTATTGCACGGCTTTTAGAACGGTGCTCTGATTGGTGCATGCGACCAGTCATCCTATCCGCTAACGTCACTTCGATTCTTCGCCGCACTATTGGTGGTCGTATTCCATTTCAATTTAACGCGCCCGCTATTCCCGGCTAGCCTTGCGGATTTCGGCTATGAAGCCGTGACCTTCTTTTTTATCCTCTCCGGCTTCGTTCTTACATACGCCCACGGAATTCCCGGTGGAGGCCTCAACGTCACTGTGCGGGCGTTTCTGCTCGCCAGATTGGCGCGAATTTGCCCAGCCTACTATCTGGCAATTCTGTGCGTTTTTCTTCTGTTTTTCGTTGTTGGCATATTCGACCGGATCACCGCGAGGCAAACTTTACCGGTTATCTTCATGGTGCAAGCCTGGGTGAAGGAATTCGCCTTAAGCCTGAATCCGCCGGCATGGTCGATCTCAAACGAGATGTTTTTCTACCTTATGTTCCCAGCGCTATGGGCAGCGAACCGCCTGTTGAGCCCCGCTTCCTTCATAGCCACCTCTGCAGCACTTATCGTGTTGACCGCGTTCCTCAGGAGCGAATTGTTGTTTGGAACAAATGGAAGTGTTCTTGGGCTCTATTCACCCTTGGCAAATCTGCCGCAATTCATATTCGGGATCGCGCTAGGAAATTGCTTTCTTGTTCGCGACCTCGGCAGGAATCGCCACCAAATTCTTTTTTCCGCAGGGCTCGGGTTGGTCATCCTCCTGATGGTGGTACGGCCATTGGTGAATTCACTGAGCAACGACGCTACCTTGTGCACCGCATTTGGGTTGCTCGTCCTGGGCGCGGCCGGTGTTCGGGGACCGATTGAAAAAATCTTGTCCCTTCCAGCGCTCGTAATCCTTGGAGACGCAAGCTACTCAATTTACATTTTGCATTTTCCAATTTGGCTTTGGTGGAATCATTACACCAGAATTGCCTACACAATAGAGTGGCCTGCGAGCGTCGATTTCGGACTGTACCTGACGATTTTGACGGCGGCTTCGCTTGCAACTCTCTTTTATCTGGAGAGGCCAATACGGCGCTGCTTTCGGCGGGGGCAACTCAGGGCGAAATAGACCCGTTTTCCAATCCCGGATTTCTCCACCTGATCGGCTGCCAGCCCGCGGCACATGCTTAAGATCTGTTAACCAATTTGTGTCGATAATCGCGCCGGACGATACCGGAGGGGGGATTACCGATGTCGAAACATGCTGTTGCCGAGAAAGTCGATAACGCAGCGGACGACCATAAGGTTGAAACGATCATCGCCGTTTTTCCAACACCCGACGGTAACTTTAGATACGTCGTTGAGACGGAAGGATACGGAGCCCTCCGGCTTTTTGACGAGGAAAGCCTCGCAAATCACCGAGCCAATCTGATGTGAACGCACGCCTGATCTCAGAGCTGCAGGGGGTGTTCATTGCGACGCCCGTCAATCAGCACCGGCGACCTTGGCGGTCTGAAAGACGTTATCGGTGCATGGGGAGGATAGTACAACTCTGCACACTCCCCTCGTCTTTAGTGGGACATCGATGACATTCGCCTGTCTCAGAGTTTCTAAGACCTGGCGCTTGGTGACCTTCAGCAATCCCAATCGTGCCTATGGCTCGGCTACGCGGCGTCGTCCACGATATCCCACTCGTGGTTAGCTTCTTCCATCATCAGTGCGCGATCTATTTCATCCTCGATATCGGCAATGCGAGGCAAGATTTCGGATACTTTCGGTCAATTGTTCCGCTCCTCGATAGATTGTCGACCGGGATATAGTCGGCGTAGCGGGTGCATCGCGGGCCTTTGACTTCGCGCAAGCAATTCTCGCAATAGACGGGTTCCGGGTCGTTTAGGGGTATTTCCCGAGGGACGACCTCGAATTTCATTCCGCATTTGCACTGGTATTGCATGGCCTAATTATGCGCTCCGGACCGGCCCTTTTCCAGCCCCTGGGTACGCTACAATCAAACTGACCCACTGCCCAAACGGCGGGTAACCAGGAATCAGCGCCCGCAGCCTCCTGCATGGCCCCTTTTGGAAGAAAGCGCGTGGTCGCGCGCTTGTACGGTCAGTCATGACTACACCCGACATCTCAATGGCTAATGATAATGAGATGGCCAGTGATTTACTGCCCGTCGATCGAGCCTGTCTGTTCTTCCGAAGCTGGCGGCAGGCAGGTACTGCAAATGATCAGTGTCTTTGCCAGCCTTGCGTCTCTCGCATGGTCAATGGCGTCACGGACAGACCACCACTCCGGCGAATAGGCCTTTAGCGTAGCCAGCTCAGCTTCCTTGGCAGTAATCTCATCGGGCTCCGCAGGTCGACTTTGGGCTGCTTTTCGAGCTTTCGCGGGCCCTCGCCCGCGGCTGGCTAAGGGCCTGCCAAACCTGTCCCAAGCCATCCGCATGTGGGGAGGCTGAACATACAGCCCGGAAGTCCGTGCCTGGAACCCCGCTCCGCTGCTGCAGCAGCCGCTCAGGGCTAAAGCTGCCGCAGTCACGTACGCCCATTTGGTCATGACTGAGCCTTGTTGAACCGGGCTTCCGGGTGACCAGTTTGAGCAAGGTATGGTTAATAAATTCTTTCCGACGCCTCGGTTGGCCAATTTCGCTGGCGGTATGGAAACCTCGTGCCGTCTTGGCGCGAAAGGATCTTGAAAGATGTGACAGTTTTATGTGCAAGATGAGGGGGATTGGCGCAACAATCTTTGACGGTCGCCTCTATTGCACCTCAGTCGCGTGGTCCATCTCGTCGGCCGATCGACGGGGGTTACAAAGAATCCCAAGCGATTGCCACCCTATTTGCTCGAGGCGCCGGCGGTATTGAAGAACCACAGCCCGTTCTATGCCGCCATGGTCGACGCCTGCATGATCTGGGGCTGTCGCTGTGGCGACTGCGGGTGTTGCTGACCGGCAAGGAAGACAACACGGCCCCCATTTGCTGGGCGATTCAATCCGCCATAGCGTGTTCGTGCGCGGTTTCAGGCTGCAGGATGTCCAAAACCCGGCGCTGGCTTCAACCGTCCCTCGGCATCGTCGGTAACATCGGCTTGAGCCTATTTAATAGTCACTTGTGACAATTAAATTGAAAAATCGACCTGCTGCTCGCTCAGGCAAACCGCGATCATCAGATTTGAATTGAAGAGCCGCCTTGGGGCAGCTTTTTCTTGTACGACGGAATTATGAACTTCCGGCTCAGACCAAAATTAAATCTCTTAAAATAGTGCTATAACGCTTTCACCCCCTCATTGACTCCGATGAAAACAAAATGTTAACTATAAAAATCGGTAATTGTATTTGAAGTGATTGAGAGGGTGCAATGACTGCCATTCCGAGAGTTCGTCGTGCCGGCTTAGCTGCCTACCTGATTGGTTTAGGGCTTTGCTGCGGCTGCACTTCAGCCAGCGCCGGCGTTCTGGACGTTTCAATCAACACGGCAAGCTATACATACGGCGTTTGGGACTCGACTGGTGCACCAATTGCGACAACCCCGCAGTCTGGAGGCGGCGATCAGGTTCAGTTCCCTAACTGGGCTAGTTACGATATCGCATTTTGGACCGCGACGACAACCTTCAGCACGCCCACGGGTGGCACACTGACCATCACCGATTTGCAGGCGGATGACAGTGCGGTCGTGTTGCTCAACGGCAACGTTGTTGCAGCGGCTGGAATAGAGAATTATGGGACCGGAGCTGGTCAATTCGTATTTACTCCTGCTGGTCCGGCGGTGCCTCAACTGTTTTCTAACAATGGCGACATTAGCGTATCGACGCCGGTCGTTGTGGGCGGGTTGTTGAACGGCGCCAACACTCTTCAAATCATTGTAAACAACACATTCGACGGCATTAACGCGGATTGCACCGACACTGGTAGTTCGGATGGGCTCTGCGGGTTCAATCCGTCCAATTTAAATTTCGCTGGCTCGGTAACCGGAGTCAGTGCCGTCCCCGAACCCTCCACTTGGGCAATGATGATCCTCGGCTTCGCGGGCGTTGGCTTCATGGCCTATCGTCGGAAGTCAAAGCCGGAATTGATGGCCGCCTGATCCACGATTATCATGGCTTGAATTAAAGGGGCCCACCTTCGGGTCCCTTTTGTTTTGCAAGTCAGCGATCAAGCCGGCGCAATGCCCTGGCATGCCGAAGCCGAAGGCTCGCGTTCGTCGCGGCGTCGTGCCGATCATCACCGGAGCCGCTATCATCAGGGTTTAAATTGAGAAGCCGCCTTCGGGCGGCTTTTCTTTGTGCAGTTATTTGTCCGACCGAACCCGACCAGACCAAGCTTCCGCCGTTCGGCGGTCCACACGATCCCTGCTCCGATCAAGATCGACATGGCGAAGACGCACAAGATGGGGCGGCCGTTGCTGTGAAACGCGCGCCGGCCCTCGGTTTCCGGCTCTTTCATTTGAAATATTTGAAGTTTTTCGAATGCTATTGACCGGTTGGGCCAAAAAACGATCGAGGCTCGGTATCCGTCTATTTAATTTGCAAATATTTGAGGCTGCGCATCGCTCGTTAACTTTTAAATTCGCTATTTAAAATAAATCGCGCGCCTGACTTTTATGTCACAAAACCGTTGACATTACTTATTATCGGTTGCTAGCTTAAAGGAGGCGTCCCAATAATCGAGGGGTAAGCCATGAACCTGAGCAAATTGGCGGTCGCATCGACGTTGCTGTTTACAGTCGTAAGTGGCAATGCGCGGGCAACTGAAATTGTGTCAAACGCTGTGATCGATTTCACAGAGGTTGGCGGCAACGTCGTCGTTACGGCAAGCGGCGAGATCGACCTGACCGGTCTTTCATACCAATATTCGACCTACGCACCAACGGAGATTGTGCCTTCTGAGGCGACTGTGCTTATCGGGACTGCGTCTGGCGCGGTTGATGTTTATACAGGCATCTCCGGCCCGACGCCGTTCGGGACGGGCGGGACCACGGCTGCGTCCAGCGGTTCCGGAGGCACGTTCGGGATTAACGACACGGTATTGGACCTTCCCGGGGGCTACGTGTCCGGGACGTCGCTCTCGAGCTCCTCGACGTTCGATGGCGCTACGTTCGCCTCGCTGGGTCTGACACCCGGAACGTACGTCTACACCTGGGGTGACCCCAACACCCTTACGATCAATGTTGCATCAGGCGTCCCCGAACCCTCCACATGGGCAATGCTGCTGCTTGGCTTCGCCGGGATTAGCTTCCTAGCCTATCGCCGGAAATCTAAATCAGCATTGATGGCCGCCTGAGCCGCTGTCATCAGGGTTTAAGTTGAGAGGCCGCCTTCGGGCGGCTTTTCCTTGTGCGGTCATTTGTCCGACCAAACCCGCGCAAGCTTCCGGCGTTCAGCGGCCCACGCGATCCCAGCTCCGATCAAGATCAAAGCGAGCAGCCGATTTTCCCGTTAACACCGAGGGCTCGGGGGCGCTATTTTCGTCTTGAAAGATGTGACAGTTTTTTTGTGCCTATCGTCGGAAGAACAAGGCTGAATTCCGCTTCGCCTAGCCTCCCAAGGTGCCAAGCTAGTCCGAAAGGCCGCCTCCGGGCGACCTTTGTTTTTTCAGTCGGGCCGCCATCCGCAAGCCGAGCTGCTTTGATTGGCTAGAATCAAATTAAGGGTCGAGTGGGCTTTTTGGTTTTTGGCACGCCTTTTCACCGAACCTCAGTTGGCAAGAACTCTTGCCATGTTCGAGCCTAGCACGAAGATTCCCGCCTTGGATGTGCCAGCCCGGAGCAACTGATGACGCGGCAGTACAATTTTCATACAGTGAAACTTAGGCGCGAGAGCGATCCGGGACGGCTTTCGCCCTCGGCTAAGCTTCACGCCAGGAATGAAGTCAGCAAGCAGCGGGAGATCGAGGCTAGAAAACGAACCGCTAGCCGAATTCGAGCAATGATGGCGGAGCTGGAGCGGGAAATAGCCAACCTGGACGACAGTATTAGCTCTGAACTAGCGCTCGCCCGTGTTCGTGACCCCTCACACTTTGCCTATCCCATCACGGCCAGGATGATGGCGTCTCGCCGTGAAAATTTGAAGGTCACCGTTGCCGCTCTGTCGGTTCGCCTCGAATTGACCGATCCCCCAGAAAGCTCTCGGATAAGCCTGGTAACGAATCCCTCAAGTCCAGATGTGAAGTGCAGAGAGTACTCGAGCTGAGGATGTATTTGAGACCCGAATACGCGGACGTGGAATTGATTGTTTTGCTGCTATTGAGCCAGCTACGACTTGGTCAATCTTTCAGTGTCACTGTCGGGGAAACGGCTTTTGAACGCTACGCGCAGGAATTTGAGATGTCCAACGATCTTGGTGAGCTCATCAAGACGCTCATTCCCCTTAATCATCTCAATATCGAAAAGGTCTTGATGATGGCTGTCGCGGGGATCGCGCGAAAGGTATTCGTCGCTGTCGTTGCCGATGGTTACCGCCGCTCGAGCCACAACATCCTGCACACGCTGGCTTAGTCCGGAAAATTCTGCCTCGGCGCTTTTCAGCGCATCTTCAATCGACATCTTAATCGGCATCAGCCGGGCGCGATCATTGTCCGCATCGCGAGTGGGTGCGCGCGACTTGAAATATTTGTCGGCCCGGGCCCGCAAGAATAGTTGAAACACCGGCAACCTCTTCGATTTGCACGCGGTGGTCGAAGTATATTCAACTCTTCATTTCAAAACAATTGACTAAAATGCCCCTGAGCGACTGCAAAGGCACCCGCTCAGGCGAGCCCGTTCAGCCCTTCTGACCGATCGACGCTCTATGGTTGCAACTTGAAGCGAGGCGACAAGGCCGACCTCAAATACCGGTTCAAGGGCATCCGCGAGAGGCGGACGCGTTATGGATTGGACGCCGATCCCTCGGCTTAGGGGGTCAATAATGGCAGGCCGAATAACGGCACGCCTACACGTGTGACCTATGAACACGCTGGCCCCAACGTATTGCCATCCACGCTCGTTCGTGCAGGTAGAAAAGCGCTATTTTCGTGAAAACTTCTACGGATGCAATTGCACCCGCGAGGCTGAATTTTCCTGTTACAAAATAGCTGATTACAAACGTATCTAAAGATCCTGTGATACGCCAGGTGATCGCCTTGATCAGAGATCGAGTATGGCCTTCACGTCCGTCTGCGCGGGCCCGCAAGAATAGCTGGAACACCGGCAACCTCTTCATTTGCGCGCGGTGGCCAAAGTATATTCAACTCTTCATCTCAAAACAATTGATTAGAATAGCTGCGTTTTAAACCAAAACTGTGTCCGTATGGAATGATCTTTTGCGGATGCTTGCCCAACGAGTGTCTTTCCGCTCGGAAGGAGCGAGGAGAAACGTCGTATTCACCAATTCAGGGGTAATCTACTTTAGCGGCCGACAGAGATTGCCCTATGCCCCAAATCTGGATGACATACCGCGAGATCGCGGATTTGATTGGCTGCGAGCCGGACGAAGCGCGCATCCAGGCAGTACAGCGGTCGCTCGATCGGAAAAAAAGCCGCGACGGCCTCACCCGCGTCAAGCTCGATGCTCTTTGGATGGCCGAATTTTATGCAGCGATTCGAAATCCTGACGCCCTGCTTGATCAGGCAGTTTGCGATTTGCAGATCGCTCATTCCAAAATGAACCGAGACGGCAGTGGGGTCCATGGGACCGGCTGGGCGGTGCGTTTGGCTCAACGAATGAGACGCCCCGGGTCTTAGCCAACAGAAGATCGGTACGGCCGGAAAAGGCAAGTTCCTCAGCGTGCGCCCTTCCACGATCAAACAAGGCCGCCAACCCGGGTATGTTCGCCTGGCGGCTTTGCCGGGGGTAGGTCCGGGGCTGGGGAAATTGCCCGGTGATCAAAGCCTGGCGCGTCGATGAGCCATCGCAACTGATCTCGATTATTAAGGTCAAGCGTTAGCCGACCGGACCGCAAGACCGCGTCGAAGCCGCTCAGGAAATCGAAGTTGCACAAGGTCAAGACTAATCCTTTGAGGGCAAGCACGCGCTGGTGCAGTGAGCGTGCAATGGAAAAGAATTGCGTTGTGGGGTCCTAGTCGTCTTTCCAAGGCGATAGAATGCCTGATACGCGTGAGCAAACTCGACCCGCCTACCTCCCATCGGGCGGAGCAAACGGAGGCCGCGCTTATAGTGGGGCTGATTTGATTTCGAATCTTTGGGCGACCGCCAAGGCGCCGCGCTCGTCCGTTTCAAGGCCAATCTTTTGGGCTAGGACGACGTCACCCGCGACGAGATTGCCGTCGGGGACAAAGCACCAGCCCGCAAGCACATGGCCGGCTTCGTCGATCTCATAGACATTGGTGAAAGTGCCATGACGTATGCGGTATCTTTTTCCGGTGTCGCATCCGGTAACGTCAAAATGGCCGTTGGCTTCATATTCAGCAAGTTGCTCGGAAGATAGCCATTCCCTCAGGAGCTTGCCTGCCCGGGCTTCGCGTTCACGCTGCGCTTTCTGAAACCAATCGGCAAAGGCTTTCGCCCAACGGTGGCAATTTCGCAGCGCACCGCCGAGACTACTCTTCGCAATTAGCCGCTGCGCAAACATGCCGCGCGCAACTAGCCGCCAACGAGACGTGGAATGAAGACGGTCTCTTCGGCGGTCGGATCAAACTTCCGGGTTAAAACTGCATCTCCGGAGCCGGTGCGGGTCGCCGCCGTAAACCCTTGGCCAGTCAGCTCTTTGAAGCGCCTCTCGGCCTTTGCAAGCGCCTTGGCGTCCTCCGCATCAAAAGTGTATCGGGTGTCGCCACACTGATTCATCACGATCTGCGTTGCCATACCTAACCCTCCTGGCCTACGAGATTTCCAACGCTTCAATGCCAGGTACTAGAAAAAGTTCCGGAGCGGCAAAAATGTGCCGGTCGTTATGGGGCATCGAACGCTCGGCTGCGCAAGCCCACGTTTCGGCAAGCCTGGCGAGACAATTTTGCCCACGGAAATCTGGAGCGCATTATGACGAGCAGGTCTTGGCGGAAGTTTCCGGGCGGTTGTTATCGGTCTTGTCGCTCTCGTTTCCCGCTCTTGATCGATCGAGGGGAAATACGGATGTCGGTTATCGGCCCATTTCGGGCGACACGGCAGGCTGGACAAATTCTCTCCTTCGTAAACGCAAAGGTGATGCGCCTCCCGCAGTCTTGGCAGGCGAAGTAGGTCAGTGTCCTGGCTCGCTTCATGGACGACTTGGTACCGGCCACTCGATCGGCGAGTGCCTTAATCGCCGTTTGACCAGCTCATTTCGGAGACTGTCGGCGTACTGCCGAACGACCGGGCCCGTCACAAATTGATGTTTATGCGCTCGATCGGCTTCAACCTGTTGACGAATATTCTCATAAAAGAGAACCAGCCGTTCGTCGGGCATGCGTTCGACGCTCATCAATTAACTCCAACTCTACTCCAAGATTGAAACAACATAACATCATGGGCTCGGCCGGCTTAGCTCGCTTGCAGCCAGCCCACCGCGTCGGTTTTCATAGGATCTTCGGCGACAGGAATCTTTTCGGTGCGATGGCAAGTGCTGCACTCGAAAGTGATCTGCTCGAATCCCCACTCGCCAGCTGAAATTCGAGCCAGTCCCATCCTGTGCTTGCAGGTTGGGCACATTGGTCGCTCCGATCGCCTCGGGCCTACCATTCCGCCTCCAGGATGAAGGGCAGCACGGGAGTAAGTTCCGGCGGCCCCCTCAAAATCGTTTGGACTGAAATCCTTATTCTCAGCCTCCGGATGAAAGACTATCCAAAATAAGCTGGGATTGGCTAGCCCGGACTCCGGTTCCCAAGACAAGAACAAAAGCCATGTTGCAGTGCTGACACGGATGTCCATCGAGAATTAAGCTCAAGCGTTAAGCCTGCCGGGCCGCAAGACCGAATTGAAGCCGCTCAGGAAATCGAAGTTGTTGAGGCTTGGTCACCGGGCTAAACGACATGCCGATTTAAAGCCTGCAAGCCGTTCAATTAACTGATTTAATCAAGGACGACTGCCCTATTGCCTTCTCCTGCAATCAATGTAAGAAGCCGGTTCAAGGCGGAATCCTAGGCACTGCGACGCTGGGTTCCATTTTTCGGTCCACGAAGGGACGGCGAAGGTGAAAAAGCTTTTATCGACTGTATGCCTTTCTCTCGGCTTGATGAGCGCCGCAAACGCGGCAGTTTTCACTGAAAACTTCAATGATCCGGCATTCATCGGCTCGCCCATTCTGGTGTACGGCAGCGGCTCTGATTTGCCCTCCAGTGATCACTGGGCAAACACCAACTATTATACGGCCAACAGCAGTGTGAACGGTTGGACGTTTAGCGGCGGAGCCTATCTCGCAGAACAAACCAGTTCTTTGGGCGTTCCGACCGGGGACGGCGCCCTGCTCCTCAATGAAAACGGCGGCGTAGGGACGAACATCGTCGGTTTAACGGTCGGTCAGACATACGATATCAACCTGTTGCTGTGGGGCGATAACAGACCCACGCAACCCTACGTGTTCAACATCTCCATTGGCTCCAATTCTTGGGCCACCCCCGGGGTTGACGGCTTTCCCGGCACAAATCCGGGCTCCGTTGAAAATTACTATTTCACCGCGACTGCTACCTCGGAAACCCTGACGCTTTTCCAATCCTCCGGAACCCAGGCTTCTCCGATCGTCGACAACATCTCGATTTCTGCGGTCCCGGAGCCCTCGACCTGGGCCATGATGATCCTGGGCTTCGCGGGCATCGGCTTCATGGCCTATCGGCGCCGCAATCGGTCTGCCGCTGTTACCGTAGCCTGATTCCCAACCCCTATCAGGGCTACAGGGAGACCGCCTTCGGGCGGTCTTTTTTGTTTTTGCGATTCCGGAATTAACCCGCAGAGCCGACATTTAGCTTAATAATCAAGTTTAGTTGCGGCGTCATCCCGAAACGCTATCACTCGCGAACCGGACAATTTCCCCACGTCCGGGCCCACCGTTGCGAAGCCGTCAGGCGATCATATTCCGCTTGGCGGCTTTGTTTTTGAGTTCTGCGGTTTGTCCATGCCAATCAACAGTAGCGACGACGAGCACCTGGAAAGCCTGTTCGAGCGCCGATCGGTCGGCAGAACGAGCATCGTAAGAGGCGCGTTGCTATACCTTGGAGCGCAAGTAGGCGTGCGATCGTGCACGGTCGCGGACATCACCAACGTCGGTGCAGGCATCCGCGTTCAGGATATCCCGCTCCTCCTAGTGACGTTCGAGTTGACGTTCGATAACTTTCGCACCGCTCGCAAGTGCCGTTTGATTTGGCGGGACGGCGACTTCCTTGGCGTCGCTTTCGACAACTGATCTCTTCACTTATCCCGCCTCGCAGCGGCGTAATCTACAAATAGCTCTTACCAAGATGAACCGAGAGGGGTCCTTGGGCCTGGCTGGGCGGCGCGTTTGGCTCAACGAATGAGACGCGCCGGGTCCTGGACAGCTCCGAGGCACGAAAATCAGGCTGTAACAGCTGCTGACCGCTTTGTTTTCCATTGATTCCGCCTCGCAAACCTAGCGTGGCCGTGAATTTCAAGGTTTAAAATCCCCTAACGCAATAGAATAATTGCAGGCGCGCGCGAGATCCGAACTTTAAAAATTTAGGCGTATTGGAGGCTCTGTCGAGAAAGTAAGCAGGGGCCTCAAATGGACATCGAAATACTCGGACTTATCGGTTTTGCTTTGGTAGCGACTGCAATTACCAGAATGGCTTATGAGCGTCGTCTGGACGTCTTGTACGGGCCCTACATACAGGGCGCCGGAGGAAGTGTGGGTCGCTCCGTAAAACGACGTCGGAAATCGGCAGACAGGGCCTTGGATCGCCTTCGATCGCTGGAAGGCTTGAGAGCGTATCAACTTGCCTCGATCGCCTGTTGATCAGGGAGATGAGTGTCGAGAACTCTCTGATCGCGCGCGAACGATCTGGGTGCAAAGATTGCGGCAGTCAAAGTCGCCGACCCAGATCGGTACGCCCGGAAAGGGCAAGTCCCTCAGCGTGCGCCCTTCAAAGTGCATGACGTCGTGCAGGTCGTTGGAGTGCCGTGATCACATTTTTTGCAGACAGCGACGCACTCATCCATAACCTTTGGATTGTATGAGCCAAGTAGCTCGACCGCGCACTTGTTTACAGATCCCGTCGTGTCTTCCTGGGGCGAGCAAGAGGCTGCAGCAAAAGCGAGGGCAAGCAAGGCGATCAGGCGTCGCATGAAGCCTCCGTCTGGCCGGGCGCTGGTGTCTTTCGGAACGATCGCACAAGCCTGCGCCATTCAGGGCCCCAGCAATTTTGCAGTGGTTTCGGGCTCGTCGGCAGGGCTGAGGTAGCTGTTCATCAGATACACAGCGCCGATCGAGAGCAGGATCCCCAACACGATGGCTAATGCCGTCGGAACCAAGAATTCCACAATGATCGCTTTGCGGGTCATCGCGATACTCGCTCCGACCTACCCCAATCCAATATAACCACCGTCCACTGAGTTCGGGAAATCCGTATTTGAAAATCCAGTAATCGGGAAAGCTGTCGCGACCGCGGTTGGGTGCTTCAGGGAAACATATGGTAGGCGATGTCTCGCCGCATGCCGTTTAAACCATCCAGCATCTTGCCGTCGTTGTATTCTTTATCCCAAAAATAGAGGACGGTCAGAACGATCAGCGAAGCCACGAACGTTCGCATCTCATTTCCCCTTGGAATTCAGGCCCCGCTCGGCAAACGGAATGGAAGATCGGTTAGCTCGACCCCTCCGCTCTGATCCTCATTTACGCGAAACATGAAAAACCCTTTTTCGGCAATACGGGCCTTCATTGCCGCACCGATATCGACCGACGATTGCAACAACTCCCAGCCGCCAGCTTTGAAGCGGAAGGGCGGAACCGCGTCTTTTGCGACGAAGATCATGACGTTGGGGTCGACGAGGCTTCGATAGCCATCGAACCCCGCCATCAGCTCATGTGGGCGTTCCTGGCTGCCATCTGCTCCTGTCCATGGCGCGTTGCCGTTTTCTGCCATCGGGCTATTTCTTCGGCTCCATAACCTCAGCCTGCCAAGGCGTATTCCGTTCTGAGCACCGCGGCGTAGCGTGTCACCCGGGTCACGCAGTCAGCATGCGCGACTTCGTTCGGCGACATCACCACTGCTTCCCATGTTGCGCCGTGCCGCTTCACGGTGACGGTCATTCCCTCCGGGCACTCGCTAAGGGTCTGCATCCTGCCGAGGATCATTGCTTCAAGCTCGGCTGCGGTCTTGGTCGCTTTGCCCATTTGCCGGTCCCCCAGCTAGCGAATCGACACCTTGGCCCCAAAAGCGATTCCCGTCAAAAAAGGAACGCGCAATGGGGTGCTTGCGGCGACTGGCCTGCCAATGAGGCTTTAAGCAAAGCTCCTTTGGTGTGCTCACCCAGAAGCAATCTTAGTTTGCCTCGAAAGTCGCCGCGCCAGGTACCGATTCCGGTTTGCGGACCGTCAGCTTAAGGAGCGAATAAGGTCAATTCTATTTACCCAATAATGTCCGGGCGAGAATCAAATCGCCGGCACACCAGCGTCGCTATCGGAAAACCGGTAGGTCCTCTCATAGTTGTTGGACTTCGTGCCGCTACCAGCGACAGTTGCATCCGCGCGCTACAAAAATACCGCCAACTACATCCATTGGTATGAGTACGCTGCCCGCATCATTTTCAATCTTGACTCAAAAGAGACGCCTCAATTTAATAGCTAACGTTTACCCTTGCGGTGTGGGTTGTTGGTCAGCCGTTAGATAATGCGAAGCCTCACCGCCCTTAAACCAATAAGGGGGATTGGAAATGAAGGCACTTCTAGCTTTAGCGGCCGCCAGTTCGCTGGTGATGACGGTGCCTGCTCACGCAGTGCACGTTGCGACAATTTCCGGCGGTTACGATCAAGACGCCTACGACACTCCGGAACTAAAGTTCAATAACACCACAAACTACAATTTCACGAACGCTCAAATGGTACTGACGCCGTACCAATCGGGCCAACTGGACTCCTCTTACCCCCGCTCAGACCGTCGGCTTAGGCACAATCGGTTCGAACACAGTGGACACGGTGATATGGGGGAATGCCGGTCCTTTCTTTGCGACCGACTGGGACGACAATTGGGGAAATGGCGCAGCTGGAAATTCCGCTTGTGTTCAACCCTATCCCTTCTGCGCCCACGTCGGAAACTTCAAGGTGACATTTACTGCTACCTGGAACAATCCAGCCTATAATGGCGGCGCTGGGGTAGAAATATCATCCGTTTTTTCTCCAACCAACAATGCGACCGGTGGCTTCGTTGGATGGGAAGGACTGGATCCGACAGGACTTTCGGAAACCGTCTATGACGCGCACCAAGGGTCAATCACAGGCACCTTGGCTTACATCGACATCGGTCCACCCACGAGTGCGGTTCCCGAACCCTCCACGTGGGCGATGATGCTTCTCGGCTTCGCGGGTGTTGGCTTCATGGCCTATCGTCGGAAGAACAAGGCTGAATTCCGCTTCACCTAGCCTCCGAGGTGCCAAGTTTTATTCGGAAAGGCCGGCTCCGGGCGGCCTTTTTGTTTTCTCAACAATCGGACGCGTACCGCCGCTCGTGCAGGAATTATTCCCCGCTTCGTCGCCATTTGCTCTAGTTCATTCCCGACGCGCAGCATTTTAGTTTGCATCGCAAGCCGCCCCTTTCGGTTCGCGGACCGTCAGCTTAAGGAGCGAACAAGATCAATTCCACTTACCCAATGCTGTCCAGCCGGTCCAGCAGTGGAGAATGTGGGTTACCCTCCTGTCGGGTTATTTAATTTTAAGCACCAGAGGGCATAAATCGTGTTGAGCCTTTGCGCGGGATAGTTTAATGTCTGGGCAGGTCTAAGTTTTACTGAGCAAAATTGAGGATGTTTGCCATGAGAAGCATCGCAAGGTTTTCAGTACCAACTATCGCTCTGGCATTACTGGCATTTGGGCCTTCTAAAAGTTTTGCGACCACCATTGATTTTGAAACTGGAGCGCCCCCCGATTTCGCCCAGACGACGCCGTTGACGGCGCTGTACAGCGGTCTCGGGGTCACTTTTTCCGGTATCGGGGGCAACCCCGGCTCCATCCTCGACCAGGCCGGGAACTTTGGAATTAACGCACGGAGTGGGGTGGATTTCCTTGCCTTTAATACCTCGTGCTGTTCCGGAACTGGCGATCAGATCAGCTTCACAAATCCTACAAGCAATTTCAGTTTGTATGTTGGCGATGGGTCCGCTGGTTCTTACACCGCCACGGCCTACGACAGCAGCAACGCAATTATTGGCGCAACGACAATATCTGTAGATGGAGGCGTCTATGGAAACCTTTCGCTTGGTCAGAGCGGCATTTCATATGTCAAGGTAACTGGTACGCCCTCCGCATGGGTAGCCGACGATTTATCGTTTAACGGTGTCTCGGCGGTCCCCGAGCCCTCCACATGGGCGATGATGCTTCTCGGCTTCGCAGGCATTGGCTTCATGGCCTATCGTCGGAAGAACAAGGCTGAATTCCGCTTCACCTAGCCTCCGAGGAGCCAAGTTATTCGGAAAGGCCGCCTCCGGGCGGCCTTTTTGTTTTCTCAACCATCGGACGCGTACCGCCGCTCGTGCAGGAATTATTCTCCGGTTCGTCGCCATTAGCTCTAGTTCATTCCCGACGCGCAGCATTTTAGTTTGCATCGCAAGCCGCACCTTTCGGTTTGCGGACGGTCAGCTTAAGGAGCGAACAAGGTCAATTCTATTTACCCAATAAGGTCCAGGCGAGGATCAAAGCTTTCCAAATAATCCTGGCGCGGGTGCAGTTTCCCCATTTTTCTAAACAGCTTATCGATTTTTCGAATTCACGCCGCGCGCACAACATGGCTGATTTTCAAAAACCGTTGACGGAAATGGGAACGCAAATTAACCTAACAAAAAACAAACATAAAAAATTCTTCGCTGCCTGATTTGAAATTTCAAAATATTTGAATGGGGGCATCACATGGGGATCGAAAGAACGGCGTCAATCACCGCTGCATGCGCAGTGATTTTTCTTGCGACCGCACCACAGGCGCGGGCCACGGTCTTGATCGACGACGGGCAGTGCGGCGGCACCGGAGGCGCGGGCAAGTGCGTCGCCGCGAACAGCAAGGTCGTCGCGACGGCCTACCAGATCTCGGAGATCCTGCCGGTCGCCACCGACACTGGCTGGACCAATTTCCAGAGCGCCTTCAACAGCTGGAATAACTCGCTGGCGGCCGCCAGCCAATGGACCCTCACCACCGGCAATCTCAGCGCGGAAGCCGTGCTCGACGTCACCTTGTACCGCGCCTATGTCAACGAAGGAATGGGCTGTGGCCTGTTTTGCGGTGGCGCCGAAATCCAGGTGAGCTACAATAACGGCGGCAGCGCGCCCAACCCGATCAGCGGTGGAACCATCAACGATGGCGATGCCGTCTGGTCGCAATCGATTTCAACAAATCAAAAACGCAATCCCTCCCTGCCGGGCAATCCCTACCTCGACAATGCGCCCGGCACACCTGACGCCAGTATCGGGCCTCCCGCTTATCCGTTCCAATACAATGGAAGCGTGTTCTACGATAAGCCCTCCCGAAACGCGACGGCCAATTGGCTCGGCGACGCCTGGATCTCGTCGATCGACAGCACGGATCGTACCTTAACGGTCTACGACGGGCTGCAGTGGGGGTTCAACGTATCGCCCGTTCCGGAGGCATCGACCTGGGCGATGGTGCTTCTCGGCTTCGCCGGGCTTGGTTTTTTGGTTAGTCGTCGGAAGTCAAAGCCGGCACTTTTGGCTGCCTGATCCACGATCGTCAGACTTGAGTTATTGAAGAGCCGCGCTCGGGCGGCTTTTTATTTCGGTTCCAGCTACTTAGCCCGAGACGTTAAACCGGATACATTTATTCGCGTCAAAGCGTTGGCCGGTTCCGCTTTTCAACTTGCAAGTTCCATAATCTTCGAATTTAATGGGAGCTATATTCCATCCGGTGAGGAGCGCAGCGATGTCGTTTTCTCGTTTTGGTTTGATGGTTGCCGCCGTACTCGCGTTTTCTCCAACCTTAGCGTCTGCCGCCATCGTTGATTTTAATTTCACAGATTCACATGGCGATGTTGTCGACCTTATCCTCCAAACAAGCGGCCCGGTCGCACCGACAGGATAGTCCTTAACCTCAATAACTGGAACGTTTAACGGCCTATCGATTAGCGGCCCCATTGGGTTTGCCGGTTCGGACAACGTAATTTATGGGTCGGGTCCGTTAGTCGATTATAGCGGGATTGCCTGGGTTACATCCGCCGATCAGGACTTCAATCTGTACTGGACGAATCACGTTCGTGGCGCGACACCCGGTGGCCTTGGGGTCTGTTATGTTTCGACTTGCAATACGACGACGGGCTTTTACGCTGTCTCTGCCATTCCCGAACCTTCCATCTGGGCGATGCTGCTTCTCGGCTTCGGTGGAATTGGTTTCATGGCCTATCCTCGCAGGTCAAAGCCAGCATTGCTAGCCGCCTGATCCACGATCATCCGCGTTGAGTTTGAAGAGCCTCCCTCCCTCGGGCGGCTTTTTGTTGGCTATATTTCACACCCGACGCGCAGCATTTGCCTGGAATGAAGCCGCGACCTGGGATGCCGAAGCAGAATTCTAAAAACCTCGCGGACGCATCTGATCAACGAAGCCTGACCCTTATTCCATCACCAGAAATCAGGCAGCGAGAAGCCTACTCAAAGGTTAGCCGAGAGCGGATCGTATATGGGACCCGTCTGGATTCGGCGGAATACGGTCAAAAAGTCCTCTTCGAAATTTTACGAGGTGCGGTTATTGATCTAAGCGAACGAGCGAAGTTGTAATAGCCAAACTAATGAGCTCTGATCGATGCCTCACATTCATCTTCCGATGCAAATTGGAAATATGAAACCGAACAGTCGCTTCGGATATCTTCATCAGTTTTGCAGCTTCTCGCGCGTTCTTTCCATGAACTAGATATCTGAGACACTCGCGCTCTTTTTCTGAAAGCAGCCGAGGCACGCCGAGGTGTGTTGGGTGCGAGCGTCCAGTCAGGGTCTCGGCACGTTCAAAGGCCGATCCGGCGACGCCGCGCAAAAAAAATCGCTCGTAAGCCGTTTCCGGATCATGCGATCCAACGAAGCAGACCAATCCGAATGAATTGTCGCAAGCTCGCTGCGGTACAATGTATCCGCCAAAATATCCAAACTGCTCTCCCGCAGCAAAGATTTGGTGTCCCGGATGATCTTCGGGCATCAGGGCGCGCAAATCTCGAATTGAAACGGCCGTGCCAGAACGCGTCGCCCAAAACGGGACTGGGTCCAAGAAAATGAAATTCTTAGCGATGTAGAGGCTTAGCCAGCCTGGATCCCAGTTCGCGAAATGCAGGGCGCTTGGTCCCTCGAGGCCAAGTAAGCCGCTAGCCACTGCTGAATACCCCATCGGCAAAACCAGCGTCATCAAGATGGAGACCAGATCTTCAGTTGAGGGCGCCTGTTCGAGCGCCTCGATCAACGCGGTGACTTCCAAGCCCATATCCTCTCCCTTGGCTTGCACGATTTCACTGCCCTTAGTCACAATGTCAAAAAAGGGAGTGTCGCAATTCGGCAGCTTCTCAAAAAAGTGCCCCAGCCTATCGGAGTCGATAGTTGTCTCCAATAAGCATCGGGCATTATTCTAATTTATCCGGATAATTAAATGGAAGCAATTTAGCAGCCTTCTGACCATCCAGCCGAATTTAGGCGGCCACCTAGCTGAGTCGATAGTTGTTCAAGCAAGATATCAGTCCGATAGTCCCAACTTGATAATTCAAAAACCGTAAATTTTTGGAGGCATTGAAATGAGCAAAACTAGCTTTATCAAAAGCCTTTCGATCGTTTTAGTTTCGATGGGCCTATCGACAGCAAGCGGGACCGCCGGGACAATCGTGCAGCAACCCGAGGTTCTCACTCCCGGACAAACCATAAGTAGCAATATACCGGATTTTGCCGACGGTGTAGTTCCACTCCTTCCGGCTCCGTTCTTTGCTCAGTTTTCCTTTGGAAGTCTTTCGATGCCGGGACCGGCCGGTACTTTGAAGGAAGTCGTGGGCAACAACTCCCAAGTCAGTCCGTTCGGCCCGGGAGGAACCATTTTTGCTTACTCACTTGACATCACAAAAGGTGATCTTGCCTCAATTGCGTTTACAGGCAATACCGGCTTCGGCACGGCTGTGAAGGTTTGCGACTCCGGCTGCATCGAGGGAAACGGTCCCGTTCCCGATCAGGTAAGGCGGTCTTCGAACGGAGATCAGATAACGTTTTCATTTGGTACGCCTTTGACCGATTCGAGCGGCGGTTTTTCGATCTATACCAATGCGACAACTTATACTGACCCCCCGATCTTCCTCACGGATAGTGGGGGGCTGACGATCACTCTCGATGGCGCATTTGGTCCTGCTGTCCCCGAACCATCTACATGGGCAATGATGATCCTCGGCTTCGCAGGAATTGGCTTCATGGCATATCGGCGTAACGCAAAGCCGGCATTGATGGCTGTCTGATCCACGATCATCAGCTTGGAAATTGAAAGCCGCTCCGGGGCAGCTTCTTCGGCCGCATCAGTTGAGCGACTCCCGAAATTAGCGCTTATTCGGTCTGGCAGGCGATGTCTGCTTCTCGCCTCCCCTCCCATACTCGGATCGTTAAGGCCATCTGGAAAACATATCCCAGCAACAAATGCTGGTCGCGGTACGCAATACAAAACCCGCGACTACAGAAACTTAGCCGCGAGCCGTTAAAAAAGGATTCCCGCGGGCACGACCCCGCCTTGGGAAGAGGGGGGAGCGGCGGGACCGTGCAGGCCGCATTAGGGCAGCCCGATCTGATTATGCTCTTTTTTGGCGAAGTTTCTGCAGCTCCTTTGACGGACGACAGACGACGGCATCCATCTGTCTCGTCGTCGCCTGGCAACGCACTATTTAATTTGAAATATTCGAGGTTCCGCCGGAACTGAGTATTAAATACCCCCGGAACGTGCGACAGTTTTTAGAGCGGAGAGGCCGAAAAAGATGCAATTATTCGCAAAAATTGGTCTTGCCCTCCCACCGGCAGGTTTATAGGATAAAACTATATTCCCTTAGGTGGCGAGTTCTCGGTGGGGTTTTGTGCTGGAGGGTTAAAAATGCGCCGTAATTTCTTGTCGGCAATCTTTGGTACCGCGGCGCTCCTATGCGTAGCATCCCAATGTAATGCCGGAGTGGTTTTTTCCGATAACTTCAACTCTGAAAATGGGGGTGTCGGGACTCTTAACTACACCGGGTTTGCGAATTGGACTGTCACGTCCGGCTCGGTCGATTTGATTGGCAACGGCTATTTTGACTTTTATCCGGGCAACGGGCTCTACGTTGACATGGAGGGAAGCACGGGTCAGCCGGGTCAGATTACGACCATACAAACTTTTGCTCCGGGAACTTACTTCGTCCAGTTTGACCTTGGAGGCAATGCCCGAGGTGACGTGAATAAGACCACGCAAATAGACGTGGGGCCCTACTTTGGGACGATCACGCTGGCGTCGTCATCTCCGTACCAGCTGTACACTTCGAATACCGTTTATATCCCCGTGGCTTGGCAGCTCTCTTTTGCCGATCTGCCTAATGATGGAAATCAAAACATCGGCAACATTCTGGACAATGTGTCGGTAAGTGCCGTGCCCGAACCAGCCACCTGGGCAATGATCATCCTGGGCTTCGCCAGCGTTGGCTTCATGGCCTATCGCCGTAAGAACAGGGCGGCGTTCCGCCTCGCCTGAGCAGCGCTTGACTGCCTACACAAAAGACCGCCTTCGGGCGGTCTTCTTGTTTGGGCGGTTAAAGACGTAGGTCGACGACGGCCAGCAAATACCAACTTATAAATACGTTGCAGCGCAATAAGAAGCCGCGCCGGATTCTGCCTCCGAATCTGCATAGCCGAGCCATCGTTTCAACACTGCTTCTATTCTTGATAGTGGCGCTATTGTTGCTGACCAAATCATGATTGGGGACCGTCATGAAGCAGGCTTACCTTAAATCGCTATCCACCGACGAGCTGTGGTTGCTCCATGAAAAGCTCGCTGCGAAGCTTGCCGTGAAGCTTGCTGCAGAGAAAAAAATGCTTGAAGACCGCTTGAAGCTCCTCGCGAAAGCCCGCGCTGAGCAGACAGTCAGAACCTCTGAGCGCCGACCGTACCCACCTGTTTTTCCCAAATTCAGGAATCCGGAAGAGCCGTCGGAAACCTGGGCCGGTCGCGGGAAGCAGCCACGCTGGCTAAGAAAGCAGCTTAAGTCAGGGAAACGGATCGACGATTTTCGAATTGGATCCTCCGTGGCGGCGTAAGCGGCCCGAGAGACCACCAACGGATGCGGTCAAAAGAAAACCGCCCGAAGGCGGCCCTCAGATTCGAAATTCGCTGGGCGGCTCAATACTTGTTCAGGTAGCCCCGAGCATGGAGATCGTCCAGCTTGTCTAGATGTCTGCTGTAAGCGCGGCCAGCGATGACGATGGCGGCGCAGATTGCAATAGCTCCGAACAACCAGATCACGCGACGCTGCTCCTCTGCAGTGAGAGACGATATCCTGGACAGAGGGAGCCGTTGTGTCAAGGTAAGTTAATTGGGCACATCCTAGGCAAGTGAACCTGCTCACTTGCTTGCAACCACGGCGCTTGCGTCAGTCAAAGCCAGCATTGATGGTAGTTTGACCGGCCAGATCAGGTCGCCCTCGGGCGGTCGTTTTGTTTGGGATCGCCGAGCTATCGCGACGCAATCAGATTGGGTATGACATTCGCAAATGTTGCGGCAATTCACAGCTCTCGCTGCGTGGGGGCTCCTCGCCTTCATCGCGTATGCGACGATTTCGCCGATCCGCGACAGGCCGACGTTTGCCACGTCAGCTAGTTTTGAACATCTGGCCGCGTTTGCGATTGTCGGCGGACTATTTTGCCTGGCCTATCCTCGACACACCACTCTCGTGTGCCTGATCGTTCTCGGCAGCGCCGTGCTGCTTGAGTTTGCACAGCTACTGACACCCGATCGCCATGGCCGAGTTCAAGATGCGATTGAGAAAATGGCAGGCGGTGCAGTAGGTATCTTCGCTGGTCGGGCACTTCTCTATTTCGAGCAAATCCGCACTTGGTTCCATAATTAACCCAGAACGCCGGTCTCAAGATTAATCAGCGAGTATTACAAGAAACCAGGCAGCGATCAGAAACCTGTTTAAAGGTTAGCCGTGATTTGGATCTTTGCAGGGACCCGTCTAGAATTCGGCAGACCACGGTCGGAAGTCCTCATCGAAATTTACCGGGTAAAGAGCTGCCGTATCGCCAAAAAAGACTTGCTCCCCTGAATGAATGTTTTAGATTTAATAGCGTTTTGTCGTGGCCTAAGGGGCAACTATGCGTTTCATGCACAAGCTTGCGGTTAGCGCTACATTGATCACTTTGTCAGCGGCACTGGGGACAGTGACGTCGCATGCCACGGTATTGCAAACAGCGAATAATGGGGGCGCCGGCAATCAAGCCTACAGTGGTGTTGGCCTCGAATTCACGGTCAATTCCCCGATCACCGTGAACTCACTGGGCATCTACGACAGT
Organism: uncultured Alphaproteobacteria bacterium; assembly: GCA_963721135.1. Classification (GTDB taxonomy): domain Bacteria; phylum Pseudomonadota; class Alphaproteobacteria; order Rhizobiales; family Xanthobacteraceae; genus Bradyrhizobium. The sequence continues at coordinate 27,898 of CAVRIB010000019.1, forward strand.
GGTTTGGACGGCATCACCGGTCCGCTTACCGCGGATTTGATGACCCTTGCAGGGGGTGTCCTGGCAACGCAAACCTTTGCCAACGTATCCGGCCCGCTGGTAAATGGTGGTTACTTATTTCAATCGATCACGCCCGTGACCCTTTCTGCAGGCAGTTATTATTTGATGGGTTATGGTTGGACCGGTACGGATCTGGAACACAACAGTAACCTCGGCGGCAACCCGGACACCTTCAACGGGGGTGGGCTGGTGTCGTTCGTAGATGCGGTATGGGGCGGCGGCGGTGACCTGCCAGGCACCGTGCCTACAAACACCTATGGCCCGACGGCTCCCGATTTCTTCTCCTCTGCCAATATGGCGTTCAGCTCGGCCGTCCCCGAGCCATCGACCTGGGCGATGCTGCTTCTCGGCTTCGCTGGTATTGGCTTCCTAACCTATCGTCGGAAATCCAAACCAGCATTGATGGGCGCCTGATCTGCGATCATCAGGGTTGAACCTGAAAAGTCGCCCTTGGGCGGCTTTTTGTTGAGGTTTACGAGTTCACCCGACGGGAATGGATCGCGCGGTTATCGCTCGGTAAACGCCACGTCCAGGGAGTTAAACACCGGTTTGAACATATATCGAATGATGGACTTTGAGCCGGTCTGAATGTGCGCCTGAAGTACCATTCCTGGCGTAATTGGATAGTCGGTGGTGCCAGAGCGAACATGGTCCTGCAGAAGTCGTATCGTGGCTTTGTAGTAGGGCTCGCCAGCATTTTGATTTTGGCCCGAAGGATTTTGTTGCGTGGGCGGCGGCGAAAATGTCGTAGCCGACAAATATTCGACCTTGCCTCGAACGGGACCGAAGATTGTGCTGTCGTAGGTCAAAAGCCGAATTTCCGCATCCGCATCCGCGCGTATGTGGCCGGAATCCTTCGGATCGATGTGCACCTCAGCGACCAACTCCCGTTCGGTTGGAACTATCCGGGCCACGAGACCGCCAGGTCGAACAACCTCTCCGATCGATTTCGGAGCAAGCTCTTGCACGATCCCATCGGAGGGGGCCCGAACCAACAGGCGATCGGAGCGATCGGCAAGCTTGATCAACTGCTGTTCGGTCTCTGCTAGATCCGTGCCAGCTTTAACTCTCTCCTCGCTTAGTTTTTGCTGTGCCTTGGCATCAGCTTCCCACAAACTGCTTTCAGCCTCTATCAAGGCCTCTTTCGCTGTATCGAGCCTCCCCTGGAGAGTGAGCCGATCACCATCGCTGCGCTGATAGGCAGATTTCGCTTCGAGCCAACTCTTTCGTGATCCAGTACCCAAGGTTTTTAGGCTATCCTGCATCTCGACCAATTCACGCTGGACCTCCACTTGCGCGCTCGCAGATTCCAATCCAGATGTCAGCGTGGCAATTTCAGCGCGCTTCTCGGCGACTTTGGCGGTCAGTGTAGCCTTCTCCTGCCGCCTCTGGATAATTGCGCTGACATAAAGCTTTTCCTGCTCTGCAGCCAACTCTGGGAATTTCTTGGCCAAGTCATCAAAGTCCGGTATCTCATCGCAACTCTGTGCCTCGAGGCGGATAAGCTGAAGTTTCAAAGCTGCACGTCGGGCTTCGAATTGGTTTCGTTCACCGACCGATGATTCCGGGCGCAGCCGAATAAGGGGCTGCTGCGCCGTTACCCTCGAACCCTCCTTGACAAAAATCTCGGCGACGATTCCGCCCTCAAGATGCTGGACCGTTTGAACTTCACCCCGCGGCATGATTTGACCTTGCGCGATAGTAACTTCCCGAACCCGCGTCATCGACGCCCAAACGATCGTGGCAATGACGAAGCCAGAGATGGTAATGAGAGTCGCGACCAATACACGCGGCGGCCGACCGTCTTCCAACACGAGTGGCTGGGTAAGACGTGGGGCTATTTCTGTCCGCCGGGTAAGTATCGGAACCAAGGTGCTCGAGCCTCAAAATGGCCGCTACAAAACACGCAAATTATAGATAGCTCGCATTAATAAAATGTGCCGCTGGGATTTAGAAAATATCAGGCTGCCGCGGATATGCGCTCCAATACCCTGTCCGGCTGCCCATCCAATAATACCTGTCCGTCCTTCAGCAGGATCACACGGTCGGCCAGCCGCATATGGCTCGGGCGGAATGTCGTAAATAGGACCGTCGCGCGGCCCTTCAGCGCCGTAAGCTTTTTGACCAAATGCAATTCTGACGCCGTGTCGAGAGAGGCCGCGGGATTGTCTAGCAAGTAAATGGGCGCGTTCTTAATAAAACAGCGTGCCAATGCTAATCGTTGTTTCAACGCATCCGAGAAATTCTCAAAATCTGCAGCCGTCAGCCGGCGCTCGATGCCCTCGCCCGTCAACTGTTCTTCGCTATCCAATCCCATTTCCTTTAGAGCCCGCACAACCTCTGCATCACTCGCATCCGGCCGGGAGAGCCGAATATTCTGCGCCAAAGTGCCATAAAAGAAATTCGTGGTTTCGGGCAAAAATGCCATCTGAGAGCGCCATTCGATCGGATCAATTTGCCGCAAATCCATATCGTCGACCAGTACAGCGCCAAGGCTAGGCGGATAAAGGCCGCTCATAAGTCTCAGCAGTGTTGTTTTACCAACCCCACTTGCGCCTGTGATCGCGATCATCTCGCCTGGCTTGATATCGAGTTGGACACCACGGAGTACTGCCTCCTGGCGTTGTCCGTAGCGAAACGCAAGACGCTGCACCGATATCTTTCCGCTAAATTGCCGGAAAAAGGAGCGTGGCGTTCGCACATCTCGTTCACTCCGTATCTTCATGAGTCGGTCAATTTGCTTAAAGGTCTGGAATGCCTGCTCTAACCGAGGCATGGAAAGGTAGGTCGATTGAAGCGGCGACAGCACTCGCCACACCAGAGCCATGGTACCAATGAGCGCGCCTGAGGTCATCGAGCCCTTGCTCACGCTCAGAGCACCAAGACCAAGCGTCGCGATACCAGCAATGCTGACCAGCAGTTCCCCCATATTTTGCACAGCGTGATTGAATCTGTGCGCCTGATGGCTCTGGTCTGAAATCAGTGCGGCCAGATCCCGATGCCGCGCAATCCAAATGTGTTCGGCACTCAGAGAACGGATCGCGCGGCGCTTGGTGAAGATCTCATGAAGCAAGATGTTGCGACGCTGCTTGGCGGAACTGATCGCTCTAACATAACTGCGCGTTACCGGAATTGTGATTACGGAGAGCACAACATAAACCACAATGAGCGACACCGGCACCCAGACAAGATTTCCACCCCATATCGTGATCGCAATGAGAAAAATGAAGATGAATGGGATATCGACAATCGATGAAGCCAAAGTTCCCGTGAAGACATCTCGCATACTCTCAAACTGCTTCAGCCGCGAGATTTGAGTACCGACGGGAGCGGCTTCGACCATTGAAATCGGCATGTTGAGGATCACCTCGAATGCCTTCATGCCGATGAGAGCATCTATTCGGGCACCAAAATATGCCATCGCTCGCGCACGAACGCTGCGCAATGCTAGATTCGTGATGATTACGATGCTGGCGCCTATTGCCAGCATAATCACGGTATTTACCGATTTCGTGCCAATTCCCAAATCATACACGCAAATGACAAAGATCGGCAGTGCAAGTGCTGCGAGATTTCCCAACAGACTAAACCCAAGGGTCGCTACGATTGTCGGCTTGAATTGTCTAATTGCAGAAAACAGCCAGGACGTCCCTGGTTCGACGGCTTCTGTCTTAACTGACTGGTCCCAAACAAAATAGACCCAGCCACCTTGTCTCGATGGTTCGATTTTTTTCCAGGAAGCGGATTTTCCGTCGAACGCAAGAAGGCTTCCGTCTGGTTCCCGGTCTACGATGAGCGTGATGTCAGTACCGTCGGGCGTGAACAAGCAGGGTATGGACTGGGACGTTATCCTTGATTGCTTTAGGAATTTTCGGGTTGTCCCGTAACCCAACAGAGAAAGGACGCGACGTAGCGCCTCGACATTATCGATTCGATCGAAGTGCGGCAGGGCTTCTTGAATCAGACGTCCTTCGCCGGCCCAGCCAAACAATGCCAGCGTCGGGGCAAGACAGGCCTCTGCGGCGGTTTCGGGACGAACGATACTGTTGATTGTAGAGATCAGAGATTCTTGTGGGGAGGACGACATATCATCTGAAACATTGGCAAACTCGGCGCCAAGCCGCGCCAGGTGCGCGTGAACCGGATTTTCAATCGGCTCTGACGCAGGGATTTGGTTTGCGCCGACAAGGTGCGATCCTGGGTCGGTATGCGTCGTCACGTCGCCACCTTCCGCAAATTGCTCGAAGACGAGACAGACCAACCAGCACAACCATCTTCAAGAACAATTTGATGGTCGCACAGAGCCAACAGCGACGGACGGTGCGTCACAACAAGTACGGTTAAGCTGCCACGGAGAACATTCAGCGCCTTAATCAGCGCCGGCTCGGCAATCGCATCCAACAGCATATTTGCCTCATCGAGCGCAAGCACGCTTGGACGATTTGTCAACGCTCGGACGATGTTCACTTGCTGCGCGATCGACATCGGCAGATCGTCACCGATGCCCTCTCCAAGCTTCGTCTCGTATCCATCTGGAAGTAGATTGATGGTTGCTTCGAGTCCGAGGAGTTGAGCCATCTTGCGCGCGAAATCGCGCTTCTCCGGAGCGAACATGGTGAGATTTTCCATGATCGTACCGGAAAATATGGTAGGTACAGCTCCGACATAAGCAATGTGCCGACGTATCGACGCAAATTGCGGGACCAAAGTTGATACGCCGTCGACCGTGACGCGACCGGCAGTTGGTTCAATCTCCCCCTGCATTAGCTTCAGCAGCGTGGTTCGCCCCGAACTTTCCTTTCCCTTCAAACCTATCATTGCGCCGGCTTCGATCGAGATCTCGCGGACTGCTAAAGTGTGATTGAGATCGGTTGGATGTCGATAAAGCACGTTTTCAAATCGAATATTACCCTTCACAGACGTATGAATTTCGACGGGAGCCTCGGCTGAAGGCAAATCGAGCAGCGATTTAACTTCGGCTCGGCGATGGTCCACGGTTTCCTTCTCGGTCCAGAGTGAAATCGCCCGTAGCAGAGGTTGCAGTATTTGACCCGACAGCATCGTGCAAGCCGCGAGAGCTCCCATTGTGAGCTGGTCGTTGATGACTTGGGAACCCCCTATCGCCACCACGACCAATTGCGAGACGCTCCCGAAAAGCAGGGCGGCGGTTTGATTTGCCTGCCCAGTCGAGATGGAAGACATAGTCGTTTTCGCCACCGCTTCCTGCAGCCGCTCAAAGCGGCGCTGCATCTGCGGCTCCATCGCCATAACCTTGACCGTGTGAATCCCGGTCAATACCTCAGCGATAAAGTCATATTTTCGATTATCCTGCGTGGTGCGCGCATCGAGTATTCTTCGGAATTCGCGGGCGCGACCTATGGCAAGCGTAGCAAACCCGAAAAACAGACTTGCGGGTACGAGCACCATTGCGCCGCCAACGATCGCCATCACCAAAAGGGCGATTCCGACAAATGGCAGATCGATTAAGACTAACCGTGCCTGGCCGCTGTGATAGTCAGCCAGAGCTGCTGCCGCGCCATAGCGGTTCACGTGCACGGCAGCAGGTTCGCGCTCAAACGCTCCATTGGGCGCGCGAAGAAAACGGGCAACTCCTTCGTTTTCCACGTTTCGGGCGAAGCGCGTCGCCTGCCAGGACAGAACAACCGATCTTAACGTTTTTAAAACGATGTCAATCACCAGCACTATCGCAAGACCAAGGAAGAGCCATGCAAGCGTCGAAAACGAACGGTTTGGAATAACCCGATCGTATACCTGCATGATCGAAAGCGGCAACGACAGGGCCAGGAGATTAATGACGAAGGAAGCGAAATAGATCGCTGCTGGAACGGTTGGCTCGTGAACGAGGGATCCGCCAGACGATACAAAGCTGACCGGGCTCTTACGCTCCGCGCGAGCCGACCAGCGGCTGAAAAGCCGCGGCCTTGCCTCCGCGAAGAAACGCTTAAGGAACACAACCGGTACGCCATGACGTTAAAAACACCCTAACCATTGACTGAATTTGCTTAGCGTCCCGTTAAGGTAAGCTTGCCTGTCGCGAGCCCGCGCACTGGGTGAAAAGTTCCGTTTCTAAATCATTAAAGTGAGGCACCGGGCCGCCTCGCATCGATTGGCACTGATTTAATCAATTGCCCGTAGATTCTGTTGAAGACCGACTGCGTTTGCAGGTGATCTATGCCCAACAATGACATTCTAGATGATTTGCTGGTCCGCCCGGACAGGAACGTTCGGAAAGCAGAGGGCGTGGTCGAATCTGCCCTCGGCAATCAGGGGGATGAAAGCGGATATGATCTAACGAACCCGAACCTTCACCATGGCGCAGACGATAAGTATGGACCGACCCTACAAATCGTAAGTAAACCTGGATCGATTGCAGCTCAAGCCTTCCATGAAGGCCAGGTGATCGGCGCGAGCTCGCTTCCTCTCGGCGATGGTGGTCCGACCGCCAATGTCATCGCAGATCAGAACGCCTATGATGAGCACAGCTTCTCTCTCAATGTCTCAAGCCATTTCAAGGCTTCCACCCCCGGCGACGCCCTGACCTTCTCGGCCAAGCTGCCGGCCGGACTCAGCATCGATGCCCATACCGGCATCATCTCGGGGACCCCGACCGACAGCGATTTCGGCAACAACCCGGTCACGGTCACGGCGACCGACACTTACGGTCAGGCGATCAGCGAGAGCTTCCATCTTGCGATCGGCGACAGCGGCCCGACGGCCACTGCCATCGCAGACCAGAGCTCTAATGAGGGCCAGCCCTTCTCACTCAATGTCGCCAACCACTTCGCTGCCCCCGCCGCCGGCGATGCCCTGACCTTCTCGGCCAAGCTGCCGGCCGGCCTCAGCATCGATGCCCATACCGGCATCATCTCCGGGACCCCGACCGACAGCGATTTCGGCAACAACCCGGTCACGGTCACGGCGACCGACGCCCACGGCAAGGCGATCAGCGAGAGTTTCCATCTCGCAGGTCGGCGACAGCGGCCCGACCGCTACCGCCATCGCGGATCAGAACGCCTATGAGGGCCAAAGCGTTTCGCTCAATGTCTCCGGTCATTTTGCTGCCCCGGCTGCTGGCGATGCCCTGACCTTCTCGGCCAAGCTGCCGGCCGGCCTCAGCATCGATGCCCATACCGGCATCATCTCGGGGACCCCGACCGACAGCGATTTCGGCAACAACCCGGTCACGGTCACGGCGACCGACGCCCATGGCAAGGCGATCAGCGAGAGCTTCCATCTCCAGGTCGGCGACAGCGGCCCGACGGCCACCGCCATCGCGGATCAGAGCGCTAATGAAGGGCAGGCCTTCTCACTCAACGTCTCCAACCACTTCGCCGCTCCCGCCGCCGGCGATGCCCTGACCTTCTCGGCGAAGCTGCCGGCCGGCCTCAGCATCGATGCGCACACGGGCGTCATCTCGGGAACGCCGACCGACAGCGACTTCGGCAACAACACGGTCACGGTCACGGCGACCGACGCCCATGGCAAGGCGATCAGCGAGAGTTTCCATCTCGCCGTCGGCGACAGCGGTCCGACCGCTACCGCCATCGCAGATCAGAGCGCTTACGAGGGCCACGGCCTTCTCGCTCAATGTCTCCAGCCACTTCGCCGCTCCCGCCGCCGGCGACGCCCTGACCTTCTCGGCGCAAGCTGCCGGCCGGTCTCAGCATCGATGCCCACACCGGCGTCATCTCCGGCGTGCCGACCGACAGCGACTTCGGCGACAACACCGATCACGGTGACGGCGACCGACGCCCATGGCAAGGCGATCAGCGAGAGCTTCCACCTCGCCGGTCGGCGACAGCGGCCCGACCGCAACCGCCATCGCAAACCAGAGCGCCTACGAGGGCCACAGCCTTCTCGCTCAATGTCTCCAGCCACTTCGCTGCTCCCGCCGCCGGCGATGCCCTGACCTTCTCGGCCAAGCTGCCGGCCGGCCTCAGCATCGATGCCCATACCGGCGTCATCTCGGGAACACCGACCGACAGCGACTTCGGCAACAACACGGTCACGGTCACGGCGACCGACGCCCATGGCAAGGCCATCAGCGAGAGCTTCCATCTCCAGGTCGGCGACAGCGGCCCGACCGCTACCGCCATCTCAGATCAGAGCGCCTACGAGGGCCACGGCTTCTCGCTCAATGTCTCCAGCCACTTCGCCGCTCCCGCCGCCGGCGACGCCCTGACCTTCTCGGCCAAGCTGCCGGCCGGCCTCAGCATCGATGCCCATACCGGCGTCATCTCGGGAACACCGACCGACAGCGACTTCGGCAACAACACCGTCACGGTCACCGCGACCGACGCCCACGGCAAGGCGATCAGCGAGAGCTTCCACCTCCAGGTGGGCGACAGCGGTCCGACGGCAACCGCCATCGCAGATCAGAGCGCCTACGAGGGCCACAGCTTCTCGCTCAATGTCTCCAGTCACTTCGCCGCCCCGGCTGCAGGCGATGCCCTGACCTTCTCGGCCAAGCTGCCGGCCGGCCTCAGCATCGATGCCCATACCGGCGTCATTTCCGGCGTGCCGACCGACAGCGACTTCGGCAACAACCCGGTCATGGTCACGGCGACCGACGCCCACGGCAAGGCGATCAGCGAGAGCTTCAACCTCCAGGTCGGACGACAGCGGCCCGACCGCTACCGCCATCGCAAACCAGAGCGCCTTTGAGGGCCACAGCTTCTCGCTCAATGTCTCCAGTCACTTCGCCGCCCCGGCTGCAGGCGACGCCCTGACCTTCTCGGCCAAGCTGCCGGCCGGCCTCAGCATCGATGCCCATACCGGCGTCATTTCCGGCGTGCCGACCGACAGCGACTTCGGCAACAACACGGTCACGGTCACGGCGACCGACGCCCACGGCAAGGCGATCAGCGAGAGTTTTCATCTCCCCGTCGGCGACAGCGGCCCGACCGCTACCGCCATCGCAAACCAGAGCGCCTTTGAGGGCGACAGCTTCTCGCTCAATGTCTCCAGTCATTTTGCCGCCCCGGCTGCAGGCGACGCCCTGACCTTCTCAGGATCATTGCCGGCCGGCCTCAGCATCGATGCGCACACGGGCGTCATCTCGGGAACACCAACCGACAGCGACTTCGGCAACCACGCCGTCACGGTCACGGCGACCGATGCCCATGGCAAGGCCATCAGCGAGAGCTTCCATCTTCCGTCGGCGACAGCGGCCCGACCGCCACCACCATCTCAGATCAGAGTGCCTATGAGGGCCAAAGCTTCTCGCTCAATGTCTCCAGTCATTTCGCTGCTCCTGCTGCGGGCGATGTCCTGACCTTCTCGGCCAAGCTGCCGGCCGGTCTCAGCATCGATGCCCATACCGGCGTCATCTCAGGAACACCGACCGACAGCGATTTCGGCAACAACCCGGTGACGGTCACCGCGACCGATGCCCATGGCAAAGCCACCAGCGAGAGCTTTCATCTCCAGGTCGGCGACAGCGGCCCGACGGCCACCGCCATCCCGGATCAGAGCGCTAGTGAAGGGCAGGCCTTCTCACTCAACGTCTCCAGTCACTTCGCCGCTCCAGCCGCCGGCGATGCCCTGACCTTCTCAGCCTCCTTGCCGGCCGGCCTCAGCATCGATGCCCATACCGGCGTCATCTCGGGAACTCCGACTGACGGCGACTACACCAGCAATGCGCATGCGTTCAACTTCAATTTTACGTCGTTCGACGGCACCTTTACGGTAACAGGACAGCTCAACACCGGCAGTGCGCTTGATGCCGTCGGAGGATATGACGTCACCGGAATTGCGGGATCTGTCGTCGGGCCGAACGGTGGGACGATAAGCAGCCTGATAAACAATCCCAACACTGCAGCCGAATCGATAAGTCCGGACGGTGTATTCATTTACGATAACGTATTGCTTGCGAACAGCAGCCCGTCACTCGACTACGGCGGCGTCCTGTTCACGTCTAATGGCCTTGAATACAATATCTTCTACCAAAACGGCAATTATCAGCTCATCGAGACCCTCAGTCCTCACGGGACTGCGTATGCGGGACAAGCCGGCTCGTTCACAATCTCCGCCATTCCTGCAAGCGACCCAATCACTGTGACGGCAACCGATGCCCACGGTCAGTCGATCAGCGAGAGCTTCCACCTCGCGGTCGGCGACAGCGGTCCGACCGCCACGACCATCGCAGACCAGAGCGCCTACGAAGGACAGAACCTCTCGCTTGATGTCTCGAGCCACTTCGCCGCTCCTGCAGCCGGCGATACGCTGACGTTCTCGGCCGCATTGCCAACCGGGCTCAGCATCGATACCCATACGGGCATCATCTCGGGCAGCCCGACCGACAGCGATGTAGGTAACACCCCGATCACGGTGACGGCGACCGACGCGCACGGTCAGGCGATCAGCGAGCACCTTAATCTGGCGGTAGCCGACCAAAACGATACATTTTTCATCGCCTCCCACAGCGGAAATATTGCGATCACAGGCAGTAATAATTGGACCGACGCTGTCGATATTCACAATATTGGACAGAATGCGAGTTTCAATCTGACGGAATTCGCTTCGGACGGCCACGTAGTTCAAAGCTGGACAGGACTAGTGGTTGATGGATCAGCGCAGTCTGATCACAACATCACACTCGCGCAAGGCGACCATGCCCTGATCACCGTCAATCATATCGATGGCAGCGCGAGCGACCATATTGCGCTTCAACATATTGATCACATCAGATATTGATCTTGAAACAAGCTAACGTTCTCGCGAGCCATTTGGCTGGGTAGCCCGGATCCGCGATAAATTGCGTTGCATTGCTAAATGAACGCAACGCCCACCTTGATGCCATCGCGCCAAATGACCTTGCATTTTCTGACGAGCTTTTTGGAAACGATCACCCGCGTCAGGTGCTCCGGTATTTCTGCGGTTTCCGCATTCAAAAGAGCACCGAAAGATTGCGCACAATACAAGCCGTGCCGAGACCCTTTGCCTGAATTACCCCCTCCTTAAAGACGCGGCGTCTTGGGGCCCGCCTGTTGTCTTCCACCGCATGCCTGCGCGATTTGGAAGCAGAGGTATACCAAGCAAATTTTACGAGTGCCCTAATTGGGGCGTTTATGCCAAGCATGGAGCGGCTGCTTCGCATCTGCAAAAAACCCGGGGAACGCGCTGTTGCGTGGTGGCCACTTTTTTGGGTCTGCTGATGCGGGCACGCGATGTCGTTAGAGGTCGGCAATTCTGCGGTGCGTAGATTGCCAAAAGGCACGAGGACAGTTCGCGACAATGCAGGCAGCGGATATGCCGGCCACTATAAGATGACGGGCTGCGGCCGCACGGGAGATCTGTAAAGAAAATTGGAACAGTAAGGAGCCGAAGGGTCAACGCGACGTAAGCAGCGAATAGAAAGTGCCGTCTCACTGACTATGTAATTGCGGCAGACGACGTTCTTCGGAATCAGCCACTGCAGCTAGCTTACGCAACTTATAGGTCTTCAGAACACTTCGAGATGTCTCAATGTTCAGGTCATCAAATTCTCGTTTCATGTCATCTAGATCGTGCGAAACGATACGATGGTCCGGCGCGCCCAGAAACAGCAGCGACATCGTGGTCTCCCAAGAGAACCCGAGAGCTCTTGCCAAGATCAGCAGCGTTTCTTTGCTCTTGTTAATCAGCGCTCGTTCAACAACATTGACGGGCAAGGAACACAACAATGATAATCCTGCCGTGACTTCCTCGAACTTGTGGGATTGAGCATATTCGAAGATCTTGCTCTCATTCAGATCACCGATGTATCTCTCTCTAGCCACGCCCCTCTTTGCATCGAAATAGCTTTTCGACGCGGGTCCAAATTTCGCATGCAGCGCGCCCGTGACGTCCGTCACCATGGTTTGAATTTGGCTTGCCTCAGCCGTGTGTTCACCTTCGAGCTTCTTCTTGACGTTGTCAGCGGCCTTGGCGATCAACTGTTGGAAGAGATGCCTGGGGATGTCCTTGCGTTGGCCGAGTTGCCCGACAAGAATCGAATCGCTCTCGGAGCGTTTGATCATGTGTAAAATGCCAAAGTCCGAAAAGCGGGCGCCGTCGTTCTTTGCAACCGAGCGCACGACCTCCTTGTCGCCTCGTGTCACAAGCTCATCCGTAACGTCCTCGCTTATGGACTTCCGCTGAGAAATTGCGAGCAGATGTAGCTGGCTTTTGGACCTGGCGTTGGCAACTAAGGTTCGAGAATCGAGACGCTCGGACTGACGAAGTACAGGGCCTGCAACATCGATCGAGTCATCGAAGGCGAGTTTGTTGATGACACGTATAGGCGCATTGTCAACTCGAGCCAGTCGTTTCGCGAGTTGGGCGCGGGCTGCCACGGCAATATCCCGCTCCAGCAACCCTATAACCTCTCCGAACATCCAAATCTCGTCGTCGGTGTAGCGGCCGGCTATCAATACATCGGTCGCATACCACAACGCTCGCTGGCGGCTCTCGGCAGTTCCGCGCGACACCGCAATTTCTAGTTCCTGCAAAAATGACATTGCTTCAACCGTCTGCCAGAAATTCTGAGCGATTCACCTGCTCGCAGGACTTAAGGTTGGCGCGCCAGGGCAATAGGCAACGACGCTGCAATCAATAACGGGAGCTTTGGGACCAACGATCAGTTTGGCCACACTAAAAAACTTGTCTAATCGTCGAACGCGAGCCAACTGACGGGGCTGCATCGCATGCACCTCCTGTGACCTATCGACAAGCAGATAATAGACTATCCTCGATTTCTTAACGGACTTCGACGGTGAGGAGAGCGGAGTTTCTTCGAGGGGCCCAAACGGTGATGAGCGGTAATCAGTCCTTTCGTTGGCGATTCCTGAAAGGTCACGATATTTCAATACGATGGGCGCCCCCCGAGAGCGGACATTGCGCAACGCGGTCAGCAGGTGCGGCCCTAACTCATCGTAGGCGACGTTAACCCAACCTCTTAAGAAACCATGAACTAATCCCTGCAAGATAGAGGAACTCCAGAAGGGAGAACACATGAGTACCATCGGTCCCACATACCCCGCTCAGATCATCCTTGGTCAGGCGGAAGTCAGGCTTGTCGCAGACCAAACAGCCAACGCAAACACGGCAACGATTAAGTCTGATCAGAACCGCATCGAAGCCGCCCAGGAAATCGAAGCAGCAGAGGCCAAGGCCGTTAGCGTGAATTTCGTGACCTGACAGGACTGAGCGTCGCGCTTCGCTTTCCACACGGGCCTCATTTCGGCCTCGCTTCCGCTTGCAAGGTCGCCGTTTCGCAAACATTCGCCCGTTAACCGACGAACTTCTTACTTGGCCCTTTTCCAAGACATCGCTCGCAGGCCGCCGCCTCTACGCCCAGTCAATGCGCCTGTAGCGCAATCGCCGCCGATCCATTTCCTCTCTGAGATTGTCGGCGTATTGTTTTACTCCGTCACCCGCAAGGCGATGGCAACTGCCCGACTGCATATCTGCTTCGACTTGTCGGCGAATGCTCTCGTAAAATACCAATAAGGTTTCGTCTTTCGATCTAGAAAAATTCATTTGTCACGCCCCGCCCCACAACAACGCCAAATTCATACTCGGGGCTTTTGGCCTGTACTGCAAGCCGCCTCACCGCAAATATCGACAACCTGCGGTCGAAGGCAACAGGGCCAACACGAAGCGCTTTTCCAATGTCCGAGATGGCAGTCAAGAAACGGGCCTTCGGTCGCGTCCGCGCGGGAACGGCGGTTTTAACCAGTGCGCCGCGGTCGAGCCCTTGGGAGCCCTTTGGGTCCGGCTAGATCCAGCCGGCGCTGAGGTCCAGGCGGAAACTCATCAGGCAGAACGAGGCAGCCAACCCGGCTCGATCCCTTCACCGACTGACGTAGTTGCAAGACCAAGCCCAGGTTCCGCGTAAGGTTGCAGCTTCGCGGGCGTCGGCTCCATGGCCTATCGCCGTAAGGCAAGGCCAGCATTGATGGCTGCCTGATCCAAGATCATCGGGTTTTGAATTGAAAAGCCGCCTTCGGGCGGCTTTTTTTGTCGGCTAGTTGTCCGACCGAACCCGCGCAAGCTTCCGCCGTTCAGCGGCCCACGCGATCCCAGCTCCGATCAGGATCACAGCGAGCGTTGCGCTCAGGCTGCCCGGCGAAACGCAATTGATACAGCTCGTCACGAGCGTGGGGACTTCGTTCATTTTGCACCCTCAAGAGCATTGCTCCATCTAGATTGGACAGCGTGCCTACAAAGTCAATCTACCGCCTTGCGGCGCAAGCTGGTTATTGGTTTATATCTAACAAAAATACCATTTTAGATTGTGTTATCAGGTTTTGGCAGAACGAACCCAATTTCTATTTTTGGCTGGTCATAGTAAAGTATACAACTCAGGAGCACTCCCCTTAGTCTCAACCTAAAACGGGAGGTCAAAACCGGCCCATTTGGCTCGCGGCTTTTTTTAGGTCGCCGTAGTTGATCCCCGTCGTCGCTGCGCTGGGGATGCGGTATCGGATACCAACTTTCGGTATTTACCCGTATTACGCCGAGAACGGCCTTCTCCTCGCCTATGGCGGAGACGCAGACCCTCTTAATGAGCGCGCCGCGGATTATGTCGACAAAATCCTGCGCGGCGCCAAGCCTGGTAACCTTCCGGTCACGCAGCCGATCAAGTTCAATCTCGAAGTCAATCTCAAGACCGCGAAGGCGTTGAGCCTTGTAATTCCAGAGTCTTTCCTGGTGGCTGCCGACAGGGTTTTCAAATAAGGCGGGGCATTTCCGTTTTTGCACGAAACCGACATCACGGTGCTGTGGCCGCATGTCCGTTGTTTCTCGTTTTTCGGCTCTACGATTTGATATGTTCGCGGCAGGCCAAACGACCCAAAATTAAATGGTGAGAATGCGGAGCGTGAGATGCGGCTTCACAACAAAAATACACCGCGCGATGGGCGTGGACTTAGCCACACTGCCGACTTCGCATCGGCTGTACCCGAGCCTTCGACTTGGGCAATGCTGCTTCTAGGCTTCGCTGGCGTGGGCTTCATGGCATATCGACGGAAGGCAAAGCCAGCCTTGGTGGTCGCCTGATCCACCGTCGTTGAGTTTGAATTGAGAGCTGCCTTCGGGCAGCTTTTTCTTTGAAGCTGTGACTACCTTTGTTGGTACTTTTCGGACATGACTGAACCGGCCACGATGTTGATTATTTGGGGCGAAGCGGACCTGCTTGGCCTGACTTCATATTCTTGGACAGGATGAGGCCTATTTCGCGGGCTTTCCTTTTTACTGATCCCACGTGCCGACCAAGCAATTCTGCGACAATATCAGCGGTCACTTTCCTCTTGGCGAGCGCCCTCAGCCGATGCAGTTCGCTTTTGGTCCATTCTTTGGGCCGCAGCGGCTTCATTTTTCCTTCCCTCCTCACTTTCAATCGACACCGTTGATGCTCATTACATGGGTAGCTTCCCATCGCGGCCGCGTGTCAACACGACCGGTGACGGCATACTGGTTGAGTTTGCCGGTGCCTTGCAATTTTTGACTGTCGTTATCGCCCAGGATCAATTTATTCCTTTTGCCGGCGCGGAAATCCTCAACAATCGAGTCGAGAACGGCCGATGTATATCGAGATCGTCCGGTATTCGCCCGGTCTTTTTGAGATAGTTGGCCGCGATGCGGCACGCCGCGCCGACGTCGGCTGACAGCATTTAAGCCAAAGTAGGCCTAAATTAAATACCGGCGCCTACGAATTAATTGGTTCCCAACGCGCGTTTGTTCATTGGCGAGCTTATTATTGCGCTTGACTTGGCGCCGGAGAGAATTAATCTCTATTAATTAAGGCAGGGGTTCAGCTCATGAAAAATCTGTCGGTGTTTTCTGCCGTGGTGGCAGCTTCCGCTCTTCTTTGGGCTGCCGCGGCAAATGCAGTGACTGTGCAAAATGGCAGCTTCGAGGATGTGCAAATTTCGGGGCCAAGCAGCACCAATCCCTCAGACATACCAAATTGGACGCACACCGGTGATGTAGGTGATGCACTTCTTTGGAATAATACTTTCAACATATGCTGCAACGGCAATGGCGGTGTACCAAACGCTCACACTGGCGACGGCAATCAGTTTGTCACTATGGGTGGCGGATTTCGGGCCCTTTGGCAGTTCCGCCTGGTCCCAAACTCTGAGCGGCTTGGTCGTCGGACAGGCTTACGTCGTCAATTTCAAGACGGCCGCCGAGGGCGAAACGCTCACGCAACAGCTGACTGTTGGAATGACGAGCGGCTCGCTAACTCCTTCACAAACGTACACCACTCCTGTTTCCCCAGGGTATAATACATTTTTCTGGGCAAATTGGGGTTCTGACACTTACGGCTTCGTGGCAAACGGCACTTCGGCGACGCTGCAATTCTCGGTTACGAACCAGCAGTATGACGTTGGCTTGGACTCTGTTTCGATCTCGTCAGCCGTCCCCGAACCCTCAACATGGGGTATGATGCTTCTCGGCTTCGCCGGCGTTGGCTTTATGGCTTATCGTCGCAAGACAAAGCTGGCATTGATGGCTGCCTGATTGCCTGATTGACCATCAGCAGGTTTGAATTGAGAGCCGCTTCGGGCGGCTTTTTCTTTGTAGCGACCTGCACCGGGCATTGTCTGCAAATTTCTGCCGCCGTCCCCGAACCCTCCACGTGGAGGATGATGATCCTAGGACTTGCTGGTGTTGCCTTCATGGCCGATCGGCGGAAGTCAAAGCCAGCGTTGATGGCGGCCTGATCTCAAATCATCGGTTTTGAATTGAGAGGCGGCCTTGGGGCGGCTTTTGTTTGTGCGGCGACTTCCGGGTTTGAGTATTGACCGGACCGACCGGGCCAGTCTGTTGGCGTCCGTTATTCGGGCCGCCGAGCCCAACGGCCAACTCGGCCTGTGCTACCCGCTCCCGAAGCGAAATCAGCTCCGACATTTTCATGCGAAGGGATTCGTGCGAGGCCGAACGGAGATGCAGCGTCGCCCTCAGAGTTTTTCCCAAATCTCCCATGTTTCTAACCCTGCAAATATCTACCGGGCAGCATTCGCGTTCATACGAACATTCCCATGAACCACCTCGTTTTCGACTTTCAGGCGGCTTAGAACGAACGGTCAAGCGGCGGCAATTTTCCATGCGTTAGTGCATGCCTCGTCCGCTTCTAACGCCTGTGTTGCGTCGACCGGTTGAGCCGGCACGGGGCAGAGCGGACATGCTCTGCCCGACCTCTGACCGCCGGTTAAGTGTCCGGCTCCATCGTTGCTACGCGTCCGTCGATTTCATTTCGACCGGGTCGCATCAACCGTCAAAGGCCCCGAGGGGGGCCCTTCGACATTCATACCGCGTCTTTTGCTGCCTTGACCGGGCGCGCTCTGACGATCTTGCGAGCAGGCTTGGCCTTGAACGTCATGGCTTCACCGGTGAACGGATTTGTGCCCTGGCGCGCTTTGGTTGCGGGCTTCTTGATGACGACGAACTTCGCAAATCCCGGAACGAGAAAGACGCCGGTCTTTTTGAGTTCTTTATAACCGATGGTTGCGAGCGTCTCCAAAACGCCTTTTACGTCTTTCTTCGCGACTTCATTCTCGGCAGCGATTTTCTCGATCAGCTGCGACTTTGTCATCTGGGCCGGCATTTTTAGATCCCTTTCGTTGATTCGATACGACGGACAGTAATTGGAAAGATCCTCAAAGACCTTTATTGGCAATGATCTGCACAGCTTTTGTTATCCCTTGGCACTCAGAGATTACAATAACGTAAGGTCTCGAACCGCCTCCATTTCGCCGCGACCAACAAAAGAGGCGATACCCGGCGCGCAATGGAGGAGCCCATGAGGCGCATCGTGATCATCACCGCGACATTGCTCGTGAGCACGCTTGGCGCGCAGGCCGCGTCCCACAAGGCGCCGTATCATCCCGCGCATCGATCGGTGGCAAGCTACAGCGCCAGCATCGGCGACCCGCCAACGGCCGCCATGCCGCCCGGGTTCAAGGCAGTCTTCGACGGCGCGATCAACACCATACGGCGCGGCTCGGCGCACCCGTCAGCGCATGATAGCGCCTGCCTCGCCCGCCAGCGCCAATTGGCCGACGATGTCGAACGCCTCGTCCCATCCGGCCCGGTGGACGTACGGCAGAACCCGGCGATGATCGAGCTTCGCACGCGGTGCATGCCCATCAATCCCAACCCGCCGGTGTACTGGTAAAATGCCGCCGACGGAACGATCCCAGGCGCCGTCATTACAATAACGCTACGTCTCGAACTTTTCCGGATTGCGGCAGCGCCAAGAAGTGTGATGAACTCGCGTTGGTTGCGGCAGGGACGAGGATTACTCCCCGCCCCCCGCACTGATCTGGCGCGGACGATGAATGCAAAAAGCCGCCCGGGCATTACTCCGTGCGGCTTGATACGCGACTGCCGGTTTTTCCGGTTCCGCCGCTGCCATGACAACCGGTGAGCGGCGCAAAGGTTCCACACCCACAGGCGTCAGATTGGGGAACCATCTACTCCAGCGGCTCTCGGTTCAGGAGGAAGGGATCACCCCATGATGATTTAACGAGAGAAGATCGCACCACCGCTCGCCCCAATAAGTGAGGACGAGCAAATGAAATTGATAACGGATACGATTGCGAGCGAAGATCGTTCGGTCAAAGGCCTTGTTGCACGCATAGCAATTATCATTCGAGATATCCAATACTGAGTTTAGTTCGGAGGCCGCTCAGTTGGCGGGCGCTGCCAAAGAAAACCCGCCGGGTTGAGTTGACGGGTTTGAGGCCTGCCCCTGGCGGTGTGAGTTCAAGCCGCCCTCGCGGATTGAGTACCCGGAGAGGTAAAGAAAGATTACCCACCGGCGTAAACCTGCTCCGGTGGGCGGGATTTAGCCCGCTGCAATGTCCCGGCTGATCGGCGCCAGCTCATAAGGCGGCTCCGATGCGGCGTCGTTACCGAATAGGGGGGCCGCCCTTTTCCAGAGGGCCCCCTTGGGCTTTAGCGGCCGCCTCCTGGCGCGCGCGCGCGGCCATCAGTTCTTGCCTAAGCTTCGACCGTTCGTCGGGTGTCATAGCGGGCCTGCGCGGCGGCTGATCTTCTACCGGGAGGTAAACGCTTGTTTTTGGAGGCACTGGTGCTTCGGCCCGCGCGTCCATCAGTGATGAGCCGGAAGCACAGCCGCCGAGCGAGAGGCTCAACAACAGCGGCGTCCCAGCAACGAGTGCCGTTATCTGCTTATAGACATACGCAATATCCATGCATGATCGTTCAACGAGCATTGCGGGCCAATTATGTTCATCCGCGGTTCCCATAAAGGCGAAGGGCAAATGACCGCCGTTCAGCAAATCTTTATCGTTTAATTGAAGTTGTTTGCTGGATCAGTGGAGGTGTCCCGTGCAAATAGTCGAAATGAGCGACTCCAACGAAGGCAGACGTTGCCGCCGTGCCCAGTACAGCGGACTCCCAACAGCGCTAAATCTGAGCGGGTCAACAGTTTTAGGCCTCTTCCGGTC
This sequence comes from uncultured Alphaproteobacteria bacterium, assembly GCA_963721135.1. Lineage (GTDB taxonomy): Bacteria > Pseudomonadota > Alphaproteobacteria > Rhizobiales > Xanthobacteraceae > Bradyrhizobium. The sequence goes on from CAVRIB010000019.1 coordinate 47,421, forward strand.
GGTCAAGGAAGACCGATCAGGGAGCGCGCCACGATGGATTGTAACGATCATTCCAAAAGGGGGAAGCCCGCTCCCGTTCGTCCGCGATATAATTCGCATGCCTAACGATCACGACGGCTGAAGATCGATCGGTCCTGTTTTGCCGATTTGACGATTCCCCGGTTTCGGGAAGCTTTCGCGTGGCTGCAACCTGCGATAGTCTGCACCATCAGGTTGATTCTCGACAACAGTGGGAGATGCGCAATGGCCGACGATGAGAAGCGTTCGGGCTCAGATAGACGAACCGGCAAGGAAAGACGATCCGGAAAAGACACGCGCCCAGAAGAAGAAAAGCGGCTGGTTGGTGAACGCCGATCTCAAGTTGATAGGCGATCCGACCACGATAGAAGAGCCAAGCGGAGCGACACTCCGAAGCCTCCTAATCGGACCAAGTGATCGTTGGTGTAACCTCGTTCGCGCCGAGGCCCTAAGAGGGACCGGATGATCAGCTTGAAAATGATCTCAGACGCATTGAGAATGTCAGCCGACGCCCTTGCCCCTTACTCGGAAGCGCGTCAATGACGGCAGAAAGCTTGGCATGTCAACTATGCCGGCGTGCGCCGGCTTGATCGTCGGGCGATCGGGCGTCGCTAACACTTCCGAGCCTTGGAATGGCATTGCGGTTCTATCCGGGTGGCAATCCCGGCGAACAACGCTATGGCACCGCGGCAAGCTTTCAGGCTGCACGAGCGGAATTCGAAGCTGCATGACGCGAATAGAAAAACCTTTGGCGTCATTTTCATCTTTTTTCAACGGACGTGTGGCATCATATGGCTTTTATTACAGGTCCTCCATCATGGACGACAAAGTTAAAATCCGTTGCCCGGCCTGCAAACGGGTCTTTCGAGAGAAGGCGAGACGGGTCCGCGACGGCGCCCAAATGAACTGTCCAGATTGCTGCAGGCTCATCACGCTCTCGAGCGAAACTGAAGACCCATTTATCCGCCGCGCGCTAAAGACCGCGAAAGAAATAAGAGCGACTCAGGAAGCGAAGATGGTTGCAACCGTCTACGCTGGCGTGGCTTCAGCACCCATGAAAGAAACGCCCTAACTTGATCGCCAGCCCTGCGGCGCGGCAAATCCGAAAAGCGCAACGCGCCGTTTCATCTTCCCTTGGAGACTTTGTCCTGTGCGGTACGTGAAACTTACCGCCTTCGACTGAGATTATACGAATTATCGATCGCTTCGCGTTTTCAGGTTTCCCCAAAAACTCGGGCCGATGCAACTTTCGACTTTTGCAACAGAATCTGCCAACAGCCGACATCCACGGATCCGGCCCGAGCCGCGCCCTGGCGCGGTCGTTCATGCGGCCTCCTGTTTAGCTTCGGTCTGCAGGTCGGCTTCGGTGAAGCCATAGCCGCCGGAGCGCAGCGCCGAATGCTCGCGCTTGGAGTGGACCAGCGGGTAGAACATCTGCGTTGTCCAGCGCTCCGGGCCGAACAGGGTGTCGTCCTGCAGGCCGATCTTGGCCGGATATTTGCGTGTGATATGCGCGGTGCCGAACAGCACGTCCCAGAAGAACAGCAGGTTACCGAAGTTGCCCTTGTAGTGGCCGATGCCATCTTCGTTGGTGAGCGCGTGGTGCGCCCAGTGCGTGGCCGGCGTGGAGATGGTGCGCTCCATCACCCACATCAGCGGATGCAGCGCGCGGATGCGGTACAGCGGCGCGTCCCACGCCCAGGCGCAGTGCGCGCCCAGGATGACCGCCAGCTTGATCACCAGGTACGCCGCGTAGATCGGGCCGAAACCAAGGTACACCGCCACGCCGCCGATCCACAGGCCCGGCATCATCAGGTAGTAGAAGAAGTTGTTGCGGTAGGTAATGCGCACACTCATGTAGGCCGCGCTGTGGTGCGCGCGGTGCAGTGGCCACAGCAGCGGCGTGTGCGAGGCGCGGTGCCAGAGGTACTGCGTGAGGTCATCGCCGATCAGCAGCAGGCCGGCCATGGCCCACCACGGCAGGTTGGCCCAGGCGTTGTGCTGAGCGGGCATGAGCCAGTTGCACAGCGCGTTGCTGCCCAGCAGTGCGATCGGCTGGGTGATGGCGATCAGGCTGACGAACATCAGCACCTCCAGCCAGGTGTCGTTGGCTGTCGCGTTGTCGCGCACAGTGGCCTGGTAGCGCCGGGTGATGAACTCCATGGCGGCAAAGCCCAGGATGCAGGCGCCGATCAGGAGGTATTGCAGTTGCGACCTCATGGGGGGTGTCTCCTATCGCTCTCATGTTTTTTATTGCGAGAACGATTTTAGGAGTGCAATCATAATGCGTCCAATGCATAGTTCGCATTATCTTGATGCATGGAGCGCAATACCATGGATCTGCGCCGCCTGAGCCACGTCGTCGCCCTTGCCGACACCCTGCACTTCGCCCGTGCCGCCGAAGCCGTCCACCTGAGCCAGCCGGCCTTCAGCCGCAGCATCCAGGCCATCGAGAGCGACTTGGGTATACGCCTGTTCGACCGCGACCTTGGTGATGTCCGCCCCACCCCGGCCGGCGAATTCGTCATCGAGCGGGCCCGCAAGCTGCTGTTCGAGGCTCGTTGCCTGCAGCGCGACGTGGATCTTTACCGCGACAGCCAACTCGGCGATACGGCCTTCGGTGTAGGGCCGCTGTTGACGGCCACCCTGATGCCACGCGCGCTTGAAGCGCTGCGCCGCCAGCACCCGCAGGTGGCGCTGCGCATGGAGGTCGGCAACTGGGTGCAGTTGCTGGAGAGCCTGCGTACCGAGAACATCGAGTTCTTTGCCGCCGATGTGCGCGACATGCCCAGGGATGTCGCGCTGGACATCCAGCTGATCGGGGGGCAACCGGCCAATCTGTATGTGCGGGCAGGCCATCCGCTGTCTGGGCGCGAGCACACGCTGCAGGAAGTCTGGGCGTACGGTCTTGCGGTACCTACGCTGCTGAGCCCCTCAACGGTTGAACTGGCCGCCCTGCTAGGCCTGCCTGAGGGCCAGGAGGCCACCATTGCGATCGAGTGCGACAACTACGGCATGCTCAAGACAGTCGCGCTCACCACAGATACCGTTCTGGGTGCGACGGACGCGGCGGTACGGGAGGAGCTGGGATCCGGCGCGCTCGTCCGGCTTGTCGTGCAGGGCTGGCTGTCGCCGCCGTCGAGCACGGGCATCGTGCGTTTACGAGGGAGAACCTCGTCGCCGGCAGCCAAGGCAGCCATTGCAGCGATTGTGCGGACCGCCGGCGAGATCAACGTGTAGGCGCGCCTCACATCACCCGACGCATGGTCCGGTGCGGAATACCGACCTCTTGAAGCGGTTCAAATAAGCAACGGTGCTCGGAGCCGGGCAAACTTCCGGTTTGGGTCGATACTGTTGAAAAAGTCTTTTGGGGGTGGCGAACGAAATTTTCGAGAGCCGCCGATCCATTTCGTGCGCAGCGATGTGAGGGACCACGTCGCATCTCAGAAAAGCGACCGCGGACCTTCGTATCGGCGCTACGACGCTTCCCAACGGCGGAGTTGTCTAAAAACCAGCATTTGCGAGATTTTTGGCGTCGTTCGATTTTCGACTTTTTCAACAGTATCGGTCAAAAGCGTCGTTTTGACCTTGGGCCTGCCACTTCCGGTCCGCCCCGAACAACGGACATTGTCAGACCGCCCCCGGCCAGTTACCCCGTGCGAACGCTATCCAAGAACTTCTCGACCTCGTCCCTGAGGTGGGTGCTCACGTCTGAGAGTTCTTGTGCGGATTTCAGCATCAAACCCGATGTCGTTCGGGTTTCGCCGGCATCTTTTGCAACGCGCTCGACGTTTTCAGCGACATCGAGCGTGCCGCTGGCAGCAGCCTGGACACCTTCCGCGATGCTTTGGGTAGCAGTGCGCTGCTGCTCGACCGCGGAGGAAATCGATGTGGTGATCCCGCTGATGCGCTCGATCGTCAATCCGATCGCCTTGATAGCACCGACGGATTTGCCGGTGGCGCGCTGCATATTGACAATGTGTGCGCTGATCTCGTCGGTGGCTTTTGCAGTCTGGCCCGCCAGATTCTTGACCTCTTGCGCCACCACGGCAAATCCACGGCCCGCATCGCCAGCCCGGGCGGCCTCGATGGTCGCGTTAAGCGCCAGGAGATTGGTTTGTTCCGCAATCGATGTGATCAGCTTCACCACGTCACCGATCCTATCGCCCGCCGCCGACAGCTCCTTCATCCGCTGATCGGTGGCATCGGCTTGCTTAACGGCATCGGCAGTAACACCGTTCGACTCCTGAACCCGGCGGCTTATTTCAACGATCGACTGCGATAGCTCATTTGAGGCGGCTGCTGCGCTGCGGACATGCTCGGAGGCCTGTCTGGAGACAGCGGCGGATTCACTCGACATCTCCGCCGTTGCATGGGCAGTCAGGGAAAGCTGCTGTGTTTCTCTTTCAAATTGCCCCGAGGAATTAAGCACTCGCTCGATGATTCCGCCGATCTTGGTGCGGAAATCCTCGACAAATTGGTTCAGCTCCGCCTTGCGCCGATCTACCGCAAGCTTTTCGTTACTCGCGCGTTCGACCTCAAGCTGTTGGCGCTCGATGCGGTTGCTTTTGAAAACGCTGACGGTCCGGGCGATTGCGCCGATTTCGTCATGCCGCCCGGCGTGCCTAACTTCGACGTCCGCCCTTCCCTCGGCGAGAACGGTCAGAGTTTCCGTTACGGCCGTCAGCGGTCTAGTGACACGTCGAACAATCAGCATCGTCATCCCAAGCACCATCAGAGCAGCGATGGCTGCAGCAATCGTCATTGCCCAAAGAGCCTGCCACAGAATGCCGTCGAGCTCAGCTGTAGGAATACCGACATAGACGATACCGATCACCTTGCCGGCGGCACTGAAGACCGGCTGATAAGCCGTGTAGAAACGACGCCCGAACAGCACAGCCGGACCTTTGTATGCCTCGCCCCGGCGGAGTACGGCTTGCGCGGGATGATCGGCCGCGAGTTGGGTTCCAACCGCCCGGTCGCCATTTTCCTTTTTTACGTTCGTTGTTCGGCGAACAAACTGCTGTGAAGCATCGTCGTAAACGAATAGCGTGGCGGTGCCACCCACATATGAGGTTACCCGATCCACAATACTATGATCGTTGAATTCTGGCATCTGCGGAATTTCAATACGTTCAACGATGCCATCTCGAATTACGATCTTCGCGCCAGGAAAGGTCTCGCCAAATGCAAGGCTGAGAGTACGGAGATTGACGTCAATATCGTGCTTCGCGCGGGTGTCGAAGTCGCGCGTCAATGACCAGTAGCCCGCACCCACCACGAGCACCGTGTTCACGGCTATCAGGAGTGCCGCGCTCAGGACGGCCTTCGGCCCGAGGTTGAGGCGCAAGAGAGCGAAGCTGCTCAGCTTAAGTCCGAGGGCCATGGTGGCTCTCCAGAAATTTGATTGTAAAGTTATCTTTAATGATTTCCTTTACCATCACGTTAATGATGGTCTGGTTCGCGCCGCAAATCGCGCTTTTGATTTGCAAAATGGGGCGCGCACTTGACCTCCAGACCAGTTGGAGCACGGACCTCAAGCTGCGCTAGAGATCCCGGTTCGCGACCATAGGCGATCCGACGCGACCTCCGCTTCGGGTCGATACTATTGAAAAAGTCTTTTGGGGGTGGCGAACGAAACTTTCGAGAGCCGCTGATGCATTTTCGTGCGCAGATTGCGGGCGACGCTGCCAAGCAGGTCGCCTGAAACGCGCCTCAATTCCTCCCAGGCAACGTTGTCGTCGGCGAGATCGGTGCCATGATCATCCGCACCGCTGAAATGACCAGATTGGACTCGGAAATAGTAAAGCGGCATTTACGCCTTTAGCCCCATACGCTTAACTGCGTCCTTTGGAAAGGTAATGCGGCTTTGCAATCACACTACCAACGTCCAATTGACGCTTTGAAGCATTCAACCGACATGACTCAAGCCCAGCGAAGCGGATTTTCAGGCATGGCGAGATCAGGCCGCGTGGACCGCCGAAAAATATCGTCGCTTCGATCGGCACGGCGAATGCCGCCAGACTGGCGCGCCAGCGGTTGACCGCGGTTGGAAGCGATCCTTTGACGAGCCTATCCGGTCGCCTCGCGGGCGCCGGCTCGTTACGCTCGAGGATGCCGTCAAGAGACCGCCTTCGCGTTGGTCTTTTTGCGTCGCACATAATCGTGCGCTGCCCTATGGGAACCCAGATGGCAACATGGCTCGCTCGGAACGAATCCTCCCCGTGCGGCTTGAATCCCCGGTTCCTGTTGCGGAGTAATGTGCAGTGTCCTGGGAACGCCCGTTCGATCAACCTGTCCCATTGCCGAGTGGACCGTCAGCGCGAACGCTCCGCGACGCCGCCAATTACATCAAGAAGCTTCCCCAATCAGAGCGTGATACGCCGGAATGGCGGCTTGCAATTCAGATGTTGATCGACGCTGCCGAAGACCGCGGACCAATGCTGTTCGCGAAAATGGGTATCCATCGCGCCGTCAACCGCCACGTCGAGCGCGTGTTCAACCCGGACCGCAAAGATCATTATTGAGGAAAGCGCAAGCTTGCGCGCGATCGATGACCGTGACTACAATTTGTGTCATTGAGGCAACGCCAGCCAATTTCCTTTGAGGCGAACAAGTCTTTTCGGTTCACGCGCGAGGCCCCCGCGACATAACCGGAATGGGATCGGGCACATGCGTAACCCGTCTCATCAGCATTACAGGGAACCCGCTTTTGGGCGGTTTTTTGTTTGTCATCGGATCGCAAAAGACCTCACTCCCGCAGGTCGAACTGAACGCGCAGTCGGTTTGCGATCTCTTCTACGCGCCTTTGATAGCCAATGGGATCGCCGGGAGACGAAATTACCGTCGGCTGCCATCCGTAAGCATGGTCTTTGCGAACACGGATACTAACCTCTCCGACGCCCAGGGCGGCGATGATCATGTCGGACAGTTGTTCGGCTGTTCTAAGTTCCTTGGCCACAGACTATCCCCTTCAACTCTAGGGGCCCCGACTTTGAGCCTGCGCTCACGGTTTGATTTTCGCCAGTCCAAATCGCCAGCCAGGTTCCAGAATTGACCCGCAGCGTCGGTATCAAGCTTAATAGGCGACTTTCGTTGCGGTGTCGCAAGGACCGGATACGTTGATCGCACCGGACATTGCCCCCAAGTCCGGGACGACCCGCAAGGCAAAGCCGTCAGGCGATCATACTCCGCTTGGCGGCTTTTGTTTTCACGTCGGACGGTTGAACCTTTTGGCTGGCACCAGGACCAACATCTATCCCGGGAAGGCGCATTCCCGGTTCCAAACTTAAGACCGCTGGCGGAATCCCGGCGGTTCTTTCTGACCGGTTCGGATCATGAGCACTCGGATTATAAGGGCCTCAGTCTCGCTGGTAGCAGTTGCTACCTCGGCAGCATCACTTTTCGTGATCAGCTGGATTGGCCTGGCGCTGCTCGGGTTTTAGCTGCGACGAATTTCCAGCGCTCTAAGTTCGCCTGCCCCTGTCAAAATCAGAGCCAGCATTGCTCGCGCGTCGGTGTCGAGCGGGCATCGAACCGGGATGCGCGATCACATTGATAACTGCAATCGCGGCATATTACGGGTTGCTTTGGTTGATTGCCGCGTGAGGACAGTCGAAAGCTTGGCGCGCGTTCGGCGATGTGGGACCGCCGGCGACGCCCGCTTTTGATCGGATTCTGTTGCAAAAGTCGTTTTGAAGAAGGTATCAAAAATTCCTAGGCCCGCAGGCTCGATTTTCGTGTAGAGATATGAGGGACCTCATCGCCTCACGCTAAACTCATAGGCGACTTCCGTAGCGCGACTGAGATTATACGAATCATCGATCGCTTCGCGTTTTCAGGTTTCCCCAAAAAATTCGGACCGATGCAACTTTCGACTTTTGCAACAGAATCGATCGCATAGCCGACTCAAGTCGGACCTCGCGTGCGCGCATGGGCAGTCGTCGCGATGATGTTCCTGTACATGCTGATCAATTTCGCCGACAAGGCGGTGATCGGCTTGGCTGCGGTTCCGATCATCGTCGATCTCCATCTCTCGAATGAGCAGTTCGGGCAGGTTGGAAGTGCGTTCTTCCTGTTCTTCTCGATCTCGGCGGTGCTGGTTGGCTTTCTCGTCAATCGCGTCTCGACGAAATGGCTGCTGACCGCAATGGCGCTCATCTGGGCGCTCACACAGCTGCCGATGCTCGGCGCGGTCTCGCTGCCGATCCTTGTCGCCAGCCGCATCGTACTTGGCGCGGGAGAAGGGCCGGCCTATCCGGTGGCGCTGCACGCCGTCTACAAATGGTTCGCGAACGAGCGCCGCATGGTGCCGACGAGCCTGGTGTCGATCGGCGGCGCGCTTGGCGCCGGCGTCGTCGCGCCTCTCGTCACATGGATCATCCTCACGTACAGCTGGCGCGCCGCATTCGGCTTTCTCGGCATCGTTGGCTTGGTTTGGGTCGCGGTCTGGATGATCGTCGGCAAGGAAGGCCCGCTCGACGCGCATCAGATCGAGGCAGGCGGCGGCGGACTCGCGCACGTTCCCTATGCGACGCTTCTCACCTCCCGGACGGCACTCGGCGTGTTTATCGCTGGCTTTAGCGCTTATTGGGCGCTTACGCTTGCGCGTTGTCTGGTTGCCGGCCTTTCTCGTCAAGGCAGCAGGCTACACTCCGACGCAGACCGGCTGGATCGTCACGCTGCCGTCGCTGCTACAAATGGTTCTGTCGCCAACAGTCGGTTATGTATCGCAGCATCTACTCTCGACGGGAACCACAAGCCGCGTATCGCGCGGGCTGTTGGGGGGCGGCTGCGTCGCTGGTGCGGGTCTCACCATGATCCTGCTCTCGAAGTCGACGGGCTCCTACGAGCAAATCCCGCTGGTCGCCGTGACCTTCGCGATCGGCAGCCTCATCTACACGTTGGGTCCCGCCCTTATCGGTGAGATCAGGCCGGTGCACCAGCGCGGCGCCATGCTCGGCATCAGCAATGCAGTCTATACGCTGGCCGGGCTGGCCGCACCGTGGGTGATGGGACACATCATCGATGTCGGAGCGAACCCTGCGGAAGGCTTCCGTTCCGGCTTCGAATTTGGCGGATCGATCATTCTTGTCGGTGGGCTGCTCGCATGGCGCTCATCAATCCGGAACGCGATCTCGAGCGCTTCCGGCAAACAGGCGTTGTTGCAGCGGATCTGCCCGCGCCTGCCGCCGGCAGTGCAGGTGTGAAACCATGAAGGAACGGGCTCGCGGGACTCGTCAACAGCCATTGCGGGAAGGCACATGACCGAAACCGAACTGTTGGATCAGGCTTTCGAATTCACTTTTCCCTACGTGACGATGGGGCGGTTGCGCGCCGTCACTTTGGGCGACGGGCGAAAGCCGGGACGGATCGTACTCAACGCGTGAAACCACCGTCCAAACCTGGCCGGTCCGAGGGACCGAAGGGTGACGACGCCGAACGCCGATACCGCATACTCGATACTTTGGACGGACCTCGCGAGCGGACCCATAGTGCTCTCGGTGCCCGACACCGATGAACGGTATTACTCGCTGGCCTTTCTCAACATGGCCACGGACAATTTTGCAATGATTGGGCGGCGTGTATCCGGCACGCAGGCCCAGCGTTTCGTGCTCGTCGGACCCGATTGGGACAAGCCTCTGCCGCGTGATATCAAGGTCATCCGCGCGCCCAACAACGACGTTGTCGTCCTGTGTCGCATCCTGGTCAACGGCGAGGCCGACCTCCCCGCAGTCAATGCCCTGCAGGACGCATTCAGTGTCGAGCCATTGGGGACAATTTCAAACAAGGTGTGGGATCGTAAAGTCGGAATCGGCGAAGGACCGCAGCCCTTCGTGAACCTGGCCAACGCCATGCTCGCGCGCAACCCGCCGCCTCGATATGAACGCGCTTTGCTGGAACGCTTCTGCGAAGTGGGAATCTGCGGCACAGGCCGGTTATGGGAAGACCTCGCGGATAACACCAAAGCTCTGTGGCGGGAGCGCTGGCCGTCTTTGCTCGGATCGCTCACTGGAGGACTGCTGGGTATCGGGCCAGTCGTCAACGGATGGCGCTACTCAAAAGCCAATTTGGGCAATTTCGGCACGGATTACACGTACCGCGCGCAGGTCGCTTTGGACGGGTTGCTGGCGCTCGAACCAGCGAAGGCCACTTATCCCAGCACGAGAACCGATGCTGAGAACCAGCCCCTCAATGGTATGCATCGATATCGGTTGAGCCTCCCGGTCGGCGTGCCGCAGGTCAACGGGTTCTGGTCCTTGTCGATGTATCAGAAGGAACCGGACGGGATGCTGTTCTTTGCGAGCAACTCCATCAACCGCTACGCGATCGGCGATCGAACCCCCGGCCTCAAGAGAAACGCCGACGGTTCGCTCACGATCTCCATCCAGCATGAAGAGCCCGCGAATGCGGCGGAGCGCGCGAACAGGCTGCCGGCGCCGTCCGGCGACTTCCATATCGTCTTTCGCGCCTATGAGCCGAAGGCTGCTCTTCGAGATGGAAGAGAGCCACTGCCGGCAGTGGAACGGCTGCGCCTGCCGTAAATCAAATCCGAACATGTTCGTGATGCGGGCTGCCACGAATTTGGCGGCACGAATCACCAGCGTTGCCTTCCTTGCTTCTTGTCAGGCAACAAGTCATGATCGAATTGGCTTCGCGTTGGCGCGGGGTTTGGCTTCAACTTAACGCGCGTCACGCCCATGTCGCTGCAATCCAGTGTCGTATATCTGATCCATTGCCTCAGCTCCTTGTCACGGCGCAAGGCGCGACGAATTTCCAAACCAAAGTACCCGGTGTTTGTATTAACAAAACCTGGCGAGATTCCACGATTTCGACCATGACCATGAATGAGCGTCACGTAGTTCTCACCCATTTCCCAGGTTTGCTGAATGATTTTTCTTAGCACGTCCGTATGCACTATTTCGGAGGGGTGATAACCGTGGAGGTCCATTTTGATCACCTTGATCATGCCCAGCTCTTACGCTCCGCGACATGAACGCGCAGCGAGTTGGGACGTCAGTGAATTTTACAAACAGTCGTTTGTTGGGGCAACTTGGACATGGACCGTAACTCGCAACAACTTGGTACTTTTACTGCGAGTTGTCATCGGAACCGGGGTTGCTTGCGGCGGAGCGGAGAGGCGTCGCCGGGGCGCGCTTGATGAACAGTTCCCCCACGCGGACAGTGTCATCGCCCTGACAAACTCCAATTCGATCAGTGCTTATTGCTTAATATCCCTTATGCGGTGAACGGCGATATACCAGCCCTCGCCACTAGCCGTCATGTTACCAGTGACGAAGGCATGATGACCTAACCATTTCACGGAAACCTGGTCCACCGCTACAAAACCAAGAACTCCTCGAGATCGCCAGTGAAGCAAATCGGACTATGGTCCCTCACGTTACCTCGCGAGAACCGCATCAGCGGTCCTAGAAACTTTTCCCTTGTCCGTCAAAACGCCCTTTTCAACAATATCCGCCAAAAAGCGGACCTTGCGTGCGGTCCTAAATCACCGATGGCGCGCCAGGATTCAACTGTCCTCGCCTGCCCATCACGCGATCGCAGTTATCAATGTGATCGCGCAAGCTAATACGATGTGCTCCGCCAAGATTCCTCACAGCATAGCGTTTCACCGCATAGCGTTCGGCATTAGAGTCTCAAACCGCGGGAAACAAGATTTTTCCGAGCCAAGATCTGATGTGATCAAGCACGTGCCTGGAGGTAACTTTCAGGACATCGTCTCCTCCAAGGCGAAGATATCGCGCAACCGCAGCGTCTCTCTCTTCCGCACTGAAGTACGTCTCAATCATGTACGCATCCGGCGAGCCGTCTGCAAAATATTCCAGTCGCCAAACGGTCATCTTCCAACCTGCGAAGGTCTAATCGTGACGCAGACGACTGTCGGTTCTTGATTGGACGCAAGGCACGCTGAATTCAAATTAAAGATCAGCCTCCGGGATTTAAAATTTAACATTAAAACCCTCTCTGACAACCAGGATCTCGGCAAACTCAACCCGGTCAATTAACGCTAAAGGTTATTCTTAAAACCGCCAAGCCGTCGTATTAAACTTGAGGCCCAATTTCCTAGGTCAATTTGTTTATGGTTAATGGGTGTGGCCAAGTCCCTTTCAAGGCCGACCAATTAATGAGCCGCCATTTAAGATTAGGATTGACTAGCAAATTAACTGCTTCTAGCTTCGCGCCAGTACAGTTAATATTTAAAAGGAAGCTTCCCATGAAATCATTTTTCCGCGCATTCGCTCTGACCAGCCTTGTTTGCGTGGTTTCTACGTCTGCTATGGCCATGGTGGCCGCACCCGGACCTGAAATTGGCGATGGAGTGGTAGGCACGGCCGTCGCCGCGCTTGCTTTGCTGGCTTTTGTGGTGGTTCCCCGTCTGAAGCGATCCCGACAATCGAAAGAGGGTTGAGACCTTGGTCGCCGGGCAACACCCGGTACTTTTTTTGTTGCTAGTTCTCTAAGGCGCGCCCATGCGAGCAACCAAGCTGCTACTTGGGTCTGGGATTGTCGTTTTTGCAATCTTCTTTTTTGACGCGCTTGGACTTCGGGGTGACAGAGTAGATGTCATCGGCGGCCGGGACGGCCTGCAGGCGTTCGAGTTCTTTGGTGCCGCTGTATCGCTGTATCTTCTTTCAAGGAGCCGGCTCGACAGCGCTTCAGTGCTCGATTGGTTAGGCTGCGGTTCCGCGGTATTGGTTGCCAGTACAGGTTTTTCGGGCTCGTCAATTACCCTGTTCGCCTTGTACTTATTTGCTAGAGGTCGCCATGACCTTAATGCGAAAGCCGCTGGCACCGTTGCCGCCGCAGTGGCGGTACAGGCGGTTTGGGCACCGTTGATTTTTTCGAAGATCTCATTTGTGCTTTTGCAAATCGATGCAGGGGTGGTCGGATGGTTGGTTAGCCTATTTGTACCAGGAGCATCCTGGAGCGAAACCGTTGTCAGCACCCCGGGCGGACACGACGTAGAAATTACCTCGCTATGCGCGTCGTTTCACAATCTGTCGTTAGCGTCACTATGTTGGGTAACGCTTTCGATGCTGCACCGGCCGTGCTGGTTAAAGAGCGACCTCTATGTCGGCTTCGTCGCTGCCCTAATTCAATTCGGGTGTAATATCTGTCGTCTTGTACTCGTTTGTTACAGCTTGCCCATGTACGAGTTTTGGCATGAAGGCCTTGGCAAACACATCTTTTCCGCATTAGCGACGGCTTGCGCAATCATTTTCGTTCAAGTCTCGCTCGTTCGCTGCGAGCGAGGGGATAACCGCAAAGCCGAGCTCAAAGTGGCCGGAGTATCTTGATGGCCATTCTGCTAACCATAACAGAATTCGAACGGTGCGGACCGACGATGCTGTAGTACATTGAAGTCTCGTGGAATTGTATTTGGTGCGAGATGAACGACGAGTATCTTATAGAGCAGTCTCGACGTGTTCGTGGAATTGCGGATAAGGCCGACCCATTGACCAAAAGGCGTCTTCTCGCATTGGCCGAGAGTTACGACGCCAGACTTGCAAGACCGTCACGCGCCACCCGTCAGCTTCAATCGGTAGCGATCAATAACCAGCAGCGTTCCGATGATCATAACGGCGGCGATACCGGCTATTGAGCGCATCAGGCAAGAAACCTGGTTCCGAGCTTTACGAGAGAAATACAGGGCGCCAGACCGAATATCGGCAGAAGTCACAGCCGGTGTTGATGGCGCCTGATTCACGAGCATCAGATTTTGAAACAGAAAGCCGCCTTCGGGCGGCTCATCTTTGTTTGCGAGTTGTCGACATTTTCCGCCTGACCGGTGGCGGAGGGCGAAAGGGAGCGGAATTTGGGCGATCAATTTTTGGGAATGACGACGATAAAGATACCGCAGCCCTATGCAGCTGGCGGAGATCGACCTATTGCGTCAGCCTCTTATAAATCCAGCCGCGACCATCATGACGGCGCCAGACCCTGCCCCACGCAAGCCGGCCCGTAATAGTGCGGCGCGGCACAACCACGGTCCAGAGGTGCCAGGCGGTCGCCCACTCGGGTTTAGATTCGTTCAATTGAACAATGCGCAATACGTCGTCTTGGCTCAAACTCATGTGCGGCTCCGTGATCAAATAAAGCCGCCAGGCGGAGTATGATCGCCTGGGGGCTTGGCCGGGTGCAGGTCCGGGCGGAGGAAATTGCCCGGTGAATAGAGCCTATCGCGTCAATGAGCCATCGCAACTGATCTCGAGCATTAATCTCAAGCATTAAGCCTACCGCGCCGCAAGACCGCGCGCCGAAGCCCCGTTCGCTTGACGTGCTTACGTTGAGAAAAGCTGCCCGCGGGCCGCATTTTTCTTGTGGCGAGGTTTTGCCGCTTGGCGGCTTGTTCGTTTTAAGGATGCGGGAACCGATTCGCTTCGATTGCAGTTGCTACTTCGGAGCGATGCAGTGGGTGACGAGATCCATCTTAAGTCCCCGGTCGTTGATCAACCCTCAGGACAGCACTGTTGCCACGAATGCGCAAGCTCGTTTACGCAATCTATATTCTGGCAATCGCGATAGCGATGTTCGGTTGGTTCTGGCTCATTGTGTGGTGTGCGACGAAGCTGATCTGAAATTACTATCTTGGTTCGCGAAATGCGCCCCAAAGCAGGTAGGCCGTGAACGCAGACGCTGCCGTCCAACCAACGGCTAGGCCAAGTAGCACCCCTTGAATCGTCGTCATTGTAAGTCCCCACTTCAATGTCGATTTGTAGAGTTTGCGGTTTTCGGAGCCTTTGCCAAGCGAAAGTTGTTGTGCGGTGCGATCAAATCAATCAAGAGTTGCCTTCGCGCGGCCTTTTTCATTTCAGATTAGACTGAGGCGCCATGCTGCCGTTTGGCACTTTTCCGACATGGTGGGCGATTTGCCGTTCACGGGGGTGGAGCGGATCTTCCGATCCGGCAGGCCGATGTCTGGAAAAGATCTGCGTTCATCCGTGTGAGTTGAGAGCCGCCTTGGGTGTTTTTTTGAAAACGAGGCAACCATCTCGACTTAACGAGGTAGCCGGCGGAACCGGGCGGATCAGCCTGCCGAAATCCGTTTCTTACAGAGCGCGGCGCAGGAGTGTCGTCTGGAACTCAGGGCACTTCCCAATCGTTGTAGCTCGATGAATAGGCTTCTAAAGGTAATAGGCATATGGTTCGCCTTGAATTTGGCGATACCTGCTTTCATCATCTATCAGCGTTCGCCGCGCCTGCGGCACCGACTGTTCCGACTCTCGCAAGGCGGTTTCAGTGTGCAGCGGGAGCGCAAATCGGCCCACTTCCTCGTCGAGGCGGCGCATCATCATCATCTTGACGGTGCGGGCTGGAACCGGGCTCGATTCTTCTCTAGCTGACGTAGTTGCTAAACCAAGCCCATGTCCCGCATGAGGTCGTAACGTTTGGAGGTATCATACTAACTACCTTCGGATTCGAATTGACGAGATTTGGCCGAACAAGCCAATTGCGGTGAGCGAGGGAAGTCCCCTGCAATTAAATGCAATTAGGCTCCGCCTGCAACTCAGTCGCATGCGATTAGTCTCTGTTAGGACCAAGGAGCTTTGGTAAACCATCCGCTAAGGTCACAGTTTAATTGCGACTGCTGTTCCTGACATTAACTTAAAAATTTACGTTTATTGTCAGAGCCAAATGGGGGCTACTGATGGACCTGACACAACAAAAAACGGCCGAGAAAGGCCGATTCAAGGTTGTCTGCGATCAATGCGGAAGCCTGTCGATCAAACTGGCAGGTCCGGTCAATTTCGCTTCTGCGACCGCCATCCAGTGCGGTCGGTGCAGCGCTGTGCGTGGTACGCTTGCTGACCTGCAGTATCTCGCGCGGCGAGCCAACGATGTCTTTGATTTCTGACCTTTCTCGGGGACTCAACAATGATCACCGAACAACAATTCAATGCGCCCAGTTCGAGCAGCCCCCTTTTGGAAACGGCTTGGGCCACCATCGAGGCAGCGAACGATCTGGGTGATGATCGAGCGGTCGAAATATGCCGCCGGGTCATCGATGCCACTTTGCGCGGAGATCTTCCGGCAAAGGGCGACATCGATGCTATCTTTAATTTCTTTGATTAGCCGGGTCGCTCTGCCGTAACGTCCGGATCAGGCGCAACACAAATTCCGTCCGTGCCCGGCATAGTTAGCGCGTTCGGTTCCGATTTCGGAACCGTACTTTTTTGTATTGAGAGTTCTTTATTGACCCGACAGACTGAAGGGATTGGTGTAGGCAATCGGGGGTAACGGGGATTGTCATGAAAACCCAAAGACCGACACAAGCAAAAAATGCCCGGAAGCTTTCGGACGCTGTCATAGCAAAGCGCTATTTCGATTTGCAAAAGCTCCGTGATGAAGTCAAAAAAGCTGAAGTTAGCTGTGGAATCCTTTCTTCAACGAGTATTGCGCCGCCGGCGTTGGGTTCCAAATTGGACGCAAATGAAAGCTAGAGGTGCGCAGCTCGCGACTATCTCATTTCGATTTCGGACGAGCCGCCGTCACGAACAGGCTTTGGGAAGCCGCCTTCGGGCGGCTTTTTGTTCGAATGGCACTTTTTGGACATCCCGGGACGGCCTGGCTGGGCCCCGTCACGGGCAAAGCAGCCATCGCGCTCGGGGGCCGAGGTTGGGTTCGGAAAGGACGCGGACCGGACATGGCAAAGGGCATTAGATGGGGCTTATGCTCGAAGAAGCCGCCGCTGCCGTTGTAGGCCCGGTGTCGGCGTTCAGGATTAGGTTTGACTGCAAGTAACCTTGACCGGTTAGGTTAAATCGCGGATTGAATTGCGGCTTCGCATTGTGCTGCTATCGTGAATTGTCGCGCAGAGTTTGACCGACTGACCCCCCAAGTCACCGGCCACAATTTCAATCTCGCGATAGGGGCCGTCGGTTTCTTCCCCACCCGGCGGCCCCGCCATCGCATTCGTTCGCCCCGCTAATCTTGTCGGCCTGGGAACTTATTTGCCAAGGCGTTGCAGTTGTCGCAGGCGATCTCCGTATCATCGGAGGTGCTGCCATGTGCGGCCCAAAACTCTGTTTTGATCCGTCCCGCACATAGGCGGCGAGGTGGAAGGGTTCGATGGTCGAGGGGCCGCTACAACTGCCTGCGATCGCCAACTGAGGCCTGCACTACACTTTCATCCCTGGGTTGGGCATCAACTGCCCTTCGCGCTTCTTTGGCGCTCAAGAGAGCCCGACGAATATTTCTGTCTTCCGAATTGCCATCGAACGTAATCATCCGATTGCAATGCGGACAGTTCGTTTGGAATCCGTCACGGACTTTCTGCGCTCGCTCCCGGAATACCTGCACGCACTTTGGGCATCTTATTTTTACTTTTTCGTCGATCATCGGTCTTAGCCTCCTCGGCGTCATCTACCAAGGCCAGGATCCTTGGATTGAAATAGCCACGCGCAAGGTGCTCTCCGCGGTTCCACTCGCAGATTACCGATCCACGCTGTCATAGCCGACTATTGTCATCGCCCAGTCGACTGACTTGACCCTTACACGGGTGCCGGATTTCAAGTGAGCGTCAGCCATTTAGTACTCGCAATTCAGGGCATCTACCTGTGCGGCCTCGCCGGCCCAATTCCAGTAGTTTAAGCTTGAGGTCTGAGAACGACGTGAACCACCCTAATCAAACAAGACGGTATCCAACAACGATTTAGTAACCCACAAGATGGGCACGGATGGACCGGGTCGGCTCATGAACTTCAAAAAGCTTCGTTTGCCGCCGGAAGTTGAAGCCAGAAGCCAGCGTTGATGGCCGCGTGATCCTATCGAGATTGATTCAGAAGCCGCCTTCGCACGGCTTTTTCTGTTTGCAGCCTGTGCCTGTGTCTCCGTTCACGGCGCTTGGCGGGCTTCGCGCGACACCCGACAAAGCGGCGGACGTGCATTAACCGCCCCTGCTCCCGCCGCGTGATCCTCCTTGTCTGCGCCGCGCGCGGCGTGGTTACGGCGACCGCCATGGGTCGTTGCGGGTGATACGGAAGCAGTCTCGAAACTGTTCCCCACGGTCCCGAACTTCTCTTACCCTCCAAAAGTATAAAAGGCATTCCCATTGAAACTGGCATTTTGGGCTTCGCCGGACTCAGTTTTGAGACCAAAACAGAATTCGCGTCCGCGCGAACAGCGAGCGGCCTGTAGCGATGCCACTCGGCTAGAGCCCCGCATTGTCGCTAGGCTAACGTTACTTTTGACGGTGGAGGCCGAATACACGAACCTCGATACCTAAAATAATTTTCGTTATGTGAACCGATAAAAGGACCTGCTATGCCGCCTGAAAATCCTGCCAGAATTGCGCTTTTCATTGATGGACCTAATCTCTATGCGTCGGCCAAGAGCCTCGGGTTCGACATCGACTTCAAGCGGCTGCTCAAGGAATTCCAGATCCGCGGCACCTTGCTGCACGCTTTCTATTACACCGCGATAATCGAGGATCAAGAATCCTCATCGATCCGTCCCCTTATCGACTGGCTCGATTACAATGGCTATACCGTCGTCACCAAGGTCACCAAGGAATTTGTCGACGCCAGTGGCCGCCGCAAGGTGAAAGGCAACATGGAGATCGAACTCGCGGTCGATGCCATGGAGCTTGCCGAACATGTCGATCAGATCGTGCTGTTTTCCGGCGATGGCAATTTCCGCTCGCTGGTAGAAGCGGTGCAGCGCCGCGGGGTACGGGTCACTGTGGTTTCAACGATTTCGAGCCACCCGTCGATGATCGCCGACGAGTTGCGGCGTCAGGCCGACGAATTCACCGACCTGGTTGGACTGCGATCCAAAATCGGCCGCGATCTTTCCCAACAAGCTGCGCCTCATGAGCCGGCATCCCTGCGGAACGACCGGGAGTGATTGGCTACCTGGCCAGTCGCGCCCGAGACCGAATGGATTTCGCCTTCGCTCCGCTTGATCTAAGCGTAATCCGAACTTAAGAGCCGCCTTCGGGCGGCATTTCTTATGAAGCTAATAATCCCAAATTCTAGCTTCATTTGACCATTGAAAAGGCCGGAGAACGACAAAATAAGGCGTTTGAATTTTGGCTGTCGCGAGGGGGAGAGTGCACAATGGACCGCGCCAAGTACGCAGATCATGACCTGAAATCTATGCCGGTGGACGAGCTTTGGTCCCTTTACCAACAAATAGATTCGGCGTTGGTCCGCAAAATACCCGCCGAAATGGCACGCCTTGATCAACGATTGCACGAGCTCGGCCCGCACGAAGCCGACCGCACCAAAAAGCCGAGCAACAGGCGACGACCCTACCCGCCCGTGTTGCCGAAGTTCAGAAATCCCGCGGCGCCGTTTGAGACCTGGGCGGGCCGTGGAAAACAGCCACGCTGGCTGACTGCGAAGCTTCGGTCAGGCAAGAAGCTCGACGATTTCCGCATCAAAACGTCGTCAGGCCATGGCAGGAAACGCGGACAGATCGCTCACGCGTCGGCATAGCGAGTAAGGTCGGCGAAGCGGGTGGAGCGCGGTCCTCCTTTTCTGCACCGCGCACGGGCGGTTACGTCGACCACTATCGGCGTCTTTATGCGTGATGCGGAAAGGGTCCCGAACCTCTTCCCCACCGATCCGAACTAGCCTGCCCAAGATCTGAAAACCCTTCTCCCCAAAGCTGCGTGGGTAGAGCACGATCATTTGGCCTTCTTTTGACTCACGTTCCCCGAGCGTAGTATCCGCTGGAATCCGCGAAAGAGGTCTGCACTGACTAATCCTGGTTCACACCCCTGCGTGAATCGGGATATCTTCCCTTTTCCAACACTTCTCCGGCGCTCAAACTGCGATTACCTCTTGGTGCCCGCAAAAAACCCCGCCGGATGGGGGAACCAACCGGCGGGGCCACGATGGGCAGGAATTTGCGCCGCTGAGAACAACGCAATCTAAGACGTTACCGAAAGGGGTTAAGATTATTGATAGTGAATCGTGACGCCTCTCTAGCGAATTGGCTAGAGGTGCTATTTTACCTCAATTTACGAAGCGACCTGCGTTTAATGTTTGGCGGATCAAACCCAATTGCGGTGAAACTGAATTCCGGAAGGTTCTTTGTAACGCGGGCGGATGGGCTTTCATCTTAGCTGCAAGGGCCGCTGGTTGATTATGTTGGGCAGCCCGACCCTACGAACCCCTGCAACGCCCCACTCAGCGAAGCCTAATTCGTTGATGCCGAACTGGTTGACCATGCGAAGCTACTTGTCGGAACCATCAATTACCGGATTGCCCCTCCCAGCTGGCATCTTGCACGCGGCAAAGCCTATGGCGACAAGCTGCCCTAATGATTGGGCAGATGACTTACCCTCATTGCAGAGGAAACATATTGATGAAGAAGCCGAAACAAACAACCACCGTTCCGACCGAGCTCAAATGTGGCGCGTGCGACGGCACCGGATTTGCCAAGGTCAGGCAACCACGACTGCCTGGGCGTAAAATCTATCCGGGTCCCTGCGGTCAGTGCTTGGGCAAGGGACGGGTTCCGATTGTCGGCATTACCTTTAGACCCCGAAGACAAAGAGCATAAAGCCCCAGCTCGACATCGCCTTGGATGCACCAAACGGGTCCCGATATTTTTCTAATACGCGATCTAAAGCTGTTCTAAAATCTTGCCCTTCTATGAGCAAAGGAAGACCAGGATTGCAGTGCCCTGATTTAACTTTCTGCTCGGGTATCAAGCTTAATGAGCGAGTTTTGTTGTGGCTTCACAAAAAAACACTACGGTGTTCGTGAATGAGGAACACACTTAATTTGCCCCAGTAGGTGAAACTTGAAACGACAAAAGCTACCCAAACCAAAGAATTGCATCAGACAACCGACAAGAAAATCTCTCAGTGTTCGCTATGCCGAGGTATTAAGGTTGCGCGAAGCGGTCCTGCAAAGCCAAGCGGGGCAAAAGCGGCTTCCACTTGATCGGCGTCATTCAGAGTGAAGCCTGTGGGCCGCAGCGCCTTTCAATTTATCTATTTGGTTGCGATCACCGTCGCTATGATCGCTTGGGTATGGATGCTTGCTGGCGGTCTGGCTCGAGTGCTCGACATCTGAACCGGCCTGACGGCCTTCGACTACTTCGAAGCAATTTTAACTTGGAACTGGGTTGCCTGTAGCCTGCCTGCAGCAGTTACCTTCTTTGACAGCTCTGCCTACAGGTCTGAGCTTGGCTGTCGCAAGCGCTAATACAGGGAGTGCTAAGTGTCGTTGGACAGACACGTTTGCAGGATGCATCTTCGTTCGCACAATTGGACAAACATGCATCCGCGGCAGCGTCCGCAAATCGAAGCCTGCTTCTAGTCATAGCGCCAGAATCTGCAAGTACAGGTCCGATCAGAACCAATAGAAGCGCAACGCCAAAAGCGAGTTTCATCAAGGGGCTCCGAATCCAGCGAAGGGCCGCAAGTTGAGTTCGACTGTAACGATCTCCAAGCGCCAAAGTTACCCAGTACGTCGACTATGCCCGCGCCCGCCGACCATTGCTCTTATTGTTCTTATTCGCTTCAGTATTCCTGATCACAAACTCTTCGATCGTGTGACCGGTCTTGAGCGCCGCAGCCAGCCATCGCGGTTGCTTCCCGCGCCCCGACCAGGTTTCGGAAGGCTCATCGGGATTCCGGTATTTCGGAAATACCCGCGGATATTTGCGGCGCTCCCGGGGAGCCCCCTTCAGGCTCCGCTGATCGGCAGGCTCCGGTCGGATCTCCTTCTCACGACGGAGTTGCGCCAAACGCTTTTCCAGCTCGCGCTTTTCGGTGGTCAATCGAACCGACAGGACCCCCGTGATTTCCTCGTGCAGCTGCCACATCTCATCGATGGACATTGCGTCAAAGTCGAGTTTCTTTGTCATCTCTTCTCTCGGGTTCTTCCTTCAACTCGAAGGCAATTATATAGACGTCATATTGCGGCTTTCCAATACGAATATCAGTTGGGTTGAATCTTCGCAAATTTTCGATCTTGATTTGCAGCAAATCCAGCATATTTTTCCTTTAAGTACTTAAATCTTCTCGGGATTTTATCCCACCCAATTTCAAAAGGTGGGATAAAGTGGCCATCGAATGCGCCAAGGCTGTCGCCCGACGCCATCCCGTATCCCCAAAGTATCGTGGTTATGCAATCACTAGCACTACTTTGGCACTTTAGGCTTGGAGATATGTGCAAGGAACCTGTTACAGTGAGGACATTGTCGGGGTGGAGGTCGTGCGAAGAGGTCGAGGATCGCTTGCCTGATGGCCGGCATGCTTGGTTGTGGTGGCGGTCCTGAGATTTTTTTTTTCCGCCCCGCTGCTTTGAGGCGGCGGGATTGGAGGAAGGCGTAGGCGATCATCGTCATCAGCGCGTGTCGATGTAATCCCGTCCAGGATCTACCTTCGAAGTGGTCGAGCCCAAGCTCCTCCTTGAGCTGCTGGTGGGCCTGTTCACAGACCCACCTGGCCTTGATCGTGGCAGCGAGCGTCTTGATGGTGGCATCGGCCGGCAGGTTCGACACATAGTATTTTTGCTCCCCGGTCGACCGCCGCTCGCCGACGAGCCAGACCTCGTCACCAGGCATGCACTGCATACGGTTATTGAGCATCCGGTGCTTATGGCCATCCGCAACGCAGACACGGCGGGCCGTGAAGAGACATGTCAGCCGACCTTTGGTGCCCCGCCGCCAACTGACCCTTTGCCATTTGCCTTTGGCCAATAACGCTTCAGCAGAGACCGGTGGCTGATCAGGGATGTGGTATTTGCGGGGCTTTCCGGTCTTGGCGATTGGGAAGATCAGGGCAATGTCGGCGGGATAGACGTTCTGGCGCCGCGACAGACCCACCGCCCACAGCAGACCGCGCTCGCTCAGAGCCTGACGGAAAGGCCCGCTGGAGCCGTACCCTGAATCGGCAAGCACACAGCCGAAACGCACACCGGAGGCGATGACGCGGTCGATCTCCGCCAAGGCGATCTCTGGCTTGGTCCGCGCTGCGCGGTGCTCGACTGGAACGCCCGCACGCTTCAAACGCACCGGATTACTCGTCCAACTCTCGGGAACGAAGAGACGTAATGCCACCATGACCGGCACTTCACCCCGTGCAAGCGTCAGCGACACCAATGTTTGGCAATTGGCCGTCTTGCCGAGAGATGAGGCATATTGTGGAGCGACACCAACCGAACGATCGCCCTTTTTCGGCATCGCCGTGTCGTCGATGACCAGCACCGCATCCTTGCCGCCGACCAGGCGAGCGGCCTGAACCAGCAATTCCGCCTCCAATGGCGCTGCATCCCAAACGCCATCAGCAATGAAATGGTGCAACTGGTCATACTCGCCCGGTGCCAGCCGCGCCGCCATCGGCTGGACGCTCTTGCGATCACCCGGTCCAATCAATCCCGAGATATAAAGCGGACACATCCGCCGCCGTGCCTTGTGGCCTAAGCGATCCAGGAATGGCTTGAGCCAGCGTCCAAGCTCGTCTTCCCACTTCGATTTCGTGCCCACCATGGTCGGCCCTCCAAAAGCCGACCATCTATGAATCATTGAAAATCTGATTTCGGGAATCCAGTTTCGCCGATCAATCGCCAAATTCTGCCAAAGTAGTGCTAGGGCGTGAACTCATTCACGCGCAACCTAGTGCGGGTTGACGCGAGTTTGATGAAGGCCCGAATGAGCCGGACACCGCGGTAAACTATCCACCCGCGAGAGGATGATCATCGGACGCTGACGAAAGCGCCAAGACCAACGCAAGACTGGTGCCGACCAAACGGGTTGTCGCAAGAAGTATCGCCAAATCGACAGATCTCGACGCCCAGGCTACCGATTTCTTGCCGACCGGCGACGTAAAATATCTCGGCCTGCCACAAAGAGATTCGGAAATCGCACGACAGAGCGCTGCCAAACGCCCTGATGGACGAAAGCGGCATTCGCTCATTCCCGTCTCCACCACCTGTCTCAACTGCATGCAAAACAAAATGCACGTGGGCGAGCGCGTCACTCTCCCACCTGCGCCGTCTAATCAGGCCGAGGAGCAGGTCCAATTAATCTGCTCAAGCGCCTTGGCAACAAACATTTAAGTATTTCCTGCATAGATCATCATTCGCTTAGAACAGCGCCCCAAAACGCTCAGGATGAGCGATGCCAGCTTCAGATTTGTCAATTGTCGATGAAGTCGAAATAGCGATAAAGACGGGCTCGGCGGAGAAGCACCTGGAAACGATCAAGCGTGTGACAGATCTTTTTCTGTCATCCGCCGGTTCTTTCGATGGCGAACAGATCGAGCTTTTTGACAATGTGCTCGAACGCCTCATCAAGACGATCGAGATCCGGGCGATCGCCGACATCAGTGCCCGTATGGCGCTTGCCGATTTGAGCAGTCAACTTGCTCCGGTTGCTCAGGCACCGCCTGCTGTTGTCCGCCGCCTTGCAAGAAACGACGAGATCGTTGTCGCTAGGCCGGTTTTGGCTGAATCTGCGCGGCTCAGCGCGGAAGATTTGGTCGAAATCGCCCAAACAAAAGGTGAGCAGCACCTTTTGGCAATTTCAAGCCGTTGGTGGTTAAAGGAAGTTGTCACCGACGCGCTATTGGCCCGCCGTTTCAAAAGCGTTAGCCGCCGGATCATCAACAATCCCGGGGCGCGCATTTCCGCATCCGGATTTTCGATTGTCCTGGCACAGGCTGAATCCGATCCCGAACTCGCCGTCGAAACCGGCATTCGGGTAGATTTGCCCTCGGACCTCCGTCAGAAACTATTACACAACGCGACTGAGGCTGTCCGGGCGCGGCTGCTTTCACGTGCGCCACCACACCTCTTCGAAGAAATTCGAAGTGCGGTCGCAGTGGTCTCCGCGGGATTAGACCGCGAGATGTCGAAGGTTCGCGACTTCACCGCGGCGAGAGATTTGGTTGCGCTGCTAAACGACAAGGGCGAGCTCAATGAAGCGACGCTGCTGGGATTTGCCAAACAGCGCAAATATGAAGAAACCGTCGCTGCACTCGCCGAGTTATCCCAATCCACCATCGAGGTCATTCGGCCGTTGATGCAGAGCCTTCGCGACGACGGCGTCCTCATTCCTTGTAAAGCAGCGGGGCTTAACTGGGAAACTGTGCATGCGGTTCTCGACAGCCGTTTCGCAACGGGCCGGATGGGGCCGAGCGAACTGGCCAAGGCCCAGGGTCAGTACGCCAAGTTAAAAATAGAAAACGCGTGCCGGTTACTCAGGTTTTGGCAGATTCGGTCATCATCTTCATAAATCGAACCCGGCGACGGATGGCGCGGCTCGGATGCTGCGTTCGTCTCAACCCGCCAAAGCGGCCACAGCACACCTATTCTAGCAAACAGGTTCCACATCCGGCGGCGGCGCTTCAGTCGGTGCCCACTTTTTTGGCGGCGCCCTAGCCCGGAACTCGGCTTCAGTTCGAATAGCCTTGACGTTGGCGCGACCTTTTGATGAATTAATGTTTTCAGTGGGGGTATATTATGAAGTTCTTGTTTCGCGGAGGCGATCCGTTAATTGATCAGACTCTGGCGCTTGTGCGAAGTGTTGATAGGCAGGTTACCCCACAGGGCACTGAAGCCCCGAAGGCCAACCCTCCTAAACAAACGACCACGGCGATTGCTGATGAGGCTAACTCAACGGTGGGTTCGGAGCGCGCAGAAATCGCAAAATACATCGCAAATTTCAGGGCGCACCAAGAAAGGTTTCGCGTGGAGCGCGACCAATATTGGAATTCCGTTATGAAGAGGACCAGGGGGTCGCTGGAACAGCATCGCATCGACTAGCAGTACCAACTGGCTTGTGAACGAAGCCGGGACGACAACGACCTTAGCGCCCGCACTCTGCGGGTTCGTGTACTCGGCTTAAGTCCTGGAGCGCCTTCAAACTACTCGAAGATGGGGTAATGGTTCATGTCATGACCCGTAACCCCGGAATGGGTCAGACGGATACTAAGGCTACCATGGCGAAAAACGAAGATCATCTGATCGAAATGCACCGAAAGGTCGCGGCCTATCATGCCAGTGAAGCGCGGCGGGCGCGGCTCGGCATCGTCAAGGGGTACCACGCCGAGATCGCGCGAGTTCTCTCGACAGAGGCCGACACGATCTCGGCGCGCCATGCGGCGCGACAGAAAGCCAAGCTGACGACGCTTGAAGATGGAGCCCGGCGCCACAATCGAGAGACTAGCTGAGCGATATTTTCTATTTCAGGGCTTCATCTGAAGGCTCCGCTCGCGGCCAACCCGTTGTCGCCGCTCTTGTTCGTCCAGAATTTTCCAGTCGACGGAGGTGACACAACGTACGACGCCCCTAGATCCGTCGCAGACGAAACATTCCGTTCAATAAGCGTTGCGCTTTCTCAGGACCTCAAAAAATGTCTTGATCAAGATCTGGATGTCGAGCCAAAGGCTCCAATTATTGATGTACCATAAGTCGAGCTTCACGCGCTCCGAGATATGCTCGATCGAAGGCGTCGCGCCGCGCGCGCCGTTACATTGGGCCCACCCGGTCATGCCGGGTTTAACGTGATGGCGAAAGGCGTAGTCGCTTAAGAGCTTTTCGAAATAGTTGTCGTGGGCCAAGGCATGAGGACGCGGCCCAATCAAGGACATGTCGCCTTTCAACACGTTCACCAGCTGAGGCAATTCGTCGATGCTGGCCGACCGCAGCAGTCTGCCGATAGCAGTAACCCGCGGGTCATCACGAGTTGCCTGCACGACCGTCGATCCATTCTCCTGGACCAGCATCGTGCGAAATTTGAACATGATGAATTGACGGCCATTAAATCCCTTTCGGTGTTGCCGGAATATGATGGGGCCCGGGCTATCGAGCCTGATCGCAATCGCAGTGAGAGCCATAACGGGCACGAAGAATATCAAAGCAAGAGTAGCTACTATAATATCCATAAGACGTTTCACGAAACGCTCGGCTGCGCTAAGTGGCGCCCGCTGGATCTCAATGGCCAACACCCGTTGGCGCGCCGACGACGCATAGTTCGTCAACGATCGAACACGCATGTCCGGCAACAGCCGTGCGGCCACAGGAAGGACCTTGATCTGATCTCGGACGAACTCCATACGATCAGCATCGCTCCAAGGCAGTGCGAGCAGAATCTCCCTGCAGTTATGAAGCTGAATAAAATTAGCGGCGGAATTGATGGCACGGATATCTGTCGACGTGCGCAGGAGGGGATCGTCTTCCCGGCTTAGGGTAAAGCGGTTGACTTCGGCCGCACCGAAAAAGGCAAGCAAATCTTGAGGTCCCAAAGCAGCGATTTCTTCAGAATCGCCGATGAGCACAATGTCACGGCGCCCGATGGCCCCTCGTGACACCGCAGCGGCGACGCTCAGCTTTGTAAGCTTACGCACCCCAAGCAAACCAACCGGCGCGAGAAAATAGAATACGATAAAAGCGCCCCGGGAATAGGCTACGCCAATTTTCAAAAGAAACGCGAAGAATGCGAGCAACAGGCCGGTGGTAAACCAGCAAACAAGTATATCGCCGATCTCGACCCGTGGTTTGGCACAATCCGGAAACTCGTAGTAGCCGCTCCCGCTCATTCGCAGGATATAAATAAAGCTCGCCAACAGCCCGACGGCACAATGTGGAAGGATATTTGGAACCGGATTACCGAGCGACAATTGGTAGCCGATTCCGCCGATTATGCTCGACAGCAGAATGGTAAATGCGTCAGCGGTCGATAAGAAATAAGGAATTGCGTTGCTGGAAATACTCGCCGCTGGCCTGCTCGAGGAAGCGTCGAGTTGAGCTGTCTTTTCGTGAATTTCTGATCCTATCGACACGCCAATACTGCCAGCTACCGGTTTTGAGCATTACTTTTCTCATCCGGAAGCACAAATACGCCGCGCTGCCAAATGCTAAAGTAACACTTCGTTAACGACCCGAAGGATAGGCTTCGGGGGGGTGCGGCGCAACATTAATCTGGTGGCGCCAATTAAATCCTTAAACTCGGAGCCTACGATGCTGCCACTGCTCGCCTGCGGCGCCGGCATTTATCTCGGCCTCAACTTCAATATCTTGGTGGTGCTCCCATTCTCAATACTCGGGGCGGGGGCATATATTTTCTCGTCATGGGCAGCCGGCCAAAGCCTTCTTGAGAGCGCCGCCATTTTGTGGCTCCCAATGATCTCAGTCCAGGCTGGTTACATGATCGGCCTCACGGCGCGCGATACCTATGGGCAACTTCTCGCGCGACTAAATATAAGCCAATCCAAGAGAATCTAGTCCTGCCGGGGCCTCAAGGGGCTGTTCCTGGTCAGATTGAGCTTGCTGCTTACCATGCATGCCAGCGTGGGGACGCTGGTGGGAATGGTGGCAGGGCTCGGCGTAGGCCATTCACGCGAAACTGCCTGAATAAAGCGCTCGGCCTTGCCGCCAATGGCACATATGGGCAGTCGCTTTTTGGCTCGGCAATGAATGAGGTCGTGATGACCGGCCGCCCGACCCATCCGTGAATCGCTGGTGTTTGACGACTCCCGGTCCGGGCCAAATGCACAACCTGCGTCGCCAGGCTTTTTAATGAGTGCAAAAAACTGGCTGACTTTGTTGGAGAGCTATCCAGTTGCCGACTGATAAGCATTTCTCGAAAAGCTGTACAGTCGCTGATTGAAAAACCCGGACCGGTTTACTGCACTCGAAATTTTGATCTGTCCTGAAGCGAGCAGCGCCAGAACAACATCGCGGCGGTGTCGGCGGATGGCAGAACAGTTAAGTCTTGATCCGTCGCTTAAATTCTTCGTGCAAACGCTCGATTGCATTTGTGGTGCGTACACTGCGCCATTGGCTCGGCGGCAGGCGAGTGAAGGTGAACAAGCGTTCTCCAGCCTCTTCCAGGCTGTGGCGACAGCGCGATGCTTGAGCCTCCATTGCGGATGAAGGCTTGCGGTGGACCTATCTCCTCGGGTGTGTCGCGTAGATCATGTGTTGTAATCGCGGTGATCTCGTCATGCAGGCGCTCGGGTGCATGCGCGAACAGGTTTCTGTGCTTGTGAACCGTGCAGCGTTGCACCGGCACTCCGTCAGACGGAGGCAATGGCTTGTGAGCCGGCGCGCGTGACATGAGGAATTCGGGCGCGCAGCCGCGTTTGATGAGATCGTCGAGAACAGTGCGCAGGCTCGGCGCTCTCCGCCAGCTCTGATCGCGAGCAGCACTCTGGGTCGCGCGCACGCCAGGACAACGAGCAGCGAGATCGAGGTCGCTGCGGTGAGCCGCACGCGAACGACGGTACACGAGGATCAGGCGAACGATCGGATCCGGAGCGAGCGGGTGAGGCACCAACGCTCCACGCGCACGTGGCCACGGTGGCGAGTCGCGAACAACGTCGCAGCGCGCGACGCACCGCGAGGTGCGGCGAGATAGGTGCCGCGATAGCGCGCGGCGGCAAGCGTGCGCGCTGATAGGCCGCAGCGCGGCCACGGGCCGGCGGGAGCGGGCGCGGCAGCACCAACGGCGAACGTGTGTAGCGACGCGGCGGCGCGTGGGGTGGCGCAACGCGGGCAGGGACGCCGCGAACGCGGCGTGCAGCGCGGACGAGCCGCCGCGGATCAGCTCCGATGAACTGACGCGCCGAGCGTACTCGGTCTCGATCGGGTCGAACAGTTGTCGAAAGATCAACAGCATCTCAGTCGCAGGCTGCATGAATAGGCTTCGTGGTAAGTTGGTCATGGGTATTCAGTCTCCCGTTGCATCGAAACTATAATCTTTTAGAATTGTGACGCACACGAATTGACTGGAAATGCCGGGAAAACAAGCTTTCGGCTGACCATCTCGACTATCTCCTGTTTTTCGCCGACCGCTCTCGTCGCCACCTCCGCAATCGGCTGATCGTTTTCTGTCGGTAAAAGCAGGACTTCGCGCGGCTGAGATCGCCAAGCTAAGCTGGGACATGGTCGTCGACCCCGCTGGGCAAATTGGCACAGTACTCGAGCTCCAGGCAAAGAAGGGCAGCGGTCGGTCGATCCGGCTTCATCCGGACTTGCGCGAAGTGCTCATTGTCATGCGACAACTGCGCCCGGGGTCGTGGAGTTGTGGTCCGGTCAGAGCGCTGCGGTCCGATGACACCGCTGAGCATCGTGGTCTGGTTTAACCGGGCGTACAAGACCCTCGGCCTTAGCGGCTGCTCATCTCGTTTCGGCCGTCGAACCTTTATTACACGTGCCGCGCGACTGGTGCACAGGCTGGAGGGTCACTTCGAGACGTTCAGCTGCTGGCAGGGCATCAATCCATTCAGACGACCCAACGCTATATCGACGGTGATAGTGACGTGCAGCGCCGGCTTGTGTAGCGCTGGGTGCCGGTGGAGGAGCCATCCACAACCGTCAAGCGGACCGTGTCCGTTTCAGGTCCTATCGAAATACGATGTCCGCGCCACGTCTGCTTTCCTCCCGGGTGCGACCGAGCTGCGGACATTGTGGGAGGTCCATTTCGTGCCAATTCCAGCGCACCGATTTCGGTCGCGTTGGGTCCCGCTGTCTTTACCCCACCCATTGGGTTATCGAATCCTTGCCAAGGTCCTGCCTGGTTTTGGTGCAGACGTTCACTCGGTTCTTAGACTTTGAGTTTAAACCAGTAGGATGGAGCGACGTGCAACGCCACGACGGCGGTTATTCAAGGCTGGATCGATTGAGTTCGACGGGCGCGGCGTCGACTGCACGATCCGCAACATGTCTCTAGCCGGAGCGGCGCTGGACGTTGCGAACCCCGCAGGCATCCCCCATGAAGTCACGCTGAACATCCTGACGTGCCACCTACGACGGCCTTGCTATATTATCTGGCGTAAGGAAATGCGGATCGGCGTAACGTTCGCCGAGACGTCTGAACATCGCATCAAAATTAGAGGAAATTCATGAGCCATCTCGGCGTTATCCGCCCTTCTCAAATTCAGGAATAACTTGGCGAAATCTAAGCCCGCCGGAAGACCTCTAAGCTGCCTTCCGGTCGTTTGCGGTTCGCTGCTGGATCTGCTGATAGATTTCTTGACTAGCCATTTCCAGCAAGCGGTGCAGCACGGTGTTCGGGTTAGCTAACGAGATTTGCAGGACTTCTTCTAAACGGGGGCCAATTTCGTTGAGCTGAGATTCGGTGAGCATTTGCTGACTCTCCTGATGAAAATAGGGTCCGCAAAAATTTGCAAGCTCTTGGTTAAATTTGATTGAACGGCGCGCCATCCGTAATATTGCGGACGGTGAAATCCACCGTGACACCGATGTCTGCGCCTTGGGGAGAACGTCTGTTTCGCCTCATTCGCGTCGTTTCGGCGGTCTGCAAGACTTCCGGTCTTCCTCCCGAAACGGACGTCGTGCGAGCCGGTCAGCATGTCCCAAACGTGCCCCCACGTTCTTCACTTGCGCCTACCAGCTCGCGGTTCTCTCGCCACTGGTTACATCGATAGAGGAATTCCGTCTTTGCCGACGGTGACCCGATTAGCTTCCAACGCGCCGTCAGGAGTTCTGGTTGCCACTGGGATAAAACTTTTTGCATTTGGCTTTAGTTCGCTGCGGTCACCAGGGACGAGTGTAACCACCTCGGTGTCCGACGTTAGTAACGATCTTGGTGCCGCCATTGAAATTGACGGTCACTTCATTTCCTTCGACCCTGTTGACCTTATTGTTCTCAACCTTGTTGGACTTTCGGGCCACCGTTCCGTTGGTCATGCTGCTCTTTGGAGCCACCGTTGATGCGAGACCGCTTACCGCCAGCTCGGCGAAACCACTTGCAACGCACGGCCGGACCATACATCCGGGTCATTGGCGCCGTTTTGACCCTCTGCCAGCCACTTCCGGTCTTCCCCGAACAACGGACATGGCCAGACCGGCACGGTCGGTGTTCTTCGTGCCTACTAGCAGCCGGTTCTAATTAATTTCAATGAAGGAACATAATCGGTCATCCGCCGTTCATTGGCGATGATGGGTTCCAATTTTTCATTAGCTGTCGTTCTGGCCGCGATAATCATATGCCCAGTTCACGCGGAAACCGGGCGTGCCGCGTTCTACGGCGGCGGTCGCACAGCGAGCGGCGAGCTCACCGGGCCAACGGGACTGACGGCAGCCCACAGAACTTTGCCTTTCGGCACGATGGTGCTGGTAACCAACATCCACAATGGCAAATCTGTTGTCGTGCGGATCACAGATCGCGGGCCGTATGGCCGTGGTCGCATCATCGATGTAAGCCGCGCAGCGGCGGTTCAACTCGATATGATCGGCAGCGGCACGGCAACGGTTAGCATCGAGCGGCGGTAGACGGACATGCGGGTAGCTCGACGGACTGTCCTTACGTCCGCTCTTGACCGCACAACAGACTCAACCCGACATCACGCCATGTCCGATTTCTGGTGAACGGACATTGTGGCTGTCTCAAAGCTGCAGCTAAAGCTAGAACTGCCAAACACATCATCTCAATTCGTCAAGGAACCGCCCCGCGGCCCGCAAATCCGCGCCGTCAAAGCCTTCCGTGAAAACGCCGTAAATTGGAGCCAGCAGCTCGCGCGCTTCGCTTTTTCGGCCGCCATCGGCGAGCAGGCGCGCGAGGCTTGAGACCCCACGCAGTTCAAAGGCGCGGCACGACTGTCCAGCCGCGCTGGCAATCGCCTTGCGAAACGCGCCCTCGGCCTCGTTGCGATTATCGCGCGATTGCGCCAGCAACGCCTCGCCACGCAGGCGCATGAGCTCGGGCTTGTAAAACAAAAAATCCGCGACGTTAGCGTCGTTCATCGCCTGTTCGAGCAACTGGACAGCGTCATCATGGCGGGTCGCAGATAGCTGTTCGGTGGCGATCAGCCCAAGGAGCATCGGCCGGAAGTTCGCCGCGGCCGGCTGATTCAGCGACTCCAGCATCTGCCGAATGCCGCCCTCGTCCCCGTTCTTCGCTGCCAGCCAACCGCGTAAGAAGTGCGCCTGAGACAGCGGCCACGGAAATTTATTGCGCTCGGCAAGCGGATGGAGCTCGTCAACGACGGCTCGGCAAGCTTCCACATCGTCGCTCGCGGCACCGGCGGGACGCCATTACGATATTTCACCGGGTGCTCCGAATGGCATACAGAGATGCCTTGCAAGTCTGACGGTAGAATAAGCCAATGATTGTTTCCCACATGATCGAACCCCTTTGTTTGATTGGGGTCATTCATGCAGGCGTTTGTTTCCGGCTGGTTTCGTGGGCTAGGAAAATGACGTCGCCCCTGCGGAGAATGATTTCGCTGTCCTTGATGGATGAAAGGATGAATCAGCTTCACGGGATCATGAGAATGCCCGGCGCAAATCGGGACGTCCGGGCTAAGTCATTCTCGACCGAATTGGGCTGTCCGAGTCATGTCCGGTCTACCCCCGATAACGACCGAATAGCGGACATCGCGGCATGTCTCAAAAGTGCCAGAAGCCGACGTCACCACGCGTACCGCACGACGCCCTTGCCGGCATAGCTCGCGGTGACTTTCGAGAATTCCCCTTCGAAGGTCGCAGAGGCCGACCATCCGTTCCGCCATTTCATCTCTGCGGACACGGTAGTCAACGCCGATTCGCTCGCTTGCGCCGCGCCGTTGACCACGAAGGAAGCACCCGGCAGCGCCTGGAAGGTTGCGGCGATGACGCGGTCGGGATCGTAATCATGCGCCCAGGCAAAGCGACTGCGCAGCGTCAAAAGGCCAGTCGCGAGCGCAAAGGAACGGTCGGTGCGGAAGCCGAGCTCGGTCCGCGTGTCGGTCGCGCTCTGCGAACCATAGCCAAGCGCAAACGCGTTGCCACCGAAGACCGCCGATTCCGCATATGCCGGCAGGAAGAATGTCGTGAACTGGCCTGCGGCATAGGGTGTGATGCCGAACCATGGCGTGGCGAAGCGATAGCCGCCCTCGACACGGCCGGAGAGCGCGTTGGCGTTGAACTCGGCGTGGAGCTTGTCGGCCATCACCATCCGGTCGGTGGTGACGTCCTGCCAGCCATAGGCGAGCGCGGCTGAGACATACGCCGCGCCAGCGTTATGCCTGACGAACGCGCCGGCCTGAAACAGGTCGGAACGGCCGGTGCCGGAATTGGCGACGCTGAAATTGGTGCCGCCGCCCGCGAGTGCGAACCCCGCGATGGTGCGCGGCAACAACAGATAGTCCGCACCGGCGGCCATACCGAAGATACGGCTGGTAGCGCTGTTCGATCCCGTCACAGCATTGCCGTCGGTCGTCTGCGAGCCGGCGAAGGGGGACGCCCAGACGCTCCAATGCGGATCATAGACCTGCCGCAGCGGCGCCTTGGTGAAGACCGCAGCATAGGCGGCGCGCTCGTCCTGTGACTGCGCGTTGCCGGCGGCAGCATAGGCGCTCACGCCATTGTCTTCTGCGGCATAGCTCGTCGAAGGCGTCGTAGCCGGCGTGGTCTCGCGCCCACCGATGAAGGGATCGAGCAGGGTCGTGATGAACAGGGTCATCGCCTGGAAGGTCGTCTGCTGCGATCCGGTCGCGGATTCGCCCGCGATCTGCGACAGTGCGGCGGGCGTCAGCAGAGCGTAGCTCATTGGAATGCTGCCATTGCTGTTGAGGAAATTGCTCAAAGCATCGGCGACATTCTGCTGATTGCTGTTCAGGCTGCCGAGCGCGTTGTAGTTCAGCGACAGATTGAGGAAGACGTCGTCGGCATCGTAGCTCAGATTGCCCGGCAAGGTCGTGGGAAGATTGTTGACGCCGGCAAAGGTTCCGGCGACGCCGCCGGTCGCAGTGAGGATGGCGTATTGCTTTTGCACGATGCTTGCCGACAGCGCCGCAAAGACATTGCCAGCAAGTGTCGCGCTGCCCGTAACATTGACACGATCGGAGCCGGCATCCGTGATCTGGACCAGATAGGCGCCGGCCGAAGCAAACAACAGATTGCCTTGCACGGTCAGCGCGCCGCCGGGATTGGTCGGCGCCAGCAAGCCGCCATCATTGATCGTAACGCCGCCAACGATTCCACTGCCGGAAAGCACGCCACCGCTGTTGACGATGACTTGCGAGGTGATCGAGCCGGTGACGGCAAGCGTGCCGGCGTCGACATTGGTCAGTCCGGTATAGTTGCTTTGATCGCTCAGAATGAGCGTGCCGCTTCCCGCCTGCAACATCTGGCCAGGGCCCGTGATGCTGCCGCTGAATGTGAACACGTCCGATCGGTTGAAGACGAGGAGCTTGTTGGTCGACGGATCGCAGCTCGCATCGGAGGCATCGGAACAGAAGGCGATGTTGCCGATCACGCTGCCGCTCGCGCCGCCCGCGCCGAGCACCAGTGTGCCGCCATTGATGGTGGTGCCGCCGGTATAGGTGGCATCGCCCGCGATCGTCAGCGTGCCGTTACCGTATTTGATCAGTGGACGGACGCCGACCGTGCCGTTGGTGAGCAGGGATACGTCGGGATTGGAATCATTGTCCGCGAGTCCGAATTGCAGCACCGTCGCCTGGGCGAAATTGCTGGTGACGTCGTAGAGCAGCCATGCACCGCGACCGATCGAGGCAACGCTGAGCACGTCGGCGGTGGGATTGTAGACCATCTGATATATGAGCGTGTTCGGCAGTCCCTGCCCGAAGGCGCGGAAGGCGGACAAATTGCCGATGGTATCGCTGTCGGCGACAATGATCGGGCTTTGCGTGTTCGAAATCACGCATCCATTGGGCGCAGGCGTGCAGGTTAGCGGCGTATTGAGCCCCCCGACAAAAAGAGCATTGACGCCGTTGCTGGAAATGAATTCGACCGATGTCGGTCGCGTAAAACCTGCAGGCAGGGTCAGCGCGCTGAACGTGCCGCCGGTGCCGACATTTTGTGAATAATAGAGATTGGTGGCGTCTGCCACGAACAGACGGGTTTCGATACGATTGTCGAACACCATGCTGGTCGGCACGTCTCCCGCATACTTATTTAGCTGATGCAAAGAGCCAGCCGCGCTGGTCCCGCTGAACCAAACCTCTCCCGCTCCTCCCGAATCCACGCCATTGACAGCCGCTCCAACGGCAATCGCGTGCACGTCGTTTACGGTGCCGTAAGTGATGACGCTCGGCCCGTCGGTCGTTCCCATATCGGTAAGCGCGAAATCGAGCGTATGGGCATTGACGCTTGCGGTGCTCAGGGTATCCTGCGTGGTGTAGACATCAGTCAAGCCACCGATGGCGATCAGCGACGGATTGATCCGGTTGAGCACAAGTGGCGCTGAAAAGCTGCCGCTATTCGTTGGGGTCGACGCAGCTCCGATGACGCTGTCACAATTCTGGCCGCCGTTGCAGGTGATGTAGGTGCCCGCCGCGTTGGCCACCGCGTCATAAGGCCCCACGACTTGCCCCTGCGCATTGACAACCATGCGACTGAAATTGGCAAAATTCTGCGAGGTCGAGTAGATCGCGCTCAGTCCCGGATGCGTCCTGTCGTTGATAGCGACGTTGGTGCCGTCGCCTGTCTGTATAACGGTATATACCGGATTGTTCGGGACGTTTTGCACCGATACACCGCCGTCCTGCGCCGCGACCGCAAGACGATGGCTGTTGGCATCATAAGCAATGGCGTAGGGCTCGAGCACTGTGAGATTGTTGTTGAGCCCCTGCCACGCGCCATTACCCTGCGGATTGGCTCTCAGGTAAATTCCGCCATCCGTTCCCAGGATCAGATTGCCGGCCTGATCGAAGGCGATAGCCCGGGAATCGGCATGGACCGTGTTGGCGTCGGAGAAATTATTGGCGGGCGTACCCTCGAAAGTCAGACTGGCCTTGGATGATGTATCGGTTGCCGGATTGTAGGTCAGCCGGAACGCTTCGACCGTGCAGGCCGACGTCGGCGGAGAGTTGGCACAGCTCTGATACGCGTCGCCTGCCAGGTAGACGATGTTGCCGTTGGTCGGATCGATCGCGATGTGAAGATTGACAGGTGACTGGCCGCCCGGAATGACGTTGGGTGCAGTCGTGATCTGATGCCAGTTCGTGCCATTGTCGCCCGACAGAAACACACCGGCTAGCGACGGTATGACATTCGGCCTTCCGAGATCGGTAATCGCGATTGCAACAGAGCCGTTCGGGCCGGCCGCGAGCGTGATGGTTGTCTTGTCGCCGGCGGTTGAGATCAAGCCATTGCTGTCGGACGCCGTGAATATCGACGACCAGATCGCGCCGTTGTTGGTGCTCATATAGACGCTTGTCGAGCCGGCATTGCCCCCAGCCTTGACCGCCGCATAAAACCGCGAAGGATCGCTGGGGTCTGCGACCAGCGAGGTCACCGCACCATTCGGCAAACCGTTGCTGCCTGAGACGCGGGTGAATGTCGCCCCACTATCGGTGCTGCGGAACAGCCCGTATCCTGCGGTCGTAGACGTGGCGAAGTCCTCGAATGTCGCTGCGAGGATGACATTGCCACGAGCCTCCACGCCGACGACGCTTTGGCCGGCAAGGGTCGTTCCGCCGAGATTGCTCCAGGTCGCGCCGCCATTCGTGGTGTAGAGCAGGCCCGTTAGCGCGCCGGCCTGCCCGTGAGTCAGATTGAATTGGCTGTACTCACCGTTGTCCGTGGCGCCGATGCCCGCAAAGATGGTTTTACCGGTCGGATCGGTCGGATCGAGCGCAAGACTCGTAATCGACAGCGACGATTGTTTGTCGGTGAGCGGCGTCCAGGAGGCGCCGCCATTGTTCGTCACCCAGACGCCGCCATTCGGTGAGCCGACGAAGTAGGTGTTCGCGCCCAACATCGGATCGGGCAAAATCGCCTGAATGGCTCCTGCCCCGGTGCCATTGGGCGACGAGTCTCCGCTCTGCACATTTTGGATTTGACCGATGCGCGGACCGGGGCCTTCGGAAACGAAAGTCTGTGCCCGCAATCCGCCGGCCCAGAGCGAAGCCGCCACGACGGCAACGGCCGCCCACACCGGCCTGTGCCTGCGCCGTCCGGAAACATTGCGCCTTGAACGCGTGCCCGGCCTTCCCGCAAGCAGGACCAGGCAAAAACGCAACCGACAACTGACATGCCTGCTCGACGCCTCGCGCGAGCGATACGCAACCAACCCCATTTACCGCCCCTGCCCCGAAAACGCGGGGCCAGCCCTGGTCTCCGGCGATGGATGCCGGATGCTGAAACGCTAGTTCCCGACCGAGGAACTGGCAACGAATTCTGCTGCAGGATGACGCACTTCGGCAGATACTGTGTCCTTGCAACCACGCCGGACCACGCTCATGTCCCCCGAAAGGGTTGGAATCAGGGTTTTGGAGCGGAGATCTGGGCGGCCCAGCGCTCAATTTGGACTGATCGGCGCTCTCGGCCTTGGCACGGCCTCCGTGGAGTCTCGGCGGTTATGATTCAATCCAGCCATCATTGCCTCGACCATGGACACCACGAGAGCTGTCACCGGATCCAAGATCACCCGATGTGTCTTGTGTCGCATTTGGGTCCAATTTCGGAAGTCGGCGCTCGTAACCGCCATGTCCGCTTTCCCCCCGATAGCGACCGAACTGCGGACATGGCTGATGGTCCGGTTCGTGCCAACATGAGACTCATGCGCCGCAGCATCACTAAGCAAGCTAGTACGTTGCTTGAGAAGTTTGGGCCCAGGTTACCGACGAACGCGACGCGGCACACGAACGGGAACAGGCGGGGTCTCCCCTTTCTCACGGGTTGGCTTCGCGACCAAATCTATGTCGAGCGCTGTCAGGACGTTCATAACGTAGTTAAACGGAGTTCCCCTGTCTCCGGCAAATGCTCGGTATAGGTTGTCGCGACGTACCCCCGCCCTCTCCGCAAACCTTGCCGCCCCTTGCGCGCGCACCATGTCGCCGACTGCCCTCATGATCACTGCTGGATCACGCGTCGACAGTGCCCTATTCAAATACTCCGCAATCCTTGCGGGATCACGATGTTTGGCTTCGAACGCAAGCGCTTCCGGCGTTTTTCTTTTCCCCCTCATCCCTTACCCCCCAACC
Source organism: uncultured Alphaproteobacteria bacterium (assembly GCA_963721135.1). Taxonomy (GTDB): domain Bacteria; phylum Pseudomonadota; class Alphaproteobacteria; order Rhizobiales; family Xanthobacteraceae; genus Bradyrhizobium. The sequence continues at coordinate 86,317 of CAVRIB010000019.1, forward strand.
ACTGGTCTTTATGACAACCCATCGACAGGATTTTCGCAAGATCATTTGGAGGTTCTAGTGAACGCCTTTAGTCGGTCCGCGAACCGGCGCTGCGCGGCACCAACTACCGCGCTACTTAGAGTCGATTTCAGACCTCAAGCCACCTCTGAGCCAAGGTACGCCCGTCAACAGCGGACATGCGGCGACTGCGACGGCACGTCCGTTTCGTGCCAACATCAGAAGTGAAGCCTATTGCGACTCACAAAAAAGCCCCGGAACGATGCCGGGGCTCTTGTCGGCTGAAGCTCAGCCGGGATCAGTACTTCGCGACCACCGGGCCGGACCAGTTGAAGCGATAGACCAGCGAGGTGGTGACGGTCTCGGTCCAGGTATTGAAGCGGATGTCGCGGCCAGTCGGCAGGTTGGTGCCGTCGAAGAACTCGGTGTCGTTCCTCGCGTTGTAGAAAGAGGAGCGATATTCGGTCTTCATGAACCAACCGGGTGAGGTGATGCCGAAGATGTTCAGGTTGTTCTCGACGCCGCCGCCGACGAAGAAGCCGTTTTGGTTGAAAGAATTGGTGTGAATACCAGCCGGAACACCGGTGATCGTGCTGATCATGCTCGTACCGGAGAAGTGAGCGCCGGAGTACCCGCCGTTCACGTAGGACAGGACGTTCGGAGCCACCAGGTAGCCGACGCGCGCGCCAACCGCCCATTGGTCCTGAATCTTCTCAAAGCCGCTCAGGCCAGCAACGGTGTCATGGATCGTGCCGCGCATGCTGCCGAACTGACCGTCGGCGAGGATGCCGACGACCCAGCTCTGGTTAACCTGCCAATCGTAGCCGGCGCCGACAGTGCCGTACCAGCCGGAGCCGCCGTCGCGCTGATCGATCGCGAGCGGAACGCCGCCCACGGTGGTCTGGGTGTGCTGATCGCCGGCCCACAGACCGCCGCCGATGCCTTTCCATCCCTCATAATCGTAAAGTCATAAAATCCAGCGACTACGACGGCATCCTCACCGAGAACGATTGTATGCCGCTCGCCCAGTGTGTTCTTGTTGCCGCTGCCCTTTGAGGCGGTAAAGTATTTCACGATTGCTTCCGTGCCTTCGGACATGATTGGGCTAACCGTTCCGAGAAGAAGCGCATCCGTCGTGTAGGTTTTGGAAATAGCCTCGGGATCGTTCAAGTTGTAGGCTGCCGACCAGCGTTCAACGGCAGCGTTCGCGTCCTCGGCCGGCCCAGCTACGGCAAGAGCGGGGAACATCAACATCAGTGCGATGAAAACAAACCGAGCTAATTGTGCCATTTCCGCCTCCCCAATTTGTTCGTCAACAAAGCTATCCGAAAATAGCGCGCCGCCAAAATTTAAACCAGACACTTGCCAACGCATGCCATGTCCGAGATGGGTCATTCGCTACCGAAATAGGCTTTCCCCGGCATGTCCGCTTTCCCCCCGTTAGCCACTGAACTGCGGACATCGCTGGTGGTCCGGTTCGTGCCAAAACCGGATTCATGCGCCGCAACAAATTCAATGAAATCTCGACCAGCTATACCGCGCGTTCAACGCGGCTATCGATTTCGATGCGCAGCGTCCCGAAGTCGATCGGTTTGGTCAGAAGCGCCTCCGCGCCATTCTCAAGCACCCGACGCTTGGTCTCCGCATCGCCATAGGCAGTGATCATGATGATCGGAACTTCCGGCCGAACGGCCTTTGCCTTGGGAAGAAGCTCAAGGCCGCTCATCCCCGGCATGTTAATGTCGGACAGGATCAGAATGAGAAACTCGTCGCCAGCATTAGCAATGCGCTGAAGGGCCATCGGGGCCGATTGCGCAAATTCCATCGCGAAGCGACGAGCGCGGAGTTCGCGCCGAAACTGCTGGCGGAACTCCTCGTTGCTGAGCATCGGGACTGCGAGTGCGGTCCGCGCGCCAGCGACCTTTGCTAACGCGGATTTGGCGTAACGTTCAAACAGATCGCTTACATAAACCATTTTCTTCGTTCTTACCAAAGGGGCCAAGATCGAATTGTCCAGCGGAACAACGGGCTCGCCACGCCGAAGTTCTTCGTATGCGCGCGGAGCGTTGTTCATGGCGGCGATTCGCATTTCATTGCCGTCGAATAGTACTAAATTCCCAAACCGGGCATCGCAAATCTGTACTGATTTCTCCAGTATGGCCTGGAACACCGGCTCCAGTTCACCAGGCGAAGCACTGATGACCTTGCTCCACAGGCAAGTCGGATGGCTTCGCGCCCTTGAGAATCCTGTCTACGTAGATCGCGGCGCGACGATGTAAGTCTAAAATACTCGCCCCATATGCAATCAGGCCGCCTAGCAGGCTGTTGAAGAAGTATCGCGTTTGGCTTTGAGAACGGCTTCGTCGCCGTTGTGATAGGCAAATTCGATCTCGATCGAGCCGTCGTCGAGCAATTCGGCTGATCCGTCGCCGGAGACTTCGTCCATTTCGTCGAAGCCTTCCCAGGTGAATCCGACCGAAGCCCGGCTATATTCCACGTCGAGGCCGGCTTGCAGCGCGCCGAAGGCGATTTCGCCGCGCCCGTTCGCTCGAATGATGATCGACGCCGGTCCGCAGAGGTCGAGATACTGGCGATCCCAGATGTCGGCCTCGACGATCCGCCAGCGGCCGACGAGTTTGCAGTTCATCGGCGCTCTCATGCGGGCGCCGCCATGAGCTTCGGTAGCCGCATCAGATTGTAGGCGGCGACCGCGAAGGTGAAGGCCCAGCCGACGCGCTCGCGCCCTCGATATTTGGTTTTCTCTTGTCCGGCGACCGTTTTGACCCAGCCGAAGGCTTCCTCGATCCGCTTGCGGATACGCTGGCTTACGGAGTAGCCGGAGTGACGCGTCGTGCGGCCATCGATTGCCGACGAGCGCCCGCTCAAATTCTGCGCCACATGTGGCGTCACCTTCATCGAGCGCAATTCGTTGACGAAGTCCTCGGCGTCATAGGCTTTGTCGGCACCCAGGGTGATCGCGTGCGGTCGGTCGGCGCACGGTTCGATCATGTGCAACGCCGCTACGCGCTCCGCGTGACCGTTGGCTGGCGTCAGGCAGGCATCGACGATCAGGCCGTTGCGGTTCTCCATCAGCGCATGTCCCATGAAGCAGAGCTTGGCCTCCTTGCCGGGTCCTTTACGATAGAGCCTCGCTTCGGGATCGGTGGTCGAGGTGTGCGTTTCGTTCGATCGCCTCTGGCCGTGAAAGTCCGTTTCCTGGTTCCTTCCGCCCCCGTCGGCGGGAGGTTCGTTCGACCCATCTGTCGGCTTGAAGCTCTTCATCGACGCCCAAGCCTCGATTAGCGTGCCGTCGACCGAAAAATGCTCCGTACTCAAAAGCCGCTTCACGCCCGGCTGCGCCAAGACCGCGCTCAGGAACTTCGCTACGATTTCCCCTTCAAGCAGCCGGTCGCGGTTCTTGGAAAATACCGAGTGGTCCCACACCGCATCATCGATACCGAGGCCGACGAACCAGCGGAACAACAGGTCAAATTCCAGTCGCTCCATCAACTGCCGCTCCGAGCGAATCGAATAGAACGCCTGCAGCAGCATCGCCCGTAATAGTTTCTCCGGTGGGATCGACGGCCGCCCAATCGGCGAATACAGCGCTGAAAAGTCGCTCACCAGCACCGCCAGCGCTTCGTTCACAAGCGCGCGGATAGCGCGCAGCGGATGGCTTTGGCCAACGCGAGCTTCAAGATCGACATAACTGAAAAGGGAACCGGACCGCTCGTCCTCGCCTCGCATCCGCCAGCCTCCGCCCAAATGCGGAATGACAGAATCACATCACGATTCCTATCGCCAGCTACTTTTTCAACAGCCTGCTAGGGAGGTACCGTGCTGAGCCGCCTTCGGAAGATGGTATTCAAAATTCGGCGTCAGGCATCCGCCGCACGCTTCGCCGAGAGCTTGCGCCGCGTGAACCGGTTGGCGCGGCTGATGACCGTAATCCAGCAAAGGGGGAACCGAAAGGTGGGTGGCGCCTAAAGAATCCTGGATGGAATATTTCCCGTCGGCCTTTTTTGATGCTAATTAGAGATTGAGAGCTACGTGCGCGCCCGCTCGCGGGAGGATTGACGATGGGGAACTCGAAAATTGCGATCGTCGCCTATTGTCTAGCCGTCGGCTTCATTCTGGTGGTCGCGCTCCATTCACCCTCCAAGATGCTTGTCACCGCCAGCGCTCCGGTCGCGGCGCCCGTTCGGTGAGATGACCGCCGCCTAGTCGCGCTCGGGGTGAAGGCGAAGGAGAAATGACCGAGCTGACCATGCTGCAACCGACGCCAGAGCTGCCCGACGATACGCCGCTCAACAAAGTTGAATTGCCGGCGCGAATTCGCAACGTGTTAAAAGCTACCGGCCTAGATACCATCGGCGACGTGCGTGAGGTTCCGGACGAAACGTTGCTTAGTTTGCGGAACTTTGCAAAAGGCTCGCTGGCTCATCTCCGCGAAGCGCTGGGCCCACCGTCGACCGATGGAGTCCGACCCTCCGGCAAAAAAACAGCCTGATTGGCGAAATTGCCAAGCCCTCGCGGGCGACTTTCGCGCACGTCTGTACTCTGGGTATGTGGTAGCCTGCACCCATGCGGTCAGGGATCTGGATAGGGATTTTCATTGGCTCTACGATCGGCGGGGTTATTCCCGAGCTTTGGGGTGACGGCATGTTCTCCTATTCAGGAGTGCTGCTCAGCGGTGTCTGCGCCTTCGTGGGATTGTGGCTCGGGTCGCGGACGTCAAGATGACCGATACCGTCGATGGAAGAGAGTCCAGACCAAGCCGCTCTGAAGCCATACGTCGCCTGGTCGAGATCGGGCTCAAGCCGAAGGGGACATGACGATGACGGACCAACCCGATTCGCCATTGGCCGGTTTAAGTCAAGACACAGCGATCCATCTCCGCTGGATTTTGCGCGATATCAAAGGCAAGCGAGCCAAATTTTTGGGTGTTAGTCCGGACGATCTCAGGACCTTAGCGAAAATGGGACTAATAGAATTGCGCGATGAAATCCCTGTGTTCACCGATGCAGGTGAACGTGCGCTCGATTAGAGCTGAAGGCGTGATCGAAACGTCCGGCAGTTAAGCACTTAGTTAACGACTTAATTGTTATTGTTTTGCTGGATCGGTCGAGGTGTCCCGTGCAAACAGTCGAAACCAGCGACTCCAACGAAGCTCAACGTTGCCGCCGTGCCCAGTACAGAGGACTCCCTACAGCGCTAAAACTGAGCGGGTCAACGGTTTTAGGTCTCGTCCGGTCGGTCAAGGAAGACCGGTCAGGGAGCGCGCCGCGATGGATTGTAACGATCATTGCAAAGGGGGAAGCCCGCTCCCGTTCATCGGCGATATAATCCGCTTGCCTAACGGTCACGACGGCCGAAAACACCATAATCCAACCGACTGTAGCCGAGCCCATTCCGCGCTCAAGCCCTAGACCAATTGCCTGCCCGCTCTTGCCGCGCTCCAATGGGCCATGCCCGTCCTGACCCGCAAGCGCGTCAACGAAAGCCCCGAACGGTGGCATGTCCATTGTGCCGGCGGCCGCGTCGGCATGAGCGATCGGGCGTCGTCAACACTGTGGAGCCTTGGCAGTGGATTTGCGGCTTTTACCCCGGGCAGGGCGATGAGAGGCATGGCACCGCGGCAAGCTTTGAGGCCGCTCGCGCCGCATTCGAAGCGGCGTGGCGCGAACAAGCGGCGTGGACTGCCGAGAAGTATCGCCGCTTCGATCGACACGATGCCGGTGGACTGGCAACCAGTGGTTTCTAGCCCTCCTGGCTTACCTTGCTTAGTCTTTGCTTCTGGCATCGGGGTGTTGAGCATGGCTAAGAAAAAGGTCTCGGCTACGGAGTTAGTTTGGATTTTCAAAGAGAAGCTAGACGCGTTATTTGGGCCCGCTTCGGGCGCATACGTCGCTATCGTGCCAAGCGATAAGGGCTGGAAAGCCATCGTGGGCCCGCGAAGACGTGGCAATCAGCAGCGCACCGAAAGTGTCGAGCTAATTCAGAAACAGCTCCGGAAGATCTACGTTCTCGAAGACTGATTCGGTTAACGAGAGCGATGGCCGTGGGCTGCCGCAGTTTGTAGGGGGATTGAGGGAGCTTTCGATGCCGCTGGCACGGGGAAGTCCTCTGGGTTACGACAACGAACGGCTGGCATTCAGATTCACGATGTTGAACGGCGACGAGATGATCCAATGCCAGATCAGCGGCGCCGCAATGGACGAGCTTACTGGTGCCAAAGGCACGCTGCCAACGGACAGGGAAGCGCAGTTTTTGAGTCTCCGCGAGCAAATCGAGCACATTGCATCCACCATTTTCGACGCAAGGACGGTGCTTAAGAGCGCCCCGCTCCGTATCTTTTGGAAAGACATTCGAAAATGATGGTCCGTGTTTCGATCAGCGCGCTCAAGTCACAGCGCGCTTACACCACAAAAATAAAGGGGTTTGCCGATCCACGCCAAGGCGATGCCGGTAGTCCTGACCACGGACGAGGAGCGCGACGTCTGGATGCGCGCGCCGTTGGATGAGGCGAAGGCGCTGCAGCGGCGTTGCCGGATGACACGCTGAAGATCGTCGCTCGCGGTGCCGACAAGGAAGATAAGGCTGCAGCGTGAGCGGAGTGCGGCAAGCACGATGCCAGCCAATTCGCTCTTTTGATAAATAAATTTTGGATCGTGACTCGGGACATTAGGACACCGTTTCCGATATCCCGACAAGCTTCACGCCCAACGGCAGAGAAGTCTCTATATTGAACTCCCTCGAAAATACTGAGTAGGAGCGCAGACGCTATGATCACCGTGCGAGTAACAACCCCGACGCCCGATGGAAAACCACTCGTTTTGATTTTCCGAGCCCTGACCCGAAGCCGAAGAAAAGCTCTCAAGTGGATTCGCGCGAATCCACAGGTTCTGCCGCAAGCTTTGATCGAAATAGTGCCGAACTTCTAAAGAATTTCGGTCCCGCAAATCTATTAATTACGCGCCGTCCGCGAGCACAGGCTGCGGCGGAGGTGCTGCTGCTGGTCGCGCGGATCGGCGTCACGAGGGCGCTGAACCGTCACGTCGAGCGCGTGGCAAGCTGGCACGGAATAGATGAAGCAGATGCAGGCGGGCGATGATGCCCGTTTTGCTGCCCATAACTGGTAGAGTTGAGATGTGATGCGGTGGCTTTAGGTAGGACATATCTGTTGGCGCCCTTCGTCCGGAGGTGCCTCAATGGTTCGACCATGGCTCCGTTTCCACATCCCGCTCATCGAACCGGGCAGGCAGATTCGCGTTGCGGCCTGCACACTCACGCCGTCACCAATTCGTGACACGCTAATCGAAGGCTTCAGCCACTTCATTACCTCCATGACTGCTCCGATTGCTTCCGGCTGGAGCGGTTGCCGGGTCGGGCTTACACCCACTGGAAAGCGCCGCCTTTGCACCTCGAACGGATGTCTTCAAAGCCGAAGACGAGGAAGGCGCAAGCTCACTACGAAAGCGCCCTCATGCTGGCACGCGAACAAAGGGCTAAATCCTGGGAGCTGCGCGCGGCAATGGGCCTGGCGCGGTTGTGGCGCGATCAAGACAAGCGGGTGAAGGCCAGGGACTTTCTGGCGGCCGTCCGGCTCCGCGCACCGGTTGCTGTGCAATCCGCTGGGTGTCAACCCGTGACAGTCAAAATTTCGCCGCTGCGTTCTGGACTGAAGCGGATGATGATGACGATTGCAACCGCGATAACGCCTGCCACCACTGCAAGTGCGAAACTATAATTGTCGCCTGAAGACTCGGCGAGCTTGGCTTGGAACGGTCCATTGTAGGAAGCGAGGAAATTGCCGGCTTGATAGACGAAGCCGGGTAGGGTCGCGCGCACCGCACCCGGCGAGATTTCATTCAGATGCGCTGGAATAACGCCCCAGGCGCCTTGCACACTGATCTGCATAATGAAGGCGCCGAGCGCGAGCATGAACGGGGTCGATGAATAGGCCCAAAGCGGCAGAGCCGGGAGCGCGATGAGCGCGGCAATGGTGATGGCGTTGACCCGGCCGATTCTCTCCGAAACGAAGCCGAAGAACAGGCCGCCGACGATGGCGCCGAGGTTGGCCACGATCGTAATCCAGCTGACCGTTGCACTATCGAACGCATGCTGCTTTTGCAGGAATGTCGGATAGAGATCCTGTGTGCCATGGCTGAACAGATTGAAGCACATCATCAGCACGACCGCATAAAATGCGACGCCCCAATTCAAGCGCAGCGTTTCCATCAGTTTAGGCTTAGGGGCGTCCCTTCTTTCGGCGAAGGCCGGAGATTCCGGTACATGCGAGCGGATAAAAAGGACAACGAGCGCGGGTAGTACGCTGAGCAGGAACATCGCACGCCAGCCTATGGTGAAATCGCCGATATTCGCTTTATATAAAAGGCCATAGGCGATTGAGGCGAGCAGATAACCAAAGGGATAACCACATTGCAAAATGCCAGAAACGAAGCCCCGCGCCTGTGGCGGGATTGCTTCCATTGCCAGTGCGCTACCGAGACCCCACTCGCCACCCATCGCTATTCCGAATAAGGCGCGTAGCGCTAGAAAGGCCCACAGAGTTGGCGCGAAGGCCGCAAGAGCGCCGATGACAGAGTACGAGACGATGTCCAGCATAAGAATTGGCTTGCGCCCGAAACGATCGCCGAGGCGGCCGAAAATAAATGCGCCGATGAAGCGCATGGCGAGTGTAAGAAAAACCGCGTAAGCGACGTCTGAAACCTTGACGTCGAACTCCTTAGCGATGTCTCCCAACAAGAAGACGAGCAGAAAGAAATCAAAGGCATCGAGCATCCAGCCCAGGAATGCGGCGAGGACGGTCTTCTTTTGAGCGCTCGTTAAAATCACGATTACTCCTCCCAAGTCTTCCATAAATGGTCGCCTATTTTAGCATCAGAATGCATGCGGAGGGCTAGGCGACGATAGACAATCATGACCCAACGAACGCCCTCCTTTCTGGTCAATAATGCTCAGTTCTGGGAATAGGATACCCTCGACCCCACGGGCAATTCCCAGCTCGGCATCAGATTAAAGTCTGCTTCTAATGTTCTCCGGCATCCAAAATCCACGTCCGGTCAGCGAATGCTACATAAATCCGCTCCTGCCCAAGAGCGACGCCAAGCTCAATCGACAGTTCATTCAACATCGCCTCGATCGTCTCGTCGGGCAGATGTCCTAGATATGCGTGGACGGCTTCGCCAGTGAAAAGCGCCACCGGTTCGCGGTCGGAGCCGACGGTGCCATCTGGGCGAGGCCACGAACATGCCGGATAGGGCGGGCTGGCCCGCTTCCACGCGGCGTTTCATCCACGCACGGGCGGTGCGGACCGCCTCCGAAACGTCGAACACACGGCCATCGGCATCCCATCCCTCCCGCAAGCCGACGCTGATGCGAAAATCACGGCGAGGACCCAACGAGCCAGGAACAACAGAATAATCTTCAGCCTTGGGCGCAGCGGGTCGGGCGGTCATTTCCTCTTTGTCTTTCCGATGCTTTTGTCATCTATTGTCGGCACGATTTCACGCGTTCCACTTGTTGAATCGAATTGATACTTTGCCGATCCCGATCCGATAGCGGTAGGTCGGACGCGCTATCGTATTTGCACCCGGCGTTCCCAAAGACACGAATGGCTCGTGGAGTACGAAAACAATAACCCGCCGCCTTGGTGATGGCGTTCCGTTGATACCAAAGCTGATCACAGTTCAGCGAAACAATGTCCTTCCGGGCATCCGAAGAAACTACGGGAGTATTATCAGGTTCAGACCGGCTCGGAGATAGGATCAAAATATCCAGATTCGACGTCGGAACAAATTGCGATACGCTAATCTCAAATTGAGTGGGAGCAATTTTCTTAACACCTTGCGCACAGAAGCTAACCAGATTGTCCGGTGATTCTTTGTCCACCACCAATCGAAAGTTCTTAATTGGGCCTGACCAATTTGCACCCGTCGCAAGGATGTATTGCAAGGAATGCTGTTCCCACATGGTGTTCGCAGGCTTGGCAATTGCAGCTAGGAATGACTTATCGATGCAGTATCGATTGAGTCCCCTTGATTGATCAATTTGTAAGTTTAGGGGTTGCCGAATCAGGTCCGATGCCGACATTGGCACCACGCTGCCTACGCTGGGCAGATACCGGTGATCGATCACGACCTCCTGATGAGGGGGAAAAACCTGCTGCCAATAGTATGTCGTTTTCAACGTCCAACGCGGCTGCAGATCCCCTTTAGGCGCATCCTGAATCAGTCTAAGCTGGATAAGGTCATTCCAAGTCTGTTGTGACACATAGTCAAGCTTTTGACTGGGACCGGGCGCAATAGGAATACCAAGTCTGCGAAGATCGTCCGTTCGGTCTACCCCTCCGAGAAACGCTTTTTGCTCTACGCTTGCCACTACCGGACGCCCGTCTACGGCTGTCGTGAATCCAAGAATGTTCTGAGGATCATCAGTCGGAATCGCAAAGTTAAAATCATCCACACCATATGGGATATCAGGCATCGGAAACGCAATCTGCGTAACGACGGCTTTGTCGGATTGGTTCAGGAAATGATACCGTACCTTTATCTCCTTCATTGAAACGAAGAGATCTTCCGACAACATCTCAATGTCGTCCGACTTGGTGAATACCAAGCCGCCCGCCGCCAGCTCGGCCGTGCTGTCGTTGGAAAATACACGCGTAGAACTGAGGGTCACCGCGAGACACGCCAACAGCGCAAAAAGAGAGTTCTTTGTCATTGAATCATACTTCGGCTCGGCCTGCCTCTCCGACGGCCTCTATAGCGAGTTTAGACTGTTTTACGTGGCGCGGCGCGTCAACTCGCAACATTTTTGTAGAAAGCTATCCAGTTGCCGGCTGATAAGCATTTCTTAATTTGCTTATCCGTCGACTAACTCCATTTCTGCCGAAACCTTATAAGTGAATAACTGATTCGCGACCGCGAGAGCCTCGCTGCTGAAAATATTTAGAATCGGGGGCCTGACACTACTTTCATGTATCAGCATATGATACATTGTCGTTGACATATGTATCGTGTATTGATACATACGATTATGATCAAGAGTTTCAAGAGCTCTCTGACGGAGGACGCATTCAACGGCGTAGTCCGCAAGGGCTTTCCAGCTGATTTGATCAAGATTGTCCGCCGCAAGCTGCGGTTTCTGCACGCCGCCCATTTGCTGGTGGATTTGCGAGCGCCGCCCTGCAATCGGCTCGAAGCTCTCAAAGGCAATCGAGCGGGCCAACACTCGATTCGAGCAAACGACCAGTTCCGCATTTGCTTTGTTTGGACCCCAGAAGGGCCAAGAGACGTTGAGTTAACTGACTATCACTAACAGCCAAAAGAGGGTCGGATATGGCCCTCAAGCCGAGAAGGGCGACATAATGGCCAAGAAACTTGCTCCAATGCACCCCGGTGAAGTTCTTCGGGAAGAGTTTTTACTACCGCTCGGCCTATCCCCCGGTTCGTTAGCAAAAGCCTGCGGCGTTCCGCGGACACGCATTGAGCGATTGGCAAATGAAGAAACTGGTGTGACCGCCGATACTGCGCTGCGCTTGTCGAAGGTCTTCGGCACTTCACCTGAACTCTGGTTGAACCTTCAGACCGACTACGATGTTCAGATAGCCATGCGGCAAATAGGTAATGACCTTGCGAAAATCGAGCCGATCGCAACAAAGGCGGCCTAGATTGCCATTGGCTGAAAAGGATTCGTCTTATCTTTTGCCGCGACGTCTCACTTTGATCCATGGCGACGCAACATCGATTGGGTTGTTTATGCGAAGAGGCCATTCGCCGGGCCCAAGCAGGTCTTAGGCTATTTGTCACGTTACACCCACCGGCCTTCACGCCGGTGGTCGCTTCTGCCCAAAACCGATCATTCAACTGATAAGCTTTCTGCGAAAAACTATACAGTTCGGAACTGAATATCTTTTTCTCATAGTCTTATCGGCCTCGACGACCGGACCTTGGCCATTGACTCTGGTGGCACTCCCGACGGGAGAAGGTCACCGCGACTATCCCCTCTGGGGGGCCCGCGCAATAAGTCCAGTTCGTCGCCTTCGCGCAAACGGTCGGCTATCCCCGCGGCCAGCACCGATCGGCAAGCGGTCGCCTTCTTGGCCGGGCACGCCCGTCGCCGCAACCCGACCTCCGTATCTCCCCTTAGGGAATCCATCCGAATTTTCCGCGAACAGTTGCGCGGCTATTCTCGCGGCATGTGGTTCGCAGGAGGCGGAACATGACCCAGGTCTATTTTCATTGCTCCAATACGCAAGGGGTGTTGATCGACCAGCGCGGCGCCGCCATCGGCGACCTGACCGAGGCGCACGACTATGCCGCGCTCGTGGTGCGCTCGCTGATCATGACGCCGAACGTGGAAGACTGGCGCAGCTGGGTGCTGCACGTCAGCGACGATTTTGGCGAGGAAATCTTTGCCATGCCGTTTGCGTCCGCGCTCGGAAAGCCGCACTGAGAGGACGCCATGTCGGTCGCGCAATCGTCATGGACGCCATTCCGCCGCAGCCTGCATGCGGTCGTGACGAGGTAGCACCGGCTGATCCGAAGCGCCTGCCATCCCTATCGGCCCGAACTTCATTACATGCGCGGGCCAGGCCCGAGGTGGCACGCGAAGCATCAAGGCCACAGCGAGCGCGATGCGCTCTGAAGCCTCCTACCGCCGCAGCAGCGACACCAGCAGCGCCAGCGCGAGCAGCGCGGAGATGCCCTGCCAGAATTGCAGCGGATAGCGCTCGTAGAGCGTGCGCGGCCGCTGCACTGCGGGCGGCGCGCTTACGGGACCCGCCTCGATCTCGACGGCAAAATCGATCATGTCGCCGAAGCGATGGGCGGGATCCTTGGCGACCGCTCGCGCCAGCGCCGCCTGCAGCCAGGCCGGCAGGTCGGGGCGCAGCTCGGAGAGCGGCGTCGGCCGCTCGCGTCGCGAAGGGCTCGTGGCATCGGCATTGCCGTAAGGGTATTCGCCGGTGTAGGCGCGGAACATGGTGACGCCGAGCGCATAGATGTCGGTCGCCTCGTTGCCGGCCTCGCCGTCGAACATTTCCGGCGCCATGTAGGCCGTCGTGCCCGGGATATCCGCGGGCGGCGCGTCCTCCAGTCCGGGAATGCGCACCACGCCGAAGTCGATCAGCTTCAGCGATCCCCCGCCCTCGAGGATCACATTGTCCGGCTTGATGTCGCGATGGATGATGCCGCCGCGGTGCAGCGCCGCCGTCGCCCGCGCGAGCTTGATGGCGATGTTGCGTCCCTCCTCCAGGCCAACCGCGGGGCGGCGCGTCAGGCGCGTTTCCAATAGTTCGCCCTGGTAGAGCGGCATCACCGTGTAGAGGCCGGTCTGACGCCCCGGCGGCAGTTCGATCACGTGACCAAGCCAGGGGCTCGTCACCCGCGCGCCCACCCACGCCTCGCGCACGAAAGCCGCGCGATAGGTATCGACGCTGGCAAGCAGCGGCTTTGGGAATTTCAACGCCACCTCGCCGCCCTCGACCTCGTCCTCGGCCCCGAACAGACGCGTGTAGCGGCCCTCCGACAACAGCACCTTGAGCACGAAGCCGTCGATGGTCACACCATCATGCGGCACCGGGATGACCGGCAGCTGCGCAAGGCCGGCGCCGATCTCCGTCGTCTCGGCGGTCTCGAGGCCAACCACATCCAGCACCAGCGCGGTGCAATTGTCGGAGCTGCCGGCATCGAGCGCGGCGGCCACCAGCGCGCGCGCGGTATCCTCGGATGACACGCGCTCGCGCATGATCTCGGCGATCGCATCGGCCGAGAGCGTGCCGTGGACGCCGTCGCTGCAGAGCAGGAGGCGATCGTGCTGGGCCACCGGCTGCCTCGCATAGTCGAGCCGCACCTCGGTCTCCACGCCGAGCGCGCGGGTGAGGATCGTGGACCGTCCGTTGCCGTCGGGGCGCACATGGTCGGTGGTCAGGAGCGTCAGGCGGTCGCGGCTGAAGCGATAGCTGCGGGTGTCGCCGACATGCAGCACATGGGCGATGCGGCCGCGCAGCACCAGCGCCGTGAAGGTGCATCCCATTCCCAGCAAATCGGAAGAGCGCTTGCCTTCCGAATGGATCCAGCCATTGAGCGCGTCCAGCACGATGGCGGCGGCGCGCCGCACCTCCATCGTCTCGGGCAGATCGCAGAACCCGTCGAGGAAACCGCGCACCGCGATCTCGGCGGCCTCGCGGCCGCCCTTGGTAGAGCCGATGCCGTCGGCGATCGCCGCGATCACGTCACGGCGCGGCGCGGGCAGTTCGGGGCCGAACACGGCGCCGCCGAAATCCTCGTTGCGTTTGCGCTGGCCCCGCTCCGAGGCGAACCCGACACTTGCCTTGACGCCGGAAATCCGCTGAGCCATCGCCGCCGTTCCACTTCACTGCCGGATTGCGGCTTCAATTCTCCGGCTTGCAGCGATGGCGCAGCGAATAGCCGCCGGTGCTCGAGGCGACGATCACCGTAAGTTCGCCGGACTTTCGGTCAAGCGTGTAGTTGCCACCGTCGCTGGCATCGTGCCACGAGATTTGCGCGTCGCTGATCCGGGCCGCATTGGAATCGACGGCGCTCTTGTCGTAGTCGATCTTGATCTGCCAGCTCGCGCCACTCGAGACATTGGTGCAGGTCATCGCGGCGGCGCCGTGCTGCCCTTGCGCACGAACGGCGGAGCCCATGGTCGCCACCACGGCGACCATCGCCACCAGCCAAGTCAGAACTTTCGATGGTACCCGCATGCCTTGCTTGCCTATTATGTGGTCAAATGCACATCTTTTAATCGCGTGATCACGTCTGCACCCTTTGAGACTTAAGGGAAATTAAGAATCAGTCAACTTCTGACGGGCTCGGGACGGCTGGCATAATCCTTGCGTTTTGTTGGACGCTTTTCTGTGCCACCGGCGCACGGATTGGAGTTTGTTCGCGACCAACTTGGGGGAACGCCTATGGCACTCGTACCATCACCACAATGGCTTGATACTGGCAACAATGCTTGGCAGCTCGCCGCCGCCACCTTCGTCGGCCTGCAAAGCATTCCGGGGCTGACTGTTCTCTACGGCGGCATCGTCAAGAAGAAATGGGCGATCAACTCCGCCTTCATGGCAATGTACGCCTTCGCCTCCGTGCTCGTCGTCTGGATCCTGTTCGACTACAACATGGCGTTCGGGGAGCAATGGTTCCCATTCCTCGGCAAGCCCGGGCTGGCGACATCGGCCGCCTTCACGACCGGACAAGCAATCATTCCCGCCGCCGCAGCGGGTATGCCGGCGCTGACCTTCCCGATGGCAACGCTGATCTTCTTCCAGTTCGTGTTCGCCGCCATCACCGTCATCATCCTCGCAGGTTCCGTGCTCGGGCGCATGAACTTCACGGCGTGGATGATCTTCTGCCCGGTGTGGATGACGCTGGTCTATACGGTCGGTGCATTCAGCATCTGGGGTGGCGGCTGGCTCGCCAGCATGGGCGTGGCCGACTTCTCGGGCGGTTACGTCATCCATCTTGCCGCCGGCACCTCAGGCTTTGTCGCGGCCTGGATGATCGGTCCACGGCTGCAGGCCGACCGCGACCACTTCCCGCCCAACAGCCTCTTGATGACCTTGGTCGGCGCGGGAATCCTGTGGCTCGGCTGGAACGGTTTCAACGGCGGCGACCCCTATTTCGCCAATGCTGACGCCGGCGCCGCCGTGCTCAACACCAACACCTGCACCGCGGTGGCTCTCTTGGTCTGGACGATCCTGGACAAGCTGGCCTACGGCAAGCCGTCGGTGCTCGGCGCGGTGAACGGCATGATCGCGGGCCTCGTCGCCATCACGCCGGCCGCCGGCTATGTCGACGGCCTCGGCGCGATCGCCATCGGCGTCGTCGCCGGCATCATCCCGTGGCTTGCGATGAACAAGCTGCAGAAGACCAGCTTCATGATGAAGGTGGACGATACGTTGAGCGTGTTCTCGACCCACGGCGTCGCCGGCCTCACCGGCGGCCTTCTAACCGGCATCTTCGCCAATCCGGACATGCTGATGTACATTGGCACCGACAAGGAGGCGCCGGGCGTCAACATCACGGGCCTGCTCTACGGCAACGCCGGCCAGCTCCTGCTTCAGGCCGAGGGCGCGGCGTTCATCATCGTGTACAACATCATCGCGACCTTCATCATCCTCAAGGTGATCTCCTTCATCGTTCCGCTGCGGATGGATGAGGCGACGTTGAAGGTCGGCGACGACGCGGTCCACGGCGAAACCGCCTACGCGATCGGCACGGAAGGCGAGTAGTTCGTTATCCGACAACGGCAACAGATGGCTCCGGTGCAGTGCACCGGAGCCATTTTTCCGGGCGACCGCCCCCGCCCCGCCTTAACCAGTCCCGCATTTTCCAGATGCGCCGGTTTATGACGGTGCTATGATGCCTGCTGGGCGGTGGCGTATGGCGGGGCGTGGCTACAGCATTTTCGATACGGCGATCGGCCGATGCGGCATCGCATGGGGCTATGGCGGGATTCTCGGCGTGCAGTTGCCCGAGGCGCGCGAGATCGAAACCCGCAAGCGGCTATATCAGTTCTATCCCGACGCCCGCGAGATGCGGCCCCCGGTGAATGTCGAAATCGCGATCGAAGGCATTGGCGCGCTGCTGCGCGGCGAGGCCGGCGACTTCTCCGACGCCACGCTCGATCTGACCGGCATCCATCCCTTCAACCAGCGCGTCTACCAGCTCACGCGCGCGATCCCGCGCGGAGAGACCCGCACCTATGGCGAAATCGCGACCAGACTCGGGGCGTCCGGCGCCGCTCAATCGGTGGCGCAGGCGCTCGCCAATAACCCTTTCGTGATCATCGTGCCCTGCCATCGCGTGCTCGAGGCCGGCGGCTATGCCGACAAGATTTCTCCGCATGGCGGCGTGATCTCCAAGCGCCGGTTGCTATCGATCGAAGGCGCGCGCGGCACCGTGGCCAGCAAGACCCTGTTCGACGTTCTGCTGCCGGTTGCTCCGCCCCGCCCACAGGGCTAAATCTCATCGCATGACGCGAACGACCCTGCTGCAGCGCGGCTCCATCACCGTGTCCGACTTCCGGTGCAATGCCGGTCCGGACGATACGCCGTTTGTCGAGCAATATGCCAGCCATTCGATCTCCTATGTGCGCAAGGGCTCTTTCGGCTGTCGCTGCCGCGGCCGCTCGTTCGAGCTGGTGGCCGGATCGATCCTGGTCGGCTATCCCGGCGACGAATTCATCTGCACCCACGATCACGGCTGCGGCGACGAGTGCCTGTCGTTCTTCCTGGATCAGGAAGCCGTGCAGGCGATCGGCGATCGCCCCCAGGCGTGGCGGATCGGCGCCGCGCCGCCGCTGCCCGAATTGATGGTGCTCGGCGAATTGGCGCAGGCCGCGGCCGAGGGCCGCAGCGATATCGGGCTCGACGAGGTCGGCGGATGGTTCGCCAACCGCTTCGTCGAAGTGGTTTCCGGGCGGGCGCGCGGGAACGCACCGGCCAATGCCCGGGATCGCCGCCGCGCGGTGGAAACTGCGCTGTGGATCGACGCCCATTCGCATGAGGAAATCGATCTGGAGCAGGCCGCCGCGCAAGCCGACATCAGTCCGTTCCATTTCCTGCGGGTGTTTGCCAACGTGCTCGGCGTCACCCCGCATCAATATCTGGTGCGCTCGCGGCTGCGTCGTGCGGCGCGGCTCCTGGCCGACGATGACAGGTCCGTTACCGACATCGCCTATGACGTTGGATTCGGCGATCTCTCCAACTTCGTGCGCACCTTCCACCGCGCCGCGGGCGCCTCCCCGCGCGCCTTCCGCGATGCCGCGCGGGGCAGCCGCAAGATTTTCCAAGAACGGCTTGCCCTGCACTGACTAGGATCGTCTCCGAACCCGCGCATCGCGCGCTTCAAGGAATCGGAGAACCACCATGTACGACCACGTCGGATTGAAAGTCGGCGACCTCGACGCCGCCGTGCGTTTTTACACCGCGGCGCTGGCGCCGCTCGGATATGTGTTGTGCTCGCGCGACGAGAGCGGCGCCGGTTTCGGGCCCAAGGGCGAACCGGCGCTCTGGCTTTACCGGCACAACGGATCTTCGGGCGGCGGCGCCCACGTCGCGTTCCGGTCGCCCGATCACGCCGCGATCAAGAAATTTCATGCGGCGGGCCTGAAGGCCGGCGGCCGCGACAATGGCGGCGCCGGTCCGCGCGCCGACTACAGCCCGACCTATTTCGCCGCCTTCCTGATCGACCCCGACGGCAACAACGTCGAGGCGGTTTGCACGTAGCGCTCAACAGCCTCAGCCGTCATTCCGGGCTCGCTCGTTTCACGCGCGCCGCGGATTGACGTCCTAATAGGACATCCAACAGGAGCAACAACGATGGCTTCCATTCACAAGGACATTCCGCTCGCCGCATCGCCCGCCGAGGTCTGGGCGGCGGTGCGCGACTTCGGCAACCCGCACACGCGGCTGGTGCCGGGCTTCGTGCTCGACACGCGTCTCGATGGCGAGGCGCGGATCGTGACCTTCTCCAACGGCACGGTGGCGCGCGAGCTCCTGGTCGATTGCGACGATATCGGGCGGCGGCTGGTCTATGCCGTGGTCAGCGAGCGTGTGAAGCAGCACAGCGCATCGGTGCAGGTGCTTGATGGCAGCGATGGCGGCAGCCGGCTGATCTGGATCGTCGACGTGCTGCCGAACGAAATCGCCCCCTACATCGCGGGCCAGATGGAGCAGGCGGCGCTGGCCATGCAGAAGGCGCTGGGGCAGGATGCCGGTCAAACGCGACGGGCGAGAGTGTGATCTTTCTCACAGAAGGCGCGCCGGCCGGCGGCTAGCGTCTGTTCGTGCGTCCGGTTTGCGCCGCTTTCCGCGGCGCTTGCGCACGGGGAGTAGACCCATGACTGGAGCCGACAAGGTGGTGTGCCAGGCAGCCACGCTGCTTTTGCTGTTCACGCTGACGACAGTGCCGGCCAAGGCGCAATTCGCAGGCTTCGGCGGCGGAGGCGGAGGCGGCGGCGACATGATGACCCAGATGGCGCCGATGCTGGAGATGATGAAGGCCAAGATGGGCAAGCGCCGCTTCGCCATGATGATGCAAACCATGGGCCCGATGATGAGCCAGATGATGGAAGGCGGCGGTGGCGGCTTCGGCGGCATGCTCGGCGGCGGTGGCTTCGGCGGCATCCCCGGCGGTTTCGGTGGCGGCGGCGCGGGCTATGCGCCCGAAGGTTACGGGATGAGCATGGGCGGCGGCGACATCTCGGGCATGATGGGCATGCTCGGCGGCGGCGGTGGCGGCGACATGATGAGCATGATCCCGCAATTGATGCGGATGGCGAATTTCGGCGGCGGCGGCCGCGGCCATCGTCATCACCGGCGGCGCTATTAATCCGAGATTCCAGACAGGGCTGCCTGAGGCTCGACGACGCGGCCGTGTTTCGGTCCCCACCGCGTCAGCACGACGCTGGACGCGGACAATGTGCCCAGCACTCCCATCGAGGAGGCCGCCAGCGCGAAGAAATTCGCCGCGGTCGCGTTGTGCATCGACAGCCACCAGCCGCCGAGCGCGATGAAGGCTAGCCGCGCGGTCTGCGCGAACACCGGCCCCAGAACCTTGGCCGCGCCCTGCGACGAGAAATACATCGAGCTTGCCAGCCCGATGAAGGCGTACATCGGGGCGGCCGTCGACAGATATTGCCGGCTGGCGGCGCGAACGCCCGGATCGTGGGTGAAGAGATTGACCCACAGATCGGGGAAGACCGATATGAGACTGCCGATCAGGCCGACCGACACGAACGAGAGCGAGCCCGCGATCCAGGCGATCCGCCGCGCACGGGCAATGCGGCCTGCGCCGATCGCCATGCCGATCATCGGCACCGACGCGATCCCGACCGCGAAGGCAACCGACGTCAGCATGAATTCGAGGCGCGCGCCGATGCCGTAACCGGCCAGTACCTGTGTGCCGAAGCCGGCCAGCATGTGGGTGAAAATGCTGATCGTGAGCACCGACTGCAGCGGCGAGAAGCAGGCGACGGCGCCGACTTTCAGAATGTCGAGGAACATCGCCCCCTGGATGCGAAGTCCCCTGATCCTCGGAATCACGCGCCCGCGCCCCGAGAACAGATACCACGCCATCACCGATATACTGATCGAGTAGGCGATCAGGGAGCCGGCGGCGACGCCGCGCATGCCGAATTGCGGGATCGGACCAAGCCCGAGGCCGAGCGTGCCGCCGAGAATGATCTGACAGACCGCCGAGTTGAGAATCATCAGCGACGGCAGCTTCATGTTGCCGGTGCCGCGCAGAACTCCCGCCATCGAGTTCATCAGCCATGGCAGCACCGCGCCGCCGAAGAAAATCTGCGCGTAGCCGATGGCGTTGGCCAGCACGTTGCCGCGGCCGCCGAGCAGGCGCAAGAGCGAGGCGCCGAACACGCCCATGCCGATGGTGAAGATCAGGCCGAAACAGATGCTGATCAGGAACGCGTGCGCGGCGAGCCGCGAGGCGCGGTCGACGTCGCCGGCGCCGAGCGCGCGCGCCACCGCCGACGCCACGCCGCCGCCCATCGCGCCGCCCGACATCGTCATGGTCAGGATCACGCATGGAAACACCAGCGCCATCGCCGCCAGCAATTCGGTGCCGAGCCGGCCGATATAGGACGTCTCGGCGATGACCACGCAGGTGCCGGCCGAGAGCGCGATCACGTTCGGCCAGGCCAGCCACAACAGCGTGCGCAGGATCGGGCCATCGACCAGCACATTCCTCGCCAGCGGCTGTGGCGGCGGAAGCGGACGCTCCTCTTCGTCGACGGGGATTTCGGCAACGGCGATATCGGGCAACCGGGTCTCCTTCGGCCCGAATGGCTTGCGGCGCCGCGGTGTTTCCTAGCACGATCGCGCCGGATTCCATTTGCGTCAGGCGCATGGGCCGCCTGCGCAATTGAGTCGTCGGGCGCAGGCGTTTAGCCGATCGACCAGACGAAGGGCGGGCCACCGCCCGCGCCCGGCCTCATGGCGACGGGGATGTGGCGGCCGCAGCCGGCGGCGAGGCCTTCGAGCAATCCTGCCAGGACCCTGGCGCAGGACGGGTGATAGTCGGCGACATCGGCGAAGAGCTTCCAGCTCTGCTGCCTGATTTCGAACGTGCCGCCGGACTCCTCGACGCCGACGGCATCGTCCTGCGCCTCCAACAGCGCGCACAGGAAGACCGCAAATTGCTTCGCGCCGCCCTTGCTCGCGGACAAGGCGGCCGCGGTCTCGTCGAAATATTGCATGCCGATCAGCTTTCCCGTGAGATGCAGCAGGTAGCCGGCATCTTCGGGGCCAAACAATTGCACCATGACCGGCGCCGAAGTCCGCACATATTCCATCGCGTAGTTGCGATAGGCCTTTTCCAGCCGCGGCTTCGGCCAACTCTTGACCGGCAAGGCCGGCGCGCTGGCCGCGTCGAACAAGGGCGCCTCGAGATGGCGCGCGAACTTCAGCCGCTGATCCGGCTCGAGGGCGTGATCGTATTCGTAGTAATAGCCTTCGAGGCCGTCCTGGCCGTCGACGCTCTGCTTGGTGCAGACGAAGCCGAGCTTCAGATTGCCGAGCGCCACGCCGTTGTTGGCGTGCCAGCCGCGCAGCATCGCGCGCGATACTTCGCCCGGCACGCCGCAGATCGCGGTGCCTTTCCAGATCCAGCGCGGCGGCGAATAGCGGATCCAGGCCTTGCGGTCGGACTCGTACATGTATTCGACCGACACGCCGCCGATCCAGTTGGAGAGGTAATGATATTGCGCCGCCGCCACCGCCGGCGGCAATTGGCTCAACCCGAGCTTCTCAAGGCCCGGCAGGAAACGCTCCTGCTGCTGGCGGCGAAATACCCGGAACATGAATTCCGCGGCATCGGCGGTGCCGCGGCGGGTCACCACGGTGAGGATGAGGCCGGTGAAATAGGCGTGATAAAGGTCGGCGACGCCGCGCCAGCGGCGCCATGTCGCCTCGTCAGCGGCGCCGCCCGCCGTCCCACGCATCGCCATCTCCGAATCCCCGCCCGCCGAAAACAAGAGAGCCTGGGCAAGCCCAGGCCCTCCTCAACAATCGATACAGCTTCGTGTCAGTCGTCATACTCCATCGAAATGTCCTGACCGGTGTAGTCAGGCATCAACGATGCCGAGACGAGGCTTATCACCGCGCAAACGGCGATGTAGACGGAGATCGCGTAGCCGGAGTGATAGGTGGCGAACAGATATGTTGCGATCAGGGGCGCTGGACCGCCGGCGATCACGGAGGCGAGCTGATAGCCCAGTGAAGCGCCGCTGTAGCGTAATCGCGGCGTGAACGCTTCCGCGATCAAGGCGGCCTGCGGCCCATATTGCATGTCATGCGGAATCAGCGACAGCACGATCGCGATGAACACCGCCGATGGAATGGCGGTATCCACCATGCCGAAATACAGGAAGCCGAACAGGCCGACCGTGGCCGCCCCGATCAGATACATCTTCCTGCGCCCGATGCGGTCGGAGATGTGGCCCGACAGCGGGATGGTGACGAAGGAAACGCAGGCCGCCACCAGCACCGCGGAGAGGATCAGGTTGCGCGACATGTGCAACGTGCCGACGGCATAGGCGAAGATGAACGCGGTGAAGATATAGAACGGCGCCTGCTCGGCCATCCGCAGCAACGCCGACAGCAATATCTCCTTCGGATGTTTCTTGAACACCTCGATGATCGGGGCCTTCTCGATTTTCTTGTTGTCGAGGAGTTGCTGGAACACCGGCGTCTCGAGGATGCCGAGGCGAATCCATAGTCCGATGCCGACCAGGATAATCGAGAGCGCGAAAGGAATGCGCCAGCCCCAGGTGTTGAAATCGTCGCCGGTCCATTGGCTGACCCCGAGGACGACAAGGTTTGACAGGAACAGGCCGCAGGGCACGCCGAATTGCGGCCAGGATGCCACCAGCCCGCGTTGACCGTGGGTGCGCGACCATTCCATCGCCAGCAGCACCGATCCGCCCCATTCGCCGCCGACGCCGATACCCTGCAGCATCCGCAACACGGTCAGGATGATCGCGCCCCAGATGCCGATCGAGGCGTAGGTCGGCACGAAGGCGATCAGGAAGGTCGCGATGCCCATGCACAGGAGCGTGGCGATCAGGGTGGCCTTGCGGCCGATGCGATCGCCGTAATGGCCGAAGATCGCCGCCCCGATCGGGCGCCCGACGAAGCCGATGAAATAGGTGCCAAAGGCCGCAAGCGTCGCGGTTAAAGCATCCTCATTGGGAAAATAGAGCTTGCCAAAGATAAGACCGGCGGCGGTGCCATACAGAAAGAAGTCGTACCACTCGATCGCGGTGCCGATGGTCGATGCGATGACCGCCTTGCGCAATTGCGCACTATGGTCAGCCTCCGACATCGTCCCATGTGTGATTGCCATGGTCATTGAACGTCCCCTTGTTGGATGTTTGCTTCCCCATCTGAACCAGCTCTCGGCGGTTCATTGCTCCCGATCGTACAATCAGCAAGCGGCAACCGAAAGGCGCATCTGGCCGAATGCCGCCACATTTGTTGCACCGCAGGAAGGCCGTTTGAGGGCTAGACCCGGAAATGCTTGGACAACTTCAGGCCCTGCGCCTGATAGTTGGAGCCGATGCGCTGGCCATACATGGCGTCCGGCCGCGCCAGCATTTTTTCGTAGACGAGGCGTCCGACGATCTGGCCGTGCTCGAGGATGAAGGGCACTTCGCGCGAGCGCACTTCGAGCACCGCGCGCGAGCCCTGGCCGCCGGCGCCGGCATAGCCGAAGCCGGGATCGAAGAATCCCGCGTAATGCACGCGGAATTCGCCAACCAGAGGATCGAACGGCACCATCTCGGCGGCGTAATCCGGCGGAACCTGCACGGCCTCTTTCGAGGCCAGGATATAGAACTCGCCGGGATCGAGGATCAGGCTGCCGTCGGCACGCGCCGGGATCGCCTCCCAGAATTCGTCGACGGCGTAGCCGCCGCGGCGGTCGATGTCGATCACGCCGGTGTGACGCTTGGCGCGGTAGCCGACGAAGCCGTTGGCGTTCTCGCCGGAGAGGTCGACGCTCAGCGCCACGCCGTCGGCAAGATCGGCGTCGTCGATGTCGACCAGTCGCTCCCTCTCGTGCAGCGCATCGAGTTCGTCGGCGTTAAGGATGGCATCTCCGGTGCGGAAGCGCACCTGGGAGAGTCGCGATCCCTCGCGCAGCAGCACCGGAAACGTCTTCGGGCTGATCTCGGCGTAGAGCGGGCCATGGTAGCCGGCGCCGATGTTGTCGAACCGGCGGGTGCCGTCAGCGATCACACGGGTAAACACGTCGAGCCGCCCGGTCGAACTCTTCGGATTGGCTGCTGCCACGATCTGCGGCGGCAGCGCCAGCAACTCCAGCAGCGGCACGATGTAGACGCAGTTGGTTTCCAGCACCGCGCCGTCGGCAAGATCGATTTCGTGCAGCTTCAATTCGTCGATGCGCTCGCCGACCGTCGCGCCCGGTCCCGGCAGGAAGCTGGCGCGCACCCGGTAAGCGATGTCGCCGAGCCGCAGATCGAGGCTCGCCGGCTGGATCTGGCTCTCGACGAAGGGATAGTCGGGCAGGATCAGGCCGGCATCGGCCATCGCCGCGATCATGCGGTCGGGCAGGATGCCATTGGCGCCGGGCGAAAGCGTGAACGTCACTTGAAAGGGTCCTCCGAGATGACCGGATCATGGCCATCCTGACGCTGGAATGTAAGGACTTTTACCGGTTATCCCATGGCCGCCTTGACGGATAGGGCGCAACCGAATATCAGCATGACTTATCCCGTGGTGATTTGAGCCGGCCGGCTTGCAGCCACGTTAAACAAGTCGCTAAACAGGCCGGGGACAGTGTGATCCCGGCCTGTGGAATTTTTCCAGGCCGGTTTTTTTGTGACCATTTCCATGGTCACGATGGAGGTCACATGTCGAAGTCTGCCGCGTCCGCCGCGATCACTGCCACCTACCGTCCCGAAACCCGGCTGGTCCATTCCGGCACCCTCCGCTCGCAATTCGGCGAAACGTCCGAGGCGATGTTCCTGACCCAGGGCTACGTCTACGACAGCGCCGAACAATGCGAGGCGCGTTTCAAGGGCGAGGATCCCGGCTACATCTATTCGCGCTATTCCAATCCGACGATTGCGATGTTCGAGCGCCGCATGATCGAACTCGAAGGCGCCGAAGCCGGCCGCTCGACCGCGACCGGCATGGCGGCGGTGACGACCGCCATTCTCGCGCCGCTGCGGGCCGGCGATCACGTGGTGGCCGCGAAAGCGATGTTCGGATCGTGCCGCTATGTGGTGGAGGATCTGTTGCCGCGCTACGGCATCACCTCCACGCTGGTCGACGGCCTCGATCTCGACCAGTGGCAGGCCGCGATGCGGCCGAACACCAGGAGCTATTTCCTGGAGAGCCCGACCAATCCGACGCTCGACGTGCTCGACATTCCCGCGATCGCCGAGATCGCGCATCACCGCGGCGCCCGGCTGATCGTCGACAACGTGTTCGCGACCCCGATCTGGCAAAGCCCGCTGCAACTGGGCGCCGACGTCGTGGTGTATTCCGCCACCAAGCACATCGACGGCCAGGGCCGCTGCCTCGGCGGCATCATCCTGTCGTCGGAGGCCTTCATCGCCGAGCACATCCACAATTTCATGCGCCAGACCGGCCCGTCGCTGTCGCCGTTCAACGCCTGGGTGCTGTTGAAGGGGCTGGAGACGCTGGCCATCCGTGTCCGCGCCCAGACCGAAACCGCAGCGGCGGTGGCCGATGCGCTGGCGAAGCATCCGAAGATCTCGCGGCTGATCTATCCCGGGCGCGCCGATCATCCGCAGGCCGCGTTGGTGAAGAAGCAGATGCGCGCCGGCTCGACGCTGGTCGGCTTCGAGGTCAAGGGCGGCAAGGCGGCGGCGTTCCGCACCCTCAACGCGCTGAAAATTTCGCGGATTTCCAACAATCTCGGCGACGCCAAGAGCCTCGTCACCCATCCCGCCACCACCACCCATCAGCGGCTGACGCCGGCGGCGCGCGCCGAACTCGGCATCAGCGAGGGTTTTGTCCGCTTCTCCGCCGGTCTCGAACATCGCGACGACCTGATCGAGGATTTGTACGGCGCGCTGGAGAAGGCGTGAGTGGCGAATGGCGAATAGGGAGTAGCGAATAGTAATCTTCGCTATTCGCTACTCACTACTCCCCATTCGCCCCCTCACATCGGCCGATTGGCCAGTACGCCGGCGTTGACGCCGAGCTTGATCTGGCCGACCGACTTGATGATGTCGTCGCCGAGCAGTTGCGCGAAGCAGGCGTAGCCCCAGTCGTTCATGTGCAGGCCGTCGGCGATGACGAACGTGTCGATCGGGAGCGCCTGCTGTTCGTGCCACTCGCGCATCACCTCGAAGCGCGGGAAAGATGCCGATATGACGCAGCTGCGCGACCTTGCCGAGCAACGTGACCATCTTGCCCGCGCCTTCGGCATGCGCGGTAACCTGAGGTGAATATTGCGGATCGACCAGCACCACATCGGCGCCTATGGCCTGA
Source organism: uncultured Alphaproteobacteria bacterium (assembly GCA_963721135.1). Taxonomy (GTDB): domain Bacteria; phylum Pseudomonadota; class Alphaproteobacteria; order Rhizobiales; family Xanthobacteraceae; genus Bradyrhizobium. The sequence continues at coordinate 112,874 of CAVRIB010000019.1, forward strand.
ATGCGGCCGACGCCGTCCTCCACCTGCTTCGCGGTCTCGCCGGGATCGAGGTTACGCAGCACCGCGTTGGTGCCGACCTGCCAGATCACCAGATCGGGCTTTTTGTCGATCACGTCCGTCTGCAGGCGCTTCATCATCTCGGGCGCATCCTCGCCGCCCTTGCCGCGAACGAGGACGGTGATGTCGGCGGCCGGATATTGCCGGCGCAGCTGCCTGGCCAGCCGGTTGGGATAGGCGAATTCGGGTGAGGTCACGCCAAAACTGGTCGTCGATGACGACCCGAAGGCGATGATCACGACCGGCTCGCCGGCAGCAAGCTTGCCCGCCACGTGCGGCAGCGATCCCACGCGATTGGCGACGCCCTTCGGCGGCAGGCAGGGGACGCGGCTGAAAATGTTGCTGGCCGACTTCGCGACCTCCTTCACCGTGTCGATCGCCTTGGCGGTGAGGCTTTTTGGCTGCGTCGGACTGGCCTGATCGCCGGAGACGGCATTGCCGCCACCGGCGGCGCCGGTCGCGGACGGCCTGTCGGCTTCAGTCTTGACGCCGTCCGATTTGGCGTTGGCGGATTTGGCGTTGTCGGAGAGCGCCGCCTGCTGCGCCGGCTGGGCGGCATGCACGCGCCCCGGCAGGATCGGCGTCAGCAGCAACAGCGCCGCGAGGGCGCGAAGCAGCCAGCGATGCAATTCGGGAAAAAGGGCGGTGACAACTCGATAACGTCATTAACGCGCAAATCCTCAATTCTGTTGGGCCGGACCAAGATGCGCGGCGTCGATCACGAATTTCGACAACGCGCGGCCAAGGCAATCGTGGACCCGCTTGGCAAGCTCGAGTGCCGTGCGACGGACTGAACAGGTCGAAATCTCCCTGCATCGTTCCACTGACGCATGATGGCGAAGCGGTCGAACAGCGGAATGTCGTGCTGCTGCGCCACCACACGCATATTATCCAGGTACGGCGGCGCGGAAATCATCGTCTCCGTACGCGGACTATATTGCAAATTCATCAAAATCACGTCGACTCCCGCATCTTGCAGCGCAACAACCCCCTCGATCGACCGCGGCGCGAAAATCATCGGGATCGACCGATCGCATAGCATCGACGGTGCCGGTCTGCCAGATCACCAAAGTAGGCTTTTTGTCTTCCATCAGCTTGACGAAGCCGGCGACCATCTCCTCGGCGGTCTTCTTGGTCCGTAATTCTACGGATACGTTAACCGCCATCGACGGCAGTTTCTCCTTCAACGCCGCCTGCAACCGCGCGGGGTATGCGCTCGCTTCCGATTGGCGATGGTCGACGACCGGCTGCCGACGACCAGGATATCCAGCGCACGGCCGCCCTTGACGGCGTCCGCGACCTTGGCAAGCGCGCTCTCGCTGCGTCAACAGGTAGTCCGGGACGTCGCAGCTTTGGGCTGCGTCCTCGGCACGCGCGGGCGCCGCGACCAAACAGACGGCCAGCATCATCAGCGCCCAGGATGAGCCCGGAGTTGGACTTCATAAGCCCCCTCCCGCCATATCGGCGTTGCCGCCGGTGCCCTTTCCGCGACGCATTCTTGTCGGCGGAGTTGCTTGTACCATGAAATCACCCACGCCACCGCCGGACATGATCAGGATTCCGGAGACGCTGACGACGAAATGCAGCGCCGGCGCCGCCGGAGACCTCGGCCAGCACGAAATGCCCGGCAAAGGCCAGGAATACGCCGAGGCAGAAAATCTCCAGCGAATGCTGCCCGCACAGGATCAGCGGCCGCAGCCAGGGCGATTTCAATCCCGGCCAGTCCTTGGGCAGGAAGCGCACGGTCATCGCCGCCAGCGCCAGGAAATGCGCGAAGCGCAGCACGTCGAGATCGGTCTTGTCGATCGGATACATCCACTGCTCGAGCCGGCGCGGCATCAGGTGGCTCGAGCTGCGGCACGTACCAGGTCAGCGTGACGCAGAACGCGCGCGAACAGATAGGCGACCGAAATCCACAGCGTGACCGGCGAGGACAGGATCCGCGACATCCGCCTGGCGCCGCCGAGCGCGCACCAGGCGCCGAACACGAACAGCAATTGCCAGGCGAACGGGTTGAAGGCCCAGTACGCCGTTCGGATAGGCGCGACAGGTACAGATCGTATTCCCAGGTCAGCGGCATAGAGCAGCGACCGACAGCGCCAGCGTGAGGTCGGCCTTCCACTTCATCAGCCACAGGATCACCGGCAGGAACAGCATCAGCACGATGTAGAGCGGCAGCACGTCCATGTTGACGGGACGGAATCGCAGCAGCAGCGCCTGGACGATGGTGACGTCGGGCTGCTTGAGGAAATCCATGATGCCCATCTCTTCGGTGTAGAGCGGGTTCTCGAAACTGGTGGCGACGTAGGAAATCTCCGCAAGGAAGATCGTGAACAGGAACACGTGCGCGACATAGATCTGCCAGACCCGCCGCAGGATACGCGCGGTCGCGACCACGAAGCCGGACTTCGACCATGGCGCGGCCATAGACGAACGCCGCGGTATAGCCGGAGATGAAGATGAAGATTTCGGTGGCGTCGGAAAATCCGTAATTGCGGATCGTCAACCAGGTCAACAGATTGGGCGGCAGATGATCGATGAAGATCAGCCACAGCGCGAGCCCGCGAAACAGGTCGAGCCGCAATTCGCGCTCGCCGCCGGCGGGAAACGAAATCGGCGGGCGCCGAGCGACCGGCGCCGCGGTCGGCCGCGCGGTCGCTTCCGCTGCGCCCGCAAGCGGCGGTCCGGCAACTCGATCGGCAATGGACGTCATCTGGCACCGGTGTTGAGCAGGCCGGCTGCGACGCTGCTTGCGACGCCACGAGCGTGGATAGTATCGGCACGCCAGTTGCAAGCCAAGGGTTTCGGGCAGGTTGCGCGGCCCGCGCTTTAGATCGGAACTATGTTGAAACGGCGATTGGCGACTTGCGCGGCGTCGAGACGCGCACCGTCGCCGGCCGGCGATTGGTTCCGGCCGAACTTTTCGATATGATGCGCACGATTTGCGAAAGATCCGCCCGCATGTACCGCGCCGTTACCCGCCAGATCGAAGTCACCGTCGAGCCGAACTTCATGCCGGAACGCTCGTCGGCCGAGAACCGTCAGTATTTCTGGTCCTACACCATCGTCATCACCAATACCGGCGACGAGACCGTGCAGCTGCGGACCCGGCACTGGATCATCACCGACGCGTCGGGGCGCAGGCAGGAAGTCCGCGGCGAAGGCGTGGTCGGCGAGCAGCCGGTGCTCGCGCCGGGCGAGCGCTTCGAATATACCTCGCGGCGTGCCGCTGCCGACCGCCTCGGGCTTCATGACCGGCCGCTATCAGATGGTCAGCGAGAGCGGCGAAAGGTTCGAGATCGACGTGCCGACCTTTTCGCTCGACAGCCCCGACAGCAAGCGGGTGTTGAATTGAGGTGCTGCGGGCGTCATCACCGGGCTTACGCGGGACCATCTTCGGAAGGTCGAGTTGCGTGCGCCAGCGCAGCCAACACCGTCATTTGCAGCGACATGTGGGCAGCGGCGCAGAAAGCTGGATTGCTTCGCTGCGCTCGCAATGACGGCATGCCACGGCTTCGCGATCTCGCTGCGTGTTTTCGCGCGAGGTTTTCCATGAACGTCCTGCCCCTCTGAAAATCAGAGGGCGCAGGGAATGCCGGACGCACGATGCGCCCGCAGCCTCGCGTGCGTAATGAAAAAACACACGAGCATAGTCACCACGGTCACACCGGTTTCACCCGGCATTCCCTACGCAATGGTTTTAACGGTTTACTTTCGCGCTCTCCCCGGTGACCGGGCACTTTTGCCACCGTCTCCCGCGGAAAAAACTTCCCGCGAAACTTGACGCCAGCGTCGGGGCGTCAGGACCACACGACTTCGCCGTCCGCATCAGGCACCGTTCGTCGTCAGCGCATCCGCGTCCACCGCATCCCGCCCCGCGTTCCGTGACGATCGCGAGCCGCCCCTCTGAGGGACGGGACGGACGTGAATATAGGGTGATTTTTGTTTCCGTAAAACAGAAATATTTTTGCGAAAAGGGATTGACACGCCACAATTTGGAAACGCGAAATGATTTGCCCGTCAGGCAAAAATTTTCGAACGATCTGTTCTTCCCTTCTCCCCTTGTGGCTACGGACTACGCCGGCGCATATAACTTGAGAAACGCTTCCGTCGCGGCGCGGGCGCGGCGCTCGATCTCGGCGGGTCTGGGCGCGGCCGCGCCGCCCAGCAGGCGGTTCAGCATGAGATCGCCCCACAACAGCGCGAAGAACTGCTCCACCATTTGCGGCGGATCGCCGGAGCCGAGGATGCCGTTGGCCTGGGCGCTGGCGACGAGATCGGCCAGCGCGCCGCGGTTGACGAAGCGGCTGGCGTTCAGCGTCTCGGACGCCTCGGGCGCGCGAACCGCCTCGGCCACCGCGAGCCGGTAGATCGCCGTGACGGCGGGATCGGAGACTTCGCGCAGCACGGTCCGCCCGAGCGTCATCAGCGTGGCCGCGAGGGTTGCGCGATCGCGTGGCGCGGGCAGGTCGGGGGCGAGACGAATTCGCTGGGCGCGGTTGGCGATGCAGGCCAATAGCACCGCCTGCTTGTTCTCGAAATTCGCATAGAGATCGCGCTTGGAAACCTTGGCCCGGGTAGCGATTTCGAGCATGGTGGTGGGGCCATAGCCGTGTTCCATGAAGGCCGCGAACGCGGCGGCGATGATGCGATCGGGGAGCGACGCCTCGGCGGGGCCGGACCGGTCCGGTAAATTTTTTTTCATCGGCATCATCGAAAAGACCCCTTGCGTGGTACGATTTCGTACCGTATATCGGAACAGATGGTACGATAACGTACCGCAATTGTGCATCGCCCTCCGGGCCAATGTCCAGTGTTTTTTTACGGCCTGAGTGCGGCTGGCCGCCGCACGCGACGCCATTTCGAGGAGGAGTAGCAATGACCCATTCCGGCGAACCCGCAACCGACATCGCCCGCCGCGACGTCCTTACCCTGTTGGGCGCGGCCGCGGCCGGCATCGCCGCAGGCCCCGCCCTCGCGCAATCGACGCCGCCAGCGAACGCCGCGGCGCCGGCGCAACCGCAGGCGAAAAGCACCGTCAGCCTGGAGCGGTTGGCGGTCGGCGTGTGCCTGATCGGCATCGACCGCGCGGAGGCGCGGAACCGCATCGACATCCCGACCTTCGGCGCGCTGGGCCAGGCCTATTACGAGTTCGAGCACGACGACGACTTTCGGGTCGCGGTGCTGCACGGCAAGGGGCCGGACTTTTCGCAAGGCCTCGACCTGCCGTCCTGGGGCGCGGGCCTGCGCGCCGGACCGTTTCAGCCGCCGCCAAAATTCATCGATCCGGTCGCGACCGCGGGGCCCGAGCGCTCCAAGCCGCTCATCGTCGCCGTGCAAGGGCACGTCACGCGGATCGCGCACGAAATCTTCCTCGCGGCCGACGTACGGGTCGCGGCGCAGGATACGGTCTTCAACCAGGGCGAAGTGACCGCGGCATCGTTTCCGGGCGGCGGCGCGACCATCCGCTTCGTCCGCGAAGCGGGCTGGGGCAATGCGATGCGCTACATGATGACGGGCGAGGACTGGCATGCCGACGAAGCGCGCCGCATGGGGCTCGTGCAGGAAGTGACCGCGCCCGGCAAGCAGCTCGACCGCGCGGTGGAATATGCAAGGCAAATCGCCGCCGCCGCGCCGCTCGCCGTGCGCGCCATGCTCGCCTCGGCGCATCGCGCGCAGAGCGAAGGCGAAAAACTCGCGCTGGCGACGCTGCAGCCGCAATTCGCGCAGCTGCTGCGAAGCGAGGACCGTCAGGAATACATCCGCTCGCTCGGCGAAAAGCGCGCGCCGGCCTACGTCGGGAGATAGCGATGTCGATCAAATCTTCTCCGATCCGGAATGTCATCGCCCCGATGACGGTCGCGTTCGCCGCGTTCATCGGTTCGGCGTCCGCGCAGCAGGCCGATCATCCCGCGGACGCCGCGCCGTTCACGCTTCCGAGCGACGTCAGCGTGCGCAAGGAAACCATCTGGAGCGACGGCACCCGGATGGCGGCCAATATCTATGCGCCGAAAGGGGTAGCCGGAAAGCTCCCCACCATCGTGATGGCCTATGGCTGGGGCGGCACCATGGAGCGTTTTCGCGCCGAGGCTGCTGCCTTCGCTCAAGCCGGACATCTCGTCGTGATGTTCGACTATCGCGGCTGGGGCGAGAGCGATTCACGCGTGGTGCTCGCCGGACCCGAACCCGAACAGGGCAGCGGCGAGCACTTCACCGCCGAGGTCATCCCGTTGCGCGAAATCCTCGATCCGCTGGCAGAGGTCGAGGATCTCTCGAACGTGATTCACTGGCTGCAGGCGGAGCCGCAGAGCGACACGGGCCGCATCGGCGTCTGGGGCACGAGCTTCGGCGGCGGCATCGCCGCCTATGTCGCGGGCTACGATCATCGCATCAAGGCGCTTCACACCCAGGTCTCCCCGCTCGAACTCCGCGCCCTCGACCCGCTCGGCTATCGTGACGGGACAAAACGGGCGCGCGGCGAGCTCGCCTATCCCAAGCCCGGCATCGTCGCCGTTTCGGGCCTGCGCGGCGCGCCGATCGCCGAGCATTTCCTGCGCTATTCGCCGGCGCAGTCGCTGATGAATGCGCCGGACTGCGCGGTCCAGGTCGTGCTGGCCGGGAAGGAACAGCTGTTCGACATCCACCCCGTCGTTGCCGCCTATGACAGCTTCAAGGGTGCGAAGAAGAACCTCGTGATCATCCCTGATGTCGGCCATTACGACCTCTACGGCAAGGCGCGCGACCAGGCACGCGGGCTTGCGCTCGCGTGGTTCGACAAAAACCTCAAGCAATGATTTTTCCGGCAATGGAGACGACCATGCGAAAACTGTTTTTGGCCCTCACCCTAAGCTTGCTCGCGCTCGGCACGGCCGCCAAAGCGGGCGAAGTCGACCGGCTCTATGTGATCGATTGCGGCTGGGCGCATGCGACCGATCAATCCCTGTGGTCGCCCGGCGTCAACGTCGGCGTGCCGATCGATTTCTCGGATAATTGCTACCTGATCCACCACACCGGCGAGGGTTATCTCTTGTGGGATACCGGGATCACCGACCGCCTGATCGCGGTCCCCGATGGCGTCACCGTTCCGGCGCTGGGCCAGACCTGGCACCGCAACCAGACGCTGGTGGCCGCGCTCGCCGCGCTCAACGTCAAGCCCGCGGACATACATTATGTCGCGGTCTCGCATGCCCACCCCGATCATGTCGGCAATGTCGAGGAATTCCCCGACGCGACCTTGATCATCCAGAAGGCGGAGGTGGAGTTCGGCCAGAAGCAGCCGAGACCGTTCAACCCGAAGAACAAGCTCGAGCTGATCGAGGGCGACAAGGACCTGTTCGGCGACGGCAGCCTGACGGTGCTGGCAACCCCCGGCCACACGCCGGGCCACCAGTCGCTGCTCGTGCACCTGAAGAAGACCGGTTATGTCGTGCTGACCGGCGATGCCGTGCACTTCCAGTCCAACTGGGACAACAAGCGCGTCCCCAGCTTCAACGTCGACAAGGCGGCGTCGCTGGCCTCGATGGAGAAGCTCGCGCATATCGTCGCCGACAAGCATGCCCAGCTCTGGATCAACCACGACAAGCCCTCCAGCGACGCCCGGAAACACGCACCGGAGTTTTATGAGTAACCACACTCGCTGCGCAAGGAACTGTGCACTCAGCAAAAAGCCCCGGACTATGCCGGGGCTTGAGTTTGCCGGAGATTGAAGAAAGGTCAGTAGCGGGCGCTCACTGGCGCGTAACCACCGAATTTGTAGCTCAAGCGCATGGTGACCATATCCACGTCCTGGCTGATACGGTTGGCCGCACCGGCAAGCAAGGGATTCACGACCGAGAACGTGTTGTTGGCATTACCCATGAAGAGGTGATCGTATTCGATGCCGCCCGTCCAGTTCGGCGAGAAGCCGTACTCGAATCCGAATCCGAGGGCGCCGCCCCAGCGGGTCGAGCTTGCCGAGGCCACGCCAACGCCTCCGACCGTGGTGTTGATGAAGGCGCTGTTGCTCGTCACCGCCGCGCCGCCCTTCAGGTACAACAGCGCCGCGTTCCAGGCGTAACCGATCTGGCCGGTGAATAGGCCTATCCCGTTCACCCGCGTGCCGGTCGTGAAGGCCGGATTGAAAATGCTGATGTGCGAGCCGGACAGATCCGCCCAATCGCCCTGGGCCTCAAGACCAAAGACAAACTGATTGGATTGCCAGCGGTAGCCGATCTGGCCTCCGAAAAGGCCTCCCGACCGGTCGGAGCAACCATCGGCAATGGCCGTGCCGGCCAAGGGAACGATGCTCCAGCAATTATGGCTCGAGCCCCATCCGCCGTTGGCGCCGATGTAGAAGCCGGTCCAGTCATAGACAACGGCAACTACCGGAGGGGGAGCCTTGTAGGTTCGCGCCGGGAGGTCTGCGGCGATGGCAGGAGCTGCCATTGCAACGACGCCCAGCGTGCTCAGCAGAAATTTCCTCATCGCATCTTCTCCTGATCTGTCGCGGTTGATTCGTTAAGCACCAACAACCTTGACGCAGGATATTTCAAAAACCTTGAAATCCTCGTGCCATAAAAGTCACATTCGATTTTTCAATCATGACAAGAAAGTGGCGCGCGGAACAACCGGAAGGTAGCGGAGTGTATGACGAGCATCAGTTAACGATGAGCGAGGTAACACGGTATGTGACAGGCGCTGGTTCCATTAAGAATTCCATAAGGCTTCCATAGGAGTTCCATCAGAGACGAGAGCAAGGCGGCCTTCGCGCGGCAAATAGGGCCGCGGCAAATTCGGCCAAAGATGGCTGACCATTGATCTGCATCATGACGCCGGTAGCGATGCCGCAATTCCTTAATAAAAGGTTGATGCTCCCCGGAGGATGCTCACCGGAGGCCGTCATCGTGCCGATGTGCCAGTCGCCAAAGATCGCGGACTTCCTGCTTCGCGCAAACACGGTCGCGGCAAACGACAATGACAGGCCGGCAGACAAACGGCCGCTTCAATCGCGGCGCGCTTTCAAAAATGTCGCGGCGGATTGCTCTTATCCTGTTCTGCGTTGCGGCGTTTCTTGGCTTCGGGTTGACGCGACCGCTTTAGGGGCGCGGTGGTTTCTGCCGTCGCCCAAGCCGGCAGGGAAGGCACTCAACGAGCGTTGGAGATATTCGCGTGGCTGGACAGCTCTCGAGCCATCGATGTCGTCATGTCAGCCCTCTGGGTCGAAAAAGCGGTTTCGTTGATTTAGCTCAACACACCGATGGCAAACGCATTGGAGCTTGAAGTGGGGGGTGGAGCAACTCTGGAGGAAGCCATGAAACAGCTAAATCTGAAAAAAGTTGCCATCGCTGCGTCGGCCTTCGCGTGCGCGGCACTGCTCTCCGTCGGCTGGTCCGAGCAACGCGGCGTCTCGCTGTCGGTCAACAAGGCCGAGGCCTATGCGCGGCTCTTGGTCAGGCCGCACTATGCCGCGGGTGCAGTCTATGTCCACTCGGATCGTCTGCCCTGGTACGCCGTGAGGGCCTACTACTGGGGTGGCCCCTGGTACAACTACGCCGGCTGGGATGACTACGCGGCGCGCAACGGCATCGGCTGCACCCCCGGTACCACGATCATGGGCGGGGACGGCATACCGTACCTCTGTCAGTGAGAAACAAGCGAGGGAGGCGGCTCAGGCAGCCGCCTTCCTTGCACCCGCATACGCTTCCGCGAACAGAGATGGAGGCGGCAGTGGACCATCTAAAGCTCTGGGCCCATCTGGCGGGAGCGATTGCGAGCCGCGCAAAGCAAGAGCCTGCTGCGCGCCGTTCGGGCGCATCACAGGTCCGACCGATCAAGATGGGCGAGCTGCCGGCCGCCCGCTGCGAGCCGATGCAACACCAGTCCATTGATGTATGCTACCAACCGACCTGGTCAGATCAATGGCTCAGGGCGCGACATCGCGATCTGGCCGCCAGCGCCGCGCGGGATCGCGGCGGTGACTTTCGGTAATGACCGAAGAAGGCAAGCGACCGTCGCCAATGACCTATCGCCGACTCCTCAGTGGCGCCGTTCTTCACGCCGCTCATGGCGTCCGGTGCGGCGGCCCTCGCGCCGTTCATGGCGTCCCGTGCGCCGCTCATGGCGCCGCTCCATGCCCAGGGTCTGAGCTTCGGCATCCGATACCGCTGCCGCTGTGGCGGCCGCCGCAAGGCCGAACGCAGCCGCAAGTCCCACAAGAGAGAGAGCTTTTCGGCGACTGATCGCATTCGCTTTGACAATCTCGATCATGGCAAGACTCCCATGTTGATGGACGGCTTTTGTGTGCACGATCGCGGGGAGCCCGGATTGATTCAGATCAAAGGAAGTGCCGCGTTGTTGGCAAGAGCATTTTTCGAAAATTCGATGGATTACCCGGGATGCAAACCCGGAAGAATCCGGGGGCTTGATATCGATCAATGTTCGCCGCGGGAAACGCTGTACGACGCACCAGGGGGAGGACTAACGATGCCCCTGGCGCGATATCTTTTCTATTGTGGCGGAGTGTTGCTCGCGCTGCTGTTTATCGCGGATGCATATCTGCCGAAGCTCCCGGTCGCCGCTAGGGCCGGTACGCACTTGCCCGCCATCCGCATTCATACCGAGCGCAAATGGCCGGCTCGGGTCGTTTTCGACACCAACCTTCCGGCGATCATCCCCGCGCAGATCGCAAAGACGGATGCGAGCGCCCCGGCAAGGGTCGGCAACGTCTCCGTCAACACGCGGGTGCGGGAGGCATTCGCGCAGATGCAAGCAACCGATCTCCGGCAATCGCAACAGCCCGAAGCAAGGAAAACGGAACCGAAGCCGCAACGCCAGCGCAAGGTTGCGAAGAGACGCGCGCCACCACCCATGATCCTGGTGGCCCGGCAACCGCAATTTGGCTGGTCTGGCCGCAACATCTGGTGAGCCGATTGGCCGGCCCGCCTGACGCCGAAGCAACGTGGCGGCGACCCGGCTCAGTCAAGGAGCGCGTGCCATGAGACGGAAAACGGCGATCGCACTTCTGCTGGCGGCTTCCCTGCGGCCGGCGGCTGCCGGTTTGATCGACGAATGCAGCGGGCATCCGTCGCCGGAGGTCCAGCTGCGTGCCTGCACGGAGATCATCGCCGGTCCGAATTTCGACTTGAATGCAAAGGCGCTCGCCTATCGAAACCGCGGAGATGCCCGCACGGACGCGGGAGCGTTTCAACCGGCCATTGCCGACCTCACTGAATCCATACGATTGAGACCGGACGACCTGGACGCCTTCGCCGGTCGGGCGCGGGCGGAGTTTTCGATTCGAGACTTTGCCGCCGCGCTTGCCGATTATAGCGAAGCCATTCGGCTCTCGCCCGCCGCCGCGCATCTCTATGTCGCGCGTGGCCACGTCTACCTGGCGCAGGGAAATCCGGACGCCTCGATCCGCGACCTGACGGAGGCGATCAGGCTGGATCCAGAGAGCGCGACCGCCTTCAACAACAGGGGGCTGGCGTTGCGCAAGAACGGCGACCTTGAGGGGGCCATGCAGGATTACAGCGCCGCCATCGCCATCAATCCGATTTATGCGCTGGCCTATGAGAACCGCGGCTATCTCCACGAAACCCAAGGCCGGAAAAGCGCCGCCATCGCCGATCTGCGACAGGCTCTGCTTCTCGACCCCTCCCTGGTCGGCGCGCGGAACGCGTTACAGCGGCTGGGGAGCTGGCAAGCCGTAGCGAGTGAAAGCGATCGACGCATCGCCGAAGGACGCACTCTCGCCGAGAGAAACTGCAGCGGTTGCCACGCTATCGGTGCGCAAGGCGTCAGTACCAACGGCAACGCGCCGAACTTCCGCGACCTGAGCCGCCTTCATACTCTTCTTGCGCTGAGGGAGCCTATCACGCGGGGTATCGCGGCACCGCATGATCAGATGCCGCAGTTCGTGGTGTCGGACGAGCAGATCGACATGATCGTCGCTTACGTCAACAGCCTTTCGACAGAACGCTGAGCGCCCCGGGCTGTGCTACTCCACCCCCGCCTCGTGCGGGGTGAACTGATAGACCGACGAACAAAACTCGCAGGTCACCACCACCTTGCCGTCCTGCACCATGTCGGCGCGGTCGTCGGGGGCGAAACTTTGCAGCATCGAGGAGACGGCGTCGCGCGAGCAGGAGCATTGCGCGCGCAAGGGCAAGGGCGCGAAGACGCGGACGCCGCGCTCGTGGAACAGGCGATACAACAACCGCTCGCCGGATAGATCCGGGTCGATCAGCTCGACGTCCTCCACCGTCGCGATCAGCGACTGGCCTTCGACCCAGGCATCGTCTTCCTCGACGGTGTGGGTGACGCTGCCTTCGGGCGCATCGCCGGGATGCAGGTCGGCCTGCCGCGCCCGCTCCGGCGCTTTCGGCAAAAATTGCAGCAGCATGCCGCCGGCGCGCCAGCGGTGCCGCCCGCCCTCGCCGCCGCGCCATTCCTCGCCGACCGCAAGCCGCACGCGGGTCGGAATCTGCTCCGAGCGCAGAAAATATTCATGCGCGGCATCTTCGAGGCTGCCGCCGTCGAGCGCGACGAGGCCCTGATAGCGGCTCATGTCCGGGCCCTGGTCGATGGTCATTGCGAGATGACCTCGGCCCAGCAGCGCGCCGGAATCCGAAAGCCCCTCCAGCCGCCGCGCATCGAAGCGGGCATAGGCGCGCAAGCGATCCGGCGCCTGGAAATCCACGATCAAAAACGACACCGGGCCGTCGGTCTGGGTCTGCAGGATGAAACGGCCTTCGAATTTCAGCGACGAGCCGAGCAGCGTCGTCAGCACGATGGCTTCGCCCAGCAGCTTGCCGACGGGGGCGGGGTAATCGTGCCTGGCCAGGATATCGTCGAGCGCGGGGCCGAGCCGGGTCTGCCGTCCCCGCAGATCGAGCGCATCGACCTCGAACGGCAGCACCGCATCGTCGACCGGCACGGAAGACGGCGCGCGGACCGGGGGTTTGGCCGAGATTTTCATGTCGGAGGATTGCGAACTCATGGCGTTTTATCTGGGGTCGGAACGCGCGAAACGAAAGGGGCGGTCGTCCCTGCGAAAGCAGGGACCCATAACCACAGACGGTTTTTGTTGCGCCGAGCTGCGGTTCCAGCCTTTGCAACCAACTCCCGTCTGTGGTTATGGGTCCCGGCTCGCGCTTCGCTTGGCCGGGACGACGAGATTGCTACGCCTACGCTACCGCCTCGAAGCACCAGGCCAGAATGCCCTTTTGTACGTGCAGGCGATTTTCGGCCTCGTCGAACACTACCGATTGCGGGCCGTCGATCACTTCATCGGTGACTTCCTCGCCGCGATGGGCGGGCAGGCAATGCATGAAGATCGCATCACGCCTGGCGAGCGACATCAGCCGGGCGTTGACCTGGTAGGGCTTCAACAAATTGTGGCGATGCTCGCCGTCCTTGTCGCCCATCGACAACCAGGTGTCGGTGACGACACAATCGGCGCCGCGCACGGCGGCTTCCGGATCGTTGCCGAGCGCGACCGGCGCGCCGGTCGCCTTGATCCAGTCTCTCATCGCCTTGTTCGGCGCGAGCTGCGGCGGGGTCGCGATGTTCAGTCTGAACTTGAACCGCTCCGCGGCATGCGCCCATGACGCCAGCACGTTGTTGTCGTCGCCGCTCCAGGCAATGGTCTTGCCCTCAATCGGGCCCTTGTGTTCCTCGAACGTCATCAAATCCGCCATCACCTGGCAGGGATGCGAGCGCCGCGTCAGCCCGTTGATGACGGGCACGGTGGCGTGCGCGGCGAGCTCGAGCAGCGCATCGTGGTTGAGGATCCGGATCATGATGGCGTCGACATAGCGCGACAAGACCCGCGCGGTGTCGGCGAAGGTCTCGCCGCGGCCGAGCTGCATCTCGGCGCCCGTCAGCATGATCGACTCGCCGCCGAGCTGGCGCATGCCGACGTCGAACGAGACGCGGGTGCGGGTCGAGGGCTTCTCGAAGATCATCGCCAGCGTCTTGCCTTCGAGCGGCCGCTCTCCCTTCTCGTGCGCCTTCAGCTTCGCCTTCATGGCGACGCTGGCGGCGAGCATGTTGCGCAGCTCCTTGGTCGGAAGCTCGCTGAGATCGAGGAAATGCCGCAGCGCCTTGCTCATTGCCCCGCCGCCCGTTTCAGCTGGCCGCCGGCAAATCTCGCGCAGGCGCGCTCGAGGCATTGAACGGACTGCTCGATCTCCGCCTCGCTGACGATCAGGGGCGGGAGAAAGCGCACCACGTTTTCGCCGGCGCCGACGGTCAATAGCTTTTCGTCGCGCAGCGCCGTCACCAGGTCGCCCGACGGCACCACCGCCTTGACCCCGATCAGGAGCCCCTCACCGCGCACGTCGGCGAGCACGGCCGGATAGCGATCGACCACGGAAGCAAGCTTCTGCTTGAGCAGCAGCGACATCCTCTGCACGTGCTCGAAGAATCCGGGCTTCAGCATGACGTCCAGCACCGCATTGGCCGCTGCAACCGCCAGCGGATTACCGCCAAAGGTCGAGCCGTGGGTGCCCGGCGTCATGCCAACAGCGGCGTCCGCGGTCGCAAGGCAGGCGCCGATCGGAAAGCCGCCGCCGAGCGCCTTCGCCAGCGACATCACATCGGGGGTGACGCCGAGGCGCCGGTGCGCGAACAACTCGCCGGTGCGGCCCATGCCGGTCTGCACCTCGTCGAACACGAGCAGGAGACCGTTGGCTTCGCAGAGCTCGCGCAACGCCTTGAAGAAGGCATGCGGCGCCGCGCGGACGCCGCCTTCGCCCTGCAGCGGCTCGATCAGGATACCCGCGGTCTGCGGGCCGATCGCCTTTTTCACCGCGTCGAGATCGCCGAGCGGGACCTGGTCGAAGCCGTCCATCGGCGGCCCGAAGCCTTCGAGGTATTTCGGCGAGCCGGTCGCGGCCAGCGTCGCGAGCGTGCGGCCGTGAAACGCGCCGTCGAAGGTGATGATGCGGTAGCGCTCGGGCTTGCCCTTGGCGAACTGATATTTGCGCGTGACCTTGATGGCGCATTCCATCGCTTCCGCACCGGAATTGGCGAAGAACACGAAATCGGCAAAGCTCTCGTCGCACAGCCGCGCCGCGAGCCGCTCGCCGTCCGGGCTCTTGAACAGGTTCGACATGTGCCAGAGTTTTGTCGCCTGCTCCTGCAATGCTGCGACCAGATGCGGATGGCAATGGCCGAGCGCATTCACCGCGACACCGGAAGTGAAATCGAGATAGCGCTCGCCGCTGGTTGCGGTGAGCCAACAGCCCTCGCCGCGCTCGAAACCGAGATCGGCCCTGGCGAAAACGGGGAGCAGATGCGACGCGGCGCTTTGGGTCATGGCAATCACTGAAGGTTGGGGCATAAGCTGCGATGCGTGCATTGGCGCGTGCGCATCGGCAACCGGCCCGGAAAACAAAACGTGCCGCCTTTTCGGGGCGGCACGTGAAACCATTCTATGCGCGCGGCGATTACTGTCAACCGGTTCGTCCCGTAGTCTTACGGAACGGGTGGAAAGGCCGAATTGCAATGCTTAAATGACGGAACATGTGGACGCGCCGCTGCGAACTCTGCGCGGGAGTCACGGCATATTGTAGCTTCTCGGCTGTCGGGTACGACATCTCGTGCGGCGGTCAACGATCCTCTAAGTCGTCAGTATCGGCGTAGACGTTCGGCGCGCTTTTTGCGTCCGGCGAGGGCTAAGGGATTCTGCCGGCAGGGATTTTGACGGATTTTGCATCGCAGCGCTGCCCCCGATCGGCCGGCGCAACGCGAGAGAAAGAGTGCGATGACGGTATTGACCTGGTCTGACGATCGCGTCGAGCAACTGAAGAAACTCTGGGAAGCCGGGCTTTCGGCGAGCCAGATTGCCGCCGAACTCGGAAATGTCACCCGTAATGCCGTGATCGGCAAGGTGCACCGGCTCGGCCTCTCCGGCCGCGCCAAGAGCCCCTCGGTGGCGGCGCCGCGGCAGCGCAAGGCCCGCCCGGCCCAGCACATGATGCGGGTTTCCCGCCCGGTCTCGCGCGGCAACACGGCGCTCGCACATGCGTTCGAAGTGGAGCTCGAACCCGATCCGGTCGCCTACGACAATGTGGTGCCGATGAGCCAGCGGCTGTCGCTCCTGGAATTGAACGAGGCCACCTGCCACTGGCCGATCGGCGACCCCGCCAGCGCGGAATTCTTCTTCTGCGGCGGCAAGGCGCTGACGGGACTTCCCTACTGCGCCTATCACTCGCGCGTCGCCTATCAGCCCGCCGCCGACCGCCGCCGCCAGCCGCCGAAGTCGACGAGGTAACGCCGCATATTCGATGTCGTCCCGGCGCACGCGGGGACCCATAACCACAGGATCGCGTGGTTATGTCTGGCTCGTGCTCCAGCCATTTCGAAAATCCGGCGGCGGTGGTTGTGGGTCCCTGCGTTCGCAGGGACGACTGCGGGCTTTGTTCTGCCGCCGCTACTCCGCCGCCTTCGCAAACCGGTCGTCGAGCGCGTAGCCGGCGCCGCGCACGGTGCGGATCGGATCCTGCTCGCGGCCCGGGTTGAGCAGCTTGCGCAGCCGGCCGATATGCACATCGACGGTGCGCTCGTCGATGTAGATGTCGCGGCCCCACACGGAATCGAGCAGTTGCTCGCGCGAAAACACCCGGCCCGGATGCTCCAGGAAGAATTCCAGGAGCCGGTACTCGGTCGGGCCGAGGTCGATCGGACGTCCCGAGCGGGCGACGCGGCGCTTCTCGCGGTCGAGTTCGATATCGCCATAGGCGAGCACGGTGGCGAGCCGCTCGGGGCTCGCGCGCCGCAACAGGCCTTTCACCCGCGCCAGCAGTTCCGGCACCGAGAACGGCTTGACGATGTAGTCGTCGGCGCCGGTGGCGAGCCCCCGGACCCGCTCGCTTTCCTCGCCGCGCGCGGTCAGCATGATAATCGGCAACGACCGCGTCTCCGGCCGCGCCCGCAAGCGGCGGCACAGCTCGATGCCGGAAAGTCCCGGCAGCATCCAGTCGAGCACGATGAGATCGGGGACCCGCTCCTTCAACCGTGTGTCGGCGTCGTCGCCGCGCGCCACCGTTTCAACGTCGTAGCCTTCGGCATCGAGGTTGTAGCGCAACAGCGTGGTCAGCGCTTCCTCGTCTTCCACCACCAGAATGCGCGCGCTCATGTTGCGTAGCCTTCTCCGTTGTCTTGACGTTTCTTGTTCACGCGAACCGGACTCGAACTTCGCACGAAAACGCTTCCGCCGCCCTCACGCGCAGGCTTCACCGGAACCGCCTTCCGCCCGACCCGGAACCGCCACTCAGTTTCCCGGCACCGTGGTGGCGAAGGTCGTCATGTCGCCCTTCGGGCGCTTGTCGAGAATTTGCTGGCCCTCGATCATGTAGAACACGGTTTCCGCGATATTGGTGGCGTGATCGCCGATCCGTTCGATGTTCTTGGCGCAAAACATCAGATGGATGCAGAACGAGATGTTGCGCGGGTCTTCCATCATGTAGGTCAAAAGTTCGCGAAACAGCGAGGTGCAGATGGCGTCGACTTCCTCGTCACCCTTCCAGACCGCCATCGCCGCCGGCAGGTCGTGCGCGGCATAGGCGTCGAGTACGGTCTTGACCTGCGACTGCACGAGATCGGTCATGTGCTCGAGGCCGCGGATCAGCTTCAGCGGCTGGAAATCGCTCTCCAGCGCCGCCACCCGCTTGCCCATGTTCTTGGCGAGATCGCCGATCCGCTCCAGATCGGTGGCAACCCGCATGGCGCCGACGATCTCCCGCAGGTCGACCGCCATCGGCTGGCGCCGGGCGATGGTCAGGACCGCGCGCTCCTCGATGCTACGCTGCAGATTGTCGATGTCGGCGTCGGCAGCGACGACGCGCTGGCCGAGCGCGACGTCGCGGCGGATCAACGCGTCGACCGACTCGACGATCATGCGCTCGGCGAGACCGCCCATCTCGGCGACCAGCCGGGTCAACTCCTGCAGATCGCTGTCGAATGCCTTGGCGGTGTGTTCGGAAACCATGCTCGTTCTCCTCAGCCGAACCGGCCGGTGATGTAGTCCTGGGTGCGGCGATCGCTCGGCGACGTGAAGATCTTGTTGGTGTCGTCGAACTCGATCAGTTCGCCGAGATACATGAAGGCGGTCTTGTCGGAGACGCGCGCGGCCTGCTGCATGTTGTGGGTGACGATGGCGATGGTGTAATCCTCGGCCAGCTCCTGGATCAGTTCCTCGACCTTGGCGGTCGAAATCGGATCGAGCGCCGAGCAGGGCTCGTCGAACAGGATCACCTCCGGCCGCACCGCGACCGTGCGCGCGATGCAGAGCCGCTGCTGCTGGCCGCCGGACAGGCTCAGGCCGGAGGCGTTGAGCTTGTCCTTGACCTCGTTCCACAGCGCGCCGCCGCGTAGCGCCTTTTCGACCCGGCCGTCCATCTCGGACTTCGGGATCTTCTCGTAAAGGCGGATGCCGAAGGCGATGTTCTCGTAGATCGTCATCGGGAACGGCGTCGGCTTCTGGAACACCATGCCGACGCGGGCGCGCAACAAATTGAGATCAAGCTTCACATCGAGGATGTTGGTGGAATCCAGCATCAGCTGGCCGGTGGCGCGCTGGCCCGGATAAAGGTCGTACATGCGGTTGAAGATCCGCAGCAAGGTCGACTTGCCGCAGCCCGACGGCCCGATGAAGGCGGTGACGCGGTTGGTGCCGAGCGTCAGGTTGATGTTCTTCAGCGCATGGTTCTCGCCGTAGAAGAAGTTCAGGCCGCGCGCGGTTACCTTGGCCGGCGCCTCGGGCAGCACCACCGACGGCGCCGGGCCGCCGGCTTCGCTCATCGATACGGAAAGATCGTTCATTTTGGTGTCCTCTCGGCGCCAAGCACGCGCGCGCCAATATTCAGGGCGAGTACCGTCAAGGTGATGAGGAGCGCGCCGCTCCAGGCCAGTTGCTTCCAGTAATCGTAGGGGCTTTGCACGAAATTGTTGATGGTCACCGGCAGGTTGGCCATGGTCTTGGTGAGGTCCAGGCTAAAGAACTGATTGGAGAGCGAGGTGAACAACAAGGGCGCGGTTTCGCCGGCGACGCGCGCGGTCGCCAGCAGCACGCCGGTGATCAGGCCACTTCTCGCCGCGCGGTAGGCGATCCGCTTGATCACGAGCGAGCGCGGCAGGCCGAGCGCGCTCGCCGCCTCGCGCAGCGGATTGGGCACCAGGAGCAGCATGTCTTCGGTGGTGCGCAATACGACCGGAATGACGATGACCGCCAGCGCCAGCGCGCCGGCGATCGCCGAAAACCCGCCCATCGGCACCACCACGGCGCCGTAGACGAACAGGCCGATGATGATCGAGGGCGCGCTGAGCAGGATGTCGTTGATAAAGCGGATCACCGAGGTGAGACGGTCGTTCCTGCCATATTCGGCGAGATAGGTGCCGGCGAACAGGCCGAGCGGCGCGCCGATGCCGAGCCCGATCACGGTCATGATGAGCGAACCGGTAATGGCGTTCAAAAGACCGCCATCGGTCGAACCCGGCGGCGGCGTGTTCAGGGTGAAGATCTTGAGGGTGAGTCCGGCGAGGCCGTTATAGAACAGCGTGAACAGGATGAACGCCAGCCAGGTGACGCCGAAGATCGCGGCGCCGAGGCAAAGCAGCCGGATGACAACGTCGGTGCGGCGGCGTCTCGTGTAGATCGGGTTCATCGCTATTTCCCCGCCTTCTTTTCCAGACGCTGCAGCATCAAGCGCGCCGCCGCCAGCACGAAGAAGGTCAGCACGAACAGCAACAGGCCGAGCAGGATCAGGCCGGATTGATGCAGGCCGTCGCTTTCGGCGAATTCGGAGGCGATCGCGGCCGATATCGTTGTGCCTGGCGAAAACACCGAGCCGGTGATGCGGAATGCGTTGCCGATGATGAAGGTCACCGCCATGGTTTCGCCGAGCGCGCGGCCGAGCGCCAGCATGATGCCGCCGATGACGCCGACGCGGGTATAGGGGATTACCACGTTGCGCACCACTTCCCAGGTGGTACAGCCGATGCCGTAGGCCGCTTCCTTCAGGACCGGCGGCACCGTCTTGAACACGTCGACCGAAATCGCGGTGATGAAGGGCAGCACCATGATGGCTAGGATCAGCGCGGCATTGAACAGGCTGAGATAGGACGGCGGTCCGCCGAAGACGGTGTTGAGGACCGGAATATTGGCGAAGGCGTCGATCACCAGCGGCTGAAAGTAGTTGGCCAGAAACGGCCCGAGCACGAAGAAGCCCCACATGCCGTAGATGATGGAGGGGATGCCGGCGAGCAATTCCACGGCCATGCCGATCGGACGCCGCAGCCATTGCGGGCAAAGCTCGGTGAGGAAGATCGCAATCCCCAGGCCCACGGGAATCGCAATCGCCATCGCGATTGCCGAGGTGACCAGCGTGCCGTAGAGCGGACCGAGCGCACCGAGCACGGGCGGATCGGCCGACGGCGCCCACCGCGCCGTCAACAGGAAGGAGATTCCGAACGTGTGGATCGCCGGCCAGGCGCCCGCGATCAGGGAGAGAATGATGCCGCCGAGGATGAGCAGCACCGAAACCGCGCAGGCGCGGGTGATCCAGTAGAATGAGACGTCGCCGAGCTTGAAGGCGTTGAGCGCGCGGGCGCGATCGTAAGGTCCGGCGGCTTCCATCACATCGCTTTGAACGGCCATGTCTGCCACGCCAATCCCCTATTCGCCAAGATTTACACCACCCGGGCCACGTTCGCTGGGCCCGCTGTCTGTTTTCCACCGCCGCCCGTTCTGGCGGGGCGGCTCCACCCGGCGGCGCGGCTGGGACGCCGGGCGAAGCTGCAAGGGGTCAGACGCTTCTGACCCGGAAGTTTCGTCCTCTCCCCTGGCGGGGAGAGGACGACGGTTCGATTTTCGCGCGGATCAGCTCTTGATCTCGGCGTTCCAGGTCTTTTCGATCTGCTTGACCACCGAGTCGGGCATCGGGATGTAGTCGAGGTCCTCGGCCATCTTGCCGCCCTTGTCGAAGGAATATTTGAAGAACTTGAGCGCTTCCTGCGAGGCCGCCTTGTCGGTGGCTTCCTTGTGCATCAGGATGAAGGTCGAGGCGACGATCGGCCAGGACTTGTCGCCGGGCTGATCGGTGAGGATCAGGTAGTATCCGGGGGCATGGGCCCAATCGGCATTCGCCGCGGCGGCCTGGAAGGCTTCGTTGGTGGGATCGATGGTCTTGCCGGACTTGTTGATCAGCTTGGTGTAGGTCAGCTTGTTCTGCTTGGCGTAGGCATATTCGACATAGCCGATCGAGTTCTTGGTCTGGCCGATATTGCCGGAAACGCCTTCGTTGCCCTTGGCGCCAACGCCAACCGGCCATTCCACCACGGTGCCGGAGCCGGTCTTGCTCTTCCAGTCCGCGCTCACCTTGGCAAGATAGTCGGTGAAGTTGAACGTCGTGCCCGAGGCGTCGGCGCGGTGAACGACGGAGATCGCCGCCGACGGCAGGGTCAATTTCGGATTGAGCTTCTTGATCGCGGGGTCATCCCATTTGGCGATCTTGCCGGCGAAGATATCGGCAAGGGTCTGGCCATCCAGCACCATGTCGCCGGCCTTGATGCCCTCGACATTCACCACGGGGACGATCGCGCCCATGATCATCGGCCACTGCGCCAGACCATCCTTCTCGAGCTGGTCGGACTTCAGCGGCGCGTCGGTGGCGCCGAACGTCACGGTCTTGGCCTCGACCTGCTTGATGCCGGCGCCCGAACCGATCGACTGGTAGTTCACGCCGTTACCGGTGTCTTTCTTGTAGGCATCCGCCCATTTGGAGAGGACGGGATAGATGAAGGTGGAACCCGCGCCGGTGATGTCGGCCGCGAGGAGCGGCGACGTCGATGCGGCAACGAGGCCCGCAGCGACGATAGTTTTGACGAAATTCATGCTGGTCTCCATCTGGTGAGCGAAGCGCCGCTTGCGCCCGATCGCGCCCACGCGGGGCCCGTTTAAATACGGGACACGCTGCTTTTACGAAGGTTTGGTGACAGTTGGATGACGCCGTTAAGGGATTGAAATAGCTTGAGCTTGTGCCACGGTTGGCGGCTTGGCCTGGGGAAAACAGGCGGTAAAGGTGGCGCCATTTTTCGGCACGCTTTCGATCAAAAGCCGGCCCCGGTGACGGTTAACGATATGTTTAACCAGCGATAAACCCAGCCCCGTGCCGCCCTGCGCGCGGCTGTCGCCGACATCCACCCGATAGAACCGCTCGGTGAGCCGGGGCAGGTGCTCGGGCGCGATCCCCGGGCCGAAATCCCGCACCATGACGCGGACTTCCGGGGTGCCCTCGCCGGAAGTCGCCTGGGTGAGCGAGACGATGACCTTGCCGCCGGAGGCGCCGTATTTCAGCGCGTTCTCGACCAGGTTTTCGAACAGCCGCAACAGTTCCTCGCGATCGCCCGCGATCAGGACCGATGTCTCCGGCAGATCGATGTCGATTGCGACCTTGCGCTCGCGCGCCAGGGGTTCCAGCCCGTCGACGACCTGGCGGATAATCGGCACGATATCCACCAGCGTGTCGGGGCGGACATGGGCCGACAGCTCGACCCGCGACAGCGACAACAGATCGTCGATCAGCCGCGCCATCCGCGTGGCCTGCGCGTGCATGATCGAAAGAAAGCGCTCGCGCGCCTTGGTATCGTCCTTGGCCGGCCCCTGCAGCGTATCGATGAAACCCGACAGCGCCGCCAGCGGCGTGCGCAACTCGTGGCTGGCGTTGGCGACGAAGTCGGCGCGCATTTCCTCGACCCGGCGCAGCGGCGTCTGGTCGTGGAACGTCATGAGCATGCATTTCTCGGTGCCGCCGAACGAGGTCGGCACCGGCACCGGCGTGATGATCAGTTCCATCCAGCGATCGACCGGCACGTGATCGAGATAGGTGGCGCGCCTGGATTCGGTGGTGGCGATGGCCTCGCGCAGCGCGGTGATGATCTCGGGCGAGCGCAGCGCGAACTGGGCGAGCTCGTTCTTGCGCAGCGCCGGCGCGAGCTGGGCGGCCGCGGCGTTCAGATGGATGACGCGGCCGGCGCGGTCGAGCAGCACCGCTGGATCCGGCATGCCGGCGACGACGGCGCTGACCGCTGCGGTTTCGACCGGGTTGTTGGCGCCGCGGACATCTTCACGGGAAGCCGCAGCATCGTGCAATCGCCACGGCACCAGCGCGGCTACCGCAATGCAGACGAAAACCGCGACCGCGCGCAGCGGCAAAAGTTCGCCGAACGCGACCAGCGCGGCGAGCGCAAGGCCCGCGGCGAGCAGGATGATGGCCGAATGCCGCAACCGGTCCGGCCACGGCGAGTAGAAGGAGGAAGAAGAAGGAGGGGCGTCTATTGCCATCGGGCCGGCTCTTTCCCGGAAGGGTTTCCCTGGTCAGGCGCCGGGATCGCCACGTTTTCTCACATAGGCCGCTTCGCGCGGCGGCCCGGCATCAAGCGCCGGCGCGACCTCCCGCAGCCGCTTCATTCGCGTGCCCAGTATAACCTCTCGAAACGTCAGCAAGATTACAGATATGACAAATGGCGCAATATAATAGAGGAGCCGGAACAGCAGCATCCCCGCCAGGAGTTCCTCCCGGTCCATCTGCCACAACCCGACCAGCATGGCGGCGTCGAACACCCCAAGCCCGCCGGGGGAATGGCTGGCGAAGCCGAGCAGCGTCGCCGAGACGAAGATCACCGCGACCACGACGAAGCCGAGGTTCGGCTCGTCGGGCACCAGCACGTACATCGCCAGCGCGCAAAAGCTCAAATCGACAATTCCGATCGCGATCTGCAGCAGCGTCAGCGCCCCGCCCGGCAGCACGACGCTCCAGGGCCCGCGGCCGACCGAGCGCGGTTGGGTCGAGACCCAGACCACATACGTCAGCAGCCCGAGGATGATCGCGAATGCAAAGAGGCGGTTCAGCCAGACCGGCAGCTGATCGATCGCCGCGGCCGCTTCCGGATGACAGGCGATCCCCAATCCGAGCACCGCGGCGTTGCCGAGCCAGAATGTCAGGCCGGCCACGAAACAGACCTTGGCGACGTCGATCGCGTTCAGCCCCCAGGCCGAATAGATGCGATAGCGGACCGCGCCGCCGGAGAAGACGCTGGCGCCGACATTGTGCCCGACCGAATAGCTCGTGAAGGCGGCGAGCGCGTTGATGCGGTAGGGGATATCGGTGCGGCCGATCGCGCGGACCGCAAACCAGTCATAGAACGTCAGCGTGAAATAGCCCGCCGCCACGAACAGCGCCGCCAGCGCAATCGAACTGGTCTCGGTTTGCTTGATGGCCTCGATGACCTCGTCGACATCGATGCCGCGGAGAACGTGATAGAGGACATAGCACGCGATCCCGATGACCGTGACGCTGACGGCAACACCCACCCTGTGCAGGATTTGCTTGTGGCGCAGAAACGAGATCGCCCTGCGTGTTGCTTCCAGCATCTAGACCTCGAATTGCGATCCGGCGATGGCATGCCCAACGCGAACCTCGCCGCCGCCAGTGCCGCGGCTGCCTCCCGGCAGGACGTGGTAGCGTGTTTTAGGCGGAAGTGGAATTCGCATGATGGGAATAATACCCGCTCCTTCAACATATTAGGGACAGCTCGCCGGGCCTGATGCACAGTTTTGCTGCATTCGCGGCGACCGCAGGAAGCCCGGAGGCCCGATACCCTGCGCCACGGGTGGTGAAGTTTTCGTGATTTCAGGCGGCAGGTTTGGCCGCCAGCCGCTGGAAATACAACAAATCGAGTTCCGGCGCCTTGCCGACGAGCCCGGTCAGCAAGGCATGGACCTGGCCGCGGTGGTGGGTCTGGTGATTGAACCAGTGCGCCAGCGCCGGCGCCAGTTGCTGCTCGATCACCTCGGGCGACGAGACGCGGCGGTACCTGATGGTGCCTGCGATGCGCGCCCTGTCCAGCGCGTCGACAAAATTGACGATGCGCCGATCCTCGGCCTCGCGCGCCGCGCGCAATTCGTCGAAGGCCTCGAACAGGATCGCATCCAGCCGGCTCGGCGCATCGCCCTCGCCGGTAAAGCGCTGCATCCAGATCCGGTCGGTCACCAGGAGATGATTGAGCGTGCCGTGGACGGATTTGAAGAAGGCGCCGCGGTCGGCGCGATATAGTTCGGTGGAGAGCTTCGCCGCCGCGTCGTAGAGGCGGTTGTTGGCCCAGGCATTATAGTGACCGAACATCCGGTAATGATCTGCCGCAGTCATGGACACCTCGCCTTGCAAAATCCACGGTGAAACCTCAGGCCGCCGGCGCGTTGCGCGACAGCGCCCAGTCGCGCAGCCAGGACCCGACTGCGCAACCGATGAGATAGGCGGCAAACATGATGAGACCAAGATCGAGCCAATAGCCGGGACGGCCGGGAATCACATGGGCGAGCGCGGCCGCGACCAGCGCTGCCGCCAGCGCCGCGAGCCACCCTGCCGTCCGCCTCGACAGGCCCCCGCCCCGTTGCACCACCGCGATCCAGCCCATCGCCAGGCCCAACAGCGCCGACGCCAACAGCCAGCCCCAATGAAATTCGACCAGATATGCCATGGGCCCTCACCTCACCAGGAAATCGATACGGCGGTTCTGCGCCTTGCCTTCGTCGGTATCGTTCGACGCGACCGGTTGCGAGCTGCCGTAGCCCGTCGCCGTGAACCGGTTCACGGGCAGGCCGGCCTTGACCAGATAATCGGCCACGGCTTGCGCGCGCTTCTCCGACAAGGCCAGGTTGGAGGCGTCATCGCCATCGGCATCGGTGTGGCCCGCGATCTCGATATTGGCGGCCGGGCAGCGCATCGCGGTTTCGATCAGGCGATCGAGCAGGCCCGCGGAATCCGGATCGATGGTGGCGCGCCCGGATTCGAAGTTGATCCTGCCCCTGGCCAATAGATCCGAAAACAGCTGCTGGCATACGGTGGGATCGACCGGCGCCGCCGCGGGCTTGACCGAGATGTCGGCATGGACCTGCCAACCCTGCGGAAACTCCTTGTTGAGGCCGGCGCGGATCTGGGGCACCGCCGCATCGAACAGCGCATCGCCCGAGAGTTTTGCCTCGCGATCGGTCACGACCAGCGTGCCGGTCGAAAGCCGCGACAACGCGCCCAGCGCCGGCACCACGGCATTTGGGAATCCGGGTGGCGCGCCGATGCTCGCCTTGAGATTGTCGACCACCTTTTCGCTGAAGAATTTCCGCGCCGCGGCCGCCGCGATCGCCGCATGGACGCCGTTGTCGGGAACATAGCCGGTCAGCGTCAGCGTCAGCGCCACCGGATCCTTGTAGGCCTGAAAGATATAGGGCGGCGCCTTGACGTCATTGGCGGCGACCGAAAAACCTTCGGGCAGGTTTTTCAGAGCCGCCGCGATCGCTTCACGGCCGCCGAGGTCGCGCGCCATGCCGGAGAGGCTGACCTTGTCGTCCGATATCATGACCTTGCCTTGCTTCAGCTTCCCGATCTGATCGATCAGCAGAAGCGCGGCATTGTCGAAACGCGGCGGCGCGCCGCGCGACAATTGCATCTGATCGACGATCTCGACGCCGCCGAACGCCGTGCGAGCCGTCTCCAGCAGGCGGCCCTTGCTCGCCGGCAATGGCGCGCTGCCCCCGAGCGTGATCCTGGCGACGTCCCGCTCGGCAGACCAGACGAAGGGTTTCGCTTCGGGAACGAGGCGGGTTTGGTCGTCGACCAGCCGCACGCCCGGCACGGCCTCCACCGCCGCCACGGCGCTGCGGCGGCCATCTTCCGAAAATGCGTCCGCGGCAAAGCTGACATCGCGGCCAAAAACCTCGATTCGGGTCTTGTCGAGCACGGTATCCTTAACGGCAGATGCCGCGCGCGCGGCCAGATCGGCTTCCAGCGGTGTGGTATTATTCCAGGCTGCGACCGCCCAAAACACCAGCAGCAGAATGGCGCCCGGCCACCATTTGCTGCTCCACTTGAAGGGTAAAGGCATTCGATGTCCTGCGGGTCTGGAAACAGAGAGAAAACAAACCCTTGCGGGGCTGTCAAACGCCAAATATCCGACGCGTGCCGGCCCCTGCGGGGGGATGGCGACTAACTGTTTCTTCAGCGATTTCCCGCTAGCGTCGCAGACGGACCCCAACCGGCCAGCCACTCCAGAATGAAGCAATTTCGCACCAACGTCATCCGCGCCGGACTGGGAGCGCTTTACTTGACGGGCGCCCATTATCTGTTGCGGCCGATTTTTTCGGGCGCCGGCGCCATCTTCATGCTGCACCATGTCCGCCCGCAGCGCGACGGCGAGTTCCAGCCCAACCGCCATCTCGAGGTCACGCCCGAATTCTTGCGGGCGATGCTGGCGCATTTGCGCGCAAGCGGCATCGACATCATCACTCCCGACGAGGTGCACCAGCGCCTGATCGAACGCAACTTCTCGCGGCGCTTTGCCTGCTTCAGCTTCGACGACGGTTATCGCGACAACCGCGATTTCGCGCTGCCCGTGATGCGCGAGTTTGACGCGCCCTTCACGGTCTATGTCACCAGCGATTTCGCGGAAGGAACCGGCAGGTTGTGGTGGATCGCGCTCGAGATGGCGATTGCGAAGGCATCCTCGATCGAGGTCGCGATCGGCGGCGTTGCGACCCGTTTCGACACCTCGACGGCTCCGGCGAAATGGACCACGTTCTGCCGCCTGCACGACTGGCTGCGCGCGCTGCCAGGCGAGCACGACAGCCGTCGCGAGGTCGCCGCGCTGTGCGCGCGTCACGGCGTCGACGAGAACGCGATCTGCCGCGAACTCTGCATGTCCTGGGACGAGTTGAAGCCGTTCGCCGGCGATCCCCTGGTTTCGATCGGCGCGCATTCCATCACCCACAGCAATCTCGCCAGACAGAGCGCTGATATCGCGGGCCAGGAGATGACCGTAAGCCGCACGCGGATCGAGAGCGTGCTACAGCGCGCGGTGGTCCATCTCGCCTATCCCTATGGCGACCGGGTCGCCGCCGGCCCGCGCGAATTCGCACTCGCCCGCGCGAGCGGCTTCAAGACCGCGGTGACGACGCGCCCGGGCATGATCTTTCCGGAAAGCGCCGATCACCTGACCGCGCTGCCGCGGGTCTCGCTCAACGGCAACTATCAGGACGCGCGCATTCTCCCGGTGCTGACCTCGGGCGCCGCGACCGCGATGTGGAACGGCTTCCGCCGCATCGACGCGGCGTAACCCTCGTCCGCAGCCAAACGAAGCTATCCGCTCGGCAATAACTCGTCATGCGCGGGCTTGACCCGCGCATCCATCCGACTTCAATAGGCTTTCAAGGCGATGGATTGCCGGGTCAAGCCCGGCAATGACGAATGAGTTTAATGGGAGCAAAGCATGTTCAAGAATTTGTTTTCGCTGGATGGCCGTGTCGCCGTGGTGACGGGGGGATCGCGCGGCATCGGCAGGATGATCGCGGCGGGATTTCTCAGCCAGGGCGCGGCGAGGGTGTATATCACGGCGCGCAAGGCCGGCCCGTGCGAGGCGACCGCGAAAGAGCTCTCGGGCGAATATGGCGGCGAATGCATCGCGCTGCCGATCGATATCTCCACGCTTGCCGGCATCGACATACTGGCGGCTGAAATCAGGAAACGCGAGCCGAAGCTCGACATCCTCGTCAACAATGCGGGCGCGGCGTGGGGCGCGGATTTCGACGAGTTTCCGGAAGGCGGCTGGGACAAGGTGATGGACCTCAACCTGAAGACGCCGTTCTTTCTGACCAAGGCGCTGGCGGCGCCGCTGCGCGCCGCGGCTAGCGCCGAACGGCCGGCAAAAGTCATCAACATCGCCTCGATCGACGGCATCTTCGTCAATCCGCAGGAGACCTATTCCTACGCCGCCAGCAAGGCGGGGCTCATTCACCTGACCCGTCGCATGGCGGTCAAGCTGATCCGCGACCACGTCGTGGTGACCGCGATCGCGCCGGGGGCGTTCAGTTCCGACATGAACCGCGCCGCGCGCGACCACGCCGACGAGGTATCGAAGCGGGTGCCGTCCCGCCGCATCGGCACCGACGAGGACATGGCGGGAGCTGCGATCTATCTCGCCTCCCGCGCCGGCGATTACGTCGTCGGCATCACGCTTACGGTCGACGGCGGCGTCGCCTTCGCCAATGCCGGAATGGCAATCGCGGGGTGAAGTGGCGCAAGCCGCCGCAACTTCACATTGTCATGCCCCGGCTTGACCGGGGCATCCAGTACGCCGCGGCCTCTCAATTCCTGCCATGACGTTCTCTGGAATACTGGATCACCCGCTTGCGCGGGTGATGACAGCTCGGCTCACGTCTCGATCTTCACGTACTCGAAATCGCCGGGCTTGTTGTCGATGCCGACCTTGGGCGGCGCGATCCAGGAGGCGTAGCCGCCGACCTCGGTCACCGGCTTCATCAATGAGCCGATGAAGTCGCCGTCCGCAGTGGACGGCAGCCACTCGCCCTTGCGCCGGTTCCAGGTGGCATCGTCGATCAGCACGCCGTCCGGCGTGGCGTGAATGTCCCTGAACTCGCCGATGGCGCGGTGGAAGGCGACGTTGGGCAGAGTGAGCTTGAAGTCGTAGCCGGCGGTGGAAATGATCTTGTTCCAGCGCAACAGGCCCTTGACGCAGTCCTGGGTGTAGTCGTCGCGCAGCCGCATGTTGAGCGCGGTCAGCGCCGGCTCGTCGACCCGCTTGATCTTGCCGTCCACGAGCTTGAGCACCGGATAGGTGTCGTGCTCGAGACGGTGATCGTCCTTGATCTGGGTCTCGTGGTAGCGGCCCTTGATGCCGGCGTTGAAGGCATTCGCCGCGTTGGTCGAGACTTCCGAGCCGAACAAATCGAGCGACAGCGAGTAGTGCAGGTTCAGTTTCTTCTGGATGGTCGGCAGGTCGATCACGCCGAGCGCGCGGACCTTGCGATGTCGGTGGGGTCGCCGATCCCGGCGGCGCGCATGGCCTCGCAGGTGCGCTGCACGACGCGGCTGATGCCGGTCTCGCCGACGAACATGTGATGCGCCTCTTCGGTCAGCATGAAGCGGCAGGTGCGCGACAACGGATCGAAGCCGGACTGCGCCAGCGAGTGCAGCTGCATCTTGCCGTCGCGGTCGGTGAAATAGGTGAACATGAAGAACGACAGCCAGTCCGGCGTCTTCTCGTTGAAGGCGCCGAGCATGCGCGGTGAATCGGCATCGCCCGAGCGGCGGCGCAGCAACTCGTCCGCCTCCTCGCGGCCGTCGCGGCCAAAATATTTCTGCAGGAGGTAGACCATCGCCCAGAGATGGCGGCCTTCCTCGACATTGACCTGGAACAGGTTGCGCAAATCGTAGAGCGAGGGCGCGGTCTTGCCGAGGTGGCGCTGCTGTTCGACGGAGGCAGGTTCGGTGTCGCCCTGGATCACGATGAGACGGCGGAGCATGGCGCGATGCTCGCCGGGGACCTCCTGCCAGGCCGGCTCGCCAAAATGCTGGCCGAAGGGAATGACGCGATTTTCCTCCTGCGGCGCGAGCAGGATGCCCCAGCGATAATCCGGCATCTTGACATAGTCGAACTTGGCCCAGCCGCGCGGATCGACCGAATAGGCGGTACGGAGATAGACCAGCGACTGCTGAAAACCTTCCGGCCCCATGTCGCTCCACCAGTTCATGTAGCCGGGATGCCAGCCCTCCAGCGCTTTCAGCACCTGTCGATCCTCGGACAAGATTCACGTTGTTGGGAATCTTGGTCGAGTAATCGACGTTCATGATGTTGACGTTCATGCGTGCTCCTTCCCGTGTTGGACGTAATGCAGTTTTGTCCGGCGCATCAGCGAATGGCGAGTAGCGAATAGGAAAAGTGGGTGAACGGGACTACTAGCCCGCCATTCGCTATTCGCGCATACGCCCTCTTACACTCTCGTCATATCGAACTGCGGCTTCTGGCCGCTGCCGTAACGGCGCAGCGCGCCAGCTTCGCCGACCGCGTTGGGGCGCTGAAAAATCCAGTTCTGCCACGCGGTCAGGCGCGCGAAGATTTTCGATTCCATGGTCTCGGGTCCGGCGAAGCGCAGGTTTGCTTCCATGCCGGTGAGGCCGTCGGGCGAGAAGGAAGTGCGCTCCTCGAAGAACACCCTGATCTCGTCGTCCCAGTCGATGTCGTCGAGCGCAAAGGTGACGAGCCCGAGCGCCTCGGCCTCCCCGGCATCGAGCGCCTCGCCGATTTTTTCTCGCGCGCGCTCGAGATCCGACGGATCGGCCAGGAAGCGCGATTGCAGGCGGGTCAGCCCGTGGCTCATCGGATAGGGGCCGAAATTCATCGCGGTCAGCGCAATCGTCGGCGCGGGGCGGTTGTCGCCCTGCCGCGAGCCGATCAGCATGTAGGAGCGGTCGGCGGCGAACACGAGTTCGGCGAGCGTGCCGACAAAGCAGGAGCCCGGCTCGACCAGCGTCACCAGCGTGCGCGAGGTGACGTCGATGCGTTTGAAGACGCGCTTCCAGTACTGCCTGATCTCGTTGACCAGCCAGTGCGCCTTGTTGGCTTCGAGGAAGGCGTCGCAGGCCAGTACATTCGCGGGCTCGCCATGCGACTTGAACACCAGCATCGCGGTCTCGAGCTCGTTGATGCGCAGATGCAGGATGGCGTCGTCGAGCTCGCGCGCCACCTGCAGCGGCCAGAACAAGTCGCCTTGCGCGATCAGACGATCGATGTCGGCGGGCGGCGCGGTTTCGGGCGCGGGAATCGAGATGGTGGCGATGCGCTGGGCGCGGTCGATATCGACGCTGACGAGGCCGTAGCGGATGCCATTGTCGTCGATCTTGCGCGTGAGCGGCGTCAGCGCGATGCCGTTGCCGTTGCCGCTGCGCTTCGAGGCAGCGGCGAATTCCTTCGCGCGCTCGGCGACTTTCGCCTCCAGTTTGGAGTTCGGCACGATTTCGTCGACCAGCCGCCATTTGACCGCGCGCTTGCCCTTGATGCCTTCCTCGATGGTGCAGAAGTAATCGGCGTGGTCGCGGCGCACCTTGCGCTTGTCGACCACCCGCGTCAGTCCGCCGGTGCCCGGCAATACCGCCAGCAGCGGGACTTCCGGCAGCGCCACAGCGGCCGCGCCGTCGTCGGCGAGGATGATGTGATCGGTCGCGAGCGCGAGCTCATAGCCGCCGCCGGCGGCGGTGCCGTTGACGACGGAGATGAAGCGTTGCCCGGAATTCCCGGACGAATCTTCGAGCCCGTTGCGGGTCTCGTTGGTGAACTTGCAGAAGTTGACCTTGTGGGCGTGGGTCGCGCCCGCCAGCATGCGGATATTGGCGCCGGCGCAGAACACGCGGTTCTTGCCGGAACGGATGACCACCACCTTGACGCCGGGATATTCGAAACGCAGCCGCTGCACGGCGTCCGCAAGCTCGATGTCGACGCCGAGGTCGTAGGAGTTGAGCTTGAGCTGGTAGCCCTCGAACAGCCCGCCATTCTCGTCGACGTCCATGGTAAGGGTCGCGACCTCGCCGTCGGCGGCGAGCTTCCAGTGCCGGTAGCGCCGCGGCTCGGTCTGAAAATCGATGTACCGCGCGCCGCCTGCGAGGACGCGATCCTCACCGGGCTTTTCGCCAGCCATATCGCTACCCTCACCTTTTCTGGGCTATCTCGCTATATGCACAATAATGCATGATCCCCACGCCGTCTAGGGCTGATGCGTCACAAAATCGGCATTTTGTTTCATATTCGGCCGACCGCGCCGATCTGTACCCAGTCGGCCTTGGTCAGAAGCGGTTGCGCCAGCCGAGCCCTCAGCAACGCCGCGAGCGCCGCGTTTGGAAAGCCGTCGGCAAACCCGTCGCCGCCGGTAACCTGTTTGCGCAGCAAATCGAGTTCGCCCAGCGCCTCGTTGAAAAAGCGCGCGGCAGCATGGGGCTTGCGCATGCGCAAGCGCAGATTGGCGTTGGCGATCTGGATGCAGGCGCGCAGCAGGATGCGCTCGCGTCCGCCTTGCGGGGCTGCCGCCCACACCGCTTCCAGCACCTCCTGCGCTTCCCAGAAATAGCCGTGGTCGTTGAGCGCAATCGCGTAGCGCAGCGCCGGATGCCGCGCCGGCACGTAGCCGCGAAAGCGCGACGGCACCAAGAGCTTGGCCTGCGCCAGCGTTTCGTAGTCGGCGTCGGCCTCATCGGTCTCGCCGGGGACATAGGCCCAGCGCGGCAATGGCAGCCTGTCGGCGGCGGGAGGGATGCTCATGGCCGCATCGCCGCGGGCCATGCGTCAGGCCGCCCGCCCCCGCGAGCCTTCATGCATGTGCAAAATGCGTTCAGCGAAATCCGAGATCGCATGGAGCGTCGCCTCCGGCGCTTCGCGATGCGGCGAATGCCCCGCGCCTGCAATGATCGTCACATCGACCGGACAATAGCATTCTTCCCTCGCGACCTCGATCTGGCGAATTGTCCCATACTGGTCGTCCGCGCCTTGCAGGATCGCCACCGGCACGCGGATGTAGGCGAGATATTCGGAGATGTCCCAGTTTCGAAACCTGGGGTCGAGCCAAGCGCCGTTCCACCCGTAAAAGGCGTTGTCGACGTCGCGGTGCCAGCGCGCCAGCTTTGTCCTCAGGCTGGTGGTCTCATAGGCCTGCTTGATCTCGGCGATCGAGGTCACCGAGACATCTTCGACGATGAAATGCGGCGCGATCATCGCGAGCCCTCGAATGCGGTGATCGGCGAGCCCGCCGGCATAGATCGCCGCGATCGAGGCGCCATCGGAATGGCCGAGCAACAGCCCGCGGCGGAAGCCGATGGCATCGAGCAGTTGCGGCAGCACCTCGAGCGCCTCGATCTGCATGTAGTCGAGCGGGCGTGGCAGGGTCACCGGCGTCGAGGCGCCGTAACCCGCGCGCGAATAGACGAACACACAGGTCGAGGTCGCGGCCTGAAGCCTTTCCGGGAAGTCGCCCCACAGGCCCGCCGATCCCAGCCCCTCGTGCAACATGACGATGGTCGGGGCATCAGCGGGCGCAGGGCCGATCATGCGGTATTCGAGATCGGCCGCGCCGATCTTGAGGAAGCCGGTGGGGGAAAGCGCGGAGTTCATTTTCTTACCTGCGCCGAGCACTATCATTCGTCATGCCCGGGCTTGACCCGGGCATCCACGTCTTTCGCACCCGCGGCCAAGGCGTGGATGGCCGGGTCAAGCCCGGCCATGACGACTAACTATGTTCCCGCAGCTTGTACCGCAAAATCTTTCCGGTCGCGGTTTTCGGCAAGGTTTCCACCACGTCGATCCAGCGCGGATATTTCCAAACCCCGATCTTCTGTTTGACGTGGTCCTTCAGCGCCTCGTACAAGCCATCGGTCTTCGCGCCGGCACGCAGCACCACGAAGGCTTTCGGCTTCAGCAGTCCTTCCGGATCGGCCTCGGCCACTACGGCGGCTTCGAGCACCGCGGGGTGCGTGATCAGCGCGCTCTCGACCTCGAACGGCGACACCCAGATGCCCGACACCTTGAACATGTCGTCGGAGCGGCCGCAGAAGGTGTAGCGGCCGTCGCCGTCGCGGATGTATTTGTCGCCGGTGCGGGTCCAGTAGCCCTCGAAGGTCGAGCGGCTCTTGTTGCGCTGGTTCCAGTAGCCTTCGCCGGCGGACGGCGCGTGCACCAGCATTTCGCCGACCTCGCCGTCGGCGACGTCGTGGCCGTTTTCGTTGACGAGCCGGACCTGATAACCCGGCACCGGGCGGCCCGCGGTACCGTATTTGATGTCGCCGGGCGAATTCGACAGGAAGATATGCAACAACTCGGTCGAGCCGACGCCATCGAGGATGTCGACGCCGAAGCGCGCTTTCCAGGCATTGCCGACCGACTCCGGCAGCGGCTCGCCGGCGGAAGCGCAGAGCCGTAACCGCGATCCCGCGCGTTCGTGCTTCAGCTTGTCGTCGTTCAGCATGGCGGCGAACAGCGTCGGTATCCCGAAGAAGAGGCTCGGATTGTACTTGTTCAGCAATGCGAACATCAGCGCCGGCGTCGGCCACTCGGAATTGAGCACGGTAGTGGCGCCGACCGACATCGGAAAAGTCAGCGCGTTGCCGAGGCCGTAGGCGAAGAACAATTTTGCCACCGAAAGACAAATGTCGTCCTCGCGAATGCCGAGCACCTTTTTGGCATAAGTGTCCGCGGTGGCGGCGAGGTTGGCGTGCAGATGACGAACACCCTTGGGCATGCCGGTCGAGCCCGACGAGTAGAGCCAGAACGCCGGCTCGTCGGCATGGGTCGCGACGGTCGCAAATAAATCGCTCTCGCCTTTGAGTTCATCGCTGAGTTTCTTGTAGCCGTGCGCATCCTTGCCCGACACGACGACGTGCTCGAGGTCGGGCATCCGCCCGAGCATGTCCTTGACCCCAGGCAACAGCGCTTCGGAAATGAACAGCACCCGCGCGCGGCAATCCGTCAGCACATAGGCGTATTGATCCGAGGTCAGCAGCGTATTGAGCGGCACCGGCACGATGCCGGCGCGGATAGCGCCGAGGAACACGGCCGGAAAATCCACCGTGTCGAGCATGATCATGGCGACCCGCTCTTCGCGGCGGACGCCGAGCCGGCGCAGCATGTTGGCGGCGCGGCAGCTTTGCTTCTGCAATTCGCCATAGGTCAGATCGGAAACGGTGTCGGTGAAGGCGAGCTTGCCGCCGCGGCCTTCATCGACGTTGCGGTCGAGCAGCCAGGTCACCGCATTGTAGGTGCTCATGCCGCGCCTCCATGCGCCAAGCGTGTCACGACGGCCCTCCCGAGGTGTTTAAGAATTATAATTCATAGAAAGCCACCGGGCGCGCTTGCTGTCAATCCTCTTCGGCATTATGTTTCCGGATGGACTCGCTTCGGCCGAAAATGACCAGGGGAAATGACCGAAACACCCGCCTCCGAAACCGCTTTTCTCGAACAGCTCGGCCAGCGCGTGCGCACCATGCGCGCGCTGCGCGGCATGTCGCGCAAGGTGCTGGCCAAAGTCTCCGGCATTTCCGAACGCTATATCGCCCAGCTCGAAAGCGGCAAGGGCAACGTATCGATCGTGCTGTTGCGGCGGGTATCGAACGCGATGGGCGCGCATCTGGAGGATCTCATCCCGGTCGCCGAGCCCTCGCCGGACTGGCCGATCATCCGCGATCTCCTGCGCAAAGCTGCGCCGAACCAGGTCGCGCAGGCCAAAGATGTTCTCTCAGGCCAGAGCGGCGCCTCGGCGCTGCGCCGGCCGTCCTTTGCCGGCATCGCCCTGATCGGCCTGCGCG
This sequence comes from uncultured Alphaproteobacteria bacterium, assembly GCA_963721135.1. Classification (GTDB taxonomy): domain Bacteria; phylum Pseudomonadota; class Alphaproteobacteria; order Rhizobiales; family Xanthobacteraceae; genus Bradyrhizobium. The sequence continues at coordinate 149,104 of CAVRIB010000019.1, forward strand.
GCGCCGGCAAGTCCACGCTCGGCAAGATGCTGGCGAAAAAGATCGGCTGGAGCTTTGTCGAATTGAACAAGGAGATCGAGCGCGAAAATGGCCTGTCGGTCGCCGAGATCATCGCGCTCTACGGCCAGGAAGGCTTTCGCCGGCTCGAGCAGACAGCGCTGACGCAATTGTTGGCGCGCAAGGAGCTGATGGTACTGGCGACCGGCGGCGGCATCGTCTCCGAACCCCTGACCTTCGAGCAGATCCTGTCGTCGTTCTACACCATCTGGGTCAAGGCCGAGCCGGAAGAGCACATGGCGCGCGTGCGCGGCCAGGGCGACCTCCGCCCGATGGCGGACGATCGCTCCGCGATGAGCGAATTGCGCACCATTTTGAAGAGCCGCGAACCGCTTTACGCGCGCGCTGCCGCGGTGGTGGACACCGCAGGTCTTTCGGTGGACGCGGCGGCGGCACGGCTGAGCGAGGCGGTAGCGCCAGTGCTGCGGCAGGATGCGCGGATATTCGCGCGGGGGTGAGAACCGTAGGGTGGGCAAAGCGAAGCGTGCCCACCCTTTTTCCAACATAACGTGATGAATGGTGGGCACGGCGCGAAGCGCGCCTTTGCCCACCCTACACAGCCGTGCGACTCTCACCCCTTCGGCCGCGGGAACGCTGTCGCGTCGAACATTGTCTCGTACTGTTTGATCTTGCGCCCCTCGACGCGGAAGAACGAGGCGATCTTGATGGCGCCGATCGGGTCGGGCAGCTCGCAATCGTAATACATCGCCGCCCAATCGTCCTCGACGATCAGCTTTGTCAGTTGCGCGCGCCTGGTCATGCCGGCGAATGCGTTGACGCGGCCTCAGGCCGTCTGGCGCGGATCAAATCACAGGGTATAAAACGCGTAGTCAGGTTTATTATCCCCCTTACCCGCCGGTCACGCATGAAACTGCTTTTCCTCCACGGCGCGCCGGCGGCCGGCAAGCTGACGGTGGCGAAAGCGCTGCTCGGGATGGTGCCGGGGCGGCTGTCGGACAACCACGCGGCGATCGACCTGGCGCTCACCGTGTTCGACTTCGGCGCTTCTGGTTTCTGGGAGCTGGTGCACAGCCTCAGATGCTCGACCTTTGACGCCGCCGCGCAGCATGGCACAGGCCTCGTCGTCACAACCTTCTGCTATGCCGCGCCTAACGACCGCGCGCTCTACGAGGATATCGAAGCGATCATGCAACGGCGCGGCGGCGAATTGCTGCCGGTGTTCCTGCACTGCTCGCGGGAAGAGGCCGCGCGCAGGGTCGGCAATCCCGGCCGGGCCGAGCGGGGCAAGCTGACATCGGTGGAACAGCTGATGAGGGATTTCGACCGCTACGATTTCGGGCCGGTGCCGCGGGCCGACTGCCTGAAGCTCGATACCGGGGCGCGGCCGGCGGAAGCGAGTGCACGGGAGATCGTCAACCACTTCGGACTAGGTACCGCGCCTCATTGAAGTGCTTCGGCAACCGTGTATGCTCGCGCCATTACGTGACCATCTCACCTGCGGGCAGAAAAGGGGCAGGAGTTTTCCGATGAAGAAACTTTCTCGTATTGCGATAGCTGCAAGCTTGTTGACGTTCGCTCCGGCAGGGGCGTTGCTGGCGCAGAACGCGCCGAACAACGAAACCCCGGCGGCGAATACCCCTGCGCAGACCCCAGCGCCCGCCGCGCAACCGGCCGCCACGCCGCCGGCCGCGAATAACCCGCCGGCCGCCACGAACACGCCGGCGGCGACCACACCCGACAAGAGCGCCGAAACGAAGAAAAAGAAGCCCGCCAAGAAGATGAGCCGGCGCCAGGAGATCGACCGGTCGATCGACAACGGCACCGTGCCCTCGCGCTATCGCAGCCAGGTGCCGAAAGAATACCAGAAGTACGTTCCGTTCGAGAAATAGCAGCGGCCCTCCCGAAGCGTCGACGGCGCAGAATTTATCGGCCACGCGCCTGCATCCGGTCGTCATGCCCGGGCTTGACCCGGGCATCCACGCCTTTGATGTTTTCTGAAGTGCCTTGAGCTGCGCCGTATCGCCTCGGACCAGGCCGAGCAAGGAATCCGCTCGCCCTCAACCGCAATTTAGCGTCTTGCCGGCGAAGAAGAGATATCTGGACGATGCTTCTTCATCTGCACCACGCGGGAAACAACGCCGCCCGGTCTTGAGACATGGTCCTTCCGGCATTCCTCGCCGTAACCATTGGCCTTGTAGAAATTCTCCGCGTTGAGTGAGGCGTCGCAGCGGAGAAATGGCACGGTTTCGAAGGCGAGGGTTTCCAGCGCGGTGAGCAGAACTTATCCGACTTTGCCGATCTGATTGGACCTGGTGTAGAGCGCCTGCAATTCGTTGCTGGCGAGAGCCGCCATGGCGAAGCCGATGATCTCGTCTCCGTCTCCGGCTTCGGCAACCAAAGTGATAAACCCGGGATCGGAAATTCTTCGCTCGATGCGCGCGACGCGCTCCGTGGCATCCATCGCGTCGGCCCAATCGTTCAAGGTGGCCTGGTCGTAGTGGGTCGTGGCCTTCGATAAAATGGCTTCCCGACGCACTCGGATGATGTCCACCGCGTCGGTGCGGCCGGCCGGCCGGATTTGCTGGGTTTCGCGGCTCGATTTCACGCCGGCAGAATAGCACCGTCGTGCAATCAAAGGCAGAGGATCGCTGTCCGGTGATTAGCGGGGATATGTGTACCGCGGGGCCTTCCCTGAATTCACGTTCGGGTGCTCAGGGATTGGCTGGATTCGACAAGCCCCGTAAGCACTGGAAGCCCGACATGATCGTTCGCCCCCGCGATTTGGCAGACCGGATGTCCGTCGCCGAGCCGCCGAAGACCTTCACGCTGCCAATCGACGCAGCGCGGCTGAAAGCCCGGGAAATCCTCGATCGGTTTCCGCAGGCCGGATACATGGCGGTGGTCGAAAACTGGCGTCAGCTTCCGGACGGTCAGATCGAATTCACCATGCGGCACTATCCGGCTGCGGACTAGGCATCGCCGGGACGACCATCAATCACACCCCCAGATACCGGTGCTGCAGCTCGGGTTCGGCGATCAGCGCCTCGGACGTGCCGCTCCACACCGCTCGCCCGCGCTCGATGATGTAGTGGCGGTCGGCGATGGCCGTGAGGTGTACGATATTCTTGTCGATCACCAGCACCGACTGGCCGCGCGCTTTCAGCATCGACAGGCAGCGCCAGATCTCGTCGCGGATCAGCGGCGCCAGCCCCTCGGTCGCCTCGTCCAGGATCAGAAGCCGCGGATTGGTCATCAGCGCGCGGCCGATCGCCAGCATCTGCTGCTCGCCGCCCGACAGCGTGTTGCCCATATTGTCACCGCGCTCGGCAAGCCGCGGAAACAGCGCGTGGATCTTTTCGAGCGTCCACGGATCGCCGCTGCCGAGCCGGTTGCCTGCAGCCGCGACGAGATTTTCGCGCACCGTCAGGTTCGGGAAGATCTGCCGCCCCTCGGGCACGAGCCCAATGCCAAGCTGGGCGATCCGGAACGACGGCAGGGTGCGGACCTCCTGCCCGGCGAAGCGGATCGCGCCGGCGCGCGCCGGCGTCAGTCCCAGGATCGAGCGGATGGTCGTCGTCTTGCCCATGCCGTTGCGGCCCATCATGGCGACCATCTCGCCCGCGCCGACCTCGAGCGACAACCCGAACAGCACCTGGCTGAGGCCGTAGCAGGTCTCGATGCCTTCCACTTCGAGCAGGGGCGCGGCGTCAACCATGGCGGGTCACCGCATGCTGGTCGCCGAGATAGGCGCGCTTGACCTCTTCGTTCTGGCGAATCGCGGCCGGCGCGCCAGAGGCGATGACGCGGCCATAGACCAGCACGCTGATGCGGTCGGCGAGCGCGAACACCGCATCCATGTCGTGTTCGACCAGCACGATGGAGACTTCCTGCCGCAATTCCGCGAGCAGTTTCACCATGCGCGCCGATTCGGTGACGCCGAGGCCGGCCATCGGCTCGTCGAGCAACAGCAATTGCGGCTTTGTCGCGAGCGCGATCGCAAGCTCCAATTCGCGCTGCTCGCCATGGCTCAGCCGCGACGCCACGACATCGGCGCGAGCGGCGAGCCCGACCCGGTCGAGTGCATCCCGCGCGGCTTTGCGGAGATGGACGACCTTGCGGGCATTGCCCCAGAAGTGAAAGGAGTGACCGTCATGCGCCTGCGCAGCCAGCGCGACATTGTCGAGCGCGGTGAAGTCGGCCAGCAGCGAGGTGATCTGGAACGAACGCGCCAACCCCATCGCGCTGCGGCGATACGCGGGCACGCGGGTGATGTCGCGGCCGCCCAGATGAATGCTTCCCGCGTGCGGCATGAGCTGACCGGTGAGCTGGCTGATCAGCGTGGTCTTGCCGGCGCCGTTCGGCCCGATGATCGCGTGCAATTCGCCCTTGGCGACGTCGAGCGAAACATTGTCGGTCGCGACGATGCCGCCGAACCGCAGCACCAGCCTTTCGACGCGGAGCAAGGGTTCAGCCACGGGAAAACCTCCCCAGCAGTCCCTCGATCCCGCCACGGCCGAACAGCACGATCAGCAGCAAGAGCGGGCCCATGATCAGCGCCCAGTACTCGGTGACCTGCGACAGGAATTCCTCCAGCACCAGATACACGATCGCTCCAAGCACCGGGCCGAACAGCGAGCCCATGCCGCCGAGGATCACCATCACCATGAGGTCGCCGGAGCGGGTCCAGTACATCATGGCCGGGCTGACGAAGTCGGTGTTGGTGGCGAGCAGCGCGCCGGCGAGCCCGCACATCGTGCCAGAAATCACGAAGCAGACCAGCCGGTAGCGGGTGGCGGGAAAACCGATCGCCTGCATGCGCTGCTCGTTGGAGCGCAGCCCCTGCACCACCATGCCGAAGCGCGAATTGACGATGCGCCAGATCAGATAAAGCCCGCCGAGGAGGCAGGCGAGGCAGAGATAGTAGAACTGCACGCGGTTCGACAGATCGATCAGGCCGGCAAAATCGCTGCGCTTGTAGATGGTGAGCCCGTCGTCGCCGCCGTAACGCGACAGCCCCGAGGCGACGTAATAGGCCATCTGCGCGAACGCGAGCGTAATCATGATGAAGTAGACACCGCGGGTGCGCAAGCTGAGCGCGCCGATCACGAGCGCATAGAAGGCGGAGGCCAGCAGCGCCACCGGCCACTGGATGAAACCGGAACCGATGCCCTCGGCGGCCAGGATGCCGACGGCGTAGCCGCCGATGCCGAGATAGGCGGCGTGGCCGAAACTCATCATCCCGCCATAGCCCATGATCAGGTTGAGGGAGGACGCGGCGAGCGCGAAGATCACGATGCGGGTGAACAGCGTCAGCGCGAAGGCGTCGCCGCTGATCGTGGTGTAGAGCGGCAGCAGGATCAGCCCGGCGACGATGAGCACCGCCGCCGCGCTCCGGGCGTTGAACGAGGTTTTCATCGCCGGCTGGCCGGAAACAGCCCCTCCGGCCGCAGCACCAGCACGATCGCCATCAACAGGTAGATCAGCATCGAGGACAGCGCGGGTGCCGCGGTCGCGGCCGCGGCCGAGCTCAGGATCTTCCGCAACAAATCGGGCAGGAAGGCGCGGCCGAGCGTGTCGATGAGGCCTACGAAGATCGCGGCCACGAACGCGCCGCGGATCGAGCCGATGCCGCCGATCACGATGATGACGAAGGCTAGGATCAGGATGTTCTCGCCCATGCCGATCTGCACGGTCAGGATCGGCGCCTGCATCATCCCGGCGAGGCCTGCGAGCGCGGCTCCCAGCCCGAACACCAGGGTATAGAGCAGCTTGATGTTGATGCCGAGCGCGCCGATCATTTCCCGGTTCGAAGCGCCGGCGCGGATCAGCATGCCGATCCGGGTTCGCATCACCACGAGATAAAGCATCAGCGCCACCGCAAGCGCGACAACGATGATCGCGAGCCGATACGCGGGATAGAACACGCCGGGCATGACCTGGATCGGCACGCTCAGCCAGGGCGGCAGCGGCAGCGCCAGCCCGCCCGGGCCCCAGATCAGCCGCACCGCATCGTTGAAAAACAGGATCAGCCCGAAGGTCGCCAATACGTGGTCGAGATGATCGCGGCCGTAGAGGTGCCGCAGCGCCACGAATTCCAGCACGATGCCGAGCAGCAAGGTGGCGCCGAGCGCCAGCAGGATGCCAAAGATGAAATTTCCGGTCCACGCCACGAACGTCGCGGCGAAATAGGCGCCCATCATGTAGAGCGAGCCATGCGCCATATTGACCAGATCCATGATGCCGAACACCAGCGTCAGGCCCGCCGCCAGCAGAAACAGCAAGAGGCCGAGCTGCAACCCGTTCAGAAACTGTTCGACGACAAGCAGCATGGACAGATCGTGTTCCGGTTGGGGCGCACCATATCAGGTTAATGCGCGGGCCTCATGGTTCGAGACGCGCGGCATTGCCGCGCTCATCACCACGAGGGGCTGGAAGCCCTCATCCTGAGGAGCACGCGTCAGCGTGCGTCTCGAAGGATGCTGCCACCGGACCCCGCAAACGTCGGGTTGCACGACATATGCCGACAGGAAAACAGCGGCAGCGCGCGAGCGCCGCCGCCGCGATGCCGGGCGCCCGCGATCACTTCATCGGGCATTTGTCGTGGAAGCGATCCTGGCTCTCCTTGACGATGGTGGCCATCGTTTTCAGCGACAGCGTGCCGTCGGCCGCCTTCACCACGTCCTGCAGGTAGAAATTCTGGATCGGGATGTGGTTGTTGCCGAATTTGAAGGGGCCGCGCACCGACTTGAAGTTCGCCTTCTCCATCGCCGCCTTCATTTCGTCCTTCTTGCCGGTGTCGCCTTTCACCGCCACCACGGCGCTGTTGATCAGCTGCGCCGCGTCGTAGGATTGCGCGCCGTAGAAGCTCGGGCGCATGCCCGGGTACTTCTTGCGGTAGTCGGCGACGAACTTCTTGTTCTGCTCGTTCGGCAGATCGTTCACCCACTCCTGCGCGCCGGGAACGCCGAGCGCGTTGTCCTTCTGCAGCGGCAGCGTCGTTTCGTCGATGGTGAAGGCGGTATAGAGCGGCATCTGCGCCTTCAGGCCGGCCTGCGCATATTGATTGAGGAACTGCACGCCGGCCGCGCCCGGATAAAACACGAAGATCGACGCCGCGCCGGAGGCGCGCGCCTTGGACAGTTCGGCCGAGAAGTCGAGCTGGGTCGGCCACACCGTATATTCCTCGCCCTTGACCTCGCCCTTGAAGGTGCTCTTGACGCCGGCCAGCATGTCCTTGCCCGCGGCATAGTTCGGGCCGATCAGGAACACCGACTTGACGCCCTTCTGGTTCATGTATTCGCCCATGGCCTGCGGCGTCTGGTCGTTCTGCCAGGAGGTCGAGAACACGTAAGGCGAGCAGAGTTCGCCGGCGAACTGCGACGGGCCGGCATTGGCGACGACCAGCATGGTCTTCGAATCCACGACCGGCTTCAGCGAGGCGAGCAGCACGTTCGACCAGATATAGCCGGCGATGAAGTCGACGTGATCGGACAGGATCAGCTTTTCGGTCTTCTGCTTGCCGACGTCAGGCTTGAAAGTGTCGTCCTCGTAGATCACCTCGACCGGCTTGCCGGCCATCTTGTGACCGAGATGATCGAGCGCAAGCTCGAACGAATTGCGCATGTCGTTGCCGATGGCCGCGGTCGGGCCGCTGAACGTCGAGACAAACCCGATCTTGATGGTATCCCCGGCGAAAGCCGGGTTTGCCAGCGCAAGCGCCATCGCTCCGGCCAGCCAGAATGCCCTTGTCATATCCGTCTCCCTCCTCGTTGCCTTGTTTGGCCGCCCGTCAATCGGCCTGCCCCGTTCGGGGAGCGTTGAAGGCTTTCCGTGTCACGCTTCCGTTTCCTGGATGCCGTGTTTTGTGCGCGAATTCTTGCGGCGGCAGCAAGCACGAACCGAGGGCTCCGTCTTAGAACCTTCGGCCCAGTGCAAGCATTTATGCACCATAATTCGTATGATCCGGCGATGGCAAGAATTATAGTTCCAACACCGGCTTGCATGCTGCAGCGCAAAAAAACACAGTGGGCGGAATGTCTTCCATCCCGGCAACGTCGGGGCCGTGACGGTTATCGGCTATTGGAGTCGCAGATCGGTTTCATCGTCACTTAACGCATTGCCACCAAACTCCGCGCGACTTGAGGAGAAATTCGATGCTGATCAGCGAAAAGGTCGCGCGCACCAAGTGGTGTCCCCTTGTGCGCATCGACAACAACAACCGCCTGCACAACACGCTCACGGACGGGTTCGAGAACTCGGAGAAGATGTATCACTGCATCGCCGGCGACTGCATGGGCTGGCGCCAATTCCACCTTTCCCACTACAAGGGCAGCGAGGAAGGGCTGGAGGGTCACGGCTATTGCGGTTATGCGGGCAAGCCTGAGCTCGATTAGGCCGGAAAACCTGGCGACAGGAATATCGCGGCGCCGACGATGCGTGCACTCTATCGATCCATTAGACAATCGGCCTTGGACCGATGCCGCCAGAGCTTACATAAGTTGGCGAGACGTTCGGAACCAGAAGGCCGCCATCGATGACGACCGATCCGCCACGCCCGGCAAAACCTCATCGCGTGGTGATCGTCGGCGCGGGCTTCGGCGGATTGGAAACGACCTACCGGCTGGCCGGGACACCGGTCGAAATCATGCTGATCGACCGGCGCAACCATCATCTGTTCCAGCCGCTGCTCTATCAGGTCGCCACCGCCTCGCTGGCGACCTCGGAGATCGCCTGGCCGATCCGCTATCTCCTGCGCGACCGCGGCGAGGTTACGACCCTGTTCGCCACCGCGAGCGGCGTCGACACGGCGAACCGGCGCGTGCTGCTCGATGACGGCGATGCGCTGCCCTATGACTCGCTGGTGCTCGCCACCGGCGCGCGCCACGCCTATTTCGGCCATGACGAATGGGAACCATTCGCGCCGGGCCTGAAGACGCTGGAGGACGCCACCACGCTGCGGCGACGGATTCTGGTCGCCTTCGAGCGCGCCGAGCGCGAGAAGGATCCGGCGCGGCGCGCGGCGCTATTGACCTTCGTCATTGTCGGCGCCGGCCCGACCGGCGTCGAGTTGGCCGGCACCATCGCAGAATTGGCGCGCGACACGCTGCGCCCCGACTTCCGCAGCATCGATACCCAGAAGGCCCGCGTGGTGCTGATCGAGGCGGGATCGCGCGTGCTCGCCGGCTTTCCCGACGATCTTTCGGCCTATGCGCAGCGCTCGCTGGAAAGTCTTGGGGTCGAGGTGATGCTGGGAGAGGCCGTCACCGAATGCTCGGCCGACGGCGTCATGTATGGGGCTAAGAACCTGCCCGCCAAGACCCTGATCTGGGCCGCCGGCGTGCGCGCCTCGCCGGCCGCCGAATGGCTCGACGCGCCGGCCGACCGCGCCGGCCGCCTGCAAGTCAATCCCGACCTCACCGTTCCCGGCCATCCCGATATCTTTGCGATCGGCGATACGATCGTGATCGCCGGCCCCGACGGCAAGCCGGTCCCCGGCATCGCGCCGGCCGCGAAGCAGCAGGGCCGCTATGTCGCCAACTCGATCAAAGCGCGGCTGCGCGGCGAGACGCCGCCGCCGTTCCATTACCGGCACGCCGGCAGCCTGGCGCAGATCGGCAAGCGCAAGGCAGTGATCGATTTCGGCAAGCTCGAGCTCCGCGGCGCGATCGCGTGGTGGATCTGGGGCCTCGCCCACATCTATTTCCTGATCGGCCTGCGCAACCGGCTCAGCGTCGCGCTCTCCTGGCTGTGGATCTACGTGCGCGACCAGCGCGCCGCGCGCCTGATCACGCAAGGCTCGAGCAAGGTGGCCGGTCCGGCCCCAACCAGCGATCCTGCTTACAAAATAAGCAACCCCGATTGAGGGGCCTCGCCGACGCGGCAACATCGGCATCCGCGAAAGTCGGCCAAGTCTATGATAACAGCTGTCGATTCTCGCGCATGGACAGCCGCGCCCCGATGTACACAATGGCACACCGCTTGCTTCGATCAGGTTCAGGTTTTCAGCGTCCCCGGAGTGCAGTCCGCAATGGCCAATCTCTCCTTCGCGTCCTGCCCGTCTCCGATCGGGGCCGCGCGTGACTGAAACGGTCGCCGCGATCGTCGCCGCGCATCGCGCAGGCACGATGTCGCCCGCGCAAACCGTGGCGCGCAGTTTTGCGCGCATCCGCGATCACGACGATCCCGCGATCTTCATCAGCCTGCGCGGCGAAGGACAGGCGCTGGCGGAAGCCGAAGCGCTCGCTGCAAGAAGGGATGCTGCGCTGCTTCCGCTTCTGGGCGTTCCCGTCGCCGTAAAGGACAATATCGACGTCGCGGGCCTCGCCACCACCGCCGCCTGCCCGGCGTTTTCCTACATGCCATCCCGCGATGCGACCTCGGTTGAGCGGCTGCGCGCGGCCGGCGCGATTGTGATCGGCAAGACCAATCTCGACCAGTTCGCAACCGGCCTCGTCGGGGTGCGCTCGCCCTACGGCATTCCCAAGAATCCGTTGCGCGCCGATCTGATTCCCGGCGGATCGAGTTCGGGGTCGGCCGTCGCGGTGTCGGCCGGACTGGTGCCGCTTTCGCTCGGCACCGACACCGCGGGCAGCGGCCGCGTGCCGGCCTTGCTCAACAACATCGTCGGGCTGAAGCCGAGTCTTGGGCTTGTCTCCACGGCGGGCGTGGTGCCCGCCTGCCGGACACTCGATTGCGTTTCGGTGTTTTCACTCACCGTCGATGACGCGATGACGGCGCTCAAGGCAATGGCCGGTCCTGATGGCGCCGATTCCTATTCGCGCAGCGTGCCGTTTTCGGAGATGTCGGCCTTTCCCGCTCATCTCCGGCTCGGGGTGCCGCGCAGCGGGCAACTGATTTTCTTCGCCGACAAGGCGTCGGAAGCGGCCTATGGCGAGGCGTTGCAGCGCTGGACCACGCTCGGCGCGACGCTCATCGAGTTCGACCTCGAACCGTTTTATGAGACCGCGCGGCTGCTCTATGAGGGGCCATGGGTCGCGGAGCGCTATCTCGTGATCCGCGACTTGCTGGCGTCATCACCGGATGCGATCCACCCGGTGACGCGCGAGATCATCATCGCGGGCTCCCGGCTTTCCGCCGCCGACACTTTTGCGGCGCTGTACCGGCTGCAGGGGCTGCGCAAGATCGCCGAGCGCGGTTTTGCCAATATCGACGCGCTGGTGCTGCCGACGGCGCCGACCGTGTATTCGACCGCACAGGTCTTGGCCAATCCGCTCGAACTCAACTCCCGCCTCGGCACCTATACCAATTTCGTCAATTTGCTCGACCTCTGCGGCCTCGCGCTGCCGGCCTCGATGCGCGCCGACGCGATCCCGTTCGGCATCACGCTGCTCGCGCCCGCCGGACACGACGCGCTGCTCGCCTCTGTCGGCCGCGTCTTCCATGCCGACACCAGACTGACCATCGGCGCCAGGGGCCTGCCGCAGCCGCCGCTGGCGGCCTTGCCGGCCGGACTTGCCGGCGACGAAATCGCCATCGCGGTGGTCGGCGCGCACCTGTCGGGCATGGCGCTCAACGGCGAATTGCAGGCGCTCGGCGGACGCCTGCTGGAAGAAGCGAGAACCACGCCGGACTATCGGCTCTATGCGCTGTCCACCACGCCGCCGAAACCCGGCATGTTGCGCGTCGAAGCGGGAACGGGGACGTCGATCGAACTCGAGGTCTGGGCGCTGCCGGCGGCCGCCTTCGGAAACTTCGTCGCCTCCGTGCCGCCGCCGCTGTCGATCGGAACGGTCCGGCTGGCGGACGGCCGCACCGTCAAGGGTTTTATCGTCGAAGCCGCCGATGTCGCCGGCGCGCGCGAGATTTCCGCCTTCGGCGGCTGGCGTGCGTTCGTGGCGAAGAGGGTGGCAGTTTAGGAGGTTGTGACTTACGGATTCTTCAACTAGAAGCTAACGTCGACGCCTAGTAAGGCGACACTTCTAAAAGTCCGGGGTCTCGAAGTGGCTATCATTGGGAAAACTCTGGCGAGGTCAATATTCCTTGCTGGTCACCTTCTGGGTTTTCTACGTCGCAGGATACTTCGCATCAGCCTTCCTTTCCATGTTTGTGAGCCCGTTCTTCAATACGCAACCATGGCGAATACTCTGTGTGTTTACACTGATCTTGCCATATAATATCTTGTCCACGGCCGGTGTATTGCGGAGCGCTGATGCATATCCATTGTCACGATGGTGGCCAAATCTAGCAAAGATCGCCGTCTGTCTTTGGGATGCCCGCATTGCGTGGTCTCTCATCATGGGTTTCCTACGGGCGATCAATGAGTAAGAATGGTGATCGCGTACTTTACACCGACACCGCGTAGATTTCGTATTCGTCGCGCACCAGTTCGATGTGGGCGCGCATCGCGGCCGCGGCGCCGGCCTTGTCGCCGCGCAGGATCGCGACCACGACGCGGTCGTGCTCGACCTGCGATTTTGCGAGCCGCCCGAGATTGCGGAATTGGGCGCGGCGGAACGGCTGCACCCGCACCCGCGTCGCCAGCGTGATCTCGGCGATATAGGCGTTTTGCGAACCGGCGTAGATCGCGTTGTGGAAGCGTTCGTTGATTTCGTGGAAGCGGTCGGGATTGCCGGCATGGCTCAACACCCGCAATTCCTCGTGGATCGCCTCCAGCCGGTGCCGCTCGACCGGCGTCATCCGTTCGGCGGCAAGGCCGGCGCACAGCGCCTCCAGCTCGGCCATCGCCTCGAACATCCCGGTCAGCCGGTCGATCGAGGGCCGCGCCACCACCGCGCCGCGATGCGCCCGCGCATCGACTAGCCCTGAGGTCGCGAGCTGGCGCAGCGCCTCGCGCACCGGGGTGCGCGACACGTTGAAGCGCCGCGCGATGTCCGTCTCGTCGAGGGCCGCTCCCGGCGGCAGCGCGCCGCGCACGATCTCGTCGGCGAGCTGCAGCCGCAATTCCTCCGCGCGGGTGATCTTTTCCGGTGAGGGCGAAGCGCGGTCGACGCGCCGAACCACGATTTCGGCGCCACCGGCGAGGCGCGCCTGGGAGCCGGCGGGGAGATCCTCGAGACTCATGTCTTCTGCCCCTTGTCCCCGGAGGAAGTAGGCTCGTCGATCAGGCTGACATGGGCGGCGACGATTTTCCAGCCCTCGGGGAATCGCACCCAGGTCTGCATCTGCCGTCCGACCTTGCCCGAAGCGCTGTCGCGATAGAACAGCGTGGAAGCGACCGCGGCGTCGCGGCCATAGGTGGTGATCACGGTCTTGTCGGTCCTGCGGTTCAACCCGACCGGCGAGCGCGCCGCGCGGAAGGACGTGATCGCGTCATGGCCGTACAGATTTTCGCCGATGCCGTAGCGCAGGGTGCGGGAATCGTTGCGGAACAGCTCACCGAGCACGGTGACGTCGTTCGTTACCAGCGCCTTCTCGTAGCGCGCAAACTGCGCGGTCACTTCGCTGAGCACCTCGGGGAGATCGACCTGCATCGCTAAATCCCTCGCGGCGGCGGCGCCGAGGCGACGCCGGCGCGCTCCAGCGCGTAAGCGACGCGCAATGCGATATCTTCCCGCCAGGGCGCGGCGATGATCTGCACGCCGATCGGCATCGGCTCGAGCGGCACCGGCACTGCGACCACGGGCAGTCCGATGAAGGAGATCGGCTGGGTGTGGACGCCCATATTGGGCCGCACCGCCATCTCGATGCCGTCGAGCACGAACGTTGCCTGCCCGATCTTCGGCGCGACGCAGGGGGTGGCTGGCGCGATGATCGCGTCGACGCCGTTGAAGACTTCCATCACCCGCGCGCGATACCAGCGGCGGAATTTTTGCGCGCGGTCGACCAGGGCTGCGGGGATCATGGCTCCCGCAAGCAGCCGGTCGCGCACCGCCGGATCGAAATCACCCGGCCGCGTGCGCAGGCGATCGAGATGCAGCGAAGCGCCCTCGGCGGCCGTGATGACATAGGCGGCGGCGCGGGCGCGCGCGGCCTCGGGAATTTCGACCGTAGCCGTGACGCCGAGCGCCTTTGCGACGCGGGCGACCGCCTCGCGCGCCTCGGGGAAAAGGTTGTTCTGGAAATATCCGCCGGCGATCGCGATCCGCAACGCCCCGATATCCGCTCGGAGCAGCGGGGTAACCGGCTCGACCGCGCGCGGCGCGCAGGCCGCATCCTGCGCATCCGGTCCCTGCATCGCGTCATAGGCGAGCGCGAGATCGGAGACATTGCGCGCGAACGGGCCGAGATGGTCGAGGCTGAAGACGAACGGGAACGATCGCGCGCGCGACAGCCGGCCGTAGGTTGGCTTCAGCCCGAAGATGCCGCACAGCGAGGACGGCACCCGGATCGAGCCGTTGGTGTCCGAGCCGAGCGCGATCGGCACCAGGCGCCCGCCGACCGCGCCGCCGGAGCCGCCCGACGAGCCGCCGGTCATCCGCGTCGCGTCGTGCGGATTGCGCGAAGGGCCGTCATGCACGTTCTCGCCGGTGAAATCGTAGGCGTATTCGCCCATGTTGAGCGCGCCGACCAGCACCGCGCCGGCGGCCTCCATGCGCTCGATCAGGGTGGCGTCGCGCGACGACGGCCTCAGCTCACGATTGATCTTCGAGCCGGCGCGGGTGGAAAGTCCCTGCACGTCGAACAGGTTCTTCACCGCGAACGGGACGCCGGCGAGCGGGCCGGCATTTCTGCCGCCGGCAATCGCGGCATCGACCGCGCGCGCTTTGGTGCGGGCGCGGTCCGTAGTCACATCGGTGAAGGCGTTCAGGACGGGATTGTATTTCGCGATCCGCGCCAGCGCGGCTTCGGTCACGCTGGCGGCGGACAATTTCCGGCCTGTCACCGCCGAGGCGATGTCGACCGCCGACAGGCCGTCGAGGTCGACGATCATGGCGCAATCAGGCTGTAAAGACATCGGCCGGCTCGGCTTCATCAGGCAGCGCGAACTCGTCGACGAGGCGCGCGATCCGCAACGAGAATTCCAGATTGGCCCTCACCGCCGGCTTCCAGGCGTCGTCGATCGGCAGCGCCAGCGCGCTGGCTGCGGCATCGACATAGTCATCGAGCGGATCGGTGGCCATGGTCCTCCCGTTTTTCTGTCTGGTGAGCCGGCAACGGCGGATGTGGAATAGCCGTCAAGAGCTCCCTTGTATAGGCATCCTGCGGATCGCCCAAGACCCGCTCCGACGGCCCCTGCTCGACGATCCTTCCCGTTCGCATCACGATGACACGATCGCACAACAGCCGCACCACGTTCAGGTCGTGCGATACGAACAGATAGCTCATGCCCAGCGACGCCTTCAAATCCTGCAGCAGATTCAACACCACCGCTTGCACCGAGACGTCGAGGGCCGCCGTCGGCTCGTCGAGGACCACGAGTTTTGGGTGCAGCGCGATGGCGCGCGCGATGCCGACGCGGGCCTTCTGGCCGCCCGACAACTGGTGCGGAAATCGATCCAAGAGATTGACCGGCAGGCCGACCATTCCGGCCAGTTCCTCGCAGCGCGCGCGCAGGGCATCGCGGCCCCTGATGTCGCCAAGCTGCAGCAGCGGGTCGGCGATCGCGCGCGCCGCCGTGAAGCGCGGATTGAGGCTGTCGGTCGGATCCTGAAACACCATCTGAATGCTCTTGCGCAGCGGCAGCCGCGCAAAGGCATTGGGCAGGATGTTGCCGATCTCGTCGCCGTCGAACACGATGCGGCCCGAGGTCTGGTCCAACAGCCGCATCACCATCATCGAAGTGGTGGATTTGCCGCAGCCGGATTTGCCGACCAGGCCAACGCTCTCGCGGCGGCCGACGCTGAAACTGATGCCGTCGACCGCGCGGAAATTTTCGAGCTCGACCGGCGGCTTTTTGGAAAACAGTTTTGAAAGCGTCGCGGTGGCGCCCTTGCGCGGATATTCCTTGACCAGCTTTTCGACGAGAAGGAGAGGCTTGCCCATGCCGTCAGCCCCGGGCTTGGCCCGGGGGTCCATCGCAACCGAAGAGTCTTGCGAAGAGGGATGGATGGCCGGGTCAAGCCCGGCCATGACAGTCGGTGCGGGCGGAGAGGTAAGAGCAACCGGCTCCTCCTCCGGCAGCAGATCACGCAAGGAGACGCCGAGCCGCGGCGTCGCCCGCATCAGCTTCCTGGTATAGGCGTGTTCGGGTCTTGCAAAAATATCGGCGGAGCGCGCGGTTTCCACCACGCGGCCCTTCTCCATCACCACGACGCGGTCGCAATAGGCCGCGGCGAGGCCGAGATCGTGGGTGATCAGGATCGTCGACATGCCCCGGCGTTCGGTCAGTTCGACGATCAGGTCCATCACCGCCTTCTGCGTGGTGACGTCGAGGCCGGTGGTCGGCTCGTCCGCGATCAGGAGTTGCGGATTGCAGGCCAGCGCCAGCGCGATCACCACGCGCTGACACATGCCGCCCGACAATTCGAACGGATAGGCGTGATAGCGCTCGCGCGGACGGGCGATCCTGACCTGCTCCAGCGCCTCGATCGCCTTCTCGCCGCGATCGCCTACCTGCGACTGCTGCACGTGCTGGCGCAGCACGTCCTCGATCTGGTCGCCCACTTTCCGGATCGGGTTGAGCGCCGCGCGTGGATTCTGGAAGATCATCGAGATTTCGCGGCCGCGCAAATCGCGCATCTGGTCTTCGTCGGCGTTCTTCACGTCGATGCCGGAAAACATCACCGAGCCCGCGGCGATTTTTCCCGCGCGATCCAGAATCCGCATCACCGCGTAGGAGGTGACGGATTTTCCGGAGCCGGATTTGCCGACGATGCCGAGCGTCTCGCCTTTGGCAACCGAAATGTCGACGTGCTGCACCGCCTTGACGATGCCGCGGCGGGTGACGAATTCCACCGTGAGGTCATGGATGTCGAGCAGCGGCTGCGCGGTCATGGCGCGTCTCCACATGCGCGGTCCACTCCCTCGCCCCGCCCTTGCGGGGAGAGGGTTGGGGTGAGGGGCTGCTTCAGTACCGGGATTTTAACGTGAGCGCGGTACCCCCTCACCCGGATCGTTGACGCGATCCGACCTCTCCCCGCAAGCGGGGAGAGGTTAAGGGAAGCGCAGTCTTGCAAGACCCTCCTCATTCTCACGTCCTTCGCTGCGGATCGACGATGTCGCGCAGACCGTCGCCGAGCAGGTTGAAGCAGAACACCGCGACCATCAGCGCAAGGCCCGGGAACAGCGCGATCCACCATTCGCCTGAGACCATGAAGCTCGCGCCCTCCGCGACCATGATGCCCCATTCCGCGGTCGGCGGCCGCACGCCGAGCCCGATGAAGGAAAGCCCGGCGGCGTTGAGGATGGCGTAGCCCATGGTGAGCGACATCTGCACGATCATGATCGGCATGATGTTTGGCAGGATGTGCACCAGCAGGATCCGGAACTCGCCGTTGCCCGACAGGCGCGCCGCCTGCACGAAACCGGCCTCGCGCCGCACATTGGCCTCGGCGCGGGCGACGCGCGCATAGAGCGGGAAGTTCACGATCGCGGTCGCGATGATGATGTTCTGCACGGTGTTGCCGAGCGCCGCGACGATGCCCATCGCCAGCACGAACAGCGGAAACGCCATGATGGTGTCGGCGATGCGCCCGACGACGCGATCGGTCCAGCCGCCGAAATAGCCGGCGGCGATGCCGGCAAGTCCGCCCATCAGGAACACCAGCACGACCGATGCCACCGCGATGAAGGTGTCGAGCCTTGTCGCCACGATGACGCGACTGAAGATGTCGCGGCCCAATTGATCGGTGCCGAACCAGTGCGCGGCCGAAGGCGGCTTCAGCGCGGCGGCGGTGTCGGAGGCCAGGGGGTCATGCGGCACGATATAGGGGCCGAACAGCGCCGCGAACACGATAACGATCAGGAGGCCGAAGGCGAACGCGGTGACACGGTTCTCG
Organism: uncultured Alphaproteobacteria bacterium; assembly: GCA_963721135.1. Classification (GTDB taxonomy): domain Bacteria; phylum Pseudomonadota; class Alphaproteobacteria; order Rhizobiales; family Xanthobacteraceae; genus Bradyrhizobium. The sequence goes on from CAVRIB010000019.1 coordinate 166,980, forward strand.
CCGAGCACATAGCGGGTGTGCTCGAAGATCGCCGAAAGTCCCGAGGTGCGCGCGGGGCCCGCGGGTTCGACGGCTGGCGCAACGCTGCTCATGCTCTCACCCTTCCAGCCTGACCCTGGGATCGATGACGCCGTAGAGAATGTCGATCAACAGATTGAGCAGTACGTACAGCACCGCCATGGTGAGCACGAAGCCCTGCACCGGTGCGAAGTCCGACGAGATCAGCGCTTCGACCGCGTAAGAGCCGATGCCGGGCCAGGCGAACACCTTTTCGACCAGCACGTTGGCCCCGAGCAGGAACGAGAACACCATGCTGAGCGTGGTGATGACCGGCAGCATCGCGTTGCGGAAGGCGTATGTGACGATGACCGTGAAGGGCGATAGACCCGAGGCGCGCGCAGTGCGCACGAAATCCGACGACAGTACCGCCAGCATCGAGGCGCGCGTCATGCGCGCGATCGGCGCCAGCGAGAAGATCGCAAGCGTCAGCGCCGGCAGGATCAGCTGGCTCAGCGCGGATCGAAAGACCTCGAAATCACGCGCGATCAGCGCATCGATCAGATAGAAGCCCGTCACCGTCGGCGGCGCGCTGTAAAACACGTCCAGCCGGCCGAGCGGCGCCGGCGACCATCCGAGCAGGAAATAGAAGACATAGACCAGCACCAGGCCGGTAAAGAACACCGGCAGCGAGACGCCGGCCGTCGTCGTCACCCGGCAGAGATGGTCGATCCACGAGCCGGGCCGGGTCGCGGCGATGACGCCGAGCGGAAGCGCGATCACAATCGAGATCATCAGGCCGAGCAGCGTCAGCTCGGCGGAGGCCGGCAGGCGATTGCGGATTTCGGTCGCGACCGGCTGGCCCGTGGTGAGCGAGGTGCCGAAATCGCCGTGCGCGAGATCGACGCTGTAGCGGAGGAACTGCTCGATCAGCGGTTTGTCGAGGCCGAGTTTCTTGCGGACCTGGTCGACCGCCTCCTTGGTCGCGGCGGGGCCGGCAAAATACGCCGCGGGATCGCCGGGCAGCGCGCGGGTCAAGAGGAAGGTGACGATCACCACGCCGATCAGCGAGGGGATCGCGAACATCAGCCGCTTGCCGATCAAGCCCAGCATGACGGGATACTCGCGGTGTGTGCGCGCGATCTCGCATCACGGCGCGCTCTGCTCCCTCCCCCCTTGTGGGGGAGGGCTGGGGAGAGGGGTGGCCGCGAGTTCGGTGCGTGTGGCTCACCCCCCTCCCTGCCCCTCCCCCACAAGGGGGGAGGGAATGAGAGAGCGGGGCTACCTGACTCGTGAACTGCCGCCCCCATCAGCGCTACCCCTTCACCAGCGCGCGATAGTCGAGCCGGCGGTGGAACCAGTATTGATAGCCCGAGACGTTCTTCTGCATCGCGACGTTGACATAGGGCTGGTACAGCGGAATGCGCGGAATGTCGGCAAACGCCAGATCGACGAAACCCTTCACGTCCTTCTCGTAGGTCGGCTTGTCGCCGGTCGCGGCGGCGTCGACGGCGCCATGGATCAGATCGTCCATCGCCTTCGACTGATAGCTCATGGTGTTGAAGATCGAATTCTTGCCGTCGTAGCACCAGATGAAGAAGTATTCGGGATAGTCGAGCCAGCCGGAGAACACGTTGGTGTAGAGCGGCAGCACCTTCTTGTTCAGCTCGGTGCGCCAGTTGGCGCCGGGAATCTTGTTGATGGTGGTCTTGATCCCGATCTGCGCGAGGCTCTCCTGCACCAGCACGCACAGCGGTTCGTTGACGCCGGCAAAGCCGAGGTCGAACGACAGCGTGGTCTCGAAGCCGTTGGGATAACCGGCTTCCGCGAGCAGCGCCTTGGCCTTCTCGATGTCGGTGTTGAATTTGGTTGCCTGCGGCCACGCCACCTCGGTCGGCTGACTGGCGGGCGCGCCGAACATCGGCTTGGCCAGGCCGAATAGCACGGCATCCATGATCTTCTGGTATGGAATAGCGTAGGCCACCGCCTGCCGCACCTTGAGATTATCGAACGGCGGGTTCTTCACATTCATGCCGATGTACTGGATGCCGTTGGAATAGGGCGCCGAGACGATATCGAGCTTGCCGTCGCCCTTCAGCTCGACGAAGTCCTTGTTCGGCAAGTCGTAGGAGATGTCGGCATCGCCGCGCTCCAAAAGCGCGCGGCGGTTGCCGGCCTGCGGCACCATGCGCCAGATGATGCGCTTGACCTTGGGCATGGGTCCGCCGGCCCAGGCGTCGTTGCGCTCCATCACCACTTCGGTGCCGGCGGTCCATTTCGTCACCCTGTAGGCGCCGGAGCCCGCGGTCTGCTGCTTGGTGTATTCGAGGCCCCAGGGGTCCTTCTCGGACGCGCTCTTCTTGACCAACTCGGAATTGATGACGCAGGGCACGATGACGGCGAGATCGGGAATCGTCAGCCGGTCCTTTTTGGCGAAATCGATGCGCACCGTGTTGTCGTCGACCACGACGAATTGTTCCGGCTTGGTCAGCGAGCCTGCGCCCATCTGGAAGGTCGGGAAGCCGCCGACGCTGACGGCACGATCGAGCGACCACTTGACGTCTTTCGCCGTGACCTGCGTACCGTCGTGGAATTTCGCGTTCTTCTTCAGTTTGAAGGTCACCGACATGTCGCCGACGTTCATGTCTTCGGCGAGTTCGGGCTTGAACTTGTCGCGGTCGTAATAGGCTACGCCGCCGGGGCCGGTTTTCATCTCGTGGCTGATCAGCCGGTCGTAGCAATTCCACGACACCTCGTAGCCCGGCACGTTGGTGCCGACGCCGTGAATGTCGAGATTGTTGGGGCCGCTTTCGGAGACGATCAGGAGCGTCTCGGAGCGGGCATCGGCCTTGGCGGCGGACCAGATCGCGGGCGCCGGCATCAGCGCGCCGGCCGCTACCCCGGTGACGGATTTCAGGAAATCGCGACGCTTCATGGGAGGCTCCAACGCATGAGGGATCAGGCTTTTGGAACAACGTCGCAAGGTTCGTGCCAAATCTTAACGGAAGACCTAAGGGGCTGATCTGGCTTTCGAATATTGAATTAGGGTCGCGACGAAAGACCTCGAAGATTGCATACAAACGGGCTTGTCTGCCCATAATATGGACAGAGATTTCTTGCGCTGCTTTCTTGGACGACGGCGCTACTGACCCACTTGGGCACAAACTCGTCGACATCGTCAGTCATGCCCTTGGATGAAATCGAAGGCCGCAGGTCAGATCGGCCAGAGCAACCGCTCCAGTTCGAACAGGTCGGCGGCCTTCTGCTGCCAGTTCTCGATGCAAATTTGCCGGTTCAGATCGCTGGCGCGATGCAGCAACCCCAGCGTCATCAGCCGTCGCGTCAGCGCCGGCGTGATATCGGCCCGCGTGTAGCCAAAGCCGCGCAACAGGCAGTGAACGCGGCGAGGCATTCCCGCCGTCATGAAGCTGCCCGGGCCGAGCAGATCGTATTCGCGCCATCCCGTCATCACGTCGCCGAAGTCGATGAGCCCGTTGAGCCGCCAGTCATCGCCCTCACGAGTTCATCAAGAAATTCTCCGGAATGTACTCGCCGGTCAGGATGACCGGCGGCCGATCCAGCGGAATCAAGGGAGCCGCGTCGCGGATGAATTCGTCCAGCCCATCGAGATATTTTTGCGCCAGCCCGAGACGCGCGTGCCGGGCGCGGCATCGCCTGATCTGCCGGGGAATGAACTCGTCCCAGCGCGGCTCGATGATCGACAATTCCCCAACCGGCACGCGTTGAACTTCGGCGATGGTCGCGCCGATCTGGACGAGCACGCGCTCCTTCTGATCCTCCGGCAGCTCAGGCCACGCCTGCGTTCCGAGGATGCCGGAGAGCCGCGTGATGACGAGATAGGGCCAGCCGTCGCGCTCGCCTTCGAGCACGATCTCCGGAATCGCCACGCTGACGCGCCCGCCAAGCTGCGACAGCGAAATCCGTTCCGAGACGAATTGATGGCGCAGCTGCGGCGGAAAGATCTTCAGCACCAGCCTGTCGCCGAGCCCGACGACTAGATTGGTGCCGGTGGAAAACAGCTGCGCTTCGCCAACGGGCAAGCCATGGCTTCGTGCGATGTCGAGCGCCGCCGGCAGGCATTGCGAGGGGTCGGCACGCCAGGCCTGGAATGCCTCGATATTTTCCACGCCCGGCAGCGAATACATGGGTTGCAACTACCGGTCCGGATTGGCGCGCTCGAACTGGCGCAGCAGCCGGTTGCCGCGTTCGACCGCGGAATCCATCGCTCCTTGCGCCGATTTCTTGCCGCTGAAGGCCTGCTCCAGCTCGTCGTCGATCACGTCGCGGATCAGGACGAACGATCCGAGCCGCAAGCCCCGCGAGTTCTCGGTCGGCGGTCTCTGGGTGATCTGCACAATCGAGATCGCGGCGCCGGGATCGCGATCGTAAAAACCCTGAGCGCGGGTCAGATCGTAGGCGGCGCGGGTAATCGGCAGATAGCCGGTGTTCTGATGCCAGGCGGCCTGGATCTCCGGCTTCGACAGGAAGGCGAAGAATTTGGCGACGCCCTTGTATTCGGCGGGCTGCCGCTCGCGCAGCACCCACAAGGTCGCGCCGCCGATGATGGTGTTTTGCGGCGCGCCGGCGACGTCGGGCCAGTACGGCAGCATGCCGTAGCCGACCTCGAATTTGGAATTCTTCCTGATGTCGGCGCGGGTCGCCGACGAGCCGATGAAGATGCCGCATTCGCCGTCCTGGAACCGCGGCTCCGCCGTGGTGGCGCGGCCGCCATAGTCGAACACTTTCGTGGTCTGCCATTCCGCAAGCTGCGCAATATGCCGCACCACCACCGGATTGTTGAACATCAGGACCGCGTCGAGACCGTCGAACCCATTGGCCCTGGTCGCGATCGGCAGGTTGTGGTACGCGGAAAAATTTTCGACATTGATCCAGGACGGCCAGGACGTGGTGAAGCCGCAAGCCGCGCCGTTTTCCCGCAACCGCTTCGCCGCAACACCGACTTCCGGCCAGGTCTTCGGCGCGACCTCGGGGTCGAGACCGGCGCTTTTGAACATATCCTTGTTGTAGTACAGGATCGGCGTCGAGGCATTGAACGGAAACGACAGCATGTTGCCGGCCGAATCGGCGTAATAGCCGGTAACGGCGGGAAGATAGGCGGAGGGCGAAAACGCCTCCTGCTGGTCCCGCATCAGCTCGTACACCGGATAGATCGCGCCCCTCGCCGCCATCATGGTCGCGGTGCCGATTTCGTTGACCTGGACGATCGCGGGCTGGCCGCGCGAACGAAACGCGAAGATCGCCGCGGTCACGGTCTCGGTATAATTGCCCTTGTAGCTCGGCACGATCCGGTATTCGGACTGCGAGGCGTTGAAATCCGCCGCCAGTTTCTCGAGCTGGCGGCCGAGCTCGCCCGACATCGCGTGCCACCACATGATATCGGTGGCCGCGCTCGCCGGAGCCGCCGAGGTGAGCGCGACCGCGGCGGCGGCGACTTGCAAAAATCTCAAAACCGATTTCACGGGCAGACCCATTCCAATCCGAACGCGTGCCCTCTTAGAACCCCGCGGGCCCGGTTTCAATCCGGCCCGATTGACGGCCCGCCACGGCTCGCGAGAATGACCGTCCTCGGGCCCGCCCGGGCCAAAAACCGTTGAACCTTTTGCTCCCGCCGCAGACTTCATCTTAAGGGGATAGTTACCTGTGTACAGCCGCGCCGACCTTTCGCGGACGCTAGCACTTGTCGTTGCGTTGCTCTTTGCGGCGGCCCCGACGGGCGCGGCCGCGCGCGAATTTCGCGCCGCCGATACCCAGAGCGAGGATTATCCGACCGTTCAGGCGCTGCTCTACATGGGGCGCCTGATCGCGGAGCGGACCGGCGGCCGCCACCAGATCCACGTCTTTCATTCGCACCAGCTCGGCGAGGAAAAGGAAACCATCGAGCAGACCCGGGTCGGCGCCATCGACCTCAATCGCACCAACGTGGCGCTGATCGGCAATTTCGTGCCGGCGATGAACGTGCTGGCGATGCCGTTCCTGTTCCGCTCGATCGAGCATATGGAAAAGGTGCTGGACGGCCCGATCGGCACCGAAATCCTCGGCAGCTTCGAGCCTTACGGATTCGTCGGGCTGTGCTTCTACGATTCCGGCGCGCGCTCGATCTACAACAGCGTCAGGCCGGTGCGCACGCTGGCCGACCTGAAAGGCCTGCGGCTTCGCGTGCAGCAATCGCCGCTGATGTCGGAAATGATCCGGGCGTTCGGCGCCGAGCCGGTCGAGCTTCCTTACGGGCAGGTGCTGACCGGGCTTGCCACCAAGCTGATCGACGGCGCGGAAAACAACTGGCCGTCCTTCATCACCACGGACCACTACAAGTATGCAGGCTTCTACACCCTCACCGAGCACACCATGAGCCCTGAAGTGCTGGTCATGTCGCAGAAGGCCTGGGAAAGCCTGTCGGTCGAGGATCGCCAGATTTTCCGCGACGCCGCGAGGGAATCCAGCCAGTTCATGCGCGAGAAGTGGAAGGCTCTGGAGGAGCAGTCGCGCCAGAAGGCGAAGGCCGCCGGCGTCACCGTCATCGCCGACTTCGACCGCAAGCCGTTCGAGGCCGCGATGGCGGGAATCTATGCAAAAGCGCAGCGCGATCCGGCGGCCGCGGCCCTGATCGAACGAATTCGGAAAGTGGAGTGAACCGGTTGGCGGGGCTCCGGCAGGACGAGGCTGTGGAACGGAGGTTAACTCTCGCCGCACGCGGCCGCGCCTTCATCGTCGGGCTGGTCCGCGCGGTGCCGATCCGCTGGCGCATCCTGTCGATCGCCGCGCTGAACTCGGCGGTGGTCGTGGTGCTCGTCGCCATGATCTGGAACGGCGCCAAGGTGCTCGGTTCGGCCTGGGACGACGTGCGGCAGGTGCAGGAGTCCGACAAGATCCTGGCGCTGCTCGAGAGCGAAACCGGCCGGCTGCAGAACCTGATCCATCGCTACATCAACCAGCCGAGCCCCGAGCTGTTCGCCGAAATATTGCTGCTGCGCGAGGCCGTGCTCGGCACGCTGACCACGCGCGCCTCGACCGACCCGATGCTGTCGGGCTCGGTCGAGGAGCTCGAGCGCGTCACCGAGCGTTTCCTCAACGGCTTCGGCGAATTGCGCGGCGTGCAGGCGACCATTTCGAAAACCTACGAGGAGCAGGTGCTGAGCCCGGCCAAGGACATGGCCGGACTTTACTCGATCATCGAGGGCGCGACCGGGCACCGCGACGCCCTGATCTGGCCGCGCTCGGAAAATCCCGCGAAGCCTTTACCGCGATGCTGGTCGCCGCCAACTCCTATTATCTTTCGCTCGCCAGCGGATCGGCCGAGGAGGCCCGTCGCAACACCGAGATGATCGAGCAGACCATCCCCGTGATGTCCGACCTCGCCGACAACGACCTGCAGCGGCTGGCACTGAAACGACTGAACGCGCGGACGGTGGCGCTGCGCGAAGGCCTTGGGAAATTGTCGGAGCAGCTCGCGAACCGCACCGAGCTGTTGCGCAATACCATCGACGCCAGCCAGGCCGAGGCGATCGGCGCCATCGACGACCTGTCGGCCAAGATGCAGACAGCGCGAGCAGAAGGCGCAAGAGACCTTCGACCGGACGCTGGGCGATATCTCCCGTCGGGTGCTGTCGATCGCCGTGATCTTCCTCGGCATCATCATCACCGCCGGGGTCGTGATCGCGCTCTCGATCCGCCTGCCGCTGCAGCAGATCATGATGGCCATGCGCGCCATCACGCTCGGCGATTACGACCGCAAGGTGCAGGGCACCGACGCCAAGGACGAGGTCGGCGCGATGGCGCGCGCGGTCGAGGTATTCCGCGAAAACGCCATCGCCAAGCGCAAGACCGAGGACGAGCTGCGCGCCTCCAAGGAAAAGGCCGAAGGCGCGCTGCTCGAACTCAACACCGCGCAGCAGAACCTGATCGACGCCGAGCGGCTGGCCGCGCTCGGCGGCCTGGTCGCCGGCGTCGCCCATGAGGTGAACAACCCGATCGGCATCAGCCTGACGGTGGCGTCGAGCTTCTCGCGCCGCGCGGACATGTTCGAGGCCGAGCTGCGATCCGATTCCCCGTTGCGCCGCTCGCAGCTCGAGGAATTCGTCCGCAGCGCGCGCGACGCGGCAAGCCAACTGGTGGCGAACCTGCATCGCGCCGGCGAGCTGATTCAGTCCTTCAAGCAGGTCGCGGTCGACCGCTCGCATGCCGAGCGCCGGCAGTTCTCGCTGAGCGAGGCGACCGACCAGATCATCGCCAGCCTCAAGCCGGTGCTGAAGCGGTCGCCGATCACGCTTTCGGTCGACGTGCCGGAGGGCCTCATCATCGACGGCTACCCCGGCTCTTACGGACAGATTTTGACCAATCTGTTCCTCAATGCCGCCAATCACGCGTTCGCCGACGGCCGATCGGGCGCCATTGCGATTTCGGCCCGGCCGCGCGGCGCGGACGATGTCGAGATCATCTTTGCCGACAACGGGGCCGGAATGACCCCGGACGTGCAGCGCCAGGCGTTCGACCCGTTCTTTACCACCCGCCGCAACGAGGGCGGCACCGGCCTGGGGCTCCATATCGTTTATAATCTGGTTACCCAGCAGCTGGGAGGCCGGATGATGCTGGATTCAAAGCTGGGACAAGGCACCACATTTCGCATTATCATGCCGAGGGCCGCCAAAGGCGGCTCGGCAACCCAGGACCAGGCAAGCGACGGGACCCCGCAATGGCCGAACAGGACGATGTCCTCCACCTGATCGACGATACCGGAGCCGCGCCGGAAGCATCGAGCGCGCGCAAATGGAAGATCGCGGTGATCGACGACGACCCGGCCGTGCACGAAGGCACGCGCTTTGCGCTGAGCGACTACAGCCTGCACGGCCAGACGCTGGAGATCCTCTCGGCCTATTCCGCGGCCGAAGGCCGCACCCTGATGCGCGCGCATCCCGACATCGCCGCCGTGCTGCTCGACGTCATCATGGAGACCGATGCGGCGGGCCTCGACCTCGTCGAATACATCCGCAACGAGATCAGGAACGAGACCGTCCGCATCATCCTGCGCACCGGACAGCCCGGCCAGGCCCCGGAGCGGCGCGTCATCGTCCAGTACGACATCAACGATTACAAGGCGAAGACCGAACTCACGGCCGACAAGCTGTTCACCTCGCTGACCGCGGCGCTGCGCAGCTACCAGCAGCTCGAGCGCATGGTGCAGACAAGGCGCGGGCTCGAGATCATCATCGACGCCGCCTCGACGCTGTACGATTTCAAGTCGATGCAGCGCCTCGCCGAGGGTGTGCTGACCCAGATCGCCTCGCTGCTCAACGTCGATTGCGCCGGCATTCTGGTGCTGCGCGACGACGGCAATGCGGCGAACGACGATTTTTCGGTGCTGGCCGGCTCCGGCTGCTACAGCCGCTTCATCGGCGCCGCCGGATCGAGATCGCTCGACCCGGATCTGCGCGCGATGGTGGAAGCCGCATTCCGGCGGCGCAAGAACGAATTCGCCGATCAGCGCACCGTGCTCTATATCCGTACCGGCAGCGGCCGCGAGGTCGTGGTGCTGTTGCAGGCGGAGCGCCCGCTGTCGGAGACCGACCGTTCGCTGGTCGAGATTTTCGGCAGCCGGCTTTCGATCGCGTTCGACAACGTCATCCTTTATCAGCAGCTCAACGAAGCCAACGCCCAGCTCGAGGACCGGGTCGCGCAGCGCACCCGGGCGCTGATGCAGGCCAACCGCCGGCTGTCGGCGCAGTGGCTGCGGCTGCAGCGCGCCAACGGCTTCAAGAACGAAATTCTGGGCACCGTCGCCCACGACCTGAAGAATCCGCTGGGCGTGATCCTCGGCCGCACCGAGATGCTGACCGAATTGATCTCGGCCGGCGCCTCCAGGGAAAGCGTCACCGCCCAGGTCGAGCATATCCGCGACGCCACCAGGCGCCTGACCTCGATGGTCGATCACCTGATTTCGGACGCGATGGCGGACGCCTTCGACATCTCGATCCGCCGCGAGCCGGTCGATGTCGCAGGGCTCGTCAGCGAGGTCGCGGACGCCAACCAGCCCTTGGCCGCCAACAAGCAGCAGACCATCACGGTGTCGGCGCCGCCGAATTTCGTCACCATGTGCGACGCCGACCGGATGCGGGAGGCGATCGACAATCTCGTCAGCAACGCCATCAAATACTCACCAATCGGCGGCAAGATCACGCTGCTCGTCACCCACGAGGGCAAGAACACCGTGATCCGCATCGCCGACGAAGGCGCAGGGCTTTCGCCTGAAGACCTCGGCCGCCTGTTCGGACGCTTCCAGCGGCTTTCCGCCAAACCCACCGCCGGCGAGAGCTCGACGGGGCTGGGGCTGTCGATCGTCAAGCGGATTATCGACATGCACGGCGGCCAGGTGACCGCCGACAGCCCCGGGCCCGGACAGGGTTCGACGTTCACGGTGATCCTGCCGGCAACCGAGATGTCATGACCCAGGCACAGCACATCGTCATCGTCGACGACGAGGCGCCGGCCCGCGAGATGGTCGGCGATTACCTCAAGATGCACGGCTTCAACGTGACGCTCTGCGACGGCGGGAAAAGCCTGCGCGGCGCGATCGAGACCTCCGTGCCGGACCTCGTGGTGCTCGATCTCAACATGCCCGAGGAGGATGGGCTCTCCATCATCCGCGACCTGAAGAGCCGCATCAATGTTCCGGTCATCATGCTGACCGCGACCGCGAGCCCGATCGACCGTGTGGTTGGGCTGGAGCTCGGCGCCGACGACTACATCGCAAAGCCCTGCGAGTTGCGCGAATTGATGGCGCGGATCCGATCGGTGCTGCGGCGCAGTGCGCCGGCGAAAGCGGCCTCAGCGCCGGAGGCGGCTGCGGCGAAGAAGGACCAGCTGGTGCGGTTCGGCACCAAATGGCTCGACCTCGAGGCGCAGGCGCTGCGCGACGACGAAGGCAACGAGCATCCCCTGACCGCATCCGAATTCTCGCTGCTTCGGGTTTTCGCAGCCAACCCGAAGCGGGTGCTGTCGCGCGAGCGGCTCCTGGAGCTCGCCAACGCCCGCGACGCCGAAGCCTTCGACCGCGCCGTCGATTTGCGAATTATGCGCATCCGCCGCAAGATCGAGGTCGATCCGACCAAGCCGGCCGTCATCCGAACCATCCGCGGCGGCGGCTACCTGTTCTCGCCCTCAGGCGAGAAGGGGTGACGGGAAACAAGTCGTAAGATGGGTTGGTCGCCGGGAAATCATGCGCTGGCCCTCGGATTGTTGGGCTCATTGTGGGCCGCGGCGATCGTTCCGCCGCCGGCGCTCGCCGAAACTATCCACAAAAGTGGCTACGCGCTGAGCGACCAGCTTTGCGGCGAGGCGCCGAACGCGTTTCCAAAACTCCGCATCGGAATGCGTGACGGCTACTGCGCCGGCCTCGTCGCCAGCGCCGAGGACGGCCTGATCTTTCCGCGCTCGATCGTGCAAATCCCGGGGCATCGCCAGTTCGTCGTCTCCGACATGGGCAGCTGGTATCCCGGCCAGGGACGGCTGTTGCTGCTCGACCCCGGCGCTCCCGAAGGCAAGCGCATTGCCGAAGTGCTGGTCAAGCTCGACTTTCCGTTCGGGCTTCAGGTCGGCCCCGACGGCAAGATCTACGCCTCGACGTCGGAGACGATCTTCCGTTTCGATCCGCTGGCGCCGGATCCGAAGGCGACCGTCGAGACGGTGATCCAGAAGCTGCCCGGCCGCAAGGTGACGCTTTCCGACGGCAGCGTGGCCGAGGAAAGCGTGCACCCGATCAAGCAATTCATCTTCGACAAGACCGGGCGCATCTTCGTCAATGTCGGCGCACCGAGCGACTCCTGCCTGAAGCCGATCTCAAGGCCCTGCGCCGCCGGCGAAGGCGCAGCACCGTTTGCGGCGATCTGGGCGTTCACGCCGCCGCCGGGCGGCATCTTTCCGGCCCTGAAGCCGGATGATCCCGACCCTGCCCGCGAGATCTTCGCGCGCGGCTTGCGAAACTCCATGGCGCTCGCCGTGCATCCGCAATTTCCGGACCCGGGCTTTGCGTTCCTGCAAGGCGAGAACGGCCGCGACCTTCTCGACCCGCTGGAGCCGAACGAGGAGATCAACGCGATCGAGAAGGGCAAGCATTACGGCTGGCCGTATTGCTATGACCTCGCAACCCCAAGTCCCGAGTTCAAATCATTCCTCGCGTCGGACCCGCACTACAGGAATCTCTGCAGCAATAACCCGCTCTATCGCCAGCCGCTTTCGCTATTGCCGCCGCACGCGGCACCGCTGGCCATGTTCTATTATGGTGGCAGCAAATTCGCCGAGCTCAAGGGCAGGCTCGTGGTCGGGTTGCACGGCTACCGGCCGACCGGCAGCCGCATCATCTTTTACGACGTCGACGACAAGGGTTTTCCGAAGATCTCCCCTCCGCCGGTGCGCTATCACGTCAGCTGCTCCGCCGATCCGAACCAGGCCTTCCACACCGAGCATCAGGCTGAGGTGCCCGCGGCGGCGTTCGTCGAGCTTGTCGCGGAGTGGCACAAGGTCAACGGCATCAGGCCGCAAGGCGCGCCGGTCGGCATGACGGTCGGCGCCGACGGCGCGATCTGGGTGGTCGAGGACCACAACAAGACCATCATCCGCATCGACACGGCGCCGTCGCAGGCGCCCGACACCCTGCCCTGCGATGTCAGGTCACCTCAGGCGATCGACGAGCTCGTCAGATATGTCCAAGGCAATCCGGCGCAGCGCCAGCGGCTCACCGCGATCCGCACCAAGCTGATTGAGGCGCATTGCGCCAGCTGTCATTCGGGCTTCGGATTGAAACCGGGGCTTGCCGAAAAGGACAGGGACGAGACGGCGTTGCGCTTTCTGCTGTCGCAGGACGGATGGCTCTATCCCGGCGATCCCGCCGCGGGCCGGCTGCATGCGCGCCTGAACGGGATCGGCGCCGACCGCGTGATGCCGCCCGATCCGCCCGATGGCCGCGAATTGATCGCGCACGAGCCGGGATACAAGCAATTGCTCGCATCGGTCGATCTTTTCGTGGCGAACATGGTGCCGGGGCAGCGGATGCGCATCCGGACCGGTCCGGTCGCGCGCAGGCTCCGCGATCGCACCGGACACGAATGCGGCGCAATTCCGGTCAACACCGTCGTGGTTGTCGTGGACAGGACCGCCAAGGAGAAGCCCGGCTTCAGCCGAATCTACCGTCCGGCCGACCTCTATCTGAACGGTGAGTGCACGGATGCGAACGGCTACTATATCGAGCAGAACAATCTTTCTTCTCTGTGAGCTCGCCGTCGCATCGAGCCTGGCGGCCGCATCCGCCGCGCAGGAAGCCCCCTTCCAAAGCAGGCAAGTCGCGCCGAAAGGCGAGTACACCTTCAACATCGAAGGGCCGGCCGTCGATCGGCAGGGCAATCTCTATGTCGTCAATTTCGGGAGGCCGGGCACGATCGGCGAACTGCCCAGCGGGGCTTCGCGATCACAGTTGTTCGCGGTGCTGCCCGAAGGCAGCGTCGGCAACGCGATCCGCTTCGATCGCGACGGACGCATGTTCGTCGCCGACTACAAGAAGCACAATATCTTTCGCGTGAGCGCCGGCGGCAAGGAGGTCGAAACCTATTTCCATTCCGACGATTTCAATCAGCCGAACGACCTGACGGTCGCGACCGACGGCACGATTTACGCGAGCGATCCAAACTGGAAACGGCACGACGGGCAAATCTGGCGGGTTCGGAAAGCGCCCGACGGCACGGTGGTCGGCGAGAAGATGACCGCGGGACGCAAGATGAGCACCACCAACGGCATCGATCTCAGCCCGGACGGCAAGACGCTTTATGTCGGCGAATCCGATACCCGCGAGATCTGGGCCTACCGGATCGACGGCGCCGGGCTTGTTGCCGCACGGCTCGTGAAACGATTCGACGATTTCGACATCGACGGCCTGCGCACCGACGTGACAGGGAACCTGCTGGTCGCGCGGATTTTGAAGGGGACCATCGCGGTGCTGACTCCCGAGGGCAGGCTCAAGCGCGAGATCACGCTCACGGCGAAAGAGCCGACCAACCTTGCCTTCGGCGGGGCGGACGGGAAGACGGTTTTTGTCACGCAACGGAAGGGCGGGTTCATCGAGTTGTTTCGCACCGATCATCCGGGCCGCGAATTCTGTCTGTGGGGCTGCAGCGGGCCGCCGAAAGAGCCGTGAAATGCGGCCGCAAGGCTGAAATGGCCAAAGGTTCCGGACTGAGCCTGAAATTCTCGATCCAAATCCCCTTCGGGGCCGAATTGGCCCAAACCCGTCAAAAACGTAACTCATTAAAATTGCGTGCAATTCGTGCCGAATTGTTTCGTGGCAAGGGCTCCTGACGAAACAATTCTTTGGTGCACGAAACCATTTTCCCCCTTTCGTGCAGAAGTCCGGAAACCTTGGCTCATTAACAGTTTCCGGCAACGAAGCGCCGCCTGTAGCGGCGCCACCGGGAGACTGTCATGCAGAATGTCATCGCGATCAACGCCGCGGCCCGCCAAGGCATCCTTGCTGCCCAGGCGACTTCGGACGAAATGCTTTTGCAGAGCATTGCCGAAGGCAGCCGGGCCGCGATGCATATTCTCTATTCCCGTCACAATGTGCGCGTTTACCGTTTCATCCTGCGCATCGTGCGCGACACCACCATGGCCGAAGACCTCACCAGCCAGGTCTTCCTCGACGTCTGGCGCACCGCCGACCAGTTCGAAGGCCGTTCGCAGGTTTCGACCTGGCTGTTGTCGATTGCCCGCTTCAAGGCGCTGACAGCGCTGCGCCAGCGCAAATTCGAGGATATCGACCAGGAAGACGTGCTCGAAGTCGCCGACGAGGCCGACACTCCGGAAGCCTCGCTGGACCGCAGCAACACCAGCGCGATCCTGCGCGCCTGCGTGGCGAAACTGTCGCCGGCGCACCGCGAGATCATCAACCTCGTCTACTACCATGAGAAGTCGGTGGAAGAGGTCGGCGCGATCATCGGCATTCCCCAGAGCACGGTGAAAACCCGGATGTTCTATGCCCGCAAGCAGCTCGCCGACCTGCTCAGGGGCGCCGGCGTCGACAGCCTGGCGGCCTGAGCCCCGGTGCGACGAAACAAATGAAACAATCGACGACATCAGGCGGAAAAATTGGCAGGTTATGTTGATCCTCAAGAGTTTCTAGCCGACCACTTCTTCCAACCTCCCAAGTAACCTCCAACGACCCGGATGGGATGCCCCCCTCCCGGGTCGCTTTGCGCTTGGGGGTGTTGAAGCGCCTCACGAACACGTGACGCCCTCGGATGAGGCCCGAAGTAACGCGCCACCCCGACATCCCGAAAGACTGCTGAGCATCTCGGCCGCAAGGCCCGAGGTGCGCGCGCCGTTCGGTGGATTTCCGATGCTCAATCTCGTTCTTGCCCTGCTCGCCGGCGTCGTCACCGATTGCCGCGCCCTGCACGCTGCCGATGTTGCCGATCCTGCTCGGCGCATCGGTCGGGCAGACCGGCAAGGCGCGCCCCGCGATGATCGCGCTCGGCTTTGTCATCTCGTTTTCCGCGGCAGCATTGTTGCTGAGCGCGATCACCCGCGCCTTCGATTTCGATCCCAATAGCTTGCGCACCGGCGCGGCCATCCTGCTGCTCGGCTTTGGGCTGTTGATGATCTTTCCGGCGCCGTTCGAGTGGCTGTCGAGCCGGATCGGCGGATTCTGCGGGCGCCGCCGGCGACGCCGCCTCGCGCCAGGGCATCTTCGGCGGCTTCGTGCTCGGCACCACGCTCGGCCTGGTCTGGACGCCCTGCGCCGGCCCGGTGCTGGGTTCGATCCTCACCGTCGTCGCGACGTCGAAGGACACCGCCTGGGCGAGCACGCTGCTCGTCGTCTACGCCATCGGTGCCGCGCTCCCGATGCTGGCGATCGCCTATGGCGGGCAGGCCGTCACCACGCGCGTTCGCAGCATCGCGCGAATTTCGCCACGACTGCAGCAGGGGTTCGGCGTGATCGTGATCGGCTTCGCGATCGCCTCCTACTTCCAATACGACACCGAGATCGTGGCGTGGCTGACCGCCTTTTATCCGCAGGGCCAGATCGGCCTGTAATCCAACCGCAACTTGAGGAGACTTCCATGACGCCACGATCGCTTGCCACTGCCGCATCCGCCATCGCGCTCTGCCTGATCGGCGCGGCCAGCCCCGGCATGTCCGGCGAGGCCGCGCGCGCCCAGGCGCCGTTCGCGGTCGCCGCATTGCAGAACACGGCGCCCGATTTCGCCGGCATCAGCAACTGGTTCAATTCGGCGCCACTCAGCATCGCGAACCTGCGCGGCAAGGTGGTGCTGGTGGATTTCTGGACCTATGGCTGCGTCAACTGCGTCAACACCCTGCCCCACGTCACCGAGCTCTATGCGAAATACAGGGATCGCGGCCTGGTGGTGGTCGGCGTCCACACCCCGGAATTTCCGTTCGAGCGATCGGCCGCCAACGTGCAGGCGGCCTTGAAGCGCCATGGCATCACCTATCCGGTCGCGCAGGACAACGACTCGCAAACCTGGAACGCCTGGCGCAACCAGTATTGGCCGGCGCAATACATCGTCGATCAAAGCGGCAAGATCGTCTACCAGCATGACGGCGAAGGCCAGTACGAGGAGATCGACCGCACCATCGCGCGGCTGCTCAACGCCAGCAGCTGAGCGGTCAAGCGACCGGTTCCGACAAGATATGAAGCCCATCGGCACGAGCCGGTGTTCGGTCGGACAATGTGTTCGGCTATTGCGGGGTTGCCGCCGCTGCATTCCATCGCGGCAACGAGCGTGATAGTCTCGCCACCGTCAATGACGGATGGCCGCAATGTTCGAGGGCTGGAATGCCGTAGATTTGGCCCGGGCGCAGTTCGCGTTCACGATGTCGTTCCACATCGTGTTTCCCGCCTTCTCGATCGGACTTGCCAGCTATCTCGCGGTGCTGGAAGCGCTGTGGCTTGCGACCGGGCGCGAGGTCTTCATCAACCTGTTCAACTATTGGCTGAAGATCTTCGCGGTCGGGTTCGGCATGGGCGTGGTGTCGGGCATCGTGATGTCCTACCAGTTCGGCACCAACTGGTCGGCGTTTTCCGACAAGGCGGGCCCGATTGTCGGCCCGCTGATGGCCTATGAGGTGCTGACCGCGTTCTTCCTCGAAGCGGGCTTCCTCGGCGTGATGCTGTTCGGCCTGGAGCGTGTCGGTCACAGGCTGCATTTCCTCGCGACCCTGATGGTCGCGATCGGCACGCTGATTTCCGCGTTCTGGATCCTTTCCGCCAATTCCTGGATGCAGACGCCGGCCGGCTACGCCGTCAACGCCGACGGGCAGTTCGTCGCCGCCGACTGGCTCAAGGTGATCTTCAATCCGTCGTTTCCCTACCGCCTCGTGCATATGGTGCTGGCGGCCTATCTCACCACCGCGCTCGTGGTCGGCGCGGTCGGCGCGTTTCACCTGATGCGCGACCGGCATCTTCCGGGGCCGCGGGTGATGTTCTCGATGGCGATGTGGATGGCAACCCTGGTGGCGCCGATCCAGATTCTTGCCGGCGACCAGCACGGCCTCAATACGCTCGAACATCAGCCGGTGAAAATCATGGCGATGGAGGGCCATTTCCAGAGCCACAAGGACGGCGCGCCGCTTATCCTGTTCGGCCTGCCCGATCAGGCCGCGGGCGAGGTCAAATACGCCATCGAAGTCCCGAAACTGGGATCGCTCATTCTCAAGCATTCCCTGGATGCGCCGATGGCGGGCCTCGACACCGTGCCGCGCGAAAACTGGCCGCCGGTGCCGATCATCTTCTGGTCGTTCCGCATCATGGTCGGAATGGGATTTCTGATGCTGGGGCTTGGCCTGTTCAGCCTGTGGACGCGCTGGCGCGGCAAGCTCTATGAAAGCCGGCTGCTGCACGTCTTCGCCATGGCGATGGGGCCGGCCGGCTTCATCGCGGTGCTGGCGGGCTGGTTCACCACCGAGGTCGGCCGCCAGCCGTTCACCGTCTACGGGCTGCTGCGCACCGCCGACTCCGCTTCGCCGCTGGCCGCGCCCGCGGTCGGTTCATCGCTGATCGCCTTCGTCATCGTCTATTTCATCGTCTATGCGGCGGGCCTGACCTATTTGTTCCGGCTGATGGCGCAGCCGCCGCATCACGGCGAGCAGGGCCCCGGCGGCGAGGCCCCGGCCCGCGCCGCCGGCATCACGCCCGCGGCCGGCGTGGCCGCTCGAGGGTCCGCCTGATGAGCGCTAGCATCGACCTCGCAACCGTCTGGGCGTTCATCATCGCATTCGCGGTGTTCGTCTATGTGGTGATGGACGGCTTCGATCTCGGCCTCGGCATCCTGTTTCCGCTGTTTCCCGACAAGGCCGACCGCGACGTGATCATGAACAGCGTCGCCCCGGTCTGGGACGGTAACGAGACCTGGCTGGTGCTCGGCGGCGGCGGATTGATGGCGGCGTTTCCGCTGGCCTATGCGGTGCTGATGCCGGCGCTGTACACGCCGATGATCGCGATGCTGATCGGCCTCGTCTTTCGCGGCGTCGCCTTCGAATTCCGCTGGCGGACGACGCAGCGCGGGCGCAATCGCTGGGATCTCGCGTTTGCCGGCGGCTCGTGGCTGGCGGCGCTGGCGCAGGGAATTGCGCTCGGCGCCATCCTGCAGGGCGTGCATGTCGAGGGGCGGCATTACGCCGGCGGCTGGTGGGACTGGCTGACGCCGTTCAGCGTCCTGACCGGCCTTGCGCTCGCCATCGGCTACGCGCTGCTGGGCGCGACCTGGCTGATCATGAAGACCGAGGGCGCGCTGCGCGACAAGGCCTACGCCCTGAGCTGGTGGCTGGTGTTCGGCGATGCTGGGCGCGATCGGCGCCGTCAGCATCGCCACGCCGTTCCTCCACATCCAATATGCGGAGCGCTGGTTCTCCTGGCCCAACATCATCCTGACCGCGCCGGTGCCGATCGCGGTCGCCGCCGTGGCGGTGTTGTTGCTGCGCAGCCTCGCCAACAAGCAGCGACTACCCGCCGTTCTTCCTGTCGCTGGCGCTGTTCGCGCTGTCCTATGCGGGGCTCGGCATCAGCATGTATCCCTATATCGTGCCGCAGAGCATCACCATCTGGCAGGCGGCGGCGCCCGAGAGCAGCCAGCTCTTCATGCTGGTCGGCGTCGCCGTGCTGATTCCGCTGATCCTTGGCTATACCGGCTGGGCCTATTGGGTATTCCGCGGCAAGGTCAGGGCCGGGAGCGGCTATCATTGATGCAGAGAGATCGGAAACCGCGACCGCTCGGCGCAGCGCCTGCTTGTGGTTCGCGGCGCTGTGGCTCGCCGGCGTCGGCTGCGGTCGCGATCGTGTCCTTCGGGCTCCGGCTCTGGCTGGCACCGAAGTGAGGCTTTTGGGACACATTCCCAAGGCCGGGCAAAATCGAAGCCATTCCAGCGACATATCCGCCTTGCTTGCCATCGGGCCAGCCCTGAGATTTGATGGCGTCCGTGATTTGGCCAGACGCCAACGAAAAAGAGGTTCGCATGATCAAGTTTCGGCACCTGATCTGGACGGTGATCGCCGCGGCCGGCCTGACGCTTTCGGTCTCGCATGGCTATGCCCAGCAGCCCGACGCCGACCAGCCCGGCCTCGTGGCCGATGACTCCTACGAACTCGACCCGGAATTCAGGAAGCAGATGGTGTACTACCGCACCACGGAAGCGCCGGGCACCATCATCATCTCGACCGCCGAGCGCCACCTCTATCTGATCCAGCCGGGCGGCCGCGCGATACGCTACGGCATCGGCGTCGGCCGCGACGGATTCCAGTGGCAGGGACTGTTGAGCATCACGCGCAAGGCGGAATGGCCGGACTGGACGCCGCCGCCGGAGATGATCGCGCGCCAGCCCTATCTGCCGCGCTTCATGGCCGGCGGACCCGGCAATCCGCTCGGCGCGCGCGCGATGTATCTCGGCACCACCGTCTATCGCATCCACGGCACCAACCGGCCGGATACGATCGGCACCAAGGTCTCCTCCGGCTGCTTCCGGCTGGTCAATGCCGACGTCGCCGATCTCTACGACCGCGTGCCGGTCGGCACCAAGGTGATCGTGCGGCAGAAGCCGGAATTGTAACCGCGGCGGCTCTCGCCGCCGCTCCATTCTTTTCCCGATCATTTTTCGAAAGACAAAATCATGCGCACATTCCGAGGCGGCCTCCTGATCGGGCTGGCGGTCGCAGTCGCGGTCGCGGCTGTCGCCGTCACCTACGAATTCTATGACACCCGCACCCTGAAACGCACGATCCGGCGCGGCGAAGTGCTGTGCGGCGTCAACAAGGGCCTGCCGGGCTTCTCGATTCCCGACGACAAGGGCAACTGGACCGGCTTCGACGTCGACTTCTGCCGCGCGGTGGCGTCCGCCATCTTCGACGATCCGAACAAGGCGAAATTCGTGCCGCTCGACGCCAACGAGCGCTTCAAGGAACTGCAGAACCGCAAAGTCGACATCCTGTCGCGCAACTCGACCTGGAGCATGGCGCGCGAGGAGAATTACGATCTGTATTTCCCGGCGGTCGCCTATTACGACGGCGAGGGTTTCATGGTGCCGCGGTCGCGCAAGATCGATTCCGCGCTCGAACTCAACGACAGCAAGATCTGCGTGCAGGGCGCGACCACGACCGAGCTCAACCTTGCCGACTATTTCCACGCCAACAACATGAAATACCAGGAGATGAAGTTCGACAAGCTGGACGATGTCATCAAGGCCTACGATTCCGGCAAGTGCGACACTTTCACCGCCGACGTCTCGCAGCTCTATGCGCTGCGGCTCAATCTGAGCAAGCCGGACGACCACGTCATCCTGCCCGACGTCATCTCCAAGGAACCGCTCGCGCCCGTGGTGCGCCAGCGCGACGACGACTGGATGATGATCGTGAAGTGGACGCTGTATGCGATGATCAACGCCGAGGAACTCGGCGTCACCTCGAAGAACATCGACGAGGCGCTGAAGTCGAAGAAGCCCGACGTGATGCGGCTGGTCGGCACCGAGGGCAGCTACGGCGAGGACCTCGGGCTGACCAACGACTGGGCCGTGCGCATCATCCGCCACGTCGGCAATTACGGCGAGGTCTACGACCGCAATGTCGGAAGCGAGTTCGAAGCTGAAGATTCCGCGCGGCCTCAACCAGCTCTGGAGCGCCGGCGGCATCCAGTACGCGCCGCCGATACGGTAGACCCGTCATCACCCGCGCAAGCGGGTGACCCGGTACGCCGCGGCCTCTCGGCTTCATCACTGCTGCCTCTGGAATACTGGATCGCCCGGTCAAGCCGGGCGATGACGAGTAGCTTATGAGGCGCTGGCGGTCGCCCGCCAATTAATAGCTCTTCATCCGCGCCAGCTGGTCGGCGTGGAAATTGGCATCGCCGAACAGCTCCTGGCACACCCGCGCGCGCTTCATGAAGAAGCCGATGTCGAACTGGTCGGTCATGCCCATGCCGCCGTGCATCTGCACGCCTTCCTGCACCGCCAGCGTCGCCGTCGAGCCGGCGCGCGCTTTCGCGACCGACACCGCGGCCCCGGCATTGTCGAAATCGCCATCCAGCGTCTGCAGCGCCTTCAAGACCGCGGCGCGGGTGATCTCGATATCGATATAGAGCTGCGCGGCGCGGTGCTGCAGCGCCTGGAACTCGCCGATCGCCTTGCCGAACTGCTTGCGCTCCTTGAGGTAGTTGACGGTGCGGCCGAACACCTCTTCGCTCAGGCCCACCATTTCGGAGGCCACCGCGCCGCGGCCGATATTGAGCACGCCATCCAGCAGGGCAAAACCCTGATCGACTTCGCCGAGCACGCCGTCGGCGTCGATCTCGGCATTGTCGAACTTGATCCGCGCCGCGTTGTGCGAATCGACCATCACCGTGCGCTCGGTCTCGATGCCTTTGGTCTTCGGATCGACCAAAAACAGCGTCAGCCCGTCGCGCTCGCCGGCCGAGCCCGCGGTGCGGGCCGCCACGATCAGGAGATCGGCGGTGTGGCCATCGACCACGAAGGCCTTGTCGCCCTGAAGGCGGAATCCGTTGCCGGAACGGATCGCCCGCATGTTTGTCATCAGCGGGCGATGTTTGGTCCCCTCGTCGACCGCAAGCGCGACAAGCCGCGAGCCATCGGCGATCTTCGGCAGGTGCGCGGCCTTCTGCGCGGCGCTGCCGCCGCGCGACAAAGCGGACGCCGCGAGCACCGCGGTCGAAAGAAACGGCGACGGCATCAAGGTGCGGCCGATTTCCTCCATCACCACGCCGGCCTCGACGCAGCCGAGCCCGCTGCCGCCGAAATCTTCCGGCACGAGCAGTCCGGAAAATCCCATCTCGGCAAACGTCTTCCACAGCTCGCGGGAGAATCCGGTGGCGTCCTTGTTGTCGCGCAGCTGCCGCAGATGCGACACCGGCGCCTTGTCGCCGATCAGCCCGCGCGCGCTGTCGCGCAGCATCGATTGTTCTTCAGTGAGGACGAGGGCCATGGGTGGGTTCCGGTGAAGTTGGTGTGGTCCGATTGGCGGGATTACATCAAACTCGTCATGCCCGGGCTTGACCCGGGCATCCACGTCTTTCCTGGTGTCGCAACAAAGTACGACGTGGATGGCCGGGACGAGCCCGGCCATGACGGCGTGGAAACATCACGCCCCCGGCAAATCCAGAATGCGCTTGGCGACGATGCCGAGCATGACCTCGCTGGTGCCGCCCTCGATCGAGTTGGCCTTGGTGCGCAGCCAGGCGCGCGGCCGGGCGCCGCCTCTGGAGCGCTCGCTTTCCCATTCCAGAGCGTCGATGCCGCCGGCCGACATCAGTATCTCGTAGCGGCGCTTGTTGAGTTCGGTACCGTAATATTTCATCGCCGAGGAGAACGCCGGATGCGCCTGCCCGGCCTTGGCGAGATCGATCATGCGTTCGGCGGCGGCCGCCAGCGCCGCCTCGTCGATCTCGAAGTTCGCGATCTGCCCGCGCAGCATCGCGTCTTCCAATCGGCCCTGCTCGTCGGTACCGACCGAGTTGGCCGCGACCTGGCCGAGCGGACGACCGACGCCGCGCTCACCCATGCCCGAGATCATCGCGCGCTCGTGCTGCAACAGATATTTTGCAACATCCCAGCCGCGGTTGAGGGTACCGACCAGGTTCGCTTTCGGTACCCGGACATTGTCGAAAAAGGTCTCGCAGAACGGCGAGCGGCCGGAAATCAACAGGATCGGTTTTGTGGAGACACTCTTCGACGTCATGTCGAACAGAACAAAACTGATGCCGTCATGCTTCTTGGCGGCGGGATCGGTCCGCACCAGGCAGAAGATCCAGTCCGCGTAGTTGGCGTAGGACGTCCAAATCTTCTGGCCATTGATGATGAAATCGTCGCCGTCGCTCTCGGCGCGGGTCTGCAGCGAGGCGAGGTCGGAGCCGGCATTGGGTTCGGAGTAACCCTGGCACCAGCGGATCAGGCCGGCCGCGATCTTCGGCAGGTGCTCCTTCTTCTGTGCCTCGTTGCCGTATTTCAACAGCGCCGGTCCCAGCATGGAAATGCCGAACGAGGTCAGAGGCTGACGCGCGCCGACCGCGGCCATCTCCTGGCGCACGATCTTGGTCTCTTCGCCATCGAGGCCGCCGCCGCCATATTCTTTTGGCCAGTGCGGCACGGTCCAGCCCTTGTCGCGCATCCGCTCGAACCAGACGCGCTGCGGTTCGGAGGCGAATTTGGTGTTGCGGCCGCCCCAGAACGTGTCCTCCTCCGAGGTCATCGGCCGCCGCATCTCCGGCGGACAATTGGCTTGCAGCCAGGCGCGGGTTTCGCGGCGGAATTTTTCCAGATCTGACATGTGTGTTTTCCTCGAGTGCCGGAACGACCTTAGTCATCGCTTGGCGGAATTCAATATGTCTGTGGCGCAGGCCATGCAGCCGCGGATGTGGCCATGGCGCGCGATCCGGTGTATTCGCAAAGGCGCAAGAAGCGGAAAAACATGAGGAAACGGACATGCGCCTGAAGCTGCTTTCGCCTGGCGAAATGAGCGATGACCAGAAGCAAACCTATGACGAATCGATTGCCGGCAAACGCGGCAGGGCGCCGCCGCCGATGATGGCCTGGCTCAACAGCCCGGAAATGGCGCGGCACGCCACCCGCCTCGGCGCCGTCCTGCGCTTCGATACGCAGTTTCCGGCGGAGCTGTCGGAAATCGCGATCCTTGTCACCGCGCGGCACTGGACCTCGCACTACGAATGGTATGCCCACAAGCGGCTGGCATTGACGGCCGGCATCGACCCCAAGATCGTCGATGACATCCGCGATCGCCGCACCCCGCGTTTCGGCGATCCCACGGCCCAGATGATCTACGACGTCGCCAAGTCTCTGCACGAGGGCCACGGGCTCAGCAAGACGCTGTACGATGAGGCCGTGAAGGTGCTCACCGTGCGCGGACTGGTCGAGATCATCGGGCTGTGCGGCTATTACACGCTGGTCTCGATGACGCTGAACACCTTCGAGTTCGACCTGCCGGAAGGCCAGGTTTCCGAGCTTGCGTGAAGAGAAATATCTCTTACGTGTCCCGGACGCGGTGCAGCGCTTCTTCAGCGGTGCACCGCAGAGCCGGGACCAATCCCGGAACGCATCATGGGCCCCGGCTTAGCAGCGCACCGCCGGAGTTGCGCGAAGCGCGATCCCGAGCGTGTTGCGCAGCATCCGGAGCACGGAGATTTCCGAACGGAGTTACATTATGCCTGAAAACACGCCCATCGTCGCCGGCACGCGGATCGGGCATGTTCATCTCAAGGTCGCCGATCTCGATCGCGCCCTGGCGTTTTATTGCGGCCTGCTCGGCTTCGAATTGACACAGCGCATGAGCTCCGGCGCGGCGTTCATTTCTGCCGGCGGCTATCATCACCACATCGGCTTGAACACCTGGGAAAGCAGAGGCGGCCATCCGCCGCCGCCAGGCACGACCGGGCTGTTTCATACCGCCATCCTCTATCCGACCCGCGCGGCGCTCGCCGACGCCTTGTATCGCGTGATCAGCGCCGGCATTCCGCTCGACGGCGCCAGCGACCACGGCGTCAGCGAGGCGCTTTACTTGCGCGACCCCGACGAGAACGGCGTCGAACTCTATTGGGACTGTCCGAAGGAGCAATGGCCGCGCAAGCCCGACGGGTCGCTCGCGATGTTCACGCACCACCTCGATCTGGAGGATCTGCTGCGGCAGCGGGAGGCGTAATTCTGTCATTCCGGGGCGCGTCGAAGACGCGAACCCGGAATCTCGAGATTCCGGATTCGATGCTCCGCATCGCCCCGGAATGACGGCTCAAATGCGTCGCCCGCGCAGCATGATCAGCACCGCGGCCACAAGCTCCAGCGCGATGCAGCAGTAGAACGGCAGCGCGTAGCTTCCCGAGGCGTCGCGCAACAGCCCGATCACGCCGGGACCGAAGGCATAGGTGACCTGGTTGATCGCCGTGATCAGGCTGATCAGGACGCCGAACGACCGCGGGTCGAACTCGCGCTGCACGATCAGGGACGGCAGCGTGATCAAATTGCCGACCGAGAAGCCGAACACCGCGCAACAGCCGATCAGCACGATTTCGTCGCGCGAGTGGATGATGACCATCAGCGCCGCGGCCTGGCTCGCAAACGAGACGGCCGACGCCAGCCTTTGGTTGAGCCGGTCGATCACGGTCGAGAACAGCACCCGCCCGACAACCGCCATCGCCGTCAACAGCGCGACCGCGGTCGCGGCATGCGCACGGCCGATCACGGGGTCGAGGAACGCGATCAAGTGCACGATGAAGCCGACTTGCGCGAACAGCACCAGCGCAAACGCGATGCACACCGTCAGGAACGCGGCGTCGCGAAAAGCCTGTGCGCGGATCCGCGATGCGGGCAGCGCGGTTATGGCGGCTCCCCTGGCGTGGCTTCCGCCGATCGGCGGCTGTCCGACAAAAACCAGGATGACGGGGATCATCACCACCAGCATCGCCGCGGCGGCAACGATCATGGCGCGGGAGAAGCCGAAATAGCCGATGGCGGCGACCATGAGTGGCACGCCGGCGATGCCGCCGAAGCTCGCGCCGTTGAGCGCGAGGCTGATCGCCATGCCGCGCCGGTGATCGAACCAGAGGCCGAGCGTATTGGTGATGATGCCGAGGCTGGTGCCGGCCCAGCCGAACGAGAGCAGCGCGTCCGCGAGAAAAAGCTGCCAGGGCGTGGTCACCTGGCCGATCACGACGGCAGCGGCAGCTGTCGCCAGAATGCCGGCGAACAGGCAGTTGCGCGGACCGAACTTCCGCACCGCCTCACTGACAAAGACGACGAGGACAGCGCCGAACAAATAGAAGAAGGTCGTGCCGGAAGAAATCAGCGAGGCCGGCCAGCCGTGCAGGCGGTGCAGTTCGGCGAGGTAAACGCTCTGGCCGTAGAAGCCGAAGCCCCAGCCGAATGTCGCCACGAGAAAGCACACCGCGACGATCCGCCAACCGTCGTAGCGGATGGAGCTCTCGTCGATGGCGATCTGACTGATACGATCCAGCATTGTTTTGCACCGTCATGCCCGGGCTTGTCCCGGGCATCCACACCTTTCCTTGAGATGGCTGCTGAAGACGCGGATGGCCGGGACACCTGGCGCGAAGACGCGCTTCGCGCTTTGCCCGGCCATGACGATGACGATTAGCAAATCAGTCTGAACAAAGCTTCGACCACCGCCGAATTGTCAGCAGTTGGCATCAGGCCTTCGGCCGCGACGGATCGTAGAAGAACCGCTCGCGAAAAATTCTGTCACCCCGCCACTCCTGCAGCGCGACTTCATCGAAGCGGTACGACTTGCCCGATTTGTCCGTCATTTCGAATATCCAGTGAATGGCGACACGGTCGCCCTCGACCGCCGAGGACACCGCCTTGGAATGGACATGCGACATCCGCGCCAGCACCGCGCGCTCATGGGCGACCAGCACGTCGCGGCCGACCCGTGGCGGCGCGGCATTCTCCTGCATGCTGGCATCCTCGGTGTAATAGCGCTCGATGGCGCCGGCGTGATCGCCGGCCTCCACGACGCCGATGAATTCATCGAGACGGGCTCGCGACGGCATGACAACTCCGTTTGCTTGACGCAATCGATCAGATGCGTGGGTCGGGAAAGTCAGACACTGCCTGCAGCCGCGCCCGCCGACGGCGCTTGGCGAAGGAGGCAAGTATGAGCACCATCAATCCCAGGAGCACCGGCGGATACACCACCACGTTCACCGCGGACCAGCCGTAGTTCGCCAGCAATTGGCCTGACGAGAACGAGCCGATCGCCATGGTTCCGAACACCAGGAAGTCGTTGAAGGCCTGGACCTTGTTGCGCTCCTGCGGCAGGTGCGTTTCCAGCACCAGCGCAGAGGCGCCGACGAAGCCGAAATTCCACCCGATCCCGAGCACGATCAGCGTCGCCCAGAAATGCAGCGCGGTGATGCCGGAAAGTCCGATCGACGCTGCGACGGCTTCGAGCACCAGGCCGGTGGCGACGATTTTGGGCGCCCCGAAGCGCGCGATCAGGGACCCGGTGAAGAAGCTCGGGCCATACATCGCCACGATATGCCACTGGATGCCGAAGTTGGAATCCGTGACCGAAAGCCCGCAGATCTTCATCGCCAGCGGGGCCGACGTCATCACCAGGTTCATCATCGGATAGGAGACGATGCCGCAGATCGCCGCCCCAATGAACCGCGGCTGCCGCACGATGTCGAACAGCGGCCGGCCGCCGTGCAGGTCGGAGGGCGCCGGCTTCGGCGCATCGACGCCCGAAAGGATCGCCATCGCCAGCACCGCGACCGCTGCCTGCACCACAAAGGAGAAAGCGAACAGATAGGGCGGCCAGATATCCATCGTCCACTGCACGAGCTGCGGGCCGAGCACGCCGGCGAACACGCCCCCGGCCATCACCCACGACACGGCCTTTGGACGATATTGGGCGCTGGCGCCGTCGGCGGCGGCAAAGCGATAGGATTGCGACACCGCGCCATAGAGCCCGCCGAGGAAGGTCGCGCAGCAGAACAGCACGAACGAGGCGTGCAGGATGGCGTACGACCCGAGCAGGCCAGTCACAACGCCGCAACCAGTGCCGATGATGAAGGCGACCCGTCTGCCATAGGCGCGCGAAATCGCGCCGGTCGGCAGGGTGCCGGCCGCCAAGCCTACGACATACATCGACAGCGGCACGGTCGCGAGCGACATATCCGGCGCCAGCGTCGCGCCGACGATCGAGCCGGTGGCGAAAATCACCGCCGAGTTGGCGCCGGTCAGCGCCTGCGCCGCCGCCAGCCGCCGCACATTGGCGCGCGCGCGGGCATCGTCGGAAATCTCATGGGCGGCCGTTACGTCGATCATCGGATAGTTTCGCCGAATGCGGCCGGAGGCGCGAGGATTGATTGATTCTGCGGTACTATGAAACGGACCGCACGCCCGATCAACCGACGCAAACGGACCCGCGCCATGCATCGCCGTTCAGGCCGATTTGGTCCGCTCGAATACCAGAATCAGGTTGTTGGCGGGCATCTCGGCGATTTCGGTCAATGCGAGACCCGCCGCGGCGGCCAGTGCTTCCAGATCCGTGATATCGCGCACGCCCCATTCGGGATTGCCCTCGCGAAGGCTGGAATCGAACACGGCGTTGCTCACGGAGGCGTGTTTGCCGTCGCGCCTGAATGGGCCATAGAGGAACAAGCGGCCGCCGACTCCGAGATAACTTCCCGCGCCGGCAACGAGCCCTTCGGTGACGCGCCAGGGGGCGATGTGGATCACATTGGCGCAGAACACCGCCAAAAGATTTGCGGGGCCGCGGCCGTCGCGCATCTCGGCGCACCAGGCCGGATCGGACAGATCGATTCGCAACGGCGGACGGACATTGGCAAGCCCCGCATGCGCCCGCCACGCGCGGATGCTCTTGAGATGCTGCTCGTTGAGATCGCTCGGCCACCAGGTGACGTCGGGTGAACGGCGCGCGAACTCGACGGCGTGCTGCCCGGTGCCGCTGCCGGCCTCGAGCACGTCGCCGGATTTGCCGGTAAGGAATTTTTCCAGCACCGCCCAGATCGCCCGGTGATTGCGGTGGAACGGCGGTGCGTCGAGTCGACCATCGGATTCGACCGGCCGGCTACCCTTTCCGAACTCCACGACATATTGCGCCATGTCAGCTCCGCGTCCGATCAGGAAGACCCTTCCAGATCACGGCTTATCCGCCTTGAACTGCGATTGCTCCAGTTCGAGATAGATCCGGTAGGCGTTGCCGCGATTGTTGGCCGCGAAAGCCGGGATGTCGCGGTACTTCGACCAGTCGGTTTGCGCATAGGCCACGTCGAATTCGGTCCAGCTCTGCACGGCCGCGGCCATCGCGTCGCGCAAATATTGGATGTAATCCCGGGTGAAGACGATCGCCTGCTTGGCTTGCGTCGAGGTCCGGCCGTGGCCGGGAACGATGAATTTCGGGTCGAGCTTCTCGACCTCGCCGAGCGCGTGGAGCCACTGCGTGGTCGAGACATCGTCGGAATTCATGAAGGGGATGCGGCTGTTCTGCACGATGTCGCCGGCGAACAGCACGCCGTCCGGCTCGACCATCATCATGATGTCGCTCGAGGAGTGCGCGGGGCCCGCATAGATCAGCGTCAGGTGCCGGTCGCCGAGCGCGATTGTCATGCGCTCGTTGAACGTGATATCGGGCGGCACCACGCGGGTATTGGCGTCGACCCATGGCGACAACGCGCCGCGCCGCTGCTCGAGGCGCTCCTTCGCCTTCTCGTCGGCGGTCTCTTCATTGTCCTTGTATTCGCCCGAGCGTTCCTGCGCGACGATGACCGCGTCGGTATGATCGCGAAACGCCTGCAGGCCATAGATGTGGTCGGCGTGATAGTGGCTCAAAATCACGTAGCGGACCTTCTTGTCGGTGACTTTGCGGATTTCCTGCAGCAGCGCCCAGCCGAGGCTCGGCGTTCCCAGCGCGTCGAACACGACGACACCGCCGGAAGTCACGACGAATCCGGCGTTGGAGGTATTGCCCTCATTGTCCTTGCCGGGAATGCCGGGATTGCCGCTCGAGTACCAGACCGGTTTGCCCGGCACCTGATCGATTCTGAGCGGAATGGTCAGCGGCGGATAGGGCGAGGCGGTCTGCGCGCCGGCGGAAGATAGCGGCCAGGCGGCCAGCAATGCGGCGATGGCAAGGCGTTTCACTTCAGGTTTCCGCAATAAATTCCCTTGAGCACCTGCAGCACGCGAAGCGCCCGCTTGTCGGCGACACGATAATGCAGGGTTTGCGCATCTCGGCGGAACGCCACCAGGCCATCGGCGCGCATCTTGCCAAGATGCTGCGACAGCGCGGACTGGCTCAGTTTCACCACATCCACGAGTTCGCCCACCGTCATCTCGCCGCGCGCGGCGAGAAAGCAGAGCACCATCAGGCGCTTTTCGTTGCCGAGCAATTTCAGCAATTGCGCGGCGTCCCCGGCCTGTCGTGTCAGTTCCCTCAGCGCCGCGTCATTGGCGCCGACGGCGGCGGGAATCTTCCTTGCGGTCGTTACCTGGGCTCTCATTTCCTCACTTCCGATCAGCTCGGCGCCCCGTCGGCGCGCCACCATCACATTATCGCGCCCGACATAATTTAGCATTGACTAAATTAGCTAATACCGATAGGGCTGCAAAAAAGCAATGAATCATGCGGCGGCAAGGCCGCGAAGGGAAGAAAACGTGTCGTCCGACCTCTGGCGCAGCAAATCCTTACTCTCGACGCCCGCCGGCAGGCGTGTCGCGGTGGGCCGGCGCTCCTTTCTCAAGCTCGGCGCGGCGCTGACCGGCGGCGCAGCACTCGGTGTCGCGCGCGGCAATGCCGATCCCCTACCCCCTTCTCCGCCCGCGGACGCGCCGTGGTCGCAATCGCTGGGCGCCGGTGTCGTCGACCGGCCCTATGGCCAGCCGGCCGATGCGGAGGCTGGTGTGATCAGGCGCAACGTGCCGTGGCTGACCGCGGGCACCCAATCGTCCGTCAGTTTTTCGCCGCTGCAGGATCTAAACGGCATCATCACGCCGAACGGACTGTTCTTCGAGCGCCATCATGCCGGACGGCCCGACGTCGATCCGGATCAGCACCGGCTGATGATCCATGGCCTGGTCGAGCGCCCGCTGATCCTGTCGATGAAGGACATCGTGCGCTTCCCGTCGGTGTCGCGCATCCATTTCATCGAATGCCCGGCCAATGGCGGGATGGAGTGGCGCGCCGCGCAGGTCAATTCGCTGCAGTTCAATCACGGCATGATCTCCTGCGCGGAGTGGACCGGCGTCAGGCTCTCGACGTTGCTCGATGAAGTCGGCGTCAAGCAAGAGGCGAAGTGGGTGCTGGTGGAAGGCGCCGACGGCGCGCATATGAACCGCAGCCTGCCGCTCGACAAATGCCTTGACGATTGCCTCGTGGTCTATGCGCAGAACGGCGAGGCGCTGCGCCCCGAGCAGGGTTATCCGCTGCGGCTGGTGGTGCCGGGCTGGGAAGGCAACGTCAACATCAAGTGGCTGCGAAGAATAAAGCTCGGCGAAAAGCCGTGGTTCTCGCGCGAGGAGACCTCGAAATATACCGACCTGATGCCGGACGGCACCTCGCGCGGCTTCACCTGGCTGATCGACGCCAAGTCGGTCATCACCTTCCCCTGCCCGGAAAAGCCGCTGGATCGCCCGGGCCTCTATGAGATCAGGGGATTGGCGTGGACCGGCAACGGCAAGGTCAAGCGGGTCGACGTCTCCACTGACGGCGGCGTCAACTGGCAGACCGCGCGGCTCGAAGAGCCGGTGCTGTCGAAGGCGCTGACCAGGTTCACGATGCCGTGGCGCTGGGACGGCAAGCCCGCACTGCTCGAATCGCGGGTGATCGACGAGACCGGTTATGTGCAGCCGACGATTGCGCAACTGCGAAAACAGCGCGGCATGAATTCGGTCTATCACAACAATTCGATCCAGACCTGGCAGGTCAAGGCGGACGGGAGCGTGTTCGATGTTCAGCTCGCCTAGAGTTCGCCTTTCGATCTGCGCGGGCCTCGTGATCGCGGCGGCCGGCTTCGCGCGCGCCACGGAGCCCGGCCACTTCGGTTACGGTCAAAAGGCCACCGCCGAGCAGATTTCGGGATGGGATATCGACGTGCGCGGCGACGACGGCGCGGGCCTGCCCCCGGGCAAGGGCACGGTCGACCACGGCTCGGAGGTGTTCGCCGACCAATGCGCCGCCTGTCATGGAACTTTCGGCGAAGGCGAAGGCCGCTACCCGAAGCTCGTGGGCGGAGTAGGCACGCTCAGGGATGACCGGCCGGAGCTGACGGTCGGCAGCTACTGGCCGTTCGCGCCGACGCTATGGGACTATATTAACCGCGCCATGCCGATGCCCGCACCGCACACATTGTCAGCCGATGACGTTTATGCTTTGACGGCCTATATCCTGAACCTCAACGACCTCGTTCCCAACGAATTCGTCGCCGACCGCGACAGCCTGCCGAAAGTCAAGATGCGCAATCGCGACAATTTCATATGGACCGATCCGAGACCTGATACGATGGCGAAGCCCTGCATGAACGCATGCGTCAAACCTGAAGATGTCAAGACCACCTCGACGGCCGAGGGCAAGGATCTGACGCCACGCACGACGGGGCCGCTCGACACCATGCAACCGAAATAAGCATCCGGGAAACGCCTTGACCGACCATCGCTCGATGAAGACCGCATCTCGCCCGGCGCTGGCGCTCGCGCTATCGATCGCGTTCGTCTCGCCGGCGCTGGCGCAATCGTCCGCTGCCGAGGGACAGAAGATCGCCTTCGATCGCGGCAAGGGCAATTGCCTGAGCTGCCATGATATCAAGGGCGGCGATCTTCCCGGCACCATTGGACCCGCGCTGAAGGACATCAAGAGCAAATATCCCGATCGCAACGATCTCGTCGGGATCGTCAGCGACGAAACCAAGCGCAATCCAGAGACCGTGATGCCTCCGTTCGGACGAAACCGGATCTTGACCGAACAGGAAATCAACGCGGTTGTCGATTTCCTGCAGACCTTGTGACGGCGAAGGCCGGCCCTTTAGGAGAAATTCAGATGAGCATCACCCACGATGGCGTTTCGGCGACGCGGCGGCTGGTCCTGAAAGGTGCCGCGACGGTCACGCTGATCGGCCTCGGCACCATTCCGTTCAGCCTGGCGCCGGCTTTCGCCGCGGCCAACGACAAATACCCGGAAGACGCCTTCAAGCAGAAGGGCGAGGCGGACGCCATCAAGACGCTCTATGGCAAGACCGCGGAATCATCCGACAAGGTCAAGCTCGATGCCCCGGAGATCGCGGAGAACGGCGCGGTGGTTCCGATTTCGGTCTCGACGTCGATGCCAGACGTCACCTCGATCTCGATCCTGGTCGCGGAAAATCCCAACGCGTTGGCCGCGTCCTATAAGATTCCGGCCGGAACGCTGCCGAGCGTCGCCAACCGCATCAAGATGCAGAAGACCAGCAATGTGATTGCGGTCGTCGAGGCCGGCGGCAAGCTCTACAGCGCGACCAAGGAAGTCAAAGTGACCGTCGGCGGCTGCGGCGGCTAGCGCAATGATCCGGAAAAGTGACAACCGGTTTTCCGACAAGATCATGCGCAACATGACAATGCGCAGGCGCAAACCCACCAATCAGGGAGAATTCTGATGGCATCGACTATTCGCGTGCGCGCGACCGCAAGGGACGACACCACCGAAGTCCAGGCGCTGATCCAGCACCCGATGGATTCCGGCTACGTCAAGGACGCGAGTGGCAACCTGATTCCGCCGCACTTCATCCAGGAGCTGACATTCGAACACGACGGCAAGGCGGTGTTCGTCGCCGATTGGGGGCCGGCGGTCTCCAAGGACCCTTACGTCAAGTTCTCCTTCAAGGGCGGCAAGAAGGGCGACGACCTCAAGATCAGCTGGGTCGACAACAAGGGCCAGAGCGACACCACGACGGCGAAGATTCAGTAAAAGGGGGATTGGGCCCGTGCGATCTGTCATCCATTTTGTCTCGGCCGCGCTGGTATTGGCCGCGCTGGTGCTTTCGGCCACGCCGTCCGCCATTGCCGCCGACACGCCCGATCCGGTGGCCGACGCGAAAGCGTTCCAGAACTACTTCACCAGGAAATTCCCCAAGCTGAAGCTTGAGGATTTCGTCAACGGTCCCTATTCGCTGAACGAGGACATGCACAAGCAATGGGAAGAAAAAGAGCAATTCCCGCCCTATGATTTCGCGCTCGACCTCGGCAAGGAACTGTTCGCAAAGCCGTTCAAGAACGGCAAGAGCTACGCCGATTGCTTCGCGAACCAGGGCATCGGCATCCGCCAGAACTATCCCTATTTCGACGAGAAGGAAGGCAAGGTCATCACGCTCGAGCTCGCGCTGAACCGCTGCCGCCAGGCCAATGGCGAGGCGCCGCTGCCCTATGTGAAAGACGACATGGCGGCGCTGACCGCCTACATGGCCTTCACCTCCCGCGGCAAGCCGTTCGACATCAAGATCCCGAACGATCCGCGCGCGCTCGACGCGTACCAGAACGGCAAGCGCTATTTCTACACGCGCCGCGGGCAGCTCAACTTCTCCTGCGCGAGTTGCCATGTGCAGAGCCCGGGTGAGCGGATTCGCGCCGAAATCCTGGCGCCCGCGCTCGGCATCCTCAATGCGATGCCGATCTACCGCTCCGAATGGGGCGGCATGGGCACGATCAGCCGGCGCTTCGTCACCTGCAACAGCCAGGTCCGCGGCACCCCCCTCGAACCACAATCCGACGAATACCGCGATCTCGAATATTATCTGTCCTATGTCAGCAACGGGCTGCCGATTTCCGGTCCGGGAGCGCGGCCATGAGACACACCATGAAGCGGTTGCTGGCGCCCACACTCGTCTCAGTGCTGCTGATCGCTGGCGCGACGCCGGGTTTGGCCGCGGGTTCGGAGGCCGATTTCAAGGCGGCCTATGCCGCAGCCGAAGGCGCCAACAAGGAAGCAGGCGCCTTGCGCGATCAATGGACCACGACTGCCGCGGCCTTGGCTGAGGCAAAGGAGGCCGCCGACAAGGGCGATTTCGACGCGGCGGTCGCGCACGCGAAGGAAGCGGAAGCCCTGGCCAAGGCTTCGATCTACCAGGCGCAGAGCGAAAAAGAGGCCTGGAAAGCGGCCGAGATACACTGAGGCATGATCCGGAAAAACGGGAGGCAGTTTTCCGGAAAAGATCATGCTCAAACAAGAAATGAGAGCCCTCCTGGAGGGCGGAGAATTCGCATGAGCATGCGCCGCCGGGATTTTGTCAAAGCTGCGGGCGCAGCGGTCTTCGCGCCGGCGCTCTCGCGCATCGCCCGCAGCGCCGACAGTGCCGCCGTCTACGAATTCGAGCGCTTCGGCAACGCGCGCATCCTGCACATGACCGACACGCATGCGCAGTTACTGCCGATCTATTTTCGCGAACCGAGCGTCAATCTCGGGATCGGCACGATGGCGGGAAAGCCGCCACATCTGGTCGGCCGGGCGTTTCTCGACCGCTTCGGCATCCAGCCGGGCACCGCCGACGCCTACGCCTTCACCTCTCTCGATTTCGAAAAAAACGCCGCGCGCTTCGGCAAGCTCGGCGGATTTGCGCATCTGAAGACGCTGATCGATCGGCTCCGCAGCGACGCCGGCGAGGGGCGCTCGCTGCTGCTCGACGGCGGCGACCTGTGGCAGGGCACGGGACTTGCCAACACCATGCAGGGCGTCGACATGGTCGAGGCCGCCAATCTGCTGGGCATCGAGGCGATGACCGGCCATTGGGAATTCACCTATGGCGAAAAGGCGCTGCGCGACAATCTCGCGCACTTCAAGGGCGAGTTCCTGGCGCAGAACGTCTTCCTCACCGAGGAAGCCGCCTTCAACGACGCCAAGGCCTTCAATTCCGCCTCGGGGCGCGTGTTCAAGCCGGCCACCATCAAGGAGCTCGGCGGTTTTCGCATCGGCGTGATCGGGCAGGCATTTCCCTATGTGCCGATCGCCCATCCCAGGCGCTTCACGCCGGACTGGACCTTCGGCATCCGCGACGACGAATTGCAGAAGCTGGTCGACGGCTTGCGCGGCAACGACAAGGTCGATGCGGTGGTGCTGTTGTCGCATAACGGCATGGATGTCGATCTCAAGCTGGCAAGCCGCGTCACCGGCATCGACGTCATCCTCGGCGGCCATACCCACGACGCGGTGCCGCAGCCGATCCCGGTGAAGAATGCCGGCGGCATCACGCTCGTGACCAATGCCGGCTCGAGCGGAAAATTCTTGGGTGTACTCGATCTCGAACTGGCCAAGGGTCGGGTGAGCGATGTGCGTTACCGGCTGCTGCCGGTGTTTTCCGAATTGCTCAAGCCGGATACCACGATGCTGGCGCTGATCGAGAAAATACGCGCCCCGCACGCGGACGCCTACGCCGCGAAGATCGCGACCTCGGATCGGCTGCTCTATCGCCGCGGCAATTTCGGCGGCACCGTGGACCAGCTCATTTGCGACGCGCTGCGCAGCGAATTCGACGCCGAGATCGCGCTGTCGCCGGGCTTCCGCTGGGGCAACAGCGTGCTGCCCGGCCAGCCGGTGACGATGGAGGACGTGCTGACCGAGACCGCCATCACCTATCCGGAAACCTACCTGCAGGACATGACCGGCAGTCAGATCAAGGACATTCTCGAAGACGTCTGCGACAATCTCTTCAATGCCGATCCCTACCATCAGCAGGGCGGCGACATGGTCCGGGTCGGCGGCATGACCTATGTCTGCGCGCCGGCCGAGCCCGTCGGACGCCGGATTTCAGAGCTCAAGCTCGGCAACGGCCGTCCGCTGGAAGCTGGCAAGAGCTATAAGGTAGCCGGATGGGCCTCGGTCAATGAGCAGCAGGGCAGGCCGGTGTGGGATGTGTTCGCAAAACATCTCGCGTCCGGCAAAATGCCGGCGCCGCGCGGCACCGGCGTCACCCTGAAAGGCGTCGACAACAATCCGGGCTTCGTGGGTCAGGAATGAAGCGTGTTGCCAGATATCGACGGTCATTTTCGCGCGCTTTCGCCGGCGCCGCGATGACGGGATTGCTGGTGGCGACGATCTTGTCGGCCCGCGCCCAGGTACCGCCGCAGGACAAGCCGTTCGCCGAGCACCGCGTGGTGCTGCAGCTCTCGGACAAGGATCCGAACCGGGAAGCCCTCGTGATCAGCGTCGCGTATAATCTCCTGAAATTGTACGATCCGGACAAGGTCGCGATCGAAGTCGTGACGTTTGGCCCGGGAATCGATCTGCTGCGCCCGGAAAACGAGAATCGCAAGCGGGTCGAGAGCCTGATCGCGCAAGGCGTGCGTTTCGACGTCTGCCTCAACACCGTGGATACGATCGAGCGCGAAACCGGCAAGCGGCCTGCGATCATTCCCGCCGCGACCCCGGTGCAGGTCGGCGTCGGGCAAATTCTGTCGCTGACCGAAAACGGCTACACACTGGTCCGGCCATAAGGAGCCTGTTCATGCGTCACTTTCTTCGCCTCGCCGCCGCTGCCTTGATGTCGATGGCGTTTGTCTCTGCCGGCGTCGCGGCCGATGGCAAGTCGCATCACGTCGTCTTCCACGTCGACCATAATGACCCCGTGGTCATGAACCAGACGCTCAACAACGCCACCAACGTGATCGAATACTATCGCGGCAAGAACGAAGACGTGGACGTCGACATCGTCGCCTACGGTCCGGGCCTGCATATGCTGCGGGCCGATACGTCGCCAGTGAAGGACCGCATCACCCGGCTCAAGGATCTGGTGTTTCCCGGCAAGATTCAGTTCTCGGCCTGCAACGTCACCAAGAAAGGCATGGAGAAAACCGAAGGTCACGCGATCTCCATCTTGCCTGAGGCCACCATCGTTCCTTCCGGCGTGGTCCATCTGATGGAATTGGAAGAGCAGGGCTGGAGCTATATCCGGCCGTGAAGCCCATACAGCGGAGGAACAATGGCCATGATCTTTCGCCAGCTGTTCGACAGCGTTTCCGGAACCTACAGCTATCTGTTGGCCAGCCGCGCCGGCGGCGAGGCGCTGATCCTCGATCCGGTGCTGGAGAAAGTCGACCGCTATTGCCAGTTGCTGCGCGAGCTCGATTTGAAACTGGTCAAGGCGGTGGACACCCATTTGCATGCCGACCACGTCACGGGCCTCGGCGAACTGCGCGACCGCACCCACTGCGTCACCATCATGGGCGAGCAGAGCAACGCCGATGTGGTGGCGATGCGCGTTTCCGAAGGCGACAAGGTGACGATCGAGGGCATCACGCTGGATGTCATGTACACGCCCGGCCACACCGACGATTCCTACAGTTTGCTGATGGGCGACCGCGTTTTCACCGGCGACACGCTGCTGATCCGCGGCACCGGCCGCACCGATTTCCAGAATGGCAGCGCGCGCGCACAATACGATTTCGATCTTCAACCGACTGTTGAAATTGCCCGACGAGACGCTGGTGTTTCCCGCCCACGATTACAAGGGCGACACCGTCTCCACCATCGGCGAGGAGAAGCGCTTCAATCCGCGGCTGCAGGTGCGCTCGGTCGATGAATATATCGAGCTGATGGGCAATCTGAAGCTCCCCAATCCGAAGATGATGGACGTGGCGGTGCCGGCCAACATGCATGTCGGCCTGCATCAGGACGATCTCGCAAGGCAAGGCCTCGCGCTCACCGCGCGCGAGGGCATCGACAGCCTCGGCCGGCCCGATATCCTCTTGGTCGATCTGCGCGAGAGCAGCGAGCGCGCCAAGCACGGCACGCTGCCGGGCGCGCTGCACGCGCCTTATCCCTCGATCGGCGAGAATCTGGCGCCCGGCGGCATGTTGCGCGAGGTCGCCGCCGCCACCGGCCGCCGCATCGTGTTCTTCTGCGCCTTCGGCGAGCGCTCCGCCATGGCGGTCTCCGCCGCCAGGGAGGCGGGGCTTGCCAACACCGCTCACGTCGCCGGCGGCATGGACGCCTGGAAGAAGGCCGGCGGCCCGGTGCTGACGGGGTGATGGTCGCCGCATTCTCGTCATGGCTTGTCCCGGCCATCCACGTCTTTCTTCGCGACGGCGTTAAAACGTGGATGCCCGGCACAAGGCCGGGCATGACGATCTCTAATGTCAGCGCTCCACCCGCTGCAATTCCTTCACCAGCACATCCAGCGCGTCCGCCAGCATGACGCCGCCGCACACCGTCAGCCGTTCCGGAATCACGATGCGTCTTGACGGCGGATAAAGGCGCTCCAGCGCGGGATGCAGCAGAAAGGCGCGGCCTTCATCCTCGGCGCGATCGCCTGCCTCCGATACCAGCAGAAGATCCGGCCTGGCGTTGACGATCGCCTCCAGCGAGGCGTAGCCGCCGGTGGTGACGCCAAGCTCGCCGGCTGCATTGAACAGGCCAACCTCCGACAGCAGCGAAGAGAGCAGACTGTCGCGTCCCGAAACCCAGCCGCGCCGCGCCAGCGGCAGCACGGAATAGTGCCTGTCGCTGACGGCCTCGCGCGCCCGCGCCATCGCAGCATTGAGCCGTGCGATTTGCGCCGCGGCGCGATCGGGATGCCCGACGATGTCGCCCATCTGCAGGATCTGGGCCTTCACCTCGTCGAGATTGCGCGGCACCGAAAACTCGGCGAGATGAATCCCCTGCGCCTTCAGCAACTCCCGCGTCGAACGCTTGTCGAACAGACTCGCGACGACGACATCGGGTTTCAGCGCCAATATGTCCTCGGCGCCTCCGGACAGCGCCGGATAGCGGCGCGCATCGCCGGCGGCGAAGGATTGCCAAACGTCGCGCGAGTAGGGGCTGAGGCCCACGATCTGCGCCGGGTCCGCCAGCGGCAGCAGTAACTGATCGGTGCAGACATTCATCGAGGCGACGCGCGGCAAGCCCAACGCGAGGACCGGCTGCCCGGCAAGCATCGCAAGACCTAAAGCCGCGATCGACCGTAACCAGAACGGAAAGCGCCCGCGCATCGGTTCAAATCTCCGCCCAGGGCACGATCACAGCCTCGCGCTGAAACTCCGCGCGATAGGCGCTGATCCGGAACACGTCCGCCATAACCTGCTCCGACAGCGCCTCGGCGGGCGCGCCTTGCGACACCAGGCAGCCTTCCGAGAGCACCAGCACGGTGTCGGCAAATCGCGCGGCAAGCCCGACATCGTGCGTGACCACGATGACCAGCGTTCCACCGTCGGCGGCGCTCCGCAGCGTTTTCATCACATCGATCTGGTGACGCGGATCGAGCGAGGAGGTCGGCTCGTCCGCCAGAATCACAGGCGCTTCCACGGCAAGCACGCGCGCCAGCGCGACGCGGCTGCGCTCGCCGCCGGAGAGTTCGGTGGCGCGGCGTTCGCCGAATTCGACGACGTCGGCGGCCTGCATGGCCCGCTGCACGGCCTCGCTATCCCTCGGCGTCAATCGCGCCGGATCGGTGGCGCCATGCGGATAGCGGCCGAGCGCCACGATATCCCGCGCCGGCAGCGGCCAGTGCACGATATGGCCCTGCGGCAGATAGGCGAAGCGCCGCGCGCGCTCGCTCAAGCGAAGCGACGACAGTGCGTCGCCGCCGATCTCGATTGCGCCCTCCGAAGGAACCAGTCCCGCCAGCGCGCGCAACAGCGTGGTTTTGCCGGCGCCGTTCGGTCCTATCAGCGCGACGAGATGTCCCGGCGGCAGCGCCAGCGTGATCTCGCGCAGCACCAGGCGGCCCGATAATTTAACGCTGACGCCCTGCGCGGTGAGGAAGGCTGCGCTCATGCGACGCCGCCCGCGAGCGCGCGCCGCTCGCGCATGATCAGATAGAGGAAGAACGGCACGCCGATGATCGAGGTGAGCACGCCGACCTTGATGTCGCTGGTCGAGGGAATGACGCGTACCGCGATATCGGCGGTCAATAGCAGCGCGCTGCCGGCGAGCGCGCTCGGTACCAACAGCCGCGCCGGATCGTGGCCAAACAGGGGCCGCATCAGATGCGGCGCC
This sequence comes from uncultured Alphaproteobacteria bacterium, assembly GCA_963721135.1. Classification (GTDB taxonomy): domain Bacteria; phylum Pseudomonadota; class Alphaproteobacteria; order Rhizobiales; family Xanthobacteraceae; genus Bradyrhizobium. Next base: position 208,015 of record CAVRIB010000019.1, read on the forward strand.
ACCAGGCCGATGAAGCCGATGGTGCCGGATACCGCGACCGCGCCGCCGACGCCGAGCGCGACGCCGGTGATCACCATCAGCCGCAGGCGGTCGACATCGACGCCGAGGCTTTGGGCGGCTTCCTCGCCGAGAGTGAGCGCGCGAAAGGCATGGCGCTGGCTCCACAGGATGATCGCGCCGGCTGCGATGAACGGCAGCGCCAGCATGACATGCCGAAAGCTGCGGTCCTCCAGCGAGCCGAGCAGCCAGAACGCGATCTCGAGGACCACGAAGGGGTTGGACGACAGGTTCATCACGAGCGCGGTTGCGGCTCCCGCAAGGCTCGAAATCGCAAGCCCGGCGAGAATGAGGATCAACAGGCCGGCGTTGCGCCCGGCGATCGCCAGCAGCACGAAAACCGAGGCGAACGCCGCCACAATCGCCGCGACCGGCAGCGCGTAGGACCGCACATCGGCAAGGCCGAACGCGATCACCGCGACCGCGCCGAAGGCCGCCGATTGCGGCGCGCCGAACAGATCGGGCGCGGCCAGCGGATTGCGCAGCAGTCCCTGCAAGGCCGCGCCAGCCAGCCCCAAAATGCCGCCGATCGCAAAGGCGAGAATCACCCGCGGCAGGCGGATTTCGCGCACGATCACCTGCGCTACGTCGCTGCCGCGGCCGAACAGGGCGTCAATCACCGTCAAAGGCGACAACCTGACCGGTCCGGTGCCGAGCGAGAGCAGCGCCAGCAGCAGTACCAGCACGACCAGCGCCGAGAGCACGCCGGCGCGCCGGCGCTCCGCGATGTCAGCCGTCGCCATGACGTTCTGAAGGCTCATCCATTGTCCTCAAGCGGGCATGGCCCACGCCCGATCCGGCCAGGCCACAGAGGTCATGCGGCAAAAAAGGCGCACTCGTCCAGTCGCGATTACAAGCGGCCAGCGACGGCATTGACTCTGTTCCCGACAAAATCCTACCATAATTGCCGACGGTTCCTCATTTTGAGGATCAAAAGGGAATGCGGTGCGGGGATTTTCCCCAATGCCGCGGCTGCCCCCGCAACTGTAAGCGGTAAATCCTTCGTCACAAGCCACTGGGTCCTCGGTCCTGGGAAGGCGACGAAGGGTATCGACCCGCGAGCCAGGAGACCTGCCGTCAGCCGTGGTCACACGCGAAGATGTCGGTCGGGGAGTACAGACATTAGCTTCATCAGCGGTGCGGAAGCGCCATGGTGAGACTTCGTTCGCTGTGACGTGCCACTGACGTCATACCGAGGTCCCACCATGTCTTCCCGCACCAAGGCCGCTACGCGGCATCTTTCCTTTCTGCTTGCATCGAGTTTTGTCCTACCCGCTCTGTCAATTGGCATTTCCGTCGCCAAGGCCGATCCACAGGCTCCCGACCAACTGCCGCCGATCGAGGTCAGCCCTCCCGTGGACGAAACCCGAACGCGGGCCAAGCCAATCAGCGACGAAGGGTCCGGCACCTTCCACCCTGCGCCCGGCACCTCGCAAACCAATAACCCGAACGGCGCGCCGGTGAATGGACCATCGAGCGCGGGTGCAACGACCAACCGGCAATTCGCCGGCATCGTCGGCGCCTCTACAACTGTGATCACCGCCGACGATATCGCGCATTCGCCAGCGCAAACCGTGCAGGAAATCATCGCACAGAGCCCCCGGTGTGCAGCTGACCACCTTGTATGGCGGCGTCAACGGGGCAGGAACCAATGTCGACGTCAGAGGCTTCGGCGCCTTCGCCACCGCCAACACGCTCGTCCTCATCAACGGCCGCAGGCTCAACGACATCGACCTCGCCGGCGTGGATCTCTCGACTCTCCCGCGCGATTCGATCGAGCGCATCGAAATCACGCGAGGCAACAGCGGCGCCGTGCTATATGGCGACAATGCGGTCGGGGGCGTCATCAACATCGTGACCAAGACCGGCGTCAGCGGCCCGCCGGCCTCGATCCGCGCCGAAGCCGGCGCCGGCTCCTTCAACGAGCGTATGGGCTCGGTCTCGGCGGCATTGAATGCTGGCCCGTGGTCGTCATCTGTCTTCGGAACCGCCGTGAGGTCCGACGGCTATCGAGTCAATAACGCGCTCGATCAGCAGCAACGGCATCGGAGATATCCGCTACACCACGACCGATTTCACGTGCGTTTCTGACGCTATCAGGTGATGATCAGAAGCTGGGATTCCCGGGCGGCCGGACCGTCGATCCCCTCGACCGGAGTCAACGAGCTGGTGACCGCCCGCAGCGGTACCGACACGCCCTTCGACTTTGGCAACAAGCAGGGCGCCAATGCCACCGCCGGCTTTACCAAGACCTTGTGGAATGGCGGCGACCTGATCGTCGATGGCGGGGTGCGGGACAAGAAACAGCAGGCCGGTTTTTTCGGCAATGTTCCGCTGATGGACTTCAACGCCAGTTACGTCGATACCACGCTGGTGACGTGGTCGCTGACCCCACGGCTGAGCATCAAGAACCCGATGTTCGGATTGCCCTCCTCGATCCTGACCGGAATCGATTACTACGATGCGACCTATCACTCCAACCGCAGCCAATTGCAATCGAGTCCCCGCTGGACGTCTATGATCTCACCCAGAAGTCGCTTGCCGCCTATTGGCAGCAAACCATCGGGATCCTTCCGACCACCGACTTTTCCTATGGCGGGCGAATTCAGCGGACCAGCGTAACGGCGCGGGATACACTCGATCCGACCGCGCCGGGATTTTTTGGCGAGCTTCCGATTTCGCCGCTGGATAACGCCGAAACAAATCACGCGCTGCATATCGGCATCGAACACCGCTTCAACGAGGTGTTTGCCATATTCGGTCGCGCCGCCGAGGCGTTTCGAACGCCCAATGTCGACGAAAGGGTCGGCGCTTCGCCGATCTTCGATCCGACGTTCACCGTCGCACTGCCGCGGTCTTTTGCGTTGAAGACGCAAACCTCGAACGACATCGAAGGCAGGCTTCCGTGTCAAGGTCGGGAAGTTCGAGATGCAGTCGAGCATCTACAACATGGACCTCGAAAACGAGATCCATTTCGACCCGGTGAATTTCATCGATTACAATCTGGACCCAACCCGCCGTTACGGCTCGGAAACCAGCGCGACCTATCGCGCCAGCGATACCGTGCTGCTGCGCGGCGGATTTGCCTATACCCGCGCGATCTTCCGCGAGGGCCAGTTCGCCGGCAACGACATCCCGCTGGTGTCGCGCTACACGGCAAACGCCGGCGTGACCTGGAACGCCTGGGACAAATATCTTGTGGTCGATGCGACGGTGCGCTACTGGAGCAGCCGCCGCATGGACAACGACCAGCCGAATATGCAGCCGCTGATTCCGGCCGATGCGACGGTGGATTTCAAGCTAAGCGGAGAGTACCAGCACTTCTTCTGGTCGCTGAGCGTGAACAACGTGTTCAACGTGCTGTATTACGATTACGCCATTGCCAGTGCGTTCACCCCCGGCGCGTTCAGCGCCTATCCGCTGCCGGGCCGGACCTACATGGTTAAGGCGGGCGCGACGTTCTGACGGGCATCAAAAGCGCGCTTTTCCGGCCCCCTGACGCTTGCAATGCATGCTAGGATCGACGTTGGGCGCCGGCCGGTCAAGCGCGGCTCAATTTTGAGGACAGTAATGAGTGACGAACCGAAAACCGCAACCGAGCTGAAAGAGATCAGGGTACGGCGAAAGCTCGCGCAGGAGGCCGAAGGCATCAAGGCGATGGCTGACATCGCGGCGGCCGATGTCGCGATACGAAAGCGGACGGCGGATCTGCGCGCGCTGCGGCTGGCGAAGGAGGCCGCCGACCGCGAAAACCCGCCGGAGCCCAAGGCCAAAGCCAAACCAAAGAAAAAGAAGGCGACCTGAATGACAAGAGACCAAAACCGTGCCGCTGCACGCTTCAATCGGGCGAGCGGCACCAAACCCACCACAACCGAACGCGATGTCGCCGCGAAAGCCGTGCTCGACAACATGGCGCGGCTGAAGGCGTTGCGGCTGGCGCGCGAGGCCGCCGAGCCGCCACGTCCGGCAACGGTCAAGAATCCTCGCAGCAAGGCCAAGAAGTCGGGCGAAAAGGGCCCGGCGCTGGCGGCTTGGCTGGCGGGCCAGCAAAGCGGCGGACGCCGGACCTGAATTTCCTGCGCCGGCGCCGTGGCGACTACGGTACCGATGATGAGCCGTCATAGAAGTCATCACGCTCGATCTGCCGGATGCTCTCGACATTGAGCAGATGCGCGCCCCATCCGCCGCGCGCCAGACTGACCGCGCTTTTCGGCGCGGCCAGCAGCGCGATCGTGATCAGCGCCAGCGGCACCGCGCTGAGCCAGTCGAGCCGCACCGGCGTCAGCTCCTCGACGCTGCCGGCGTAGGGCGCCTTGCCTGCGAGCAGCCGCCAGACCTCGCACAAAATATCGCGCCGGGTGCCGCCGCGCTCCGCGCATCCCAGCAGCGCCTGCATCGCGAGATGGGTGCGGATTCCTTCGCGGCTCTCGCCTGCCGCAGCAGGCACCTCGCCCTGGGATATGCGGAGCAGCAAGCCGACCAGATCGAGGCCGGCGACATAGGCGCTCATCGGCTCGACCAGCCGCGGATTGCAGTCGACCAGACGCGGCGCGGCACCGTCGTCGGGCAGGAGATAGTCGACCGACAGGGCGCCGTGCCAGGCGAGCTTTTCGCCGATCGTCGCCAACATCTCGCGCACCTGCGGCCGGCCGACGCTTTGCTTGATCGCCTCGCCGCCGCCGGCGCCGGCGGCAAGCTGGCGGTAGGCGTGAAAGCCGGCGAGACGGCCGCGGCAAAATACGCCTTGCGCCTTCTCGGTCGTGCCCGCGATCCATTCCTGCACCAGCACTTCGTCGGCGAACGCACCGCAGGCACCCAATTTCCCCAGCGTCCGTTCGACGTCGGCTTCGCTGCGGACGAACCAGACGCCGCGGCTCGCGGTGCCGACGGAAGTCTTGACCACGCAAGGAAGGTGGATTGCGGCGCGCAGTTCGCCTTCGGATTTCACGATGCGCGTGGCCGGTTGCGGCAAGCCCAGTTGATCGAGCAGGCGGCTGAAGGAGGCCTTGCTGTGCACGGCGCGGTAGCTCGCAAAACCCGGCAGCGCCAGCCCGACGCGCCCCACGAGCCGCGGCTGCACGCGCGCGAACAAAAATCCCTGTTCATGGATCGGCAGCAGCACGTCGAATGGGCGCGCGGCCAGCAATTTCTCGACGAAGGCGAGAAACCCGGCCGGATCGTCCCGCAGCTCCGGACAACGGTGAAATTTTTGGACGAAACGCGAGAACCGGGCGAGGCAGAGGCGCGACGGATCGCAGACCTCGACGAGGTGTCCCTCGACCCCCAAAATGGTGATCGCCTCTCGCGCCGAGGTGCTGTTGCCCTCGGAGACGAGCACCCGGAGCGGTCTTTGGGCGGAATCAGCCATGTCGGATGATTCCCGGCCGCGGGGCTTTTGTCTCTTGATTTAACGGTTATCGCGCTGTTCCGGTGCGCCCGGCGAGGGCTGCCATGCAGCACTATTCATGGACAAATAACGCTCAGCCGGTATTTTCATGTCGGCCCTGCCGGGCCGTCAGATGAACTGGGTTTCGGGTCTGGAATGGTCGACGTTCTCGCCGCACCGCAACAAGCGAAGGCCGATGCGTCGGTGCGCACGCTTGCGCTGATTTCGATCGCCCATTGGGTCAGCCATTTCCACATCTTTGCGCTGCCGATGCTGTTTCCATTCCTGAAAACCCAGCTCGGCGTCGGCTATATCGAGCTCGGCTTCGCGCTGACCGTGTTCGCCGTGGTCTCCGCCCTGACGCAAGCGCCGATGGGGTATCTCGCCGACCATATCGGCGCCCGCAAGATTCTCCTGATCGGCCTCACGGTCGGCGGCCTCGCGCTGATCATGCTCGGCCTGCACCTGAGCTACGCCTGGCTGATCGCAAGCGCCGTGCTGCTCGGGCTTGCCAACAGCGTCTATCATCCGGCCAATTATGCGATCCTCTCCGCCCATATGGACGAGGCGCGCATGGGCCGCGCCTTTTCGATCCACACCTTCGCCGGTTTCCTCGGCGGCGCGGTCGCGCCCGCCATCATCGCAGCCCTGGTGATGACGGTCGGAGGTCATGGCGCGATGATCGCGGCCGGCGCCATCGGGCCGCTGGTGGCGCTGTTGTTGATCGTCGGCGGCGTTCCCGACGCCAGCGCGGCCGATCGCAGGGTCGACGGCGTGCACCCGCCGAAGCAAAACATCGTCACGCCTGCCCTGATCATGCTGACGATCTTCTTCATGCTGCTGACCCTGTCCAACGCCGGCATCGGGAATTTCGGCGTGGTGGCGCTGATGAGCGGCTATGGCGAATCGTTCTCGACCGCCAATGTCGCGCTGACGTTTTATCTCGGCTTCAGCGCGGTCGGCGTGCTCGCCGGCGGTTTCCTTGCCGACCGCACCCGGCGTCACGGCCAGGTCTCCGCTGCCTGCTTTGCGCTCAACGCGGTCATCGTGCTCGGCATCGCGGTGATGTATCTGCCGCCACTGCTCTTGATCGTTGCGATGGCGGTGGCCGGATTCCTCGGCGGCGTGATCGCCCCCTCGCGCGACATGCTGGTCCGCAACGCCGCCCCGCCGGGCGCCGCGGGACGGGCCTTCGGCATCGTTTCCACCGGCTTCAATCTCGGCGGCATCGTCAGCCCGCTTCTGTTCGGCTGGATCATGGACCAGAGCGCGCCGCACTGGGTGTTCGGCGCTTCCGTGGCGTTCATGATCCTGACCGTCATGTTGGCGCTGGTCACCGACCCGCGCGAGCGTTCCGAGGTGCAGGTGCCGGAGCCACGGCTTTTGCAGCCCTGAACCTGCGGCGGTTGACAGGTCGGCGGGTCAACTCATGATGCGCCAACGAATCCAACCCGGAAAATGAAACGCCATGGCCAATAATCCAGATCTCGTGATCCGCGGCGGCAACATCGCCGACGGTTTTGGCGGCGAGTTGTTCGAGGCCGACGTCGCGATCACCGACGGCCGCATCACCGAGGTCGGCCGCGTCGCCGGCAAGGGCAAGGAAGAGATCGACGCCAGGGGCAAATTGGTCGCACCGGGCTTCGTCGACATTCATACCCATTATGACGGCCAGGTCACCTGGAGCCAGGACATCACGCCATCGTCGCAGAACGGCGTCACGTCGGCGGTGATGGGCAATTGCGGCGTCGGTTTTGCGCCGTGCCGTCCCGACGACCACCGGCGGTTGATCCAGCTGATGGAAGGCGTCGAGGACATTCCGGAGCCGGTGCTGAGCGCGGGCATTCCCTGGGCCTGGGAAAGTTTTTCCGATTGAAAAGTTTTCAGTAACCGTGCTAGAAAGCCCCTATTTGACGGGCATAAGTGCCCGTGCTAGAACCCCCGCTAATTACCCCCGCTAACTGGGAGTTGCGATGACTGAGCGCAAGCGCAAGACGAGCTATCTTTTCCTGCGGCCGGACAGTCAGAACTGGCACGTCAGGTTGCAATCGCCGGGCGGCCGTATCGAGAAATCGCTCGGCACGCCAGACCGCGCCCAAGCTGAAATCCTCGCGTTGCCGTACATCCAACAGCACAAGATGCGGCTGTTGGAGGCGAAGCCCGAGTCAAGTCACTTGGCGGTGGAACACTGGCGCGCTAGGGCAGGGACACGTCACGCCATTTAAGACCATGACTGTAGATGGCCGCGAACTGATAATCCTCAACAGCGGCGCTGTCGTGCGGAAGGAACCGAATGGCGAGTTCGCGCTCGTCGCCGTGCCCTCGGTGCGGGAGCAAAAGGCAATCGCGCGCCAAGATCAGCGAACGGCGACGGCGGAGGACGCCCTAATCGAAACCTATCTGAAGCACAAAAACGTCACCGGTTATTACGAGCGCGAAGCCCGTGCGGTGTGGGCGCTCTACAAGCAACTCACCAATGGCAAGCCGCTGAAGGAAGCCGCCGGGAGGACGGGCGCAAGCTCGTGGATATTACGAGAAGCAGGACCTCAAGAGCGCGACCATTCAGAAGAAAATCGGATGGCTGATCGCGGCCGTCAATCTGGCGATCGACGAGGGAAAGCTGAAATTCAATCCGTTCAGCAGCATCGTGCGGGACCGCGACGACAAGCAGCGACGGCTGCCATGGACGAAGCCGACATCCGGAACGTGAGGCAGCAAGCTTGGCGGCTCGACGAAGGCGATCGCTGCTATTCCGCGTGCTCGCCACGACCGGCATGCGGTTGTCGGAGGCATTTGAGATCGACGGCGAAATGAAAGAGCGCGGATGCCGCTATATCATCGTCGGCCAGAAAACATCGCAGTCAATTCGCCGCGTCCCGCTTCCGGCCGCGTTGCTCCCGTTCCTACCCGGGCAAGATCGAGGGGCGGCTGTTCAAGGCCGGCCGCTGGGCGCCAGACGCCGCATCTAACATCTGATGAAGTTCCTAGGCGGTGGTCGGATCACGACCCCGAAGGTAGTGCACTCGCTCCGCCATCGGGCTCAAGACCGCTCGGGCCGCAGGCTGCCCGGAAGACGTTCGATGGGCCATCCTAGGCCAAGAGGAGGAAACTGTCGCGGCCGGCTACGGGGCGGGCTTCCCCGTGCCGTGCTCCGCGGCGGATCGATAAGATTGGGTTCTAGGAACCTTTCCGGCGATCGGTTTCTTCCGGCGCGCGAACGTTGATCGATGGCAAATCGGTCAGGGCCTTCTAGGCGTCGCTCCCGGATTACGTGGCGGGCAATGCACCCCGAATGCCCCTAAGCCGAAGACCCGCCGGAAGAGCCGCCGCCGGGCCTAGCGCGCCTTTCGGCTTCGTCTCGTCCACGGAATGCGAAGTTCGTTTGAGGACTGGGCTGCGGAGACTACCGACTTCTCTACTTGAAGATTGAAATACATTGCGCGTTCCTCTCCGCACGATCATAGCGGCCCGGACAGAAATCGGCTACAATCATCATTCCGGGGTGAACGACGGAACCAAAGATGCCACGTCACGTCAAAGACAGATATGAAGCGGCGGTGTATTGCAATCGCCGCTTGCCGCTCGTTAAGGCTCGGGTTGAGGCGGATATCGAAGCCGCTTCGGCACGAGGTGATTTGGTGCGGGCGTATCGCTACGCCGGGCGGCTTATCTCATTGAGAGACGCTATTGGACAACCTCGCCTTGCGAGATTTCGCAGTATCGCGATTTCTAGCTTCAAGATCGTTTCGGGTCAGCGACGCGGAGGCCTCATTTGGATCGAAGCCTCATGCGTTCGGCGAGCCGGAAAGAATGTCTGGACCTAATCGAAGTCGTCGATGCTGTCCAATAGACGGCCGCTGCCATCCGTATGCTCTATCTTGTTATTCAAGCGGCGCAATTTTTCCATCGCGCTATGATAGGGGACGGTTTTTAGCTCCAAATTTTTGTGTGTCTTGAGTGCTGTTTCTAACTATATCGACGGCAATCTCGACGCGGTGCGCGAGATGCTGCTCGATCCGCATTCGGTGCCCGGGCTGAGCGACGGCGGCGCGCATTGCGGCATCATCTGCGATGCCAGCTTCCCGACCTATCTGCTGACGCACTGGACGCGCGACCGCACGCGCGGCGAAAAGCTCTCGATCCCGTTTGTGGTCGCGGCGCAGGCGCGCAAGACCGCGCTCTCGGTCGGTCTAAAAGACCGCGGCGTGATCGCGCCGGGCTACAAGGGCGACGTCAACGTCATCGACTACGACCGGCTGCATCTGCATCCGCCGAAGGTGCATTACGACCTCCCGGTCGGCGGCCGCCGCCTCTTGCAGCAGGTCGACGGCTATGACGCCACCATCGTCTCCGGCGTGGTGACGCGGCGCGGCGGCGCTCCTACCGGCGCACGCCCGGGCCGCCTCGTGCGCGGCGCGCGCGACGGCGCGCCGAGGATTCAGGCCGCGGCGGCCAGCTAGTTTGGGATAGCGGTCAGCTAACAGGCCGGTGGGGCCGCCCGGAGCGGCAGATCCGATCCTACCGGCATCAGTTCATATGGCGGCTTCCAGCCCGGCAGAGAAGCGAGACGCTGGCGCCAGGCATGGAGCGCCGGAAAATCCACCGCGATATTGAAGCCTGTTTCCTCTGGAGGATAATAGACGTACCCGGACATCGAGAAATCCGCGATGGTCGGCCGGTCGCCGAGTACGAAGGCGCGATTCGTCAGGTGCTTGTCGGCGATCGCAAAACTCCCCTCGACACGCTTCCGCAGGAACGACAGGATCGCCGGGTGCACCGGCTCCGGCGTGAACGAATTCTGAAATCGGTGCATCGCATAGTTCGACGTGAACTTGTGATTATCGAACAAAATCCAGCGGAGGGCCTCGAAGCGCTCGTCGGCATTCATCGGGGCAAACTTGCCGGTGGTTTCGGCCAGCCAGATCAGGATAGCGCCCGACTGGGACATTCGCCGCCCGTTCACCTCGAGCACCGGGATTTCACCCATCGCATTGGTACCGGCGCGCCAGTCTGTATCGCGCGTCTGGCCGCGGGCAAAGGCGACCGCGACAGCCTCCCAGTCGAGGCCGGCGCAATTCAGGTAGAGCGCCACCTTGTAGGAGTTGCCTGACGCTCCCGTGCAGTGAAGCTTGTAGTGGGCCATTCCTCACGCAAACTTCGGTTGCGGCACCTCGCCCATCAGGCGCGTGCGCTCGGTGTTGGGCCATAGCAAGAGCAGGCCGAGCAAACCGGAGGCGATCAGGATGACGGCGTTGATGCTGAAGCCGGTCATGTAGCCATCGATAAGCCCGCCGGCGTTCTGGATCACCTTGCCCATCACGGATGGGGCGATGATGCCGGCGAGCGTGTAGATCGCGCCGTAGATCGAGATCACCGCGCCGCGCTGCGACACCGGCGTGAATTCGCCGAGCATCGGCGGACAGACCACGTAGATCGATCCGCACAGTCCGGAACCGATGACGAGCAACGCGATCTGCAAGCCGGCGCCGTTGACATGCGGCAGCACGGCCAGGATCGATCCGCCGACGATCAGGGGTGCGGCGCCCAGGATGCCGCGCGCGCCGCGCGTGGAGACTCCGCGCGCCATCAATACCTGCGAAATCCATCCCGTCAGCAGCACGATCGCCGCGCCGAACACCCATGGCAGGATCGAGATCCATCCCGCATCCTTCTGCGAGAAGCCGAGGCCCTTGATGATGAATGGCGTGAACCAGGTCAGCCCGAGCGACAGCGCCCAGTAGGCACCGAAGGTCGCGGCGCAGCAGCCGATGAAGGTCCGCGAAGTCAAGAGCTGGAAATAGGGCACACGCGGATCGGCCTTGGCCTGCGCGACCGTTTGAACCAGCGGTCCCTCCTTGCCCAGGATCAACCAGGCCACCATCCACATCAGGCCGGCCACGCCGAGCGCGCCGAAGGCGTAGTGCCAGCTATGATTGACGATCACCCAGTTCAGCGCCGGCACCGCGAGGATCACGCCGAACGCCGATCCCTGCGACAGGATCGCGGTCGGCAGCGTCCGCTTCTCGTCGGGAAACCATTTGTAGACCGAGTGCGCCGCGACCGAGAACGCCGGGCCCTCGCCGGCGCCGAGGATAACGCGGCAGATCAAGAGCGTGGTCAGGCCGACCGTGCCGACCATCGGAAACTGCGCCAGCGCCCAAACCCCGGCCAGTACGAGCAGGACCCAGCGCGTGGCGATGCGATTGACGATGAAGCCGACCACGATGGCCGAGATCGAGAACAGGAAGAAGAACGAGGAGCCGAGCAGGCCGAATTGTTCAGGCTCGAGCTTCAGCTCGGTCATGATCGGCACGCCGGCAAGGCCGACCACGATCTTGTCCGCGAAATTCACCAGCATGAACAGGAACAGCAGAAATGTGATCTTCCAGGCACCCTTGGGCGTCGGCTGCGTGGTCATGATGTCTCCCCGATGATCGTTCCGCTGGCCCTGTTGGCTGGCCGGGGCAATGGTACCTGCGGGGTATCGGGCAATGCAACTGCGCATTTTGGCCGCAGTAGTCCGCGCTGCATCGCGCCATCGGGCTTGCGGCTGCCGCCTGACGCTGTCCCCAACGCACCGCGCAACCAGATCACGATCGCGTCGCCGCGGCGATTGAGGCCGTGATCTCCCACCCCGGTCTTGGTATGTTGCGCGGCAACCATTCAGGGGATTTTCATGATCAGTTCGACCCAGTGCCGCCGCGCCAGTGCGATCGGCGTGCTCGTTTCGCTTTCAATCCTTGCGACAGGGAGCGCGGCGTCGGCGCAAGCCGCCAAGGCGCCGGACTATGAAGCCATCATCGCCGCCCCGGATCGCAGCGACGCCGACCGGCAAACCGATCTGCGCCGGCAGCCCGCGAAACTGCTCGCCTTCACCGGCGCAAGACCGGGAATGAAGGTGCTGGATATGGGGGCCGGCGCCGGCTACAGCACGGAGCTGCTGGCGCGCGCCGTAGGCCAGGGCGGTGACGGCGTCTACGCGCAGGAATCGGCCGCGGTCATGGAACGGATCAAGGACAAGTTCGATATCCGCGCCCGGAATCCGGCGATGAAAAACGTCGCGCACGTGATCCGCAATTACGACGATCCGATTCCGCCCGACGTCAGCGGTCTCGACCTGATCACGTTCTTCTTTGCCTATCACGATGTGACCTACACGCCGGCCGATCGCGCCGCGATGAACAGGAAGATGTTCGCGGCGCTGAAGCCCGGCGGCTTCCTCGTGATTGCCGACCATTCGGCGCGGCCTGGCGACGGTATCAATGTCGCGAAGACGTTTCATCGCATCGAGGAAAGCACGCTGCGCCAGGAGATCGAGACGGCCGGGTTCAAGCTGGTGACTGAGGCGGACTTCCTGCATCATCCCGAAGACCCGCGCGACGCGCCGGTGTTCCATCCGAAGGTCCCGGTCGACGAGTTTGTGCTGAAATACCAGAAGCCGATGTGAGACTTCGCGCGCGCTCCGCATGGCAACCGGCAACGAAATCGTGCTGAGCGTCCGTGACCTGACCAAGAGCTATCGCTCCGCCGGCGGAGACGTCGTGGTGTTGCGCGGCGTCAACCTCGAACTCGCGGCCGGCGAGCGCGTGGCGCTGACGGGAGAATCCGGCAGCGGCAAGAGCACGCTGTTGCATCTGATCGCGGGGCTGGATCGCCCCGATGGCGGCGAGATCCGGCTCGCCGACCAGACCCTGACCGGCCTCGGCGACGCCGCGCGGGCGGAATTGCGGCGCGACCGGCTCGGCCTGGTGTTCCAGCAGTTCAACCTGATCCCGAGCCTGAGTGTCGAGGATAACCTGAAGTTCCAGTCCCGCATCGCCGGCCGCCACGATGCCGCCTGGCATGGCGAACTCGTCGAGCGGCTCGGACTCGGGCCGCTGTTGAAGCGTTATCCCGAACAATTGTCCGGCGGCCAGCAGCAGCGTGTCGCGATCGGGCGAGCGCTGGCGACAAAGCCGCTGTTGCTGCTCGCCGACGAGCCGACCGGCAATCTCGACGAGGCCACCGCGGACGAGGTTCTGGCGCTGGCGCGCGATCTGGTCGAGCGCAGCGGCTGCGGCTTTCTGATGGTGACCCATTCGGCGCGGCTCGCCGCCACGCTCGACCGCCGGGTCAATCTGCATGCGGGACGGATTGCATGAGCCGCATCCTCTGGATCCTCGCGGTGTTGCTGAGCCATTGGCGGCGGCATCCGATGCAGCTTGCGACCCTTCTGATCGGGCTGATTTCCGCAACCGCGCTGTGGAGCGGCGTGCAGGCGCTGAACGCGCAGGCGCGCGCGAGCTACGACCGCGCGGCGGCGATGTTCGGCGGAGCACGCACAGCCATGCTCGTCCCGCGCGGCGGGACGACCTTCCCGCAAAAACTGTTTGTCGATCTGCGCCGCGCCGGCTGGCCGGTCTCCCCGGTTCTCGAAGGCCGCATCCAGATCGAGGGGCGTTCGCTCCGGCTATTGGGTATCGAGCCGATCACGATCCCCGCGGAAGTCGGCAACGCGCCGGCGATCGGAAAGGCAGATTTGCAGGCGTTCCTGACGCCGCCGGGAGAAACGCTGGTGGCGCCGGAGACGCTTACCGACCTCAATTTGCCCGAAGGCGCGAGGCCGCTTGCGAGCGACGGCACCTCGCTGCCGCCGCTGCGCGTGCAGGCGCAACTGGTGCCTGACGTGCTGGTGGTCGATATCGGCATCGCGCAGGCGCTGTTGAAGATGCCGGATCAGGTTTCCCGGCTGCTGGTCGGCAAGGCCAAGGGGGCGCGCGTGCCGCTGGAGAGCGTCGTCGCTGACAAGCTTCGCCTGCTCCAGCCCGATTCCGAGAGCGACCTCGAACGCCTCACCGACAGTTTTCACCTCAACCTGACGGCGTTCGGCCTGCTGTCTTTCGTGGTCGGGCTGTTCATCGTCAATTCCGCGATCGGGCTTGCGTTCGAGCAGCGGTTGCCGATGCTGCGGACCTTGCGCGCCTGCGGGGTGTCCGCGCGCCTGCTCAACGCGGTGCTGGTGACCGAACTGGTATCGCTGGCGCTGATCGCGGGCTTGATCGGTCTCGTCTGCGGATACCTGATTGCGGCGGCGCTGCTGCCCGATGTCGCCGCGAGCCTGCGCGGACTTTACGGCGCGGAGATTCCGGGCCAGTTGACGCTCAAGCTCGAATGGTGGGTCGCCGGCATCGTCATCGCGGTCGGCGGCGCGCTCGTGGCCGCGATCACGAGCCTGACAAAAGCGATCCGCCTCCCCGTGCTGGCATCAGCGCAGCCGCAGGCCTGGCAGCACGCGCAGCGCCGCTGGCTGATCTTTCAAACCGCGCTGGCGCTCGCGGTGCTCGCTCTCGCCGGCTTTTTTCTGTGGTACGGAGATTCGCTTGTTTCGGGGTTTGCCGTGCTTGCAGGCTTGCTGCTTGGTGCGGCGCTGATGCTGCCGGCGTTGCTGGAACGCCTGCTCTCGCTCGGCGAGCGGCGCGCCAACGGCGCGCTCGCGGTCTGGTTCTGGGCCGACAGCCGCCAGCAACTTTCGGGATTGTCGCTGGCGCTGATGGCGCTTCTGCTCGCACTCGCCGTCAATGTCGGCGTCGGCACCATGGTCGAGACCTTCAGCCGGACCTTCGTCGGCTGGCTCGATGAACGGCTCGTGGCCGACGTCTATCTGATCGCGCCTGACGACAAGGAGGCCACCGAGATCAAGGCGTGGCTTCGCGGTCGGCCGGAAGTCGAGGCGATCCTGCAGAGTGGCCGGGCCGAGACAGAGATCGAGGGCGCACCCGTAGAGCTCTATGGCTTGCCCGACCATGCGACCTATCGCGAGCACTGGCCGCTGTTGCAGGCCGCCGCCAACGCCTGGGTCCGGCTGCGTCCCGGCGACGCCGGCTTCATCAGCGAACAACTGGCCCGGCACATGAAGCTCGGGATTGGCGACAAAATCGAGGTGCCTGCGCCCGGCGGAAACTGGCCGATCGAGATCGTCGGCATCTATGCCGATTACGGCAATCCGAAGGGACAGATCGCGGTCGACACCGCCGCTCTCATCCGCCACTTCCCGCAAATGCCGCGAACGCGCCTCGCTCTCCTCGTCGCAAGTTCAGCCGTGCCGGCACTGATATCGTCGCTGCGGGGAAAATTCGCACTCGACAGCCGCAGCCTGATCGACCAGGCGACGCTGAAGGCCGAATCGAAGCGGATCTTCAACCGTACCTTCGCCGTGACCGCGGCACTGAACGCCTTCACCCTCGGGGTTGCCGGTGTCGCGCTCTTGACCAGCCTGCTCACCCTGAGCAATTCCCGCCTGCCGCAGCTGGCGCCGCTATGGGCGATCGGCATCACCCGCAAACGGCTGGCCGCGATTGAACTCTTGAAAACCTTGTCGGTTGCGCTGGTCACCACGCTCCTGGCGTTGCCGCTCGGGCTGCTGGTGGCGTGGTGCCTGATCGCGGTGGTGAACGTGAAGGCGTTCGGCTGGCGGCTGCCGTTTGCCGTCTTCCCGCTGCAGCTATTGCAGCTTCTCGCCGTGGCGATGCTGGCCGCGCTGCTCGCCGCACTGCTCCCAGTCGTGAAACTGGCGCGCATGCAGCCGGCGCGCCTGATCAAGATTTTCGCCGATGAGCGGTAGGCCCCCGATATCGCGCCGCGCTTTCGCCGGCGGCGCCGTCCTTTTCGGGCTCGGCAGCCGGCGCGCGCTGACGCAAGGCTTTGCCGGACTCGGCAAGGGTGCGACGGGCTTTGCGCCTGTGGTCCCCGGCAAGACCTTTGCCTTTCCCGAAGACCACGGCCCGCATCCGGATTTTCGGATCGAGTGGTGGTACGTGACCGCGAACCTTGCCGACAAGGCGGGCACGGCCTTCGGCGCGCAGTGGACCCTGTTTCGCCAGGCGATGCAGCCGGGCGCGCAAGCCGAGGGCTGGGCCAGTCAACAGCTCTGGATGGGTCATGCGGCGGTGACCCGTGCCGACACCCACCGCTTCGGCGAAAAATTTGCCCGCGGCGGCATTGAACAGGCCGGCGTCGTTGCCAAGCCGTTTCAGGCCTGGATCGATTCCTGGCAAATGCGCGGCGGCGAGACGATGCGCGCCGACACGATATCGCCGCTCGAGCTGACGGCGTCGGGTGCTGATTTCTCCTGCACGCTGCGCTGCGAGGCCGACCGGCCGCTCGTGCTGGAGGGCGACGCCGGCTACAGCCGGAAATCGGAGCGCGAGCAGGCCTCCTATTATTACAGCCAGCCTTTCTTCAAGGCGTCGGGCCGCATCACCATCGACGACAAGCCCGCCGATGTCTCAGGCCTTGCCTGGATGGACCGGGAATGGAGCAGCCAGCCGCTGGCGTCCGATCAGACCGGCTGGGACTGGCTGGCGCTGCATTTCAATTCGGGTGAAAAGCTCATGCTCTACCGGCTGCGCCAGCGCGACGGCAAGAATTACGCCTCCGGCAACTGGATTTTGCCGGACGGCAAGACCCGGCAGATCGCCTCCACTGACATCGGCATGACGCCGAAGGCGTCGACCGCGATCGAAGGCCGCCAGATTCCGCTGGTCTGGGACATCGCTATCCCGGCGCTGGCGCTGAGGATCGAATGTATCCCGCTGAATGCGAAGAGCTGGATGGGAACGAGCTTTCCCTATTGGGAAGGCCCGATTCATTTTTCAGGCAGCCATACGGGCGTTGGATATCTTGAGATGACGGGCTATTGAGTTCACTGCAATCGCAAAAGGGGAATCCCGCCAGTGTATCACTTCACCGCACTCGTCACCTGCCTCGCTGTCCTGATGTATTTCTTCACCAGCGCCAGGGTCGGAAGGGCGCGCGGCGCCTTCGGCATCAAGGCGCCGGCGACCACGGGCAATCCCGATTTCGAGCGGGTGTTTCGCGTGCAGATGAACACGCTGGAATGGATGCCGATCTTCCTGCCTTCGCTGTGGCTGTTCGCGGTCTATATCAGCGATCCCGTCGCCGCAGCAGTCGGCCTAGTGTGGATCGGCGGCCGCTTCCTCTACATGACCGGCTACGCGGAGGCCGCGGAGAAGCGCGGCAGGGGTTTCGGCATTCAGGCGCTGGCGGCGGGCATTCTCTTGTTCGGCGCGCTGGGCGCCATCGTCTGGCGTCTCATTCACGGCTGACGGACGGGTCGCTCTGCTTTGCCCGGCGGCAGGTCGGGCGCATACGCATGGCTCCACCACAGCGATCGCGATTAAGCTCCAACCACAAGAACGACGCCAGGGGAGAACGAACAAGATGGCCCGCCTGCCCTATCTCGAGGCCGACCAGGTCGCGCCCGAATATCGCGACATGCTCAAGCGCAACACCAACCTGCACAAGCTCTTGGTCAACTCGCCGGACATGGCGCGCGCCTTCAACGGCGTCGGCGGCTTCATCCGCTTCAAGAGCAAGCTCGATCCGCGCTTGCGGGAACTGGCGATCCTGCAGGTCGGCTGGCTGGAGAAGTCGGAATACGAATTCACCCATCATGTGAAGATCGGCAAGGAGTTCGGCGTCACCGATGCCGATATCGAAGCGCTGATGGCCGAGACCGAGGGCAAGCCGTCGAAACTCGAGCCGCTGGCCCGAGCGATCCTCAGGGGCGCCCGCGAGATGGTGCGCGAGCTCGGGATGTCGGAGGCTACCTTCGCCGAGATCAAGAAGCATCTTTCCGACGAGCACATGACTGACCTCGTGCTGACGATCGCCTTCTACTGCGCCGTGGTCCGCGTGCTCGCGACCATGAAGATCGACAACGAGCCCTATTACAAAGAGGTACTCGCGCAGTACCCGATCCCGGGAGTGAACTGACATGCGCCTGAAAGATCGCGTCGCCATCGTCGTCGGCGCCGGGCAGAGCCCCGGCGAAGGTATGGGCAACGGCCGCGCCACCGCCATCACCTTCGCGCGCGAAGGAGCCAAGGTGCTGTGCGTGGATCACAATGCGGCCTCCGGTCAGGAGACCGTCGACATGATCGCCGCCCGGGGCGGCACCGCGGCGGTCTTCAAGGCGGATGTCACCAAAAATGCCGAGCTCAAGGCCATGGTAGACGATGCGAAGGCCCGCTGGGGCCGCATCGATATCCTGCACAACAATGTCGGCGTCAGCCTCGCCGGCGGCGACGCCGAACTGCTCGACTTCACCGAGGAGGCGCTCGATCGCTGCGTCGCGATCAACCTCAAGAGCTGCATTTTCGCCGCCAAGCATGTGATCCCGATCATGCGGACGCAGCAAAGCGGCGTCATCATCAACATCTCCTCGATGGCCGCCATCACCACCTATCCCTACGTCGCCTACAAGGCGACCAAATCGGCGATGATCGCCTTCACCGAGCAGCTCGCCTACCAGAACGCCCAGTACGGCATCCGCGCCAACGTCATCCTGCCGGGACTGATGAACACGCCGATGGCGGTCGACACCCGCGCCCGCGAATTCCGGAAGACCCGCGCCGAGGTCGAGGCCGAACGCGACGCCAAGGTGCCGCTGCGCCGGAAGATGGGCACCGGCTGGGACGTCGCCAACGCCGCGCTGTTTCTCGCCTCCGATGAGGCCAACTTCATCACCGGCGTGACTCTGCCGGTCGACGGCGGCTCCAGCGTGCGGCGGGGCTGAAACGGTTCTCGAGGGTCCATTCCGCGATCTATCGCGGATGTCGTTGTCTCCGCATCAAGACGATAGCGAGCAGCTATCCCGCTCGGCCGGGGCATGTGCTATTGAAAGCCTGGCGTTGCTGCCTCACGTCACCCGGTGAGAGGCCCAGAAAAATCATGCGAACGGGCATTCGCCTGGCGATTTCCGGTCTCGTCCTGGCGTCGATCCTGATCAGCGCGATCGGCGTCCACGTGCTCTGGTGGCGCGCGGCAGAAGCCAACAGCCGCGCGCTTGCCGCCACGATCAACGAGCAGATCGTGTCGGCGGTCGAAAAACAACTCGCCACCATCACCACCGAAGCGCGCGCGGCCCATAACGCGATCAGCACGCTGTTCGTGCAGCACGTGCTCGAGACCCGCGAAGCCGACAAGCGCGAATTCGTCTTCCTGTCGCAACTGCAGTCGCAGCCGAACATCTCGTGGGTTGCGTTCGGCTGGCCGGATGGGGCCTTTTTTGCCGCGCACAAGCTCGGTGATCTGGGGCTCGAGATGATGGAGATCGCGCCGGTCGACGGCATCGTCAAGCGGCGCGTCGACCAGTACCAGGTGGTGGTCGGTGATATCCAGTTCGAGAAACGGCGTTTCGAGGCCACCGATTACGCCGTCACCGAACACGAATGGTTCCGCTCCGGCATGGGGATCGACGAGCCGCGCTGGTTCGAAGTCTCGACGCTTCCAGTGGGAACGCGGCCGTCGATTGCCTATGCGGGCCCGATCGACGTGTACCAGAAACGCCAGGGCGTTCTCGCCATCATCATCGAATATACACGGCTCGCGCAATTCTTGTCCCAGCTCTCCGTCGGCAAATCCGGCGCGGCATTCATCCTCCGCCGCGACGGGACGACCATCGCCGCACCTGATCCGGATGCCGACGAAGTCAACATGCAACGGTCGGACCAGCCGTTGCTGCCGATCGCGCAAGCCGCCATGAAACAGGCCCCTCCCGACGACGACAAGAAGGCTGCCCGCCGGGTGAGGCTGGTCACCGCGGGCGAAGCCCATGCGGTGACCTTGACGCCGCTCGCCGCCTTTCCCGGCTGGACGCTCGCCACCGTCATTCCGGAAGCGGAGTTTCTTGGACCGATCGAGAAGACGATACGGCAATTGCTCGTGGGACTCGCCATTCTCATCCTCGCTGCCGGCATCGCGTCGGCCTGGATTGCGCGGCGCCTGATCGCGCGGCCCCTGATCGTGGTGGTCGACGAACTCAAGCATGTCTCGCGCTTCGATCTTGAAAAGGTGAAACGGCACGCTTCGCGCCTGATTGAAATCGAAAATCTTTCGAATGCCATCGCCGACATGGCAGGCGGGCTTGCTGCGTTCCGCAAGTACATTCCGGCGGATCTGGTGCAGACGCTGGTCCGCGAGGGTGTCGAACCGCACCCCGGCGGCGCGATCCGGAACCTGACGGTGCTGTTCGCGGATATCGCCGGATTTACGGGGCTGTCCGAGCGGCTCGGTGACCGGATCATTCCGCTGCTCTCAAGCTATCTCGACACCATGTCCCGCGAGGTGAGCCGCCATGGCGGCACGATCGACAAATTCATCGGCGATGCGGTGATGGCGTTCTGGGGCGCGCCTGCGGCCAACGCCGACCACGCCGTCGACGCCTGCAGGGCGGCGCTGGCCTGCCAGCAAGCCCTTCGGACTTCGGGACTGGCCGATGATGACGGCCGGCCGCTGCGGGTGCGTATCGGGTTGAATTCGGGCGACATGCTGGTCGGCAACATCGGCTCGGAATTCCGGCTCAACTACACTGTGATCGGCGACGCCGTGAATGTGGCGAGCCGGCTCGAAGGGGCCAACAAGGAATATGGCACCGATATCATCATCGGCGGGGAAACGCGCCGCCGCGCCGGCGACCGCATCCTCGTGCGCGAACTCGACCGGCTGATGGTCCATGGACGGGCCGGCGGAATGCCAATCTACGAATTGCTCGGCATGACCGACTGCGGAGCGACGATTCCCGCCTGGGCGGCGCTTTACGAATCCGGCCTCGCGGCCTACCGGGCCCGCAACTTTGCCGGCGCCATCGGCTTCTTTCAGCAAGTTCTGGATGCCAGGCCGTCAGACCAGCCGGCGCGCATGATGCTGCAACGATGCAAGCAATATCTCACTTCGCCGCCGGGTGATGATTGGGACGCCATCCACGCCATGCAGGCGAAGTAGGGGAGCGAAGCCGATCGCCATCACGGCATCGTTACCAGTTGGCGAGTAAGTCAGGCAGCGCGACCCTCGTAACAACGACTGGGTCGCTCAAAACGCTGTTGTTGCCGGATTCACCGGCAGGCCGATGGTGCAAGCCGTGTTCGCGCCATCCGCGCGACCTACCCGGGAAAGGAAAAGTCCAATGAATTCGAAGACCGCCTTCACCACCGCCACCATCGCCGCCTCGCTCGCCGCCGCCCTCACCATGAGCGCTGCGCCGGCATTCGCGGGGCCGAAGCCGCCGCAGCCCACCATGGACAAATGCTACGGCATCGCCTTGAAGGGCGACAACGACTGCGCTGCCGGCGCCGGCACCACCTGCGCCGGCACCGCCGCCGCCGACTACCAAGGCAACGCCTGGAAGTACGTCGCAAAGGGTACCTGCGAGACCATCAAGACGCCGAAGGGCACCGGTTCGCTCGAGCCGATCAAGTCCTGAGCTGGCAAGCCTTGGGCCGGAATGGGGCGTGCAAGTTCCGCACGCCTCACGTTTGCCCGACAACCACAAGAAAGCCGGGACCTTCCCATGTCCAGACCTTCCAATCTGCACGCGTCCGCCGGTGTCGGCTTCAAGCCCGCGCATTTTCGCGCGATCGTCGCCGCGCCGCAGCCGATTGGGTTCCTGGAGGTTCATGCAGAAAACTACATGGGCGCCGGCGGGCCTCCGCACGCCCAGCTCGGCGCGTTGCGCGAACGCTACGCCCTGTCCTTCCATGGCGTCGGGTTGTCGATCGGCTCGATGCGGCCGCTCGACCGCGGGCACCTCGCGCGGCTCAAGGCGCTGTGCGAGCGCTACGAGCCTGAGAGTTTCTCGGAACATCTGGCGTGGTCGTCGCACGGCGAGGTCTACTTCAACGATTTGTTGCCGCTGCCCTATACCGAAGCGACGCTGGCGCGGGTTGCCGAGCATGTCGACGAGGCGCAGACGGCCCTCGGACGCCAGATACTGCTGGAAAATCCATCCACTTACATCCGCTTCGCCGAAAGCACGATCGCGGAAGTCGATTTCCTTGCCGAGGTGTCGAGGCGAACGGGATGCGGGCTGTTACTCGACATCAACAACGTCTTCGTGTCTGCCAGGAACCACGCCGCGCAGCCTCTGCCGTATCTGGACTCGTTTCCGCTCGCTTCCGTCAGGGAAATCCATCTCGGCGGACATCACGAGGAAGCGGACGATACCGGCGCCCCACTCTTGATCGACAGCCACGCATCGCCGGTCACTGATGCCGTCTGGGCGCTCTATGCGTATGTCCTGGCCCGCACCGGGCCGCTACCGACTCTGATCGAATGGGACAACGACGTTCCCGATTGGCCGACGCTGCGCGCGGAAGCGGTCGCTGCACAAGACATCCTTTTCCGCGCCGCGCGCGTTTCGGCTGCATGAGAGAAATCATGTCGGCATCGTTCCAGACATTGTTCGCGGAGGCGCTGCTGAACGTCGATCGGCCGGTGCCCGGCGGCATCACCGCCAATAATGCCGCGATTCCCGAGCGCCGCTTTGCCGTCTACCGCAACAATGTAGTGGCGGGCCTTTGCAGGGCGCTCGGCAACCGTTTCCCCGTGATCGAGAAACTCGTCGGCAAGGAATTCTTCGCGGCGACGGCACGGCTCTTCGTGCTGGAAAAGCCGCCGCGCTCGCCCCTGCTCGCAACCTATGGCGACGAGTTCGCAGATTTCATGGCGGCGTTCGAACCGGCGCGCGAGCTTCCCTATCTCGCCGACGTGGCGCGGCTCGAGGCTGCGCGCACCCGCGCCTATCATGCGGCCGACGCTGTGCCGGTCGACCCGCGCGAGTTCCCGCCGCTCGAGGCGCGCGACGCGGCTGACATCCGCATCGGTCTGCATCCTTCGATCGAAATCGTCCGCTCGGCTCATCCGATCGTCACGATCTGGGCGATGAACAGCGGCGAAGCGGAGCTCCGGCCGATCGAGGATTGGCGGGCTGAGGACGCGCTCGTAGCCCGCCCCAATCTTGAGGTTGAGGTGCGGGTGCTTCCGCCGGGCGGCGCAGCATTCCTGCTCGCGCTTGCCAGAGGCCGTTCGCTTGGCGGCGCGGCCGAAGTCGCGCTTGCCGACGATCCAAGTTTCGATCTCACCGGCAACATCGCGGGGCTCATCGGCGCAGGGCTGGCGCGGGATATCGTTCTCCCGAGGCAAGAGGGCTCGCAGCAATGACCGACATCTCGCCCGCGGCTCAGCCTTTCGCATCCATTCCGGTACGCGTGATCCAGGGAATCATTGCCGCGGTGGACCGCATCCCCGACTGGTTCATCGCGCTTGCGGCGCGCATCTTTCCAGCCGCGGTGTTCTGGCAATCCGGCCAGACCAAGGTTGCGGGCTTTCATCTCAAGCCCAGTGCGATCGCGCTGTTCCAGAACGAATATCGGCTGCCGCTGATCGATCCGACGACCGCGGCTTACGCGGCGGCTTTTTCCGAACACTTCTTTGCAATCCTGCTGGTGATCGGGCTCGCGGCGCGGTTTTCGGCGCTGGCGCTGTTGTTCATGACGGCGGTGATCGAGATCTTCGTCTATCCCGACGCTTGGCCGACCCACGGCTTGTGGGCCACCTGTTTTCTGGTCGTGATCGCCCGCGGTCCCGGCTGGCTGTCGCTCGACCATCTGATTGCCCGGCGATACAGGTAATCCGCACCTCCATGGAGTGCGGTTGCCCGATTGCCTGCCCTATTTCTCGGCCGCGAGCCTGTTCTGGCCGGCCGCGTCCGCTTGCTCGATGGTGAAACGAATCGGCACGCCCTCGCCTTTGCGGCAATTCAGGAGTCCCGAATAGGGTCGCGCGGCAGGGGCGCTGATCTCGCAGCTGTCATCCGACAGCGCCAGCGTGCCTTCGAGGCCGGCGCGCGACACCGACAACTGTACCGTGCCGGATTTTTCTTCGACGCCGTTGATACTGCACAAGCCGACATGCCGCAGCGTCACCGCGCCGGAGAAATCCTCAGCCCCACCGGTCACGGTCTTGGTCAGCTTCGCCTTCATCTCCCATTCCTGGAGGTAGCCGGCGTGACCGCTGATGGAATAGGACTGCGCCAGCGCCGGAGCGGCGCCCGCGCAGATCAAGATCGCCACCACAAGCGCTCTCATGATTGCCTCGCAGGCCGCGCGCGATCACTGCAAGTCGCGCACGACCCTGAAACCGTTGGCGTAATAGCGCACGTCTTCATCATAGCGGAACCGCGCCGCGGAGCGCACCTCAACGGCCTTGCTCGTGAAGCTGCCGCCGCGCAAGACCCGCAAGCGGCAATCGCCGGTGGTCCAGGCGGAGGCATCCTTCGGCGCGTTCTTGTAATTGTCGTTCCAGCAATCCTCGACCCATTCGGCGGCGTTGCCGGCGGTATCGTAAAGACCGAATCCATTCGGCCGGAACGAACCTGCTGGCACGACCTGCTGCTTGGTCGGGCTGCCGCAGGCATCGCACTGCGCATGGCCGGCGCCGAGGTCATGGCCCCACCAATACGGCGTCTTGGTTCCGGCGCGCGCCGCATATTCCCATTCGGCTTCGCTGGGTAACCGGTATCTCTGCCCGGTCTTCTGCGACAGCCAGCCGACGTAGAGCTTGGCGTCGTCCCAGCTGATATTGATCGCGGGCCGGTCGCCGCGCCCCCAGCCGTGATCGTCCGGCTTGTACTTGCAGGGGCCGGCATCGGCGCACTGATCCCATTCGGCGAACGTCACCTCGCGGCGTCCGATCGCGAATGGACGCTTGATGTCAATGGTGCGCTCCGGCTTCTCATACGGCGTATCGTTGGACCCCATGACGAAATCTCCCGTCGGCACGACGACGAGTTCGGGGCAGTCCGGACAATCGCGGAACAGCTCGCCGGGTTCGAGGCTCGAGTCTCTTTTGCGCAACGACCGTACCCGCCGATGGAGGCGGCGGCCGGTCGGCGCTGGGACCGGCGATCAGGCCGCGCTGGGCGTTCGCGCCGGTGCTCGCCGCTGCAGCCAGAACTGTGATGCAAATCACAAACAGCAGACGCCGTTTCATGTCGTTCTATCCGGTGGCGGTGTCACAGCGAGGGGCAACTACCTTGCTTCATTTGGCGATCATCGGCAAGGCGAGGCCTTCGCACAAATGGAGGAGGCCGCCGAGCATGCCGTTGGCGGGATTTCGGTTTACATCGCGGGGCAAACGAATATCGTTTGCAATCCGGATTGACCGCATCGGGCGCGGTCCAACTGCAGGGGCAATTGCGATGCACAAGATATTTGCTTCGATCCTTGTATCACTGTTCGGCTGCTTGATGCTTTCGGACGCGGCGCTCTGTCAGACCGGCGGTCCCACGCCGTCTCCCCCCGGCGCGGCTGTTTACTTTATCGGATTGAAGGACGGCGACACCATCCCCACCAAGTCGACGATCCATTTCGGCCTGCGTGGCATGGGGGTGGCGCCGGCAGGTTCGGACCGCGCCAATTCCGGCCATCATCACCTGATCGTCGACGCGCCGACCCCGCCGCTCAACGTGGAGATACCGAACGACTTCCAGCACCTGCATTTTGGCGCCGGCCAGACCGAGACCGAGCTTACCCTGACGCCGGGCGAGCACACCCTGCAGCTGGTGTTCGGCGACAAGAACCACATTCCCCATTCCCCGCCGCTGGTCTCCGAACGCATCAAGGTAAAAGTGGTCGACCAGGCCGCGGCCCCGGCGCCGCAGGCGGCGACCAAGCCCGGCCGGCACCCCTCGCCGAAGGACGCCAAGGTCTATTTCATCTATCCCACCAACGGCGCGTATATACCGCCGAACCCGGTGATCCGCTTCGGCCTTTTGAACATGGGCGTCGCGCCGGCCGGCTTCGACAAGCCGAACACCGGCCACCATCATTTGCTCATCGACACGGATCTGCCGCCGCTCGACCAGCCTATCCCGAACGACTTCAATCACCTTCATTTCGGCGCCGGCCAGACCGAGGCCAAGATCACGCTCCCGCTCGGGCCGCACAAGCTGCAGCTTCTGTTCGCCGACGCGAACCATGTGCCGCATGATCCGCCTGTTTATTCCGAGGTCATCAACGTGACCGTGACGGCGAACGGCCGGCCACCGCATCGCCATTACCGGCACCACTATTGGCATCACCACAGATATTATTGACGCAGGGATGAAAACCTGAAGCCGCGATGAAACCAAGGGATATTCTCGTCTACAGCTTCTTTCTTGTGGCGGGGCTGCTGTTCGCAACAGCGGCCTCCGCCGACCGGCGCGTCGCGCTGGTGATCGGCAACTCCGCCTACGGGAACGCGCCGACGCTGGCCAACACCATCAACGATGCGACCGCCATTGCCAAGCTGTTCAAATCGGTCGGCTTCGAGGTCGTGATCTCGCGCAACGACCTCGGCGTCGTCGACTTCAAGCGCACCGTGCGCGAATTCCTGCTCACGGCAGAGACCGCCGACGTTGCGGTGGTCTATTATGCCGGCCACGGCATCGAGATCGGCGGCGACAACTATCTGGTCCCGGTCGATGCCAAGCTCGCCCGCGACTATGACGTGGAAGACGAGGCGGTGTCCCTCGAGCGCATCATCTGGGCGCTGCAGCCGGTCAAGCGCCTGCGCCTGATCCTGCTTGATGCCTGCCGCGACAACCCGTTTCCCGCCAAGATACGTTCCGCCGGCCTCAGCCGCGCCACGGTGACGGGCGGGCTTGCGAAGATCGAGGATGTCAGCGCCGACACACTGGTCGCCTTCGCCGCCAAGGCCGGCTCGATTTCCTATGACGGCGATGGCGCCAACAGCCCCTACGCCACAGCCCTTCTCAAGCATCTCGCCGAGCCCGGCCTCGACATACGCATCGCGTTGGGGCGTGTGCGCGACGACGTGCTCAGCCTGACCGGTGGACGGCAGGAGCCGTTCATCTACGGCTCGCTCGGCGGCGCCACCATTCCGCTGGTACCGCTTCCGCCACCGAAGAAGGCCGAACCCGTGCCCGCGCCGCCGGCGGTTGTGGCCAAGCGGGAGCCGGTCGCCCCGCCGAACGGAGCGGTGACGCCAGCGAAATCCGCTCCCGCCGCCAGCCCCGCGACCCCCGTCGTGGCGGCGCCGGCGGTCCCGCCGATCGTTGCGGTCGCGCCGGCGAAGCCTGCGGCGGTCGCCGCGCGCGCAGCCCCGCCTGCTGCGCCGCCACCGCCGCCGGCGAAGACCGAGCCGGCCAAACCGGTGCAACCGCAACTGGCCGCCGTTGAGACCGCCGATCCGGCCGTGGCCTGCCGTCGCGACGAAGAGCGTCTGGAGCGCCTGCGCGCCAACCCGGTGCCGGAGGAAATTGCCAAATTCCAGCGTGAACTCGGTTGCGCCCGGCTGCGCCTGCAGGTGCAGCGCCTGTACGAAAGCGTCGCCATCGGGCCGACGGCCGCACCAGCGGGCGGCGACACCAATGTGATCGTGCGGCAAGCGCCGGCGCAGCCGGTCGTGGCCGAAGATGTCTGCGCGCGCGACACCTCGCGGCTGGAGCGCCTGCGCGCCGACCCCAGCATCGAAGCGGTCAGGGTGTTCGAGCGCGTACTCGGCTGCGAGCAAATCCGGCCGCAGTTGCAGCGGCTGCGCGAGAGCCTGGGCGGTTAAAATCCCGATCGCGCGCTCAACCTGCGATCATTTCGTCAGCGGGCAGCCGCTTTCCTTGGCCGAGAAGAAGGCCTTGTCGCCCGGCACCACCGCGAGCTGCTTGTAATAGTCCCAGGGCTTCTTGGATTCGGATGGCGTCTTGACCTCGAACAGATAGAGGTCGTGCACCATGCGGCCGTTGGGCAGCACCTTGCCGCCCTGGGCGAACGCATCGTTCACCGGCATCTCGTGCAGCTTCGCAGCCACGGCTTCCGTGTCCTTGGTACCGGCGGCCTTGACCGCCTTCAGATATTGCAGTGTCGCCGAATAGGTGCCGGCCTGGATCATGCTCGGCATTCGGCCGGTGCGCTTGAAGTAGCGGTTGGCGAATTCGCGGCTGATGTCGTCGCGATCCCAGTAATAGCCTTCGGTCAGCACCAGGCCCTGGGCGGCTTCGAGACCGAGGCCGTGCACTTCGGCGAGCGTCAGCAACAGGCCGGCGAGCTTCTGGCCGCCCTTGACGATGCCGAATTCGGCTGCCTGCTTGATCGAGTTGGTGGTATCGAGGCCGGCATTGGCAAGCCCGATGATCTTCGCCTTCGAGCTTTGCGCCTGCAGCAGGAACGAGGAGAAGTCCGACGAGTTCAGGGGAATGCGGACCGAGCCCAGCACCTTGCCGCCCTTTGCCTTGACGATATCGCTGGTGTCCTTCTCCAGCGCATAGCCGAAGGCGTAGTCGGCGGTCATGAAGAACCAGGTGTCGCCGCCGGCCTCGACCAGCGCGCCGCCGGTGCCGACCGCGAGCGCGTGGGTGTCGTAGGCCCAGTGGAAGCCGTAGGGCTGGCAGGCGTCCCCTGTCAGCCGCGACGTCGCCGCGCCGACCACGATGTCGATCTTCTTCATCTGCCTCGACAGGTCCTGGACCGCGAGCGCGACCGACGACGTCGTCAGCTCGGTGATCATGTCGACGCCTTCGACCTCGTACCAGCGCCGCGCGATGGCGGTGCCGAGATCAGGCTTGTTCTGGTGGTCGGCGGAGACCACCTCGATCTTCTGGCCGAGCACGCTGCCGCCGAAATCCTCGACCGCCATGTTGGCGGCCTCGACCGACCATTTGCCGCCGTAGTCGGCGTAGACGCCGGACTGATCGTTCAGAACGCCGATCTTGACGCCCTGCGCCGACACCGGCGCCGCGAGCAGCAATCCGCCTGCCGTTGCGGCCGCCAATAAGAATTTCGGTTTCATGTTCGCCTTCCCCGGTTTGTTCGAAACATCCTATTTTACAACCCGGCACGTGCCTATCTATTTCCTGTTGGAGGTCGATTGCGCCCGCCTACGGAGCCGATGCCGGGACCTTGCGGCTCAAGGAATCGGCCAGGTTGCGCACGATCATGTAGAAGATCGGCGTGAAGATCAGCCCGAACAGCGTCACGCCCAGCATCCCGAAGAACACGGCAACGCCGACCGCCTGACGCATTTCCGATCCCGAGCCGACTGAGACCACCAGCGGCAGCACGCCGAGAATGAACGCGAACGAGGTCATCAATATCGGGCGCAGCCGCAAGCGGCAGGCCTCGATCACGGCCTCCAGGCGCTCCTTGCCCTCGAGCTCGATGTCGCGGGCAAACTCCACGATCAGGATCGCATTCTTCGCGGCCAGCCCCACGAGCACGACAAAGCCGATCTGGGTCAGGATGTTGACGTCCTGTCCCATGATCCGCACCCCGATGGTTGCGGCCAGAAGGCACATCGGCACGATCAGGATGACCGCGAACGGCAAGCTCCAGCTGCCATATTGCGCGGCCAGCACCAGATAGACGAACAGCACGCAGATCGGGAAAACCAGAAGACCGGAACTGCCGCCGGTGACCTGCTGATAGGACAGATCGGTCCATTCATAGGCGAACCCGCTCGGCAGCGTTTGCTCCGCCAGCCGCTTCATGGTCGCAATCGCAGTCGCCGAACTGGTTCCAGGCAGGGTGTCACCCTGCAACTCGGCAGCCGGATAGAGATTATAGCGTGCGACGCGATCCGGTCCGGAGATGTCGCGGAAATCCACGACGCTGCCGAGCATCACCATGTCGCCGGCGGCGTTGCGGGTGCGCAGGCGGGCGAGATCGGCGGTTTCTTTCCGGAACGGCAGATCGGCTTGCGCCGTGACGTGATAGGTGCGGCCGAGGATATTGAAGTCGTTGACATAGGCCGAGCCGAAATAAGTCTCGATCGCGTCGGTGACGTTCTGGATCGGCACGCCGAGCTTCTGCGCCTTGACGCGGTCGATATCGACGAATACCTGCGGCGTGTTCGCGGAATATGGCGAAAACACCGAGGTGAGCCCCGGTGCCTTGCGGGCTGCGGCGACCAGCTCGTCGGTGGCCTGAGCCAGCAGTTCCGGGCCGCGGCCCGCGCGATCCTGGATGCGCATGGTGAAGCCGCCGCCGGTGCCGATGCCCGGTATCGAGGGCGGCGGGATCACGATGATGAAGGCGCCCTCGAGCGCGGCAAGCCGCTTGCGCAGCTCGCCGGTGACCTTCGCAGCCGTCAAGCCTTTCTTCAGCCGTTCCCGCGGCTCATCGAACACCGGGAACAGTGCCGCCGAATTGCTGGCCTGGGTACGGGTCGCACCGGACAATCCGGCGAACGCGGCCACATGGCTGATTCCCGGCGTGCCCAGCGCGATGTCCTCGATCTTGCGCACCATCTCGGTGGTGCGCGCCAGCGAAGCGGCGCCGGGCAGTTGCACCGAGATGATGACGTAGCCGCGATCCTGCGCCGGGATGAAGCCTTGCGGCGTGGTCGCGAGCAGCCATCCGGCGCTGCCGATCAGCGCGACGTAGAGCAGCAGCATCACCGCCGAATGGCGGATGACAAAGCCCGCCGCGCCGGCATAGACGTGCGACAGCCGCTCGAAGCCGCGATTGAACAGGCTGGTGAATTTTTTCCACCCGCGCGCGATGAAATTCCACCCTGCCGGCGGCCGCTTCTCCTCGTGCGGCGTAAGGATCTGCGAGGCCAGCGCCGGCGAAAGCGTCAGCGAACAGAACAGCGAAATCGCGGTCGCCACCGCGATCGTGATGGCGAATTGCTGAAAGAACTGCCCGGAGATGCCGCCGAGGAACGCGGTCGGCACGAACACCGCGATCAGCACCAGCGCGATCGAGACCAGCGCGCCGCCGACCTCCTCCATCGTCTTCAGCGCCGCATCGCGCCGGCTCTTGCCGTCGCGCAGATGCCGCTCGACATTCTCGACCACCACGATCGCGTCATCGACCACGATGCCGACCGCGAGCACGAGGCCGAACAGGGTGAGGTTGTTGATGGCAAAGCCGAACGCGGCCATCGCCGCGAAGGTGCCGACCAGCGATACCGGGATCGCCGCGATCGGGATGATCGCCGGACGCCATCCCTGCAGGAATACCAGCACGACGATGACGACGAGCGCCATCGCCTCGTAGATCGTCTTGATCAGCTCGCTGACCGATTGCGCGATGAACTCGGTCGGATTGTAGCCGATATTGTAGTCGAGCCCCTTGGGGAAATCGGCCTTGAGCCTGACCATGGTATCGGAAATGCGCTTGGCGGTGGCGAGCGCGTTCGAGCCGGGACGTTGCGTCACCAGCATCGCCACCGCGCTCTTGCGCAAGAGGAAGCTGTTGGTGGTGTAGTCCAGTGCCCCGAGCTCGATCCGCGCCACGTCGCGCAGCCGCACGGTGCGGCCGTCGGCGCCGGATTTGACGACGATGTTCTCGAATTGCCGGACGTCGGTCAGCCGGCCGGTGAAGGTGAGGTTCGGCTGGAACGCCCGGTCCGCGATCGGGGGACCGGCGAGCTGGCCGCCGGTAATTTGCAGATTCTCCGCCCTGATCGCCGCCAGCACGTCGCCCGCGGTCAGGCCCAGCGTTGCGATCTTGTCGGGATCGAGCCACAGCCGCATCGAGTAGTCGCGCGCGCCGAAAATCTGGATATCGCCGATGCCGTCGAGCCGGAGCAGCTGGTCGCGGACCTGCAGCAGCGCGTAGTTGGAGATATAGAGCTGGTCGAAGGTATCGTCGGGCGACAGCATGAACACGACCATCAGGATGTCGGGACTGTTCTTGCGGGTGACGACGCCGTTGCGCTGCACCTCCTCCGGCAGTTGCGGCTGCGCGATCGCGACCCGGTTCTGGACCAGCACCTGGGCCTTGTCGAGATCGGTGCCGAGCTTGAAGGTCACGGTGATGGTGAGCTGGCCGTTCGAGGTCGCCTGGCTGTAGAGGTAGAGCATGTCCTCGACGCCGTTGATCTGCTGCTCGATGGGGGCTGCGACCGTGTCGGATACGGTCTGCGCCGAGGCGCCCGGATATTGCGTGGTGACCACGACCGTCGGCGGCACCACTTGCGGATATTCGGCGACCGGCAGCGTGCCGTAGGCAAGCGCGCCGACGATCAACAGCACGATGGACAGCACCATCGCCAAAATCGGCTGGTTGATGGAAAGCCGGCCGAGATTCATGTCTTGCTACCGGCCGCTGCTGGGTGCGGACTGACCTTGGCGCCGACGCGCGCACGCTGGATGCCGTCGACGATGACGCGGTCGTCCGGCTTCAGGCCTTCGCGGATCACGCGCAGGCCGCCGTCGAGCGGCCCGAGCGTGACGGGCTTCGCCTCCACGGTGTCGTCGTCCTTGACCACGAACACGATCTTGCGCGACTGATCGGTGGCGATGGCGTTATCCGGCACCAGCAGCGCTTCGTACGGCGCGCTCGCGATCAGCCGCACGCGGCCGAACTGCCCCGGCAGAATCGAAAGATCCTTGTTCGGGATCACCGCCCGCCCGCGCAGCGTGCCGGTCGAGAGATCCAGCCGGTTGTCGAGGAAATCCACCTTGCCGTCATGCGACGGCTTGGTTTCCCCGGTCAGCGACACCTGGACGGGATTGGGATTTTCGCGCGAGCTTGGGCGCTTGCCCTCGAAATACAGGCGGTTGTATTTGAGATAAGTCGCCTCATCCATGTCGAAGTAGATGTAGATCGGATCGAGCGAGACGATCGAAGTCAAGAGCGTGCCGCCGCCATTGTCGCTGCCCTGCACGAGATTGCCGATGCTGACGAGATGACGGCTGATCCGACCGGTGATCGGCGCCAGCACATGGGTGAACTCGACATTGAGCTGGGCGGCCTTCAACGCGCCATCGGCAACGGTCTCGGCGGCGTGTGCCGCCTGCAACGCCTGACGGCGCTGGTCGACAAGCTGTTCGGAGACAGCACTGCTCTGGACCAGGGCCAGGCCGCGATCGAGGTCGCGCTTGGCAAGCTCCACCTTGGCGCGCGCATCCGCAAGCTGGCCGTCGGCCTGCTCGGCGACGGCCTCGAAGGGACGGGAATCGATCAGGTAAAGCAGGTCGCCGGCATGAACCATGTCCCCGTCCTTGAACTCGATATTGGTGACGAAACCGCCGACGCGAGCGCGAACCTGGACCTCGTCCACCGCATCGAACCGGCCGGTGAATTCGTCCCAATCCGTGACCGTGCGCCTGACCGGCTGGGCGACGGTGACCGGCGGCGCGGCGGCCGCAGGCTGCGCCGGCGCCTTGTCCCCGCAGGCGGAAAGATTGACCGCAAGCAGAATGATCAGCGATCCCAGTGCGCTACGCAGGGCAAGATTGAAATTCTTGTCTTGAGCCAAATGCTCCGGTTTTTCACTCGTGCTCAATTCCATCTCCTCTGCTTTTTGTGCAATCGATGGAGGCGGATCATCAGGATGAGATCAGTCGCCAGTCTGTTCAAGAACGGGCCGGGATCAAGCAAAATTGTTGTGCGTCGCGCGATGGAACCACCCGGTGATTTGGGCTGGTTGACAAACCACGCACCATGAAGTGCGGCCTCCCGCCGGCGCGATCAATCCGCAGCATCCATACCGCGCCACCATCCCTGTTGTGGATCCTCACAAACCGCCGCCGCAACACCGATAATGTTGGAATATTCCGCGGGAAGGCGATATTGAGCGGCGATCGACCGGTTCGCCAAAGCGAGGCCAGACATGCACGCGCCGTCATCGCAGAAATCGTCCGACAAGGCCGAAGCGCCGCGGCGCGGCGCCGACCACATTGCGCCGGATTGCGCGGGCGAGAATTTCTACGCGATCGATCGCGGCCTGCGCGACCTGCTGCAGATCTATCTGGGCGCGGATGACCTTGCGCGGCTGGAGCCGCATTTCGACCGACTGGGCGTGCTGGCCGGCGGCCGGCTCAACGAACTGGCGCGCATCGCCGACAAGCATCCGCCGCTGCTGCAGGCGCGGGACCGCTTCGGCCGCGACGAGGACTGGATCGACTACCATTCCTCCTACCACGAAATGGAGAGGATCGCATTCGCCGACTTCCAGTTCCACGCCATGAGCCATCGCGCCGGCGCCCTTGGCATGGACACCCCGCTGCCCGCGGTCGCGAAATACGCGCTGCAATATCTCTTCGTGCAGGCCGAGTTCGGGCTGATGTGCCCGATCAGCGTCACCGACACCTCGATCCATCTCATCCGCAAATTCGCCGGTGCCGAACTCAAGGATTATCTGCTGCCGAAAATGCTGTCGGCCGACCCGGCGACGCAGTGGAAGGGCACGCAATTCATGACCGAGCGCGCCGGCGGCTCCGACGTCGGCGCGATCGAAACGGTCGCGCGCTGCGAGGACGGCGTGTGGCGGCTCTATGGCGACAAATGGTTCTGCTCGCACGCCGACGCCGACGTCGCGCTGCTGCTGGCGCGACCCGAGGGCGCGGCCCCCGGCACCAGGGGGCTCGCGTTGTTTGCCTTGCCGCGCCGGCTCAAGGACGGAAGCCGCAACGCCTACCGCATCGTGCGCCTGAAGGACAAGCTCGGCACCCGCTCGATGGCGAGCGGGGAAATTTTGCTCGAGGGCGCCCTCGCCTACCTGGTCGGCGATCCCGCATCCGGGCTGAAGCAGATGATGGAGCAGGTCAACCTGTCGCGGCTGTCGCATGGCGTGCGCGCGGCGGCGATGATGCGCCGCTGCGTCAACGAGGCGATGGTTTGCGCGCGCGGCCGCACTGCCTTCGGTAGGCCCATCATCGAATATCCATTGCTGCGCCGCCAGCTTCTCAAGATCACGGTGCCAACGGAGCAGTCGCTGTCGATGTTCCTGTTTGCGGCAAGCGTGATGGACCGCGCCAGTGCCGGCGCGGGGGAAGCGGCGGACTGCTTGCGCATCCTGACGCCGCTACTCAAATTCCGCGCCTGCCGCGACAATATTCCGGTGGCGACCGGCGCCATGGAAGTCCGCGGCGGCAACGGCTACATCGAGGAATGGATCAATGCGCGGCTGATCCGCGACGCCCAGATCGGCGTGTTGTGGGAGGGGACGAGCAACATCAACGCCCTCGATATCGTCACCCGCGCAGTCGGCAAGAACCGCGCGCACCGGACGCTGGAAGCCGCGCTCGAAAAATTGCTGGATCAGGCCACCGCGATCCCGGCGGCGTTCCGGAATCGGCTGCGCGCAACGCTCGACCGCACCCTCATCTTCGCCGAACGAGTCGCTGCGGAGCCCGCGCTGGAAGAAAGCGCGCGGCAGGCAGCTAGCGGCCTCTATCACATCACCAGCGCCATCCTGATGATGTGGGAAGCGGCGCGGCCAGGTGCCGACGCGCGGCGGGCGCTGTATGCGCGGCTCGTGCTCGACCATCGCCTGAGCGCGCAGGATCCGCTTGAGCCGCATGGCGGCGATTGGGAGGGTGACGCAGCGGAGATTTTGTTGTCGGATCGCAGCGTTGCGATCGCGGAAGTTTCGAGGCTACTGAACTAGTCCAGCTGACGAGCCAGCCGTTGCGGCTTGAAGCAAATGGGCAAAACCCGACACATCGGAGGACGTCGTGTCTCCATACAAGGTCATGGTGGATGACAACTACCACTACATGGACGAGAGCGAGCGCTACGAGCTTGGGATTTTCTCGACGGGCGAGGAAGCCATTGCCGCCTGCAAACGCATTGTCGATGAATTTCTTGACAGTTCGTATCAGCCGGGCATGACGGCGGAAGTGCTCGAAAAGGCCTATCAAGGTTTCGGAGAAGACCCGTTTATCGTCGCGCTCGGAGAAACGTCCGACAAATCCATCAAATTCTCGGCATGGAATTACGCGAAGGAGCGCAGTCAGAAGCTGGCCGCCCAGGACAACGCTTCGGATCGAGATGGCGGCGTGGATTTGACGCGTTGAATTGGCGTCGGCCTTCGGCGTTCCTGTCATTTCGGGATGGTCCGAAGGACCAAATCCAAGCAAGCTGGTTCGTCAGTATCTCAAATCGGCCATGTCGGATGCCGCTGATCGCCGTTCCCACGGCGTCGTCGGCCCAGACCTGTACCGCCCAACAGGCCGTAACCTGCGAGAGGTTGGGGACCGGCAATCTCTGCACCGCCCAGCCCGTCCCTTCTTACGTGTGGCTTCCCGAACAGACCCTCCCTCCGATCGCAGCCGCGGCCCTCTACGCCGAACGCAAGATCAAAGAGCGGCTTCACAACGGCGTCCGGAAGCCATAACATTTTGAACCACAATAAGACAAATGCGTCCTGGGGAGGACCATCGTCGTGCACACCGGGCGTGTCGTCTTCGGCGCCATGGACGAGGTGGTTTTCGGCCGTCCGGCCGCCGAGGCCGTGGCCGCGCAGATGGACCGTCTGGGCGCAGGCCGCGCGTTCCTGATGGTCTCAGGCACCCTCAACCGCCATACCGACGAAATCGATAAACTGCGAACGCGCCTCGGATCCCGTTACGCGGCGACCTTCGATGCGATGCCGCCGCACACGCCGCGCGATGCCGTCATCGCCGCCGCCGGGCTGGCGCGGGCCTGTAATGCCGATCTCATCGTCACCGTCGGCGGCGGCTCGATCACCGACGGCGCCAAGGCCGTGCAGCTTTGCCTCGCCAACAACATTCGGAGCGTCGAAGGCATCGACGCAATTCGGGCCGTCAAGGGCGCAGCGCCCGCCATGAACGCACCGTCGGTCCGCCAGATCAGCGTGCCGACGACGATCGCCGGCGGCGAATTCAGCGCCATGGCCGGCGTCACCAACCCGGCCACCAAGGTCAAGGAAACGGTACGGCATCCCCTGGTGATCCCCCGCGCCGCCATCCTCGATCCCGCCATCACCGTGCACACGCCGGAATGGCTGTTTCTGTCGACCGGCATCCGCGCCGTCGATCACTGCGTCGAAGGCCTGTGTTCGCGCGAGGCGCATCCCTATGCCGATGCGCAAGCGCTGAAGGGACTTTCGATGCTGACAGCGGCGCTGCCGCGGGTGAAGGCCGACGGCAACGATCTCGACGCCCGGATGGATTGCCAGATCGGCACCTGGCTCTCGATGGGCTCATTGTCCTCGGGCGTGCCGATGGGCGCGAGCCACGGCATCGGCTATGTGCTCGGCGCAGCCTACGACGTGCCGCATGGCTACACGTCCTGCGTGATGCTGCCGTCGGTGATGCGCTGGAACAAGCCCGCCAATGCCGATCGCCAGGCGCTGGTTTCATCCGCCATGGGGCACGCGAGCGAGGATGCCGGCGACGTGCTGGACGCCTTCATCCGCGGCCTCGGCCTGCCGCGCAGCCTGCAGGACGTCCGCATCGGGCCCGAACATTTCGACCGCATCGCCGAGCAGGCGATGGCGACGCCATGGATTCCGCGCAACCCGCGCAAGATCGGTGGCCCGGCGCAGGTGCGCGAGATACTTCTTCTGGCCGCATGAGGGATTGAGAGCACGATGTATACCGGCAAGCATGCTTACCTGCGTCCCTTGCAGCCCACCTTCATCATGGCGGCTAGCGGCGAGGCGGTGACCTATCGCGAACTGGAGATGCGCGAAAACCGCCTGGCGCATCTGTTGCGCAAGCTCGGCCTGAAGCGGCTCGACCATTTTGCGATCTTCATGGAGAACAACAGCCGCTACCTCGAGGCCTGCGGTGCCGGCGAGCGGTCGGGACTGTACTACACCTGCGTCAATTCCTACCTGACGGCGGGCGAGCTTGCCTACATCGTCAACAACAGCCAGTCGCGCGTCCTCATCACTTCGGTGGCAAAACTCGAGGTGGCGCGTGAGGCGCTGAAAGAGTGCCCCAGGGTCGAGCTCTGCATCGTCGCGGACGGCGAAGGCGAAAGCGAGCGCGTCGTCGGACTGCAGCAGGCGACGCGCGGACTGCCGAAGACGCCGATCCCGGACGAATGCATCGGCACCGCGATGCTGTATTCCTCGGGCACAACAGGGCGGCCGAAAGGCATTTTGCGGCCGTTGCCGGAGCAGCCGCCGACACAACAATTGCCGATCTTTTCCTTCCTGCAGAAGCTCTGGCGGTACCGCGAGGGCATGGTCTA
The DNA here is from genome assembly GCA_963721135.1 of uncultured Alphaproteobacteria bacterium. GTDB lineage: Bacteria > Pseudomonadota > Alphaproteobacteria > Rhizobiales > Xanthobacteraceae > Bradyrhizobium. Next base: position 246,187 of record CAVRIB010000019.1, read on the forward strand.
CCTGTCGCCGGCGCCGCTCTATCATTCGGCGCCGCAGGCGGCCGTCAATCTCACGATCGGCGAGGGCGGCACCGTCATCATCATGGAGCATTTCGACCCGGAAGCTTACCTCGCGCTGGTGGAGAAATGGGGCGTCACCCACAGCCAGCTGGTGCCGACGATGTTTTCGCGGATGCTGAAGCTGCCGGAAGCGACGAGGAAGCGATACGACCTGTCGTCGCTGGAAATCGCGATCCACGCCGCGGCGCCCTGCCCGGTCGCCGTGAAGGAAGACATGATCAAATGGTGGGGACCGATCATCCATGAATATTACGGAGCCACCGAAGGCCTGGGCTTTACTGCCTGCAACAGCGAGGAGTGGCTGGCGCACCGCGGCAGCGTGGGCAAGGTGCTGCTCGGCGACCTGCATATCCTCGACGACAACATGCAGCCCTGCCCGCTCGGCAGGCCGGGCACGGTCTGGTTCAAGACCGCAACCCCGTTTGAATATTTCAGTGATCCGAACAAGACCAAGGAAGCCCGTTCGGCGGACGGCAGCATGAGTACCGTCGGCGACGTCGGCTATGTCGATGCAGACGGCTATCTCTATCTGACCGACCGCGCGACCTTCATGATCATCTCCGGCGGGGTCAACATCTATCCGCAGGAATGCGAGAACCTGCTGATCACGCATCCGAAGATCGCGGACGCCGCGGTGTTCGGCGTGCCCAACGCCGACCTCGGCGAGGAGGTCAAGGCGGTGGTGCAGCCGATGCCCGGGATCGAGCCGTGCGCGGCGCTTGCTGAGGAGCTGATCGCCTTCTGCGGCCAGTCGCTGGCGCGCCAGAAGGTGCCGCGCTCGATCGATTTCCAGGACCAGCTGCCGCGGCTGCCGACGGGAAAACTCTACAAACGGCTCCTGCGCGACCGCTATTGGGGCAACAAGAATTCGCGGATAGTATGATGGACGCCATATTTTCCGGAATCCGGCGCGTTCCGGCCCGGGTTTTTGGCAAATCCAACCCGGTAATTCCGCCAGCCGGAAGCCCGAACCGGCGGTATTTTCATTGCCCCGGCGATGATTATGTACGATTACAGTTTTTCGAACGCCATCGTCGACCAGCCCCAGAGGGAGATCAAAAAAATGCGTGAAGCCGTCATTGTTTCTTATGCCCGCACCGGGCTCGCAAAATCCGGCCGCGGCGGGTTCAACATCACCCCGCCGATGTCGATTGCCGCCCACGCCATCAAGCACGCCGTGGAGCGCGCTGGCGTCGACAAGGAATATGTCGAGGACTGCTATCTCGGCAATTGCGCGCATGGCGCATCCAATATCGGCCGCCAGGCCGCGCTGCTCGCCGGCCTGCCGAAGTCGACCGCCGGCGTATCGGTCAACCGCTTCTGCTCGTCGGGACTGCAGACCATCGCGATGGCCGCGAACTCGATCCGCTCGGACGGCGCCGACTGCATCGTCGCCGGCGGCGTCGAAAGCATCTCGGTCCCCGGCGGCGGCGTGCCGAAGGAGGCGGTCGACCCCGAACTGCTGAAGACGGCGCCCGACATCTTCATGGCGATGATCGACACCGCCGATATCGTCGCCGAGCGCTACAAGGTCAGCCGCGAATACCAGGACGAGTACTCGCTGGAATTGCAGCGCCGCATGGCCGCCGCCCAGCAGGCCAACAAGTTCAAGGACGAAATCGTCCCGATGAAGACCAGGATGAAAGTGGTCGACAAGCAGACCAAGGCCGAGAGCATCGTCGACTACGTCGTCAACCGCGACGAATGCAACCGGCCGGACACGACCATGGAAGGCCTCGCCAAGCTCGAGCCGGTCAAGGGTCCCGGCAAATACATCACCGCCGGCAACGCCAGCCAGTTATCGGACGGCGCGGCGGCGGTGGTCCTGATGGAAGCCAAGGACGCGGAGAAGCGCGGGCTCGAACCGCTCGGCCGGTTCGTCGCCTGGGCGGCGGCGGGCTGCGAGCCGGACGAGATGGGCATCGGGCCGATCTACGCGGTGCCGAAGCTCTTGAAGCGCCAGGGGCTGAAGATCGGCGACATCGACCTCTGGGAGCTCAACGAAGCCTTCGCCAGCCAATGCCTGTATTCGCGCGACCAGCTCGGCATCGATCCCGAAAAGTACAACGTCAATGGCGGCTCGATCGCGATCGGCCATCCCTTCGGCATGACCGGCGCACGGCTGACCGGCCACATCCTGCAGGAGGGCCGGCGCCGCAAGGCGAAATGGGGCGTGGTGACGATGTGCATCGGCGGCGGCCAGGGCGGCGCCGGCCTGTTCGAAATCTATAGCTGAGCCCAAGACACCGTTCGGCCCCGCGCGGCGCGAAGAGCGCCCTCGCCGGCCACCAAGGCAAAAGCAGCGCGGCAAGCCATCGCCGCGCTGTTTTCTTGATCGATAACGAGGCTTGCATCCGAATCGGGTATGTTGTTATAAGTACAACTATAGGATGTTGATTCCCCCGCCGGACGGCGGGGGCATCCCGCACCCCGAGACAAACCCAAGCTCCAGTTCAAGGCGCCTTGTGATGGAATCGGTCGCTCAGTCGGCGAACGGATTTTTGGCCTCTTTGAGCGTCAATGATTTTGAGGCGATCCGCCCTCATCTTCGAACCGTTCATCTGTTGCAGGACCGCGTGTTGTTGCAGGCCGGCGAGGCCAATCCGCAGGTCTACCTGCCGCACAGTTGCGTCGTTTCGTTCGTCGTCGAACTGGAGACGGGCGGCCGGATCGAAGTCGGCCTGGTCGGCCGCGACAGCATCGTTTGCGCCCTCACCGGGCTCGGCGAGGAGATCTCCCTGACCGGCGCAGTCGTGCTGCTGGCGGGAGACGCATCGGTGCTCGATGTGAGCCTGCTTCGCGCCGTCGCCGAACAGAGCCGTGCCCTGCGCGCAACGCTGGCCCGGCATGGACAGGCGCTGGTGGCGCAGGCGCAGCAGACGGCGGCCTGCAATGCCGCGCATTCCGTGGAAGCGCGACTGGCGCGCTGGTTGTTGCGGGTGCGGGATCTGGCCGGCAGCGACCAGTTCACCCTGACGCAGGAATTGATGGCGCAGCTGATCGGCGCGCGCCGCAACAGCGTATCGATCGTGGCGCATATGCTGCAGGAGGCAAGATACATCCGTTACAGCCGCGGCCGCGTGGTGATCGTCGATCTCGGCGCTCTCACCAGAACGGCGTGCGAATGCTACGCGGGGCTCAGATCGCAGCATGAGAAGCTGCGGCTGATCTAGATGGCGGCCAAGATCCCGCCGCGCGGGCGGCACGCCGGCGTCAAGGACGGGGCCGCGCCGCGAATGATCGCAGCGCGGCCCTTCTGGCTGGATGAACTGTCGTTGCCGCGATGAGTTGCAGCTCCGCCGAGAGCTACAGCATGATCCGGAAAAGTGGACACCGGTTTTCCGAAAAGATCATGCTCGAACAAACAGATAGAGCGGGATGACGATTCGAGGAAAAGTCATCCCGCTCCAACGGACCGGGTTCAGTTCGGCCAGCACCGCCTGCCCTCGCGACCGAGATGATATCCGGGAGGGCACGCACGATTGGCAGCGAATGGATGGCAGCGACCGCCGGGGCCGCGCCAGAATCCCGGCCCGCATCCTTCCGCGACCTTGATCGTCAAATCGGTATTGGGGCCAACCTGCACGGGGATGGCCGCCGCGTTGGAAGCTGTCGCAAGACCGAAGGTCAACATCGCAGCAAGAAAAAACGTACGCCTCATAAATTGCTCCTTTTCAAGCTAGCCCCCGATCCGAGACTACGCGCTGTTGTGTGAACGGTCGATGGCCGGAGCGTTCATCTATCTGGATCTTCCGTTCATCTACCCCGGCATCCGGGTGTCGCCGAAGATCGAAATCGCCTTGAGGTCTGAGCCGCGTGAACCGGTTCCGCCCGCCATCACATTTTCATGACCTCATAACGACGGCAAACAAAAAACAAGTTGCTGGCGAGGGTTGTGGCGCCCACAACATTCGGAGGCCAATCATGGCGGTAAAACCCATCCCCGACGGTTTTCACAGCGTTACGCCCTATCTTGTCGTGCGCGGCGCACCGGGAGTCATCGAGTTCCTCAAGCAGGCGTTTGGAGCAAAACTGGCGTTTGAGCCGATGAAGCGGCCGGACGGAAGCGTCATGCACGCGGAGCTGGAGATCGGCAATTCCCGCGTTATGCTCGGAGAGGAAAACGAGATGGCCAAAGCGACGACCTCTTCGCTCTATCTCTACGTTCCCGACGTCGACAACGTGTATCAGCGGGCCGTCGAGGCCGGCGGCAACTCGTTCATGGAGCCAACCGACATGTTCTACGGCGACCGCAGCGGCGGGGTGAAGGATCCATCCGGCAACAGCTGGTTTATCGCCACCCACAAGGAAGACGTCGCGCCACAGGAACTGGCGAAGCGCGCGGAGGCCATGTCCAGGCAGCAGAAAGGCAAGGCGGCTTAAACGGCACGCGGTCATCCATCACGAGCGGTTCGCCAAAGGCTGGTCGATCACTACCTGGCTGGCGCCGGGCCCTGCCGGGCTCTCGCTGCTTTCACCGATGCGTTCCTGCCCGATCGTATTGACCGCGGGGGCCTGAAAACCGGTCCGGCAGCCCTTGCGGGCCGCCCCTTGCTGATTTTTGCGCCCGTTCGCAATAGTCCGATGTGCCAATGTGGGCCCGGCCCTGGCGGGTTGCGCCGGCGCCGAGCCATGATATCGTTCGATAAATTAGGCCCGGCACGAGGCCGAAGAATCAGAGGGAGAGACGCATGCGGAGCGTGCAGGCGCTTGCCGCCGCCATTTTTTGTTTGCTGGCGGTCACCAATGTTGCGGGCGCCGGGGAACCCAAGCAGCGCGGCATCCTGCGGATGTATCACCGCGACAGTCCGGGCAGCGCCTCCATCCATGAGGGCGCGACCTACTCGATCAACATTCCCTTCATGCCGGTGTTCAACAACCTGGTCATCTACAAGCAGGACGTGGCGCAGAACAGCCTGGATACCATCGTTCCCGACCTCGCGGAAAGCTGGGCCTGGAGCGACGACAAGAAGACGCTGACCTTCAAATTGCGGCAGGGCGTCAAGTGGCATGATGGCGTGCCGTTTACCTCCGCCGACGTCAAATGCACCTTCGACATGCTGATGGGCAAGTCGCCGCAGAAATTCCGGCAGAACCCGCGCAAGGCCTGGTACGACCAGGTCAACGAGGTGACGACCAATGGCGACTACGAGGCCTCGTTCCACCTGAAGCGGCCGCAGCCGGCGCTGCTGGCGCTGCTCGCCTCCGGCTATACGCCGGTCTATCCCTGCCACGTTTCACCGGCGGAAATGCGCACCCACCCGATCGGCACCGGCCCGTTCAAGTTCGTCGAGTTCAAGGCCAACGAATCGATCAAGCTCGTCCGCAATCCGGATTACTGGAAGAAGGGCCTGCCGCATCTCGATGGCATCGAATTCACGATCATCCCCAACCGCTCGACGGCCATCCTGGGATTCATCTCCGGCAAGTTCGACATGACCTTTCCGACCGAGGTCACGATCCCGCTGCTCAAGGACGTCAAGGCGCAGGATCCCACCGCGGTCTGCGAGGTCGAGCCGATCAACGTCTCCACCAACATCATCGTCAACTCGACCTCGCCACCGTTCGACAATCCGGATATTCGCCGCGCGATGGCGCTCGCGCTCGATCGCAAGGCGTTCATCTCGATCCTGTTCGAGGGCCAGGCGGATATCGGCGGCACCATGCTGCCCGCGCCCGCCGGACTGTGGGCAATGCCGAAGGAAATGCTGGAGACCATCCCGGGCTACGGCCCCGACGTGAACGCGAACCGCGAAGAGGGGCGCAAGCTGATGCAGAAGGCGGGCTATGGCCCCGACAAGCATCTTTCGGTCAAGGTCTCGACGCGCAACATCCCGGTCTACCGCGATCCCGCCGTGATTCTGATCGACCAGCTCAAGAGCATCTATATCGACGGCGAACTCGACGTGGTCGAAACCGCCAACTGGTTTCCGAAGGTCGCGCGCAAGGACTATGCGCTCGGCCTCAACCTCACGGGCAACGCGGTCGACGATCCCGACCAGTCGTTCTACGAGAACTATTCCTGCCATTCGGAGCGCAACTACACCAACTATTGCAACCCCGCGATCGAAAAACTGTTCGACGAACAGTCCCAGGAGACCGACTTCGCCAAGCGCAAGAAGCTGGTCTGGGAGATCGACAAGCAGCTGCAGGAAGACGTCGCCCGGCCGATCATCTTTCACGGCCGCGAGGGCACCTGCTGGAAGCCCTATGTCAAGGGCGTGACCGTGATGGTGAACAGCTCCTACAACGGCTATCGCTACGAGGACGTGTGGCTCGATAAGTAGCCTGCACCGCGACAAAGCGAAGCTGGTACCCGGCTTGCGGGATTGATAAATTGCGCGCATTGCAACCGCGCGGCCGGCCTTCGGCCTTGTCGAGTTCGCGTTAACGGGAGACTGGCCAGGTGTTTGCCTATATCGTGCGGCGCCTCGTATTGATGCTCGTGACCCTGATCGGGATCTCGATCATCATCTTCGTGCTGCTGCGCATCGTTCCCGGCAACATCGTCGACATCCTGTTCGCCGCCGCGGGCTATGTCGATCCGGCGGACAAGGCCAATCTGGAGCGGGACCTCGGGCTCGACCAGCCGATCGTCGTGCAATACCTGCACTGGATCGGCGGATTGCTGCACGGCGATCTCGGCTACTCCTACGTTTCGGAGAAGCCGGCGCTCGACGAGATCCTGCCGCGGATTCCGATCACGGCGCGGCTCGCCGGGCTCGCGATCACGTTCTCCGCCTCGATCGGCATTCCCTTGGGCGTCATCAGCGCGGTCAGGCAGGGCACGCGGCTCGACTATTTCCTGCGCGTCGTCAGTTTGAGCGGGCTGTCGCTGCCCGCCTTCTGGCTCGGCCTCCTGGTCCTGATGGCGTCCGTCTCCCTGTTCGGGACGATGCCGATCTTCAACCCCAACCCGAAGACCTGGACCGAGGCCTTCGCGATCTATTGCGTCCCGGCGATGGTGGTCGGCTTCCGCAGCGCCGCGCTGACGATGCGGATCACGCGCTCCTCGATGCTGGAAGTCCTGCGGCAGGATTACATCCGCACGGCGCGGGCCAAGGGCGCCTCCGAATCCGCGGTCAATTTCCGCCACGCGCTGAAAAACGCCATTCTCCCCGTGATCACCGTGATCGGCATCGAGGCGGCATTCCTGATCGGCGGCCTGATCGTCACCGAAACCGTCTTCAATATTCCGGGCGTCGCCCGCTTCCTGGTCGAGGCGATCCGCTGGCGCGACTATCCGATCGTGCAGAATCTGGTGATGCTGATCGCCGTGGTCGTGGTGTCGGCCAACTTCATCGTCGACCTGCTCTACGCGGCGATCGATCCGCGCATCCGCTACGGCGATTAGGAGTCCCATTGGCCACCATCAACTACGATGCCGAACTGCGACGCGCCGGCGCTCATTCGACGGAGGGCTGGCGCCGCCTGACGTTCCTGGCGCGCCGTCATTTTCTCGGCACCATCGGCCTGTGCTTCATGCTGATGTTCGTATGGGCCGCGGCGTTCGCCGACCTGATCTGCCGCTACGATCCGCTCACCGTCGATTCCGCCCACGCGCTGCTTCATCCCGATGCGCGGCACTGGATGGGGACGGATTCCTTCGGCCGCGACGTCTGGAGCCGCATCATCCACGGCGCGCGCATCTCGCTCGCGGTCGGCATCGGCTCGACTGCGCTGGGTTCGCTGTTCGGGGTCAGCATCGGGCTCGCCTCCGGTTACCTGTCCGGCTGGGTCGATCTGGTGTTCCAGCGCGTCACCGACATTTTGCAGGCCTTGCCGCTTCTGGTGCTGGCCCTGATCATGACGGCGGCGCTCGGGCCGTCGCTGCCCAACGTCATCATCGCGATTGCGATTCCGCTGATCCCGACGGTGTCCCGCGTGATCCGCGCCAATACGCTGGCACTGCGCGAACAGCCCTTCGTCGAGGCCGCCAAGTCGATCGGCATGAGCGAGACGCGCATTGCGCTCCGCCACATCCTGCCCAATACGCTGGCGCCGCTGATCGTGCTGGCAACGGCCCAGCTCGGCTCGACCATTCTCACCGAAGCCTCGCTGTCGTTCCTCGGCCTCGGCATCCCCGAACCCTACCCGTCCTGGGGACGGATGCTGTCGGAATCGGCGGCCGAATATGTCCGCACCGCGCCGTGGCTCGTTATTTTCCCCGGGATCGCGATCAGCCTTGCCGTGTTCGGCACCAATCTGTTCGGCGACGCGCTGCGCGACATCCTCGACCCGAGGCAGCGCGGCTGATGAGCGAGACGCAAACGGAAGCGGCGGTGCTCGACGTGAGGCACCTGCAGACGGTGTTCTTCACGAACTCCGGCCTGTTCAAGGCGGTCGACGACGTTTCCTTTACCGTGCGCCGCGGCGAGACGCTGGCGATCGTCGGCGAATCCGGCTGCGGCAAGAGCGTGACGGCGTTGTCCATCATGCGGCTCGTCCCCGATCCGCCGGGCCGGATCGTCGGCGGCTCGATCGTGCTCGACGGCACCGATCTGCTCGGCCTCGACGAAGACGAGATGCGCGAGGTCAGGGGAAATCGCATTTCCATGATCTTCCAGGAGCCGATGACCTCGCTCAATCCGGTGATGCGGATCGGCGATCAGATCTCGGAAGCCGTGCGCCTGCATCGGCCGATGACACAGAAGCAGGCGCGGGAGCAGGCCGTTCAGATGCTGCGGCTGGTCCGGATTCCCGAACCGGAGCGGCGCGCGCAGGAATACCCGCACCAGCTGTCGGGCGGCATGCGCCAGCGCGCGATGATCGCGATGGCGCTGGCCTGCCGGCCGGCGCTGCTGATCGCGGACGAGCCGACCACCGCGCTCGACGTCACGATCCAGGCCCAGATCCTGGCGCTGGTGCTCGAGCTGCAGCAGGAGCTCGGCATGGGACTGATCCTGATCACCCACGACCTCGGCGTGGTGGCCCAGACCGCGCAGCGCGTGATCGTGATGTATGCCGGCAAGAAGGTCGAGGAGGCCAGCGTCGAAACCCTGTTCGCCAATCCGAGGCATCCCTATACCCGCGGCCTGATGGCCTCGATCCCGAGGGTGCCCGCGCCCGGCGCGAACGCCGATGTGCGGCTGGTCGAGATTCCCGGCATGGTGCCCTCATTGACCAGGCTGCCGAAGGGTTGCGCATTCGCGCCGCGCTGCGAGCTCGCGATCGCGCGCTGCCGCGAGGAATATCCGCCGTTGCAGGACTGGGGAGGCGGCCATTTGGCGGCATGCTGGCGCGCGGCGGAGCTGACGGGGGCGCTATGACCGACACGCGCCCACTCCTCGAGGTATCCGATCTGGTCAAGCACTATCCGGTGCGTAGCGGCATCCTGCGGCGTACCGTCGGCAAGGTGCATTCCGTCGACGGCGTCAGCTTCACGATCGGCGTCGGAGAAACGCTCGGCATGGTCGGCGAGTCCGGTTGCGGCAAATCGACGGTGGCGCGCAGCGTGCTGCGCCTGGTCGAGCCGACCAGCGGCAGCATCCGGCTGAACGGTCAGGATATCACCCATCTCGGCAAGGCCGAGCTGCGGACGCACCGCCGTTCCATGCAGATCATCTTCCAGGATCCGTTCGCTTCCCTCAATCCGCGCATGACCGCGGGCGACATCGTCGGCGAGCCGCTTATGGTGCATGGCCTCGCGTCCGGCGCAAGGAAGCAGGAACGGGTCGCCGAACTGTTCGATCAGGTCGGCTTGCGGGCGGACCAGATGCAGAACTATCCGCATCAGTTTTCCGGCGGCCAGCGCCAGCGCATCTGCATCGCGCGCGCGCTGGCGCTCGGGCCCAGCCTTATCGTCTGCGACGAGCCGGTATCGGCGCTCGACGTCTCGATCCAGGCCCAGGTCATCAATCTCCTGATCGACCTGCAGCGCAAGTACGCTTTCTCCTATTTGTTCATCGCGCATGATCTCGCGGTCGTCGCCCATATCAGCCACCGCGTCGCCGTGATGTACCTCGGCCGCATCGTCGAGATTGCCGAGAAGACCGAGCTGTTCGCCAACCCGCGCCACCCCTATACGCAGGCGCTGTTGGCCTCCGTGCCGGTAGCCGACCCCACGAAGAAGACGCTCAAGCCGCTGGTCGATGGCGACGTGCCGAGCCCGATCAACCCGCCGTCGGGCTGCGCGTTTCACACCCGCTGCCGCTATGTGATGGACCGCTGCAAGGTGGAGAGACCGGCGCTGGCCGACGTCGCCGGCCAGCATCAGGTGGCGTGCTTTCTCAATGAGGGAACGGGGCGGCCGCAGCTCCCCTAGGGTGGGCAAAGCGAAGCGTGCCCACCGACATGGAACAGCGAAGATGGTGGGCACGGCGCAAGCGCGCCTTTGCCCACCCTACGCTGCCTGCCAGCCGTCATTGCGAGCCAACGGGTCGCGCGAATGCGCGCCCGATGACAGGCTCCGCGAAGCAATCCATGGCGGCGACACGAAAGATGGATTGCTTCGTCGCTATGCTCCTCGCAATGACAGAGTGAGCCCGTTACGGCGCCGGTTCGCCCGCTTCGATCTCCACCACCACTTTCCCCGTCGTGACTTGCTCGCCCTCGACGACATCGATCGCGGCAATGGTGCCTGCAATCGGCGCGGTGTGCACGTGCTCCATCTTCATGGCTTCCAGCGTCATCACCGGCTGGCCGGCCGCGACGCGCTCGCCCGGCCTGACCAGGACTGCCACGACGCGGCCGTTCATCGCCGCGCGGACCTTGCCGTCGCTGCCCGTTGACGCAGCGGCGGCCGGCGCCGCCAGCGTCAGGTCGCGAACCGCCAGCGTGACGCCGCGATACAGGAAATAGAGCCGGCCGTCGTCGCGGGACCATTTGAAGGTTTCCGATCGGCCGTTGCTGCTGACGGTGGCGCTATCGCCGTGGATGTCGACCCGGTACAACGTGTTTTCGATTCCGAGATAGCCGCCATCGCGCTGCGGCGCGATCTCGAGATCGTAGATGCCGTGATCGAGCTCGACGCGAATTGGAACCGGGAATGTCGCCGCCAGCGTCCGGCCCTTCGGCCGCGGCGGAGCGTTGGCGTCGGTGACATAGAGCAAGAGCGCCGCCAGCGCGGCCTCCGAGACCGCGTCCTGGCGCGGCGCCAACAGCTCATCGCGATGCCGGCCGATGAAGGACGTCGTGGCTTCGCCCGCGGCGAATTCCGGATGGCCCAAGCAGCCGGCCAGAAACGCCTGGTTGGTGGTGACGCCGAACGCGACCGTCCGTTCGAGGCCGTGAACCAGCTTGCGCCGCGCCTCGTCGCGGGTCGCGCCATGGCCGATCAGTTTGGCGATCATCGAATCGTAGAACGGCGGGATTTCGATGCCGGACTGCAGCGCGTGCTCGACGCGGATGTCGTCCGGCATCTGCCACAGCGCCATCTTTCCCGACTGCGGCATGAAGTCGTGGGCGGCATCCTCCGAGCACAAACGCGCCTCGATGGCGTGGCCGGAAAAGGCGACGTCCTCCTGCTTCAGCGCAAGCGGCTCGCCGCTCGCGATCCGCAACTGCAATTCGACGAGATCAAGCCCGGTGATTGCCTCGGTGACGGGATGCTCGACCTGCAGCCGCGTATTCATTTCCATGAAATAGAATTCGCCGTTGCGGTCGAGCAAGAACTCCAGCGTGCCGGCGCCCTCGTAACCAATCGAACTCGATCGCGTGCACCGCGATGCCGCCCATGCGCGCCCGCAATTCCGGCGTCACCGCGGGCGACGGCGCCTCCTCGATCAGTTTCTGGTGCCGCCGCTGCACCGAGCAATCGCGCTCGCCGAGATGAATGGCGTTGCCGTAACGGTCGCCGAACACCTGGATCTCGATGTGGCGAGGATCGGCAATCGCCCGCTCCAGAATAACAGTCGAGTCGCCGAACGCGCCCTGCGCTTCCGACCGCGCGCTGCGCAGCGCATCGGCAAAGTCAGCGGCATCCCTGACCAGCCGCATGCCGCGCCCGCCGCCGCCCGAGGCCGCCTTGATCATCACGGGAAAGCCTATTCGATCAGCCTCCGCGAGCATCACGGCATCGCCTTGATCCGCACCCTGATAGCCGGGCACGCAGGGTACGCCGGCGGCTAGCATGATCGCTTTCGCGCCGGCCTTGTTGCCCATCGCCTTGATCGCTTCCGGCGATGGGCCGATGAACGCCAGGCCCGCCTCGCGGCAGGCTTTTGCAAAATCCTCGTTCTCGGCGAGAAAGCCGTAACCGGGATGAACCGCACCGGCGCCGCTCGATTTCGCCGCCGCGATGATCGCGCCGATATTGAGATAGGACTGCGCCGGCAGCGCCTCGCCGATGCGCACGGCCTCATCCGCCGCGCGGACATGAAGCGCGTCACGGTCGGCGTCGGAATAGACCGCGACCACGCCAAAACCCAGCCGGCGCGCGGTGCGCATGATCCGCAACGCGATCTCGCCGCGATTGGCGATCAGGATCTTGCGAAACGGCGTCGCCCGCCTCGACCCGGTCATGGCCGCGCGACCGAAAACTGCATGCGTTGCGGATGGCGCGCCTCGGCCTCGCGGCAGACCGCCAGCACCTCGCTCAGAACGGCTCGGGTGTCGCGCGGATCGATCACGCCGTCGTCGAGCACGCGTGCGCTGGTCGAGAACACGTCCATCTGGCCGTCGAACACGCCGATGATCTGCGCCTTCATCGCCTCGAGCTTTTCCTTCTCGACCGGCTTGCCGCGCCGGATCGCGGCGGCCTCCGTGACGATCGCCATGGTCTCGGCGGCCTGCTCGCCGCCCATCACCGCCGTCTTGGCATTGGGCCAGGAGAAGCAGAAGCGCGGATGGAAGCCGCGCCCGCACATGCCGTAATTGCCGGCGCCGAACGATGCCCCGCAATAGATCGTGATCTGCGGCACGGTCGCCGAGGTCACGGCCTGGATCATCTTGGAGCCGTGCTTGATCATGCCGGCTTCTTCGTAGGCCTTGCCCACCATGTAGCCGGTGGTGTTGTTGAGATAGAGCAGCGGCGTGCGCGACTGGCAGCAGGCCTGGATGAAATGCGTCGCCTTGTTGGCGCCGGGGACGTCGAGCGGGCCGTTGTTGGTGATGATGCCGATCGCGTGGCCCTCGATCCGGGCGTGGCCGCACACCGTGGCCGGGCCGTAGTTGGCGCCGAACTCGGTGAAGTCGGATTCGTCGATGAAGCGCGCGATGGCCTGGCGCATGTCGACGGGGCGCTTGTGGTCCATCGGTATGATGCCGAGCAACTCTTCCGGATCATGGCGTGGCTGATGATACGAGGTCTCGCGCCTCGCGGGCCGGTCCCATTCGAGGTTCGCCATGATGTCGCGCGCGATCCGCAGCGCGTCGCGGTCGTCCTCGGCGAGATAATCGCCGAGACCGGAAATGCGCGTATGCATCTCGGCGCCGCCAAGTTCCTCTTCGGTGGCGATTTCGCCGGTCGCCGCCTTCAAGAGCGGCGGGCCAGCGAGAAACGCGCGCGTCCGGCCGCGCACCATCACGATGTAATCGGACAATCCGGTCTGATAGGCGCCGCCCGCGGTCGAAGAGCCATGGGTCACCGTCACCACCGGCAGGCCGGCCGCCGAAAGCCGCGCCAGATTGCGAAAGATGTTGCCGCCGCGCACGAAATCCTCGACGCGGTAGCGCAACAGATTGGCGCCGGCGCTTTCGACCAGCTGCACGTAGGGCAGCTTGTTCTCCAGCGCCAGCTCCTGCACCCGCAGCGTCTTGTCGAGGCCGAACGGCTGCAACGCGCCGGCGTCGATGCCGGCATCGTTGGCGCTGACCATGCAGCGGACGCCGGCGACATAGCCGATGCCGGCGATGACCCCGCCACCGGGCACGCTCTTGTCGGTATCGGGCACGTCGAACATGTAGCCCGTGAGCGTCATCAGCTCGATGAAAGGCGCGCCGGGATCGAGCACCAGCGCCACGCGTTCGCGCGGCAGCAACTGCCCGCGCGCATGGAAGCGGTCCTTGGCAGCGGCAGACGCCGCGCGGGTGCGCTCCTCCAGCGCGCGCAGCCGCGCGATCAGCGCCAGCATGCCGTCGCGGTTCGCCTTGAAGGCGGCGCTGGAGGGGGCGATGGTGGATTCGATGATGGCCATAGAGACGCGTGCTTTCTCCTTCGTTATTGCGAGGAGCGAAGCGACGAAGCAATCCATTCTTCCTTCATGTCGCTATGGTTGCTTCGCTTCGCTCGCAATGACGGCGCGGCGGTTAGTGGCGAATTCCAAAAATCTTTCGCGTCTCCTCGGGGCTTGAGATCTCGCGGCCGGCTTTGCGCGCGCAGGCGGCGATGGCCTCGATCAATTGCCCGTTCGAGGTCACCTTGGTGCCGTCGCCGAGATAAAAGGTATCCTCCAGCCCAGTGCGAAGGTGGCCTCCCAAATCAGCACAGCGCTGGTGCAGCGGCCAGATCTCGGCGCGCCCGATCGCGGTGACCTGCCAATGCGCATCCGGCGCCTTCAGCCTCAAGAGGATCGGCAGCAATTCCGGATCGGCCGGCATGCCCGAGGCGACGCCCATCACGAAATTATATTCGAGCGGTCCGGAATACATCCCGGTCTGCCGGTACATGCCGACGCAACGCACGATGCCGACGTCGAAGCATTCGAATTCCGGAATGGTGTCGACCTGCTTCATGACGTCGAGATAGTCCTGCACCTTCTCGACCGCGTTATCGAACATCATCGGCGGCCAAGCCCAGGTATGATCGGCCCTCACCTTCAGATAATTCAGCGAGCCGGCGTTGCAGGCGGCCATTTCGGGTTTGGTCTCGCGCACGCAATCGAGCGCGCCCTGATAGTTCGGCCCTGATGTGCCCGTGGTGTGGTTGATGATTACGCCGGGGCAGGCCTCGCGGATCGCCTGCTGGATGTCTCTGCTGACGCTGACCTCCCATGACGGCAGATGGCCCTTGCCCGGCGCCTGCTGGCGCAGGTGGATATGCATCACGCTGGCGCCGGCGTTGAAGGCGGCCTTCGCCTCGCGCGCCATTTCCTCCGGCGTCACCGGGACGTGATGCTGCCGCGGATCGGTCAGCACGCCGTTCAGCGCGCAGGTGATGACAGCCTTGTCGCTCATGCGAGAGCCCTTATCGATCGAGGTTTTCACGGGTTGGGCCGGATCATGCGGCGCGTGCTATCCGCCTTCTTGCGTCCACGCGCTATCGGCGGCACCGGTCCTGCCACCATGGTAGATCGCAAGATCGCGGGAGCCGGAAAAGATCGCGCGCGGTTTCAGCCCGTAAAAGCGGCGGATCGAGTGGCTGAAATGGGTCGAGTCGGGGTAACCGATATCCTGCGCCAGATGCGCGAGATTGAGGTCCTGGTTGGCGAAGTGCAGCAAATGCCGCGCCCGCTTCCAGGCGCGAAAGGCGCGGAACGAGATGCCGGTCTCCTGCTTGAACAAATGCAGGAAGCGCGAGGAGGACAGTCCCGCCTCTGCCGCGCAGCTTGCCGCCGTCACCGGCTCGCCGCAGAATCTTCCGATCTGCGCGATCGCGGCGACCACGCGCGGATCGAGGCTGCGGCGCGGCAGCGCCTCGCCGAAGCACATGACGTCGAACGCGGCGCTGCCGATATCGCCGCCATAGGGATGATGCAGCAGCTGCTGGTAGGCCGCGCGGATGCGGTCGGCGAACAGGCCCCGCTCGGTACCCGACAGGCGCTGGCTAAGGACATCGACGGCGCCGGCACGAACGGTCTCGGGCTCGACCAGGACGCAGATCACCGAGCGATGGTCGCTGGCGATGGTATGTGGCGTATCCGGCGGCACCACCGCGAGCTCGCCATAACTTTCGCCGGCGCCTTCGGCGATCAGCCGCAAGCCGCCCTTGATCGCCACATAGACATGAAGCGCGCCCGAGCAGCGCTGCCGCGGACGGCCGAGCAGGCCGGCGTAAAACACCCGTTCGGGGGTGATCAGCATCAGATGGCCGGAGCAGCCAGCCTTGTCGTCCATGGTCGAACCTCCCCGCGCGGCTCTTGGGGCCGCTGCGTTGGGGCGACCATAGCGTCATTCCGGGGCGATGCGAAGCATCGAAGGCGGAAGTACCGTCATTCCGGGGCGACACGAAGTGTCGAACCCGGAATCTCGAGATTCCGGGTCTGGTCCTTCGGACCATCCCGGAATGACGGTGACTGTTCGATCACGCGCGAATCCGCGGCGCCACGTTCTGCTGTTCGCTGGCGAGATTCTCGGCGGCCGCGGCCCGTTTGTAGCCATCGCGGCTCTGCAGGCGTTGCCAATAGGCGGCAACGTTGGGGCCAAAATCCTTCGCAAGCCCGATGGTTTCGGCGAGCCGCAGCGCGTAGCCGATCACGATATCGGCGGCTGTGAAGCGGCCGGCGGCGAGCGTCTCCGCCTTGGCGGTCGCGGTTTCCACCGCCCGCAGGCGGCCCAGAAACCATTTGGCGTAGTCGGTCGCGACCTGCGGGTTGCGCCGCTCCTCCGGCTCGAGCTGGGTGTAGCGCAGCACCAGCGTCTGCGGAAAGGTCAAAGTCGCGTCCGAAAAATACATCCAGTTCAGGAATGCGCCATAGGCCGGCTCGTCGGTGCCGACCACCAGCGGCGTCGGCCCGTGGCGCGTGCCGAGATAATGACAGATGCCGGAGGACTCCGTCATCCTGGTCTCGCCGTCGATCATGAAGGGAATGGTGCCGAGCGGATTGATCGCGAGATATTCCTTGGCGAGCACCCGCGGCGGGAACGGCAGCATTTTTAGCTCGTAAGGAAGTCCCATCTCTTCCAGCATCCACAGCGGCCGGAACGAGCGCGCGCCGTGGCAGTGATAGAGTGTGATCATGTCGTTTCCTTGCATTGGATGCGTACCAGCACGGCGATCGCTACCCGTCCAATCCTGCGAGAACGGCCACGGTCGTAAAATCGTTGACGACGGTGACCGTCCCCATCGGGGTCGTGATCCTCACCCTTATGGTCGCGGCGCTGGTGCTGCCCCGAACCACGGTATCGGTCAACGCCCCGCCTCCGTTGACTGCAACAGCCGGTATCGCCGCCGCAATCGTCGCAAATACCCAATCGTCGCCGCGATGAAGGTTCGCGACGGTCGCGATCGTCGTGCCCTCGGTCTCATTCCTCACCCGCAACACGACGCCGTGCGGGTTGCGCCCGTGGGGAGCCAATTGAGGCGCGGGCGCAACGAGTATTTGGGCGTCGAACGGCACCTGCTGGGCGGGCGTCCCGGCAGAGCCACCCATTTGGATTGCCTGCACCTGCGCAATGTCCTGCAGGTCGGACAGGAGCGCGATCAGCGGGCCTTGCACCGTGAAGTCCAGCACCTCCCGCGCCGGCCCGGCTGCAGGGAAGGTCGCGGAGAAGCCGCGGAAACCGACCGAATTCCGCTCGCGTCCGTCGATGACGGACCAGTAATAGGCGACGTCGGCGCTTTGACATGACACGACGCAAAGCTGGCGGGAGGCGTACACTCCGTTCGGACCGAGATCTGCATCCATGGCCGTCCTCCCTGCCGAACGTCGTCGTCAGTATGCTCGCACCAACGAACTTTCGGTAGTGCCAATTCAGAAGCTCTCTTACTTTTGCCCCATCCCCGGCAGCGTGCCCATCATCTTGCACAGCACCGACAGCATCACCTCGTCGGCGCCGCCGCCGATCGAGGTCAGGCGGGTGTCGCGATAGGCGCGGCTGACCGGTGTCTCGTTCATGAAACCCATGCCGCCCCAGAATTGCAAGCAGGCATCGGTCAATTCGCGCCCCAGCCGGCCGGCCTTAAGCTTGGCCATGGTGGCAAGCCTCGTCACGTCCTCGCCGGCCACCAGTGCTTCGGCGGCGCGATAGGTCAGCGCGCGCAGCAGTTCGACCTCGGTCTGCATTTCCGCGAGCTTGAAATGGACGACCTGGTTGTCGAGGATGCTCTGGCCGAAGGCTTTTCGGTCGCGGGTATAATCGATCGTCTCGTTGATGATGAATTCATGCGCCTTGAGGCAGGCGGCCGCGGCCCACAGCCGCTCCTCCTGGAACTGCACCATCTGGTAGGTAAAGCCCTTGCCTTCCTCGCCGATGCGGTTTGTCTTCGGCACGCGCACCTCGTCGAAGAAAATCTGCGCGGTGTCGGAGGAGCGCATCCCCATCTTGTCGAGCTTGCGCGCGACCTGCACGCCCTTGGTCTTCATCGGCACGCAGATCAGCGACTTGTTGCGATGGACCTGCCCGTCCGAGGTATTGGCCAAGAGGCAGATCCAGTCGGCCTGCACGCCGTTGGTGATCCACATCTTGCCGCCGTTGATGACGTAGTCGTCGCCGTCGGAACGCGCGCTGGTCTTGATCGCGGCGACATCGGAGCCGGCGCCGGGCTCGGACACGCCGACGCAGGCGACCGCGTCGCCCGCAATGGCGGGCGCGAGAAATTCGCGGCGCACCTCGTCCGAGCCGAACCGCGCCAGCGCGGGCGTCGCCATATCGGTCTGCACCCCGATCGCCATCGGCACGCCACCGCATTTGATGGCGCCGAGCTCTTCGGCCATCAGCACCGCGTAGCTGTAATCGAGTCCCTGGCCGCCGAACTCGACCGGCTTGTTGAGGCCGAGAAAGCCGAGCTCGCCGAGCTTCTTGAACAGCTCGTGGGAGGGAAACTGTTCCGCCTTCTCCCATTCATCGACGAACGGATTGATTTCGGTAGCGATGAACTTTTGCAGGCTGCGGCGGACTTCCTCGTGGTCGGCGGTGAAAAGCATGATTCAATGTATCCTCGTCATTCCGGGGCTCGCACGCTTCGTTTCACGCGCGGTCTGCTCCCCTCCCCCCGCGAAGCGGCGGGGAGGGGTCGGGGGTGGGGGGTGCCTCAGCAAATTCGTTGCCAGAGGAGCACGCCGATAGACCCCCCACCCCCGACCCCTCCCCACCACGCGCGATGCGCGTGGAGGGAGGGGAGTTAACCTCGCCTAGCTCGCCCTCAGCCAAATCACAATCCCATCTGCCGGCTCGCCAGGTCCTTCATGATCTCCTCGCTGCCGCCGCCGATGGCGTTGACCTTGACCTCGCGGTAGATGCGCTCGACCTTGATGCCGCGCATGAAGCCGGCGCCGCCGAAAATCTGCACCGCTTCGGAAGCGCAGAACGCCATGGTCTGCGTCGCCTGGTTCTTCATCATGCAGATCTCGGCGACCGGGCTTTCGCCCTGCTCGAGCCGCCACGCCAGCATCTCCAGCATCGATTGCGTCGCCGCCACCCGCTGCGTCATGTCCACGATCTTGTGGCGGATCACCTGATGCTGCGCAAGCGGCCTGCCGAAGGTCTGGCGCTCTTTGGCATAGGCGATGGCTTCCTCGAGCGCAGACGCGGGCATAGCCGGTGCAGCTCGCCGCCATGCCCATGCGCTCGCTGTTGAAGTTCTGCATGATGATGCGGAAGCCGTGGCCTTCCTCGCCGATCAGGTTTTCAACCGGCACCCGGCAATCGTCGAAATGCAAGGTCGCGGTATCGGATGCCCACCAGCCCATCTTCTTGAGTTTTGTGCGCGACAGGCCGGGCGTATTGCCCTCGATCAGGAGCAAGCTGACGCCGGAGGCGCCCTCGCCGCCGGTGCGCACCGCAACCGTCAGATAATCCGCCCGCACGCCCGAGGTGATGAAGGTCTTCTCGCCGTTGACGACGTAATGGTCGCCGTCGCGCCGAGCCCGCGTGCGCAAATTGGCGACGTCGGAGCCGCCGCTCGGCTCGGTGATGGCGAGTGCGGAGATCTTTTTCCCCGACAGGATTTCGGGCAGCACCCGCGCCCTGATTTCGGGACGCGCCGCGCGCGCGATCGGCGGCGAGCCGATGGTGTGGCTCATCAGGCTTGCGGAGACGCCGCCGGCGCCGGCGCGGGCGAGCTCCTGGGACGCCACGATCTTCATGAACTGGTCGGCGGCAACGCCGCCATATTGTTCCGGAAAGCCGAGGCCCAGCAGGCCGATTTCGGCGGCCTTCTCATAGAGCGCGCGGGGAAATTCGCCGGCCTCGTCCCATTCATGGGCGAACGGCGTGATCTCCTTTTCGACGAAACGGCGCATCACCTCGCGAAAGGCTTCGTGCTCGGCGCTGTAGAACGGGCTTGCCATTCGCTTCGCTCCCCTGGGCAGCGGCGCAAGATGGCCGCAATCGCCTCATCCCACTTGCGTCGAGTGGCTGGCTGCGGCCATCGCCTGATCGTGCCCGATGCGTTCGCCGCCTGGCACTAGTCGATCGAGATGTTGGCCTCGCGCGCGACCTTGCGCCAGCGCTCGGTTTCCTGGCGCATCAGGTCGCCGAACTCCTGCGGGGTCATGGCCCTGGCTTCGGCGCCCTCGCTCGACAGAAACGTCGAGAGTTCGGGTGAGCTCAGCATCTTGCCGATCTCGGCATTGAGCGCGTTGACGACATCCGCGGGCATCCCGGCCGGGCCGACAATGCCCCACCACGACCACACATCGAAGCCGGCGATGCCGAACTCGTCGAGGGTCGGCACATCCGGCAGCAGCGCCGTTCGCTTCGCGCTCGTCACCGCGAGGGCCTTGACCTCGCCTTTCTGGGCGAGCTGCAAGACCTGCGGCAGGCTCGACACGTAGACGTCGACGTGGCCGCCGACGAGATCGTTGAGCGCCGGCGCGCCGCCCCGGTAGGGAACATGCATGAGCTTCACTTTGGCCGAGAGCGCGATAAGCTCGGCCGCAATCTGGTTGATGCTGCCGGGCCCGGCCGAGGCGTAGCTGATCTGACCCGGCTTGCTGCCAGCCAGCGCGAGCAATTCCTTCGCCGAATTCACCGGAAGATTCTTCGAGGCGGTGAGCAGGAGCGGCGAGCGGGCGATGAAGGCGACCGGCGTGAAATCCCTGGCCGTGTCGAACGGCATGCTCTTCTTGATCGCCGGATTGATCGTGAACGTCGACGAGATCAGGAGCAGCGTGTAGCCGTCCGGCGGCGCCGCCGCCACCGTGGAGCTGCCAATGATGCCGCCCGCGCCGGAACGGTTTTCGACGACCACCGGCTGACCCCACACCTCGGTGAGCTTCCGGCCGATGGCGCGGCCGACGATATCGTTCGAACCCCCGACCGCGAACGGAATGACCAGCGTGATCTGCCTCGACGGATAGGTTTGCGCGCGCACCGGTGAGCCCGCGAGCACCAGGGTCGCGGCAAGGAAGGCTCCGGCCTTGATCATGATACGATTATCCCTGCCGCGGATGATGGGCTCTGGAGTGGCGTTGGGTTCACGCTCTTGGTCAGGACACTACGCGCGACTGATTTGCCCGACAAGCACATCAGTCGCGGCTGGACGTGGCAGGGGCCTGACACCTGCCAGGGATTAAACGGGATGCGAACCGCCCGGTGATCGGAATTTGCCGAAAAAACCCTCACGACGATCTTTGCACAGATCGACAATCTCTCATGAAAGGTATTCAATACCGGACCAGGGACCCGAAAGAGGTCGCCGGCAACAACAGACACCATCATCGATCCAGGGAGAAGCGAAATGTCCTTCGTCACGCGACGAGTGGCGGCGTTTTCGACCGCGCTCATCATGCTTGCTGCCTTTAGCGGCAGCGCACTTGCCCAGAAGCAATACGACACCGGCGCAACCGACACCGAGATCAAAATCGGCAACATCATGCCCTACAGCGGGCCCGCGTCGGCCTACGGCGTCATCGGCAGAACCGAGGCGGCCTACTTCCGCAAGATCAACGCGGAGGGCGGCATCAACGGCCGCAAGATCAACTTCATTTCCTATGACGACGCCTACAGTCCGCCGAAGGCGGTCGAGCAGGCGCGCAAGCTGGTGGAAAGCGACGAGGTGCTCCTGATCTTCAATCCGCTGGGCACCCCGTCGAACTCGGCGATCCAGAAGTACATGAACGCCAAGAAGGTGCCGCAGCTGTTCGTGGCCAGCGGCGCGACCAAATGGAACGATCCCAAGGAATTCCCCTGGACCATGGGCTGGCAGCCCAACTACCAGAGCGAAGCGCGCATTTATGCGAAGTACATTCTGAAGGAGAAGCCGAACGCCAAGATCGGCGTGCTCTACCAGAACGACGACTACGGAAAGGATTATCTCAAGGGCCTGAAGGACGGTCTCGGCGACAAGGCCGCGTCGATGATCATCGCCGAGGATCCTTATGAGGTGGCCGAGCCGACCATCGATTCGCATATCGTCAAGATGAAGTCGCTGGGTGCCGACGTGTTCTTCGACGTTGCCACGCCGAAATTCGCGGCGCAGGCGATCAAGAAGGCGGGCGAGATCGGCTGGAAGCCGCTGCATGTCCTCAACAGCGTCGCCACCTCCATCGGCGCCGTCATCCAGCCGGCCGGCTTCGAAAACGCGCAGGGTATCATTTCGGTGGCCTATCTGATGGACGCGCTCGACCCGCAATGGAAGGATGATCCGGGCATGAAGGCGTTCGACGAGTTCCACGACAAGTATTTCCCGGAAGGAAATCGGGCCGATAGCCTGCTGATCACGGGCTATAACGAGGCCCAGACGCTGGTTCAGGTGCTGAAGCAGTGCGGCGACAATCTCACGCGCGAGAACGTGATGAGGCAGGCGGCAAACCTGAAGGACTTCAGGACCACCAACCTGCTGCCCGGCATCAAGATCAACACCAGTCCGCTCGATTTCGCACCGGTCGAGCAGGTCCGGCTCAGGCAGTTCAAGGGCGACAAATGGGAGTTGTTCGGACCGCTGCTCAGCGACGAAGTCGGAGGCTAGGCTGGGGCGGTTAGCAGCGAAGCCTGCCCCGCACCCGATGCGGGGTGGGCACCGGTTCGCGCGAAGAATACGCGTCAAAACGGGAATCTGGAGATCGCGAAATTGTATCCCAATTGTCATCACCCGCGGAAGCGGGTGATCCAGTATTCCAGAGACGTCAGTGATTGAATCGAAAGGCCGCAGCCTACTGGATACCCCGCTTTCGCGGGGTATGACGAGTCTTGGTCATGGCTGCGAACGACGTCAGCCTCTCGACGCAAGACAGTTTTGCGGCACGCTGCAAAACGAGAGGATAAGAGCATCGGGCGGCGCGAGACCACCCTGCCCAGGAGGAAAACCTTGCCGGTTCGCTACTACGACTGGATCGCCCATTTCGGCCGCCGGACGCCGGACAAGCTCGCCGTCGTCGATCTCGGCAGCGGCCGGCGCCTGACCTACGCGCAGTTTGACGCCCGCATTTCGCGCCTCGCCGGCCACCTGCGCGACCGACTGAAGATCACGCGCGGCGACCGCGTCGCGGTGCTCGCGCTCAACACCACCGATACGCTGGAGGTGCAGTTCGCCTGCGGGCGGCTGGGGGCGGTGTTCCTGCCATTGAACACCCGCCTCACCGTGCCGGAGTTGCACTACATCGTCGGCGACGCCGCGCCCAAACTCATGATCCATGACGCCGACCTCGCCGAGGTCGCGCTCGCGGTCGCCAAGCTGTGCAATGTCTCATCGTCGCTTCTGCTCGGCTCCGGCGGCTCCTACGAGACCGCTATCGCGGCCGCAAAGCCGCTCGACCAGGCCGAGATCGTCAGCCTCGATGATATCTCGACCATCATGTACACCTCGGGCACCACGGGCCAGCCCAAGGGCGCGATCATCACCCACGGCATGACGTTCTGGAACTGCGTCAACCTCGGCGGCCCCGCCTATATCTCGCCGTCCTCGGTGCTGCTTACCGTGCTGCCGCTGTTCCACACCGGCGGGCTCAACTGCTACACCAACCCGGTGCTGCATTCCGGCGGCACGGTGCTGATCATGCGCGCGTTCGATCCGGGACTTGCGCTGCAACTGATCAGCGATCCCGCGCAAGCCATCAATGTCTTCTTCGGCGTGCCCTCGATCTATCAGTTCATGGCGCAGCATCCGGCATTTGCGACGTCCGACTTCAGCCGCCTCATCATCGGCGGCGTCGGTGGCGCGCCGATGCCGGTGCCGCTTCTGAAAGTGTGGGAGGCGCGCGGCGTAGCGCTGCAGCAAGGTTACGGCATGACCGAGACCAGCCCCGCGGTGATGACGCTGGATCGCGAGGACGCCGCGCGGAAAGCCGGCTCATCCGGCAAGCCGGTGCTGCACACGGAGGTGCGGATAGTCCGCCCCGACGGATCCGACGCCGATGTCGGCGAACTCGGCGAGCTCTGGGTCAAGGGGCCGAACATCACTCCCGGCTACTGGAACCGGCCGGACGCCAATGCCTCCTCTTTCACCGACGGCTGGCTGCACACCGGCGACGCCGCGCGGATCGACGCGGAGGGCTTCTACTATATCGTCGACCGCTGGAAGGACATGTACATTTCCGGCGGCGAGAACGTCTATCCGGCTGAGGTCGAGAACGTGCTGCACCAGCTCAACGCCATCGCCGAAGCCGCCGTGATCGGCATTGCCAGCGAGCAATGGGGCGAAACCGGCATGGCGATCATCGCCGTCAAGCCGGGGCACAGCATCACCGAGGCTGACATCCACGCGCATTGCGCGGCGAACCTCGCGCGCTTCAAGCGGCCTCATCTGATCAAGTTCGTCGATGCCCTGCCACGCAACGCCACCGGCAAGATCCACAAGCCGACCCTGCGCAAGAATTTCGCCACGCCGAAGGCCACCGATGCGGCCGACGCCGCGGCGTCATAACGGGCAGCAATGGCGGATTGGCTGACGCGGACGGTGCAGGCGGCCGGCATTGAGCGCGCGCTCAAGGCCGGACAGGTCTTGTTCCGCTCCGGCCAGCGCACCGCGGGGCTCTATGAAGTGATCGCCGGAGAGGTGCGGCTGGTGCGGGTCGATCGCGCCGGACGCGAGGCCGTACTGCATACGGCCTCGGCCGGCGAGACGCTCGCCGAGGCCTCGCTGTTTGCCGCGAGCTATCACTGCGACGCGGTCGCGCTGACGGAAGCGGTGGTGCGCCTGTATCCGAAGGCAACCTTGCTTGCGGAATTCGCCCGCGAGCCCAAGGCCGCGCAGGCGTTTACGGCGATGCTGGCGCGCCAGGTCATGAACCTGCGCACGCGCCTCGAACAGCGCAACATCCATTCGGCGCGCGATCGCATCCACCATTATCTCGCGCTCAACGCCGGAGCCGACGGCCGGACGGTCAAGATACCAGGCACGCTGAAAAATCTCGCGAACGAACTGGGACTTACGCACGAGGCGCTGTACCGGACGCTCGCGGACATGGCGATCGCCGGAGAGATCGGGCGGCTGAAGGGCAAGATCAGGCTGCTGAAGCCGCCGGCGTGAGGTTCTGTATGACCCGGATCATATGCAAATCCGGGTTCATGGCGTATGCAGGCAAGAAGGGCGCGCTCGAACACGAGGTGGATGATGTCGTCATGGTCATGGAAGGCCGGCCTCGCCGGTATAGCGATGATGGCGTTGACCGCGTCAGCGGTGGCGCAAATGCCCGATCACGCCCGCATGCACGGGCAGATGCACCCGGACGGCGCCCAGCAGATGATGCCGCCGAACGGCATGCGCGGCCACATGATGCGGGGCCAGCACGGCGTGATGGGCGGAGGCGAAATGTCCAGTCAGCCGACCCTGCCCGGACAGGAGGCGTTCGGCACGATCCAGGAGATCGTGCGAATGCTGGAAGCCGATCCCTCAACCGACTGGTCGAAGGTCAACATAACAGGCCTGCGCCAGCATCTGATCGACATGGACGAGGTGACGATGCGCGCCCGGGCCGTCGAGCACCCGCTCGACGACGGCATCGAGATCGCGGTGACGGGCGAGGGCCGCACGCTGGAGGCGATCAAGCGCATGGTGCCCGCCCATGTGCACGAGCTTGTCCAGCTCGGCTGGAACGCCACGACGGAAGACATTCCCGATGGCGTCAAGATGACCGTCACCAGCACTGACGCCAAGCAGGTGACCAAGCTCAGGGCGCTCGGCTTCATGGGCATAATGGTGCAGGGATCACATCATCAACAGCATCACCTGATGATGGCGAAGGGCGAATTCAATCATTAGCCACGGCGCTCACTCCGGCTTGCGGCGGAACGTGCTGAATTGAAATTTCTGCACGGCACCCCACGGCGTCGTGTGCTCATGCCGCCTGCTATCGACTAGCTCGAAGCCCCGACCCAGCCTTGCCACCAGGCTTGCCGCATCGTAACGGCTGACAGCAAGACCGCTGCATCGTTCGGGGCCGTCGGGCGCGAACGTGCCGATGATGGCATGGCCGCCCGGCCGCAAGGCGCGCGCGAGGCGGGCGACATAGGCCTGCTGATCCTCGGGAGCGTTGAGAAAGTGAAACGCCGCCCGGTCGTGCCAGACACCGTAGCTCCGGGACGGCTCCCATTGCGTCACATCGGCCGCAATCCACTTCGCCCGGTTGGCCGCCTCGCCCATGCGCAATCGCGCGGCCGCGAGCGCCGCGGCCGACAGATCGAGCACGGTCACATCGGCATACCCCCGCGCGAGCAGATGATCGACGAGCCGCGAGGCCCCGCCGCCGATGTCGATGATACCGGAGTCTGGCTCGGCACCCGAAAGCTCGATCAGCTCGAGCGAGAGTGCGGGCGTTTCCTGAAACCAGCTCACCTGGTCTTCGCCCTTGGTGGCGTAGACATTCTCCCAATGGCCCCGGCGGCTCATCTCGCTCACGACCTGCTCCCCCGCCCGGTGGCGTCGCTGATGGTCCTTGCACTCCCGCGAAACATCCACCACCTAGACAAGAAGTCGAACTGAGCCAACCGATACCTGTCCGCGCACATCATGGGTTCCCAAGTTCAATATTTGCCACTGACGCCG
Organism: uncultured Alphaproteobacteria bacterium; assembly: GCA_963721135.1. GTDB lineage: Bacteria > Pseudomonadota > Alphaproteobacteria > Rhizobiales > Xanthobacteraceae > Bradyrhizobium. Next base: position 272,930 of record CAVRIB010000019.1, read on the forward strand.
GGATTTTTCTCGATCCTGGTGTTCCTGTTCATCGGCCTGATCATCCTGATCCAGCTTCGCATTCTCCGCTACGCCTATATGCGGCTCGGGGTGGGTCCGGGCGCTGCGATGCTGCTGTTGTTCGGCTCGCTGATCGGCAGCTATTTCAATATTCCGGTCACGGTCCTGCCCGGAGAAGTCATGCGTTCCGGACAGGTCGTCGATTTCTTCGGCATGCAATATGTGGTGCCGGTCGTGGTGGCCTCGCCCGGCACGGTGCTGGCGGTGAACGTCGGCGGCGCCGTCATACCGACGCTGATGTCCACCTATCTCGTGATCCGCTATGACCTCTGGGTCAAGGCGGCGATCGCCACCGCCATCATCGCCGCCATCATCCATTCGATGGCGACGCCGGTGCCCGGCGTCGGCATCGCGGTGCCGATGTTTGCGCCTGTCATCGCCACCGTCATTATCGCCTTTATTCTCTCCTGCGAATATGCGGCGCCGCTGGCCTATATCGGCGGCTCCATGGGAACGCTCATTGGCGCCGACCTGCTCAACCTCCACAGGATTTCGGGCCTGGGCGCGCCGGTGGCCTCGATCGGCGGCGCCGGCACCTTCGATGGCATCTTCCTGACCGGGATTCTCGCCGTGCTGCTCGCCGGGATCGCCTCGCCATCCCGCCTGCGGCCGGCCTGGTAGGCCGATTTCCCGCACGGCGGACATTGGGCCGGCGGCCTGTGTTGCCACACCCCTCAACTCCCCATAATAAGACAGCAAAACCCGTCGGGAGCGGCGTTCGATCGCCCCTCCCAGACAAGAAACGAAAGGTCGAGGGTTACGCGTATGGAAGCTCGGGTACACACGGCAACTGCGTCGGCCGGAAAATGGTCGCCCTCGCCTGATGCGAGCGACATCGTCAAGAGCATCCATGCGATGCTGCACCCGCGCAACATCGTGCTGGTCGGCGCCACCGACAAGCCGGGCAACTATGCCGAACGCATCTGGAACAATCTGGTCAAGTACAACTTCGAAGGCGCGCTCTACCCCGTCAATGCCCGGCGCGAAACCATTTGGGGCGTGCCCTGCTACAAGGACTTTGCCAGCCTTCCCGACAAGCCCGACCACGTGCTGGTGCTGGTGCCGGCCCGCTTCGCGGTGCAGGTGATCCGCGATGCGGCCGCAGCCGGCGCCCGTTCGGCGACCATCGTCACCTCCGGCTTCAGCGAAATGCAGGACGACGAAAGCCAGCGGCTTGCCGTCGAACTGCAGCAGGCCATCAGGGAAACCGGCCTTGCGGTCACCGGCCCGAATTGCCTCGGCAATCTGAGCGCCGGCGAGAACATGTTCACCAACATCGACGACCGCATCGTCACCATGGAAGCAGGCCCGGTTGCGATCGCCGGCCAGTCCGGCGCGATCGTGATGGCGATCCGCCAGGCACTGGAGGATCGCGGCGTCGGCGTCGGCTACATGGTCACGACCGGCAACGAGGCCGGCCTCGAGACGCCGGACCTGATGAGCTATTTCGCCGCCGATCCGAGCATTCGCGTGATCGTCGTCTATCTGGAAGGCGTGCGCAACACCAAGGGCTTTCGCGACGCCTGCAAGGCCGCACGCGCGGCGGGAAAACCTGTTATCGCCCTGAAACTCGGAGCTTCCGAAGGCGGCCGCGCCGCGGCGATGGCGCACACCGGCGCGCTTGCCGGCTCGATCGAAACCTTTGACGCGATCTCCACGCGGGAAGGCGTCATCCGCGTCCGCGGCCTCGACGAACTGGTCGAAACTGCCGAATGTTTCGTTCACGCCGATCCGCCGAAGGGCAACCGCCTTGCCGCGGTGACCTTGTCGGGCGGCAAGCGCGGTCTCCTGATCGACGCCTTCTTCTCGGCCGGCCTGAATTTCGCGCCCCTGAGCAAGGCCACCAGCGACAAGCTCGCGAAAATGCTTGGGCCCGGCTCGATCGTCGGCAACCCGCTCGATGCCGGATTTGCCGCGGTGGTCGACCCTTCCGTCTACATGCAGTCGATCAAGATCATGATCGACGATCCCGATACCGACATCGTCGTCATCGACTCCGAATTGCCGAAGGCGCCGCATGAGTTGCGCGAACGCAATCTGCGCATCGTCAACGACATGGCGAGCGCAGCATCAAAGCCAGTGGTCTACATCTCGGCGATGTCGATCGGCTTTACCGAATTCACCAAAACCTTGCGCAAATCGTTGCCGAACATCGCCGTGATGCAGGGAATGGACCGCGCGGTCGGCGCGATCAAGTCGCTGATCGAATACGCTTCGTTGCGCAAGGTGGTGCCGGATATCGTATCGAGTTCCTCGTCTGCAGCGCGGGCGACGCTGGAGAAGACGCTGAAGAATGCCAAGGGCGCGGCACTCGACGAGGTCGCCTCGAAAGCGCTGCTCAAGGCCTACGGCATCCCGGTCTCGAAGGAAGCGATCGCGCGGACCGCCGTGGACGCCGTCAAGATCGCCAGGAAGATCGGCTTTCCCGCGGTCGCCAAGGTGGTCAGCGCGGAGATCCTGCACAAGTCCGACATCGGCGGCGTGGTGCTGAACCTCAACAGCGCAGCCGACGTCAGAAAGGCCTTCAACGACATCACCGCGCGGGTGAAGCGGCTGAAGGGCAAGCCGAAGCTCGAAGGCATTTTGATCGCGCAACAGGTCAAGGCCGAGCTCGAACTCGTGATCGGCGGCGCGCTCGATGCCGAGATGGGACCGGTGGTGCTGTTCGGCACCGGCGGCGTCGACATCGAACTGATGAAGGACGTAGCACTCGCCGGCGCGCCGCTCGACGCGGCCGAGGCCAGCACCCTGATCGCGCGCACCAAGGCCGGCGTCAAATTGAAGGGCTATCGCGGCAAGCCGGCGCTGCACGAGGCGTCCGCCGTCAAGGCGCTGGTCGGCCTGTCAAACCTGATGGCGGACGCGGCTGGGCGCATCGCCTCGATCGACGTCAATCCGTTCCTGATCAATCAGAAGACCGGCGTCGCCGTCGATGCCCTGATCGTGCTCAACAACGAAGCCGCCAAGGGCGCCGCCGGACACTGATGGCGGGCGAGCGGCGCAACCAGTTCGCGGTCGCGGCTCTCGCGCTCGGCAATTTCGTTGTCGGCCTCAGCATCCTGTTGCCGACCGGGATGCTGGCGGACCTCTCCGCCGGCCTCGGCGTTCCCGTCGCCATCGCGGGATTGCTGATCAGTCTCGGCGCCGCCGTCGTCTGCATATCGCCGCCGCTGGTGGCGTGGATCACGAGCCGGGTCGACCGGCGCTTGCTGTTGAGCGCGATCCTGCTGTGGCTCGCGCTCGGTCATCTGGCTTCCGCCGTCGCGCCGAATTATGCGAGCCTGCTTGCGATCCGTCTCGCGATGCTCGCCTTCGCCGGCGCGTTTGCGCCGCTCGCGGCCGGCACCGCGGCCCTGCTGGTCGAGGAAAGCAAGCGGGCTTCGACCATCGCCTCGGTCCTGCTCGGCTGGGCGGTGGCGATTGCCCTGGGATTGCCGCTGATCTCGGTGACCGCGCCGCAGATCGGATGGCGGGCGACCTACGGCCTCATCGCCATTCTCGCCTCGTCGGGCTTCCTTGCGCTGCTCGCGGGTTTGCCGGCGAACCTCAAGGGGTCGCCCGTCATCTTCGCGACCTGGCTCGCGGTGGGACGCAGCCGCCAGCTGTTGCTGCTGCTATCGATCACCGGCCTGTTGGCCGCCGGCCAGCTCGCCGTCATCGCCTTTGTCGGGCCGCTGTTGACCGCGCTCACGGGCGCGACACCCCGCGGGATCGCGGTGGTGTTCCTGCTGTTCGGGGTGATGACGCTCGCGGGAAATGTACTGGCGTCCTCGTTCGTCAAGGCATGGGGCGCGTTCAAGACGTCCGCGGTCTCCATCATCTGCATCGTCGCAGGCACCGCGCTGTGGGCGTTCGGCGCCGGGATCTATCCGCTGATGGCGGCTGGAGCTGCGATCTGGGGTCTCGGCTTCGCAGCGGCAACCGCGATGCAGCAGGTCCGCCTGATTGCGGCGGCTCCGGCGCTCGCGACGGCGTCGGTTGCGATCAACAACACCGCGCTCTATCTCGGCCAGGCCGTCGGCGCAGGCATAGGCAGCTACCTGTTTGCCCGGGGACAGTTGAACGCCATGGGCTTTGCGGCGCTTGCGCTGGTGGCGGCGTCGTTCGGCCTGTTGCGGTTGACACGGTCCGCGCCGGCGCGGTTCGGGGCCCGCTTCGATTCCGATACGGTCCAGCTGTTGGCGCGGGTCTTCGATCGCGCCATGGAGCGCTATCTGCAGGACGCGCCGGTCATGGGTAACGAAACCGGCCTGCACGCCGAGCTTGCCAGGCATATCGTCACCGCGGCCCAAAGCGGCGAACGCGACGAAGATCGCCTTATCACCAGCGGTTATCTGAAGCTGCAGTCGCTGCAGAACACGAATGCCGATCCGGCGCCGACCTTCGAGTAGGACGATCGAACTCGCGGGTCCGGCATCGGCCGCTGCCGAAGCCGCGCGAGGCGCGGTCTCACGCGCGATAGGCGGTTTTCCCGGTGCCGCGATAGAGCACCCGCACCTGCTCTTCCGAGACTTCCCTGTGAAAGGCAAGCGCCTCCGGCTCGAGGTCGCGCGCCGGCACATGGGCGGGCAGGAAATGGCGATAGCGATCCTTGCCGCGCACCAATGTCGCCCAGTCCCGCGCGCCAACCGCCTGCTTCAGGCGCGTCGGGATGTAGCGAATCGCGAGCCCGATGCGGCGGTCGTCGGAGCGGTTCGGCTCCGAGCCGTGGAACAGCAGTACGTGATGCAGCGAGGCCTGTCCGGGTTTCAGCTCGACATGGACGGCCTCGGTCTCGTCGACCTCGACCGCGATTTCCTGGCCGCGGGTGAGCAGGTTGTTGGGGTCGAAGGTGTCTTCGTGCCGGACCTGCTGCCGGTGGGTGCCGGCAATGAACTTCATGCAGCCGGACACCTTGTTGGCCGGCGACATCGCGATCCAGGCGGTCGCGACATCGGATGAACTCAAGCCCCAATAGGTGGCGTCCTGATGCCAGGAGACGAAGCCGGGATCGTGGGCCTCCTTGATGAAGAAGCTGGTGTTCCAGCACAGGATATCCGGCCCCAGCAGGTCCTCGACGGCATCGAGGATTTTCGGATGCCGGATCATTTCGTCGATCCAGGTGAACAGCACGTGGCTGCGATGGCGCATCTCCGCCTTGATCGGGCCGCCGCTCGCCGCCTCATAATCCTCGAGCCTGCGGCGAAAACCGGCGACCTCGCCGGCACTCAGCGCATCGATCGGAAAATGGTAGCCGCGCTCGCGATAGGCCTCGACCTCACCTTCGCTCAGCAATTTCGCCATGGGCTTCCCCCGGTCCTTCTTGTTTTGCGAAAGCTGATCCTACCCCTCGGGGACTGTCAAGAAGCCGCGCCCTTTCGCACCGTCTGCTTTGCCGGTACAATCGGCGGCGGGGCGAAACGCATATAGCCGGATTGTTGCAACGAAGATGCGGGCGAGCAACCTTGTGATCGGTTCCACGACGCTGGCGGTGATCGCCGCGGCGTTGATCGGTCTTTTGGGCTATCGGAAGATCCACAGCATCGGCCAGCAAGGCCCACTTCGCATCGTTTTCGAGGGTGGCTCCGCCAGCGGCTTGCGCAACGGCGGCAGCGTCAATTTCGACGGCGTCCAGATCGGCGAAATCAAGTCGCTCAAGCTCGACACCCCCCGCAAGGTCGTCGCCCTCGTCATGGTCGACAACAACGCTCCGATCCGCAAGGACACGGTGGTGGGCCTGGAGTTCCAGGGGCTGACCGGCGTGGCGGCGATATCGCTGACCGGCGGCTCATCGGCGGCGCCGCCGGTGCCGCTGGACGAGGGCGGCATCCCGACGCTTACCGCCGATCTCAGCGACATCGAATCGATCCGCGATACCCTGCACAATGTCGACCGGGTGCTCGTCAACAACCAGGCGATGCTGAAGGACGCGCTGCTCTCGTTCGAGACCTATACCGCAACGCTGGCGAGCAAGGGCGAGGCGATCGACCAGATCATCGGCAAGGCCGATAGTGCGTTTGCCGCCATCGACAGCGCCATGACCAAGATCGACAGTGCCGTGCCGGGGCTGGCGGACGGCAAGGCCGACGAATTGTTAGAGAAGGTCAAGACCATTCACGAACTCGCCGATAGCTTCAACAAGAAATCCGCTACCGTGATGGAGGAAGGCCGCCGTTCGCTGCTCGAAGTCAGCGAGGCCGCCAACCAAATGACGCGCAAGCTCAACCCACAGGCCGTCATCGGCGACACTCCGCGCCCCCCGCGAAGACCGGCGCCAAAGCGGCATTGACGCGGTTCCATGCGGTGGAACCCTTTGGAAACCAATATTTCTCGTCCCCCGGGAACAAAAGTTCCGCATCCGGATTATTCCAAGTTGTTCCACGTCTTGGAACCTAAATACCTGTAATCTCTAAGCTATTTTCTCTTGCTTTGAGAGTGGGCCGGCGATTTGATGTCGCTGAAATTTGACTCGCAGGGGCGCGGCCGCGAACGCGTCTCTGCTCGAGGGGGGAACGCCATGAGTGATCTCGGCTCTGCCACTCCATCCACCCGGCGCCGCGCCAAGCTCAAACCCTACAGCAACGGAAAGCCCGATCCCCAGCAGGAATTGCTGCACGCGCTGCAGGCGATGCGAAGCGGCGACTTCTCGGTGCGGATGACCGGCGACCATCTCGGCATCGAGGGCAAGATCGCCGACACCTTCAACGAAATCGTCGCCGCCAACCAGCGCATGGCGCAGCAGCTCGAGCGCGTCGGCCAGGTGGTCGGCCGCGAGGGCAAGACCCGCCAGCGCGTCAAGTTCGGATTGGCCAGCGGCTCCTGGGCCGACATGGAAGGTTCGGTCAACACCCTGATCGACGATCTGCTGTGGCCGACCCGCGAAGTGACGCGCGCCGTCGCCGCGGTCGCGCAGGGCGACCTGCTGCAGACCGTGCAACTGGATGTCGATGGCCGCCCGCTGGGCGGCGAATTTTTGCAGTCGGCCAACATCGTCAACACCATGATCAAGCAGCTCAGCGTGTTCACCTCCGAGGTGACGCGCGTGGCGCGCGAGGTCGGCACCGAAGGCAAGCTCGGCGGCCAGGCCCAGGTGCCGGAAGTGACCGGCGTCTGGAAGGACCTGACCGAGAGCGTCAACTCCATGGCCAACAACCTGACCGGCCAGGTCCGCAACATCGCCGAGGTCACCATCGCGGTCGCCAACGGCGACCTGTCCAAGAAGATCACCGTCGACGTCCGCGGCGAAATCCTGCAGCTGAAGGAAGCCATCAACACGATGGTGGACCAGCTGCGCTCGTTCGCCTCCGAAGTGACGCGCGTCGCCCGCGAAGTCGGCACCGACGGCAAGCTCGGCGGCCAGGCCATCGTGCCCGGCGTCGCCGGCACCTGGAAGGACCTCACCGACTCCGTCAACGCGATGTGCGGCAACCTGACCGCGCAGGTGCGCAACATCGCCAACGTCACCACCGCGGTGGCGCGCGGCGACCTGTCGCGCAAGATCACGGTCGACGTGCGCGGCGAAATCCTCGAGCTGAAGGACACCATCAACACGATGGTCGACCAGCTCAACTCGTTCGCCTCGCGAAGTGACCCGCGTCGCCCGCGAAGTCGGCACCGAAGGCAAGCTCGGCGGCCAGGCCCAGGTGCCCGGCGTCGCCGGCACCTGGAAGGACCTCACCGACAACGTCAACTTCATGGCGTCGAACCTGACCGCGCAGGTCCGCAACATCGCCGACGTCGCGACCGCGATCGCCGGCGGCGACCTCTCCAAGAAGATCACCGTGAACGTGTCGGGCGAAATCCTGCAGCTGAAGGAAACGCTCAACACCATGGTCGACCAGCTCAACGCCTTCGCCGGCGAAGTGACGCGCGTGGCGCGCGAGGTCGGCACCGACGGCCGGCTCGGCGGCCAGGCCAACGTGCTCGGCGTCGCCGGCACCTGGAAGGACCTGACCGACAGCGTCAACTCGATGGCGTCCAACCTGACCGCGCAGGTCCGCAACATCGCCGAAGTGACGACCGCGGTCGCCAATGGCGACCTGTCGAAGAAGATCACGGTCGACGTGCGCGGCGAAATTCTCGAGCTGAAGGACACCATCAACACCATGGTCGACCAGCTCAACGCCTTCGCCGGCGAAGTGACGCGCGTGGCGCGCGAGGTCGGCACCGAAGGCAAGCTCGGCGGCCAGGCGCTGGTGCGCGGCGTCGCCGGCACCTGGAAGGACCTCACCGACAGCGTCAACTCGATGGCCTCCAACCTGACCGGCCAGGTCCGCAACATCGCCGAAGTCGCGACCGCCGTGGCCAAGGGCGACCTGTCGAAGAAGATCACGGTGAACGTGTCGGGCGAAATCCTGCAGTTGAAGGAAACGCTCAACACCATGGTCGACCAGCTCAACGCCTTTGCCGGCGAAGTGACGCGCGTGGCGCGCGAGGTCGGCACCGACGGCAAGCTCGGCGGCCAGGCCGAAGTGCCCGGCGTCGCCGGCACCTGGAAGGACCTCACCGACAGCGTCAACTCGATGGCCGGCAACCTCACCGCCCAGGTCCGCAACATCGCCGAAGTCGCGACCGCGATCGCCGGCGGCGACCTGTCGCGCAAGATCACGGTCGACGTGCGCGGCGAAATCCTGCAGCTCAAGGAAACGCTGAACACGATGGTCGACCAGCTCAACCGCTTCGCCGGCGAGGTGACGCGCGTGGCGCGCGAGGTCGGCACCGAAGGCCGGCTCGGCGGCCAGGCCAACGTGCCCGGCGTCGCCGGCACCTGGAAGGACCTCACCGACAGCGTCAACTCGATGGCGGGCAATCTGACCGCGCCAGGTCCGCAACATCGCCGAAGTCACCACCGCGGTGGCGCGCGGCGACCTGTCGCGCAAGATCACCGTCGACGTGAAGGGCGAAATCCTCGAGCTGAAAAACACCATCAACACCATGGTGGACCAGCTCAACGCCTTCGCCTCCGAAGTGACGCGCGTGGCGCGCGAGGTCGGCACCGAAGGCAAGCTCGGCGGCCAGGCCGAAGTGCCCGAAGTCGCCGGCACCTGGAAGGACCTCACCGACAACGTCAACTTCATGGCCTCGAACCTGACCGCGCAGGTCCGCAACATCGCCGAAGTCGCGACCGCGATCGCCGGCGGCGACCTGTCGAAGAAGATCACGGTCGACGTGCGCGGCGAAATCCTGCTGCTCAAGGACACCCTGAACACCATGGTCGAGCAGCTGCGCTCGTTCGCCGCCGAAGTGACGCGCGTCGCGCGCGAGGTCGGCACCGAGGGCCGGCTCGGCGGTCAGGCCGTGGTGCCCGGCGTCGGCGGCACCTGGAAGGACCTGACCGACAACGTCAACCTGCTGGCGGCGAACCTCACCACGCAGGTCCGCAACATCGCCGAAGTCACCACCGCCGTGGCGCGCGGCGACCTGTCGCGCAAGATCACCGTCGACGTGAAGGGCGAAATTCTCGAGCTGAAGAACACCATCAACACGATGGTCGACCAGCTCAACGCCTTCGCCGGCGAAGTGACGCGCGTGGCGCGCGAAGTCGGCACCGAAGGCAAGCTCGGCGGCCAGGCGCAGGTGCCCGGCGTCGCCGGCACCTGGAAGGACCTCACCGACACCGTCAACTTCATGGCCGCCAATCTGACCGAACAGGTGCGCGGCATCGTCAAGGTGGTGACCGCGGTCGCCAACGGCGACCTGAAGCAGAACCTGACCGTGAAGTCGAAGGGCGAGGTCGCGGCGCTCGCCGACACCATCAACAACATGACCGAGACGCTCGCGACCTTCGCCGATCAGGTCACCAGCGTCGCGCGCGAAGTCGGCGTCGAAGGCCGGCTCGGCGGCCAGGCCAACGTGCCCGGCGCCGCCGGCACCTGGAAGGACCTGACCGGCAACGTCAACCTGCTCGCGGCCAACCTGACCTCGCAGGTGCGCGCGATCGCCGAAGTGGCGACCGCGGTGACCAAGGGCGACCTGACCCGCTCGATCCAGGTCGACGCGCGCGGCGAAGTCGCGGAGCTGAAAGACAACATCAACACGATGATCGGCAATCTGCGGCTCACCACCGACGTCAACACCGAGCAGGACTGGCTGAAGACCAACCTCGCCCAGTTCACCAACATGCTGCAGGGCCAGCGCGACCTGACCACGGTCGGCCGGCTGCTCCTGACCGAACTGACGCCGCTGGTGAACGCGCATATGGGCGTGATCTACCAGGTCGAGAACGAGGACAGCCCGCAACTGCGCCTGCTTTCGGCTTATGCCGGCGACGGCAGCAGCCCGCATCCGCAGATCCTGCAGTTCGGCGAAGGCCTGATCGGGCAATGCGCGATCGACAAGCGCCAGCGGCTGGTGTCGGACATCCCGAACGACGCGGTGCCGATCAACTCGGCGCTGTTGCGGCGTGGTGCCGAAAAACCTCGTGGTGCTGCCGGTGCTGTTCGAAAACCAGGTCAAGGCGGTGATCGAGCTCGCCTCCATCAGCTCGTTCACGACCTCGCAAATGACCTTCCTCGAACAGCTCACCGACTCGATCGGCATCGTGCTGAACTCGATCGAGGCGACGATGCAGACCGAAGGCCTGCTGAAGCAATCCCAGCAGCTCGCCGGCGAACTGCAGACCCAGCAGAAGGAGCTGCAGCAGACCAACGAGCAGCTCGAGCAGAAGGCGCAGCAGCTCGCCGAGCGCAACGTCGAGGTCGAGCGCAAGAACCAGGAAATCGAGCAGGCGCGGCGCGCGCTGGAAGAAAAGGCGACCGAGCTTTCGCTGACCTCGAAGTACAAGTCGGAATTCCTGGCCAACATGTCGCACGAGCTGCGCACGCCGCTCAACAGCATCCTGATCCTCGGCCAGCAGCTCACCGAAAATCCCGACGGCAACCTGTCGCCCAAGCAGGTCGAATTCGCGCGCACCATCCACGGCGCCGGCACCGACCTGTTGAATCTGATCAGCGACATCCTCGACCTGTCCAAGATCGAATCCGGCACCGTGACCGTCGATGCCGAGGAAATCCTCACCGCCAACCTGCTGGAAACCGTGGGACGGCCGTTCCGGCACGAGGCGGAAAACCGGCAATTGTCGTTCACGATCGAGGTCGACCCCAATCTGGGACGCAGCATCGTCACCGACTCCAAGCGCCTGCAGCAGGTGTTGAAGAACCTGCTGTCGAATGCGTTCAAGTTCACCGCCGAGGGCGGCGTGCGGCTCAGCGTCTCGGCCGCGCGTGGGCGGCTGGAGCGCCGAGCATCCCGTGCTCAACCACTCGCCGGCCGTGGTCGCCTTCGAGGTGTCCGATACCGGCATCGGCATTCCGCTGGAGAAGCAGAAGCTGATCTTCGAGGCGTTCCAGCAGGCCGATGCCGGCACCAGCCGCAAATATGGCGGCACCGGCCTCGGGCTCGCGATCAGCCGCGAACTGGCAAGCCTGCTCGGCGGCGAAATCCACCTGCGGAGCACGCCCGGCGAGGGCAGCGCCTTCACGCTCTATCTGCCGCTGAAATATTCCGGGCCGACGGTGGCGCCGCGGGTCACGACGCTTTCGCAATACAACGCGGCGCCGGTGGCGCCGGCCGCGACGCAGGAGCGGGTCATCGAGCAATTGCCCGACGACCGGCTCAATCTCGAACCGGGCGACACCATTCTCCTGATCGTCGAGGACGATCCGCATTATGCGCGCGTGCTGGTCGACCTCGCCCGCGACAAGGGCTTCAAGGTGCTGGTCGCGGCGCGCGGCGCGGAGGCGCTGGATCTCGCCAAGCAGTTCCAGCCGACCGCCGTCTCGCTCGACGTCTTCCTGCCCGACATGCTCGGCTGGACGGTGCTGAGCCAGCTCAAGCACAATCCGCTGACGCGGCACATCCCGGTGCAGATCATCACGCTCGACGAAGACCGCCAGCATGCGCTGGCGCGCGGCGCCTTCTCCTTCGTCAACAAGCCGACCACGACCGAAGGGGTCGCCGCCGCGCTGTCCCAGATCAAGGAATACGCCAAGCCGCGCCGCAAGCGGCTGTTGATCGTGGAGGACAATGCCGCCGAGCAGATGAGCATCCGCGAACTGCTCGATCACGACGACATCGAGATCGTCACCACCGATACCGGCGCCGGCGGCGCTTTCCACCCTGCGCGAAAACCCGTGCGACTGCGTCGTGCTCGATCTGCGGCTGCCCGACATGAGCGGCTTCGAGGTGCTCGACAGCATCCGCAACGACGATTCGCTGTCCAACGTTCCGGTCGTCGTCTTCACCGGCCGCGAGCTCTCGGTCGAGGAGGACGCCGAACTGCACACGATGGCGCGCAGCATCGTGGTCAAGGGCGTGGAATCGCCGGAGCGGCTGCTCGACGAAACCTCGCTGTTCCTGCATCGCGTCATCACCGAACTGCCGCTCGAGAAGCAGCGCATGCTGGAGAAGCTCAACAGTTCCGACGAGGACCTCGTCGGCCAGACCGCGCTGTTGGTCGACGACGACGCCCGCAACATCTTCGCGCTCTCCAGCGTGCTGGAACGGCGCGGCATGAAGGTGCTGACCGCCACCACCGGCAGCGAGGCGGTGGCGCTGGTCGAATCCAACCCGGAGATCGCGATCGTCCTGATGGACATCATGATGCCGCAGATGGACGGCTATCAGACCATCGGCGCGATCCGCGAGAACCCGGCGTTCCGCCGGCTGCCGATCATCGCGCTGACCGCCAAGGCCATGAAGGGCGACCGCGAGAAGTGCCTCGAAGCGGGCGCTTCCGACTATCTGGCGAAGCCGGTCAATACCGAGCAGTTGCTGCTTGCGATCCGCATGTGGCTGCACCGCTGAGTGGTGGGGCGTGACGATGGACCATGAAAAGGTAAACATCCTTCTGGTCGACGATCAGCCGGCGAAGCTGCTCGCCTACGAAGTCATCCTGAAGGAACTCGGCGAGAATCTCGCGGTCGCGACTTCCGGCCGCGAAGCCCTGCAGTATCTGCTCAAGAACGAGGTCGCGGTCATCCTGGTCGACGTCTGCATGCCGGAGCTCGACGGCTTCGAGCTTGCCGCCATGATCCGCGAGCATCCGCGCTTCCAGAAGACGGCGATGATCTTCATTTCGGCGATCCAGGTCAGCGACATCGACCGGCTGCGCGGCTACGAGATGGGCGCGGTGGATTACGTCCCGGTGCCGGTGATCCCGGAAGTGCTGCGCGCGAAGATCAGGGTGTTCGCCGAACTCTATCGCAAGACCCGGCAGCTCGAGCGGTTCAACGCCGAACTCGAAAATCGCGTTCGCGCCCGCACCGCGGAGCTCGAGGAATCGCATGCGCGGCTGCTCGAAAGCGAGCAGCGCCGCAGCCTCGCGATTGCCGCCGGCAAAATGGGGTCGTGGGACTGGGACTGGGTCAACGGCGACTGGATGTGGGACGAGGGGCAATACCGCATCTTCGGCGTCGATCCGCAAGACGTTCGCGGTGACGCCGGCCAACATACAGGCCCTGCTGCATCCCGAAGACCTCCACGAGTTGCGCAAGGCGATCGCCCATTTCGCCCGGGGCGCCAGATCCTATGAGGCGGAGTTCCGGGTCAACCGGCCGGACGGCGAGGTGCGCTGGTGCGTCGGCACGGCGGCGGCGACCCTCGACAGGGGCGGCCGCGTGGTCCGCGTCAGCGGCGTCACCGTCGACATCACCGAACGCAAGCGCGCCGAAGAGCGCCAGAATCTGCTGGCGCGGGAAGTCGATCATCGCGCCAAGAATGCGCTGGCGCTGGCGCAATCGATCGTGCGGCTGACGCGCGGCGAAAACGTCAAGGCCTACATTCAGGCCGTCGAGGGGCGAATCAATGCGCTTGCCCGGGTGCATACCATCCTGTCGCTGTCGAACTGGCAGGGCGCGGAGATCGGCAGGCTGGTCGACGAGGAGCTGGCGCCATATTCGACCGGCGACCAGATCGCCTATCGCGGCTCGGAGATCCAGCTGCAGCCCGCGACCGCGCAAACGCTGGCGCTCGCGCTGCATGAGCTGGTGACCAATTCGGCGAAGTATGGCGCGTTGTCGACGTTGTCCGGCCGCCTCTCCATCAATTGGGGAGTCGAGGCGGACACGCTGAAGATGGTGTGGGAGGAGAAGGACGGCCCCAGCGTCGAGCAGCCGGTATCGCGCGGCTTCGGCACCCGAAGCGTGATCGCCAGCATCGAGAGCCAGCTCGGCGGCCATGCCGAGTTCGACTGGCGCAGCGAAGGCCTGGTCTGCCGGCTCTCGGTCCCGCTGATGCGCGACGCCGCGATACGACAGCCGCCCAACGGCCAAAGTCTGGCGATCAACGGCAATTTATTGAGCTGATGATCCACAGGCCGCATGGTTCGAGATACACGGCGTCGCCGTGCTCCTCACCACGAAGGATTAGTATTCGCTAGAATGCCACGCCTGTACGCCGACCGGCACTCCAGACCACGCGGCAATGCTTCCTGGTGCCGCCGAACAACAGCTCGAATCGACCAGGCAGCTTGCCCTGCCCCCATACCTCGAGGCATGCCCCGCCCGGAGAATAATCGATCACCCGGCACTCGATGACGGGCACCTTCGGGCCAATGATCAGTTTGGCCACGTCGGAAACCATGCCCTTCGGCCTGACACGTGCGAACCGTCGCGGATGCATCGCTGCCTCCCATGACCGGAAATTCAGAGGGTAATTTCGCAGGAGACTTTGAAGGCTTTGTTGAGTTTCTTAGTTATCGAAACGAAGCCTGCAGCCTTCAAATTGCTTCGGAATTAGCGGCAGCTGTCGCGACAAATTTGAATTGAGTTCGCCGCAACCGGGCGCGGGCTTCGTGCTCGTCTTCGACGCGTCAAATCGTGAAATTCGAAGCTGTCAGAATGCCACGCCGAGACGTCGCCCGCCACGCCAGACGACACGGCAACGCTTCTTGGTCCCGCCGAACAGCAGTTCAAAGCGGTCGGGCAGCTTGATCTGCCCCAAATACTCGAGACAGGCGCCGCCGGGGGAATAATCGACAATCCTGCAATCGATGACGGGCGTTTTCGGGTCAACGATCAATTTGGCCACGTCGGCATTTCTACCGGTAGGGCGTACACGGGCGAACCGTCGCGGATACATCGGGGTCCCCATTTATCGCCACTCCGTACCAAATTCTTCCGGGCCGGCATTGAGCCAGATGAGTGCCGCCCGCGTATCAATCCGCACAACACGATCATCATTCGCGGCCTTGTCGGTCGACAGGTGCAAGACGAACGATCCGTCGGGCATGCGACATAGCGTATCTCGCGCATGGCGTTCGACCAGCGCGTCAGAATCGATAAACGGATACGTTCGCGAAGCAACAAGCTTGATCGCAAGTCGCATCAGTCAGCCCTCCGAGTGAATTGCACCACAGAGTAGTTAACAGTTTTCCTAAAATCAGCAGCGATCGACGCAGCGAGGTCATCCTTGCTCGCGCGCGCCCGCTCGCATTGCCTCGCGAGAACCGTGATGGTCCTTGTCACGGCGAATTTTCGAGCCGTTGGCGATGAGAACTGATGCTTCGAGGCATCCCCCCTTCTTCTTGGGGGAGAGGCACTTTGACGCAGCCATCGAAATGATGGCCTCGATCATCCCAGGATAAAATCTGTCACAATGTGGATTGACCGGGAATGCGCGACCGCTCGCCTAGCTATGCGGTGCCAGGATGACCAGCTTGAGGCTCGGGTCGGGAGAGGCGAAAAAGGTTGTTTGAAAAAAATCCAGCAGACCCCGCTGGGGATGATTGAAGGACTTTTCATTCCCTTCCCACCACAGGACTTGCTGTTCTTCCCAAAACCGCCGGAAGGGCTCCGACGCCTCGCTTAACCCCTGGACCAGATCAAGCATCTTCGGATCGTCAATATATCTTCCGAATTCGAAGCGGAACTGCGCCAGCAGGCGACGTGCCCGAGGCTCCCAATCACCGACCACCAGTCTCACACTCGGATCAAGGAACATGTAGCGCAGCACGTTCTTTTCCGGCCCGCTCAGCCATGCAGGGAACAGATCCGCCAACGCCTTATTCCAGAACAGCAAAGTCCAATATTTGTCGACCAAACAGGCCGGGTACGAAATGGAGACGACGCAGCTTTCAATTGCCTCCATTGCCAGCTCACCGGCAAAGGTCAGCGGGCCATTCGGATCGAACTCGTTCGGCGACCTGGAAAAGGTAAGCCCGCTCTGCGGGCGACAGATGCAGCACATCCGCTATGCGTCCAAGCGCCGCACCGGACGGTCTCACGTCCTGCCCCTGCTCGAGCCGCGTGTACCAGGTGGAACTGATCCCGGCCAGCTGCGCGACTTCTTCGCGCCGAAGACCCGATGTTCTTCGCCTTCTTTCGCCGGCGCGGCTCTCGTCCGCCGGAGGGACGGCCTCTCTGTGTTTGCGCAAAAATTCTCCGAGCGCACGCTGTCGCACGGCAGACAGTATCGTAGGATATTTTGTACTCGGATAATTATCGTCAGCCTCTTCCAACTTCGCTCCCTCCCGAGAGCACTCGGTGGCCGCCGCCATCCAAATCAATTTACAGAACGTTGTTATTTAGAGAGCAATCTGCAGGGATTGTCGAGCTTTGGCTGTGGACTAATCCTGCCGGCCGATGCCGTAGCAGTGCAGAGGGCAATGGTGCCCTCCCAGCAACTCCCGGATTTCGAAGCGTGCAGAACGCCGATAGCTTTTCCTTGTTCGATGACCTCGATGCTGCGCTTCGGAGCGGCTCTATGGAAAAGTGCGTCGCCATGCTGCGGGAGGTCACGGAGCTGTTTCTGAGTCAAGGCGAACCACCTCGACGAAAAGCAGATCGGAATCTTCGATCAGGTTCTGGTTCGACTGGTCGAGATCATCCAGACGAGAACACTGGCGGGAATCAGTGAAAGCATGGCGGCGGTTGCGAACGCACCGGTCGATCTGTCGCTGAAACTGGCCCGCCATTCCGAAATCGAAATTGCCAGGCCGGTCCTGACCAAGTCCAGCCGATTGACGACGGCTCATCTCGTCGAGATCGCGAGCGCGGGGAGCCAGGATCACCTCCTTGCCATTTCGCAGCGGGCGCAGATCGAGGCACCCGTCACCGACGTCCTCCTGAATTGCGGCGGCAAAGCCGTCGCTCAAAGCGTTGCGGGCAACGCCGGCGCGCAATTCTCGGAGCGTGGGCTGGCTACGCTGCAGAAAATACTCAGTGCAATGGTCGCGCCCGCTGCCGGCGGGCAGCCCGAGAGAGGGTTGCGAGCAGCTCAGGTTTGATTTCGACCGGCCTTTGGAGCCGGGAGGCTGGGGTCCGGCAAGTTCGCGGGGTTACTGCGGGGGAGCGTTCGCAGCATTCGTTTTTGGGGATCGGATTGTAAATGGCCTATGGCGACCGAAAAAGCGGGCGGGTCGATTTCGAGCGCGGCATCCCGGTCTACATCATGGGGATCGATGGGACCTGGCGTCGCGACTGCATGATGATCGACATATCGCAAACCGGCGCGCGACTCTGCATCGAAGGATCTTTCGAAGGCCTCGATCTCAAGGAATTCTTCCTTCTGCTTGTCCTCGACGGGCCTTGCGTTTCGCCGCTGTCAGCTGGTGCGCGTCGCCGGAGAGCAGATCGGTGTGAAGTTTCTGGCGCGGGACAGGGCTGAAAAGAAATATCTGAAACAATAGCCAATCGATGGGACCGTTTGAAATGAGCGACGCACGCAGAATAATTGAAATCAAGGTCTCGACCATGTCGAACGAGCCGCTAGTCGGCGTCGTTCAGGTGAACACTCCGGAGGCGGAAATCAAATTCGAGATCACGGAAGATCAGGCGCACAAGATCTGCACCGATCTCGAGCGGTTTCTCACGCGATGATGCAACCTTGGGCTCCGGAAATATCCCCGGATATTCCTCCTTGAAGACGGCCGATAGAATTGAGACCCGCCATTCATGTCCGTTCACCTCGTCGCCGATGCTGCTGATAAACTCCCTTGCCTGCACGCGCTGCTGGAAGGGCGGTACGCAGTTACATCGGAACTACTTGGCGGAACCGGCGGCCACGCAAGCGAAGTCGAAGCCGTCATTGTCGCGGCGGACTTGCGGTCGGTCGAGAATATAGCGGCTCTGAAGGAGTTGTCCGGGAAGGTATCCGGCATCGCCAAGCGGATTTTTCTTGTCGATCAGAAGGCGCGCTTGTCGATCGTGCAGGCCTATGCCCTGGGCGCGACCAGGGTGCTTGGCACGACTGTCAGTCAAGCGGAGTTGCTGAACCACCTTGCGGGCGGCGGTCCCCGTGAGTGCAGCCCGAAAGACGCTTCGCATCGTGCCGGCGAGGCCGCGTCCGCCGGTGCGATTGCGATCGGGTCGATGTTCTCGGCCGTCTTGAGCGGCAAACCCGTCGACGTCAGGGGCGCCAAGGGCGCGGGCGGTGGGATCGCCGACAGCATCGCCGAGGATGGTTTGTCGAACTGGCTCGAGACGGTCCGCCGCCACCACGAGGGAACCTATCAACACTGCCTGCTGGTGACGGGAATAGCGACCGATTTCGGGTTGAGCCTCGGTCTCGCGAAGCGCGACATCGAGCGGCTATCCTCGGCCGCGATATTTCATGACATCGGCAAGGCTAAAATTCCGCTCGCGATCCTCGACAAGCCCGGGAAGCTCGATGCCGAGGAGCGCGCGCTGATCGAAACCCATCCGGCGGCCGGATGGGAAGTACTGAAGGGAAGCCCAGGCATTTCGCCGGAAATCCTCGATGCGGTCCGTCATCATCACGAATATCTCGATGGCAGCGGATATCCGGATGCGCTTTGCGCGGCGAGCATATCCGACATCGTTCGGATACTGACCATTTCCGACATATTTTCGGCATTGATCGAGCATCGGCCCTACTGCCCGACGATGTCCCGGGAACGCGCCTATGAAATCCTTCAGGGCATGCAAGGAAAACTCGAAATGCCGCTGGTCGCGGCATTCAGGGACGTGGCGCTGAACCGCTAGCTCAAGCTGCCGCGGCCTCAATCATACACGAACGCGGCGTCGTCGAGATCGATCGCCGGGAACTGGTCCTTCTCGGCCCAGTAGTCCTGGCTGTGCTGCCATTCCGGCTTGTCGCCGCGCTTCGGCAGCAGGTGCATGTTGCGCATCATGTAGCCGGGATTGAAGTTTTCCGGATCGATCCAGGGCAACAGCGGCATGTTGTGGTCTTCCGGCCGCAGCGCCGGGGTGACCTTCTTCGCGCCCTTCTTCTTCATATGCGCCAGAAGGCGGCAGACGAAATCCGCCACCAGATCGGTGCGCAGCGTCCAGCTGGCGCGGAAATAGCCGAACACCCAGGCCATGTTCGGCACGCCGGTGAACATCATGCCGCGATAGGTGACGGTATCGGCGAAATCCAGCGGCTTGCCGTCGATCGAAAACGCGATGTCGCCGAGCACACAGAGATTGAAGCCGGTCGCGGTGACGATGATATCGGCTTCGAGCTCGCTTGCCGGATTTCAGGGCAATGCCGTTCTCGGTGAAGCGGTCGATCTCGTCGGTGACGACGGATGCCTTGCCGCTCTTGATGCCCTGGAACAGGTCGGCATCGGGCACGAAGGCGATGCGCTGCCGCCACGGCCGGTAGTTCGGCGTGAAATGCGTCTCCACATCGTAGTCGGGACCGAGCACGGCGGTGATCTGGCTGATCAGCTCCTTCTTGACCTGCTCCGGCTCGGCGAGGCAGCGGCGCGTGAACGCATCCTGCTCGAACAGGATCTTGCGGCGCACGATCTCGTGGATCCATTCCTCCTTGACCTGGAGCTGCCGCAGCGTCTCGGCGAGCTCGATGGCGTTGCGGCCGACCCTGAAAAAGGTCGGCGAACGCTGCAGCATCGTGACATGGGCGCATTCGTCCGCGATCGCGGGAATGAGCGTCGCGGCGGTGGCGCCCGAGCCGATCACGACCACCTTCTTGTCCTTGAGCTCGACATGCTCGGGCCAGAGCTGCGGGTGAACGATGCGGCCCTTGAATTTTTCCATGTCCTTCCATTCCGGCGTGTAGCCTTCGGAATGGCGGTAGTAGCCCTGGCACATCCACAGGAAATTCGCGGTGAAGGTCGTGGGCTCGCCGCTGTCGGTCCTGACCGCCTCGACGGTCCACGAGATTTGTCGCGCTCGACCAGCTCGCCCGCTCGATCCGGTGCCGGTAGCGGATGTGCCGTGCCAGATCGTTCTCGGCGATCACTTCGCCCATATAGGACTTGATTTCCTCCGATGTCGCGATCGGCGGGCCGACCCACGGCTTGAAGCGATAGCCGAAGGTGTGGAGGTCGCTGTCGGAGCGGATGCCGGGATAACGATGGGTCAGCCAGGTGCCGCCGAAATTCTCCTGGCTCTCCAGGATGACAAAACTCGTGCCCGGCAGCTGCGTCGTCAGGTGATAGGCGCTGCCGACGCCGGAAATGCCGGCGCCGACGATCAGGACATCGAAATGCTCGGCGGGTTTCGGGACCGAAGAAACCGGGCGGGCCGTGGCGAGTACGTTCATGTATCTGGTTCTTGTTGCTTGGCTTCGTTACGACACGTTCTTAAAGGTCAATCGCGCCCCGCACAATGCGGCAGATCAAACGGCCCGATCACAGCGCAAAACCCCACGCCCGCGCGGCCTGCTGGATCCAGTCGCGATAAAGCGTCAGCGGTGTGACGCCGGTCAGGCCGCCGCAGCCGGCGCTGCCGTTCGGTCCGGTCGACCAGCTGATGACGCCGACGATGACCGGACCGCCCCTCTGGTCCTCGAACACCGGGCCGCCGGAATCGCCGGTGCAGGCGCCGAGCCCGTCCCGCGCGCCTTGCGTCACCGGATCGACCAGCCTGATCTGCAGCGTTCCCGGCCTGCCGGTCGCGATCAGGCCGGCGGCGCGAACGGTGCCTGCACTCGAACCCTCGCCCCGAATAGTGACGCCGACGCCGGCAATGGTGAACCGGCTGCCGACCACAATCGGGACTTGCGGGGTGCCGAGCACCGCCGGAATCTTCCCCTGCGGCGGCGCTTCGAGCTGCAGCAGCGCGACGTCGGCGGTGGCGCGATGGGCGAGCATCGCCTGCATGTTGAAGCCGGGGTCGATGGCGACGGCCTTCACGTCGCGCAGCTGCGGCTGCTTCTCCGCCCCATATTCGACGATCTTGTAGGTTGCGCCCGGCTGCACGCAGTGCGCGACCGTCAGCACCAGTCTTTGTGCGATCAAGGTCCCGGTGCAGAAATTGCCGCGGGAGCCGACGATGGTGACGACGGAACGGCCGACGCCCTCGGCCGACGGCGTCCCGCCGCCGACGATGGCGTGGGCAGGCGCGGCGCGCGTCAGCAGCATCACCGCGACCATTGGGGTCAGAAATTTCATCGGGCACAAATAGCCCTTAGAGCCCGGTCTCGCCAAGGGAGGAAGCGGGCTGGCCCGCGCCGACCCACCGTGTTAGCCGTCTTTGCGATTGGGCGTTGGCGAGGCGAAAAATGACGGTCGAGGCGGTGATCTGGGATTTCGGCGGGGTGCTCACCTCCTCACCGTTCGAGGCGTTTGGGCGGTTCGAGCGCGAGCGCAGACTGCCCGCCGATATCATCCGGCGCACCAATGCCTCCAATCACCACGAAAATGCCTGGGCGAAGTTCGAGCGCGCCGAAGTCGATCTCGAAACCTTCGACCGCCTGTTCGCGGAGGAATCACGGGCGCTCGGCGCGGAAGTACGGGGCAAGGACGTCTTGCCGCTGTTGTCGGGCGACCTGCGGCCCGAAATGGTCGAGGCGCTGCGCATCGTCGGGACAAAAGCAAAGACCGGCTGCATCACCAACAATCTTCCGGCCAATGCGATCGGAAGCGCGAGCGGCCGCTCACTGTACATCGCGGAAGTGATGGCGCTGTTCGATCATGTCATCGAGTCCGCCAAGATCGGCCTGCGCAAGCCCGACCCGCGCATCTACCGCATGATGGTGGAGGCGCTCGGCGTCGATCCCAAAAATTGCGTCTATCTCGACGATCTCGGCGTCAACCTGAAGCCGGCGCGCGAGATGGGCATGACCACCATCAAGGTGGTCGATGCCCCGAAAGCCATCGCCGAACTCGAGGCAGCGACCGGGCTATCGCTGCGCTAATTGGCCAGGCGGCTTGCTCTTCTCAATTACAGATTGAACCTGGACCGTGTCCTACGTACGATAGAGCATTTCCCGCATTGACAGGCAGGAGGACGATGATGCCGAAAAACATAGTCGTTTGCTGCGACGGCACCGGCAACGAGATCAACTCCAACCTCTCCAACGTGCTCAAGCTGTTTCGCGTGCTGGTCAAGGACGAGGGCCAGCGGGTTTATTATCATCCGGGCGTCGGCACCATCGGCCTGCAAAGCACCTGGCAGCGGCTCAAGCAGGAGGCCTACGGCGTCCTCGGCCTCGCCACCGGCGCCGGGCTCGACGAGGATACGCTCGGTGCCTATCGCTTCCTGTGCGAGACCTATGAGGACGGCGACCGGGTCTGGCTGTTCGGCTTCAGCCGCGGCGCCTACACCGTGCGCATTCTGGCGGCGTTCATTCACGTGATCGGACTGTTGCCGCGCGACCAGCTCGATCTCGCAGGCTACGCCCTCTCCGCCTACAAGAACGCCAGCGAGAGAAGCCACGACCCCGCCACGGCCAAGACGTTCCTGGACGAAGCCTGGCACTTCCGGCGGGTCGCCGGCGGGCACATCATCCCGATCGAGTTCATGGGGGTGTGGGACACGGTCGCCTCGGTGATCGTTCCCCGGCAGGACAAGCTGCTGATCGACCTGCAAACGCTGGTCTACACGCGGACCAATCCCAGCGTCAAAAAATTCCGGCAGGCGATGTCGATCGACGAGCGGCGCCGGATGTTCCGGCTCAACCACTGGGTCGAGCCGCAGAAATACCGGCCCGATCCGTTCGATCGTCGACTGCGGTCGATCAGGATATCCGCCAGGTCTGGTTTTCGGGCGTGCATGGCGACGTCGGCGGAGGTTATCCGGAAGCGCAAAGCGGACTTTCGAAATTTCCGCTGCTGTGGATGATCGATCAGGCCGATGCGGCCGGGCTTCGCGTCGACCGCACCATGGTCGATCATCTGGTTTGGGGTCGACCGCGACCGGGCAGCGGCCATGTCTATGTCGCGCCTGACGCGACCGCGCAGTTGCATGTTTCGCTTGAGGGCGCATGGTGGATTCTGGAATATCTGCCGAAGCGGGAAAAGTGGAAGGAATGGCCGGATCGCAAAACTTTCCTCGGCTGGTACATTCCGGACGCCGAACCCCGGCCGATCCCGGAGGGATCCATCGTTCATCGCTCGGTCGTCGAACGGATGGCGAAGATCGCCGCGTACCGGCCGATCAACATGCCCGTCTCCTACGCGGTCGAGGAAATGCCGCCCGCGCCGGAACCATCCTGATTTTGCTCCATCCTCCGCATTCCAGCGGCTGGCTGGCGGCGCGCCACGCGTGATGCGGAGTTCCTGAAAAATGCGGATTGCCCTGTGCAACGAGGTTCTCGCCGGCATGCCGCTCGAGCGGCAATGCGAATACGCCGCCCGTCTCGGCTATGACGGTCTCGAGATAGCACCGTTCACGCTTCATGGTCAGCCGGAGCAAATCTCAACCGCCGAAGCCGCGAAAATCCGCGCCACCGTCGGAGGCCGCAGGGCTCGCCGTCACCGGCTTGCACTGGCTCCTGGTCAAGCCCGAAGGCCTGTCGCTGACGGACCCCGACGCCGCGGTGCGCGCCCGCACGCTAGAGGTGATGCTTCGCCTCACCGGGCTTTGCGCCGAACTCGGCGGCGCGGTTTTGGTGCACGGCTCGCCCAAACAGCGGCAGATCGCGCCGGGCGAGGCGCCCGCGGATGCGCTGGCGCGGCTGCGCGACGCGCTCGCGCAAGTGGCGGAGGCCGCGGGCCGCGAAGGCGTGATCTATTGCATCGAGCCGCTGTCGCGGCCGGAAACCGCATTGGTGAACACGGTTGCCGAGGCGGCGGAGCTGGTGGCCTCGATCGGTCATCCCAGTCTCAAGACTATGATCGATTGCAGCGCCGCCGGCCTGACCGAGCGGGAATCAATCCCGGCGTTGATCGACCGCTGGCTGCCGACCGGTCTGATCGCGCATCTGCAGGTCAACGATCCGAACCGGCGCGGTCCGGGCCAGGGCGAGATGAAATTCGCACCCATCCTCGCCGCGTTGAAGCGCCACAATTATGCCGGCACCATCGCGGTCGAGCCGTTCGACTATTCGCCCGACGGCCCAGGGGCCGCGGCCTTTTCCGCCGGCTATCTGCGCGGGCTGCTTGAGGCTTCGGGTTGAGAGAGGTGACTACCGCAGCGCGGCGGCGATGTTGCCGCCGTCGACGGTGGAGACGTCGGCGGTGGTCTTCAGCGCCAGCGCCTGGGCGAGGAAAGCCTGCGCCACGTCCTCGGCGGTGACTTCCCGACCGAGCAGATTGCCGCGCATATAGCTCTCCTCGCTGAGGCCGCGCATCTTCGAGCGCTGTGCGATCATCTCTTCGGTCAGGAGGCCGGAGCGAATCCGGTCGGCATTGACGGCATTGGCGCGGATGCCCTCGCTGCCGTAATCGAGCGCGTATTGCCGCACCAGGAACAAGCGTCGCCGCCTTCGGCAATCCATAGGGGCCGAAATCCGGTCCGGGATTGACCGCCTGCTTGGAGACATTGAACAGCAGGCAGCCGCCGGTGCCCTGCGCGCGCATGATCTTCACCGCCGCCTGCGCCACGCGCTGATGGCCATAGAAATTCAATTCGAAAGCTCTCGCGCAGCACCGCCTCGTCGACCTCGCCGATCCTGCCCTGCCAGGCGGCGCCGGCGTTCGAGATGGCGATATCGACGCCGCCGAAGGCGGCGACCACGGCCGCGAAGGCGTCCTTCACCGACGCGGCGTCGGTGACGTCGCAGCGAATCCCGAGCGCCGCGCCGCCGATCGCTTTTGCTTTTGTCTGCGCGGCGGCCTCGTCGACATCGAGCAGCGCCACTTCGGCGCCGGCGGCTGCGAACGCTTTTGCGGTGGCAAATCCGATCGCACCGGCGGCGCCGGTGATGACGGCGACCTGACCTGCCAGCGGCAACTCCTTGGCGCCGCCGAGCTTGGCCTGTTCCAGCGACCAGTATTCGACGTCGAACAGATCGGCTTCCGGCAGCGGCTCGAAGCGGCCGACGGCTTCCGCATCGGTGATGGTGGCGATCGCGGCTTCGGCGAGATCGCCGGCGATCTTTGCGTCCTTCTTGCTGCGGCCGAGCCCGAACAGGCCGACGCCCGGCACCAGCACCACGCGCGGCGACGGGATCGAGCATGGTCTTGATGCCGCCGACGCGCGCATTGTTGCGGGCAAAATAATCCCGGTAGGATGCGCCATAGGCCGCAACCGCGTCGCGGACCGCGCGCCTGAAAGCGGCGAGATCGCCGTCCGCGGGCGCAGGCACCACGAGCGGCTTGTTCTTGATGCGGATGTTGTGGTCGGGCGTCACCACGCCGGCCTGGCCGTAGCGTTCGACCTCGGCGCCGTTGACGAAATTCATCACCGCGTCATTGCCGCGGAAATCGAGCACAAAACGCTTCCAGGCGCCGTCGCTCTTGCTGTCCGGCAAGCCGCAGGCGCCGCGGATGATCGGCGCGACGTCGGCGACCGCGCGCCGGGCGCGCCGGCAGCTTTGCGCTGACAAATGCCGGCTTGCGCTGTCTCGCCAGCCGCTCTTCGGCCAAGCGTCACCAGCGCGATCATGCGCTCATAGGCCTCGCGCGCATCCGCGCCGAACGAGAAGATGCCGTGCTTGACCAGCACCAGGCCTTCGACCGCAGGATCGGCCTCGAACACTTCCGCCGCGGCCTTCGCGAGGCCAAAGCCCGGCATGATATAGGGCACATAGCCGACGCGCGCGGCAAAATACCTCGCGGCACAGCGCTTCGCCGTCGGGCTGGTCGGTGAGCGAGAGCACCGCGGTGGAATGGGTGTGGTCGACGAATTTGTGCGGGATGAAGGCGTGCAGCAGCGCCTCCACGGAAGGGTTCGGCGCGGCCGGGATCGATCAGATTGGCGCGCTGCAGCCGCACCATCTCCTCGTCGGACAATTTTTCGCGCGCGCGCAGTTTCAACAGCGGCGCGAGCCGCACCGCAGGCAGCCCCGCGGGCTCGATCGTGCCCATGTCCCAGCCGGAGCCCTTGACGCAGAGCACCTCGACTTCGTCGCCATTGAGATCGGTGATGCGCGTCTTCACCGAGGTGTTGCCGCCGCCATGCAGCACCAGCCGCGGATCCGCGCCCAACAGACGCGTGGTGTAGACCCGCAAGCGCCAGGTCGCGGCCGAGATCCTTGTAGCGGTCCACCGCCGCATCGGCGTCGCGATCATTCCAGGCGCTCTGCATCAAGCTACTTCCTTCACTATTCGGCCGCGGCCGCGATCCGCTCCGGAAACGCAGCGGCGAGCGCCGCGCGATCGGCGCGGAGCACGCCGCGCTCGGTGATCAATCCCGTCACCAGCCGCGCCGGCGTAACGTCAAAGCCGTAATTCGCAACCGGCGACCCCTCGGGCACGATCCGCACCGTCTCGATCCGCCCGTCGGCGGTCTGCCCGGTCATATGGGTGACCTCGTCGGCGCCGCGCTGCTCGATCGGAATTTCTGCAGATCCCGTCATCGACGCTGAAATCGATGGTCGGCGACGGCAGCGCCACATAGAACGGCACGTCATTGTCATGCGCGGCGAGCGCCTTCAGATAGGTGCCGATCTTGTTGCAGACGTCGCCGCTGGCGGTGACGCGGTCGGTGCCGACGATGACGAGATCGACCATGCCGTGCTGCATCAGATGGCCGCCGGTATTGTCGGGGATCACGGTGTGCGGCACGCCGTGATGGCCGAGTTCCCACGCGGTGAGCGAAGCGCCCTGGTTGCGCGGGCGGGTCTCGTCGACCCAGACATGGACGGGGTGGCCGCCGTCATGGGCGAGATAGATCGGGGCGGTCGCGGTGCCCCAATCGACGGTCGCGAGCCAGCCGGCGTTGCAATGCGTCAGCACATTGACGCGTTCGCCGGGCTTCTTCTTCGCCGCGATCGCCTTGATCAGGGCAACGCCGTGTTCGCCGATGCCCCGGTTGATGGCGACGTCTTCTTCCGCGATTTCCGGCGGCGCGGGAATAGGCCGCGGCAGTTCGATCCGGCGGCGGCAACGGCCGCAGCATCGAGCGCATCTCTTCCAGCGCCCATTTCAGGTTGATCGCGGTCGGCCGCGTCGCGATCAGCGTTTTGTAGGCGCTGATCGAGCGCGGCATCGGAACTATCGGCCCGCATCGCCAGCGCCATGCCATAGGCCGCGGTCGCGCCGATCAGCGGCGCGCCGCGCACCAGCATCGAGGCGATCGCATCCGCCGCGGCCTCGCAGCTCGAAAGCTGCGCCACGACGAAATGATGCGGCAGCCGACGCTGGTCGATCGCGCTGACGGTGATGGCCGTCCGGCTCGAGCCAGATGCTCCTGATATGCCTGCCGTCGACCTTCATGACGCCGCGTCAGTTCCTTGTCTTCTCCCGCGTTCCCCGCTTGTGGCGGAGCGGCGCTTGGCGATGGGGGTGCCGATCACGGGCAGTCCCGATGCGGCCACCCCCCATCCCAGCCCTCGGCCCCCCAAGGGCGCGGACCGTGGGAGCACGACATGCTATAGCTCACCCTCGCAAAATCCGTCCTGCCACCGCATCGAGCTTTTTCAGCAACTCGGGATCGCGCGCTTCGGGCGCGGTGATGATGGCGGTATCGAGCGCGCGGTCGGAACCGATCGGACAGGGCTCGTGCTCCCGCGGAAATTCCCGCGCCAGCCGCGCCACGCAGACTCCTCGCCTTGTCGGCGTTCGTCGTCAGCACCCGGATGATGTCCTGCACCGTGACGGCATCATGGTCGGGATGCCAGCAATCGAAATCGGTCACCATGGCGACGGTGGCGTAGCAGATCTCCGCCTCGCGGGCGAGTTTCGCCTCGGGCATGTTGGTCATGCCGATCACCGAATAACCCAGACTCTTGTAGGTCATGCTCTCGGCGTAGCTGGAGAATTGCGGACCCTCCATGCAGAGATAAGTGCCGCCGCGCGCGATCGCGATGCCCTCGGCTTCGGCAGCCGCGGCGAGATGGATGCGCAGCCGCGGCGATACCGGATGCGCCATCGAGACGTGCGCGACGCAGCCCTTGCCGAAGAACGAGCTCTCGCGCTTGTGGGTGCGGTCGACGAACTGGTCGACGAGGACAAAAGTGCCGGGCGGCAATTCTTCCCTGAACGAGCCGCAGGCCGACAGCGAGACCAGGTCGGTGACCCCCGCGCGCTTCAGCACGTCGATATTGGCGCGGTAGTTGATGTCGGACGGCGACAGCCGGTGTCCCTTGTCATGGCGCGGCAGGAACACGACCGGCAGGCCCGCGATGTTGCCGCGGCGAACCGGCGCGGACGGCTCGCCCCATGGACTCCCGATCGCCTCCTCGCGCGCATTCTCGAGCCCCGGCAGGTCGTAGATGCCGGAGCCGCCGATAATGCCGAGGATCGCCTGTGTCATGCCGTTTCCATGAATTCGTATTTCGTAGGGCGGATTAGCGAAGCGTAATCCGCCGCTCACCGACGAATAAAACGGCGGGTTACGCTTCGCTAACCCGCCCTACAAACTACAACCGGCGCGATCCTACATCTCGACCATATCGAAATCGCTCTTTGGCGTGCCGCATTCCGGACAGACCCAGTCGTCCGGGATGTCGGCCCATCGCGTGCCCGGCGCTATTCCCTCATCGGGATCGCCCTTTTCCTCGTCATAGATGTAGCCGCAGGTCCGGCACTGCCAGGATTTGTAGGGCTCGGGGCTCATCGGATTTTCCGTCCTGGATGAAAGACTTTGCCGGACCGGATCGCCGGGTCAGGCGCAGAACGACGTTAGCTTATTTGCCGCGGATTTGACAACGAACCGTCGCTCGCAAGGGGCAAAGGCCCTCCCGACGCGCGACGGCCGGCAAGTGATTTGCCCGACAGGCTGTTTTGCAATGGGCGTGTCAAGCCCCTCCAACAAAAATATTTCTGTTTTACAGAAACGCAAATTACCCTATATTCGCTTCTGTCCCGCCCCACCAAGGGGCGTTGCGCAACGTCATCAACGCGGGGCGGGATGCGGTGGACGCTGAGGGTGCGTGGACGAACGTGCCTGAGGCGGACGGCGAAGTCGTGTGGTTCTGGCGCCTCGACGCTGGCGTCAAGTCTCGCGGGGTTTCCTGCGGGGCGACGGAGGCAAACAAGCCCGATCTCCGGGAAGAGCACGAAGGAAACCGTTAAAACCATCCGCGTGCGGGAATGCCGGGTTGTTCCGGTGTATCCGTGGTGACTACGCTTGCGTGTTACTTTTATTTTGCACGCAAGGCTGCGGGTGCATTGGGCGCCCGGCATTCCCCACGCCCTTTGGGGCGAAGGAACAGGCAAACCTCGGGCGCATGGCGCTGCGAGAATGCGAACCTATGTCTCAGCCGTCGTTGCGAGCTGTTTGAAATCTGAATCCGCGCCACGCATACGCTCTTATCCGTTGCCTCCCCCGCTTGTGGGGGAGGGACAGGGCAGGGGGGTGGCGGCATCGGGGTTGTGTGCGGTAGCGCAAGGCGAAGGAAAGACTGCCCGTGTGGACCCCGTCTCCCCGAACCCTCTCCCACAAGGGGAGACCGGGAGCGCACCGCCGTTGTGGAAAGATCAAGCCGCCTGTTCGGGCTGCAGCTGGCCTGCGATCATCGCTTCCAGCGTTTCGACCGACTGGAAATTTTCCGGCGTGATCTCGTCCTGCGGAATCGTGAAATCGAATTCGGCTTCGATCGCCAGCATCAGGTTGACCATGTCCATCGACGTCAGCCCGACATCGACCAGCGCCGAATCGGCCTGGACCTCGGCCTTGATCGCGTTCTGCTGGAGGATCGCCTTGACGAGGGCAAGGATGCGGTCCTGCACATTGGCGTTACGGGCTTGCATCTTCCACCTCGCGGTCGCGCGACCAACGCATCACTGCAACCGGCGGCGTCGCGAAAAGCAGCCGTTGCAGGGCGTATTTATAAATCCGCAAGGCTTTGAAAAACAGTGAATCTCGTTTGATGAACCGCGTCATTCCCCTCTTAACGCTAACGATCCGCTCTTAACGCTAACGGCGTTCGCTAAAAAACGAGGGTATCGAAAAAACCGAGGGTTAACTTTCATCAACGAAACGAAATCCGTTTACCCTGAATTTCATCGACGCATTTGAATTAAATCCTTAGCCTCGGGGTTCTCGGAAGCGGTTTTGGCGATCGATGCGGCACCGGCGCGATCCGCGCAGATGTTCCGCACCGACGACCTTCAAGGGGATATCGGCCATGAACGTGCAGGAAGCCAGGCTCCGCAGGACAGGCGCGGAAGAAACCACCGAACCATTTGTCCTCGATCGCAGCTCGTTTGCCCGGCGCACCGCGGCGGTCGCAACGGCCGCGGTGGCGGAAGCCGAAGCGGTCGATCGCGACGCGCGCTTCCCGCAGGCCGCCATCGACGCGGCACGCACGCAAAGACTTCTCGGTGTCCAGATCCCGCAGCGGTTCGGCGGCGAAGGCGCGCCGATCTCCGACGTTACCGACATGTGCTACGCGCTCGGCCGCGCCTGCGCTTCCACCGCGATGATCTTTGCGATGCATCAGACCAAGGTCGCCTGCCTGGTGCGCCACGGCACCGGCTCGGCCTGGCATGAAAAACTGATGCGCCGCGTGGCTTCCGAGCAGATGCTGCTGGCGTCATCGACCACCGAAGGCCAGAACGGCGGCAACATCCGCTTCTCCACCGCCGCCGTCGAGCGCACGGATACCGAAATTTCGCTGGTGCGCAACGCCACCGTGATCTCCTACGGCGCGCAGGCCGACGGCATCGTCACCATCGCCCGCCGCGCCAACGACGCCGCGGGCTCCGACCAGGTGCTGCTCGCGATCACCAAGGACGACTATACGCTGGAGCCGAGTCTCGGCCTGGGAGACGCTCGGCATGCGCGGCACCTGCAGCGCCGGCTTCGAGCTGAAGTTCAAGGGCACCGCCGAACAGATCTTTCCGGAAGGCTATGACAAGATTCACGCGCAGACCATGACGCCGGTCGCCCATCTCTGCTGGTCCTCGGCCTGGGCCGGGATCGCGGCCGCGGCGGTCGAGCGCGCGCAGGGCTTCATCCGCAAGGCGGCGCGCGGCGCCGGCGGGCAGATGCCGCCGGGTGCTGCGCATTTCACCGCCGCAAAGATGTCGCTGACAAAACTGCGCGCCGTCATCACCGCCAATCTCGATACCTATTCGGCCCACGAGCACGACGAGCGCGCGCTGTCCTCGCTCGACTTCCAGTCGCAGATCAACCTGCTCAAGGTCGAAGCCTCCGAGCTTGCGGTCGAGACCGTCATGAGCGCGATGCGCGCCTGCGGCCTGTCGGGCTATCGCAACGACGGCGACTTCAGCGTCGGCCGTCATTTGCGCGACGTGCTGTCGGCGCCGATCATGATCAACAACGAGCGCATCCTCGGCAATATCGCGACCGCGAGCCTGATGAGCGCGGTGCCCGGCACCTTGCGCGATTAACCGAACCATCCTTCGACTGAGAAGAACGGGAAGGCCTGATATGAACGTCGTCATTCGAACCGCTTCGCCCGAGGCCGCGCCGCAGCCGGCCGATCCGCTGGATCATCTCGCAGGAGTCCTGTTCCACAAGATGGGCACCGACGGCGTCTATGCGCGGACCGCGCTCTATGAGGACATGGTCGAGCGGCTCGCCGCCTTGATCACGCGGCACCGCGAGCCCGGCACCGAGGTCATGCGCTTCCCGCCGGTCATGAACCGCGCGCAATTGGAGAAATCCGGCTACCTCAAGAGCTTCCCTAACCTGCTCGGCTGCGTCTGCGGCCTGCACGGCACCGAACGCGAGATACACTCCGCGGTCAGCCGCTTCGACGCCGGCGGCGACTGGACCACGTCGCTGTCGCCCGCCGATCTCGTGCTGTCGCCGGCGGCCTGTTATCCCGTCTATCCGATCGCCGCCAGCCGCGGCCCGCTGCCGCAGGGCGGCCTGCGCTTTGACGTCGCGGCCGACTGCTTCCGCCGCGAACCCTCGCGCCATCTCGACCGGCTGCAGTCGTTCCGGATGCGCGAATATGTCTGCATCGGCAGTCCCGAAGATGTCTCCGATTTCCGCGAGCGCTGGATGGTGCGCGCCCAAGGCATCGCGCGCGACCTCGGCCTCGCCTTCAGGGTCGATTATGCCAGCGATCCCTTCTTCGGCCGGGTCGGCCAGATGATGGCGGTTAGCCAGAAGCAGCAATCGCTGAAATTCGAGCTGCTGGTCCCGCTGCGCTCCGAAGAGCAGCCGACGGCCTGCATGAGCTTCAACTATCACCGCGATCATTTCGGCACCACCTGGGACATCAAGGATGCCAACGGCGAGCCGGCGCATACCGGCTGCGTGGCGTTCGGGATGGACCGGCTGGCGGTCGCGATATTCCACACCCACGGCACCGATCTCGCCAAATGGCCGGCCGCCTTGCGTCAAACCCTCGGCCTCTAACCACAGACGATTGGTAACCGGCAGTGCCTGCTCAGAAACTTCGATGCCGGGAAATCTCGGAGGCCGATCTCGATGCGGTCGCCGACCTCCTGACGCGCGGATTTGCAGGCCGCTCGCGCGCCTACTGGATGGCCGGATTGCGCCGCCAGGCCGCGCGCGAGGTGCCCGCCGGTTATCCGCGTTTCGGCTACATGCTCGACAGCAACGGCAGCCCGGTCGGCGTTCTGCTTCTGCTCTACAGTTCGCGGATCGAGGACGGAGAACCGTCGATCCAGTGCAATCTCTCGAGCTGGTATGTCGAGCCGGCGTTTCGCGGCTACGCGCCGCTCCTGACCCGGATCGCGCAGCGCCACAACGAAGTGACCTATCTCAATATCAGCCCGGCGACCTGGACCTGGCCGATCATCGAGGCGCAGGGATTTTCGTCCTATTGCAGCGGGTTGTTCTTCTCGGTCCCGCTATGGTCGCGCGCCGCACCCGGCATGACCGTCGAGACGGTCTCGCCCGATGCGAAAGCGATCGATGGCCTGTCCGATGCCGAGGTCGAACTGTTTGACGCGGCATGCGCGATATGGCTGCCTCAGCCTCGTCTGCCGCGCGCCCGATCGCGGCCTGTTTCCGTTCGTGCTTTTGCCGATGCGCATCCGCCACGGCTGGATCGCGCCGCCGGCGATGCAACTGGTCTATTGCCGCGATGTCGCGGACTTCGTCGAATGCGCGGGCGCAATCGGCCGCGCGCTGATCCGCCACGGCAAGTTCGCCGTCATCCTCGATGCCAACGGGCCGATCGCGGGTCTTGCCGGCATCTTTTCCAGGGCGCGCGGCCGCAAATATTTCAAGGGCCCGCACCGCCCTCGCCTCGCCGACCTGACCGACACTGAGCTGGTGCTGTACGGACCTTGAAGCTTCGCCTTGCCAGGCCCGCCGCCTCACGCGTGGGCAAATTCCCAATACAGTTTTCGCGCGCGGCGGTAGAACGGCCCGGGCTGCAGCGAACGGTCGTCGATACGGATGATCGGCGCGACCTTGGCAAAATTGCCGCTGGAGAAAATCTCGTCGGCGTCCTGGAAATCCCGGTATTTCAGGATCGCCTCGACCACGGTCACGCCATCGCCGCGCAACAGATCGATCACCCGCTGCCGCGTGATGCCGTTGAGAAACGTGCCGTTCGGCGCCGGCGTATAGACGACGCCGTCCTTGGCCATGAACACGTTCGAATTGCCGAACTCCGCGACATTGCCGAGCATGTCGAGCATCAGGGCGTTGTTGAAGCCGCGCGTCTGCGCTTCCATCAGCGCGCGCGAATTGTTCGGATAGAGGCACGCCGCCTTGCAGTCCACCGGCGCACTTTCCAGGGTCGGGCGGCGGAACGGCGACAGCGTGATGGCGCTGCCGGTCGGCTGCGGCAACGGCGCCACATAGATCGACAGACACCAGTTCGTGGTGTCGGGATCGAACAGCACGCCACCACCGCTGCCGTTCTGCGGCCAGTACATCGGCCGGATGTAGAGTTCGGCATTGGCGTCGAAGCGCGCGATTCCTTCGCGCGCGAGCCCAAGCCAGGTTGCGCCGTCGACCACCGGGTTCAGGCCGAAGTTGACCGCGGACTGATTGACCCGCGCACAGTGCCGGTCGAGATCGGGCGCCACGCCCTCGAAGGCGCGCGCGCCGTCGAACACGGTCGAGCCCAGCCAGGCCGCATGCGTGCGCGGTCCCATGATCGGCACGTTGCCGTCATGCCAACGCCCGTCGAAAAACGTCCAGGTCTCGGAGAAACTGACCGGTTTGATGGTCTGGACCATGATTGCCATTCCTGCCCTTCGGCGCTGCGGCACCCGCGCACAATGTGGTTACTATTGACGGAATTCCCTAGGATTTCCTTGCGGCACGGGCCCGCCGTCGATTCACGATTGATAGACCACAACGGCGCGCTAAAATCGAGTACCGGAGCGAACATGCCTCTCGATCCCCTGGCCAAGCGTCTGCTTGCGATGATGACCGCGGCCGCGCCTGCCGATCGCTTTCGGCCGACCACGGACGAACGCCGCCAGGCGCTCTCCAAACTCATGCAGTTCGCCCGCGCCGACGTGACCACGGCGGCCGGCGTCGACGATGTATTGCCGGGCCCCGGCGGCGATCTGGCTTACCGGCTCTATACGCCGGCGATTGATACCGACGAGCCCTTGCCGGGCTTCGTGTTCTTCCACGGCGGCGGCATGGTGGCCGGCAGCCTCGATACCCATGACGCGATCTGCGCGGCGCTCGCGCAAGCGACCGGCTGCCGGCTTGTCTCGGTGGACTATCGCCTCGCGCCCGAGCACAAGTTCCCGGCCGCCATCGAGGACGCGATCGCGGCGACCCGATGGGTGTCCGAACAGGCCGCCGCGCTCGGCATCGATGCAACCAGGCTCGTGGTTGGCGGCGATTCCGCGGGCGCAACGCTTGCCGCCGTGGTTTGCCAGGACGCGTTGCGTAACGCCGGGCCCGCGATATCCGTGCAATGCCTGATCTGTCCGGTGCTCGACTTCGAGGACACTTCACCTTCGCGTGAAGCGTTTGCCGAAAATCATTTGCTCGACCGGGTCACGCTGGAAGCGGATCTCGCCGACTACCTGCAAGGCGAAGTGGACCTTTCCGATCCCCGGATTTCACCGCTCCGCGCCACCAGATTTGCCGGCCTTCCACCGGCCATCATCCATACCGCCGAATTCGATCCGATGCGCGACGAAGGCAACGCCTATGCGGGAAAGCTCGTGGCGGCGGGCGTCGAGGTCGAGCACATCTGCCACGACGGCATGATTCACAATTTCCACGCCATGGGCGCGATCCTGCCGCAGGGCCGGCTGGTGCTGCACCAGATCGGCGAGCAGGTCCGGCGCGCCGTCGGCATCTAGTTCAAATTTTAATCAATTGGTGAAAATCCGTTAGGGTTACCCCGTCAATCTTGGCGCGAATTATTGAAGGCTTGACCCTCCGCCTTTAACAAAGACGCTGCGAACAAAACGCATCCTGAAATGCGACGCAACGTAGAGGTTGGACTATGCGCAACGAAACGATCGCAATTCACGCCGGCTACGACCCCGATCCGACGACCAAGTCCGTCGCGGTGCCGATCTACCAGACGGTCGCTTACGCGTTCGACAGCGCCGACCACGGCGCCGCATTGTTCAATCTCGAGGCCGACGGCTACCGCTACAGCCGGATCGCCAACCCGACCACGGCCGTGCTCGAAAAGCGCATCACTGAGCTCGAAGGCGGCGTCGGCGCGCTGGCGGTTGCGACCGGACAGGCGGCGCTGCATTTCGCCTTCGTCAACCTCGCAGATTACGGCGGCAACATCGTCTCGGTGCCGCAGCTCTACGGCACCACGCACACTTTGCTCTCGCACATCCTGCCGCGCCAGGGCATCGCCACCCGCTTCGCCGACAGCGACAAGGCTGATGCCATCGAGAAGCTGATCGACGAGAACACCAAGGCGGTGTTTTCCGAGACCATCGGCAACCCCGCCGGCAATGTCTGCGACATCGAGGCGCTGGCCAAGGTCGCGCATCGCCACGGCGTGCCGCTCGTGGTCGACAACACCGTCGCCACCCCGATCCTGCTGAAGCCGTTCGACTACGGCGCCGATATCGCGGTTCATTCGCTGACGAAATTTCTCGGCGGCCACGGCACCACGCTCGGCGGCGCGGTGGTCGATAGCGGACGCTTTCCGTGGACCGAGCACGCGCAACGCTTCCCCGCCTTCAACGAGCCCGACGAATCCTACCACGGCCTCGTCTACACCAAGCAGTTCGGCGCCAGCGCCTATATCCAGCGCGCGCGCAGCGTCTATCAGCGCACCATGGGCTCGGTGCTCTCGCCGTTCAACGCGTTCCTGCTGCTGCAGGGCATCGAAACTGTGGCGCTGCGCGTCGAGCGCCATGTCGAGAACGCGCGCAAGGTCGCCGAATTCCTGCGCAACGACCCGCGCGTCGCCTGGGTCAATTATGCCGGCTTCCCCGACAGTCCGTATTACGCGCTGGTCCAGAAATACCTCAACGGCAACGCCTCCTCGCTGTTCACCTTCGGCATCAAGGGCGGCATGGAGGCCGGCAAGGCCTTCTATGATGCGCTCAAGCTGATCACGCGGCTGGTCAATATCGGCGACGCCAAGTCGCTCGCCTGCCATCCGGCCTCGACCACCCATCGTCAGATGTCCGCCGAGCAGCAGCGCATCGCGGGCGTATTGCCCGAAACCATCCGGCTCTCGATCGGCATCGAGCACGCTTCCGACATCATCGAGGACATCGACCAGGCGCTCGCGGCCGCCTGCGGCCGGCATCCGCGGCTCGAGGCCGCGGAGTAGATCGGCGGGCGCGGCATGACCGTCCTTTTGGAAAAACGGCGGCTGATCGTCAGTCCCGGCCTCGCGCCGGCGCAGCTGCGCCAGGAGGACAAATTCGGCCGCCCGCAGCATGCCGAGGTCGACCTTCGGATCGGCCTCATCAACAACATGCCGGATGCGGCGCTGCAGGCGACGGAACGCCAGTTCATGCGCCTGCTCAGACAGGCCGCAGGCGACATCCGCATCGATTTCCACTGCTTCTCGCTGCCGTCGGTGCAACGATCGCAGACGGCGAAATGGCGGGTCGACCGGCAATACACCGACATCGCCGATCTCGATCGCCTCAAGATCGACGGCCTGATCGTCACCGGCGCCGAGCCGATCGCCGCCGATGCTCCCCGAGGAACCGTTCTGGCCGGAGCTTGCCGACATCATCGACTGGGCGGAGGGTAATACCCGCTCGACGATCTGGTCGTGCCTTGCCGCGCACGCCGCGGTGTTGCATCTCGACGGCATCGAGCGGCAGCGGCTTTCCGCAAAATGCTCAGGGATCTACGACTGCGCCAAAATCGCCGACAGCTGGCTGACGGCGGGCGTCGCCTCGCCGCTGAAAATTCCGCATTCGCGGCTCAACGAGCTGCGTGCAAGCGAGTCTGGCCGCGCATGGTTACCAGCTGCTGACGGCGTCGCCCCTTGCCGGCGTCGACATCTTCGCCAAAAAGCTGCGCAGCCATTTCCTGTTCTTTCAGGGACATCCCGAATATGACGCGCTGTCGCTGGAGCGCGAATATCTGCGCGATATCTCGCGATATCTCGCGGGCGAACGGGAGTGCTATCCGGCAGGTCCCGGCCGGCTATTTCGATGCCGAGACGGAGAACAAGCTTGCGGTCTTCGAGCGAAGGGCGCGCGTCGAACGCCGGCCCGCTTTGAGCACCGAGTTGCCCGACCGCGCGCTTCGCGAGGATATCGCGATCGGCGCCGCGGCAACGCTGATCTTCAGGAACTGGCTGCGATATCTCTCCGGCGATGCGGCTGACCTCGTCGCACATCATGCCTGACTTTCGCGAAAGTAGTATCATGCAGTCGGGTTGGTCGGCAGTCAAAGCGCGCGTCAGCAACCGCCTGGCGCGGCATTTGTCCGTCGCGCCGTTGCAGCTCTCCGGCACGAGCGCGATGGTCAGTTTCACCTTCGACGATATCCCCAAGAGCGCCGCCACCGTCGGCGCTCCCATTCTCGAAGAGTATGACGGGCGCGGAACCTTCTATGTGGCTGGTAGCCTGGTCGATCAATGGTCCGGCCATTGGACCGGGGCCAGCGCGGATGAGATCGTAGCGCTTCATCACGGGGGCCACGAGGTCGCCTGCCACACCTTCTCGCACTCGCGCGCCAGCGACCTCGACGCGGCGGCGATGACCGCGGAGATGGAGAAAAATCGCCGCTACCTTCTGGCGCTCGATCCTTCGATTCGTCTGGAGAATTTCGCCTATCCCTACGGCCAGGGATCGCTGCCGCGCAAGCGCCAGCTCAGCAAGGCCTTCCGCTCGTCCCGCGGCATTCTTCCCGGCATCAACAGCGGCACCGTCGATCTGCACTATTTGCGCGCGATGCCGCTGATCGACCTGCATATCGGCCGCGACGAGATCGACCGCGCTCTCGACGAAGCCGTCGCCAAGAGCGGCTGGCTGATCTTCTACAGCCATGATGTGAGGGCGGCACCAAGCCCGTACGGATGCTCGCCGACACTGCTGCGCCATGCACTGGATGCCTCGGCCCGCCGCAACGTCGCGATCCTGAGCGTCGCCGAGGCCCTGCGGCGGGCAAGCGCTTAAGCCGAATTATTTCGTACGGAAATCAATACCGGACCGGCGCGGGCACTGCCTGCCGTCGTGATTTTATTCCGCCCGCCACTTAACGCATTGTTCTTGATTTGTTCATACGATTCGGCCAAGAGAGCATGGCCCGATTCCCGTTCGGGGTGGCACCGAACGCATTGTGGGCGGAGCGGGAATCACGGAGTTTGATTCTTCATTCGGGGACGATCATTCCGTGCCTTCAGCAGCCGCCTATCTCGAAAGCCTCAATCCGGAACAGCGGCGCGCCGTCGAGCATGGCGGGGCGCGTGGGGAGCGGTTGGCGCCGCTCCTGGTGATTGCCGGTGCCGGATCCGGCAAGACCAATACGCTCGCCCATCGCGTGGCGCACCTGATCGTCGGTGGCGCCGACCCGCAGCGCATTCTCCTGATGACGTTCTCGCGCCGTGCGGCATCCGAAATGACCAAGCGCGTCGAGCGGATCGCGCGCAAGGTCCTGGGCGACAATGCCGGGGTGATGACGGACGCGCTGGCCTGGGCCGGCACCTTTCACGGCATCGGCGCGCGGCTATTGCGCGACTACGCCGAGCAGATCGGCCTTGATCCCGCATTCACGATTCATGACCGCGAGGATTCCGCCGACCTGATGAACCTGATCCGGCACCAGAAGGGATTTTCCAAAACGAAGGAACGGTTTCCGACCAAGGGAACATGTCTGGCGATCTACTCGCGCTGCGTCAACGCGGAAACCCCGATCGAAGACGCGCTCGGGTCATCATTTCCGTGGTGTTCCGGATGGGCCGCCGAATTGAAGGAATTGTTCGCCGCCTATGTGGAAGCCAAGCAGGCGCAGAACGTGCTCGATTATGACGATCTGCTGCTGTACTGGGCGCAGACCATGAGCGATCCGGCGCTGGCAGGCGACATCGGCGGCCGCTTCGACCATGTGCTGGTCGACGAATATCAGGACACCAACCGCCTGCAATCGTCGATTCTGCTGGCGCTGAAGCCGGGCGGGCGTGGCCTCACCGTGGTCGGCGACGATGCACAATCGATCTATTCGTTCCGCGCCGCGACCGTGCGCAACATCCTCGATTTCCCGAACCAGTTCTCGCCGCCGGCCGACATCATCACGCTCGATCGCAATTACCGTTCGACGCAGCCGATCCTCGCCGCCGCCAACGGCGTGATCGATCTCGCGCGCGAGCGCTTCACCAAGAATCTGTGGACCGACCGGACGTCCGGCGCCAAACCCCGGCTTGTTACAGTCCGCGACGAGGCCGACCAGGCGCGCTGCATCGTCGAACGCGTGCTGGAGAACCGAGAGAGCGGAGCGTTGTTGAAGCAGCAGGCGGTGCTGTTCCGCACCTCCAGCCACAGCGGCCCGCTGGAAATCGAGCTGACCCGCCGCAACATCCCCTTCGTCAAGTTCGGCGGCCTCAAATTTCTCGAGGCCGCTCATGTCAAGGACATGCTGGCGCTGTTGCGGTTCGTCGAAAATCCGCGCGACCGCGTCGCCGGTTTCCGCCTGCTGCATCTGATCCCGGGCGTCGGCCCGACCTCGGCGCAACGGGTGCTCGATCACATGGCCGAGTGCGCCGATCCGATCGCAGCCCTTGCCCACGCGCCGACACCTCCCCGCGCGGGCGACGACTGGAGGATGTTCGTCCGAGCTGTCGCGGATCTCAGTTGTTCCGGCTGGCCCGCCGCCCTGGAACGTGCCCGGCTCTGGTACGAGCCGCATCTCGACCGCATCCACGAGGATGCCGAAATCCGCCGCGCCGACCTGATCCAGCTCGAACAAATCGCGAGCGGCTATCCATCGCGCGAGCGCTTTCTCACCGAACTCACGCTCGACCCGCCGGACGCGACCAGCGATCAGGCCGGAGTGCCGCTGCTCGACGAAGACTATCTGATCCTGTCGACCATCCACTCCGCCAAGGGGCAGGAATGGAAATCGGTGTTTGTGCTCAACGTGGTCGATGGCTGCATGCCCTCCGATCTCGGCGCCGGCACGAGTGCAGAGATCGAGGAAGAGCGCCGCCTGCTTTACGTCGCCATGACCCGCGCCAGGGACGAGTTGCACCTCATCGTACCGCAACGCTTCTTCACCCATGGCCAGCACACGCGCGGCGACCGCCACGTCTATGCCGCGCGGACGCGCTTCATTCCCGACCGCCTGCTCGGCCTGTTCGAAAAGACCCTGTGGCCGCTCGCCGTCGCCGGTGCCGCGGCGCGCGCACCCGGCCAGGGACCGCGTCTTGACGTCGGCGCCCGCATGCGCGGAATGTGGCGCTGAGATTTTGCAATGGGTCACCCTTCCGCCATGACCGCCACCCGCAGCAGCGAGTTCGATACCGAAGGCGCGCTTTCCGTCCTGAATTCGGTATTCGGCCTGCCCGCCTTTCGCGGCGCGCAGGAAAAAATCGTCCGGCACGTCACCGACGGCGGCAATTGTCTGGTGCTGATGCCGACCGGCGGCGGCAAGTCGCTGTGCTATCAACTGCCCTCGTTGCTGCGGAAAGGGTGCGGCATCGTGGTCTCGCCGCTGATTGCACTGATGCGCGACCAGGTCGCGGGCCTGCTGGAGGCCGGCGTCAAGGCGGCGGTGCTGAATTCCACATTATCCTACGAAGAAGCCTCAGCGGTCGAGGCGCGGCTTATCGCCGGCGACCTCGACCTGCTCTACGTCGCGCCGGAACGGCTGCTGACACCGCGTTGTCTCAATCTGCTCGGCCGCGCCGATATCGCGCTGTTCGCGATCGATGAAGCGCATTGCGTGTCGCAATGGGGGCACGACTTTCGCCCGGAATATATCGGCCTGTCGGTGCTATCGGAGCGTTTTCCCGACGTGCCGCGGATCGCGCTGACCGCCACGGCGGACGAACTCACCCGCAAGGAGATCGTCGAGCGGCTCGGGCTTGCCGGCGCGCCAGAGTTCGTCGCGAGCTTCGACCGGCCGAACATCCGCTACGAAATCGTCGAGAAACACAATGCGCCGGCGCAGCTGAAAGATTTCATTGCCGAGCGCCATGCGGGCGACGCCGGTATCGTCTATTGCCTGTCGCGCGCCAAGGTCGAGAATATCGCCGAAACATTGACGGACGCCGGCATCACCGCGCTGCCCTATCACGCAGGCCTCGATGCCGCCACGCGTGCGCGCCACCAGGACCGTTTCATCAACGAGGACGGTATCGTGATCGTCGCCACGATCGCGTTCGGCATGGGCATCGACAAGCCCGACGTGCGCTTCGTCGCCCATCTCGACCTGCCGAAAAGCATCGAGGCCTATTATCAGGAGACCGGCCGCGCGGGGCGCGACGGCAAGCCGTCGAGCGCGTGGATGGCCTACGGCCTGTCTGATATCGTGCAGCAGCGCCGCATGATCGAGGAGTCGAACGGTTCGGATACGTTCAAGCGCGTCTCGACCGGCAAGCTGGAGGCGCTGGTCGCGCTGGCCGAGGCGGCGGACTGCCGGCGCACCCGCCTGCTCGGCTATTTCGGCGAGACGCTCCGCGAAACCAGATGCGGCAATTGCGACAATTGCCTGTCGCCGCCGCAGCTGCGCGATGGCAAGGTGATCGCGCAGAAACTGCTGTCCTGCGCCTATCGCACCGGCCAGCGCTTTGGCGCAATGCACCTGATCGATGTCCTGATCGGCCGCATGACCGAGCGCGTCAAACAGTTCGGGCATGACAAACTGTCGGTGTTCGGCATCGGCCGCGAACTCAACGAGAAGCAGTGGCGCGCGGCGCTGCGCCAACTGGTGGCGATGGGCCATCTTCGCGCCGACGGCGAGGCCTTTGGCGCCTTGAAGCTGACGGACAGC
Organism: uncultured Alphaproteobacteria bacterium; assembly: GCA_963721135.1. Classification (GTDB taxonomy): domain Bacteria; phylum Pseudomonadota; class Alphaproteobacteria; order Rhizobiales; family Xanthobacteraceae; genus Bradyrhizobium. The sequence continues at coordinate 315,466 of CAVRIB010000019.1, forward strand.
GCGCGCGGCGTGCTGAAGGGCGAGACCGAGGTGATGCTGCGCGAGCAGGTTCCCGGCTCCCGGATTCGCGCCATCAGGACCAGATCACGCGCGCGGCGATCTTGCATCCGCGCCCGCTGCCGCGGCGAGATCCGGCGATCCGGCGCTGGTCGGCGCGCTGCGGGCATGGCGCTCGGAGGTTGCGCGGCGGCGTAGCGTGCCGGCCTATGTGGTGTTGCACGATTCGACGATCGACGGCATCGCCGCCGCTCGCCCTGCGACCCTCACCGAACTCCGCGGCATCCCCGGCATCGGCGACAAGAAGCTGGAGCATTACGGCGACGAGCTGATCGCGCTGGTGAAGACCAGCCGTGCCAGCGTCTAAGCGAGGGCGGGCGCGCAAAAGATTTCCGGCGAAGCGGAAGCCGCCTCGCCGGACACAACGCAATTGCTATACGGTTACGCCTGCTCTCGCACGCTAGAGTGGGATGACTTCTCTTCGAATCGTCATCCCGCTCTATCTTTTTGCTTGAGCATGATCTCTTCGGAAAACCGGTCTCCACTTTTCCGGATCATGCTCTAGTGCCGATCATGTCCGTCGTCGCTGGAGACCACGACCCCGGTCTTCTCGTCGAGCAGCAGCTTGCGCTGGTCCCCTTCATCGCGGTCGTCGAAGTCGAACATGTTGTTGAGGGCTCCTGCGATGGCATCGAACGAACCGCCGTGCTGGATGCGCTCGCCGGAAAGCCAGTTGTCCTCGATGAAGCGGAGCACCGAAGTCTGGTCGGTCAGCGTGTGATCGACGAAATTGCGCTTCGCAAAGGGCGACACCGCCAGAAGCGGCATCCGCGTCCCGTAACCGCAGCGCCCCCACACCGGCGTGCCGGCGTTGCCGTTGAGCGGGGTGCTCGAGAGCGGCTCGTCCTGCTGGAAGCCGTTGCTGTTGTTGCAGACCCCAACACCGTTGAGCGTATCCACCGCCGGGCTGAACGAGGGATTCACGATCGGCGGCATCTGGTGATCGTACCAGCCGTCGGAGTCGTCATAGAGAATGATGACGGCGGTCTCCGACCATTCCGGGCTCTTCTGCAAGGCGTTGATGACGTGAACCAGGAAATGCTGCTCGTCGGTCGGGTCCGAATAGCCGGCATGGCCGTCCTGGAACGCCGGCGCCTTCAGGAAGCTCACGGCCGGCAGGTTGTTTGCCGTCAGCGTCGCGAAGAAGTCGTTGATATCGTATTGGTGATTGGCCGGATCCGGCGTGTTGGTATGCGGGATCAGGCTGTGACCGATGGCCTGCACCGAACTCGGACGGGGATGATTCAGGTTCGCGGTCGAGGCATAATATTGAAACCAGGCATGGTGCGGGATGTAATCGACCGACGTGAACGCGGGCGCGCCCGGCGCGGTGGGGTCGGTTTCCCGTTGGCAACCGGTCGTCGTCGTGGTGGGATGGCTGGGCTGTGGCGGATTGGTAATGGTCAGGTCGAAGCCGCCCATGAACGAACCCCAGGTGATGCCCTTCGCATTGAGGAGATCGCCGATGTTCTTGCCAGCCATCTGCACCTGATCGCCGGTCGGGTTGGAGCACACGTCCCCGAGCGGATCGCCATCACCGATCACGGTGATGTCGTTGGGACTTTGGCTGGCATCGCCGAACGCCTCATGCGTGCCGTGCAGCAGCGTCGAGCCGTTCAGGACGTTCTTGGACGCGAAGACACCGTTGGTCTGGCCCGAGACCAGGTTGAGCGCGCCGGGCGTCGAGGGCCCAAACTGCGTGGTGTAGTTGTTGTCGTTCAAGGCGAAGTGCTGGGCGTAATTCCACAGCGCGGTGACGGTGTTGCCGTCGTAATAGCCCATCACCAGCGCCTTGCTGCCGATGCCGGCGGGCGGCGGACCTGCGGTCCCGACAAAGGCCGGGAAGCCGTCCATCTTGCCGCCGTCATACGCGCTTTCCTCGGGGCTCTCGTTGTGTCCCTGATCGGCCGTCAGCGCTTGTGCCGGCGATAGCCGGAACGGGTTGGACGCGCCGGCGCCGTTCGTGATGGCGTTGCCGTGGGAATCCGTCGCGGGAACAGGAGAGACCGGATTGGTGGGAACGCTGTTGGGATTGTTGTTGAGCAGGTTGGTGCCCGCAAGCGGCCTGAAATTATGGTTCACGTCGAGCGGGTTGGCGAGGTTGTTGACCTTCGGCGTGCGGGGCATCGCCGTGAACGGCGTCTCGCCGGAGAGGTTCATGGCGTTCGGATAGGTGCCGAAATAATGGTCGAACGAGACGTTTTCCTGGAAGATGACGACGAGATGCTTGATCGGCGTCGCGGTGGGGACGCGGTGGAGATCATCGGCATCGTCGGCGAGAGCGCTCGCGCCCGCAACTGCGAGAGCCAGAGCAGAAACAAAACCTATGGTAGTTGGCAAGCGCATCGGGATTGCCTCCTGATAATAGAGCTGAATGGAGTGATGGTTAGAAGAGCGAGTGGCGATGGGGTCGCCGCGCGAAATTTTTCAGAGCCGGGTCACAGCCGAACGAAAAATTTGTGACATCTCGTTGAAGAGATCGCGACGGCCCGACCGCCTCGGTCGAGCCGCGCGCTTGAGCCCCGCGGCGCGTTGCGCGCGCAACGCCGATCTGGTTAGCTTGTACCTTCAAGCAGCACGCAGGAGACAGCGGTGGCGCTCAAGAACATCGTCGGGGTGGACCACGCGGTCGTCGTCGTCAAGGAACTGGATCGCGCCGCCGAGACCTGGAAACGGCTTGGTTTTGTGGTTTCGCCGCGTGGCACGCATTCGGCCAAGATGGGATCGGGCAATTACACCATCATGCTCGGTTCCGACTACATCGAACTGCTCGGCGTTCTCGCGGAGACCGAACACAATGCGCCGACGCGCGCCTTTCTGGCGCGCCGCGGCGACGGCATCGAGCGCGTCGCCTTCACCGCGGTCGATTCAGCCGCGGGCGCCGCGGAAATCCGCGCGCGAGGTTATGCCGCTCTCGGCCCGACCGATTTCGAGCGCCCGGTGACGATGCCGGACGGTACCCAGTCGGCGGCGAAATTCAGCACATTTCAATGGCCGATCGAGGAGGCGCCGGCCGGGCTTAGGATTTTCGCCTGCCAGCACAAGACGCGGGAAACCGTCTGGATTCCGGAATTGCAGCGGCACGCCAATGCCGCGAAGGCTCTCAGATGCGTGCTGGTGGTTTCGCCCGAGCCGGCGAGCGACGCCGCACATCTGGCGCGCATGATCGACCGCGAAGCCGCTGCCACGTCCGATGGCGCGTCCGTGGTGCCATCAGGCCTGGACCGCGCCGATTTCGTTTTCCTGACCAAGGACCAGTTGGGTCGGCGCTATCCCGGCGTCTCGCTGGCGGAACTTCCCGAGCGCGGCAGCGCCGGCCTTGTGCTCGCAAGCGGGAACCGCGACGCGTGCGAAAAGGCCCTCGGCAAGGCGGGGTTGCGGACCGCGGGCGCCGTGGTGGTCGCTCCGGCCGCCGCCAACGGCGCGTTGCTCGCTTTTGTGGCGAACTGACCGTTGTCCGTTTGCAGCTTTGCGGTGAGATCGGTCACGCCATGGTGCAGCGCAACGCCGGGTCCTTCCAAAGTGTGAGCTATTCCGGCCGGGAATGAATTGAAGCTTGCGCGAAATGTCCGCATACTTGATTGAACAAGAAACGAAATCAGGGCAAGGATCGACGATGACCATCATTCGAAGGCGCAGCTTCCTTATCGGCAGTTCGGCATTTGTTGCGCTCGGCGCGGGCCGAAGGGTTTTCGCCCAATCTGCTTCGATGACGCCGCACGAGAAGGAACTCTATGAAGGCGCCAAGAAAGAGGGCGGCGAGCTGACCTGGTACACCGCGCATTCCGACGATATCACCGCGCAGGCGCTCGGTCACAGCTTCGAGCAGTTCTATCCCGGTCTCAAGGTCAACGTGCTGCGCACCACCGCGCAGGTCGCCTATCAGCGCATCACCCAGGAAATCAAGGCCAGCGCGATGCAATGCGACGTCTTCAGCACGACCGACATCGGGCATTCCGTCACATTGAAAGCCAAGGGCCAGTACGAGAAATATGTCCCCGAGAACTCCAGCAAGGTGCTCGACGTCTACAAGAACTACGATCCCGACGGCTATTATTTCGTCACCTCGGCGGGCATGATCGGCATCGGATACAACACCGCCAAGGTCAAGGAAGCCGACGCGCCCAAGAACTGGACCGACCTGCTCGATCCCAAATGGAAGGACATCATCGCGCTCGGCCATCCCGGCTTCAGCGGCTATGTCGGCACTTGGGCGCTGACCCTGCGCAATCTGTACGGCTGGGACTTCTTCGAGAAGCTCGCCAAGAACAACCCGCGGGTCGGCCGCTCGATCAACGACACCGTGACCATGCTCAACGCGGGCGAAAGCTCCATCGCGGGCTCTGGTCCCGTCGGCACGCTGCTGGAGAGCGTGCAGAAGGGCAACCCGCTCGCGATGATCTATCCGACCGACGGCAGCATCCTGATCCTTGCGCCCTCCAGCATCATGAAGGGCTGCAAGCATCCCATCGCCTCCCGGCTGTTCATGGAATTCCTGATGAGCCCCGAGGCGTCGCAAATCTGGGTGGATCACTTCAACGAAACCATCCGCCCCGAGATCGCCCCTCCCAAGGGCGCCAAGTCGGCCAAGGATGTGAAGACGATCCGGCCGACGGTCGAGCAAATCACCACGGGCATACCCGAGGTCATCAAGCAGTGGCGCGAAACCTTCGGCGTCTAGAGCATGATCCGGAAAGGTGGAAGCCGGTTTTCCGAACAGATCATGCTCAAACGAAAAATGAAATCATGATCCGATCTGGTCGGATCATGGTTTCGGCGAGGTCAAAACGTGACTGACGACTCTCTCGACGTCCGCGCCGTCCAGTTTTCCGGCATTACTGCAAGGCTACGGCGGCTCGACGCCAGCATGCTCGTGTGGCTGGTGCTGATCGCGCTGCTCGCGTTCCTGATCCTCAATCCGGTGCTGCGGCTGATCGTCTCGAGCCTGCAGGATACCGATACCGGAAGCTTCACGCTTGCCAATTACCGCAACGCCTATGGCAGCCTCCGGCACCTGGAATCGCTTTTCAATTCGCTGGAACTCGGCGTCGGCGTCGCGATACTCGCCACCTGCTTTGGGGTCCCGATCGCCTGGGCGATCTCGCGCACCGACATGCCGGCGAAGGCGTTCGTCCGGCTGATGGTGTTCGCCGCCTTCGTGACGCCGCCCTATCTCGGCGCGATCGGCTGGATCCTCTTGGCCGGGCCGAATTCCGGATGGCTCAACAAGATCTGGATGGCGCTGACCGGCGCCGCCGCACGGCATTTTCAACGTTTATTCGATGTCCGGCCTGATCCTGGTCATCGCCGTGACGTCGTTTCCGTACAGCTTCGTCTTCACCAGCTCCGCGCTCGACCTGGTGTCCTCGGAGATGGAGGACGCGGCCAACATTCTCGGCGCCCGCACGCTGCGCACCACGCTGCGGGTGACCTTGCCGCTGGTGACGCCCGCAATCATCGGCGGCGTCATCATCAGCTTTCTCGAAGCCATTGCGCTGTTCGGCGCGCCCGCCCTGATCGCGCTACCCGCCCGCTTCAACACCGTGTCGACGCAGCTCTGGCAATTCTTCGAATATCCGGTCCGGGTCGAGGAGGCCGCCGCCTATGCAATGCCACTGCTCGCGATCACCGTGTTGATGTTCTGGCTGCAGCGCCGGATCCTGGGCCGCCGCGGCTACACCTCCGTCACCGGCAAGGGCGGCGAACGGCGAATGATCGCGCTCGGGCCATGGCGCTGGGTGATGCTCGCCTACGCGCTCCTGGTCTGCGCGCTGTCGGTGTTCATGCCGATGCTGGTGCTCCTGCAGGCCGCCTTCGCCAAGGCGTGGGGCCGCGGCTTCAGCCTCGACAACCTGACCCTGCACAATTTCTATTACCTGCTGTTCGAGCAGACCCAGGCGAAGCAGACCATCATCAACACCTTCGTCTATTCGGCGATCACCGCCTTCGCCGCGATCAGCCTGACATTGGCGATCGCCTATGTCGTCAATCGAAAGCTGGTGCCGTTCAGCAACGTGCTGGCGTTTCTCTGCATGGCGCCGTTCGTGGTGCCCGGCATCGTGCTCGCGATCGGCTTCTATGCCGCCTACGCGCCGCCGCCACTGGCGCTCTATGGTACCGCGACCATCCTGATCCTCGGCTTCACCACGCGCTTTCTCCCCATCGCCTATACCTCGAGCGCGGCGGGACTGCGCAGCATCAATCCGGAAATGGAAGAGGCGGTGCGGGTGCTCGGCGGCAGCCGGTTGCTGGCGATCCGCAAGGTGCTGATTCCGCTGTTGAAGAAGAGCCTCGCCGGCGCCTGGATCCTGGTCTTCATCCCGGCGACGCGCGAACTGTCCTCGGCGATCTTCCTGGTCGGGCCGAACACGCGCGTGATATCGGTGATGCTGTTCGACCTGTCGGAGGAAGGCAATTTCGAAGTGTTGTCGGCGCTTGGCGTCATCCTTCTGGTGGCGACGGTCGTGATCGCGGGCATCGGATCGAAGGTGATCGGGCGCGATTTCATGCTGCGGAGGAATAGTTGAGCAGGCTAAAGTTAACCGGCGTCAGCAAGCGCTACGGCGAATTCCTCGCGGTCGACGATATCGACCTCGAACTGCAATCCGGGGAGTTCGTCTCGCTGCTCGGACCTTCCGGCTGCGGCAAGACCACCACCTTGCGGATGATCGCGGGCTTCATCGATCCCACCCTCGGCACCATCGAAACGGACGGCAACATCCTTCCTCGCCCGCCGGCTCGTTGCCGCCGGACCGGCGGCAAATGTCGATGATCTTCCAGAGCTACGCGATCTGGCCGAACATGACGGTCGAGCAAAACGTCGCCTTCGGCCTCGAGCTGCGCAAGATCGCTAGGCCCGAGATCAGGCGCCGTGTCGGCGAGATGCTGGAAGTCGTGCACATGAACCATCTGGCCGACCGCTATCCGGCCGAGCTCTCGGGCGGCCAGCAGCAGCGGGTGGCGCTGGCCCGCGCGATCGTGATCCGGCCCGCCGTGCTGCTGCTGGACGAGCCGCTGTCCAACCTGGACGCGACGTTGCGCGAGGAGATGCGTTTCGAAATCCGGCGCCTGCACGACGAATTTCACGTCACGACCGTCTACGTGACGCACGACCAGGCCGAGGCGATGGTGACTTCGGACCGGATCGCCGTGATGAACCACGGCCGCATCGAGCAGGTCGACCATCCGCGCGCACTCTACAACCAGCCGAAGACGCGCTTCGTGGCGGGCTTCATCGGGCGCACCAATTTCATCGAGGGGCTGGGCGACGGGCAACAGATCGCGTTCGACGGCTTTGCCCTGCCGCGCGCCGCGTTCGAGGCGAAATGAACCGATGAACGGCAAGATCACATTTTCGGTCCGGCCGCACAGCATGCGGCTGTCGGAGATGCCACCGGCCCCGCAACGGCGGCACCGCGGTCGGCGTGGTCGTGCTCGAGCGCGCCTTTCTTGGCGAGCACTGGGATTACGTGGTACGGCCGCGCGAGGGCGCGTTGACGCTCCGGGTCACGACCTCGCCGATGAATGATTTTCCGGTCGGCTCGGCTGCATGGCTGGAGTTCGAACCGCGACAGATGGCGTTGATCGCGCAAATCTGATCAACTCAATCAAAACAAACCGGAGCAAACCGCATGTCCTTCACCCCCGCCTCGCAGGCGCTCGCCCGTTTCAAGGTGCTCGATCTCACGCGGGTGCGGGCGGGACCGACCGCCGCGCGGCAACTGGCCGACTGGGGCGCCAACGTCATCAAGATCGAACTCCCTGAGGACGAAAGCGAGATGGGCGGGCCGCGGCACGGGCCGGATTTCCAGAACCTGCACCGCAACAAGCGCAGCCTCACGCTCAACCTGAAAGAAGCCGACGGCCTCGCCATTTTCAGGAAGCTGGTCGGGACCGCCGACGTGGTGATCGAGAATTACCGCCCTGATGTGAAATTCCGGCTCGGCATCGACTACGAGAGCATTCGCGCGATCAACAAGCGCATCGTCTACGGTTCGATTTCCGGCTTCGGCGAGGACGGGCCCTATCGCGAGCGTCCCGGCTTCGACCAGATCGCGCAAGGCATGGGCGGCCTGATGTCGATCACCGGCCTGCCGGGGCAGGGCCCGGTGCGGGTCGGCATCCCCGTCGCCGACCTCGGCGCCGGCATCTTTTGCGCGATGGGAATCCTGGTCGCGCTCTTGGAGCGCGAGGTTTCGGGCGAGGGCCAATGGGTGCAGTCGTCGTTGCTGGGAGCGCAGATCTCGCTCCTGGATTTCCAGGCGGCGCGCTGGCTGATCGCCAAGGACGTGCCGGGCCAGGCCGGCAACGACCATCCGACCAGCATCCCGACCGGGGTATTTCCCACCAGCGACGGCCATATCAATATCGCCGCCGCGGGCAAGCACATCTACAAGCGCTTCTGCGAGACGCTTGGCCTGACCCACCTGCTCGACGATCCGCGCTTCGCGCAGGATTCGGCGCGATCCAAGAACCGCGCCGCCATCAATCAGATCATCTCCGAAGTCACCAGAAAGCACTCGAGCGCCGACCTGATCGCGATGCTCAACAAGGCCGGCGTGCCCTGCGGCCCGATCAACCGCATGGACGAGGTTTTCGCCGACCCTCAGGTGAAACATCTCGGCATGGCCGCTCCAGTGCATCACGCCGACGCTCGGCGATATCGCGGTCGTCAACCAGCCCATCAAACTCAGCCGCACCCCGAGCCGGATCGCGCATCCGACGCCCGAGAAGGGCGAGCACACCGCCGAAGTCTTGAAGGAATGCGGCTATGATGACAAGGCCATCGCCGGGTTTCGGGCGCGGAAGATTGTTTGAGCTTAGCGACCGTCATTGCGAGCGCAGCGAAGCAATCCATTCTCACTTTGCCGCCCGATGGATTGCTTCGTCGCTTCGCTCCTCGCAATGACGAGAGGATACAACCTAATTCGGCCAGCGGCGTTTTGAGTTAATATCTCAAGGAGGATCCGATGAAGACCAGCACCGAGCGGATGATCGCCAGGAAGGACGGGTCGATCGGCTGGATGCAGTTCAACAATCCCGCGCGCCACAACGCCGTCTCGCTCGACATGTGGAAGGCGGTCGCGGAAATCATGGGCGAGTTCGAGAAAGACCATCAAATCCGGGTGGTGGTCGTAAGCGGCGCCGGCGGCAAGGCGTTCGTCTCGGGCGCCGATATTTCCGAGTTCGGGGAAAAACGTTCCTCGCCCGAATCCGTGCTGGAATACAGCAGGATTTCCGGGCAGGCCAATGCCGCCATCATCAACTTTCCCAAACCGACGATTGCCATGATCGAGGGCTATTGCGTCGGCGGCGGCCTGAGCGTGGCGCTGTGCTGCGATCTGCGCCTGGCTGCGGAAAATGCCAGCTTCGCGGTGCCCGCCGCCAGGCTCGGTCTCGGCTATGCCTATGACGGCATCAAACGCCTGGTCGACATCGTCGGTCCGTCCTTTGCCAAGGAGATTTTCTATACGGCGCGGCAGTTCGATGCCGCGGAAGCCTACGCGATGGGGTTAGTCAATCGCGTCGTTCCGACGGCCAGCATCGAGATCCTACGTGCGCGACTATGCCGGCAGGATCGGCGGTAACGCGCCGTTGACGATCAATGCCGTCAAGCTCTGCGTGAATGAAGCGGTGCTGGATCCCGACAAGCGCGACCTAGTCGCGGCGCAGGTCGCGGTCGATGCCTGTTTCGCCTCCGCCGACTATGTCGAAGGGCGAACCGCCTTCATGGAGAAGCGCAAACCCGCCTTCCGCGGCCGCTGACACTCAACCGCAAGGATTTCACTCCGCCAACTCTTGCCGGAACTCATTCCGCGGCGCGGGTGAGAATGCTCTTTGCCACCTCGCCTACCGGCAGATGCTGCGGCTTCTGGCCGGCGACCAAAGCGAGGTCCATGGTATAGGCCGCGAGTTCGCACATCACCTGGGTTGCGATATCGCCGCGCGGAATGCACTCCTTGGCGAGATATTCGAATTGCGCGCGAGCCTGACGCAGGGTGTCTTTCGGCACCACCGCATCGGCTTCGCCGACAGCCGCAAGCGACGCCAGTTCTGCCTCAAGGTCCGGCGTCTCGGGAACGCGGAGGCCGGCGCCGCCCTGATGTTCGACCGTCCGGTCCCTGAGATCGCTGATCCGGTCGAAGGCTGCGCGAAGCTCCGCGCGCTTGGCTTCGAGGGCGGCGAGCTTTTCCCTCAACGCGTCGCGCTCGCGTTCGGAAACGACGCGGAAGGCGGCAAGCTCGTCGCCGCGGACTTTCAGCTGGGCCTGAAATTCCGCGCGCTCGCGGTTCAGGTCAAGACGGAGCTCGGCGAGGCTTTCCTCTCCCGCCTTGGCCGCCGCCTTGAGTTGCTCGCGCTCAAGGTTGAACGCGCTGTGCAGCCCGGCCAGTTCTTTTTCGTGGGCCGCCGATTTGGCGGCGCGTTCGTCGCGTTCGCGGCTCAGGGTATCGCGAAGCGCGGATACTTCCGCCTCCGTTGCCTTCAATTTCACCCCGAGCGCATCGCGCTCCCGGATGACCGAGGCGGTGATATCGAGATGCCCCTCGACGTCCTGCTTGAGCGTCTCGCATTCGGCTTCCAGCGCGTCGGCGTGCCGGGCAAGGTTCTCATGCTTGTAGCGCCAGAGCGCATCTTCGTCCGCGGCCGCGATCACGCGCGCGGTCAGGGTTTCCAGGAGATCGGCGGCGCGCTGCAGATAGGCTGCGTTGTAGCCGGTCGCCATCAGGTCGGCGAAGCGGCGCAGAAAGCCTACCGTCTCAGCGACATCGGGCGCCTTCTCCGTTGCCATGGCAGGCTCGGTCATGAAGCATGCTTTCTCAAAAACTGGCGCGCCCGCGATCCCGTCCAAGGCGCAATTGAGCCCGCGCGGACAGGTTCCGATTCGCGATGTTCTCATCGATCTGGCTTGGGCGGTTTTCCAGACCGGCGGCGGCGAAAGTAGGGCGAAGTCGCAGATTGCCGGGAACTCCATGACAATCAAATCGGCGCTCGCAACCGACCTGGAACGGGCACTGTGGACAAGCCCGGCCCTCGGGGCCGCCTCAAGCAGCCTATTTTACCGCTCCGGCGGTCAGGCCGGCCACGTAGTGCTCGACGAAGAACGAATAGATGATCGCCACCGGGATCGAGCCGAGCAGCGCCGCAGCCATCAGCTGCCCCCAATAGAACACATCGCCGCGGATCAATTCGGCGATCGCTCCGACCGGCACCGTGCGGACCGAGGTGTCGGTCAGGAAGATCAGCGCATAGAGGAATTCGTTCTGCGCCAGGGTGAAGGCGAAGATGCCGGCCGAGATGAATCCCGGTTTGCACAACGGCAGGAATACCAGGAACATCGTCTGCAGCCGGCTCGCACCATCGATCCGCGCGGCGTCTTCCAGCTCACGCGGGACGCTCTTGAAATAGCCCATCAGCAGCCATGCGCAGAATGGTATCAGCAAGGTCGGATAAGTCAGCATGACCGAGGTGAGCGTGTTGCCGAGCCCCATCCGTTCGATGATCTCGGCCATCGGGATGAACAGCAGCGGTTGCGGCACGAGATAGGTCGCCGCCACCGCGAACGACACCAGCGCGCTGCCGGGGAAGTTCATCCGCGCCAGCGGATAGGCGAGCATGACACCGAAAACCAGCGAGATGGCGGTCGAGACCGTCGCCACCAGCATCGTGTTCCAGGTCCAGGTCAGAAAATCCGTCTCGGTGAGCAGATCGACATAATGCTTGAGCGTGGGGTGATGCACGATCAGCGGCATGACCTGCGGGTTGTACAGTTCCTGGTTGGGCTTCAGCGACGTGATCGCCATCCAGTAGAAGGGAAACAGCGCGAAGATCAGGAAGAATCCGAGCGGCAGCCACAACCGCAGCGCCCGCACCCGCCAGCTGGCATCCTCGACCATCACTCTTTCCTCAAGTACAGCGCCAGCGCGATGATCAAGAGCGCCAGCGGGGGAAGCATGGCGAGCGCGACCGAGGCGCCGAGGCCGAACTGTCCGCCGCTCATGGCGATGTCGAACGCATAGGTCGCGAACAGGTGGGTGGCGTTGGCGGGGCCGCCGCGGGTCAGCACGTAGACCAGCTGGAAGTCGGAGAAGGTGAAGATCAGCGAGAACATGGTCACGATGAAGACGACCGGCTTGAGCAGCGGCAAGGTGACGTAGCGGAAGCGTTCGAGCGCACCGGCGCCATCGATGATCGCGGCCTCGTAGAGTTCGGGCGGAATCGTCTGCAGTCCGGCGAGCAGCGTGATCGCGTAGAAGGGCAGGCCGCGCCAGGTGTTGACCACGATCAGGGAGGCCATCGCGAGCGTGCCGTTGCCGAGCCAGGACGGGCCGCGGGTGGCGATCCCGCCGTGCACCAAAAGCCAGTTGATCACGCTGAACGACGGATCGAGGATCCACATCCAGGCGATGGTCGACAACACGGTCGGCACGATGAACGGCAACAGCAGCACCGCGCGGACCAGGTTCTTGAAGCGGAAGGTCTGGTTCATCACCAGCGCAAGCCGAGGCCGCCGACCATTTTCAATACGTTGCGCCACGCCGGTATAGACGAAGGTGTTCTGAACCACCTGCCAGAAGGTCGGATCGTGGAAATCGGCGATGAAGTTGCCGAGCCCGATGAAGGTGCCGGGCTGGGCGACCGGGCGATTCTCGAGGCTGAGCCAGATGCCGTAGACGAAGGGATAGCCGACCAGCGCGATCAGGAAGGCCATCGGCGGCAGGATCATCAGCAGGCTGAAGACTTCCTCGCGCTCGGTCCACTCGCGCGAGCGCCGGCAGCACGCGCCGGCGGGCGGCCGGAAGCGGTATCGGCTCGCTGTGGACCGACATGCTCAGGCGGGCCGGTAGATCTGCTTCAGCTGCGCGTTCGCGTCGGCGATCACCTCCTTGGTCGACTTGCCGGCGCACGCCTTGGCGAACATGTCCACGACGACGTATTTGGCGACGCTCTCGGACTGGGCGCGGCTGACCGGCGCCGGCCAGCCCGGCAGATGCGAGGTGGCAAGCGAATCCCGGTACGGGATGTTGCGCGGCTCGACGTGCCACAGCGGCGCGTCGTCGAAGGCGTGCAGGTACGGCGCGTAGTAGCTGTCGGCCGAAGCATACCATCCGCCGACCTGCGCCGGCTCCATCAGCCAGCGCAGAAAATCCTTCGCGGCCTGCGGATCCGGCGTGTGCTTGAAGATGGAGTGGCTCCACGGCGCCAGGATATGGAAGCGCTCGCCTTTCGGCCCCTTCGGATTGAGCGACTGGTCCGTGACTTTGGCGATGTCGGGGAAATCGCGCTTGGCCGCCCACAGGATGCTCTCGGCGTTGTTGGTGCAGGATATCTGTCCGCTCAGATAGGCCTTGTTGTTGTTCGGATCGGTCCAGCCAAGCACGTCCTCGAGCATGGTCTTCTGGAAGAAGGTGCGGGCAAAATCGACCGCGCGCGCCGTCTCGGCCGAATTCGATGACCACCGTCTTGCCGTCGGCTTCGACCTCGCGCGCGCCATAGGACCATAACAACGGATACAGCCAGCCGTGATTGTCGCCAAAGCCGTGGCCGAGCTCGAAGCCGAAGGGATGTCCGTTGGCCTTGAGCTTGGTGCCGGCCTCCAGAAGCTCGTCCCAGGTATCGGGGAATTTGTCGTAACCGGCCTCCTTGAACCAGTCGGTGCGCCAGTTCATCAACTGGCCGACATTGCCGAACGGGATCGCCTTCCACTTGCCGTTGACGATGACGGCTTCCTTTGCCGCGTCGTGCCAGCCGCCGTTTTTCTTGCCGACCTCCTCGGCGACATCGCCGACATCGAGGTATTTCTCGTCGTAGAGGAACGGCCAGTTGAAGAAGTTCAGCGTCATGTCCGGACCGGATCCGGTCTCTGCCACGGTGGTGACGCGGGTCTGCAGGCCGCCGACGCTGACCAACTCGTATTTGATCTTGATGCCCGTGAGCTTCTCGTAGGCCGGGATCAGCGTTTTCTGGAAATACTCGTCATAGGTCTTGATGAACGAGTTCTCGTGCATCAATGTCATGGTCGTCGGCGCGCCGAAACCAGGGCGCGCGCCGAGCGCAGCGCCCGCGACACCGATTGCCGTTGCCTTCAGGAATTGCCGGCGCGAGTTGTCCGGCAAAGCGTGTCCCGCCTTGTTCATTGCAACCCTCCCTGCGGCGCCGACTGTCCATCGACAAGCGCCGATAAACCTTTTTCGATCAGATTTATCGCCCGGCTGCGTCTCGAGGCGGTTTTTTGAGATTAAGCCTAGCCCTTCCCTGCACTGATGCAACTGAATTTTCCCGGGCCCGCCAAGGACCGGAGTCCAGAGGTCCGGTTGGAATAAGCCTTTCGTAGGATAGCTGCGCGATCCCGCCGCTCGACAGTCGACGCATCTCCATGCGGCAAATAGCTACCAAGCATCAATGCACGGCCGCTTGCGATGCCCGCGCCGTTCGGGCTTGGGCACGGATTGGAGGCCCGCCAAGATCCAACGGCGGGTCTCGGCCGGATCGATCACTTCGTCGATCTCCAGCACCGAGGCGATGGAGACCGCCTTGCCGTTGGCATAGAGCTCCGCGACTTTCGCCTTGTAGTATTTCTCGCGCTCGACGGGGTCGGCGATCGCTTCCATTTCCTTGCGGAAGCCAAGCCGGACATAGCCTTCCAGGCCCATGCCGCCGAATTCGCCGGTCGGCCAGGCCACCGTGAAGAAGGAGGCGTGGAAACCGCCGCCAATCATGGATTGCGCGCCGAGCCCGTAACCCTTGCGCAGCACGATGCCGAACAGCGGCACGGTGAGGCTCGCGCCGGTCACGAACATGCGGGCAACGTGACGCACGATCGCCGTCTTCTCGGCCTCCGGTCCCACCATGAAGCCGGGCGTATCGCACAGCGACACGATCGGAATGTCGAAGGCATCGCAGAGCTGCATGAAGCGCGCGGCCTTGTCGCCCGCCGGCGCATCGATCGCGCCGCCGAGATGTTTCGGGTTATTGGCGATCAGACCGAACGGCTTGCCTTCGATGCGGATGAAGGCTGTGATCATGCCGACACCGAAATCCCTGCGGATTTCAAGCACGGTTCCCTCGTCGGCGAGAAGATCGATGACGGTCCTGATCTCGTAGACGCGCAACCGGTTTTCCGGGATGGCCCGCCGCAGCAAGCGTTGATCCGGCGCCTTCCAGGAGGTGAGCGCGCCCTGGAAATAGGACAGGTATTTCTGCGCGGCGCGGGTAGCGTCTATTTCGTCCTCGACGAGAATGTCGATGACGCCATTCGGCGCCTGAAACGACACCGGCCCGACCTCCGCGGGATGGTAGACGCCGAGACCGCCGCCTTCGATCATCGCCGGCCCGCCCATGCCGATCGACGCATTCCGGGTCGCGATGATGACGTCGCAACAGCCGAGCATCGCGGCGTTGCCCGCGAAGCAATAGCCGGACACCACACCCACGACAGGCACCAGGCCGGACAGCTTGGCGAACTGCACGAATGACGGGCCGTCGAGACCGGTCATGCCGAGCCGGTCGGTGTCGCCGGGGCGGCCGCCGCCGCCTTCGCCGTAGAATACCAGCGGCAAGCGCCATTGCTCGACAAGGCCGAGCATGCGGTCGATCTTCTTGTGGTTCATGTGCCCCTGGGTGCCGGCCAGCACGGTGTAGTCGTAGGCGATCACCATGCAGCGGGCGTCGTCCGCGCCGAACTTGTCCGCATTGACCGTGGCGATGCCGGTGATCAATCCGTCGGCAGGGGTGTTCTTGATCAGGTCGTCGAGCTTCCGCCGGCGGCGCTGGGCGGCAATCGCCAGCGATCCGTATTCGACGAACGAGCCGTCATCGACCAGCTGGGCCACGTTTTCCCGCGCCGTTCGCTGATTGGTCTTGCGCCGGCGCGCAACCGCGGCCGGCCGGTTCTTGTCAAGCGTAAGGGCATGACGCGCGATTGTCTCCGCCAGATCCGCTCGGATGTGGTCGAGATCGACTTTGGCTTCTTCTTCAGCCTCGTCGCCGTCGACTTCGGCAGGCTCGAGAAACAGCACCGGCTCGCCGGGCATCAGCGTCACCCCGCTGGCGGCGGTGACTTTCGTGACCTTGCCGCCGCGCGGCGCCGTCACGAGGTGCTCCATCTTCATCGATTCGATGATGGCGAACTGCTGTCCGGCACGAACCAGGTCGCCTTCGACGACTTCGATCGCGATCACCGTACCCTGCAAAGGCGCCGGCACCGGCTCCGATCCGATCGGGCCGACTACGCTTGCCATCGAAGCGGCGGTCGTTTCGCCGACGGCACCGCTGCTTGCGAAGAACAATGGTGGCGCGGATTCCTTCGCGGCGCCGACCAAAACGGTGACATGGGTATCGATGAAATCGGTAGCGATGCGGTTGGCGGCGAAATCGGGATGCGCCAGCACCGCCTGAATGAAGGGGATGTTGGTGGCGACACCACTGATGCGGAATTCGCGCAAGGCGCGCGCCGCCTTCTGCACGACATCGGGCCAGTTCGCAGTCGTCGAATGAACGATGACCTTGGCGAGAAGGGAATCGAAGGCCACACTGGTCTTGTATCCGGAGTAGCCGAAGCTATCGACCCGCACACCCGGGCCGGACGGCGGCTCGAACAGCGCGAGCGTCCCGCCCGCCGGTTTCGTCATGCCCTTCTCGTCCATCACTTCCATGTTGACGCGAAGCTGCATGGCGTAGCCGCGTGGCGAAGGCACCGCGGCCTGCGTCAGCTCGAGCGAGGCCAGGCTTGCGCCCGCGGCGACCGCGAGCTGCGATTTCACCAGGTCGACGCCGAGCACCTCCTCGGTCACGGTATGCTCGACCTGGAGGCGCGGATTGGCCTCGATGAAGGCGAACGCCAGCTCCCCGCTTGCCTCGCCGTCGACCAGAAACTCGAAGGTGCCGAGACTGTCGTAGTGCGCGGCCGCGGCGAGCTGCTTGGCGGCCTCGACAATGCGCGCGCGCAAGCCGTCGCTCAGCGAGGGACTGGGTGCCACTTCGATGAGTTTCTGGTTGCGGCGTTGAATGGTGCATTCGCGCTCCCACAAATGGCTGATCGCCCCGTAATGATCGGCGATGATCTGCACTTCGATATGGCGGGCCTTGCGGATCAGACGCTCGACATAGACCTGGTCATTGCCGAAGGCGGCCTTGGCCTCGGACTGGCAGCGCGCATAGGTTTCCGCGAGCCGGGCCGCATCTTCGACGATACGCATGCCGCGCCCGCCGCCGCCGGCCACGGCCTTGATCATGATCGCAGCCCCGCTTAGCGAAGCGAAAAATGCCCTCGCCTCTTCGATCGTGGTCGGGCCGCTGGTGCCTTCGATCACCGGCAGCCCACAATGCCTCGCAAGCGCTTTGGCATGGACCTTGTCACCGAATAATTCGAGCGCATCGGGAGAAGGCCCGACGAACACGATCCCTTCTTCCGCGCAACGCCGCGCCAGCGCGGCGTTCTCGCTGAGAAAGCCGTAGCCGGGATGCAGCGCGTCGCATCCCGTCGCCTTCGCGGCAGCAATCACCGCTTCGATATCGAGATAGGCGCGCGCCCCCCGCCCCGGGATTTGATACGCCTCGTCGGCCGCGCGAACGTGCAGCGACAAGGCGTCATCGGCCGAGTGGATGGCGACGGTGGCGAGGCCGCTCTCGCCGGCGGCGCGGGCGATGCGAATGGCGATCTCGCCGCGATTGGCGATCAACAGTTTATGAAAGGGCATGGATGTTTCCGGAGCGCGTATCGAATTCATCGCGCGCGGGCTTCCAATCTCGACAATTCGCAGACGCGAACCCGCCCCCCATCACGCTTCCTCATTGCCAACTGACCAGCGTGAGCTGCGTCTGGCTCAACTTCTTGTTTCCGGACATGAAACCTCGGCTGGTTTCCGATGCAAGGGGAATTTTGTTCCGGGTTACGGAATTCGTCGTGGATGTGCGGCTCACGGCTGTCGCTTGAGCCAAAGCTGGCGATATGATCGTTGCATAACACCCAACGGGCTGATTATCGTGCCTGGCTGACACCCGGATCTTACTCCTCACCCGAAGAAACCCGGTTCACAGGGAGCAACGGTACATGGCCGCCTCGCGCGAAATACAGGCCCCGACCGACGCGATGCCAGTTCTGGATTACGATGCCATCATCATTGGCGCAGGCATGTCGGGCATGTACCAGCTCTACCGGTTGCGCGAGCTCGGGATGCGGGTGCGCGTGTTCGAGGCCGGCACCGGCGTCGGCGGCACCTGGTACTGGAACCGCTATCCGGGCGCGCGCTTCGATTCCGAAAGCTATTCCTACGGCTACTCCTTTTCGAAGGAGTTGCTGGAAGAATGGAACTGGTCCGAACATTTCGCCGGCCAGCCGGAAACGTTGCGCTATCTCAATCACGTCGCGGACAAGTTCGACCTGCGTCGCGACATGCAATTCCGCAGCCGGGTTGCGGCTGCTGCTTACGAGGAGGCTACGCGCAGCTGGAACGTGACGCTGGAGAGCGGCAGCCGCTTCCGCGCGCGCTTCCTGATCACCGCCATCGGCCCGCTCTCCGCCCCCACTTTGCCGCGGATCGAGGGGGTGGACCTGTTTCAGGGCCAGTCCTTCCACACCGCCCGATGGCCACATGAGCCGGTCGACTTCGCCGGCAAGCGAGTGGCCGTGATCGGAACCGGCGCCACCGGCGTGCAGACGATCCAGACCATCGCCAAGACCGTCGGGCACCTGACCGTGTTCCAGCGCACGCCGAACTGGTGCGCGCCGCTGCACAACGGCAAGATCGACGCGGAGACCCAGGCGCGGATCAAGGCCGGCTATCCGGAGATGTTCAGGCGTTGCCAGGAAACCTTCGCCTGCTTCCTGCATACGCCGGATCCGCGCGGAGCTTTCGAGGTCTCCGATGAGGAGCGCGAAGCTTTCTACGAGAAGCTCTATGCCGAGCGCGGGTTCGGCATCTGGCAGGGCAATTTCCGCGACATCCTGACCGACAAGAAGGCGAACGCGACCATCAGCGACTTCGTGGCGCGAAAGATCCGCCAGCGCGTGAAGGACCCCAAGGTCGCCGAAAAGCTGATCCCGAAGAACCACGGCTTCGGCACAAGGCGGCTGCCGCTGGAGACCTTTTATTATGAGGCCTACAACCGGGACAATGTCGAACTGGTGGACATCACGGCAACGCCGATCGAGCGGATCACGCCGAAGGGTATCAAGACCGGCACCGCGGAATACGAATTCGACATCATCATCTACGCGACCGGCTTCGATGCCGTTACCGGCAGCTTCGACCGGATCGACTTCCGCGGCGTCGGTGACGTGAAGCTGAAGGACAGATGGAGGAACGGTCCGCAGACCTATCTCGGTGTCATGGTCGACGGCTTCCCCAACATGATGATGCTGATGGGGCCGCACACGGCGCTCGGCAATATCCCGCGCAGCATCGAATATAATGTCGATTGGGTGGCTAACCTGATCCGCCATGCGCGGGAAAATAGCCTGACGCGGGTAGAGGCGACGGCCCCAGGCGTGACGGCCTGGACCGATCACGTCAAGGCGCTCGGGGTCGGTCTGCTCTCGAACGAGGTCAACTCGTGGATGACCGGCATCAACAGCAATGTGGAAGGCAAGCAGACCCGCATCGTCGCCCGCTATAGCGGCAGCGCCCCCGCCTACCGCGCGCGATGCGACGAGGTCGCCGCGCAGCACTATCGGGAACTCGCGCTGGCGTAGACGATTGACATGAACAGGACAGCCGAAGCAGGTCCCTTCAGTCGCATGTGATGAGACCTTGCGGTGGCGCCGCGCTGGCGTTTTTGCTATCTGGACCGTATAATTTCGGTGCAGTTGACGGTAAGGCGGATGTCCATCTTCTCGAGCAGACTTGGTCTTGCGTTCGCATTAGCGGCGTTGTGCCTGGGCGGGCGAACCGCCAATGCCCAGACGGCCCCTGTGGCTTATTTGATCCCCGGCTGGTCCGTCGGCGTCGGCAGCAATCCGGCCGACGGCCAGAGCGCGAGCACTATTGGCAACTTTCAAGGTCTTGAAGGCAGTGACGCCGGCGGCTTTTCCTACCAGCGCTTCAATTTACCGAACGGCTGGTTTGTCGGCAGCGACGCCGGCGGCATGGGTTTGAGCACGAACGGCTTCAACCAGGCCGGAGCGTTCGGCAATTTCGGCTCGCCTTATTACCAGGGCATGCAGTTCGGCTACAACTTCAAGGGCGTGGGCGGGTTGCCCGTCACGGTCTATGCCGGCTTTGACACCTTGAACTATAATCCCGGCGTCGGTGGCCCTTTGGCTCCCTTCGACTCCATGTCCGGCACGCTACCCGGCTATGGGGCCCATGCGGGCATCGAATTCAAGCCGACGTCGAATGTGAGCCTTTCACTCGGGGTCGGCTACACCCAGCAGTCCGGGCTATCAGGCGTTTCTCCGTTTGCTCCCGGTTACCGCTAGCGCGCGCCAGGATTGCGCTTCACCGCTTTCCCTCGACAGCGATCTCGACGAGATAGGGCCGATTTGCCGCGACGGCGCGCGCCAGCGCCGCTGCGATCGCGTCGGCCTTCTCGACCCTGATGCCTTCGACGCCCATGCCGGCCGCCAGATGCACGAAATCAAGCTCGGGCCCAGTCAGATCCATCTGCTGATAGGGATGTTGCGTCCCGGCTTCGAAGTTCTGGCGCCAGACATCCACATTGTGCTTGAGGATGCGATACTCCCGGTTCGACAGGATGACGAACACGATCGCAAGCTTGTGGTGAGCCGCAGTCCACAGCGCCTGGATGCTGTACATCGCCGAACCGTCGCCGGAGATGGCGACGACCGGCCGCTCCGGCATCGCGATCTTGACCCCGATCGCGCCGGCCAATCCCTGACCGATGCCGCCGCCGCGCCCGCCGAAATAATCGCCGAAGCCGCGATAGTCGAACGCGCGGGCGAGATCGAGGCTTGCCGTAATGCTTTCGTCGACGATCACGACATCGTCGGGCAGGCCACGCCTGAGCTCGGCCGCAATTCGCGGCATCGAGCTCGGCTCGCGGCTCCAGCTCTTTTCCAGGCGCGCCCGATACGCCTCTTTTTCCTGCGCCCGCAGCTCGGCCAGCGCCTGGTTGCGGCGTGACGCAGCCCGATTGAATTCCGGAGTCGCCTCCGAACGCATCGCATTCGTCAGCGAGTCAATGCTGGTCGCCATGTCGCCAACGATACCCGCATCGAGACGATGATTGAACGCGAGGCGCTCGTGCGATTGCTCGATCTGGACCACGGCCGCGCCGCTCGGGAAATGGCTTCCCGCCGCATACCAGATGTCCTCGAAGAAGGGGCCGCCCAGGAGCAACACCAGATCGGCGTCGGAAAACGCCTTGCGAATTTGGGCCGCGTCTCCCGGCAACGACTGGCGATAATTCGGGTGGCTGGTCGGAAACGGCGGATGGCTCCGCAGTCCTTCGGACCACACCGGTGCGCCGATCGCCTCGGCGAGCGCGACGAGCGCCCTCTGGGCTCCCGATCGTGCGACATCGTCGCCGGCAACGATCACGGGACTGGATGATTTCAGCAGCAGCGAAGCGACCTCATCGAGGCCCTGAAGATCCGGAAGCGCGGCACGCCACAACCTGCCCGGCCCGGTCGCTTCGACCGAGGTCTCCTGCTCCAACACGTCGATCGGCAAGGAAACGAAGACCGGGCCTTTCGGTAGATCGGTCGCCACCTTGAACGCGCGCCGAAGGATGGGAGCGATCTCGTCCGCCCGCTCGATCTGCACGCTCCACTTGGTGACCGGCGCCGCCATGGCGACGAGATCATGCGCCAGCAGGGGATTGCTGAGACGCATGCGCGTATCCTGCTGACCGGCGGTCACCACGAGAGGTGAGTTGGCCTTCAACGCGCCATACAGCGCGCCGATCGCATTGCCGAGGCCAGGAGCGACATGGAGGTTGGCAACGGCGGCACTGCTCGTGGCCTGCGCATAGAAACTCGCCGCCCCGACCGCGACGCCCTCGTGCAGGGTCATCACATATTCGACCTGCGGATAGGCCGGCAGACTGTCGAGAAGTGGCGTCTCCGTTGTCCCGGGATTGCCGAAGATATGGCGCACCCCGTGCGACACCAGAGATTCCATCAGCACACGGCGTCCGCGCATTCTCTTCCCCCTTGCAGCGAGGCAATTGCTTTCCGGCAACGATAGCACGGGGGCATCGTCCAAGGGACGGTGGCGGAGGGAGAGGAACTCGAATCGAACCAAGCCGAGACCGTTTGCCGCGAAAGCGCCCTTCAGAGGACGGGTGAACTCCCGCCGTCGACATTGAGGGCCGTTCCGGTGATGTAGGAGCCAGCGTCGGAAGCGAGAAAGCAGGCAACCTTGGCGAATTCCTCGGCCTTTCCCATGCGTCCCAAGGGAATGGCCTTGGCGCGCTGTGCCATGAAATCCGCATAGGGTATATTGGCCTTGGCCGCCGCCTGGACGTGCTGGTCGGAGTCGATCAGGCCCACCAGCAGCGCATTGACCAGGATGTTGAAAGCAGCGCCCTCGCCGGCCAGCACCTTGGTCAGTGCCATGCCGGCGGCGCGCGAGATCGAGGTTGGTGCGCTGGCGGCGCGAGGCGCCTTGGCGCCAATGTTGAGAACGTTGATCACACGACCCCAGCGCCGCTCCTTCATCTGCGGCCATGCCAACCGGGTCAACCGGATCGCGGCGAAAAGTTTCTGATCGAGATCTTCCTGCATCCGCTCGTCGGTCAACGTCTCGAACGCGCCAGAGCGCGACACGCCGGCGTTATTGACGAGAATGTCGACCTGCCCGAATGCCTTCGTCGCTTCAGCATGGATACGTTTGATGTCGGCGGCCTTGGCCACATCGCCGGCGACCGTAATAATGCGGCCGCGCGCATTACCGCCGGACACGGTCGCTGCGCCGTCCGAAATGGCTTTAGCAGCGGACTCCAGCGCTTCCGGGCCGCGGGCCGCGATCACGACGTTGGCGCCGGACGCGACGAACTGGGTAGCGATTGCAAGGCCGAGCCCCTTGCTGCCGCCGGTCACAATCGCCGAGCGGCCGTGAAGCGAGATTTCCATGGTGGTTTGCCCGATCTACTGCTCAGACTACAGCTCAGCTCTCTCGGTCTTACAAGAGCTGCAACTCGTAACGGGTCTCCAGTCTTGGTTAAACGCCTTTGCTGCGGCGCAAAAGCAGATCACCAACGGCCGTTATCGTAGGTGCTGCGGATCTGCCCGGGGAGGATCGAGTTAGGGCCAATCCAGCCTTTTGCCGAGTAGGCCCGGGGAATTTCACCCCGAGCCTCTCACAGATCCGGACTTGATACTCTCGCATCATCCGGCTCGTGCCATCGATTGAAGGCTGCCGCCTTCCGTTGAACTTCGGGCTCCTCCCGTTGCCAGTTGGCCCAATTCATCGTCGATGACCCGCCCCCTTCGCTCCACGACCATTGCAGCCGCTTCCTCGCTACTACGGAGCAGTCCGCCCCTCTCCGGCGCATCGGTACTATCGGCCTTGCGGTTGGAGCCGCTTGTGCCTTTTCCCTTGGCATCGCCGGCCAGGTTCTCACGTTCCTTACAAGAGCCTGGTTGAGCTTCGCGCCGTCTACATGCCGGATGTCGCTTGGGCCGTATCAGGACATCGCCCAAGCTGATCCCGGAGGAAGGGTCAGCCCCCGGTTTTGACATCGCCTGATCCGATTTCGACACTTCATCGACGGTTCGCTTGCGCTCGCCTCTCTCAACCGTACCTGCCGGGATCAACCGTCCCAGCGTTTCCGCAGCGCTCACCACCGTGGCTTTTGACCAAAGCGGCCCGCGGTGGCTTGGGATCAGCGACCTGATCGCCGAACCCGAAGGACCTACCTTCATCTCCTATAAAGTTGCGCGCAGCCGTTTGGACCGGCTACGCTTCGTGACACAAGACCCTTCTCGGACCTCCGGTGACGTCCGTCCATTGACCGCTTTCGCAGGAACAGCGGCCCGCGCGTCGGCTGAGCAGG